>JBCCZZ010000003.1:0-284805 GCA_039186605.1 Planctomycetota bacterium | reverse complement strand
GCCCACTCAAAGAATCCGTCCGTTACGATCAGGAATGTGTCGCCATCTCCCAGCGTGTGTGTGATTGGGGAGACCTCGTCATCTTCTGTGTAGATCCCCAACGGGAGTGTGTCTGCGCCGAACTCCGAGACGGAACCGTCGCTTTGACGATGGACGAGAAGTGGGCCATGCCCTGCCGAGGTCGAGAGCACACGATCTTCATCGGGGGTCACGACCACGGACGCGAAGGTGACAAACCGACCGCTGCTGAGGTCGTTCATCAGCTCTTCGTTGAGCCTCTGCACCGCTGATGAGACACGCTCTTCGACTCGCAGCGCCGTTCGCGCATATGCACGGCAGAAGCATGTGATCATCGCAGGCCCAAGTCCATGCCCAGTGACGTCTGCCACACAGATTGCATACCGTCCATCTCCGAGCTCGACCCAGTCGTAGTAATCGCCGCCGGTCTCGTCGGCGGGCCGATTCCACCCAACGATCTCAAACCCTGGAACGCGTGGTGGCTCGCTTGGCATCAGGCTCTGTTGGATGAGCGCCGCGGCCTGGAGATCCCGTTCGGCTTGGATGCGGCGTTCGGCTTCGCTCGCTGCGGTTTCGAGATAGCGCCGCATTCGGAGCGCAACAAGCCCAGCTGCCACTCCCGCAAGCAGGACGAACACCGCCGATAGGGCTTCGAGAGATCTGTTTATTGCCGCCGAGCCCGTGACGACGGTGACTTCTGTCGCAACTGAAGTGGCGAGCATGACCAAGAGCCCTAAGCACGCCGTCCCGGCCGCTATCAGCGAGACTGAGGCCCGCACATGCAGCACACTAAGCACGATGAAAATCGCATAGAGATGGCTGATGGGGCCGAGGCCTACGAGCTCCAACGACGTGTCGCTAGTCAGCACGATCGCGAATCCCACGACGGTCGGGAAGGCCGATTCGATTACGGCGTTGGCGTACACCCATCTGGCGGGCAGCGGGGTGCGGCGTTCCGAGTAGCGCGTGAGCCAGATGAGCGTCGCGGCTTCGTACAGGATCAGTACACCCATCGCGATCGGGGCACCAACTGGTTCGTCTTTGAGCGACACGCCTGGTGAAGCGATCAGCCGTATCAGATTGGTGCCTCCCGATGCGAGCAAAATCACCAAAACAGCGGCAGTCCGGAAGCGCACCGCGTCGTGCATCGCCTCCGGCAGTGAGGACGGCTTCGTCAGCGAATCACCCATCAGGAATCACTCCGGGTGGAAGCACGTTTACGGCACTCGTGAGGCTCTCGCGCCGGCGCCACGTTGCTCGAAGATCGCCGAGCGTTTCAGCAAACTCAGTGCGAGCGGGATCAGTCGATTTCGTACTCATGAAGCAGCCTTCTTTACCTGACTGTCACGCGATGCTCGGAACGCCTTACGGAATCGAGCCCGGAGTGTCTTGTCCATCTCCTTGATCGTGATGCTCTCGAGCCGCTCAAGGAGCGCCTGCTCGGCGTCACTGCAGATCTCGTTCACAAAGTGCCCCACGACGATCGGCACCACCTCTTCGCACGACATCGGATGCCGAGCGAGCAGCTGTGGCTCGGGTGTCACGGCTTCGTACGCCTCGCGCATGTTGATGTCTTCAGGCTTGCGACCCAGAAAGCAACCACCTCCAGCTCCACAGCGTGTCTCGATAAGCCCGGCTTTTCTGAGTTTGCTCTGCACGCGCCGGATCACAACCGCATTCGTGCCATAGGTCTGGGCCATCTGATCCGAGGTCAGTGGTCCGCCCCCTCTCGAGGTCAGGAAGCCGAGGACGTGCAGGGCGATGGGGAAGTCGCTTGTCATAGCAATACTGTAACAATAATCGTTACAGTTAGCCGGTACGAATCCCGTCGTGCCTGGCCACCGCGGTTCGAGTGCTCAGGCTGACCATATCGTTCACATCGGGGCTGAAACGAATCACCCAAGCGCACCGCGGGTCTCCGTAAGAAACTGACATGAAAGGAGTTGTGGCGACATCGTTACGGATTGGGCGTAGAGAGAGCTTGGGTCCCGTGCTATCCAAAAACTCAGCCGGACCGGTGAGCGAGGGCTCCGAATCAGTATTTTGTTGAAGGATCAGTCGTAGCTGAGGTCGGTATTGGCAAGATCGATCAGCATCGAGTGCTCGGAGATCTCGAACCACGCGCAGAACATGCCGGACGTCCTTTGGGCCGATCTGGCCGACTCGTCTCTGAGCCGTGGTGTCCAAATACTCGGCCGAAGCCCTTTCCTCGGGCTTTCACTGTGAAAGCAGTGAGGTGGCCAGCCGGAGGCAAGGGATTCCATCTGCAAAAAGTTCAACTGGAGTTCTGTCACCCCGACTCTTTGCAATATTGAGCCCTTCGGCGAGAACGTCGAAGGGCTTTCTCATTGTGGGAACAAGGTTTACGCCATCGAGGCGGCAGTTCAAACAGACAATTTCGAGCAGTCTTCGCTTGGTGGCGTAGTCCGCCCCAACCCCGTGCTATCCAAAACTCAGCCGAACAATGACCAGGCATCCGGTGGGACGAGTTTGTCGTTGAGTCAGTCGTAGCTGAGATCTGTATTGGCGAGATCGATAAGCATTGAGTACTCAGAGATCTCGAACCAATAGCGGAACATTCCTATATGTTCTCTTGGCCGGCCAGGCTGATTCGTCTCTGAGCCAGCCTTCGAGCTGCGCTGTGAAGATCGTGTTGAAGAACCCGCTCAAACTCGTCGGACGAGCCCACCTCTGGGAGCAGGTAGACGGAGGGCTCGTGCTGGAGGTCTTCTCGGCCGAACCGCTTGCTTGTCGGATCGGCCTGGCGCAACTATTCGAGGAACGGTGGGGCGGGCTGGACCACGATCGCGCTGCGGTTCAGACATCGTGATGTGTCTTCGTGCAGCCTGGCCGTGTTGCGTTTCTGTGTTAGAACCGAAGCAACCCGCCGAGACGCTCGCGGCAGGTGACCGGGCCGCTCCATGCCTAGTCCGGTGAGTCTATGAGTTTAGTTGCCCAGGCCTGTTTGGGACGCTCCTCCTGGTGGTGCTCGGCGTACTCGCTGAGCGCACGGCGCATGTGCTTCTCGCTGAAGATGATCATGCAATCAGGCGCTCGGCCTCGATTGGGCTAACGAACTGCTACGCATATGCGTTCAGGTCCGGGCTGCGGGGATGTAGCCTGACCGGGGTGGTTAGGCAGGCCCAGAACTCCCCGGGTGAACAGCGTGTCCCCGTGGACCAAGTGGGTGTGGCTCTGTGGGAGACCGTCGAATCCATCGACGAGGCTCCGGATGGCACTGGTCAGGCTTGCTGGTCACTAGCGAGTACCCCAGGCCTCATGGCGGCGAGTGGTTGCCACGATTGAGTGACATTGGAAAACTCAGTAGACTATTGTGAGGTTTGGCTGAGTTTGGATAGCACAACGATGCAGTCGGACCGGCGATTCTCGCAGCCATCCGATAATCTTCCGGGTCTCGTGCCGCCTGTAGCCGGTTCTGGAGGATGTTGCCAATGAGAATCGCGTGCTACGCAACTGTGTGTTTCTTTGCTTCGGGTGTGTTCGCCGAGACGCCATCCCCAACTGGTGATTCGGGGTATGTCGAGGCCGGTGAAGTCATCTTTGTCGATGATGAGTTGACAGAGATATTCGTCACGGTGGATCCGGCTGATTTGTCGGCGATGCTCGCGGATCCATTCGACAACACGTTCCGTGAGTGCTCAGTCCGGATTGTGAACTCGCGGATCGATCAGACCATTGAGGATGTCGCCATACGTCCACGCGGCAACACGAGCAGGAGCGCTCTCAAGAAGTCGTGGAAGCTCAAGTTTAACGAGTTTGTCCCCGGGCGCGAGGTGCGTGGGCTTGAGAAGCTGAACCTGAACGGCCATCAGAACGATGTGAGCATGGTCCGGGGGAAGCTCTCGTGGGATTTATATAACAGCTTCGGAGTTCCGTCGCCGCGAGCGTCTATGGCACGGCTAGTCATAAACGACGGTGCTTTGGTTGACGGTGTCTTTACCAATGTCGAGCAAATCGACGACGAGTTCCTGGATGCCTGGTTCGGTAATGGTTCGGGCAACCTGTACCAGTGCGCGTTTAAGGGGGCAAGAGCCGATCTCAGATTTGTCCCGCCCGGAGATGCCGCCGCGTATGCGAGCCTGGGTACTCCAACCTACGAACTTGAAAACGACAGCGGCGCGAACCAGCATGAAGATCTTGCCGGGTTCATCTCGTTCATTGAGACTGCCGACGATCCGACGTTCGCGGCGGAGATCATGGGCCGCTTTAGTGTGGACAACTTCCTCCGGTCGCTTGCGGTCGACTGCGTCAACGGCCACTGGGACAACATGTGGTTCGGCGGGAACAACTTCTTCTTATATGCCAACCCCGACACCGGCCGATTCGAGTACATCCCGTACGACCTCGACAATACCGGCGGGGTCGATTTCTTTGCCATTGACTGGGCGACGCGACCACCACTCGATTTCGGGAATGGAGGCTTCGGGTGGGACTTTGGTGCGGTGTTCGGGGGAGGAGCGGAGCCCCCTCTCGTGCGTCGGATCTTGTCTATTGATGCGTACCGAGACCAGTATCTGCGCTATGTCCGTGAACTGGTTGGAGCGACCGGCGAGCCGGCGCAGCCTGTGCGCACGACGTTCGTCGACTCGACCGGCGACACTTTCAACGCCGCGACCGACCCGCACTTTGACCTCGTTGAGGTCGGTGTGGCGAATGACGAAGAGAACGTGCTCCTAGATGTCAACGTTGCCGGTCCGATCGATGTAGGCGGACCGACGAACCAGGTCCGCATTGTATTCTTCTTCGATACCCGCCCGGGTGGAAGTACGTCAAACCCGTGGGGCCGAGCTATTACGACGAGCAACGAGGCTGATTTTTTCCTGGGTACATGGACCGATGGTGGCGGCGGGTTTTTGTTCTACGAGTGGAACGGCGGCGGCTGGGACCTTCTTCACGCCTCATTCTCGAATCCAGGAGGATTCGATCAGGATTTGAGCGGCAAGATCGATGGCATCGCTCGGTACCGCATGCCGATGGCCGCGTTAGCGCTTACCGAATCTGATTCCTTTGCGTTTGATGTGGTCACAACGAACGACCGTGGCGCCGCTGTTGAGCCCGGGATCGACCATCTCTCCAATCCGGTCGCGGCAACTCCAGGCTACGACGAGCCTTCCGTGCCAGGGGTCTACGCGGCACACACGCTCGCCCCATTTAGCGCTGGGCTGCTTGAGTTCGTTGACGGTCCCTTTACCCTTGCGACTCGCGAACCAAACATCAACTCATTACGTGCGATTCTTACGCCTCTTGCGTACCAGGCATCCTTCGCGGATGGAAACATGGACTTCGGCTGGACGGGCGCAGACTTTGCCGCGTCTTTCGAACTTCCCGCTGAATACGGAGGAGGTGCCCCCTGGGTCTGGGGCGTAAAGCCCTACATCGCCGAACGAACAGAGTACCTGCGGCGGAATACGCCGATGCCAACGCCGCTGCCGGGACTCGTGATTAACGAAGTAATCGCGAACAACGACACCGTCCTTGCTGACGAAGCCGGACAGTTCGAGGATTTCATCGAGATATTGAACGCAGGAAGTGAAGCGGTTGACCTTTCCGGCATGTACCTCTCCGATGACCCCGGCATGCCGCGGGACTGGCAGTTTCCAGTGGGCACCGTGCTCCCTGCCGGGGGGTACCTGCTGGTCTGGGCGGACAACGATCCGGAAGATGGCCCGCTACACGCAACCTTCGGTCTCTCGAGCGCCGGCGAAACTGTCGTGCTCTCGCACAACGATACGAACGGCGCCGTGCTCATCTCATCGCTGACGTTCCCTGCGCTCGCCGCGGACCAGTCGTTTGGTCGGATTCCCGACGGGAGCGATGTACTGCAGGTTTTCTGCGCTGTCACACCCGAAGCGCCGAATGACGGCGATACATCTTGCTTCATCGAGCCTGGTGAAACACCCAGGGTCTTCATCAACGAGTGGCTTGCTGGGAACGACGGCGTCGCGCTTGATGAGTTTGGTGAGGACGACGATTTCTTTGAGCTCTACAACGCCGAACCATTCGCGGTTGACCTGGGTGAGCGTTTTCTCACGGATGACCTGACCAACCCAACAAAATGGGAAATTCCAGCGGGTGTTACTATCCCCTCAGCCGGGTACCTCCTGATCTGGGCCGATGGGGACACCGATCAGGGGCCGCTCCACGCCGATTTTGCGCTTAGTAAGGGCGGAGAGGCCATCGGCCTTTTCGACCGGGCTGACAACGGCTTTGCACAGATCGACTCGATCACATTCGGCCCGCAGGCCGACGATATCACTGAGGGCCGAAGCCCAAACGGATCGGCCTGTATCGTTGTGCTCGGTGAGGTTTCTCCGGGCCTGCCAAACGCCGCGAATCGCGCCGATGTGAACAGCGACCGCGAGGTCGATCTGGTCGATGTGCTTGATCTCATCACCGCGATAGACCTTCAGGAATCGCCGATCGATCCTGGTCTGAACTTCGACGATGATGCCAACTTGAATATGTTCGATCTGATCCTGATGCTCAGGGATGTCGACGGCTGCCGTGGCCCTGGCTGAGGCCTGGGTGTGGTGCCAGCAGCGTAAGATTGCTGGCTAATCGGCTTCACGACAGTTTGTGTGAGCTTGAAGCAAGAGTCATTACGTACCGGCATGCAGTAGAGCGGGGGCGATCCCAGATATGTCGAATCGTCTCTCGTGCAGGCGCCGAGCTGGCGGGTCCGAGCACTGGATCTCTCTGATTGCTAGCTCACCGGCCTCAATAGGCTGCTGAATCCCCTGGCCGTGGTGGGCCATGAGATTGTGCGGCCTGTTCGTGGTGTCCGATTTGTCCGGGCCACTCGGGGTGTTGCAGGTTCTAAGCATTTGTGTGTAAAATGGTTATGGGTGTCCCGGCGTATTCGTCCGGACTTCTTGTCGGATGTGGTGTAGTGGGGGATCCCGATCGGACTTTGTGGGTCGCCGCGAGCCGTGTTGCGAAGCTGTTTGCATTTGCGGCGATGGCCGCACGCTTGCGGATGCTTGCCCACGATTCCCCGGTAGTGGGGCTGATGGTCCAGCGCGATGTGCTCTTCAGCGAGACCGCTATGCTGGAGCGGGAGCTCGCAATCGTGCGGGGCCAGCGCCGCCGGAAGCCGGCCAAGCAGCGGGCTCATTTTTTGCCCGAGGAGTGAGCCAAGATCCTGCATGTCATGCGGCTGCGCGGTTGGTCTGCGAAGATTGCGGGGCAGCGTTTTGTCGTTCACCCCAACACGATCCGCAACTGGCAGAAAGCGGTCGAAGACAAGGTCGGATCTGAGAAGCTGCTCGGTGCTCCGCCCTGGAACAAAATCCACAGCAGCGTGCGATGGCTGGTCCGTGAGATCCGGCAGGCCTTCCCTGAACCGGAGTTCGGGACTCGGACCATCGCAAGGCACATCTTGCGGGCTGGCATCCGAATCAGCAGGACCTCGGTCAGGCGCATCCTTGAAGAAGAGTCTCGTAGTCCGAGACAAAGGCCCGCTCGCAGCCGTGTGGTGACACGCGCCACGCCATGTACAGCACCCTGAGCAGCCAGCCCAGGTATGGCATCTTGACGTGACCGAGGTGCGTGTACTCTGGCGGCGGATCGAGATCGCGGCTCTGGTTGACGGGTTTTGCCGGAGGATCGTTGCACTGCGAGCGTTTGGACGCTGGCCCACGACAAACGATCTCGCTCATGTTGTTGAAAGCGCGGTCAACGAGCACAGTGGGGGGAGAACCACGGTTCTTGGTGACCGATCACGGGAGCCAGTTCCGGCAGCGTTTCCACGAATCGATCGAGAGCCTTGGCTTCACGCACGTCCGTTGCAAACTCCGGACCTGGCATCTCAACGCCAAGGTCGAGCGGGCGTTCCGGGATCTGAAGCCTTGGATGTGGAAGTCGTGCATCGTGCCCAGAACCACTGTCATCCAGCGGCGGCTTGACGCATACCTGCTGTGGCACTCGACATTCAGGCCGCATGCGGCCCATGATACTCTGACGCCACTCGAGGCCGAAGGGGCTCCGGTCTTGCCCGAGCCAATCCTCTGTACAGAGCGCGGGGAGCTTGAACCATCGATTGTGGTCCGAAAAGCATGTGTCCGTGGAGATCAGAGACTGGCATACCCGGTCATCCACATCCGTGAAAAGCCCGGAGAAGCGGCCTAACCGAGGCGCACAATCTCTTGGCCCATCTGAATCACGGTTTTTGGAGGCTTATGCAGAGCAGTTGATGGGCGACATTTCTGCTGACAGGTTTCGGCTTCGGCGGCTTGTCGAAGCCAGGTTTCCCGCATTCAACCACTTCGCCCGCCCATTACTAGCTAATGTATCGCCAAGGTCGATACCTACAAAGCCGAGTGTCGACGAGCCATTGCCCCGCTCGACCTCCGCCTGGCGAAGCTTGTTCACGATCTCCTCAGCTGAATGACGCTTCCTGGCCATGTCCGATCCTCCTGATTGCCGGCCGATCCGAAGATATGAGCCGGAATGGGCTCAGGGGAAAAGGTCATTCGTGCTTGGCAGAGCCCCACGGACCACTGAAAGAGAGTACGGCTCAACATAGACCTTTGTTGTGCCATCATCATCTGGTGGATAGATCGCCGAGTAGACATCGGATCGCCTCACGCCGAACGACTCGGACTCCCATGCCCATACCGCGCCGCCCGGATCCAGGTTGATGGTGATACGACGCCGCATCGACGACTTATTAAGCAGCACGACGATCGGCTCACCGGCATCAGCCCGTGCCGCGGTGACAAGCAGATCTGTCGCATCCGAGGATGCCGCGATACGGCGGCACCCAGCGAGCTGCGAGAGCATCCTGAATGCATCGTGGCTTCGGGTTGGGCCGAACGGGGGCTGCTGATCGTGGAGCGTGGGGAATAGGTCTTGCTCCGGCCAGACCTCGCGCTTTGAACGCCACAGATTCGTCCAGAGGCACGCAGCTTCAAGCTCACCACCGATGAACGTCATCAGCATCTCAGCGTGCATGAGCGCGAATGCTTCATCGGAGAGCGGCACCAGCGGGGTACTCGGCCCAATATTCCACTCGAGCGCCATGAGCCCAAGGTCAGGACGGCCGGCCTCGGCAAAGATACCCCTGAGCAGTTCGAAGTCCTCGGCGAATGTCCGATGATGCTCCCGTGGCTTCCACTTGGTGCCGGTATTCATGGCCGGGGATCCCGCCCACAGTTCCCATGTGCTGATTCCCCAGCCGGGATACCAGTGCACGTCGATGTGATCGATCGCGTTGCCCATCGCCCGGATCACTCGGACCGCGTACTCCCGGAAGTTGTACGACTCACCAGAGAACGGATTCACGACGATCTCGGCATCAGGATCAATCGCCTTGATAGCCCGGCTGTACCTCACCACATCCGGGACGTATTCGCGCTCGATATCGAACGTGTACGCTGCCTTCCCGTGCCATGGTTCGTTGTCCAGGAACCAGTAACGAACGCCTCCCTCCCCGGCGATCCCCCAGCGTTCGGTCGCGTGGCGCACCAGGGCAAGCGCGTCTTCGAGGCATTCCTCGGCTCGGTTGTGCGCCCGACCGGACGACATGTTGATGCCCACGAACGGCTCGGCGTCCATAGCGAGACAGTGTTCCATAAACTCGTCAAAGCTCATGAAAGACTCGTTCGAAGCCCATTCGCTCGGGTCTACCCATGTCACCTGAAACGGTCCACGGTTGGGCGGATCACCGTGTGTTGTTGGGTCCGCGTGAATATCTTCGTAGCCGTTCACGCCCGGATGACGCCAGCTATAGAACGACGTTTCCTCGCCACCCGGGTACCGAAGCGCCCCAACCCCGGCAGTTGCAAGACTCTGCGCGATGCCGTGCGCAGCCCATATCGTGTCTATATCGTTGAAGTACGAGAGGTTGACTCCGAACAACTCCTTAGGGATCACACCGAACTCGTCGCCGAGGTTCACCGTGACAGCCGCTTGACGCTCGGGAGTGTCGTAGAGATCCTGCGTCGATGGCTGCGCGGTCGCTTGTGTCCCGAACCGTGGCAACGCGGCCAGGAAAGCCGTGGCGAAGACGCGCTGTGGCAGGCCGAGCATCAGTCTGACCCCTTTCCATCATCCTTCGAGGCCGAGAGGACACCGCGTCGGGCTTCCAGAGCGGCGCGGGTCTCAGCGGCTCTGGCCGCATCGATCGGATAGAACCGCAGGGCGATGATCGCAAATAGAGCGGTTAGCGAGGGCGCGCCTGCGAGGAACAGCCGCATGCTGATGAATGTCCTGGGATCCTGCTCGGCCCCGAGCGCTGCATCGAAGCCCGACACGGTCAGCGCGAGCCCGGTGCTGAGTGCTGCGAGGGAGACAATGAGCTTCTCAAGCCAGGAGAACGCCGCTCCGAAGAGCCCCTCGCGACGCTGCCCATATCGGAACTCGTCTTCGTCACAGATGTCGGCCATCATCGATGCCAGCAGGATCTTGACGGCGACCCACATGGGACCGCAGAGCAGCGGGTCTATCAGGATGATCGGATCGACCTTGATACCGAGCACCATGACGATCGAGTGGCCAGGCATGAATATGAACCACTTGGCGATCCCGCCGATCACCATAAGCCAGTAGACGAGGTAGAGCGCTGCGGTCTTCCCCGCTCGGTTCGCGATCCACGTGATGACTGGGATGGACACGAAACCAACGAAGGCATATCCGCTCGTCAGGACGCCCTTCTGAATCAGACCGGCGGCCTGGTCGCCCCCATTCATGTAATACACGAGCACGAACTGATCGATGCCAGACGCCAAGATTCCGGATAGCGTATTGAAGATAATGACGGAAACCAGCACGAGAAACGCCCTGTTAGTGAGCGCCGCGCCAATGGCCTCGGTCATACGCACTCGCTTGCCAGCCGTGACAGGCTGCGCAAATCGTTCGCGCACGAAGAGACCGGGGATTGCTCCGACCAGGAGGAAGACGCCGATACCGAGTACCCAGGCTGTTGCCTGCACACCGGACATCGTCATCTCACCCTCGCTAGTTGACGCCGCTTCACCCGTCGCGATGGCCTCCGAGGCAACAACTCCTGAGAGCGCGACGATCATCGCGGGCATCCAACCCCCAACAAACTCGCCTGCCTTATGGAAAAAGCCCAGGAAGGCCATGACACGCGTACGCTCGTTGTAGTCGGGCGTGAGCTCGTATGACAGCGCTGTGAAAGGGACGGCGTAGACTGTGTACGCCGTAAAGAAGACAATCTGTGACGCGACGAACCATGCCGCGATCAGGCGATCGCTCGCCTCGCCAGGCAGGTACCACATCGCGATGAAAGTGACCGCCATGAGTGCTGCGCCAAGCAGGATGTATGGCCTTCGGCGGCCAAGCCCGGAGCGGGTGTTGTCCGAGATCTTCCCCATCAGGGGATCCGTGATCGCGTCCCAGAGCCTTGGGATGAGCAGGCAGACACCGATGAGCCAACCATCGAGGCCGAGGAGCATGCCCAAGACCGGCCAGGCCAGCCGCTCGGGACCGGCAAAGCCGAAGAACGCGGTGAGCGAGCCGACGCCGAGCGCAAGCTTCTCCCGGACCGGGACCCGGTCTTCCGATCGCGTTACAGCGGGCGGGGAGTCCATGCGAACCTCTATGCGAGCGCTTCCCAGTCCGCCTCGTCTTTCTTGCGGATGTCGTCGACGGTCCACCGACGCAGCATGTCCTTGTACTGCGTCTTGTACACGCTGTATAGCGTGAGGATCTCTCGCTCGTCACCCTCCCAGTTGCAACGACGGCAGTAAAACTGCTCGGTCACTGCATCGACGAGCAGATCGTAGTCGACCGCTCGAAACAGGCAGTGCGGGCAGCGGTAGTTGATTACGCCCGTTCGACCCTGAGGCATGTCACAAGCTCCTCACCAACGCGAAGCACGGCGGTGACACCGATCTTCAGGTTTGGGGCAAACGAGTAGCCCTCTTCGATGTAGCCCCTTCGGCTGCCTCGCTTATCTCGGTCGCCGACGGGTCGGATTGATACGGTGGTTTGCACCATCGGGAATGTCGCATCGACGATCGCTACATCATCAGTCTCATACGATCGACTGAGATACTCGTACTCGATCTTCTCAGCCGCTCCGTCCGCGGAACTGAGCGAGAGCGTGCATCCGCTCATGTCTTCCGGGTACTCGGTCGTACCCCAGCAGCCGGTGAAGAACTCATCGACCGTGACGTCCGTGTTCGGCTCGGTCGCCGAGAGCAGCCGGCGTTTGATCACGATATCTCCGGTATTCGGGGCAAAGACGTACTCGGTCGCGATCGTTACCGTCGCGGACTCGAACTCGATGTCGACCGGCTTGACCTTGAGAATACGGGTCCCGCCGCGCTGGTGGACCCGCCCGAGCGTACGACACGAGCTCAGGTCGACCTCTTCTTCCCCGACGCGGACCTTGCAGCTCTTGATCGCACCCTCACCTGCGTAATGAACGAAGGGTCCCGCGCGGTACCTGCTCTGGACAACGAACGGATATGACGCATCCTGATTGGCCTGAGTTCCAGCACCGACCGGCCGCTCAAGCTTTGATGCGTATGGACGGAGATCCGTGATCGCGCCGCCCATCTTGAGGTCGATCTGTACCCGGAACTGGCTGTCTGCGTACCAAAAAGCCTGGTTTTTTGTGCCGAAGGCGATGTCTTTCCAAAGCGCAACTTCCGGTCCGCTCCGCGGGCGATTCTCTCGATGCCAGCGGGCGTACTCGGTCATAGTCATATCCACAACCTCGCTCCGACGCTTGAGCGCGCCGTAGTACCCGATGAAATCCTCATAGCTCTTCTTAAGCACGCGATACGGCGCTTCCCATCGGCCGGCCTTGCCCATCCAGCCCGGCCCGACGTAGACAAGGTTGTAGCTGTACCCACCGTTCTGATCGCGGAGCACCCGGTACTGATCCACGATGTTGTACATGTATGGCAGCCTCTCATCCTCATAGTTGAGCCCTCGGATGATGTTCTGAGGGTGCGTGCCCCACATGTCGCCCGCGTTATCCATGATCGCGAGCAGGTCGCGCGATAGGTGCGGAACCGCAACGATGCCGATGTCGTCGTCCTCCGAATCCGCGATCGCATGGATGTTTTTCTTGCTGGGAATCCATGGGCACCAAGGAGACCCGTCCATGATCGTGTACCACGAGTAGTTCGCGTGCCGAAAGACCTTTGGTCCTTCTTCGAAGCACGTCGCGACCGCGATCTCGACGCCGGGGTACTCGTCCTTGATGTAGCGCACCAGCTCCGCATCCATGAAGTACGACCCGGTGGAAGTCGGGTAGTCGCCGAAGACATCATGAAACCGAGCAAACGAGTCGTCCACGATCCTGCGCTTGTCATCCATGCTGTAGAGCCAGATCGCAGGGTCCTTGCGGCCGTATCGCTCGCGGAACTCCCTGCTGTTGAGCCCGAGGAAGGTGTGACCGACCTCATCGCCGAACTCGGCCTGATGCTGCTTCGCGAGCTCACAGGCCTCCGCGTTGAACAGCGATGGGTATGTCATCTGGATCGTTGTCTTCAGCCCGTTCTCATGCGCGATCTGCTGCTGGAGCCGGAAGATATCTAGCGACTCGCTCACCACCTCACGCTTGCTGAGCTCCTCGGATCTCCCCTCCTGCATGCCGGTATCGATGTACTCGGGGACGAGCTCCGGCCGGTGGATCAGGTTGAGAATGAACTCCGACATCAGATCCGAGCCCCAGCCTTGCCGCGAGCAACCTCTACCAACGGGCCGGACCGACCAGAGAACCTGCGGAAAGCGCCCAGTGCGCGGCGCGCACGCCCCTGTCGGTTGAATAACGCCCGGGGCCAGCAGGTCTCGGCATCGGGCTCATCCACGTGCCCGGCAACCTCGATCCATTCCGGCGCCCAGTAGGTGAGACCTTCCCAGCCATCCGCCGCGTGCCGCGTCATCGCGTCGAGGAGGTCAGCAACGAACGCGTGCTGGCCCTCGTCCGAGATCGGGTAGTCGACGCCGTGCGATGCAGGGACACCGAGCGCCGCCGAGACCGCCTCGGTCTTATCCGAATACAGCGCGTGCGAATCGGCCGGGAACGCGGTCTCGACGACGTGCACCGGTCTTCCGAAGTCTCGGTGGAGGCCGGTCACAGTCGCGCACACATCTTCGAGCGTTCCGTGCCAGAAGGGGTAATACGAGAGGCCGATCTGGTCGTAGCGAACTCGGCAACGCTTCATCCAGTCGAAGAAGCAGCTCGCGGCTTCTTCGTCCCCGCCGCGATCTATGTGCAGCATGATGCTCGGGGAATCCGAGCCATGATTGCGGCTTCCGCTCTCCACACCCAAGACAGCAGATCGGAGCAGTGCCGTAAACGCATCCCAGCGCTGCGCGTCGGCGGCGAGGACTCCCGACCAGTTGTCCCCGGTGCTGGCACAAGAGCTGGCGACCCGCCCGGTGTCCCAAAGGAACCCGCCCGTGATCTCGTTCCCGATCTGTACGACCGAGGGCCCGCACCCGGCGTCGAACATTGTCCGGACCACCCGGTGGGTGTACTCCTGTACGGCGAGGCACAGCTCACGAAAGCCAAGCCCGGCCCAAGCCCTAGGTGTTGCCTGCTGGCCCGGGTCGGCCCAGGTATCTGAAAAGTGTGGGCACAGCAGAATGTCGAACCCAGCAGCGGCGCAGCGTTTCGCAAGCGACACGGTGTAAGACAAGTCGTTAACCTGAGCACCTCGCCCACACGGGGTATGAAAGAGTCGAAGCCGCGCGGTCGTGAATCCCACCTCGCGAAACAGCTCAAGCGGGTCACGCTCGCGACCGCAGTCGCTATACCGAGCGCCGGCGGCCTCCATCACGGGCAGCAGCGATACATCGATTCCAAGAGTCTGGGTATTCGGCCGCACTGTTATGGGATCCACGGGTTTACGCGTTCATCGGTGGCTGGGCATTGTACCATTTGAACGTTCAAAATCAAACCTTTCCCACGCGCCTGAAGGCGCGGCAGCGTCCGGCTCTGCCGATGACGCGGCAACCCCACTAGGCTGCGGCGATGCCGCCCGGTCGCCGTGTCACACTCAAAGATGTCGCGAAGTACGCGGGCGTCAGCGTCGCCGCCGTCTCCGATATTGCCAACCGGAATCGTGCGAACCTCTACACCTCGGAGACGCGTGAGAAGGTAGTCGCCGCGATGAACACGCTCGGGTATGTCGCGGAGCGCGCCGCGCAGAACCTGAGGACTGGCAGGAGCGGGACGGTGGGCTTCGTGCTCACCCGCCGCTTCTCCAACCCCTTCTTTGCGCGGGTCGCTGATTTGGTTGACCAGGCCCTTGCGACGCACGATCTTGAGATGCAGCTGATCCTGGTCTCCGGGCGTGTCGAGCGAGCGGGCGAGCTCGCAAGGCGTCTCATCGGGAGTGGCGTCGACGGCGTGATCGCTGGGCCCCTGTACCCCTGGGACCGCACGCTCGTCGGGCAGCTTGGGGTTATCGAGAGCTCGCCGCTGCCAGTTGTCGTGTTCGGAAACCTCGAACAGTCTGCGTTTAGGAACACCGTTCTCCTCGCGGATATGCACGCGGGCCAGGTTGCCATCGACTACCTGGTCGGGCTGGGACACACACGGATCGGGTTGTTCGGAGCGACGCCCGCGGACAAGGCCATTGGCAAGACCTTCTCGAACCAAGATGGAATGGAGCGTGCCCTCGATCGGCGGGATCTGCTCCGGCATGCATCATCGTGGTTCATCCCGATTCCGGATGAGGCGTCCGGCCAAGATCATGTCCAAGAAGCGGTCCGCTTTGCTCGGCGCTGGCTGGCGACGGGGCCAGATAACCGGCCCACGGCGATCGCCTGCAGGAACGACCAGTGCGCCTTCGCGCTGCTTGCCGCGCTCGCGGAGTGCGGCGTCTCGGTGCCGGAAGAGCTATCTGTGCTTGGGTATGACAACACCGCCGAGGGCGAGTTCGTCTTCCCACCGCTTACATCTGTCGACCCACGGATCGACATTTGCATCGCCGAGGTCGTGCAGCGGCTGCTGGCCCTGCTGGCGAGCGGCGGGTTGCAGACCGATGCGCCATCTCCAGAGTCGGAAGAGTGCCGCAGCGAAACCGAGTTGGCGACCGATGTCCCAGCAGTCGTCGAGCGACGAAGTACGCTTCCAAGTTCGTAATTTGTCAGGGTTTTGGGGCGGAAACTTTTCTGACACAGGTATTGACCAGGATTGCTATTCGGGTATCTTTTTGAACGTTCAAATGACCATCGATCGGCATTCCACTACTCCACAACCCACTTGGCGATAGTGGGAGTGCCAATCCGGTGACGAGGGAGATCGTTCATGGACCTCAGTCTGAGCTATACCGGAATCGCCACAGGAGTCCTCGCGAGCTTTGCTGCAGGATCCGCTTTCGCCCAGACCACCTTCACCAGCGAGCACAACAGCGGAGGCAGCGCGGCCGATGTGATCGGCCAGTCCTTCTCGCCCAGCCTCATGCCGATGCCTAGCCCGGGTGATCCCACGAGTGTCAAACTGCGATCCTTCACGATGTTCCGAGGCGGTGACGGCACCTTCGGCGAAGCTCCCGGGTCGGCCCTCACCCGTCTAGCGATCATCGAGGGAAGCTTCCCCGACCTGAGCGCCCCCACGATCGTGGGGCTCTCAACAAACACGGTCGATGTGACAGCCGCGGCGACATTCGGCGGCGAGCTCCCATTCACCTTCTTCGGAGGCGTGACGCTCGATTTCGACGCGAACTACGCCGCGGTCCTCTACGAGACAGACGTCAGCGGCACGATTCTCGGGCCGATCCTGACGAGCGTGCAATCGACGAACTTCGCCGACGACGGCACCGGCACCTTCGTCCCCGAGAGCGAGTACGGGGGCTCGTCCTTTGACTTCAGCGCGCTCTTTGAGCAGAGCGGATCGACTTTCCCGTCGGCGTCGGCCACTACAGACGCGCGGTTCATCGCAACATTCGAAGCCCTTGCATCGAACGAGTTTATCTCGGCGCACGAAGAAGGCGGGAGCTTCACCGATGCGCTCGGCCAGTCGTTCTCCCCAAGTCTCAGCACCCAGCCGGACCCGGGCAGCCCATCGAGCGTCTTCCTCCGTAAGTTCACTTTCTTCAGGGGTGACGACGGGGCCTTTGGCGGCGCGGAGGGCTCAACAGTTACCCGCCTGGTTATCGTGGACGCCCCGTTCCCGGACATCACGAACCTTGGCGTCGTTGGCATGTCCACAAACACCGTTGACGTCACCTCGATCACCGGGAACGGCGGTGAGATCGTCTTCGACTTCGATGACCTCGAGCTCGACTTCACCGCCAACTACTCGGCGCTGTTCCTCGAGACCGACTTGGACGGGAACCTCATCGACATCGCGACCGCGAACCTGCTGTCTACCGATTTTATTGATGACGGCATGGGCAACTTCCTGCCAGCGAGCTCGTATGGCGGAACGAGCTTCGAGGCAGGCGCCCTCACGCTGCCACTGGGGGAGGTGTTCTTCCAGTCCTCGGACGTCATCGATCTCCGCTTTGTCGCGCTGTTCGCCGCCGATCCGCAGCAGACATACACGATTACCAGCCGTCCCGCCACGACCGATTTTTTCGACTCAGTAGGAGAGACAATCCTCGCCGGCTACGGCCAGTCGTTCACCCCCCTGTCGCAGGCACCAGCCGACGCAGGCATCACCGACGCGACCACGGTCGACCTGACCAGCATCACTTTCTTTGCTGGCACCTTCCCGTCTGATCCTGCAACCGAAGCGGAGTTCGAGGGCGACACCGCGACATGGCTCGCGATAGTTGACCGTGGGCCCCGCACGATCGGACAAGAAGGCAGCGTCATGCCCCGGAGCGACGAAAACGGCGACGAACTGCCGAACGTCGTTCTCATCGACAACGCGAACGCCGCACTCTTCGGATTCGTCGAGTACGACGGGGGCGGGGTTCCGGGGGACATCGATCCGACGGACATCGTCGCGATCTCGTCGAACAGTGTAAACACCGCCGACAACGGATTCGGCGGGCCCAACACCTTCGGCACGGCCTACGAGTTTGAGTTCGAAGGCACCTCGCTGATCGCGGGTAACGCGTACGAGGCGGTCTTTGTGACTCTGGCCGGCCCGGCTGGCTCCGAGACCGCCACGCTCGACCCTGTCACGATCGTGTTTGCCGAGTTCGACGGGACACTGCAGGAACTCCTCATCGGCGCTGAGAACGACCTGAACAGCTCCGGCCTCTTCGAAGGCCAGGTCTTTGCCGATACGACGCTCCGTTCTTCAGACCTCGGATTCGATATGGCGGTCGATATCACGATCGGTCTGATCCCCTGTGCAGGCGACGTGAACGGGGATGGAGTCGCTGACTTCTTCGACTTTCTCGACCACCGCCGGCTCCTTGACGCGGGGGACCTCGCCGCCGACGCGGACGAGAACGGCCAGCTCGATGCCAACGACACGCTCCTCGTGATCGGGGCGATCGAGTCGGGATGCCCGTGACGAACCGCGAACAGCGAAGGGAGGCTCCCACGATGCCGAGGTTTCACAAGGCCTTCACGCTCATCGAGCTACTGGTCGTCATCGCTATCATCGCGGTCCTCATCGCCATCCTGCTCCCCGCGCTAGGGATGGCGCGGGACGCCAGTCGCCAGACGGGATGCCTGAGCAACATCCGTCAGCTCAGTCTTGCGGTCAACATGTACGCGGACGACTACGACGACGTGCTCCCGCTGGGGTACGTCTGGACATGGGCGTACAGCTTTACCGTGTACGACTCGACGACTACCGATGTCGCCGGCTTCTATTCGTGGGGGAAGCTGTGGGAAGGCGGCTATGACGATGTGCTGGTCAATAACGACGTCCTTTTCTGTCCAGGGCGACGCGGACCGCAGTGGTCAATGGAGAATCTCGAGAACTGGCCACCCGGCACCGACAACTGGCAGGACACGGAGTCTCACTACGCGATGCGTCCGTTCGAAAACGAAGACAGCGAGGTCGGCTGGCGTCAGGATAAACGTCCGCGATTCTTCCCATCCTCGCTGACATGGACGGACGGTGTCCCGAAGCGCTACCTGCTTAAACCGCAGACCGCTATCATCGCCGATGCAACGCCCTCATCGGCGTTCCTTGAGGAAGGCCACAAGACCGGGATTAACGCCGGTTACATCGACTCCAGCGCCCGATCGATCTCTCGCATGGATATTGACCCGATATTCGTGGACATCCCTGAAATGCGAAACCAGAGCTTCGCAACCCACCAGGCCGCGCAGCGGGATCTCTGGCTCAATCACTTGGACCGGTGAGTACCACCGGTGCATGCGAAGAAGAGGTGAGCGATTAGGCATGCGACAGCAAGACCGCCTGTGCCTATTTGTGCTGGCCTCTGCGTTGACCATATGCGCGACGGCCGCGGCCCAGCCTCTTGAGCGGGTCGTTGCTGCTGATATTTCGTCAGTGAGCCGGGTCGCGGATTCTGGCAGGACATACTCAACATTCCGAGGCCAGACTCCGCTTGCAGACGCAATGAAAGACGTCGGGTACAACACCGTGCGGCTGCGACTCTGGGTCGATCCAACTGAAGGCTACAGCGATCTCGACGATGTGCTGCGGGTGGCCTCCGAGGCCGACGCCGCTGGACTCGATATCTGGCTTAACCTGCACTACTCGGACAGCTGGGCGGACCCTGGGCAGCAGACCAAGCCCGCCGCGTGGCAATCGCTAAACTTCCTGCAGCTTTCCGACCGGATTCGGACCTACACCCGCGATGTAGCTGAGTCGTTTGAGGCAGAGGGAATCCCGCTAACCTTCGTGCAGGTCGGGAACGAGATCCAGGACGGGATGCTCTGGCCGGACGGCCAGATCTCACAGAACGGCTATGGACCATTTGTCACGCTGCTCGAAGCCGCGATTGATGGGCTCAACACGGCTGTACTCACCCGTCATCCGTACGTGATCATCCACTCCGGCGGCCCTGGACCCGCGCCGTCCTTTTTTGGCGAGCTAGAAGGACGCGGTGTTGACTACGACATCGCCGCGATCTCGTACTACCCGTACTTCCACGACGAGATCGCGAACCTGGAGAACGGGCTTGATCAGGTGCTTCAGTCGACAGACAAGCCGGTGATCGTGGCTGAGATCGGGTACCCGTGGACCTTCGGCTTCGCCGACGGGACAACGAATCTGGTCGGCTCGCAGTCCATTCCGGACGACGTCGTGAACGAGTATCCCGCCACCCCCGCGGGGCAGGCCGCGTACATCGAGCGAGTCTGGCAGATCACCCGAGCGCTCGGCGACGATCGCGGCCTCGGCGTCGCGTACTGGGAACCGGCGTGGCTCCCGAATGTAACCGGGGGCTCCGCGCTCGAGAACCTGGCACTATTCGGGTTCAACGGTTCTGCGCTGCCCTCATTTGAGTTGTTTTCTCGAGCATCTTCCCCAGTCGATGGCCGCGGTCTCGGCGTTGATCCTGTCTTCAGCCCTCCGATTGCGGTCCAGTCATTACCGCCCGCTGATCCCCTCGTGCTGCAACTCGATGCGTTGTACGCGAGCCATTCCGCCGGGGGGCTGCACTTGGGCGTAAGCGGAAACATCGAATCGAACACTGGCACGCTATTCGTATTCATTGATTCAATCGCCGACGTGGGCACCGACACGCTCGCGATACCGCCCGATCTCCAGAACGGGTGGTCGGCTCTCGATGGTCTGCAGTTCGATCCCGGATTCAAGCCTGACAGCGCGATTGCGGTCACGGTGTTCGACGGATCAGTGTTTATCGATCGCTTTGATCTCATCGGACCCCTTGCGAGCTTCTCGTATCTTGGGACCGTGCCTCTGAACGCCAACGAGCCGTCACTCGCCAATGGCTCGAATCCGACAGGGATCGAAGCTGCGGTCGATAACACCAACACGGATGGTATCGGCGGGATCTGCGCTCGCCCGCTGACGGCAACGTCGGGTCTTGAGCTCTTCCTGCCGCGGAACACGTTCGATCAGCCGCTCGATCCCGGCGATACGGTCGGTCTAAGTGTCTTGTTCCTATCGCGGGAGGGGGAGCTCAGCACTCAGTGGCTCCCCCCGCTTCCCGATTCGGTCTCCGCCGTACTGAGTCCGACAGGACTCAACCTCGGCGATCTGCCCGCGTTGCAGTATGTGCAAGTGACGCTCGACACCGACGCTCGCCGCTCGCCTGCGCTGGCGACGGGTGACCTAAACGGCGACGGACAAACTGATTCGATGGATGTCGGCCAGGCAATTAGCTCGATTGAAGCGGGGCAACGCGCTGGTGACGCCAATGGCGACGGGATGGTCGACTTCTTCGACCTGCTCTATATTCTGACGCTGATCGACTCGGTCTGCCCATGATCGAGCCCAACGAGTAGTGGGCGAGCGAGGTAGTTGAATGCAGCAAACCCTGTAGTGTCCAATTACTCGGCTGCGCTGTAGCCAACTCCATGTGCAGTCTGTTCCAGCATGGGGCGATCAGCGGGGGGGAGATCCCGTGCTATCCAAAAACTCAACCGAACCAGTGGGCGGGGGCTCCGAATCAGTATTTTGTTGAAGGATCAGTCGTAGCTGAGGTCGGTGTTGGCAAGATCGATCAGCATCGAATGCTCGGAGATCTCGAACCACTCGCAGAACATGCCGGACGTCCTTTGGGCCGACCTGGCCGACTCGTCTCTGAACCGTGGTGTCCAAATACTCGGCCGAAGCCCTTTCCTCAGGCTTTCACTGTGAAAGCAGTGAGGTGGCCAGCTGGAGGCAAGGGATTCCATCTGCAAAAAGTTCAACTGGAGTTCTGTCACCCCGATTTAGGCTATGGAAGGCTTCGGCGATCGCCGAAGCCTTCTTCATTTTCTGTTCGATGATCGAGATCCTGCGGCTGGAGCGTCACGAGGGCATGGGCCGCTTAGTCCGACTTTGCGAGCATCCCTTCGGCAATGTCTGTAACCGCTTCGATAAGCACATCGAAATCTTCAAAGGTCGAGCGGTGGTTCGTATGCGCTACACGAAGCGCGAAGACGCCTTCGATACGGGCATTGGATGGGACGGCGAGGCCGGACTCCTGAATCCGAACAAGCAACTCGATGTTGAACTCATCAGTGTCAGCCAAATGCTTGCCCTCTGGAACGTACCGAAAACACACGACGTTCATGGTGGATGGGCCGACCTGCTCCAAGTTGGGTGTGGAAGCGATTAGCTTCCGCAAGTACTCGACTTGGTCGATGTTCTGTTCGATAGCTGATCCGATTGCGTCGGTGCCGTAGGTTGAGAACTGCATCCATGCTTTGAGCGCTCGGAATCCACGCGAGAGCTGGATACCTTTGGAAGCAAACTCGGTCGGGTTGGGTGCAATTCCGCCACGAAACTTGTCCAGATACGTTGGCGAGAACTCAAAGGTCCCATCGTGAAGGTTGCCATTCTTCACGAGTACTACACCAAGTTCATACTGCATGTAGCCCCACTTGTGTAGATCGAATGCGATGGAATCGGCTCTTTCGAGGCCATCCGTAATGACGCGGTACTTCGGTGAGAGCTTTGTAAGGGCGCCGAACGCGCCGTCGATATGGAGCCAGATGCCGTGATGCTTTGCCAGATCTGCGAGAGCATTCAGGTCGTCGGTCGCGCCGCACGATACGGTGCCAGCGTTACCAACAATGCATATCGGATTCAGCCCATCGGCACGATCTTCGTCGATCTGCTGGCGCAGATCATCAGTTCTGATGCAATGGTTCTCGTCGACAGCGATTGTCCGGATGCTACTCTCGCCGAGCCCGAGGATGTCACAAGATCGGTCAAGCCATCCATGCGTCTGCGTCGATGCATATACCACAGTCTGTGAGCCACCAATACCGGCTTTGCGTACTTCGTGGGTTAGTGCATGGTTTCGAGCAACCGTCAGCCCAATGAGGTTGGCAACTGTTCCCCCGCTGACGAGTAGGCCGTCCGCATCTTCCGGGAAATCCATCAGTTCGACGAGCCAGCCGATGACCTGTTTCTCGACGAGCGTGGCGCTCTGGTCATAGCCCGAGACATGACAGTTCATTGCACCGCCAAGCAGCTCGGCAAGCATGCCGACCGGTGTGCCGTTGCCCATGACCCAGCCCCAGAATCGCGGATGGATATTGCCAGTCGGGTATGGCAATATCGCACTCTTGAACTCCTCGTATACCGCGGCGAGTGGCCTGCCAGTGCGCGGTGTCGGCGACATGAGCAAGCTGCGGGCCTCCGCGGAGGGGCTCTGCCAAGCGGGGCGATCTCGCACGTTGCGAAGATAGTCGAGCATGTCATCGATCATGGCGTGACCGATCGAGCGCATCTCTTCCCAGTCCGATGGGTCGAGCTTCCCGGGATGTGATTGCTCAAGCTGACTCACAATGTATCTGCCTTTCGGCCTTGCGTCGCGCTTCCGGCTTCTACGTCTTGGGCAACGGTTCCGAGCTCTCGAAGCTCGGATACGAGCGATTGCCACCGCCTTTGCCCGAAGCGTTCAACGATCGAGGACTGGATGCCTTCCCAGTGCGGCACGGCATCATCGAGGACATCACGCCCCGCACTGCTGATAACTGCCGAGCGGGACCGGGCGTCCTTGCCATAAATCACGCGGACCCAGCCGTTGCCCTCCAGCGTGCCAACCGCGCGGTACATCGAGGTCCTGTCCATTGACAGGTTCTCCGCAACCCGGCTCAACGGTTCGCCCCGCATGCGATCGATCGCGCGGAGCACCGCGAGTTGGGTGACATTGAGTTCGCTCTCCTGCAGGGCCCCGTCGTAGACACGAGCGAGCAGCCGCGAAACGGTCCTGACGGTGGTGCATGCACAGGGGCGTGGGATCGAATCGGATTCTTTTTGACTCATTGATGTATATGCATCATATGATTAGAAGGCGCCTTGTCAAGTCTGTCACCAGTTCAGAAATCAAGGCTGCAGGAGCCCGTCGGGCTTCTGCTACAGGCACAGACGCCCAGGCGCTCTCCTCGGGAACTGAGGGTGAGCGTTTTCTCGGTACGCTAAGGGCCATTAGGCGGAGAGGTCATGCCAAACACAACCCCCGAGCACGATAAGCGTGTCGCGGATCTAACGTTTGCGTCTGTGTATCCGCACTATGTCACAAAGGTTGAGAAGAAGGGGCGGACCCGGGAGGAGTTGCACCAGGTAATCGAGTGGTTGACAGGCTTCGATGAGCAATCCCTGAGCAAGCACATCGAGGATAGGTCCACCTTTGCACAGTTCTTCCAATCGGCCACGCTCAATCCCAACGCGCACCTGATCACGGGCATGATCTGTGGCTACCGAATCGAGGACATCGAAACCCCGCTCACGCGGCAGGCGCGTTGTCTGGACAAGCTGGTAGATGAACTGGCAAAGGGCCGCAAGATGGAGAAGATCTTGCGAGAGAGCTAGCGATGAGAGCAGCGAACAGGGGGAGTTTGCGAATGGAACAGAGTGTCGAATCCTCGGGCGTCATGGGCTAGATCTCGCCCTGGGTCACATCTTTGAGATACCTGTCCAGCCACTCGTCTTCGTCGCTGTACAGCACGTGGCGGGCCCACGCGGCCCGTTCGTGGCAGTGGACGGCGAGCTCCCATGTACATCCAATCACGTTCGTTTTGAACGCCTCAAATGAGGTTGTGCCCAACTCGGCGCGGAACATCCGTTGGCACAGGATGCACTCGTCTACCCACCAGCTCACAAGCAACCAGCTCGCATGTTCGCCGAAGTGGATACACAGGAAACCTGCGCCGTGGTGAGAACCGGCCTGTGTGTCCTCGGCTAAGGAGGCGTCTGTCGTTGCAAGAGCGGCCTCAAGGGTCGCGAGGTAGATGGCCCGCTCAGTTGGCTCCTGCACGCGGGAGATGTGGTAGCACTTCAGCGCGATGCCCTGGGCGTTATTTACTCCTTCGAAGGCGAGGACGCGTCTGGACTGTGGGCGGCGGATGCGATTTGAAGACAATGGCATCTGCGGAGTCTACAGGTGCTCACTTTCGGTCAGTTCTGCCAGAGGCCGTGATCGATGCCGCCCAGTAGATAGATCGCGAATGTCCCCTGTCCGGGTATCTCAAGCGGTGGAATAGCCACTGTTGCGCCGGCATCAACGGCGGTTTGTACTGCGGCCTCGATGTCGTCGACCAGCACGTAGGGACGCACGACAGGCTCTTCGTTCGCGCGCAGCGGTGCGCGGACGGCAATCCGGCCACCGTCACTCAGCACGGCGGTGCGGGCGTTGCCTAGCTGTGGGATCGGCTTGCCGAAGGTCACGCCGTGAGCCTTTGCCAAGGTGTCGCAGGTCTCGTCAACCATTGGCGTGACGATCTCAAGGTACTCGACCTTGATGGCCTGGTCTTCCACCAGGTTTGCAGCCGTGCGGCTGCTGGTCGCAGCACCGACGAGCAAGAAAAGTGCAAGGCAGAGCAGGCCGATTCGGAGCGGTGAGGAAGTCATGATTCGCCTTTCTCTTGTGCGATCTGGATGAGGTTGCCGCACGTGTCATCGAAGACCGCGGTGATCACGGTGCCGTAATCCACGGGCGCTTGGGTGAACCGGACACCGAGCGCCTCAAGCCGCTTGTGCTCGGCGGCGACATCGTCCACTGCGAACGACGTGAATGGGATGCCGTCTTCAACGATCGCGGCCTTGAATGGCTTGGCAGCGGGGTGCTCGTCCGGCTCAAGCGAGAGCTCGGTACCGTCGGGATCTTCGGGGGATACCACGGTCAGCCAGCTGTGTTCGCCCAGATCAATGTTGTGCTTTGTCTGGAAGCCCAGTATCTCGGTGTAGAAGCGGTGTGCCTTTGCCTGGTCGTCAACCATCAAGCTATAACCGTTGAGTCGCACTTGAGCAGCTCCTTTGTCATTTGGTGGGCCAACGCTCCGAGATCTCTCTCAGCGGCTCGCCATTGAACCAGTGAAACTTGTACCTTCCCTCTCGCTTCACGCTGATGAGCCCGGCGGACTCAAGAACCTCGAGATGCTGTGAGATGGCCTGCCGAGATGAGCCGATTCCGTGCTTCATCACCAAGCGGCCGCACAGCTCGAACAGTGACTGCCCGTCACGCTCGACGAGTTCATCAAGAATCGCCCGCCTCGTCGGATCGGCGATGGCTCTAAACAGGTCATCCATCTGTGATCTGCCTCCATGATATGCAAGCTATGGCTTGCATGTCAAGGCCCGCCCCGAGACGGTGTCACAGCACAGCATGAGTGCCCTGAGGCTGACGTGCTTTGGGTGGTCTGCGAAAGGCCCCGGCATCTGAGGCCCCTGCGGTATTGCCGGGTGGGCTAGCTTGTGATCGATCGCTTGGTTCCCCCTGGTGCTTCACCGATCGTTGGCATCACCGATCATGTCGAGCTCATAGTTCGGAGCAAGCTGCTCATCACAGCATTTCCACGTATCAGCGAAGAATGTGAAGCAACGGAGCACTCCAATCCGGATACTGGCACACTAGTAGCAAATCTGGACGCATCGTATTTGCGCCAAGCATCGGGAAGGGCGAGACATGGACAGACAGCATGCGCCGAGTTTCACACGCATCCCAATCCTGATCACAGCCCTCTCGGTCGCCGTTGCGGCCTCATACGGGCTGTCTGCTAGTCAGCAACCAGCGGAGCAACCGATGGGCTCTTCTCAGCCAGCTCAGGCCGTCGCCCTGGCGCTTTTGCCGAGTTCGCATGCGGGTGCATGGGCCGGTCCGAATCGCCTTTGGGTCATGGATCCGGACAAGCCTTTTCGCTCAGATGGCACACTGGCTGTCGAAGGCGACCAGGTCACCTACACATGGAGTCATAAGGGCGTGGGTCACACCGGCGTGTTGAGGCTTTCAGGTCAGCCTGCCGCGCTCCGGGGCGACTGGACCGATACGTGGCACGCGAAGGAAGAGATGGTGTTCCACGGCTACCAGCACGAAGGGGTGGTACGCCTGTTCGGGACATATCCCGCTGGGGATGGGCCGGATTGGGGCTGGCAGTTGCAGCTCGACGCACGTGATCCGGAGGCGTTTGTGCTCCGGATGTTCAACGTGATCCCTGGGATCGGACCTGTGCCAGCGGTCGTGCTGGATGGAACTCGGTAGTAAACCAGACCGTTGAATGTGTCTGGGTATCGAGTGCTCAGGCTGGTTGGTGGGCGAGTTTGGGAATGCCCTGGCGAGTCGCTCGAATCAAGCGCACCGCGAGCCAGACACCGGCAACCGCTGCGATGCCTGTGAGCAGCATCGGCGTGTTCAGCCACACGCCCGCAACCGCCACACTTCCGCAGTCGGTGCACAGTGCAGCAGCATCGTTTCCGACGGTTGGGAGCGATGAGCAGGAGGGGCATGAAGTGGACATTCGTATCTCCGAAAATTTGTCTTTGTTACGATAGTGATTATCAACAGAGGATCACTTGGTGTCAACCCCTCAGAGCGTTGCCTTGCCGCGGACCAGGTCGAGTACGCGGCTTGGCTCCAGCGAGGCTGCGCTCGCGTCGACCTGGTGCCTGTGCTGCTCGTAAAGCGACTTGCCTTTCGCCAAGTCGCGCTGAAACAATGACCGGAGATCAAGGGCAGCGAGCTGACGGCCGCCGCTGTAGTACGCCTCAGCGACACGGCCGATGGCGTATGTGGTGGCGAATGTCATCATCGGCCCTGTCGCAACCTTCACAGCCGTGGCCGCGGTCTTGCCGAGTGTCTTCTTGACGAACTTGCTCAGGGCCTTCCGCGCGAAGTTCTCAACGACCTGCGACGTCGCGCCGATACCAAGCGTCGCGATGAACTCCTTGATGTGGCCCGCACCAAGCGTGTGCCCGTGCTGCTTGCCGATGGCATACACCATCCTGGTCTGGAGCGGCAAGATCGCCATCGTCGCGAGATTCTGGGGAAGCAGCTCGAGTGCCCCGTTCAGGATCGCGTACTTCAGTATCAGCCCGTCGGTGTTCGGCGCCGGCGCGGGGGCGACAGTGGCCAGTGGCAAGGCCTCGATGTCTTGGATCGACTCCGGCTCCGCCATCGCTACGGCCTCGGCATCACGCTCGAACGCGACCGCGATGTCGTGATTCAGTCCTAAGCGACGCTCGAGCTCATCAAGAAAGTCCTGCTCCTTGGCAGTGATGGTGCCATCGGCATCGGCCACACATACCGCGATCTCGAATGCGAGCTGCTTCGCCTGGTCGCTCTCAATCGCTTCGAGTACCTCGGAAGGCTTGGCCTTGCGCAGCAGGACGCGCTGGTGGACCTGAGATAGCGAGGGCAGATCGTGGTCAGCGGCAAGAGACTCAAAGAGGCCCTTGAGCTGCTCTCGCTCGGAGGGATCGGAACGGCCATCGGCGAGCGCCGCCATGAGCGCAACTGTGACGACGGCTTCGGCTTCGGTGGCTTTCATCATGCATGATGCTAAGCCACAGAGACCGCTAAGCCACTACCGGCTGGACCTGGGTTAGCTTATCTCGAACCAGAGGAAAAACGGACTCTGCAACCCGCTGCAGTTCCTCAGCCTGCGGGCTGCATTGGAGGAGCACCGTACCGATGCCCGCGGCCTTGAGCTCAGTGATCCGTTCGGCGATGATTTCGGGGGTGCCGATGAGACCTGTTTCGAGTCCTCGATTCGACACCGAGTACTCCTGAACGGAGACCGGGCGATCCAGCTTGGTGTTCGCGAGCCACTCTTGGTAGTTCTCGAACCCGCGTGCGGTCGCCCGTACATCGGTGATCCGGGCAAGCTCTGCCTGTGCTTCTTCGAGTGTGTCGCGGCAAACGATGTAGGCCGCGACGCCGTAGTGGAGGGGTGGGAGACCCAGCCGATCCCTCCGGCCAGCCATATCTTCGATCTTGCATGCGAGGCGTTCGGCGTGATCGCCGTGCATCAGGTACGCATCACATTTATTCGCGATCATCTCCTTCCCCGCCGGCGACTCGCCTCCCGCGTAGACCTTGGGTTCTGAAGCCGGCTTTGGTACCGCGATCGCGTCCTCGACGGAATAGAACTCGCCGCGGTGACTAAACGGGGTCTCACGCCATATACCACGGACGACATCGAGCCATTCTGAACTTCGTTGATAGCGTCGGTCGTGGTGATCGAAGCCGACACCAAACTGCTTTGCCTCGCTCGCCCACCAAGCACTAACGAGGTTGAGGCTCAACCGGCCGCCGCTGATGTGGTCGATGTTGGCCGCACGCTTGGCAAAGAGAGCAGGCTCGTGAAACGTCGGACGCACGGCGACCATGATCTCTTGGCGTCTAGTTACTGCGGCGAGCGCGGCGGCCGTTGACCAGGCATCGAGGGTGGGTGCGTCAACCCCCTTGATGTCGTTATTGTTCAGTTCAGCGATCAGTGTGAGGTCGTACCCCTGCTCCTCTGCGAGCTGCGCGAGCGTGCTTGCGTAACCCCAGCTGGCCGTCATTCGCTCGTCCTCGATGTTGCGGAGCCAGCCGCCGAAGACAGGGAGCCAGTATCCGAATCGCATCATGCGGCCTCCTCATCAACAAGGGCTGCGGCGGTTGCTCTTTGCGAAAGGGTGTAGTTGGCCAGGTTCAGGTAGGGATCGAAGCCAAGCAGGCGCTGTCCATCCGCGACAAAGTTGCTCATTGCATTGATGTCGTAGAAAACTGGTTCACCGGTCTCGTCATCGATGAGATACTCAACTCCGCCTACATCGATCCCCGCATCGGTAAGCAGGGCCACGGCTCGGGACCTTATCGCCCCGGGGGGGACGAACGGTTCGGCCGCCAGATCCGTCCGGCAAGCCGAAACACCGTACGAGCTCCCCCGGAGCGACTGCCCATCGGCGCCGAGGGAGACCGACGCAGGGCAGAGGTTGAAGCTATCGCTATGGTTTGTGATCCTGACCGCGTAGTGGAACTCTCCCCCGAGTGCCTCGATCCGGATGACCTGGTTCGCCCGGGGACGGTGGTATCGCTGCACGAGCATGACGCCGTCGGGCCCAGCGTCCCAGGGTTCATCGAGCAGTTCGCGCACCGCATCGCGTGTGGTCTCGAGCTTGCGGACCCCGAAACCGCTCGCGCCCAGATTGGGCTTGATGATGACGGGTCGTCCATCATCGAGACCGAACGCTCTCGCAGCCTCGAAAGCCAGACCCGGTGAGCGTGCCTCGATTGTCTCGGGCGCGTTCAGGCCCGCGGCCCGGATCAGGTCCAGTTGCAGCGCCTTGTTCGTTTCGACGGTGAACGCGCGGCTGCCATTAATCACTCGGACCCCACGCGACTCAAGCGCTGGGAGAAAGCGCCTTGCCTGTGTCACAGCGCCGGGACGTCCTCGGTCGTACGCGCTGACACTCATGCGGTTAAGCACGACACCGAGCCGATTCGAGAATCGATCGGCGCGCTCTGGGTCGCGGAGTTCATCGACATGGATGGGCTCTACGGCGACGCCGAGGCGGCGGAAAGCGTCGAACAGGGGTCTGAACCACGTCGGGTGCTCGAAGTAGATGCCGACCGTGGCCTGAGTCGCGATGGGCATGGCGTGCTCCTGGATCTCTCTCGCTGAGGGGTTTGAGTCTGTGATGAACAAAAAGAAAAACCGCCGCTCGTCGGTGAGCGGCGGTCCGGTGTCAGGTGTTCCCTGAGGCCTGAGCTTGAGGGGGTGGCTTGCTAGGCCTCGCTCTTCCCTTCGCCCGGCTGGACCGCCGCGTCAGTGCAGCACATAACGACCGCCTGCCAGCAGGTCGTAATGAGATGCACTTTGGCGGTAAGTCGGGGGTTCACGGGTGGGTAGTCCTCATCAGGCGGGATTCCCCGCCGGCGGCGAGACTAGCGAGTCGTCCGGAGCCAGTCAATGGAAAAAGGGTAATTCCATTCAGACTCGGGCCTGTGCTCGGGCGGGCTGGTGGCATACCGTTAGGACCATATCCGGGCGATTAGCGCAGTTGGCTAGCGCGCCTCGTTGACATCGAGGAGGTCACAGGTTCAAGTCCTGTATCGCCCACTTCCGATCGGCAGCATTCGGGCGCCGACCGATCCCCGTAAACGCTGATTTGTTTGTTGCTTAGCAGCAGCCGCCGCAATCCTGCTTGCGACCGCAAGGCACACCGATTTGGGTGTGTTTCTTCCATAGAAGCCCGTGGTGTACCGCGGTTCATTGACGCAGCCATGACAACATGCGGCTTGGCTTATGCCGGTACGAAACGGATCGCCTGGGATGGCTGCGGGACTTGGAGAGGGATCGGTTCGGCCCTGCTGACCGCCATCGCACTCGCCATCAGACCGAGGTGCACGTAGATACGCATCGTCATCTCGATGGTCGCGTGTCCCATGAGCTGCTTAAGATGGGCGGGCTCCACACCTGTATCGCCCACTTCTGCCGGCCCGGTTGGGCATTGGCAACCTCCTCTGCATCTGAATCGAGTTGGCCCTGAACTCGCACAGGCGAGTATCCCGGATTCTCAGCCAGCTCTTCCGTGCTCGGTACCATCACCAGGCCCGGCTGGTTTCCGGGGATGGATGGAGTACCGATGACAACACCCACCTTCTCTTACCTGATTCCATTCGTGGCGGTTACCGCACTGGCTGGTGACCTGCCCGCCCAGATGTCGCCGCGAATGACCGAAGTGCTTCTGACATCTGAGGCTGGAAGCAAAATGGAGCGGGTGGCTCCTGCCGTATTCAGGAACGGGCAGGCGGATGGAGTGTCGATCAAAATCTACCCCGCCGACCTCAAGCAGACCATCGATGGCATCGGGACCTCGTTCACTGAGTCGTCTGCGTTCGTCCTGGCTCATCTGGAACCGGAACGCCGCCGCGAGGTCATGGAGCGGATCTATGGCGAGGACGGTGCGAACTTCACCCTGACTCGCACGCATATCGCATCCTGTGATTTCACGGTCGAGGGCAAGTACTCCTACGCCGAGGAGTGGGGAGATTCGGATCTCTCGTCGTTCACGATCGCTCCCGATCGTGCGGGCTTCGACACGAACAAGTACCCGGGCGTGAAGGACCCGAGCTATGACCTGCTCCCGATGATCGAGGAAGCGATGGCGATCAAGGCGGATCAGGATGACAGTGAACTCCGCATCATCGCTTCGGCCTGGACTGCGCCGCCCTGGATGAAGACCATCGAGGAGTGGTTCATCCCGCACTCCGCGGAGAACAACTGGCAGGGCACCGGCGGCTACCTCAAGCCCGAGCATGAGTCCACATACGCGGACTACATCGTGAAGTACCTGCAGGCATACGAGGACGAGGGCGTACCGATCTGGGCGATCACGCCGGTCAACGAGCCTCACGGCAACAGCGGGCAATGGGAGAGCATGCACTTCACGCCCGAGAGCCAGAACGATTTCATCAAACACCACCTGGGGCCGGCGCTCCACGGAGGTGGGTTTGCCGACACCAAGCTGCTGATCTACGACCAGAACCGCGACGGAATCGAGGAATGGACCGATGCGATCCTGGGCGATCCGGAGACCGCACCGTACGTCTTCGGCATCGCGGTCCACTGGTACTCAAGCACCTTCCGCGTCTGGGAAGAGGTGTTCGAACGCGTCAACGCAAAGTTCCCGGGCTACCCGATCATCCATACCGAGGGGTGCATCGATGACCTCGGGAAGGATGCCCCGGAGGGCATCGGTGATCCGGTCGGGTTCAAGGAGTCGGGCTGGTTCCTGAACGACGAGTGGTGGTGGAACAGGAACGCGACCGACTGGGGGTACACCGCGCCCTGGGCCGTGCCGACGGTCGAGGACCACGCGATGTATACACCGGTGCATCGCTACGCGAGAAACATCATCGTCAGCCTCGACCACTGGATGACGGGCTGGGTGGACTGGAACATCGTCCTCGACAGCACGGGAGGCCCCAACCACGTCGGAAACTTCTGTGGTGCGCCGATTATGATCGATCGGGAGACGGGCGACATCCACTACACACCGATTTATCACGTTCTGGCGCAGTTCAGTCGAACTATCCGGCCGGGGGATGTCGCGGTGCGGGTGGAGACTAATCTCGCTGGACTCGATCCAGATGCGTTGCACGCGTGCGCAACGATCAACTCCGACGATCTGGTCAGCGTGCAGCTGCTCAACACCACCAAGAACCCGATCGAGTTTGGTTTGCAGATTGGGGATGAGGTCGCACCGGTTGTTATCCCGGCGAACTCGGTCCAAACCCTGAGGATTCAGCTCTAGACAGGCTCCGTCAACGCACGATGTGCAGTTCGGTCTGGCGCCCGTCGATGTAGCTGACGGTGCCGCCCTGGAACAGGGCATCTTCTTCCATCATGATCCTGACACGCTGGTTTCCCCATTCCGCGATGGGTTCGGTGATGCTGAGCTCGATTGCGTAACAGGTCCAGTTGCGGATGGTCTCGTCGCCAGTTCCGGGGACGCCGCCCTGCTTGTCCCACATACCGATCGCTGGCCCTGCGGCGTGGCCGTGCAACCCCAGAGGGTGGGTGTAGACCATCGCGTCGATCCCGCGGCGACGGGCTTCCGCGAGAGAGGAAAGCAGCACCTCATTGCCCGTACGGCCTTCAGCGAACCGCTCGGTCAGGATGTCTTGCATCTCGTTGCCCCGTGCGAATGCTCGGAGGAGACCGGCGGGCGCCTCGGTCTCGCCGCGCCGGAGGACGTAGGCCATCTGCTGGGTATCGGTGTTGAGTCGAAGGTAGGTGATGCCCAGGTCCATATGGATGAGGTCGCCACGCTGGATGACCTGCTCGCCGCCGGAGACCATCGCCAGGAGATCCGTGGTGCTCTCGCTCCGCTGGATCGAGACCAGCGGGTGGAACCACGTGGCAAGGCCCAGCTCAAGGATCCGCTCGCGCGCCCACCATTTGACATCGTCGGTAGTTGTCACACCCGGCTGGATTACCTCTTCTGACAACGCTTCGGACATGATCTCATGGGCGATACGACACATAGACGCGTAGACATCCATCTCCTCGGGCAGCCGGGTTTCAAGCCAGCCGACTGCAAGGGGCTGAGCTGACACGATGCGATCGTGCAAAGACTCAGGGAGAGCCGCGAGCAAGGCCTCATGCTCCGTGTGCGAGATGCCATCTGCGTGCGCGAAGAGCGAGGATGTATTTATGCCGATCCGGTCCGGGTCACGTGTCTCAACCAGTTCGACGAGACGGGCCCATTGGTTGGGCTCCGTGTCGGGATCCCACGCGGCCTCAAAGTGCTCACCGACGCTGTACCGCGCCACAGCGAGCTTCTCGATCGGGCTGCCTGGGCCAGGGTCGTAAAACACCAAGATGGTTCGGCGACGAGCGTTGAGCCAAGTGGCGGGCAGCATAGTCCGAAGGACCGGATCTTCGTTGTACTCGCGGCCGATGATGACCCACATGTCGATGTCGTGCTCTCGCATCAGCTCGGGCACCAGGCGCTCGAAGCGTTCGCCGAGCCAGCGATCAATGACCTCGGCACGGTCCCGCATGGGAAGGATGAGCCCTGGATCCTGAGCGAACGCAGCAGGGAGCACAGCCAGCGAGAACACAGCGGCTAGGAAGAGCGGCAGAGGAGGGATCAGGCTCATTGGGATCTCCGACAGGGGCCTCAGGCTACCGGGTGCCGGCCAATCAGCCATGCCAACAAGCCCGCAGAGCTTGTCTGCAGAGTCCAGTCCGGCCTACCCTTGCCCTCACTCTACGGACGGCCCCGGACGCTCACGCACGAGCCAACCGGATCCCGGCCTGTCACGAGAGCGTCGCTGTCTGTCTGCCGGATAGCCCGGAGTGGCTGGAAGGCGGGGTCTTAAGGGGACGCCGGCTCAACCCCACCGGTATCCCCCGACACTCGTGAAGGAGGCCAGGGTATGGCCCACGTTGGACGTCATTGCATCCTTGAGGTCTACGGCTGTTGTGCCGAACTGCTCAACGACGAGCGCCGGCTGCTCCTGCTTATGCGCGAGTCTGTCGAGAAAGCCGGGGCGACCTGGCTGGGCGAGGTAAGCCACAGCTTCGATCCACAGGGCGTGACAGCGTTGGGGCTGCTGAGCGAGAGCCACATCTCGATCCACACCTGGCCAGAGCTGGGCTACGCCGCGGTTGACATCTTCACGTGCGGCGACCGCGCCGATCCACAGCAGGCGTGCAAGCTCCTGCTCAATGAACTCGGGCCAGAGCGGCACAGCCTGAAGACAATCCAACGGGCCGTCGATCGCCCCGCGCCGGCGCACTATCGGCTGCCCCGCGAGGATCTCGCGGAGGCCGTACTTCCGAGTCTCGCCTAGCCCTTTGGAGCGCAAAATGGCGGATACCGAGAACGGTTTCTACGGCATCGGCGCCACGAACTGGGTGATCGAGTATCTCACCCCCTGGGACGGGTACGCCCACGGGATCACCCGGGTTCTGGCCGCAAAGCGAACAGACTTTCAGGACATGCAGATCGTCGAGAGCGGCGCGTACGGGAAGGCGCTCGTTCTGGACGGCATGTGGCAGAGCTGCACAGGCGAGGAGTTCGTGTACCACGAGCCGCTGGTCCAACTGCCCAGCGTTTTGCACGGAAACCCAAAGTCGGTCTTAGTCCTCGGCGGGGGCGAGGGCGCGACGGTGCGCGAAGCCCTGCGATGGAAGACCGTTGAGAAGGTCAAGATGGTGGACATCGACGGCGATGTCGTCGAGGCGTGCCGCGAGCACTTGCCCGAGATGCACCAAGGTGCGTTCGACGATCCGCGGACCGACCTTCTGATCGGCGACGCGCTGGCCTACATGGACGCGGAGGCTTCAAATCCCGATGGAGAGCGTTTCGACATCGCGATCAGCGATCTGGTTGACCCGATCGAGGACGGGCCCAGCCAGGCACTCTTCACGGCCGAGTACTTCGCGAAGTGCCGTGCGATGCTAAAACCCGGCGGTGTGCTGATCGTTCAGGCGGGGCCGGTTGCGGTGAACGAGCTTCGTCGGCACGCACGGCTCTACAACACGATCAAGATCGTTTTCAGGCAAACGATGAGCGCGTTTACGCCGACGAGCACGTACGGCTCGCCCTGGAGCTATGTGATCGCGAGCGATGAAGAACTCGATCTGCCCAGGCCGGAGGACATCGACAAGATCCTCGACGAGCGCGGCGTGACCGGGCTTCGAATGTTCGACGGGATTACGGCGCACGGCTTGACCAGTGTGCCAAAGCACATCCGAACAGCAGTTGCCGAGCACACAGACCCGTTCACAATGGACGAAAAGCCGGTGTTCTTCAGCGCGGGCAGCTAACCCATACCCGGCTCGTACTGCATCGTCTTTCCTACCTTGTTGTCGTCGGTTGGGAAGACCACCTTCGGATAGTGCTTGGCGTATTCCTCGTCGTCCATCCAAGCCCAGTGGAGGATGATGAGCTTGTCGCCGGGATCGACCAGGTGGGCCGAGGCACCGTTGAGTTCGATCTTGCCGCTACCGCGTTCGCCCCGAAAAACATAGGTCTCGAAGCGTGCGCCGTTGCGGCAGTTGGCGATGAGTACAACGTCGTTGACACGGAGGCCGATCGCATCCAGCAGATCCTCATCGATCGTGATGGAGCCGATGTAATCGTGGCGGGCAGCGGTGCACGTGCCCATGTGGATCTTGCTATGCAGTACCTTGCGAACCATCCGTGTCCTTTCGCGTTTCGGGTGGGATGATACGCATCGGGCGGGTTCGATCCGCCCCCGCCGGAGTGATCGCAGGCATGCTCAAGGGCCTCTATAAATCGTTCGTGGGCAGGCTTTTGAGGGGCGGGCTCGTCGAGGTCAACGACCGGCTTGCACGGATCGAGGCCGTGGCGTGCGCGGATCGCTCTTCGCACGCGGTATGGCGCGGCGACCTCCGCACAGGCTGCGCTGTCGGGCTCGGTGGTGAGCCCGTGCTGCATGCGACGAACAGGCTCCGAGCTGAGCTGGCGTACTGGGTCAGAACGAACGATGATCCCTCATCTGTTCTCGAAGACGTGGCGGACCTGGCCGGCACCGTGCAGGGCTGGCACGCCATGAGGCTCGCCACACTCGCTGCGGCGATGGGTCTCGGTCGCGAAGAACTTGATAGTTGGGCCGCTGCGCGTTCGGCTATCGAGCTCGGCGGAGGGCCCTGGCCACTCATTGGTTCGCTCAGTTGGAAGTGTGCCGCATCGATCGATCCGCTCAGCGAGGGCTACGAGCGCGAAGGTCTGGGTGATCTTGAGGCGAAGTTCATTCGCATCGCCGCAACTGCGGAGGCTGCCCCGATACCGGCGGGCTGGGCCGATATGGTCGTCTGCGAGAACGCGCTAGACCACGTCACTGAGCCTTCGCTCCTCCTTGAGTCGGCGCGGCGGATGGTCGCATCGGTGGGCAACCTTTGGCTTCGTGTTGATCTCGCACAGCAAACAGATGACTTGCATCTGCACGCACTGACAGAGAGTGTCGTCGAGGACCTGCTTGATCAGTCGGGCTGGCGCATCCTGTGGCAGCGTGTCGAGGCGGCGAAGTCGAGGCCCGATGCAGAACGTGAGTTCGTCGCGTTATGCGGCACGCGATAGAGACACATGAAGTGTGTAGGGCTTAGGGGCCATCCACAGCAATGAACACACCGAGCTATTCCGTGGGCCCCACCCAAGGTCGGACCGGGTTCCATCGTCGGCGAATACGTCCGCACGAGGCCTAGCTACAGATACGCATAGATTGCCTTGCCGCTGCCACCCGCTCAGGATGAGCGGTAGAGGCGGAGCGCGAAGTACGAACGAGGATCGGTCCAGGTCTTGATCGGGATAAGTCCCGAGGTGACAGCTTCCATGTTGAAGCTATCGATCGTAAACTTATGTGAGTTCTCGGTGTGTATGGACTCGCCTGCCTTAAACTCGATCAGGCGGCCCCCGATCTTCACCCGCTCGTCACGCGATGCGACCAGATGCATCTCGATCCGATGCGCCTCATCGTTGTACCGGGCCTCGTGCAGGAATCGATCCACAGCGAAGTCGGCATCCAGTTCGCGATTAAGTCGAAACAGCAGGTTCCGGTTGAACGCGGCGGTGACACCTTCTCCATCGTCGTACGCGGGGATGAGCACATCGGTCGGCTTCTGGAGATCAGTGCCGATGAGCAAGAGGCCGGTGGGGCCCATGATCTCAGCGAACCGCTTGAGCAGCTCGTGTCGTTCGGCTGAATCGAGATTCCCTATTGTGGAGCCCGGGAAGAACACCAGCCGGCGCCCCTCGGGTGCCGCGTCATCGAACTCAACGGGTTGGGTAAAGTCAGCGCAGATCGAGACCACGTCGATTGTCGGGAACTCGCTAGCGATGTCCGATGCGAGGGACGCCAAGTGAGTCCTTGAGATCTCGATGGGGATGTACCCCGCCGGCTGGTCGAGCGCGGACAGCAGTTTCGAGATCTTGAGCGATCCGCCAGCACCGGGCTCGATAACAACCGCGCCTGCGCCAACCTCGCTCGAGATCGCATCCCCGTGCTGTTCAAGTATGGACAGCTCAGTGCGGGTCGGGTAGTACTCGTCCAGCCCGGTAATTGTGTCGAATAGTTCAGAGCCGCGCGCATCGTAGAGGTACTTGGCGGGTGTGCTTTTCTGGCCGGCCGCTTCGAGGCCTTCGAGGATCTCTGCACGCATATCCGCGGGCTCCGGGTGGCGGTCGATAAGCACCGGCTCGGTGTCCGGGCCGGTCCCTGTGTTCGTTGTCACGGGTGGATGCTTCCTGCCGAAGAAACCCGGCGTTCGGATCAGGCCGGATCGCGGGCGAGCCGGATCCCGGCTGCCTGCCACCTCGACTCGGGCGTGAAGAAGTTTCGGTACGTGGGTCTCACGTGGCCTTCAGGCGTGAAGCACGACCCGCCCTTGAGGACGTACTTGCCGTTCATGAACTTGCCGTTGTATTCGCCGATGGCGCCGGCAGGGGGACGGTAGCCGGGATACGGCCTGTATGGGCTGCCGGTCCACTCCCAGCAATCACCGAACACCTGCATGGGGCCTCCGTCAGGGTCAGCCGATGCCGCCATCGGGTGGAGGATTCCAGCGGAGGCAAAGTGGCCCCGCACCGGCACGAGCCCAAACGCGGCCTCCCATTCGGCTTCGGTTGGCAGCCGAGCGTGGGCCCAGCGGGCATAGGCGTCTGCCTCGAAGAAACTGATGTGACATACGGGCTCGGCCGGGTCAACCTCACGCTCGCCACTCATCGTGAACTCAACCCACCGATCGCCAGGGCGACGCCAATAGAGCGGCGCCGCTAAGCCGTCGCGTTGCACGAACGACCAGCCATCATCCAGCCAGAGCTCTTGGCGCTCATAGCCCCCGTCCTGCATGAAGCGGAGGTATTCGCCGTTTGTCACCAGGCGGTCAGAGAGCTCACAATCCCCCGCATAGACGCGGTGACGCGGCGACTCGTTGTCATACGCGAACCCAGCTCCGTTATGCCCGATCTCGTAAACCGCTGGCGAGAGAGGAAGCCAACCGAGCTCCGGAGGTTCGGCCGCGGGGTCGTGCTCGATTGCCTGGTATGTCGGACGTAGCGGATTGCAAGCAAACGCGTGCTTGATATCGGTCAGCAAGAGTTCTTGATGCTGCTGTTCGTGCTGGAGACCCAGCTCGATCGTCTGCTCAAACACAGGCAAATCGATCCGGCGGAGTAAGCCCGCAACACGCTCATCGACCCAGAAACGGTACGCACGCACGCGATCCATGCCGGGTCTCGAGATGATCCCTCGGCGGTCACGCGCGTGACGATCCCCGAGCGCGGCGTAGTAGCTGTTGAACAGATATGCGAAGCTCGGATCAAATGGCTCATACTGGTCTTCGTATGCTCGGAGCACAAAGGTCTCGAAGAACCACGACGTGTGAGCGAGATTCCACTTGACCGGGCTCGCGTCGGGCATCGACTGTAGATTGCAATCCTCGTCACTCAGTGACGAAGCCAGGGCATCACTCATTGAGCGGATCTCACGATACCGTTCGAGGAGAGACTCCGCGCGGAGTGCTGGCCTCGCGCCAGGATCGGCAGAGATCGATTGTGGCCCCGGGTCCTGTTTCATTCGGACCTCCACTCGCAGCCTAACGGATGCCGAGGTCCGGCGCCGACAAGCCGCACATTACGGGTTACGATCGTCGGTGACTGGTCATGATGGCATCCAGGAGCTGATCTCGCGGCTCAGCGACTGCCCCGCGGGCGAAAGAAGCACCCTCCGCCGACGGGTCGAGGGACTCCGCAGAAAGCCAAATCCGCGGGCCATTGGCGCTGTCCGTGAAGCGATTGAGCAGTCCGCAAACCGGCGAAAGGCCCGGGTGGATGCGATAGGGTCGATTTCCTATCCCGAGGATCTCCCGGTAAGCGCGCGCCGCGATGAGATCAAAGCGGCGATCGCAGAACACCGAGTCGTGGTCGTCTGCGGCGAGACTGGCAGCGGTAAGACGACCCAGCTTCCAAAGATGTGCCTCGAGCTCGGACGCGGGATCGACGGGCTCATCGGGCACACTCAGCCTCGGCGCGTTGCGGCTCGGACTGTTGCGGCTCGCATCGCCGATGAGCTGAACACGCCAATGGGCCAGGGTGTCGGGTACAAGATCCGCTTCGGCGATCAGACCGGCGACGCGACGCGTGTCAAGCTCATGACCGATGGCATCCTGCTCGCGGAGACCCAGGGCGATCCAAGGCTCCGCGCGTATGACACGATCATCGTCGATGAGGCGCACGAGCGGAGCCTGAACATCGACTTCTTGCTCGGGTACCTCCGGAATCTTTTGCCGGAACGCCCCGATCTGAAGATTGTTATCACGAGTGCGACGATCGATCCAGAGCGGTTCGCAGAGCATTTCTCGATTAGTGGCGAAGAGGTTCCCATCATCGAGGTCGCAGGCCGGACCTATCCGGTCGAGGTTCGATACCGACCCTTGGAAGATCCAGAAGAGGGCATCCACGGCCGAACTGTCCAAGAAGCGGTACTCGACGCTGCGGGAGAGATCGAGCGGGCCGGGTCGGGCGATGTTCTGATATTCATGCCCGGTGAGCGGGAGATCCGCGAAACCGCGGAAACTCTGCGCCGTCATCACCTGCCGCGCTACGCCGCGAGTCAGATCTTGCCGCTCTATGGCCGGCTATCGATCGAAGAGCAGAACCGCGCGTTCCGCACGACGCCGAATACGCGGCGGTTTGTCATCGCGACGAACGTCGCAGAGACCTCGGTTACTGTGCCGGGCATTCGCTTTGTCATCGATCCGGGCACCGCGCGACTCAGCCGGTACAGCACGCGTACAAAGGTCCAGCGGCTTGAGGTCGAGCCGATCAGCCGGGCATCAGCCGATCAGCGCAAGGGCCGCTGTGGGCGGATCGGCCCCGGTGTGTGTCTTCGCCTGTACGCCGAGCACGATTTCGATCAGCGGGACGAGTTCACACCCCCCGAGATCCTCCGAACGAGTCTCGCCAGCGTCATTCTGCGCATGGAGGCCCTTCGCCTCGGAGCGGTAGAAGCGTTCCCATTCCTTGAGCCGCCCGAGCCGAGACATATCCGGGATGGCTACGAGACGCTCCGTGAACTCGGCGCGATTGACGACGCGCACACGCTCACCGACACGGGGCACGCGTTGGCGAGATTCCCCGTCGACCCAAGGGTGGCGAGGATGCTGCTCGCCGGGGATCATCACGGTTGTCTCAACGAGGTCCTCATCCTCGCCAGTGCGCTAAGCGTCCAGGATCCTCGCGATCGCCCATTCAACAAGCGACGTGAGGCGGACACCGCGCATCTCCGGTTCCATGATGAGACGAGCGATTTCCTGAGCCTGCTCAAGCTCTGGGACCACTACCATGAACAGAAAGAGAAGCTGAGCAGCAGTAAGCTCCGCCGCGCCTGTCAGCAGCAGTTCATCTCGTGGATCCGCATGCGTGAATGGATCGATGTCCATCGCCAACTCAGGGATCTGAGTCGAGAGCTCAAGCTCCGGTTCAACAGCAAGCGGACGGACGTGGAAACACTCCACCAGGCCCTGCTCCCGGGCCTGCTCTCGAGTGTTGGTCGCCGCACCGAGGACGGCGACTACGAAGGCCCACGGGGCGTGCGGTTCCTCGTGCACCCTGGCTCGAATCTGGCGAGGAAAAAGTGCGATTGGGTGGTCGCCGCGGAGCTTGTGCGGACGACAAAGCTCTACGCGAGGACCGTTGCGCGCATCGAGCCCGAATGGATCGAAGAGGCGGGGGCACACCTTGTCAAGACGAGCCACACGGATCCGCGTTACATCCGCGAGAAAGAGCGGGTGAGCGTCTCTGAGAAGGTCACGCTCTACGGGTTAGAACTCGTCAAGAGTCGGCGTGTCGGGCTCGGCCCAATCGATCCCGAGACTGCACGAGAGTTGTTCATCCACCACGGGTTGGTGCTCGACGAGCTTCACAGACCAAGGCGGTTCGCGAAGCACAACCGCGAGGTGCTCGCCCGCGTGCGAGCGTTGGAAGCGAAGACGAGGCGTCCCGACTTCCTCGCCGATGAGCGAGCACGATTCGCCTATTTCGACGAGCGAGTACCTGCTGACGTCTGCGATGGGAACCGCCTCGATCGCTGGATCAAAGCCCAGCCCGAAGAGGCACTCCACATGACCGAGGCCGACGCGCTCGCTCGCGACACGGCCGTGGTTTCTCAGGAAGCCTATCCAGATCGCCTGGACGGATTCGGAGAGAAACTCAAGATCCGCTATGAGCTTAAGCCCGGCGAGCGTGATGACGGCGTGACGCTCACGCTTCCTCTTGAGGCGCTCGCGCGTTTCGATGAGGAGCGGGGGGCCTGGCTTGTTCCGGGTCTATTACCCCAGAAGATTGAAGCCCTGGTTGCCAAACTTCCAAAGCGGTTCCGCAGGGCACTGGGAACTCCAACCGAGGTTGCTCAAGACTTCTGTGCTACCGCCACGTTCGGTAGAGGCGACCTCGCGGGCGCTGTGTCCGGATACCTCAGCCGCAGGCTCGGGGAGCCCGTGGACGCTGATTTTTTCTCTGAAGTGCGTGCCGAAGAGCACTTCCGCATGCGCTACCGCGTGATTGATCGCAACGGACGTGAGATTGGTGTAGGGCGTGACCTCGCTGAACTTCGTAAACGCCTGCGCGAGCATCTCCGGGGTGTACTCGCAGAGATCCCCGGCGAAGCCTTCAATATCGATGGGCTTACCGGCTGGGACATCGATGAGCTGCCCGAACGCGTAGAGACTCGCCGGAACGGGCGTAACGTCGTGGGACACCCGGCGCTGATCGATAAGGGGCAGAGTGTCTCGGTCAGACTGCTTGAGACCCAGACCGCCGCCGACGCCGCTTCAAGGATCGGTCTGCGCCGCCTCTTTGCGCTCCAGGCAAACGCCGAGCTGACCCACCAGATCGATCATCTGCCTGGGTTCGATACCGCCGCACTCGCGCTCTCGACACTTATCAGCGCTGCCGACCTCCGTTCACAGCTCGCGGAGCTCACTGCAGAGCGTGCGTTCGTTGCCGGTCGCCCGCTGGTGCGCACCGCTGCAGAGTTCGAGACCCGTCTCGATCAGGGCTGGCAGTCGCTGACCAAGCACGCGCTTGCGTCGCTCGGACTTGCCGAGGCGATCGCATCGGAGCACCACAAGCTCTCGCTTGCGCTCGATGGCGACCACCCACCCGCGTGGCAGCTCGCGATCTCCGACATCCGGAGCCAGGCCGCCGCGCTGCTGGGGCCTCGGTTCTTGCTCGCTACGCCCCACGAGTGGATCGGTCATCTCCCGAGGTACCTCGCTGCCGCAAGGCTCAGGGTCGAAAAACTTCGGGGCGGGGGCGTAGACCGCGACAGGATCGGTATGCAGGCCCTGATCCCACACTGGCGCCGCTACGCAGAGATCTCCGCCGTCCACGCCGAACGCGGGATCACGGATCCCGAGCTCACCAAGCTCCGATGGATGCTTGAGGAGTTCCGTGTATCGCTGTTCGCTCAGGAGCTCCGCACCGCGATTTCTGTCAGTGACCGAAAGCTCGATAAGCAGGCGGAAAGCTGCCGTTCAGTATGATGCTTGGTTTCTAGGCCGCCGACGCCAGCCGAAGTGTGCTGAGCTGGCTTGCGCTGCCAGCAATCACCAGCATGTCACCCTCGGCGAGCGGACGGTGCGGATCTGGCCGAACGCGGCACTCGCCCGATGGGTCCTTCCAAGCAACGAAGACCAAGTCTCGATGTTCCCGCCCGATCTCGGCAAGCGTGCGTCCGATGTGCGTTGAGCCAGGTCGTACGGCCAGCTCAGCAAAATGAAGCGAGCCATCGCTCCCGTGCAAGCCCGGGAGCAGTGTTGACATCTCGGCCTGTGCCATCGATTCTGCGATGCCATCCCCGCCATATGTCGAAGGGCTGATTACGGCGTCTGCACCTGCGCGTTCGAGCTTGCAGACCGAGTCCTTGTCCTCGGCTCTAGCGACAACCCGGATTTCGGGGTTGACGGCCCGAGCGCTCAGGCAGATTAAGGCGTTGACAGCGTCGGAAGACGTTGTAGCGGCGATCGCCGACGCGTGCTTGATTCCCACAAGAGAGAGCCCAAGGTCACTTGTTGCATCGCCACTCAGCGCGACGAGTCCCATAGACCGGGCGTGCGCCACGCGCTCGGGGTCGGGATCGATGGCCACCGCCGCTTCACCTCGCTCTTCGAGGCGATCGATCACGCGGAGGCCTGTGCGTCCGAGTCCGCACACGATGAAGTGGTTCCGTAGTTTGGCGGTCTGATCGATCATCTTGCGCTCCTGCTGTGAAGCCCGAACCACGAGGCGTTGGATGAGCATCCCGCCTGTGTACGAGACCGTCCCGATCCCACCGATCATCACGAGCGCGGTGAACCGTTCGCCGGCTGCGGTGAGTCCGTAGTCGCCGTACCCAACGGTGGTCAGCGTGACGAGGGTGAAAAAGAAGGCGTCCCAGAGGGCCCAACCCTCGATCCAGGCGTATCCGAGTGTTCCCGATGCGAGAACCCCGGTAAGCAGGACAACCCCGCGGAGAACCAGAGGGTCCGATCGCACCGGTCGCTGGGCGGGGCTAATCGCCATCTCCTGGATATCGGGCGGCAAGAGCGGACGCTCCCACCCCGTCCGCTGTATCCGAAACAAGCCTGAGCCCGCGTAGGCCCTGCAGCCGCTACGGCCGATACACTCACCCGTCACGCCGTCTTAGCTCAGTTGGTAGAGCAGCGGTTTTGTAAACCGCAGGTCGCCGGTTCGAGTCCGGCAGGCGGCTTTGGAGTAGGCCCTCATGCCCCTGGGGCAGAACCTTGCGTTCCACTCTCGAAAGCGGGCTTCGCTCAGCTGACGCCCTGCGTCGCTGATCTGCTTCAGACTGATATGAACCGTGTCGCCCCAGAGGAGTCGTCGGCGTTCGCATTGGCGATGATCAGATCCGCCGAATGAGACGGCCACTCTTCCCCTTGGAACACCCGAAGAGGGCGCACCGCCGAGCAACCGAATCAGGTGTAACGCATCCGTTGGGTGGGGCAGCTGTCGGGTCTATTGGGTGAAATTGGAGGTGGATCCCAATACTGTTGCGCTAGTAACTGTGTGTTACTAGGAGGTCGAGATGGGCATCAGAATCCCGGTTGCGATGCTGCTGCCGCTTCTTTCAACCACCTCGCTTGCGGGCTCTATCCAGGTCGATGAAGAGACGCCGATTGCCGAGTTTGGTGCCGATTTCCACTTCCGGTATCTCGCCAACTTCAACGCTGACCAGACCGGATCGGATGATGACAGCGCGATCGGTTTCACCAACGCCCGGACTCGGCTAAAGGCGTCGGGCACGATCCCAGGGACGGATGTCGAGTTCGACCTGGTCGGTCAGTTTCGCGATGGAGACTTCAGATTCGAGCTTGTCGACGCTGCATTCACGAAAGACTTCACCGACAACTTCAGACTCCGCATCGGGCAGTTCCGTTACGGCTTCAGCCGAGAGTTCCAGGTGAGCCGTACGCGACAACTCGCCATCGAACGGAGCGTGGTTCACAGCGTTTTCCGTTTCGATCGCACACAGGGCGTCGAAGGCAGATTCAGGGGAGAGCGTGACCAACTGTTTGTGGGGATCACCGATGGTCGGCGAGCGGTGAACAGTGACTTTACCAGCAGCCGCGAGGCCGACATCGCGGTCAACACTCGGTACGAGCGCCGCATGGGCGATGCGGGCTGGGGCGCGTATCGGGATCTGACCTCCTATCGGGGCGCAGACACAGGGGCGCTCTTTGGCGCGGGTTTGTACTACCAGCAAGACGGGCGTCTATCGGATGCCGGCCTGAGCGGGACAGTGGACGCGATCGGCTATACCGCTGATGTCTCATTCGAAGGGGACGGCTGGAATGCAGTTGGTGCGTTCCACGGGCAGCGGCTCGACGACGGTGACATGTCGTTCGATGACTTTGGTGTACTCGTCCAGGGCGGTGCGTTCGTCGATGACAACACCGAGCTATTCGGTCGATATGGTCACATCTTCCCGGACGGCAACCGATTGTCCGGTGACGACTTCGCACTGGTCTCCGCGGGTATCAACTATTACGTTGTTCCCGAGAGCCAGGCACTCAAACTGACCGCTGAGGTTCTCTACTATCCCGACGATCAGGCCGCATCAAGCTCTCTTGTCGGGCCCAGCAGTTCGACCGGTCTCGTTGAGGACAGTGATGGGGGCCAGTTGGCACTCATGCTGCAGATCCAGTTCGTCTTCTGACGCGTGCCGAGGTCTAGCCAACCGATAGTTGGCTTGAGTTGCTCGGTCATTGGGTTGACCCCACGTGCTAGCGGCTGTTAGACCCAACTACCACGAGCGTGCTGGTGAGGTGGAGATCAACGCTCGATGTACCGAGGGTCACCTCGAACTCGCCGGGCTCAACGTGCCAGCGGTTCGCTGATTCGTCCCAGAACGCGAAATCACGTTCGTTGAGCTCGAACGAGATCGCACGGGTCTCACCAGGCTCCAGGTACACCTTTACAAAGCCCTTGAGTTCGTACTTCGGCCGTTCCACGCTCGCCTCAATATCACTGAGGTACAGCTGAACCACCTCGGATCCGGCACGATCGCCGGTATTCGTCACGAATGCCTCTACGCGGCAGGCCTCACCGGCGCGGACGCGGCCCGGGGATCGCAGCGAAGAGATCTTGAAGGTGGTGTACGACAGCCCGTGACCAAAGGCAAAGTTGGGCTCGATGCCGTGCTCTTGCGCCCAGCGGTAGCCCACGAACACACCTTCATTGTAATAGACCTCACCCGACGCATACTCCCCGATGCTGTGCGCCGGTGTGTCCTCGAGTCGCTTGGGCATCGTGTACGGCAGCTTGCCAGACGGGTTGACTTTGCCACCGATGATCTCAGCCGCGGCGGTACCTCCTTCCATACCGGCGTACCCCATCCATAGAAGAGCCCGGGCGTCGCCGAGCCAGGGCATCTCGATAACGCTGCCCGCGACCATGCCGATCACGGTGTCGGGGCGCACCTCGAGCAGTTCAGCAATGAGTTCGTCCTGGCCGTACGGAAGCGTCATCGAGGTCCGGTCGGCGCTCTCACGGTCATGCGATTTGTCGAGACCGCCGAAATAGAAGACAGCGTCGGCGCGGCGCACGGCGTTCATCATCTCCGTCTGCTCGCTCCCCGGGCCTCTATCAGGCCGCTCTGGGAGGATCCACCCGAGCTGGACGGCGCCGTCTCCTCCGGCCTGGTAGTACTCGATCACAAGCTCGTGACGGTCACCGGCGGTGAGCTGGAGCGAAGCCTCCCGGACCTCGTAAGCGTGATCCCACCAGTGATCGATCACCCGCTCGCCGTCGACATACAGCCGCGTCCCGTCGTCGCTCCCAAGCCGAAAGGTGTAGTTCCCACTGACTGGCACCGAGATTGTCCCGGTCCAGCGGACGGAGAAGTTCGTTCGCTCGATGCCCGTGAGGCCCCCGCGGTCGCCCAGATCGAAGTCCACCGTCGAGTCATAGCGCACAACGGGTTTGCCTTCGAACTCGAGGTTTGGGTAGTACTCGCCTCTCCATGCTGGCACGCCCGATCCGGGGTCCGCCGAGATCAGCGCCGACGCGGGCATGGGAGTCACGCGACCCCGCGGCTGTTCGGTGACTCCCCGGAAGTACTGAAGCTCACATCCCTCGGGCAGGGCCTGGCGCAAGCCTTCGAGAGGCGTGATTTCGTAGAGCGCAGGGACCTGCGAGCTGCCGCCACCAAGACTGTGCTTCGCATCAGCATTGGGGCCGATGACAACGACGCGTTTGAGGGTTTCGAGCGGTATTGGTAGTAAGCCATCGTTCTTAAGGAGGATGATGCCTTCTCGCGCGATGTCCAGTGCTGCCTGCTGGTGCTCGGGGGTATTGAAAGCACCTGTGCTGCGCGACTCATCGCCAAGCATCTTCGTCTCGAACATCATGCCGAGGATCCGTGTCACTTTCTCGTCGATCACGCGCTCGGGTACCGTCCCCTCGCGCACTGCGGCCCGTAACGAATCCGCGAACGCGTAGCTCGAATACGGCAGCGGGCTTCCCATCTCAATGTCGAGACCGTTCATCGCGGCGGCAACGGTCTCGATTCCGTGAATATGCCAATCGGTGATGAACACAGCATCTGATCCCCACTCGTCACGGAGAATCTGTTTGCCCAGGATCGGGCTCTGCGAGCACGGCACACCTCTGAACCGGTTGTACGCGCACATCAGTGTGTGGCTTTCGCCCTCAAGCAACGCCGCCTTGAAGCCAGGGAGATAGATCTCTCGCATGGCACGGTCCGGCATGTCCACGCTGACATGGAAACGGTCGAGTTCCTGGTTGTTCGCGAGGTAATGCTTCACGCACGCGGCGATGTCGTTCTCTTGGATGCCCCGGATGACCGGAACCGCCATCGAGGCAATCAGATGCGGGTCTTCGCTCATGTACTCGAAGTTGCGTCCGTTGATCGGGGTCCGGATCACGTTGATGCCCGGGCCGAGGATCACGTCTTTTCCACGCGCACGTGCCTCGGCGCCGAGTGTCTGCCCGAACCGGGTGCCGAGTTCGGGGTTCCAGGTAGAAGCGAGGACCGTACCGACGGGGAGGTAAGTGCAACTGTCCTCAGGGCGGTTCGCCGATTCCCAGCTGTGCGGGACGACATCACCCCGCACGCCATGCGGCCCGTCAGACATGAGAATGCGAGGGATACCCAGACGCTCGACGCCACCGGCGTAGAACTTCTCGTTCGCATGGAGCATGGAGATTTTCTCATCAAGCGTCATCTGCTCAAGCAGCGATGCGACACGCGCATCATGTGCTTCGGCTGCCGAGGCCATCGCCAAGGTCCCAACGAGAAGTGCCAGCAAGCCGGCACGGAGGATTGATGCGGTCACGGTGCGGCCCTCGGTTGCGAGGTGAGATACTCCTGGTCGCCGTTGCGCCAGTGCCCCGAAATCTACCCGACCCGAGACCGGGGCTCTTGGTCCGAGTAGCGGTAATTTGATCACTGTCCGGTGGCCGTATGGGTGGCATTTCACAAGACGATCGGGCCAGTTTGCCCGAGTTCACGCAAACACAAGCCTGCCGACCCGTAGCCAAAGCCGAACCCGGTGAAGAACCTTGCAGAGGAATCCCGCTTCCGTTCAAATATGGCGGGGCAGGAGGCGGCTCGGGAGCAGGTCCATGCATCAGCAGTGCTTGAGGGAGCGGCGCCCGTCGCTCGGGGTGATCGGCGGGGCGACCCTTGCTCTCAGTGCTGGTGTCGCTATTGCAGAGAGCGATCGTACGCCGAGATCCGACCCGCGCGAGCCGGTCTCGATTGCGGAGCTCGTTCCCGCGTTCAGTTCAACTGGCGACTTCCGCTCCTTGCTGAATGCGAACAACGACACTCCCAACATCGCTTCCGACCCGACGCTTGAGGGCGCGGCTGATGTTGCCGCGTTCGCCAGCATTGATTGCATCCCAGACCTATTGAACACAGTTATTCCAATCGGCTCTCATTCGAGCCTGGACAACTTCGAAGCGCCCTGGAAGATCGCCGAAGGCTTCCTTGCCGATGTGGGACTCAACCCACAGTTGCCTCCTGCAACGCCCATGCAGGTTTCTTCGGCGCGTGTGACACTGTTCGGGCCTTCGGGCACGCTCGATGATCCGGTGACTCCCGAGTTTGAGTCGGATCTGCTCCAGAATCCAACTTTTCTGACAAACACACGCTGGACATTCCGGTATTACCGCGAATCGGGTGATGCACAGAACCTAAACACCCCGCATCTGCCGCCGATCGATCCGCTTCAGGCTGTGGGCGGCGATAACGCGCAGGATCTGATCGCCAAGTTCCAGTGGGTTGGAACCGGCTGGTTCGAGGAGACCTGCATCGGCTTTGATTCGGACGCCGTCCCGGTCACAGGGATCGACGTTGGTGTGAGCCCAACCTGCCTCAACTTCACCGGTCTCGGCCCTACCTGCATCGGGGCTGTCGCGATCGAGCACGATCCGGTCACCGTATTTGACGATACCTGCTACTGGCTGGAATGCGTGCCTGAGATCGCTCCTTCGGTCGAGGTTGCGTCGTTCTGGGCCGTTTCCGGTTCGAACTCCACGACCGTGCCTCAGGATGGGCTCTCATGGCACGACACAAGCAACCCGAGCACAGGGTTCATCAATGGCACGCAGCGCGATGTGGACATTGCGATGTGCGTTAACATCGACAGCACCTCTGGCGATGACATCGGCCAGAACCTCTCCGATTATGTCAGCGCCGGCTGCACCTCAGTGACCTGTAACGAGCCGTTCGGTGTCCAGGACACCTGCGATGAAGCTTTGCCAATCACGCTTTCGAGCAGCGTCACGGGCGATACCTTTTGCTCCGCACAGAATGGCTTTGACAGTCTTCCCGCCCCGGCCCCGACACCGACCGGGGACACAGCCAACACCCTCGCATTCGCGCAACCCCTGTGGTACAGCATCACCGGCAATGGAAACGACTTCGCGATCGACCTGTGCTTTCCTGGCACCGACGACTCGCTCGGTGTGTCCAGAAACTGGTGGATCGCGCTGTATTGCACTGCGCAGGGCGGGGTGTGCAGCAACCTGGGCGACGCATTCGCCGTTGCTTCGGCCGCATCCACCGATAACCTGAATAGCGCGTGCGTTCTCCAGTTTGATCCCGACGGCGATGCTGACTTTCCGAGACTCGAGTTTCCGACCACATCAGGCCAGACCTACCTATTCGCGATATTCAGTGAGCTAGCCGAGGGAAGTATCGAGTTCCAGGTTGAAGATCTGGGAACACTGTCGAGCACGCCGGCGTCCCAGTGTGCCGATTGTGATTTCTCGATCGATCCCGGTCTGCCCACAATGCCCGCCGACATCGTCGAGGGGGAGGATGAGCAGAGCCCCAACAGCCCGACCGATGGCCAGTGCACCGATCTGTTCGGCTTCGTTGATGGCTTCGACTGGGTCATCGAGACACGGGCCAATGACTTCTGCAACTTCACGGGGGATCTCGCAAACAACTTCCCCGCGCAGTTTGACGCGTACCTTCCTGCGTTCACGCCGCTCAATGGCGCTCCGCAGAGCGATATCTTTTTACCAAACTTTGGCGGGCCAGGCCAACTCGGCTCAGCCGACTCGAGCTACGACCTGACTCAGGCGTTGCAGCCCGTTTCCATTCCATTTGCCACCACGCTACAGGGTCTGTTCCTGGACGAGCCGTTCGGCGGAAACAGTGGGGGGCCCGCCGACCAAGACCACTTCGGCTTCACCGTTTCAGAACCCTGCATCGTGCGGTTTACAGCCACTGCCGAGAGCGGCTTCAATAACACCATTAGCACCGCACTTGGCAAGATCGATCCGCTGAGCGGCGAGCGCGATCCGATGCTCGGCTTTGACTGTGGCACACGCCGAGCGGTCAGTGATGGCGGTGGAGCGCTCGCCTGCGGTACGAGCCTGAATAGCACGGTCTGTGTACCCGGTGAGTTCTACTACCTCAGCATGACTACAGATCGCACGAATCAGATCGATTGCCAATCACCGACCGGCCGGCGCTGGTTCGCTGAGGTGGAGATGTTCGCATGTCCGCAGGTCACGCCCTCCCCCGTGACCCAGGATCAGAGCGATGAGTGCCGCGCCGACTTCCCTGAGTTCGATGCGATGGGGGAGCCGGTGTTTGTCGATGACCCGAACAACCCCGGCAACCCGCTTCAACTCCTCTTCCCGAACGGCGATCTCCGTTTCGTCGATCTGATCGATCAGTTCAACCAGCCGATTCCAGGCGGCTTTAACCTTGCCCAGCAGGACGACCCAATGACACAGGAGCCCAGGGTTGACGCCAATGGCGAGCCACTGCTCGCTCCGGCCTCTACGGGCGAGTTCCTGCAAACCGCGTTTTTTCAGCGCCGTGACGCGAACGGGAACCTCCTGTTCGATCAGATGACCGGATTCCCGCTCCTTGAAGAGCGGCCGTACTTCGAGCGCACGCCCTTCCAGCAGGCCATCGTGCGTGACACCAACAGGGGCTGCAACGCGGATCCGAATAATGGCGAGATGGTCGCATTCGATCTGGTTGTCGCCGATGGCACACCGATCGCGGGCACGATCGGCGAAGATCCGTTCAGTCCGACCAGGCGTGCGGATATCGACTGGTACGAGTTCGTGGCACCCTCGACATCGGTCGACATCAATGCCCGCTTCTTCGCGGATCTCTACCTCGAACTCTTCGAGGCACCGGCTTTGATCCCACAGGATCTGCCACCGTTCAGCGAGTGTCCCGGCGTGGTCATCCCGCCCTTTGTCGCGGCTGGCTGTGAGCCGCTGACGCTCGTTGCGGCCTGGGTGTTCGTCGCGACCCCCGACGGGCTCGGAGAGGGCTGCACACACCCCGGTATTACTGTCACGGGTCTGGTGCCTGGGGAGACCTATGTGTTCAGGCTCCAACTCGGTGAGCCCCTCCAGCCGGCAAACGCGCCAGGGCTGCTCGGGGCGGTATCGTTTTCGCCGATCGCGATGGACGACACCCCGGTTACGTTCCCGAACGGGAACAGCGGGTCGGGTCTCTCGTGCGAGGGCGGTCTCGATTCCTACGAGGTCGAGATCGATCCGAGTGCGACAGATTGCGATGCCGATCTCACCACAACCGGCGCGACACTCAGCGGGCAGCCCGGATTCGGTATCCCCGATGGCACGGTCGATCTCGATGACCTCGGCTACTTCCTCACGTTCTTCCTGCTCAGCGATGCATCTGTCGCTGATCTCACCACATCAGGTGCCACGCTTGAGGGGCAACCCGGCTTCGGTGTCCCCGATGGCACGGTGGACCTCGATGACCTCGGGTACTTCCTGAATCTCTGGCTGGTCGGCTGCCCCTAACGGGCGCAGATCAACAACGTGAAAGGGTGGGAACGCATGATGCGGGGACGTTGCACACGTACCGGGCGTTTTTCTGGGGTTCTTGCAGCAAGTGTGTTCTCTGGGCTCGCCCTGGCTGAGCCGCCGCGCGATCCGAGCGAGGTTGTTTCGCTAGAGCCCTACCTCCGAGAGTTCGCGGCATCGGGGCTACATTTGCCCCGTCTTAACGAGAACAACGACACTCCGAACGAAGCTTCTGATCCGGGCGGGCTTAATGCGGCTGATGTCTTTGACTTCTTAAGCATCGACTGCATTCCGGATGTGATGAGCACCATCGCACCAATCGGCTCGATTGCTGCGGTTGGCAACTATGGAGAGCCCTGGACGATTGCAGAAGGCTTTCTGGCGGAATCAGAGCCATATAGCCTCTACTGGCGTACAAGGAACGAGGATCTCATCATCGCTGACTCGGTTCGTTTCACAGTGTTCGGACCGATGGCGATCATCGATGATCCTCTTACGCCAGAGTTCGAATCCGATGCATTCGCCAACCCTGACTTTCTCAGCGCCTCAAAGTGGACCATCCGCTATTACGAAGAGTCCGGCGCTGAGGGAAACGACCTGAACAGCCCACACCTGCCTGCGATTGATCCACTCACACGGATAGGCGGCGACAACTCGCAGGAGCTCATCGCAAAGTTCCAATGGATAGGCGAGCGTTGGTTCGAAGAGACCTGCGTAGGTTTTTCGAGCGACGCAATCCCTGTCAGCGGGATCGGGGCTGTTCCGTCCTCGACCTGTCTCAACTTTTCAGGATTTGGCACGAGCTGCCTCGGTGCGGTAGCGTTTGATCATCCGCCTGTGCCCCTGATCGTCGGCCGTTGCTATTGGGTCGAGTGGGTCCCAGAGTTTGCACCAACGTTCTTGCTTGATAGCTTCTGGCAGCTCTCCGGATCATCATCCCTGACTGTCTTCCAGGACGCACAGTCATGGCACGACACCGGTGATCCTCTAACAGGCTTTATTAACGGAACACAACGCGGGGTTGACGCAGCGATGTGCGTTGACATCGACCTCAGCCCCGAGGATCCCAATCACCCGTGCCCACCTGGCGAAATGTACTGCCCGCTGATCATGACTGATGTGGGGATGAACCTCACGGACTACGTCGCGATGGGCTGCAGATCTGTTATCTGCAACGAGCCATTCGGCGTACAGGACACTTGTTCCGAAGCTGTAGCGATCGCGACACTTGGTGGATTCGGTGTTAGCGTCAAGGGCAGCACTTTCTGCTCGGATGTCAACGGGTTCAGCAACGTGGCGAATCCGGCGCCATCGCCCGCGGGCAACACCGTGAGCGAGCTCTCGGTTATTCAGCCTCTTTGGTACAGCGTTGTCGGCAACGGCAACGAGTTTGCGGTTGATCTGTGCTTCTCAGGCACCGAGAGCGCTCAGTCGGTCGATCGCAGCTGGTGGATCGCTGTTTACTGCTCATCACCCGATGGAAGCTGCCAGGTCGGAGAGGTTTTCCCCGTCGCATCCGCGAGTGCCCTCGACAATCTGAATCAGTCTTGCGCAATCGAGTACAACCTCGATAAGACCGGGACGTTCCCTCGCGTCGAGTGGCCGACAACGATGGGTACAACCTATTCCTTTGCGATATTCAGTGAGACGGCTGAGGGCGAGATCGAGTTTCGCGTCGAAGATCTCGGCACTATCGCGACCGTGCCGGCTTTCCAGTGCACCCAGTGCGATGTGCTGGTCGAGCCGGGTCCGGACTTTCCGTTGAGTGACATAGATCCGCTAACCGGCATCGTCACCAGCGTCGGTATCGCTGACATCATCGAAGAAGAGGATGAGCTCCGCCCGAGTAGCCCAGACATGGGTGTTTGCAACGACGGGTTTGGGGTTACCGATCCGCTCGTCGATTGGCGGCAGAGGAGCCGTGCAAACGATTTTTGCGCCGGCCTTTCGGATCTCGCACAAAGCTCCCCTGCAGAGTTCGACGCCTGGCTCCCAAGCTTCACTCCGCTCAATGGAGCCCCGCAGAGCGATATCTTCCTACCGAACTACAGCGGTGCAGGCGCAGGCGGCGCACCGGACAGCGCTTCGAGCTACGACCTCTCGGCCTCACTGGTGCCATTGAATCTACCGTTTAGCGCAACGATCGAGGGGCGCCTGGTGACCGATCCATTCACTGACGGTGATCTGATCGATCACGACCATTTCGGGTTCACCGTGCCCGAGCCGGCGATCGTGCGTTGGACCGTTACAGCGGGTCAGGGGTTCCACAACGAGGTGCTCAGCGCGACTGGCAAGCTCGATCCAATGACGGGACTCCCTGACATGTCGCTGGGCTTCGATTGCGCCAGCGTGGTTGATGTGTCCGACGGTGGTGGTCGAGCTTGTGAGAAAAGCTTGAGCAGCGCTGTGGTCTATCCGGGAGTGTTCTATCTGCTATCGACTAGGGCCGGGCTCGAGCAAAATGTCGATTGTCTCTCCGGCAACCTGCGACTGTGGTGGGGTGATGTAGAGATTTTCACCTGCCCAATGGTTGATACCTCCCTTGCAAGCCAGTTGCAGAGTGACCGGTGTCGCACGAACTTCTTCGAGTATGAGCTGGGCAGCCCGGTCTTCGTCTCCGACGGCATGAGCGGCAACCTCATCAAGACTTGGCCCAATGGCCAGACCCGGTTCTCTGACCTTATCGACGAATTCAATCATCCTGTTCCAGGTGGGCTGAACCAGATCCAGGCGGCCAACCCGCTTACCGGCGATCCCTTGGTTGATATCGATGGGGAACCAGTCCTGGTCCAAGATCCAAGCAACACCAACACATTTCTCCTCCAAGCGTCATTCCAGATCCGAGATGTGGAAGGCAACCTCCAGTTTGACTCCGTGACTGGCGCTCCGCGCCTTAAGCAGCGTGCGTACTTCACACGAACCGCATTCATTCAAGCAGAGTTCATCGATCTGAATCGTGGCTGCAACGCAGACGTCGCCGACGGGCAGACGCTCGCGTTCGATGAAATCGTTACAAATCAGATACTGGCGGGCTCAATCGGGCGGGATCCGTACAGCGAGTCGATGCCGCTCGACATTGACTGGTATCGATTCACGCCCATGGGTACTTCGGTTGAAATTCGTACCGACTACTTCGCGGATCTATTCATCCAGGTCTACGAAGAGCCAACACTCGTTCTCCCTGGGCCCTGTTTCGTGAGCACCGACTGTCCCGGGGGAACACTCGAGTGCGACGAGATCCTGATTGACTGCAACCCGCTGATACTCATCGGTGGCGGAGTCAGCCGTGCGTTGCCCGACGCAGGAAGCACGTGTACGCGCCTCGCGGACGACGCCGATGGCGGTGAAACACTCCTGATCGAGGGGCTCACACCGGGTAACACCTACGCGATCCAGATCCAGATCGATGAGCCGCTCTCTGGCGGCGCCGCTCACAGCGGTGCTGGACCACAATGTGAAGACGACCCCGACACCACCGGCATCGCCGCCTATCTGCTCGAGATCATCGACGAGAACTTCACAATCTGCACGCCCGACCTGACAACATCTGGCGCGACCCTGCCCGGCCAGCCAGGCTTCGGCGTGCCTGATGAGATCGTGGATCTTGACGACCTTGGCTATTTTCTTGGTTTCTTTCTGAACAACGATCCGTCCGTTGCGGATGTGACATCAACCGGTGCCACACTCGCTGGCCAAGCCGGATTCGGCGAGCCAGACGGCGAGGTCGATCTCGATGACCTCGGTTTCTTCTTAAACGCTTGGCTCGTCGGTTGCATTTAGGGCAGGATCGAGCTCAGTTCATTTCCTGATAGCTTGAGCAAAGCGGAGCATTATGCAATCGGAGCAGTGCTCAAACTCGCCCCAAGGCCAAGCAGGCATCGGTACCTCTGGCGACGAGATGGTCTCGATAAACTGGGCACTCCTTAACCAGCGGTCAGGGAGCGAGATCTTCTGGCCGTTCTGGGTCACTGAAAGCCCCCAGACCGCCGACCAGACCGTCCATCCGGCAGAACTGTGCAACTTTCCTCACTCACGGGCCTTGCCCGGGCTTCGGTCCGGTTCAAACTATTCTTGGGAAGAGCCCGCCAGCGGAGGTCAGTCAGCATGCCGATCAAAGTCATCCGCCTCGCTCGAGTGGTTGTCATCGCATCGTTGTCTCTTGTTGGCGTATCGCAGGCAGTTGCCCAGGCCGACAGTGACAACGACGGTGTGCCGGACGACATGGATGTCTGCCCCGGTGGAAACGATCTGCTAGACAGCGACAGCGATGGGATCCCGAATGCTTGCGATCCCTGTCCGGGATTCGAGGCCATTGGATACGGCACTTCCCAGGCCGGTGCTCCAGACGCAGGCAGCCTCACCTTCTTTACCGGCCTGCTCTTCCGCCAGCGGTTTACTGCGATCGCCGATGGGACAGTCGCGCGCGTTGTGTTTCCGAAAATCCGCGCGGTCGGTGGCGACGCGGACTTGCGCATCGAACTCAGAGACGGGTCCAACGTCACGCTCGCCGAAGCGACCGTCATGCCCGGCGCAACCCTCGGCGAACTACCCGCGAGCTTGGCCACAGGCCCCATACTCATTCAGGGCGATGAGTACGCGATCATCATCTCCCGTAGTGGGGGGGACATCGGATCCACGATCGAGGTTCCGGTTCGTGGTCTGGATACCGGGATTCTCCCACTTGAGAACTCGATAGACGATATCAGCTATGTGGTATCTGGCAGCGTCCATCTCCCCGTGACCGTCGAGTACGCCAGCCCGTTCTGTTCGATCGATCTCACAACTACCGGCGCAACGCTTCCAGGCGCTGAGTGCTTCAGTGAACCCGATGGCATGATCGATCTCGATGATCTCGGCATCTTCATCATCTTGTGGCTGGCATCTGACCCGATTGCAGATTTCACAACTACGGGCGCTACGCTTCCGGAAGCCGAGGGATTCGCGATTCCCGATGGCATGGTCGATCTCGATGATCTCGGCTTCTATATCACCGCCTGGCTCACTGGGTGCCCCTAGCGCCACTTGAAACGCGGCAGATAAACTGTTGATCCGAGTTGGAACTTGCTCCAAGCATGCGTTCTGTCGTCATACACGTTGTCCTTGCACTCGCTGGTGCGGCTCTTGTTTCCGCGGCGTTTTTCATGTGGTCGAACCCGGCGCCAAAGAACGATTCAGATCAAGCACTCGACGAGCGAGCGACTCTCGATGATGCATGGGATGGCTTCCGTCTCGCCAACTTTGAGCTGACTGATCACAACGGAGCCGTGGTGGCTGCGGAGAGCTTTGAGGGTCAGGTAACGGCGCTCGCGTTTTTCTTCACCCGATGCCCGGGAGTCTGCCCGCAGCTGATCGGCATGATGTCCGGCGCAGAGCGGACAGCCACGACCGAAACTGGTACAGAGGATCTCCGCTTCGCTGCGATCAGCGTGGATGGCAACCACGATTCGCCCGAAGTTCTCTCGAGCTATGCGGCGCGGCTCAGACTGGATCTCCAGCGTTGGGCCCTGCTGACCGGCGACCCTATTGAAGTCGCGAGGATCGTCGAGGAGAGCATCAGCTTCGAGATCAGGCCCGACACCACCGGTGCTCTCACCGGGCCGGGTGGTGAGCCGGTGATGAACATCCTTCACCCGACCCGGGTCTTGCTTATCGGTAAGGACCGTCGCCTACTCGGCACATTCTCGTACACCGATCCCGATGATCTCGAACGGCTTATCACAGCCGCAAGCAAAGCACTCGCCGGCTAACGTTCATTTGCAGCGGGGGGCACCGGTGGCAGCGCCACGATGCCCTTTGGGAGCACCTCGAACTCGATGTGGAAATGCACGGGTTCGAGGAAGGTGCCAGGCAGATCGGATTGCCAAGGATCGCGGAGATTACGCAGCGCCGGATAGAGGAAACGCGCTACAGCGGTGATCGAGCCATCATCCATCTCGACGACCTCGATGGCCCCAAGCGCATCCGCCGAGCCATCAAGAATCCCAAGACGCGCATCTGTACCGGGTCTCACCCGTCCGTTCAAAGTATCGTCGGACGACGCCGTGTTGAACTGTTCTCGGGCATCGCCGGGCAGCCCACACTCGATGAGATCATCCCGCGCATACTTCAGGTGCTGCACACCGCTCAGAGGGTTTGGGTCCACCGGCTGATTGAAGCGCAACCCGCTGAGCACGACAACGAACTCGGTGTCACGCGCCGCCGCCTCAAACAACGGCTTTCCTGGCTCTCGCTTGTAGAAACCAACCCGAGCGATCGCCCCACGAGGATGGCCAGCCCCCTTGGTGAGTCGCACGCCACCCATCGCGACGTACGCCTCGAGGTTACCCCCGAGATACTCCCGACCCGAATCGCTCGTATAGGCGCGAGTGCCCGAGAACGAGCGTGGCTCCCCATCGCTCCCGATCCATCGCACTGTCACTGTGGGAACAGCCGAGGTATCGGCGAGCAATATCCTGGCTGTGTCGCCGGGCTGATATTCGGACATCAGCGACACAGTGGCAATGGCGGTAACAAACCAGATCAGCACCGAGAACGCTCCACTTCGAATGAAACATACCACGCCGGAACGGGTTTGCGGTACGCTGAGGGATCAGTGCCTCGCGAGCGTGAGCAACTGTCAGAGTCCAGCCCCAGCTCAGGAGGCATGCGTGGGACGATCCGAACGGAAGACACAGGGAAGCTCCGCTATACCCAGGCTGCTCATGATTATCGGCGCCCTGGCCGTCGGTGTGACAGCGTCGGCCCACGACGAGGACTGGCGCAAGCTCGCCGACCAGCTCCCGCGGATAGAAGGCCCGATATTCAGCGCGGCATCGCCCCTGACACCGAGCAACCTCCAGGCCAACGCCGCGGCCGCATCGGGCATCACCCTCTTATCGCAGGTCCCGCTCAACAACTTCGCAGGGAACCAGGTCACCGGAAACGACTGCTGGGGGTACACATCGCCCTTCGGGCGAGAGTACGCGATCCTGGGCCTGTCTTCGGGCTTCGGTTTCGTCGAGATCACCGACCCGACCAACCCAGTTGTCATTGAGACGATCCCAGGGCCAGCAAGCACCTGGCACGATGTCAAGGTCATCGGTCAATACGCCTATGGCGTCAGCGAGGGCGGTGCTGGGATCCAGGTCATGGATCTCAGCCAGATCGACTCGGGTGTGGTCACGCTCGTCCAAAACTCGGAAGTAGGCGGCCACTCAACGACACACAATATCGTGTCGAACGAAGAAGCGGGAACGCTCTACCTCGCTGGCGCCAATATCGGCAACGGCGGCTTGATCCGACTCGATCTCACCGACCCGGTTGCGCCCCAGATCGTTGGTGGATGGACCGACATGTACGTGCACGATGCCCAGGTCGTCACGTGGAAGTCGGGTCCGCTCGCAGGCCGAGAGATTGCGTTCTGCGCCGCAGGCTTTGATGGGGGTCAAACCGAGACGGGGCTCCGTGTTGTTGACATGACCGACCCAACAAGCCCGGTCCTGCTTGACACCCTTTTCTACCCTGATGCCGGATACGCCCATCAGGTCTGGGTTGGGGAAGACCAGCAGACGCTGTATCTCAACGATGAACTCGACGAGCTGCGGGGTAACGTCACACAGACGACAACGCGCATCATCGATGTCACCGACCCGACAAACCTCGTATTCGAGGGCACGTTCTCGACGGGACTCCCCGCGACGGACCACAATTTGTATGTCCACAACGGACTGATCTATCAGGCAAACTATCGATCAGGGCTGCGCGTCTTCGATGCCTCCGATCCTCTTAGTCCGGTTGAGGTCAGGTTCTTTGATACCTTCCCCGGCGACGACGCCGTGAACTTCAACGGTGCCTGGTCGGTCTACCCGTTCTTCGACAGCGGGACCATCATTGTCAGCGACATCGAGCGCGGCCTGTTTGTGCTCAGGCTCGACGTCGCACAACAGCCGGCACTGCGTCTCACAGCAGCCGCTGGCCTTCCCTTGCTCGTATCCGCAGCGGGAGGAGATACCGCAGCAATCAACATCAGCGAGATTCAGACGGCACTCGATCCACAGACGGTCGAGATGGTTGTGACCGATGCAGCCGGAGAACTTCGTATCGAGGGTATCTCGAACGGCGATGGTGCCTTTGTGTTTACGCTGCCAGCAGTCGCGTGCGGCGCCGAGCTGACGTACTACTTCGAGGCCGCGACAACAGAGGGTGACGTTTTCACTCTCCCCGCGGACCCACAGGCGAGCCAGTTCTCCGCCACACCGTTTACCGCGATGCCCGTGATACTCGACGAGCCGTTTGACGCACCGACCGGTTGGGTTGTCTCTGGAGACGCGACCGATGGTCAGTGGACAGTGGGGGTCCCAGTGGATGCGGGCCGCGCCGACCCCGCGGCTGACGCCGACGGTTCGGGCTCCGCATTCCTAACCGACAACGACGCGTCGAACGGTGGCAACTCCGATGTGGACAACGGTGCCACCATCCTCACCAGCCCACCAATCGATCTCGCTCCGAGCAGTACAGTTGAGTACGCATACTGGTTCAATGACACGAGCCTGGGACCGATCCAGGGTGGCGACAGCTTCGAGGTCCGAGTCTCCTCCGACAACGGTGCAAGCTACACCACCGTTCGCTCGTACACGACAGCAGCGAATGCCTGGCGATCGGATTCGCTAAGCGAAGGTATTGACTACAGCGCCTCAGCATCAGGCGAGGGACGCCTTCAGTTCGTCGTGACCGACATCGGTACCCAGAACATCATCGAGGGCGGCATCGATGCCCTGCGTATTACCGCCCTCCAATGCGAAACACCGCAGATCCCAGCCTGCGGCGTCGGTGATGTCACAACAACCGGAGCGACCCTTGTTGGCCAGCCCGGGTTTGGCCAGCCCGACGGGATCGTTGATCTCGACGATCTGGGCTATTATCTGCTGTTCTGGCTCGATGGCGACCTGTCTGTCGATCTGACAACGACCAGCGCGACGCTCCCCGGCCAGCCAGGCTTTGGCCAGCCGGATGGCAGCGTGGACATTGACGATCTGGGCTTTTTCCTGAATGCCTGGCTCCTGGGCTGCCCTTGACGCCGCATGCATCGCCAGAAATAGCCCCGCCCGGATTCGAACCGGGGACCGAGCGATTATGAGTCGCTCGGTAGATGGCGGTTTCTCCCGAGAAAAACTAGCTGAGCGACTGAGAGCTGTAGCGGAATCTGTAGCACCGCCGGACGATGGTGATCCGCCCGCCATGGCCCGCATGCTGCGGTCGTGGCCTCATCTCAACGACGAGGAACAAGCAGCCCTTGCCCTTGTCGCTCATTGGCTGGCGCGATCCAGCCGCTGCGAGGCTGAGGACGGCGGCTCTGGAGCATCGTCATGACGCTCCTATGTCCTCAGCCTCGGGGACCAGGTGGTCCCATCATGGCCCTACACGAGGCCCCCCGGCGTCCGCCCGTCGCGGCCGTCGCCGACGCCCCCGTCAGGGGCGGCGGCCGCAGAGGGCGGATGGTGGGGGGCCGGCCCCCCGGCGTTTGTCCGGAGCGGTTCGAGCTGCTCAACTGGCATCGCGCGCATGAGCATGCGCAGCTGTTCACTGCCAGCCCGCAGTGGAGCAAGGAGTTTGGATCTCTCCTTCTCCATTATCGCGAACTCATCACGGATGGCGAGCAAACGCCGCTGGGCACGTGGTTTAGCGCGGGCGTCCTTGATGAGACCATGCAGATCGGCTTCCAGTGCCGAGAATCGTGATGCCAACGCAACGCCCGCGGGCAGAATGGACTCCGTGGCTGCCTTCTGCTTGGCAAGCGGCTCAAGCCAGCTTCGGCCCTGCTTCGGGAACACGACTAGTCGGGTTGGATCGCTCGGCGTCGGGTCGATGTCGCATGCTTGCATGTACTTGTCAAACTCCCGAATGCGTTCATTTAGTGAGTCAGGGATTCTGCAAAACTGCGGCTTCGCCTTGTCGAGGCTTGTCTTCGTTTCGGCACAGTCGGCTAGAAACCGAGACAGCGAAACCTCGTTAGTCCGCCTGTAAGCGAGCCAAGCAACTCCTAGTGCGCCGATCGAGATCGTTAGCGACAGGATGTCTATCACGCCAGCCAGTACGCCCATCGCTTCCTCTGTCAACGCGGGGACCTCATCTGTGGGATTGCTCGCCGCCATTGCGGGCGTCGAACTCTTCATTGCTATCTACCCAGCGCTTACGGCCGGGGGAGCCCCTTTGGGGCCCCCGGCCGTCGCTTGGCTTGTTGATAAATCATATCTGACCGCACCCCTTCTCTACTGCCCCAACCCCTCTCTAAGACAGGAGCCCTATGAAAGATCTACGAACCGGCTTTGTAATCGCGGAAGGTGGCAAGCTCGTCAAGCTCGTGTGTTCAGGCGGATCCCCACCCTGTCCTGGGCACCGGGGCGTAATCCGGGGATTCTCGTCGGCGTCCAGGCGGCGTTTGCTGCATGAAGTCCACAGCATCGATGAGTCCCAGGCGGATCCATACCGGTTGTTTATCACGCTGACCTACCCCGCTGAGTATCCAGACGATAACCGCCAGTGGCAGCGCCACCTTGAGCTGTTCCGGAAGCGACTGACGCGACGACAACGCGTCCAGTACGCCCTGGCCAAACTAGAACCGCAGCGCAGGGGCGCCCCACACTGGCACATCATTCTGTTCACTGACGAGCCCCTGCCGCACGGGTGGGTCGCAGAAGCCTGGTACGACATCGTCGACTCGGGCGACATCAACCACCTGGCCGCCGGAACGCAGGTCAAGGTGATCCGTGATTTCCAGGGAGTTCGCATGTACGTGTCGAAGTACATCGCGAAGACGATCGATGCTGATGGTCTCCCCGCCTGTTGGCAGGGGATCCGCTTCTGGCGACGGTGGGGGACAACGCCAGCGACGCTCGTAGAAGGTGACCTCCCGCTTTCGACGTGGTGGCGTGCCCGCCGTATGGTCAACCGTGCTCAGCATTCATTGGGTTACCTTGGTAAACGCAGATATAACAAAGGGTTGTCTGCCTTCCTCTCATCCGATTCAGGGTTTCGTATCTTGGAGCAGGCACACCGAATCACGCGGCTTGTTGAGGAATGTGGCCGAGAGGTGTTGACAGACCCGGGTTACAACGTTACAACATCTGCACATGGGTCGCCGCGTCGTTTCATTCCAGACCACCGACGAGCTGATTGCTGAGGCTGAGGCGATCGCCGCAAAGACGGGGGAGACCCGTTCCCAGGTCCTCGATCGGGCGACCCAGATTGGCCTTAGTGAGATGAATACTGCTTATACCCGCTTCGAGACAGGTCTCGTTGGGGGCATGCTCACGCTCGCGCTTCGGAACAAGTCCCTGATGAAGACGATGTCCCAGCTCGCGGGCGAGCCATTCGACGAAGATGCGTTCAACGAACGTGCTACAAGGATCAGTCACCTACTCGCGAAAGAAAGGCGTGATGATCGTGCTACCAAGGAATGACACCTACTTCGACCGCTTCCTCTCCGTCTCCGAGATCTCACGGATTGTTGGAATGGACCGCGCCACGGTGGTTGCCGTGTTCCCCATCATCGAGTTCACACCACGCAAGAAAGGGATGTTTGAGTCGCAGTTCCGTGAATTCATTCGGAGTACGCCTCGGGAGCGTCCCTGATGGCCAGCCTTATTGAAAACCCGCCTGGCCATGGCTTGTTCGAGGTCCATGTCATCGTCACTGGTACGCGCCGTCGGATTTCCCTCGGTCGTGTCTCCAAACGCGTTCGTACAGAAGCCAAGCGGCGTATCGAGTCACTCGCCGAGTCGCGCAAGTTTGGCCAGCGAACGTCCGCTTCGGACAGAGCGTGGGTTTCACGCCTCGATCGTGTACTGTTTCAACGGCTTGACCGTAATGGCCTGCTGCATGAAGAAGATTCTTCGCTTCGCTCATGCACGGTGGGGGAGTGGATGGCCGAGGTCATTGCACAGAAGGCCGAGACCAAAGCCACGAGCACCATCGATAAGTACCGGAAGGCCGCGGCGCTCCTCGCTGACGCAGGGCACGCCGCCCGCCCACTGGGTACCTTCACGGCAGCGGATGCGCGCCAGCTCCGCACACTTATGCTTGGTCGTGGGTGGTCCGAGGCGTATGTACGCATTCACACCCGCCATCTCCAATCAGCATTCGGTATGGCTCTCCGCGATGGTCTGCTCGAGCGAAACCCATTCACTGGCCTTCCAACCGGATCGCTAACAGCATCCGATGGCAAACGTCAGTACATCACAATTCCGCAGACTTTCCAGCTTCTCGACGCATGCCCGGACCTCGGGACGAAGCTCTATGTTGCACTCGCTCGCTTCGGTGGCTTGAGGTGCCCGGATGAGACGCACGCGGTCCGGTGGCGAGATGTCGACCTCTCTCGTCGCATCCTCGTAGTTCCGCGTGGGAAGACCGGTCGGCGGGTACTTCCGATCCCTGGTCCAGTGTTCGAGTTACTGTGTCAAGCTGCCGTCGATCAACCAGACCCGGAGTCACCCGTGGTGAGGGCAAGCAAGAACAACCTTCATCGCAACGTCACCCGAGCGATTGAGCGTGCAGGGCTCACTCGTTGGCCCGACCTGTTCCAGAACATGCGACGGTCGGCGATCACTGACATGCGTGATGTTGCCCCGAACCATGCGGTCGAGCAGTTCGCGGGCAACTCAGCCGAAGTGGCTGATGCCCACTACGACCAAGCGTGGGAGTCCTGGTTCGACTCCTTCGGACGCACCTTTGATGAGCTGATCGAACTGAAGCGCAATCCGAAGCAGGACTGCTACAGATCGTTGGGGACTATTGTGGAAGATGCCGCCGACCGCACCGCCGTAAGTCACGATGCCAGGCATAGTTCCACAAGAATCCCCAATAGCCCCGCCCGGATTCGAACCGGGGACCGAGCGATTATGAGTCGCCAGCTCTAGGCCGCTGAGCTACGGGGCCGCTCGCACAGGATCATACCGGTGTCCGAGCAACTGGGAACCCGCCAACTCCACTACGCGGCGGCGCGAGGTTGAGCCTCCGCGACGCGACCGATCACGCGTTCTACGAATACATCCAGCAGGGCGCTATCGAACGCAGTCCCAGAGATCTTCGAGAGCACGCCGAGCGCCTCAGCAGTCGTCATCGGAGCACGGTACGGCCGTACCGTCCGCAGCGCGTCGAACACGTCTGCGATATGGACGATCTCACTCGCGATATGCGGCGTGCGTGGTCGTGCAGGGGTCGGGTATCCCGTGCCATCACGACACATGTGATGTTCGTACGCCACGATCGCCGCAAGGTCGGGGACACCCGGGGCATCGAGCAAGACCTGGGCGCCATCGACAGGATGGCGCCGTACGCGAGCGAACTCCTCATCGGTCAGCTTACCTGTCTTGCCGATGATCGACTTTGGTATCTTCACTTTGCCTACGTCATGGAGCAAGGCCCCGAGTGTGAGCTCGCTCAAGCGATCCCCCGAGAGTCCGATCGATGAGGCCAGCGCAGACGCAAGCATCGCGACGTTGATCGAATGGACAAACGTGTACTCGTCGTGGGACTTCAACTGGGCAGCGGGGATCAATGAGTCCGAGTGCAGCGATGTCGCCGCTGATATCTCAGCGACCGCGCGATCGAGCTGCACTCGCGAAGGCCCATTGCCTTCGGCAAGACCCTCCAGGATTCCGCGCGTCTCCTCCGTCTCAAGCGGTATCCGCCCGATCTGTTGCACGGTTCCTCGGTTATCTTGATGGGCCGTTGGCGTTGCAATCCCAGAAACCGTTGCAGCAGCATCTGCAGCGGGACGGCGAGCAGAATCGGCGGTTGCGAGCCAGGAAACAAGCTCAAGGATGTCGTTCTTGGCCACCCCCGGGCGGAGCACGACCGCCCTCGCTCCCAGCTGCTGCACGCGTTTCATCAGCACACTCGCGAGAGATGCGCTCGATGCCAGTGTCCGATCGCGGCACACTACTCGCCCCTCGACGATCACCGCGACAAGGACAGTGCCCCCGACCTCTTGGTGCGCAGCCTTCGCCGCCACAGCCGCTGCCGCCGCGTGTGCATCGATCGAGGGGTGCTCAGGACCGTAGAGGCTCCAGCCGGTGTACACCGCTTGCACTTCACGGAACGCATCGTTGATTGGAGAAGTCATGCCGCATCTCCTCGATCAAGCAGACTCCGAATCGATGCACAGACCCCACCAGGTCGGACCCGCCAGTACCGCAAAGCCCGCGCGACACGACGGTGCTCACGCAACGGTTCTAGCAGTTCGACGAGCTGGCGGAGCCTTCCATCAAGCCCCGCCCGAGGGCTGCCCGATAGACGAGACAGCGCAATGGCCAGGCGATCCTCGGCGCCGCTCACCCCGCGCAAAGCCGCCACCGCATCCGCGACTTCTTGTGGGGTTGCGGAAGCGCAGATACGCCCCTCGACAAATCGCGCCAGCAACTCGTTTCGTTCTTTGCCTCGCCGGAGGCGCAGAGCCCGAAGCCCGCCTGCTCTGATGGCCTGATCGCGGTCCCCGATCACCTCGCTCAGTAGGTCCACTGGCCACTCACCATGCGTGAGGGCCAGCATATTGACCGCTCGAGCACGGCACTTGGCTTCAGTATTTATAAGCGTGTGCCGCAGCCGCGGGTAAAGCAGCTCAAACGGGACTGCTTGAAGAACCCCAGCAAGCCCATCGATCGGTGGATGCTCTTCCTGCGCGAGTTCTGTAAGGCATCCAGCAAGAACCTCTCGCTCACCGCCGAGGCAGAGTGAGACAAGGGCCTGCGCCTCTTCGGGGGCCACCTTCGAGAGTGTCCTGAGCAGAACCTTCTGCCCCCGCTTTCCAAACGCGTGCAGTAGCTTGGTCGCTGGTATCCTGCCCGTGCCGGGCCGTCCAGCAGCGAGCACGATCCGCTCGATCTGCTCTGTCGAATCGAGCCTCGAAAGGAGCCGCTCTCGACCGGTATCCGAGACAGACGCGAGCCAGGCAGCCGGCTCAACATCGCCATCGCGGGCGAGATCGCACACTCGGTCGAGGGCCCTATCAAGACTTGTTCCATCCGAGTCCGCCGGTTCGGCCAGCGCCAGATCGATCGACAGCTCTGACGTTCGCTTTGCGATCGAGGACACGGCGAACGACTGTGTCGCAGGCCCGAGTTCATCTCGAACCGCCTGCTCTTCTGCCAGCGACGATAGCATCCGGTCGTACTCGGCACCGTTGAAATCCTCCGCAGAAGCGGAGCTCAGCAATGTGCCGAGTGTGTCGAGGCTGGCTTGCTCGTCGCGACCACTAACCCCCGGGGCCGAAGCCCACGTTTTCACCAGATCCCCGAGCCGGGCCATCTGATCGGGCGAATCGCTGGTGACCGATGCAAGCCTTGCGAACAGCAGCATCACTGAACGAGATGGTGTGCGCGTCGCTTCATCAACCCGTTCGAGCGACCGCATCACCTCGTCAGCAGGCAGGGTGTCCACGAGTTCACTTAGGACCGGAATCCACTCACCAGGGCGTTCAACAGGCACGCATGTCAGGGCTTCCCGCGTCCGGGGATCAAGACTATCGAAGAAAGCCCGAAGCCTTGAGGATGCGTTTGAGCCCGGATTTCGGAGTGCTTGACTCCCTCGCGCTGCACGAGCCGCATACGCGATCTCCTCACGCATCGGGGCAACCGCAGCTTCACCGGCAGACCTGAGGCGTTCGATCGCCAGCTTTGCTACATGGTCTGGGCTCTCATTGCCACGAAGCACAAACGAGAGGATGGACAGCGATGCATCTTGATCGCTTAGTCCATCGCTAATACCTACCCCCGTGAGATCGATCGCATGGAACCTGATGATCCCGCCGGAAGCCTCTGTGAGTTGCCCAGCCCACTCGCTGGGCACGACGTCATCTGGTGCGCCGGCAGTAAGCAGCGCACAGAGAATCCGAGCGGATGTCTCATCGAGAACAGCGACAATCTCGATCGCCGCGATATCTGTGGCAGCGAGTTCCGCCGCGAGCAGACGCCCAGCATGTAGAGGCGAGTCTGCGCCGGCAGGGACAAGCCCTTCCGCACCCACCCCAAGCAGTTCGGGCCCAGAATCGCTAGGGCCCAGGGTGGCAACAGAAACAAGCGCACGCGCGAACGCCGAGTGTGCTTCCCCATAGAGGCGGTACGCGCCGAGGGCTCGCTCCAGAGATGCAAAGCCCTCTTCGAGATTGCATACCGAGATCGCAGGCGCAACGCGCATCGGTCGCCCCCCTCAGGCCGACGATTGGGCCCCCCGATCTTCCACGAACAAAGGGGGATCACTGGATCAGATAGATCGGCGCAACAGGCGCGGAACCAGAGTAACACCCTGGTCACAGGGGGAACCACGGGTTATACAGACCGCACAGCCGGAAGGCTTTCAGAACCGGTCCGAGAAAGTCATCCCGCAGGCGGTCCGCTCAGCTCGCAGACTCAGATGCCCTTAATCAGCATTTCCGAGTAGGTCGGCAGCGCCCACAGATCCGCGGCGACACAGTGTTCGAGCTTGTCGGTTGTCGCACGGATCCGATCCATCGCGGGCCGGACTTTGTCACGGACATGCTGAGCCCCCTTCAGGAGGTTCGCGCTCTCAACATCAAGTGCCGCCTCAAGCTTTTCGGCGGCGTCCGTCAACTCGCGGTTGTACTGGACAATCTCGTTCAGGGCCGCACGCTGGTTCCCCGGATCGACGTCCGCCGCCTCGGTCGCTGCGACAGCCTCTGCAAGCTCCGTCTGGTGGCGGAGCGCCGCGGGAAGGATCTGTCGCCGCGCCATACCAGCAAGCGTTTCGGCCTCGATCTCAAGCTCCATAATGTACTTGTCGAGCAGGATGTTGAGACGGCTGTCCAGTTCGGCCTTCCCAAGCACCTTGAACCGCTTGAAGAGGTCCACGTTCTTCTTGGCTTTCAGCACAGGCAACGCTTCGACAGAGTCGCGGAGGTTCGGCAGGCCCCGCTCCTCCTCGGCCTCCGTGTGCCACTCGTCGCTGTATCCGTCACCGTTGAACACGACCTTCTTGTGCTCGCGAATCAGCTTCTGAAGCAGCGACTTGACACCCGAGCGGAGCTTCGCATCGGTGGGGTTCGAGCCGACCTTCTTCTCAAGCTCGTCAGCGATCGATGAGAGCGCATCGGCGACGATCGTATTCAGAACCGTGGCCGGCCAGGCGATGGCATGCGTTGAACCCACGGCGCGGAACTCAAACTTATTGCCTGTGAATGCGAACGGGCTCGTCCGGTTCCGATCGCCCGAGTGGCGCGGCAGTTCCGGGAGAACACTCACACCCAGATCGAGCTTGCCGCCCTTCTTGGTCGTCTTCGCGCCGCCCGCCTCAAGCTGCTCGATGATGTCGGTGAGCATGTCTCCGAGGAAGATCGAGATGATCGCGGGCGGCGCCTCGTTGGCGCCGAGGCGGTGATCGTTTCCGCTCGACGCGACACTCGCACGCAACAGATCCGCGTGCACATCGACCGCCCGGATAACCGCCATGAGGAACACCAGGAACTGCATGTTCTCGTGCGGGTCGTCGCCGGGTTCGAGAAGGTTCTTGCCAGTCGAGGTCGCGAGCGACCAGTTCAGGTGCTTGCCCGACCCATTGAGTTCGGCAAACGGCTTCTCATGGAGAAGGGCCTCGAGCCCGTATCTTGGCGCAATCCGACGCAACGTCTCCATCACGATCATCTGGTGATCCGCCGCGACGTTCGCCGTCTCATAGTGAGCCGCGAGCTCGTACTGACTCGGCGCAACCTCGTTGTGCCGAGTCTGGACTGGAACACCCAGGCGCCAAAGCTCACGCTCAACCTCGCCCATGTAATCCAGTACGCGGCTCGGGATCGCGCCGAAGTAGTGATCGCTCAGCTGCTGCCCGCGGGGCGTCCGGCCGCCCACCAGTGTCCGGCCCGACTGCGCCAAATCGCGTCGCTTCAGGAAGAGCTCGCGATCGACCAGGAAGTACTCCTGCTCCGCGCCGCACGTCGCGTTCACACCGGTCACACCCTCCGCGGTGCCGAAGATCTCCAGCACCCGAGCCGCCTGCATGCTGACAGCCTGCATGGATCGGAGGAGAGGGGTCTTGAGATCGAGCGCCTCGCCCGTCCAGCTCACGAACGCCGTCGGGATACAGAGCGTCGTGTGATTGTGCCCGCGACGAAGGTAGACCGGGCTCGTCGCGTCCCACGCCGTGTAGCCCCGCGCCTCGAACGTTGTTCGCAGCCCGCCCGACGGGAAGCTTGACGCGTCGGGCTCGCCCTGCACCAGCTTCTCACCGCTGAACTCATTGATCGCACCGCCCTGCCCGTCCGGCACGAGAAACGCATCGTGCTTCTCAGCAGTCGATCCGGTCAGCGGGTGGAACCAGTGACAGTAGTGCGTCGCACCGCGTTCAACGGCCCAGTCACGCATGGCCGAAGCCACAACATCCGCAATCGTTGGATCGAGCCGCGCTCCGTTCTGGATCGTTTGGCGCACGGCCTTGAACACGTCCTTGGGCAAGCGTTCCTGCATCACACGCTCGCTAAAGACATCGGCACCGAACACCGCGGTGCCCGTCGCACGCCCGTTCAGCGCATCAGTTGTCATGCTCGCTCCATTCACTGCTGCCGCGATCCGAGTCATGGTCTCTCCCGGGGTGTACAGATCTGGTCATGGGTCGGCTCGGGCACATCCGCTGCCTTGCAAGGCCCGCGCCAGGAGCATTGGAACGCAAACCCAGCCCCGCTGCATTCTGGCGAGCCGAGTCGGCCTGGCAAGCCTCAGCAACGCAGGAATGCCCGGGAGTCAGCAGCACTCAAGGTCGCGAAAACTTGCATAAATCAAGGCCGCTGGGTCTAGTTGCTCCCCAGGCCCGAGGAGAGCTCCTGAGCAAAGCTGCGTGCCTCCGTCACCGGGTTGTCCGAATCCATGAGCCGGCGCACCAATGCCGATCCGACGATCGCTGCGTCCGCATGCTCGACCACCGCGTGGACATGCTCGGGCCTGCTGATCCCGAATCCACAAGCGATAGGCGTGTCCGTTGTTTCACGGATCCGCGTGACCGCCTCCGCAATGTCGGGCGCATCCTCCCGCTCCCCTGTAATTCCGCTTCGGGCAAGCAGGTAGACGAATCCGGCGCTGGACGAGGCGATCAGCGCCGCTCGCTCCGGCGGTGTAGTGGGGCTGACCAAGAGACTCCCTGAAAGGCCCGCCTCGCGGACCGGAGCCATAAACGGCTCCGAGGTCTCCAGCGTGGCGTCAGGAAAGATGAACCCATCGAATCCCGCCTCCGACGCACGCTTCACGAAGCTTTCCGGTCCCCCCATCCGCTGCACGATCGAAACGCTGACCATCGCGACAAGCCCAGCGTCGATCCCGTCGCGGCACGCCCCGATCTCTTCGAAGACGCGCTCGGGCGTCCAACCCGCCTCGAGCGCTCTGTGCATCGCCGCCGCGATCACAGGCCCGTCGGCGATCGGATCGCTGAACGGGATGCCGACCTCCACGATCGAGCCGCCGCCCTCATCGAGTGCTCGGAGCACATCACCGATCGAAGCCCCGGGTGGATCACCCGCACAGATGTATGGAATCAGCCCACCACGCTGTTCCGATCGCAGCTCCTGGAAAATCTCGTCGATCCGTCCCACGCCAGAGCTCCAAGTCACGCCTCAGCCCAGCACATCGGGCAGGTCATCGAGACCTTCGGTCATTACCCGCGGACCCGACTCCGTGATCAGCACATCATGCTCGTGGTGCACAGCGAGCGACCCGTCGCGGCTGTGGATGGGCCAGGGCCCGTTCGGGCTGTGTGTCGCCCCGGTGCCGATCGCAATCATCGGTTCCACCGCGACCAACGTCCCCGCCTCGCAGATCACATCGAGCGGGTTGCTTGCGCGGTGGTTCGGCCTGGGCGAATACCCACGAGGCCTGGTGTTCGGTACGAAGGGCGGAAGATGCAGCCCAGGGTCGCGTTTGGTGTTCCGGCCGATCCCATGGCCACCGAGGCCCTCAATCAGGTGGAAACCGCAATCCTCCTCGACATGCGTCTGCAACGCATCGGCCCAGTCAAAGTAGGTGTTTCCAGGGCGGAGCTGCTCGATCCCGAGCCGCAGCCCCTTCTTGCCCGCATCCATGAGCTTTCGCACCTCGGCGGTCGGCTCACCCATGCTGTACGTCCACGCCGCATCACCGATCCAGCCCTTGTAAACCACACCGATATCGATCTTCAGCAGATCGCCCGGCTCCAGCGGCCGGGGAAGCGAAGCCGCCGTGCCGTGAACCACACAGTCGTTCACACTCAGACAGGCGTGTGAGGGGAAAGGGGGCAATGAAAAGCTTGGGCGATAGTGCAGGAAGCACGAGCGACAGCCGAGGTCCGCCAGCGTTGATGCGACGAACGCGTCCACCTCGGCCAGCGTATGACCAACCCTGACAAAATCTACGAGCCGTCGATGCACTTCGACCACACGCTGGCCAGCGGCAAATGCGGCATCGGCATCGGCGGGTGTTCTAACCGGTCCTCTAGACATCGTGAGCGATCGTAGGGGTGACGAAGAGGCAGAGATCTGCCTCGACCCTACCATGTTGGATGCGCGTCATACTGATCGCCAACCCGAGATCCGGCAGTGGTAAGGGCTTGACTCGCGCCACGGAGTTCGCCACAGAACTCCGCACCGCAGGCCTGAGCGTTAATGTGCTCGAGACCGGTCCGAACTCATCCCACCTGCTCAACGCTGGTGTCCTGAAAAAGGCAGACGCACTCGCCGTTCTTGGTGGAGATGGCACCCTGAATACGGCGCTTGACCTCGCACGCGTAAACCGCGTCCCGATCTACCACGTCCCGGCAGGTAACGAAAACCTCTTTGCCCGCGAGTTCGGCATGACCGGCGCCCCCAGCGACCTCGCCGAGGCCGTTCGTGCCCAGCGTGTGCTGATGGCCGATGTTGGAGTCGCCAACGGGCGGCTGTTCGCTCTGATGGTCAGCGTGGGCCTCGACGCGAGCGTGGTTCACCGTGTCGCACAAACGCGTACCACAGCGGTGGGCCACCGTGCATACGTCCTGCCGGGCCTCCGCGAGATCAAGAGCCCGTGCCTGCCAAGGCTCCGCATCGAGGTGGATGGCTCGACACTCGTCGAGGATCAGCGCGGCATTGTTGTGATCGCCAACAGCCGTCATTACGGCGTCGACCTTGATCCGGCGCGCCACGCGGAGATCGATGACGGCCAGCTCGACATCGTCTTCCTCCCGGCACGAACACGAGTGGGGGTCCTGGGCTGGGCAGTGGACCTAAGGCTCGGGTGGCACCTTAAACGCAAACGCCTCGTATACGCAAAAGGCACTCAAATCCGCGTTGAGAGCCTTGAGGACAACAAGCAAGCCCCGGTCCAACTCGACGGCGAGGCCCCAGGCATCACGCCATCCGGCACGACCAACGAGCCGAGCTCACAGACCCCCCTCAGCGTCGGGATCGAGCCTGCTACGTTGCCCGTGCTCCTTCCAGCGAACGCCGCTGGCCGGATCCAACCGACCCCCGAGGCCGAACCAGAAGTGTGCGCGCACTGAGATTCCACGACGATCGCGGGAACGAGACCAAGCTCTATCCACTGGGCCGAGTGATCGCACTCGGAATGGATCGTGATCGCTTTTCAACGCCAGCACGCGAGTCCTTCGGGAGAGCGGTTGCTCGGGCCGCGGTCGGTATCGAGTCCCTCCCGCTGATCATCAGCCTGGGCTTCGTCCTCGCACTCGCCGGCGTGTTCTGGCGCTTCGGCGGTCGGCCGTTTGGACTCGTCTTCCACACACCCGCGATCGTTGCCGGCATCGCCATGGCTATCCTGCTCGGCAAGCTCTGGGGCGTTGCGATACTCAGCTATCGCCGCCGGATTATTGCTGTCATGCTTGCACACAAACACTGCCCCTCTTGCGGTCACGGCCTCGCGGGCTGCGAACTCGAAGGCGGTGAGCATTCGCGATGCAGCGAGTGCGGCGCTATATGGAATACCGACCGCATCGGACGCGAGGTCGGCGCACCAAGCCACCCCAAGGTGATTGCGTCCGACCTGCTCGAAAGGCACCCTCGCTAACCGACTGGCTGGCCACCAACAAACACCTTCCAGGGAAGGCGGCCACCAATCTCAAACGCGAGATCGCGTTCATCCAAGGTGTCCAGGATGACGAGGTCGGCCCGAGCCCCGGGGGCAATGCAACCGCGGTCGTCAAGGCCCAGGACCCCGGCCGCGTTCACCGTTGCAGCGGTGATCGCCTCATCGGGCATGAGCCCGCAGTGACGTGCCGCTAGCGATATCGCCATCGGGACCGATGCCGAAGGAGCGCTGCCAGGGTTGTAGTTCGTCGCGATAGCAACCCGACCGCCGGCATCAACCAACGTCCGTGCGCTCGCGTATCGCTGGTCCAGGTGCGCACCGCTCACGGGAAGAACCACACCGATTGTTGCGCTCGCAGCAAGCGTGCGCAGTGTTTCCTCGCTTGAGGCTTCAAGGTGGTCCACACTCCGGAAGCCCCGCTCCGCCGCAGCCTCGACGAGGCCCAGACTCGTGAACTGGTCAGCGTGAACCCGACAAGGGTGCCCGAGCTCGGCGGCCCGATCGAACAGTTCTAGACAGGCTTCGAGCGGCCACGCCGCTGGCTCACAATAAGCATCAATCGTAATCCCCGGAAACTCGGCGCTGACCGCGGGCAGCGTCTCGTCGATCGTCCGCCGGATCGCTCGCTCAGCCCCCACGTCCGGGTCGATCGCATGCCCTATACAGGCCGTAGCAAAGACCTCCGGCCCGATGCCGAAGTCGCAACGCTCTATCGCATGACGCGCGTCAGCAATGGCCCGAAGCATCTTGAGCTCGCTCTCGGTATCGAGCCCATAACCGCTCTTCACCTCGATGGTCGTGGTGCCCTCCTTCGCGACTCGCAACAGCCGCTCGATTAGAAACTCTGCGAGCACAAGCTGTGAGGCAGCACGCACCGCACGGACGGTTGACATGATGCCGCCGCCTGCTTCGAGAAGCTCCAGGTATGAGCGCCCAGAAAGCATCGCTTGCCATTCGTCAACACGCGAGCCCGCCCAGCACGCGTGCGTGTGGCAGTCCACAAACCCAGGCATCACCACACGACCATCGATATCGACTATTCGCTCATCGGCATTCGGCTCAAGATCAGGCGCAACCGCAACGACCCGATCTCCTTCGATCCTGACCGATGCCCTATCGAGCACGCCGAGTTCACGCATCGCTGCACCCGCTCGCACGCCTGGACCACCCATAGTCAGCACACGTGCGTTCGTGATCAGGGTTCCATCGGTGGAGTTCTCGACGCGGATCCGCTCAGCATCGCCGCTGTTTCGAGCTGTTTCTCGTTCGGCAACACCACGGAGGAATGAAAGAAACAGCGACGCGGCGAGGCGGGAAGTCCGTCCTCCCTCATCGTGAGGCGGGCTCAACTCCATGATGTCGAAGCACCGTAGCGAGTGCCAGCCACCCATTTCCTGGGCTAAATGGTGCGCCCACGCCGCGTCGGTACCGACTGGGTTCGGGCTGCTCACGCCGGGTGCAGACGAAGCCGGCAGCGCATCGAGATCCAGACTGAAGAATCCAGGTGTGTCGCCCGGCGGTGAATCCGCAGCTAGGCCGTCCTCTACAGTTCCGCCATGATCTAAGAACCAGGCTGCGTGCGCCCGGCTATTCAGACGCTCGTCCATACCGTCGATCCAGAGCCGCTTGACGAATCCTTCTTCAAGCAGTCTTCGGAAAGGCATTCCGGAACCCTCTTGCTCGCGCACGTCAAGGTGAGGGTCGAGGTATCCGCCGACGAGGGCCGTCCCCTCGGTCTTCGACACCGCACGGACCAACGGGAATGTCAGGTCGTGCCCGCCACCGATCGCCACAATGATCCGGTCCGGTGCGCACAGCGAACAAACCGCTTCGGTTACCCGGTCATGCGTCTCACGGAGCGATGGGCCCGGGACGACATCACCCGCATCGTGGACGCGTGGCCAGTCGAAGCCAACCGGATCGGCCACACCGAACCGTGCCAACGCCGCGCGGAATGCCGTCGGGCCTCCGGCCGCACCAGGACGTCCGCCGTTCAACCGGACGCCGGTGTCATCAGGAAAGCCAACCAGCACCACATCGCCTTGCGCGATGTCATCCACCAGCGTTGCGGCGAACTTGCCGGGCCTGATTTCTGGCCACACTCCGGGGCGAAGCAACTCACTCATGCGCACAAAAATACCCCGCCGGGGCCACCGGCGGAGCAAGAGAGGAGAGAGCTTTGCTGATCGGTGGCAGGCTTAGAGGCCGCGGAGCACCTCGAGCACCTCGTCCGGGTTCGCACGGGTGCGGTAATCTTCCTGGACCCAGGCATAGCGGATCACGCCGTCTCTATCGATGACGTACGTGCCAGGGTGGGGCAGGTCCCAACTTCCATCTGCGTTGGTCTTCTTGAGGTCGATCCCAAAGCCCTTGTACCGGGTCTGGGTCTTGTCATCGACGGTGAAGCGAACCTTGAAGGCGTCGGCCGCCTGATGCTGGTCATCCACCAGGATCGTGTATGGGAAGCTGTTCTTCTCCAGCGTTGCCGCCGCGTTGTCAACCTTCTCTGGGCTGATCGCGATGATGTCAGCACCGAGACTCTTCACCAGATTGATCTTCTCCGCCCACGCGCTCAGTGATCGATTGCAATACGGGCACCATCCCCCGCGGTAGAACATCACGACAACAGGCTTGTCTCCGATGAGGCTCGAGAACTCGACGGTCTCGCCGTCGGTGGTCTTGAGTGTCGCGTTCGGTGCCTCGGTCCCTACCTTCAGACCTAGTTCGGGCTTGTCCGTCTGGGCCTGCGCCCCCTGGGCGAAGCCAGCGACCACGACCGCTGCCGAGAGGACGGCCGCCGCCGCCACGAGTGATCCGATGCTGTGAATCATGGTGGTCCCTTCCGCGGTTCTGGACCCCGTACGGGCCCGCGGCTTGTGGTGAACGCCCAGAAGCGGGCGGATATTCGCGGCTTAGTTCCGGGGCTCCATCGGAATCCGCACCGCCTGGCCCCGCGCACACGCCGCGGCGTCCTCATAGCCAGCGTCGGTGTGCCGAATGACCCCCATCAGCGGGTCGTTCCTCAGCACCCGCCCGAGCCGTTCCGCGGCTTCATGCGTCCCGTCCGCAACGATCACCTGCCCCGCGTGCTGGCTGAAGCCGATCCCAACCCCTCCGCCGTGATGGAAGCTGACCCAACTCGAACCGCCGGCTGTTGCAACTAAGGCGTTGAGGATCGCCCAGTCGCTCACAGCGTCCGTCCCGTCCCTCATCGCTTCCGTCTCGCGGTTCGGGCTCGCGACCGACCCACAGTCGAGGTGGTCCCGCCCGATCACGATCGGCGCTGAGACCTCGCCCGAAGCAACGAGGTCGTTGAAGATCAGACCCGCCTTGTCTCGTTCGCCCAGCCCCAGCCAGCAGATCCGGCTCGGGAGCCCCTGGAAGGCAAAGCTCGGGGCGCACGCGCCGAGATCACCCGCGATCAAAGCATCAGGGTTCGCGTGGCACCCGAGGACCCAGCGGTGTAACCGCTTGTTGTATCCGCCTGCATCAGCCGGGAACGCATCGAGCAAAGCCTTGTCTGTCTTGTAGATGTCGACTGGATCGCCCGAAAGCGCCACCCAACGAAAGGGGCCTCGCCCAAGACAGAACTGGGGCCGGATGTAGGCCGGCACAAAGCCAGGGAACGCGAACGCATCAGCAAACCCGTTGTCGAGCGCTCGCTGGCGGATGTTGTTCCCGTAGTCAAATGTGATCGCCCCGCGGTCCTGCAGCGACACCATCGCACGAACATGCCGCTCCATCGTGTCGATGCTCTGACGCTGGTACTCCTCGGGATTCGAGCCGCGGACCTCCGTGGCCTCCTCCATCGACATGCCAAGCGGCACGTACCCCTCGAGCGGGTCGTGCGCACTGGTTTGATCGGTCAGCAGATCCGGTATGTCGCCCCGCTCAAGCAGACGCTCAAGAAGAGCGACCGCGTTCGTGCACACACCGACGCTCACGGCTCGCTCGCTCGCTTTGTGATCGAGCGCACGGTCGATTGCCTCATCAACGGTCCACGCCCGGTCGTATTCGGTCAGGTACTGATCTGTGAGCCGCCGAGCGAGACGGGTACCGTCCACGTCGGCAATCAGACAGGTCCCGCCATTGAGTGTGACCGCGAGCGGCTGGGCCCCGCCCATACCGCCGCAGCCGGCGGTGACGCTCAGCGTCCCGGCGAGCGGACCCCGCGGGTCATCCGCCCGGGTCGGATCTCGCTTGAAGCCCGCTTCGGCGAACGTCTCGTAGGTCCCCTGGAGGATCCCCTGCGTACCAATGTAGATCCAGCTCCCCGCGGTCATCTGCCCGTACATCATCAGGCCCTTGGCCGCCAGCTCGTCGAAGTGCTGCTGCGTCGCCCAATGAGGTACGAGGTTGCTGTTCGCGATCAGCACACGCGGGGCGTCCTCGTGCGTGCGCACAACCCCAACCGGCTTGCCCGATTGGACCAACAATGTCTCGTCGACTCCGAGCTGCTTCAGCTCCCGCACGATGGCGTCGAAGGCCGGCCAAGACCGCGCGGCCTGGCCCCGGCCGCCGTACACAACCAGCTTCTCTGGGTGTTCCGCGACCTCTGGATCGAGGTTGTTCATGAGCATCCGCATGGCGGCCTCGGCCTGCCACGTTTTGCACGACAGGTCGGTCCCGCGGGGCGCACGGACGAGCCGCGAAGCATGTGTGGTGGGTGTCATGGCGCGTCCTCCCTGGAATCTGGCTCGGACATGTCCGACTGGAACGGATCTGGGACGATGCCCATAAATCGCCGATCGGTGATCAGGGCTCGGATCCGCTCGATATCGGGCGCGGGGGAGCGATCGGTGGTCCATGGCTTGACGGATGAACGGATCAGTTCGTGCGCCCGCTCAACGCCATCGCCCGATCGCAGTGGCCGCTGGTGCTCCAGGGCTTCCGCGGCGCACATCAGCTCGATCGCAACCACGCTGGTCGCGAGTTCCATCGCCCGCGAGGCCTTCGCCGCGGAACGCGGCCCGAATGAGTTGTAGTCCTCGATCCCGGCGCTAGTCGGAATGTTCGCGACGCTCGCGGGCGTGCACAGCCCGATGATCTCGTTGCAGCAGGCCGCCGCGGTGTACTGAGCGATCATCAGCCCGGACTGAACGCCCGGGGCTCGCGTGAGATACGGCGTCAAACCACTCTCTGGATCGAGAGCACTCAGGAGCAGGTACGTGCGCCGCTCGCTGATCCCAGCAAGGTGCGCCAACGGGATCGCCGCATTATCGAGCGGAATTGCGATCGGCATGCCATGGAACGCCCCGGCACTCACGATCTCTCGATCAGCGCCGGGGAACACCAGAGGGTTATCTGAAACCGCCGATAGTTCACGCCCAACGGCCTCAGAGAAACAACGCCAGGCATCGACAGCCGCACCCAAGACCATCGGAGCGCAGCGGATCGAGTAAGGATCCTGCACACGCGGGTCATCAAAGCGATGGCTCGGCAAGATTGTGCTTCCACTAAGGGCAGAACGCATCCCCGCAGCAACCGTCCCAAGGCCCGGGTGCCCACGCACTGCGTACACATCTGCCGATAGAAACGCGTCCGTCCCCCTGCACGCATCGAGCGACATCGCCGAAGCGAGGATCGCGGCGGGCAATAATGATCGCATGCCCATGTCCAGCAGCGCTGCCCTGCCGGCCATCAGGTGCGTACCGTTGAGCAACGCAAGCCCTTCTTTGGCAGTCAAGGAGACCGGCGCGAGGCCGGCTCGAGCAAGCGCTTCTGCACCACCGACCCTGACCCCATCGATAAACGCCTCGCCCTCTCCCAGGAGCACCATCGCGATATGAGCTAACGGAGCGAGGTCGCCGGAGGCGCCGACTGATCCAGTCTCTGGAACCACCGGCGTGATACCGGCATTAAGCACCGCAGCGATACTTTGAGGCACATCGGGTCGGACACCGCTGTAGCCTCGACACAAGGATGCAGCGAGACAGCACATGGTCGCGCGAACGACCGGGGTCGGTAGGGGGGCGCCGACGCCAGCCGCGTGGGAGCGGACAAGATTGAGCTGGAGTTCCTGGAGGTCGCCTGCCCCGATCCTTTGGCGGCTGAGTGAGCCAAACCCGGTATTGATCCCGTATACCGCGTCGGAGCCGATGCTGACGGCCTCAACCACACGCCGGGAGGCCGCCATTCTGGAGCTTACGCGGTCGCCAACCGACAGCGACGCGCCCGCCGCGACTGCCGCGACCTGCTCTGCAGAGATCGGTCCACCGTCAAGGATCACATCGTTGGGCATGGGTTATGTTTCGCACCTAGAAGGCCCCGCGGCAACCGGGCAGTCGAGCACGAGAATCCGGGCCTATTCCCCGATGATCTTGACAAGAGCCCGCTTTCGACGCCGGCCATCGAACTCTGCGTAGAAGATCTGTTCCCAAGGACCGAAGTCAAGCCTGCCGTCGGTGATCGCCACGACGACCTCGCGTCCCATCACCTGCCGCTTGAGGTGGGCGTCGGCGTTGTCCTCACCCGTGCGGTTGTGTCGGTAGGTCTGCGGGCTCTCGTCGAACGGCGCCAGCCGCTCGAGCCAGTCGTCGTAGTCAGCGATCAAGCCGGGCTCATCGTCGTTGATATACACAGAAGCGGTGATGTGCATCGCGTTGACAAGGCACAGCCCCTGTGTGACAGCCGAGTCCCGGACCAGCCGCTCGACCTCGGCGGTGATATTGACATAGCCCCGGCGGTCCGGGATCTCAAACCAGAGTTCTTCTCTGAGGTGCTTCATTGAGGCGGAGACTAGCGGACCGACCATACGATCTGGAGTCGGGGGAAACTGTGACGAATCCGTCGGAATATGTGTGGTACGCGTCCTACGGGTCAAACCTGTGGTGGGACAGGTTCCGATGCTATATCGAGGGCGGCGTGCCCCCCGGTGCCTCAAAGGGACAGGTTGGGTGCACGGACTCGAGCCCACCCACGCATTCTGTCGGGATCCAGCTGCCCTTCCCCATCACCTTCGGGGGCGGGCCACCGGTTTGGCAGCGCGGCGGGGTTGCGTTCCTTGAGCTCCCGGGCTCCATACGGCGATCAGGCGGCCTCGACTTCAGCGGCCCAGTCTGGGACTTTGCGCATCCGACCTGGCCCCGCGCCATGGGCCGGATGTACCGCATCACGCGTGAGCAGTTCCTAGAGATCGTCGCCCAGGAGAACCAACTCGGCAGCGGTGCTCCTGGCGCGCTGATCAATCTCGATCGGTTGGGCGAGACACAGTTCGAACCCATCGAGACAAGCGGTGCATACGACACCGCGATCTGCCTCGGACTGTGCCGCTTCCCGGAGTGGAGGGGCGAGCTCGTTGTCACGTTTACCAACGGACGCACAGAGGTCACCCCGGAGTGGAACCCACCCTCGATCCAGTACCTCCGCACGATCCTGAGAGGCCTCATCGAGACCTTCCCGGACGCTGCCAACGAAGAGTTCGTGCGGTACATCAGGTTTATGTGCGCGCCAGGAGGCGATTCGCGTGTCGAGTCTGATGCCAGGTACCGGGCGATCGATGGCTCTGCGCGATCCGACTTCGCGGCACTTGTTGCACAATACAGAGCCGAGTCGGGCGTAGCGAACCCTGAGGGATACCACGTGAGTGTGGGCGCGACCACGGGGCTTGCGAAGCAGCAACGCGAGGTGCGTGCCGTCTTCCACCCAGAGACATCGCTTGATGCAGGACTCCGTGAGGGCGATCTGATCAGGCTTTCCCGGCCCACCAACTGGCGGAGCCACTTCGACCCTGAAACTCGCCGCTTCCAAATCGTGGAACCCATCCGAGCTACGACTCAGGACCGGTTCGGTGCCAGTCTCCGGCTCGCGGTCCCAGCAATGGTCGAGACCGCGGACACGCTCGCTCGGGCGAATCCGGATTCGGTCCCGTCGCCCGGGATCGCTCAACTCGACCAGAAGCTCCGACTGGCGTTGGGTGTAAATATCGGCGATGTCATCCGGGTCGAAAGCCGACCCGTCCCACGCCGCAATCCGCTAGCACGCGCGTTCGACCGTCTCATCGGCACCAGAGCGCAGTTCGCCCGAGTTGATCTTGCGACGTTCGAAGACATGGAGACGAGCATCTGCCGTCTCCCGCCCAGTGTGTTCGAGGTTCTAGGTATCTCGCCGGGCGATCATGTGCGCATCTCAAGCGTCGGTCATCGGCAGGTGGTCATCCGCGCAGTCGAGATCACAGAAGGACAGCGCACCAGGCGGCAGGAACAACACACCCGCGTTCCGCATCGATATCCTGATCCCTACAAGCAGCTTGATCTGCAGCGCGTTGAATACGTAACCCCGACGGTCGAGCTGCCGACGATCTACCTCGACGCGGCTGCACGCCAGGAACTCGGCGTCCCTCCGAGCGGTGTTGTTCGGGTCAGGCGGGCGGTTCGGCAGAACCTCGGATTCCGAGGCGTCCTGGTGGTCGGCCCGGCATTTCTTGTCGGGGCGGAGCTATCAGCGGACCCCGTGCTGGCGATTATCGTGGCCCTTTTCGTTGCTCTCGTGCTCGCAGTGCTCGTTGGCTTCGAGCTGCGGCAGAAGATCAGTTAGGGTATTGGAGCCAGCCCAGGATGGTGGGGGGGAGGGAACCGAACCGCTTGCACCTCTCAAGGACCACAACGCAGCTGCTGGCCGACCTCAAAGACCCTGCCAACAGTCTGGCCTGGGAAGCCTTCGACAGCCGCTACCGGCCCATCGTGGTCGGCTTCCTCCGGAAGCTGGGCTGCAACGAGGCGGACGCCCAGGATGTCGCTCAGGACACGATGGCTCGGTTCTGCAAGCTCTACGCCGACGGCAAGTACGAGCGAGACAAGGGCCGGCTCCGCTCATGGATCGTCGGCATCGCACGCTACCGCATGATGAGCCACGCCAGGGGCGATGCGAAGCAGATCGCGTTGCCCGCGGGCAGTATCGTGGGCAAGCTTCCCGATGATGATGCGCTCGAAGAGGTCTTCGAGGTCGAGCACCGCGCCGCGATGCTCCGCGAAGCGATGAACCGGCTTCGAGCGAGCGGTGTCGGAGAAAAGACGGTTCGTGTACTCGAGTTGCTGAGCCGTGACGGGCTCAAGCCCGGTGCCATAGCCGAGTCGCTGGCGATGAAGCCAGAGGAGGTCTACGTCGCGAAGAGCAGAGGACTCGCGAAGCTGCGCGATGTGCTGGCCGAGGTCAGACACGAGTACGAGCCGGGGTCCGAACCATGAGCGATTCTGACCGCCACAGCGACGACGACGCGTTGCTCGCCGACCTTGGCGATGCCCTTCGGTCGGACGAAGACAACAAGCCGCCACCACCCAACTTCCCGGGCTACGAAGTTGAGGGGGAGATCAGCAGGGGCGGGCAGGGCGTTGTCTACCTCGCCTATCACCCGAAAACGAAGAGGCGAGTCGCAATCAAGACCCTCCTGACCCGCACCGTCGAGGGCGCCAAACAACTCGCCCGCTTCGAGCGCGAGGTTGAGCTTGTTGCGGCTCTCCGCCACCCGGGGATCGTGACGCTCTACGACAGCGGGGTCACCGAGGAGGTCGTGCCCTACCTCGTGATGGAATACATTGAAGGCGAGCGGATCGATCGCGCACTGCGGCCTGCTCTCGAGTCAGGCAACCGGAACCGGATCGTGGAAGCCGTCGCGCTGGTGTGCGACGCGATCGGGGCTGCCCACCAGCGGGGCATCATCCATCGTGATCTGAAGCCCTCGAACGTGCTCTTCGATACCGATGGCAGGCCACGGGTCGTGGACTTCGGGCTCGCAAGGGAGACCGAGACCCCGACCGCAGCCGATGGCGTCACGCTCGAAGGCGAGTTCGTCGGCACGCTCGTGTACTCGACCCCGGAGCAGGTCTCGGGGGGCGAGCATCTGGTCGATGTCCGAACGGATGTGTACGCATTGGGTCTTCTCGCGTACCAGTTGCTCCTGGGACGCCTCCCGTACGACATCGGTGGATCTCTTGCGGAACTCGTCGACGCGATCTCACACCAGGAACCGGTGCGGCCGCGAAAGCTCGACCAGGCGATCAGTGCAGATCTCGAGGCAGTGGTACTCAAGAGCCTGAGCAAGTCGCAAGAAAGCCGGTACCCGAGCGCCCAGGCGTTTGGCGATGATCTCCGCGCCGCCATCTCTGGGCTGCCCGTGAATGCCCGGCGGCACGACCGTCGGTACCTACTCAGGAAGACGCTCTGGCGCCACCGCTACGCGGTCGCAACCGCGAGCTTTATCGTGCTCCTCATCGCCGCATCAGCGATCGCGACAGGCGTGCTGTACTACCGCGCGGAACGCGCTCGTCAGCTCGAGCTCGCGGCTAAGGAGAGCGAGATCAGCCTCAGCGAGGCATGGGTCACCAGCGTGAGCGCGGTCAACCGTGAGACATCAGATGCAAACATCAGCACCGTTGATGAGTTGCTCGATGAGATGTCGCTGATCATCGAAGAACAGCTCGCCGGCCAGCCGGAGCGTCTCGCAGAAGTTCGCGCCGCACTCGGACGGGCGTACCTCGGGCAGAACGAAACCGCCAAGGCGCGGGCGAGGCTCGAAGCATCGCTCTCGCTTCTCCATGAGATCCCAGAGGTCTCGGACCAAGAACTTGCGGAAGCAGAGCACGCGCTGGCAACGGCGGTCTTCGACGACGGGGACTATGCCGAAGCCGAACGTCTTCGCCGCTCGGCGCTCGATCGGTACTTGTCATCCGTTGGATCTGATTCGCCGCAGGTCGCCGAAGCGAGGCTCCTGCTCGGCGTGAGCTTGCTCGAATCCCGCCAGCTTGCCGCGGCTCGGGCCGAGTTCGAGGCAAGCCTCGAACTGCGACGAAGACTGTTTGGTGACGACAGCGAAGAAGTCGCGAACTCGCTCAACAGCCTCGCCCGCTGCGCAGCCGCCGAAGGCAATGACGAAGAGGCCGCCACACTCGCTGCAGAAGCCGTCGAACGCCTTGAGCGTGCGCTCGAGGGTAACGACAACTGGCGTCTTGCGCGAGTGCTCACCAACGCCGCGCGCTACATCGTCGACCGGCCCAGCGCCCCGGACGAAGCCGCCGAAACCGTGCACGGCCGGTACGACGAGGCCGAACGCCTGCTCGGGCGCGCGATGGAGATCACCAGGCTGTGGGAGGGAAGCCAAGGGCGAGACATCGCTGGCACGCTCCGCGCTCTGGTGAGGCTTCAGATCCAGCGCGGCCAGCTGCTCCGGCGCTTCCGCGAGGATCCGACAGAGGCGTTCTCGAAGGGGCTCGAATACGGCACCCAACTTGTTGAAGCGATGGAACGGGTCAGCGGTGAACTGCACCCCGATGTCGCCGAGGCCTACAGCGAGCGAGGTGCTGTCGGTATGACCAGCGAGCGATACGATGAGGCCGAACGCGACTTCCGCAAAGCGCTCGAGATCTATAACAAGCTCTATCCGAGCAATCATCAGCTCGTCGGATGGGGTGAAGCCCTAGTCGGAGCGGTGCTGACCAGGCAAGGCGACTACGACGAAGCCGAGCGGCTGCTCGTTTCTGGACGCGATAAGGTCATCGCTGCCCTCGGCCCCGATCACCCCCGTTCTCAGACTGTTATCGCCCGCGTTGAGCACGCCGCTCGCTGGCGTGCCTACTACGAACCGCTTGGTCGTCCTAACGACGGCGCCGCCTTGCCGCCAGTGCCGGGACGATGAGCAGGCTCAGTGCCCCCGGGGCTGGTACCGCCCGGATACCAGTGAACACCATCTTCCAGTCGCCGGTGTCGCCGTTTGCCGACCAGAAGTCGATCGCGCCGGTGGAGGACGAGTCAGGCAGAAGGATGTCTGTCGACGAGCCGGGCGTGAACACTGCGTTCCCCGCCGCATCCGCGGCGACACTTCCCGAGCCACTGACGATGATCCAGTAGATGCCGGGGCCCGAGAGCGTGGGGCCGACGTCCGATCCGAGGTAGCTGAATGTGGTCGAGCTGTTGGCGTTGTCGTTGGCCATGATCGCATTGCTGAACTCGTCGAACAGCCAAATCATCGTGTCCGCATCGTTTCCATTGCCTCGGCTGACCGTGGTGATGCTCCACGACGCAATGTCTTCGATAAAGATCGGGATCGCGTCCTGGAAGTCATCATCATCGGGGATGGTGATGTCGTTGGCGCCGCTGAGGCCACCCTCGGCCTCATCCCACGTTCCTGGGTCGGGCGGCATCGGGAACCCCCCGATCGGGTCAAGCGGAACTGGCACGGGCGGCTCGTCGCCGTCCATCTCTTCTTCCCAGCCGTTCTGGGCTAGAGCAAGCGGTGAAGCGAACAGAAACGCGATCCCGGCGGCGACGGCCGGACCAGTAGTGCGACGCATGATTCGATCCCCTCCCAACGGGCTCGGAAGCCCGCATTTCCATTTTCCTGATTCGCAAGTGGTGGTCAAGTCCTGTGATGACTGGGCTTTGTGTTCACTCAGTGCGGTGATTTGCCTGGGGGACCAGGCACCAGAGTCCGTAGCATTGACCAAACACCTTGCGCCGAAGCTGAGAACTTCTGGTTCTTGCCCTGGGGAGGTCACGGCGAAATACCGCCGATAATACATGTTCTGTAAAATAGGCTCGCAAAGAGAAGCCACGCCCGATGGTCACAGACGCGGCCTGGGTCCACTCAGGTGCCCGGGCTGTCATTCTTCTTCGGGGCCTCCCGTCGCTTGTGACGCTCTCGACGGTTGATCTCTCTGCTTTCTTTGCGATCGGCCCTGCGATCCTTCGCCTCATCGCGACGCTTACTGCGTCGCTCCTTTCCGGCTTCGCGGCGTTCTTGCCGCCTTTCGTGGGCCTTCTCGCGACGGCCCTGGCGTCGCTCTTGTGCATCGTTGCGTTGGGACTGTCGGCCCTCCTGAGCCTGTTCACGCCTCTCACCGACTCGCTCGCGGACTCCCTCTCGCCGTTCCTGCCGCGCATCGCGCCGCTCGCCACGTTGCTCTCGGCGTTCAGTCCGATTCGCTTTCCGGTCCTCACGCCGTTCTGAGCGAGCTTCCCTTCGTTCATCGCGTTTCTGCGCGAGGTTGTCTTTTCGATCCGCTTGCCGTTTGGCGCGATCGTCCTTTCGCTCGGCTTGGCGCTCGGAGCGTTCCTCCCGACGTTCGGATCGACGTTCCGACCGTTCCTGTTGGCGTTCCTTGGCCCGCTCGACCGGCTTGGCTTTCTCCGGCGGGTCCGAGAATGCAAGTGACGATGAACTTGTCCCAGCAATCGCGATCAGCACAGCCCCAGCCGAGATCAGGCGGCGCGAAGAGCGTGAACTTAGGGTGATTCGGTGCATGTGTCGTTCCCTCCAGAAAGAACCATCCGATTCAAGAAAGCGCCTGGCCAGCCCCCGCGACGACACGCCAGCGACAACCACGGTCCGGACGCCTCAGCATCCACCGAACCGCGGCTCACGGATGGTCACTTCGTGTTACCTGGCTCTCTGATGCAATCAGGAAGAAGATGAGCCAAGTGCCGAGAACCACTTGGCTACCGCGGAAGCCGCAGTTCCATGAAGATCGTCTCGGGATCGGGATCATCGTTATACCGCTGGCGTTCGCGGAAGCCGAAGCCCTCATAAAGACGAACCGCGGACGCAAATGCGGGTAGCGTGTCGAGCACCATCACTCGATACCCCAGTGCTTCCGCTTCTGTGAACAGAGCTTCGCAAAGCAAATGTCCGGCTCCAAGCCCCCGCTGGCTCGCACGGACATAGAGGCGTTTCATCTCGCATGCCCCGTCGCCCGCCCGAGGCTCGGGCCGCAGCGCGACGCACCCGATGGCAGCGTCTGTCGTCTCGGCAAGCAGGATCACGCCAAGCGGTTCCGAGTACTTGCCGGGCAATGAAGCGAGTTCTTCTTCAAACCCCTGAAAGCACAGCGACTGGCCCGTCGAGGTCTCGTATTCCTTGAAGAGCGACCGAACCAAGCCGGCCTCCGCGGGGAAGACCGCCCGACGCACACGCGCTGGTTTCTTGTCTTCTGAGCCAGGCACGGCCCGAGCCTACACCTCGGAACTGGGCTGATCGCTCATGCGAAAACACTGTCTGGGTGCCAGCCTACAGAGCGCAACGCGGATTCCCATCTCGTCCGTTCCTCGGTGTCGCTCCCCCACCAGGCGAGGGTGTCGAGAGGAACGCCAAGGTCCAGAGCGAGTTCGGCCAGCTGTGCATCGGTCATATCGATCACAGGAAGTTCGATCTCAAGCGATCCGCTGTCGGGTAAGTCCAGCGAAATAAGCCGCGAGATAAGCGTGGCACGGTCAAGACTCTGGCCGATCAGATCGATCGACTGTACAGGGTCGTCGCCGCCCAACTGGCGGCCCCAGATCAGTGTCGAACAGCCGTTCTGAGCCGCGGTTTGGGCCGCGACGAGCAGGAGCCGGGTCTCACCGGCGCCACCTCCGGTCCGCCCGGCGTTTAGCTCGATCGCGCTCAGGCCGAGCCGTTCACAGCCAACTCGGGCTGCTCGAGAGACGGGCTCGGATAGCCCCGAAGGAACGAGCACCGCAGGCCGGATCTCAGGATCGGTCCGCTTGCTAGCGATGACCGCGGCAACCAGTCCTGCAAGACCACCATCGGTGAGCACAAGGGTGTGCATGGAGTTCGACATAGCTCTCAGATCGGGCCCCGGAGCTGCGAGACTCCAACTCTGAGCTGATCAGTCGCGAGAGACCGGTCAGTAGTTGGGGGTCGGGGCTCGGAATGCTTCGAACTCGATCGATCGGAAGTAGTCAACCGTCTTGCCGAGACCCTCCCGAAGAGCAACCCGAGGCTCCCACCCGAGCCGTTCGCGGGCGAGCGAGATGTCAGGCTGCCGCTGGAGAGGATCATCCTCCGGCAGTTCTCGGTAAACGATCCGAGATGATGAACCCGTGAGCTCGATGACCCGCTCCGCGAGTTCCTGGATCGTGAACTCATCTGGGTTGCCGATGTTCACCGGCCCGGGCCAGCGTTCGGTGTTATTCATCATCCGGACGATGCCCTCGACCAGATCGTCGCGGTAGCAGAACGAGCGAGTCTGAGAGCCATCACCAAAAACAGTAATGTCATCTCCTTCGAGTGCCTGGCGGATGAAGTTGCTGACGACACGTCCATCGAACGGGTGCATGCCCGGCCCGTACGTGTTGAAGATCCGCACAATGCGGATGTCTACCCCGTTGCTGCGGTGGTAGTCGAAGAACAACGTCTCGGCCGCGCGCTTGCCCTCGTCATAGCACGCCCGGGGCCCGATCGTGTTCACCGCGCCGCGGTAGCTTTCGGGCTGCGGGTGGACCTCTGGGTCGCCGTAGATTTCGCTGGTGGACGCCTGGAGCACCTTCGCGCGGCACCGCTTAGCCATCCCAAGGATGTTGATTGCGCCAAGCACCGACGTCTTCATCGTCTTGATCGGATTGAACTGGTAATGGCCTGGCGCCGCCGGGCATGCCAGGTTGTAGATCTCATCCACCTCGAGGAACAGCGGATGTGTCACATCGTGTCGAACGAGCTCGAAGTTTCCGCAGCCCAGCAGATGCTCGACATTGGATTTCTGGCTCGTAAAGAAGTTATCAACACAGATCACGTCCTGGCCGGCATTCACGAGCCGCTCGCAAAGGTGCGAGCCAAGGAATCCCGCGCCGCCGGTAATCAGGATCCGGTTCACGCTCATGCGGGCATCCGCTCAGCCGCATCAGCCTCGAGCATCGATGCGTAGGTACGCATCTGTTCGATCGGATCGGTCTCGGGTGCCCAGCCAAGCCCGGACTCGGTCTCGCTCATGTCAGCGCAGGTGTAGTCCTGATAGAACGCCCTGACGTGCTCGGGCATCTCAAAGTATTCCGTCGGGCGTTCCTCGGCCGACAGCCCCATGCCGTCACGGATCGCGTCGGCGATCTGGTTGAAGGTGGTCACTTGACCCGAGCCAAGGTTGTATACACCGGGCTTGATCTCGGTCGCCAAACGCTCGCCTAGCCCAGCAGCCGCAAGTGTGCATGAGACCACGTCCCCCACCCACACCTGGTCACGCGCCTGCTCACCACCGGTAAATAAGCGGGGCCTCTCACCATCGAGCACCTGAAGCGAGAGTTGATGGACCATCGATGCCATCCGGCCCTTACGCGCCTCGCCAGGTCCGAACACGTTGAAGTAACGAAGCCCCACAACGTGCGCATCGGGGTGGAGCCTCGCGACGCGCCGGTGCTCCACTTCCATCATCCATTTGCTAAAGCCGTAGACGTTGTTCGGATTGCCCGCGGCCTCGATCGGGAACGGCACCATCGTGTCTGCTTGGGGCGGGCTCCCGTATGTAGCCGCGCTCGACGCGTACACCAGCGGCACGCCCGCAGCGACGGAAGCCGCCAGCATCGGCCCGAAGCTGTCGCTGTTCACCTCGAGCATCACTCGCTCATCCTCGAAGGTGGTGTCTGTGATCGCTCCGAGGTGGAAGATGGCGGCCGGTCTGCGGTCCGCGATCAACTCTGCGAAATCGATCTCCTCGACGGACGCGGGGAGGATCTCGCCAGTGAACGGCCCGAGCTTTGCTCTCGCATAGGCCTCGACCAGGTTGGCGAACGAGCCGGAGATAAACGGATCGATCGCGAGAATGTGCGCGCCGCCGTCGCGGTTTGTCAGTTCGGCGCACAGATTCGACCCGACGAAGCCGGCGGCACCCGTCACGACATACGTTGGTGTTTGCGTTGACACGCCCAGATCCTATTCGGCCCCGCTGTCTGGTACCCGAGATGGGATCCGGATCACCTGCCCGACACGGATCGAGTTGGGCGAGCTCAGCTTGTCCTGATTCGCGGTGAGGATCTCGAGCACATGGCGAGAGGATCCGTAGAACGCAAAGCTGATTCCACCCAAAGTGTCGCCCTGCTGGACGGTGTACTCGATGTACTCGGGCTCCGGCAGCGGCGGTGTAGCTGGCTCGGTGCCCTCAGAAGCGACCCGGCCCTGGATATTCCCGGGGTCCAGGGGGACGAGCAGCACCTCTCCCTCTCGAAGGCGCCGGGGATCCTTGAACGGATTTGCGCGAGCGATCACGCTCGCAAGCCTGCCAGACCCAAGCTCCTTTCGCGCGATGGTCTCGAACGTGTCCCCGGCAACCACCGAGTACTCACGGAAACCGGGCTGTATCAGTCTGGACTGATTTGATGCCGTATCGCCGACGCCAGCAGACTCACCAGGAAACACCACAGGCTCGCTAGGCCGGGCTTGGGCTTCTGCCGGGCCCTCGGCCTCAGTGAAGCCCAGAGGACCCGATGGGCCCTGGCCGGGTTCCCAAACCCAATAGACGAACACCCAGATGACCACGAGCAGGCCCAGCCCCGTGACTGCTCTGGAAGCTGAATCGCGCACGCGTCGGTCCTCCCATGACCGAGTTCGGCCAGGAACAGGCCCGGCATGCACATTCTTGGCGATCGAGGCGGTCCGGATCTCGGATGTTATGGCCCTGAAACCGGTGGTTAGGCCGGGGAGGGCTGACCGCCCCCCGAATCCGCTGAGCCCTGCTTATCCCGGCCCAGCGAGCGGTCGGCCTTGCTGGACCAGACAAGTGGCGCAGCCACCGCAATGGAGGAGTAGGTACCGATCACGATGCCCGCGAGCAGCGCGTAGCTGAACGCCCGAACGCCCTCTCCACCGAACACGAACAGGATCAGCGTGGCAATGAACGTCGTGCCCGAGGTCACGATTGTTCGGCTCAGAGTCTGGTTGATCGATGCGTTGATCACCGAGCGGCTCGCGTAGTCCAGCTTGCCGCGGTTCTCGCGGATGCGATCCATGATGATGATCGTGTCGTTTAGCGAATAGCCCACAATGGTCAGCATCGCCGCGACGAGACTCAGATCTATCCGGAAGGGAAGGATGCCGAACTTCTGACAGAGATCGGGGTTCCAGTCGTACGCGATCTCCGCGAGCGCGATCAAGAAGATCGCGATCACGACATCGTGGAGCAGCGTGACGATCGCCGCGAGCGAGTATCTGACGCTCCCGAACCGCACCCAGATGTAGATCAGGATGCACAGGAAGCTGATGATGACCGCCGTTGTCGCCTGGATCTGGAACGACTGAGCGATGGCCGGGCTGAAGGTCTGAACGCTCGCGGGGGTCGGTGCCCGGCGCAGCGCCTCGCGGATGAGCTCCCACTCGCGCTCCATGACCTCGGGCCGGAAGCGTTGTTGATCAAGAGCCGAGACGGAGGGGTCGAGTGTCAAAACCACGACGCTCACAGCCTCGTCGGCGGTGCCCTCGAGCAGAAGCGTCTCACGCGTGCGACTGCCCAGGTCGCGGAAGTCCCGCTGCCTGGTCATCTCGTCGATCCGCTCAAGGATGCTCTCGTACGGGACCGGCGGATCGATGTTTGCGACCACAGTCGCGGCGCCGCCAAGGAATGCCGAGACATCGCTGAGATTATCGAGAAGCCCCGCGTCCCTTTGCAGGTCTCCATTGATCAGCGCATAGATCGGCGCATCGGCACTGTTCGAAGCGTCGCCCCCATCGAACATCAAAGGGGGCGGCGACGACAGCACATCGCGGAACTCTTGAAGAACCGCGTCGAGCACGGCCTGCTCGTCCGTTGCGGTCGTCTTCACCAGGAAGGTGCTGCTCTTCAGCCCCGTTTCATCTGGGCTGATCACCAACACCTCGGCCTGCCGCAGCTCACGGAGCGGGTTATCTTCATCCAGACCCTCGCCCAGCGACTGCACGCGTTCCTGCACCACACCACGCTCAAGCAACACAGGCTCGCGGGTTTCCGGATCGCTAAGCCTGAGCGTGACCTGCGTGCCGCCAAGGAACTCGTTGTCGAATAGGTCTTTACCGCGCGACGCAGCGGTCACGATGCCCGCGAGCACGAGCGAGACCGAGATCGTGATAAACACGTACTGGAGTTTCATCCAGTCGAACTTCGGCTCCAGCAGCCGCCCGAGCGGCGGAATGGCACGAGGCAATGAGTTGATGTTCTTCCAGAGCGCAATCCGCTCGACAAAGAGCGAAAAGACGGTCCGCGCGATGAAGAGAGCGCTGAAGAGAGTCGCGGCGACGCCGATGCCCAGCGTGATCGCAAATCCGCGGATCTCTTGCGTTCCGAAGTATGCCAGGACCACACAGACGATCAGGTTCGTGACGTTGCCGTCCACGATCGAGGGCAAGGCCTTGCCGAAGCCCGATCGGACCGCCGACCGGATGTCCTTGCCTTCTCGCAGTTCCTCGCGGATCCGCTCGTAGATCAGCACGTTGGCATCGACTGCCATACCGAACGTGAGCACGACACCCGCGATGCCGGGGAGCGTGAACGCCGCGCGGTTCAGGCTCATTGCGCCGAGGATCATCACCGCGCTGCACACAAGCGTGAGGCACGCAACGATCCCGGACGTGAAGTAGTACAGCACCATGAAGACGCTGACCGCTCCGATCGCCCAATAGCCCGCCTTGATACCCGCCTGCTTGTTGTCCTCACCAAGCTCCGGTCCGATTGTGCTCACACTGATCGGCTCGGCGCTCAGCCTCGCCCGCAGCGAGCCGGCGTTGAGGACATTGATGATGTAGCGCCGCTCTAGCTCTGTAAAATCACCCGTGATCTGCCCGCTCGTCGCGATCCGGCTCTGGAGCGTCGGCGCGGTGTAGACCTGATCATCGAGCAAGACCGCCATCTGACGGCCCACGTGCGCTTCGGTCAGCGAGCCCAGGAGCGTCGCGCCGCGGGCATCCATAGCGAAGTTGATCGCGGGTTTGCCCAGCCGGTCCTGGCCGGTGAAAGCGTTCGCCACCGACCAATCGCCCTCGGCCGGGGTCAGACGCTGGCCACGCGTATCCCAGCAGAGCATGTAGTAGACGCCGCCGTACTGCTCAACGACATACCCCCGCTGGAGGAAGAAGCCCGCCGGGTTGAACTGCAGCGCCTGGAGTTCGGCGGTGGTGTTGAACCAGCTCTCGATCTCGTTGAGCCTGTACCAGCCCGTATCGTTGCTCTGGACCGCACGGGGCCCGTTGTTGAGCAGGTCGTTCCGGAGCTCGCCCTCTCTCGGATGATCCCCGGGCGCAACCGAGATCCGGAAGGTCAAGACACCCGCGCCACGAAGCAACCGGACCAGGTCCTGGGGATCATCAAGCGTCCGCCGCTCTATTTCGTACGCCTCCCACGCCTCACGAGCCACAGTGATCTCGGCGATCTGCCCCTGGTGGCGCTCCTCGATTTCCTGCCAGGCACGGGCCCTGGCACCTGGGATCTCGAACGGCTCGTTCGTCTCGGAGTCGATCTTGACCGTCGGAACATCGGAGAGCAGGAGTACCTCGCGGACGGTCGCCGGATCAGCCAGACTCAGGACCAGGTTGTCGCGCTCGTTTTCGTAGTTGATCTCAAACGCGACGGTTGCCTGTATGTTCTCCAGGTGCTGGGGGCTCCCATCACCGAACTGTTCGAGGACTTGTGGCTCGATCGCTCGGCTCGCTCGGGCCTGACCGAATGACGTGAACGCCTCAATCGCCGCGTCGTAGTTGGGGGTCCCCACCACCCAACCCCAGCTGTCGAGCATGACCCGGAAGTCGTTGATGTCTTGCCGAACAGCAGCGTCGAACTCATCGCTCGTAATGTTCTGTTCCTCGAGCGGAAGCATCGCCCGCTCGAAGTTGTCCCTCAGCTCGGTCACCCGCTCGCTTGGCAGCGGCATGGTGATCTCGATCTGATCCCGCCCGCGTGCGATCATCGCGATATCGAGCTGGCCGTCCGGATCGACGCGCTGCTTTAGCACCTCGATCGTCTGATCAAGCACCGCCTCGGCGTTGTCACCGGGCTCGATCTGAACCGAGTACACAAGGCTTACACCGCCCCGCAGGTCCTTACCGAGCCTCAGGTTCTCCTCCGGCGGGACGATCGCCCACCCGAGCAAACCAAGCACGACAGCGATGATGAACAGGTTCCGATAGGTGTGACGCATCGATCCGCTTTCCGTTGAGCCACACGCTCGGTGGGCCCAGCCATCCCTGGATGCAGGCGCCGAGCCCGATCGGGACAGCGCGCGGCTCCGCAACCCGGATCCGAAGGCGTTCCGGGCGGGCTGCGAGGGGAGAGGATAGACGCCGCAAACCCCCCTGGGGGGTCATAAGACCTGTTGGGGAAGTCGCGGATGGCTCAGGCGACCGTCTCGGCCTCCGACTCGTCCGGGGCCGTCTTCGGTTCGGGCCCCTGACTCACGACCTTCTGGATCGCGGTCCGCTTGAACCTGATCCGTGTGCCTGACTCCTCATCGACCCGGAGCGTGACCTCATCGGTCTTGAGCTCCGCGATCCGGCCGATGATCCCCCCCACAGTCTGCACGCGATCGCCCCGGCGCAGCGTTGACAGCATCTCCTCGGTCTTCTTCCGTTCCTTCCGCTGCGACATGCTGCTGGTGAAGATGATGAAAATCAGCATCAGCGGCAGCAGCCAGATCAGCATGCCGCCCAAACCACCCGCGGGTGGAGCTCCCGTACCGCCAGGCGTCGTCCCGCCGGCAGGATCCGCGGGCGCCGAGCCCGGAGTCGCTCCGGGGGTGCCCGGGATCTGCGGCCCGCCCTCCTGGGCAAGCGCGAGGGACGGTGCACCGGTCGCAGCACCCACAAACAGCCAGGTATGGGCGGCAGTCCAGCGATCAGATCGGTCGTTCATGTCTGCTCCAGGGCATCGGCGGCGACCGGCCAACGCTCGGCAAACCCCGACCAGTCATCGTTCCGGATGCACCCGCGCAGATCCACCATCAACCTCTGGAAGTGGCGGAGGTTGTGCAGGCTCACGAGGATCGGACCCAGCATCTCCTTTGCCAGGAACAGGTGCCGGAGATAGCCGCGACCGAATGGCGCCCCGTCCGGACCCCCGCCACCGTGACGTACCGGATCGCACGCCGGGCAATCGCACCCTTTCTCGATCGGCGCCGTGTCCCTGGTGAATCTGGCGTTCTTCAGGCGTATCTGGCCCGTGCGAGTGAACGCGTTCGCGTTGCGGCCGTTCCGTGTCGGCAGCACGCAATCGAACATGTCCACCCCCGCGCGGACCGCCGCGACGATGTCCCGTTCGTAGCCCACGCCCATGAGGTACCGGGGCTTGTCCTCGGGCATAAGGGGAGCCGTGAACCGCACGACCCGCGCGATGTCCTCCGGCATCTCGCCCACCGCGACCCCGCCGATTGCATATCCGGGAAGGTCAACATTGCAGACACGCTCAGCGCTCCACGCACGCTCGTGTAGATCGGTCCCGCCCTGGACGATCCCGAACAAAGACTGCTCGTGAACACGCGTGTGCGCTCGCTTGCAGCGCTCAAGCCACCTGATCGTGCGTTCGTTGGCCAGCCTGAGCCGCGCGGGGTGGTCGTAATCCGCGCCTCGACCGTCGCGCATCGTCGCAAGCCTGATACGTGTCTGGTTCACCGGAGCCGAAGCCGGATCTACCGATGGCGGGCAGTCGTCAAACGCCATGATGATGTCGGCGCCGATCAGGTTCTGCGTGTGCATCGAGCTCTCGGGTGTCATCCGAATACGCTCGGAAGTGATAATCGATTTGAAGGTCACGCCGTCTTCATCGACGGCGTTGATGTCCGCCATCGAGTACGCCTGATAGCCCCCAGAGTCGGTCAGGATCGGTCCGTCCCAACCCATCATCCGGTGCGCGCCACCAAGGGCCGCGACGGTCTCGGGCCCCGGGCGCAGCAGAAGGTGGTAGGTGTTGTTCAGAACGACCTCGGCCCCGGTCTGGCGCAGCAGGCTCGGCGTGACGCCCTTGACCGTGCCCTTCGTACCCACGGTCATGAAGGCCGGGGTCTCGAAACGCCCGTGCGGGGTTTCAGCGATCCCCGCCCTCGCGGCACCCGAGCGATGCATAACTTCGAAACGGAGCGGACCGGTCGTCATCGCCAGGATTATTCGTCGCTGCTCGCCCGCTTGAGAAGCTCGCGTTCACGCTTCGAGAGGCTGTTGATCCCCTTCTGGCTGACCTTCGCCAGGATGCGATCGATTTCATCTCGTGCTTTCGAGCCGCCACGTACCTCTTCCTGGAAGTTCTTGGGGGCTCGGCCGACAGCGAAAAAGTCCTTGAGCAACTCGGGGCGGCGAATGAAGAATGCCCCGGCAATCGCCCCGCCGAGGTGAGCCGCGTCCCCGCCCGCGTTCGAACCGCCGCTGAGCAGGTTCCACGCCGCGATTGCGACATACCCGTACGCCATCCACTTGAGCTTGAGTGGGATGGGCGGGAAGAGCAACTGAACGACCGTGTTCGGTGCAATCACCGCGGCCGCCATGATCACCCCAAACACACCGCCCGAGGCGCCGATCAGCGGTGTGTGTGGGTCATTCACAAGCGCACCGAGGAACTTCAGTCCGAGGAAGCCCCCGAGGAAGTTGAGCGCCAGGTACGCAATGGCACCGGCGATCCCACACATCAGGTAGAACGCCAAGTACCGCTTCGCCCCGAGGTGGCGCTCGACCATGCCGCCGAAGATGAAAAGCCCCAGCATGTTGAAGAACAGGTGCATGAACCCGCCGTGCAGGAACTGAAAACTGAGGAACCGCCACACCTCCAGGCTGATCACGAGTTCAGGACCGGTCGACCCGAGCCGCTGATCGAGGAACGCTTTCGATGTCGAGAAGTGGCCGATGAAATCCAGCGGGTCCCGCACGATGTACGCGTCTGCAGCCACGATCGGCGCGACCAGAACACCACCATCGGTGTCAACCCCGAACGCGGCCCATTGAGGCGGCGCCGGACTCCCCGCGCTGACCTTGCGGACCGAGTCCCCGTCGCCGTAATACCGGTAGAGCTGCCTGCCGATTTCCCGCCGCTCGCTATCTGTTGCGGGCGTTCCGATCCCGGTCATCAGGTTCTCGCCGCGGAGATAACGCTCGCCAACGGTCTGAGCATCCGCCGCGATAGCGAGCATGGGGATCCCGCCCACCACTGAGCCCAGAAGCGGCTGGACCAAGGCAACTGCGACATTGATGACAACGAGCCACGCGGTCACAGAACGCAGCCTGAACGAGCGGAACCCGCCTGACCTGCCGTACTGATCTCCCCGGCGCCGCTGGACGTACTCGCGGTCGTGGATACCCATGCGCCTCCAGACGTGGTGTGATTGGGATCGAACCCGGGCAGCTATCGGCGTTCCGGGCTCGCGGGCCTTACCGCCCGCTCTCGGCCGACGCCCGCTCGAGGATCTTCCGCTCCGCCTTCGTCAGGCTCCCGATCCCGTCGGTGCTGATCTTCGCCAGGATCCGGTCGATCTCGGCCTCCTGCGCCACCCGTTCGGCGGCCTCCTTCTCGGCGCGGCGTTCGGCCGCCCGCTCCGCCCGTGTGGGGCCCGGTTCTGGCTCGTCGTCGAGCATCGGGTCGGGGATCAGCGGCGCCACATCCTCAAGGGCCCGGAGCTGCTTCCGCTCGAGGTAGCAGCTGACGCCGCCGAAGGCCGCGATCCCGATGAGCAGGAACTGGCCAGCGACGGCGGCGATCACGAAGAGCACACCGGCGGTCACCATGCCGACCGTGACCGCGATCTCCGTCGCCGCCCTGTAGCCCTTGGCCCGCCAGAGCAGGTCCCGGACGACCCGGCCGCAGTCCATCGGGTACATCGGGATCGTCATGTTGAACACGAATAGCGCGGTGTTGACGTGGTGAAGGATCGCGAGCCCGATCAGCCACCAGGGCTGGGTCTGATCGGGGAGGACGGCGACCGCCAGCGCGCCCGTCGGCAGCCAGGGGTTGACCAAGATCGCGTCGAGCCCGCCCGTCGCGATCGCCAATGCCGCAGCGGTGAACGGGTAGAGCACGAGGTTCACCCCCGGCCCGCCCAGCACCGTCACGAGGTTGGCCCGCCAGGTGTGCGGCGGCCGGCACGAGGCCAGGCCGCCCAGGGGCCAGAGCAGGATGTCGTCGGCTTCGCCCTCAACCCTGCGGCAAGCAAAGCAGTGCCCGTACTCGTGCAGGAGCACCAGGAAGAACATCACCCCGAGCACCGCAGCCATCACGAGCACCGCGTCGCCGCTCCGGGTGGTTAGGCCCTCGCGCACGAGCTGCGCGACGATCACAACAATGAAGAGAACGTGCATCCGAACGCGGATGCCGAAGGCGGTATAGAGCGGGATCCCCCAAGAAAGAGGGTTCTCACCGTCGCCGAAGATGCGGCGCAGCGTATCACCGAAGCCGCCCCGGGCCCCGCGGTCGGTTTCGAAGCCTCTGTCTTGCCAACTCATGCAAACGCCCGGGAGCAGGTGGCCCAAATGCCGCCCGCGATTTGATCCAGATACCGGAGCGTATCGGCAGCGCCAGCAGCGGGTTTCAGGCCCGCTTCGGACCCAGCGGAATCAGGCCCGCTTTAGCCGCAAGCAGGAGGGCAGCGACGGATTTGCCATCTGCAAATCCAGACTCTCCTGCGGCTCCCCAAAGCTGCTCGACGGTCGCCTCTTCGGGAGTCACCCACTCATCGACCTCGGGTTCAGCGCCAACGTGCCGCAGCCCGGTCGCTCCGAAGACATGCATGATTTCATCCGTAATACCGGCGGTCGTGAAGAACGCGCCGAGTGGCACGATCTCATCCGCGTCGTAACCCGTCTCTTCGCGCAGCTCCCGCGCGGCACAAGCGGCGGGGTCCTCCCCCGCGTCGAGCATCCCCGCTGGGAACTCCAGCAAGTCCTGACCCACCGAGAAACGGTGGTTCCTCACCATGACAAGGCGACCGTTCGGCAGAACCGGCACGATCGTCACAGCCCCTGGGTGCTTCACGACCTCCCGTACGATCTCACCACCGGAATCCGAGTTGAGCGTCACCTCAACGAAATCGACTCGGCGACCACTCAGCAGCGTTCGCCGAGAAACCTCACGGGGGCTCTCTGTGACCCGAATATCCGGACGCGAAGGCTCGGTCGGCATGGCGCGCTGATAGTACCTGTGCATGGAGACCCCTCAGGAAGCACCCGTGGTCCGCCTCATAGGCCTCCGTAAGTCGTTCGGAGGGGTGCAGGTCCTCCGCTCTATCGGCCTAGACCTTGAACGAGGCAAGACGACGGTGGTGATGGGCCCCTCTGGGTGCGGAAAATCCGTCATGCTCAAACACATCGTCGGACTCCTCAAACCCGACGAGGGAGAGGTCTGGTTCGACGAGACCCGGATCGATGGCCTCAGCGAGCGTGCCCTGATCCCCCACCGGCTCCGGATGGGCCTTCTCTTTCAGATGGCCGCACTCTTCGACAGCATGACCGTTGAGGAAAACGTTGCCTTTCCGCTCATCGAGCACCGCCGGATGACCAAGGCAGAGCGACGGGATCGGGTCGCTGAAGCACTCAAACGCGTCGATCTGGACGGCACCCAACACCAGCTGCCCGCAGAACTCTCAGGTGGCCAGCGCAAACGTGTGGGCCTGGCACGAGCCACCGTGCTTGAGCCTGCACTGATTCTCTACGACGAGCCCACCACCGGGCTCGACCCGATCCGAGCCGACGGCATCGACCGCCTCGTCTGTCGATTCCGCGATGAACTTGGCATGACGGGTCTCGTCGTAACCCACGACCTGACCAGCGCCCAGAAGGTTGGCGACCGGTTCATCGTCCTGCTCGATGGCGAAGTCGCCGCGCAGGGCTCCTGGGACGAGGTCGCGGCCCACGACAACCCCCGGGTCCGCCGATTCCTGGCCGGCGAGTACCACGCCGACGACATCGGCCCAGCCATTCGGCTAAACAACGAGGAAGCGCGGAGCGAGGGGCAACCGGAGGCTGCCAGCCCACACGGTGTCGGTAAGGAGAAAGGCCCATGAAGCCCGCCGCACGCGACACATTGACCGGACTCCTGGTGATCGCTGGAGCCGCCGGCCTGTTCACGATGCTCGTCGTGTTCGGCGAGCTGACGGAGGTCGGCAAGCAACACTTCGAGTTCGGGATCAAGCTCCCCACCGCTCGCGGGCTTACCCCCACGAGCACTGTGACAATGAACGGTGTTCGTATCGGCGAGATCGTGGGCCTTGAGAACACTCCCGACCCGCGTGAGGGCATTGTCGCGACCGTCCGGGCCCGCGCTGGCACCGTGATCCCAAACGACTTCAGCGTGTTCCTCGAGCAAGGTCTGATCGCTGGTTCCAGCCTCGACCTGGTTGTCTCAGCGGACTCCGCCGGCGAACCCGTCGCCAATGGCGATGTCTTCGAGCCCGAGATCTCCAGCCTATTCGCCGACCTGCTCGACCGGACCGAAGTCCCGATCGCGACACTCACCGATACCGCCGAGCGGATATCGACCCTTGCCGATACCTACGACCGGCTGGGCCGCACGCTTGAAAATGGGCTGGGCGAGCAGTTCGAGCCCCGAACCAGCGAGGATGTCGCGGCGGGCGCCCGCCCGAACCTCATGAGCGCCATCGCGCGGCTCAACGAAGCCGCCGACTCCGCGGTCGCGATCGGTGCCGAGTTCACCCAAGAAGGCGGCATCCGCGATCAGGTCGAGCAACAGCTCGCCCGTGCGGCTGATGTCATCGACGAGCTGATGCAGACCTCGCAAAGCTTCCGCCTAGCCGCGGACAGCGCAACCGAGACACTGGCAGGTGTAGACGAAGCCGTCGTGAGCTTGAACTCAACCGCGATACGGGTCGGCGATGCGGCTGAAGAGGCACGCATCGCGATCGCTGCGGTCAACGCGGGTGAGGGCACCATGGGCCAACTCGCGCAGAACCCCGACCTCTACAACAGCCTGCAGAGCGCAACCGACCGGCTCCAGGCGGTGCTGGGTGAAGCAGAGCTTGTCATCGCCCGCATCCGAGAGGATGGGGTCAAGATCGGCTGGTAGCCCGCACGGCCTGCTACTTGTCCGCGGGCCAGATCCGGCGCCCGCCACCGAACGGCACAACTTCAGCGATCGCGTCGAGTATCGCTTGGTCCAGGGGCCCCTTTGCCATCGCCTCGATGTTGCGCCGGGCTTGGTCGGCGTTCTTTGCGCCCGGAATCACCGTCGTCACGTCTGGAGAGGAGAGCACGAAGCGGAGCGCCATCTCCGCCAGCGGCATGTCGCCGGCGATCTCAAGCAGCTTCTCAACAGTCTCCAGATCCTTGCGGAACTGGTCGGGCTGGCCCTCAGTTCCGCTGATCCAGTTCCGTCGGAAGTCATCCTCGGGAAAGGTGGTGCTGGCGTCGAACTTCCCCGCGAGCAGACCCATCGCAATCGGACCGCGGATGATCGTACCGATGCCGTGCTCGCGGCAGTACGGGAACACCTCGTTCTCTGCGTCCCGATTCAGGATCGAGTAATCGATCTGCATCGTGTCGGCGTTCCCGTTGTGGTTGAACGCTTCGAGTACCGGGAGCCCGCTCGAACTCGTCCCGAACGCACGGACCTTGCCCTGCTGCTTCAGCTTCTCGAAACCCTCGACGAACACATCGTTGTTTGGCTCGACGAAGTAGATATGGCACTGGATCAGATCGACGTAGTCGGTATTGAGCCGCCTCAGGTTGCTCTCAACCCCCTCGATCAGCTTCTCGACGGTCGTGTACTGGCTCTGGCCCTTGTCCCCGTCGAAGCCAACCCAGCCGATCTTGGTGCCGACGATGAACCGATCGCGTCGCCCCCTCATCGCCCTGCCGAGCAGTTCCTCAGAATGCCCACCTCCGTAGACATCGGCGGTGTCAAAGAACGTCACGCCCATGTCGAGTGCGGTCTCGATTGCCGCGAGCGAGTTCTCGTCGTCTACAGGCCCCCATTCGCTGCCAGAGACTGCCCAGAGGCCGATGCCGGCGCGCGTTACCTCAACGTCCGACCGATTGCACAGCGGCCGGCTCACTAACTCAGTCGTCATTTGGACTGCCTCACTTGTTCCAGGTCACGCTGCCGTACTCGGCGTCCTGCCCCAGCTCCTCCGCGATGCGAATCAGCTGGTTGTACTTCGCGTTCCGATCGCTCCGACACGGAGCGCCCGTCTTGATCTGGCCGCAGTTGGTCGCGACGGCAAGGTCCGCGATGGTCGCGTCCTCGGTCTCGCCCGAGCGGTGGCTCATGACACAGTTGAAGTTATTCCGCATCGCGTAGTTCACCGCGTCGAACGTCTCGCTGAGGCTGCCGATCTGGTTCACCTTCACGAGCACGGCGTTGGCCGACTTCTCCGCGACACCCCGCTCGACGAACTTCTTGTTGGTCACGAACAGGTCATCGCCGACGAGCTGGACCTTGTCGCCCAGCTTCGCGGTGAGCTTGGCCCACCCGTCCCAGTCGTTCTCGGCGAGCCCATCCTCAATCGAACGGATCGGGTACTTGCTGCACCAGTCGGCCCAGATCGAGATCAGATCATCGCTGCTGATGATCTCCTGGCTGCTGGAGAAGAACTTGTAGCCAGTCTTCCCGTCCTTCTCCGCTTCGTTCCACAGCTCGCTGGTCGCCGGGTCGAGCGCGACGAAGATCTGCTCGCCCCAGGTGTAGCCCGCCTTCTCGACGGCTTCCTCGATGACCTTCAGCGCGTCCTCGTTGTCCTTGAGGTCCGGCGCGAAGCCGCCCTCATCCCCAACGGCGGTCGAGAGCTTCCGCAGCTTGAGGACCTTCTTGAGCTCGTGGTAGATCTCGACACCGGCGCGGAGGGCCTCGCCGAAGTACTCGAATCCCCAGGGCTGGATCATGAACTCCTGGAAGTCCACGGTGTTGTCGGCGTGCTTGCCGCCGTTGAGGATGTTCAGCATCGGGACCGGCAGCACCTTTGCGCTCGACCCCCCCAGGTACCGGTAGAGCGGCAGGCCCGAGGCCTCGGCCGCGGCCTTCGCCACCGCCATTGACACCCCCAGCACCGCGTTCGCACCGAGCTCGGCCTTGTTGGCCGTGCCGTCGAGCTCGACCATCGCCCGGTCGATCCGCTCCTGCTCGCGGGCGTCGAGCCCCTCGATCGCGACCGCGATCCGCTCGTTCACGTTCTGGACGGCCTTCAGCACGCCCTTGCCGAGGTACGCGTTGTCATCCCCATCGCGGAGCTCGACCGCCTCGTTCTCGCCCGTCGAGGCCCCGCTTGGAACGGCCGCGCGGCCAATGGCGCCGCCCTCCAGGCCGATCTCGACCTCGACCGTCGGGTTGCCCCGGGAGTCCAGAACCTGCCGCGCGTGAACCACCTCGATATCGAACACGTTGAGCCTCGCTCTCTCGTAGGGCCAGCTGGCCCAGATTGGTGCGCACGCGGCGGAACCCCCGCCGCTCTCCCGACGCGCGATCGTACGTCCCGCCCGGCGCCTCGGGAGGCGATAGGCTTCCCGACCCGATCCGGAGACGGAGCTTTGACCGCATGACCGACGGCGCTGACTTTGCGAGCCGCGTAAACGAACTGACAGGCGCGATCGCCGATCAAGGGCGGCGGGTGCAGGAGCTGGTCGAGCAGGCGTTCGAGTCCGTGTTCGCCGCAGACCAGGGCGTGCCGGAGCGTGTCGAAGCGCTGGACGATGTGATTGATGAGCGAGATGTCTGGATCGAGCAGCAGGCGGTCGCTCTGCTCGACGACGCCACGAGGGTCGGTGAGGCCCTGGGCCTCGGTCACCTCCGCACCGTGCTCACCGTCGTAAAGGTCAACAACGAGTACGAGCGTGCGGCTGATGCGGGAGTCGATGTCGCGAGCCACATCGGCGAGCTTGCCGAGGCGAAGGTCACTCCGCCGCCAACCTTCCGCGTGATGACCAACAGCCTCTTGGGCATCCTCCGAGACACATGCGATGCTTACGAGAAGGGCGACGCCGAACTCGCGCGGATCGTGCTCGGCAGCGAGGACACGGTCGAGACGTTCAAGACCGCTGTGCTCCGCGAGTTGGAGCAGCGGGTCGCTGAGGGATCTCTGAGCCCGGACAACGCCCGAGTGCTCCACGAACTTGTCTACGACAGCTTCCGAATTGCGGACTACTGCTCGAACGTCGCCGAGCAGGTGATCTACCAACAGACCGGTTGCGTTGTCCGTCACACCGACGCGGGCTGGGTGGATAACCCGCCCAAGCCGCAGGCTGAGCAGAACGATTGACGATCAGGCACCCACACCGGCGTGCGCTCGGCACACCTCGCTGAGCGCGTCAGCCGCGTACCGCACATCTTCGGGCTGTACGAACGGCCCGAAACTGATCCGCAGTGCACCGTCCCGGGAGAGCGTCCCGAACGATTTGTGCGCTCGTGGGGCACAGTGAATACCCGCTCGGGCGAGCACGCCGAAGCCCGCTTCCAGCTCCATCGCCATCTCATGCGGTGTTGCCGTGTCGTGGACGACCGCGAACACACATGTCCGCTGCGCGGGCAAAGCAGGCCCGATCAGCTTGAGCCCGGGGAAGCTCGATGCATCCGCGAGCAGGGTCAGCATCTGCTTTGTCAGCTCCCGCTCGTGCTCGAAAAGGGAGTCGGGCCCGCGACCCAGAATCCACCCAAGAGCCGCGTCGAGCCCAGCGATACCAACGGTGTTGTGCGACCCCGACTCGAAGCGATCGGGCATTGTCAGCGGGTGGGTGTCATCCTCGCTGAGGCTGCCGGTGCCGCCCTCGCGCGTCGTCGCGATGAGCCGCTCCAGCCCAGGACGGATGTAGAGCCCACCGGTGCCGAGCGGCCCCAGCAGACCCTTGTGGCCCGGGAAGGCGAGTAGGTCGATGCCCATCGCCTCGACATCGATTGCCACGTGCCCGATCGACTGAGCCGCATCGACGAGGAGGGGCACGGCGCACTCGCGGCAAACGGATCCGATCTCCGCGATCGGCTGGATGGTTCCGCTCACGTTGCTCGCGTGGACGACCGCGACCAGAGCCGTGTCGGGCCGAATCGCCCTGCGGAGTTCTTGCGGGTCCACGAGCCCGGTGGACGGATCCACCGGCACGCAGGTCCACTCGACCTCACCGGATTCTGACAGCGCGTTGAAAGGCCTGAGCACCGAGTTGTGATCCATCGCGGTCGTAACGAGATGCACCCGCTCGCTCGGCGACTTCATCCGTCGTTGCCGCACGATGCCCTTAATCGCGAGATTCAGCGCATCGCTGGTGTTGAGCGTGAAGACCACCGCGTCGCCGGGACGATCGGCGTGATCGCCATTGATCAGCGTTGTCAGCCGCTCACGGCACGACCAGAGCACACGGGCCGCATCCTGGGCCTCGGCGTAGCTCCCACGCCCCGGGCTCGCTCCGCATTCCGTTGCATAGCGCATCATCGCCTCGGTCACGACGCCCGGCTTGGGAAAGCTGGTCGCGGCGTTGTCGAGGTACAGTCGCCGGCTCCGTCCGGTCGGTGTCTCGGTCATCACGATGGAGCGTAGGACTTACTTGGAGAGCTTGTAGAAGGGCAGCGGCACAACCTCGGCCGCGAGCATTGCCCGCCCGGCGTCCACCTCAAGGCTGGTCCCGATTTCTGCATGCTCGCGGCCCACAAACGCCATCGCGATCGGATGGCCGAGCGTCGGGCTTGCACAACCGCTGGTTACCTCGCCCACGCTAGAACGGCTCGCTTGGACCGGCATGCCCTGGCGGGGGGTCCGGGGCCCTTCGAGCTTCAGCCCAACCAGTTGCATCGGGGGACCACCGGCCTCCCGCGTCTGCTCCAGAGCGTCCTGACCGATGAACCGCTCGCCGAGATTCCGCTCTTCTTTGTCGAAGCTGATCGCGAAATCGATGCCGCACGCGAGGGCATCGATATCCTCGCCCAGTTCGTGCCCGTACAGGGGCATCCCGGCCTCAAGCCTGAGCACGTCCCTTGCCGCGAGGCCGATCGGACGGACCATCGCGTTCGGATCCCTAAGGTCTACGTCTTTGAGCAGGAGCTTCATCGCCGTCGAGACCATCGAGCCCGGCAGGATCACTTCGACTCCGTCCTCGCCCGTGTAGCCCGTACGGCTCACGATCAGTTTGACGACCATCAGGTTCTTGACGGCAAAGCGGTACTTCTTTAGCGTCGGGACCTCGCTGGAAACGCCCGCTACGAGGTCCATGACCTTCGGCCCCTGAGCCGCGATCATCGCGGTCTTCTCGGTGCGGTCCTCGAAGTTGACTTTCCAGTCGTTCTCGGCTCGGACCGACTCGAAATGCTCGACAAGCTTCGCTCGATTGCCTGCGTTGGCGACCATGACGAAATCGTCATCGTCCATCCGATAGACGAGCGCATCGTCCTTTACGCCGCCCCGCTCGTTGCAGATCAGCGTGTAACGTGCCTGCCCCTGCTGCATGTCTCCGATACGTCGGCTGCAGAGCCGCTCAAGGAGCCGCCGGGCGTGCCGGCCCTTGAACCCGAACCGCGCCATGTGGCTGACATCGAACAGCCCCCCGCTCTCACGGACCTGACGGACTTCCTCCTGCACCGACCCGTATCGGAGCGGCATCTCCCAGCCGGCATACTCCACGAGCTGACCCCCAGCCTCTTGATGGAACGAGTGCAGGGGCGTCTTGAGCAGTTCGGCCAAGGGGTTCTCCTTCGAGCGATGAGCTGGGCGTTTGCATGAACGCCGGGGATCGCGAGGCTACCCCTCGCGTTGCTGTGCGGCGACCACACGCAGGTCGCAGCCCGCTTCCCACGGGTGGTTGTCGATGAGCCGGGTCTTCCCGGCCCGAGCCGCGATGAAGACCCGTGCGGGCCGGTCAGCACGGACTGGACCGCAGGTTTCGGCATCCCGGATCGTCGTGTACTCCATCTCCAAACCGCCCCTGGCAATCACTCCAGCCGCTTCCTGTTCCGCTTCCGCGGGGTCACGCTCTGCGCAAGCGGCCTCCAACGCACGAGGCACGGCCTCCGCCCGCCTCCGCTCGTCATCGCTCAACAACCGGTTCCGGCTCGCCATCGCAAGCCCGTCGAGTTCACGGATCGTGGGCGCCCTCACGATCTGCAGGCCAGGGTGCCGCTCTCGAGCGAGGAACTCAATAAACAGCAACTGCTGCCAGTCCTTCTCGCCAAAGATTGCGGCCGCCGGCCTCGTGAGAGTGAAGAGGCGATTGACCACCTGCCCAACCCCGCGCAGGAAGCCTGGCCGGGCCCCATCCTCAAGCCCGACACCCTCGGCGATACGCGGCAGTTCGGGTGCTTCGATCTCGACGCCGGGCGGATAGACCTCGTCGGTATCCGGCGCGAAGACGGCGTCCGCCCCTGCGGCGAATGCCATCGCCGCATCCGCATCGGGATCACGGGGATATCTCGCAAGATCCGACGGGTCGTTGAACTGCGTCGGGTTTACGAACACCGTGGCGACCACACCCGGACACCCGGGCAGCTCATCGGCGATCGCACGCGCAGCCCCGATCAGCGATGTGTGACCGGCATGCAGCGCGCCCATAGTGGGCACAAGCACACCGCCCCGCCCGAACCCGGCGTCGAATGCGGCCCGTGTTGTGAACGTCTCCGGCACGGCCGAAGCGTAAGGCCATCGCTCAGGCGACCTTGCCTTGGCCCGCGAGGTCCGTCATCCAGGCCTTGACCGATCGCTCATCGGGCAGGGGCATCAGCTCGACATCGACCCGATAGAGACCCTCGCCCTCATAGTCGCACCCGGTCACGCGGCCGCACAGCGTCGCCGGCTCAGAATCCACCAGATGGACGGCGAACAGCAGCAGGCGGTCCATGTGGCACATCCGACGGCTCGCGAACACCATCATCGCGCGGCTGAGCCGACGCGTCCGTGCCGACCAGGCCCGCCCGGGCCTGAACCGGCTGTCGAGCTCCGCAACATCCAACTCAGCGCTGAACGAATGCCCCACGTCCTCCTCGCTCCCGGCCTCGCGGTGCCGCTCGCTGGGCTGGGGAACAGCGACTGTCGTCTCCCAAGACCGCGGCGGAGCGGGCTTCTCCGCCGGTCCAACCCCGGACGCGGGCGGCAACGGCGCGGGACGCTTGGAAGTCCGCGCAACTCCCAATCCACGCGGCGGGGGCGGGATCGGGATTCCGGTCGGATTGGTCAGCGAGACTGACATCAGAGCTGGTATCTGCCATCGACCCCAACTCAGCCCCGAGCGAGCCACCCGGAGCCCTGGGGTCGTCAATGCCCCGTTACGACCTGCTCATCCCGAACGAAACGGGCCCATAAAATGCGACCGTCAGAACTGCCGCGTCCTATGCCCCGAGTGCACATCGTCATCCCGACCCACACGACACGCCACCTCAGGGCCTGCGTCGGAGCCCTGTGTCACCAGACCGATCCCCCAGAGACAGTCGTGGTGAGCATCGATGGTGACGGCGATGACATCCGCGAGGAGCTCGCCTCGATCCGCGGCGGGCCCTGGGCCGCTGCCGAAGCCCGTGGTTGGCGTGTCCCGAGGCTCGTCACCACGAGCCGGCCCCATCAGGGAATCGCGCTGCTCAATCAGGTTAGAAACAACGGGCTTCGTGTGCTGGCGACCTCGCCGAGCGCTTCCGACGATGATCTTGTCGTCGTGCTCGATGGCGACACCGTACTCGCCACGGACGCGATCGCAAAGCATCGTTCGTTCGCCGAGGCCGGTTCCGACATCGTGATCCCCTACCGCGTCAATCTCGATGAGCGAGCGACAACCCTTCTCGACATTGACGCCCTGCTGGATCTCGGCTGTGGTCCACAGATGATCGATCAGATGCTTCGGCCCGCGGAGGCGTCGAGTCTGAGGGCTCGACACGCGCGGTACAAGCGACAACTCCTTACGAAGCGGCTCGCACCAGGGTGGATGGGCCTCGTCAAGACGCACAAGCCGAAGGTCATCGGCGGGCACCACGCCGTCCGGCTAGGCGTGTACCGGGACGTGAACGGGTACGACGAGGCCTATGAGGCTTACGGTTGCAATGATGATGATCTCGCCCTCCGCTTTCACATGCTGACCCCGAGGCCACGCGTGCACATCGCGGTGCGGGACATACTCGCCTTCCACCTGTACCACCCGACTCGCGCACTCAAGGGCGTGACCGAGGCACCGGGCTATGCGAGGTTCAGCCGGAAGAACGTGTCGGTCCGCGCGGGCATGGGACTGACTACACCGCGCGCACAGGACGAGCCGGTTGTTGGGGAGATCCAGCACACATCTCAGATGGGAGCGGAGTGAAGCCTCGGGACCCAGAGACCTGGGCGGGGCTTCTCCGGTCGGTTGCCATGCCGGCGCTCGATCGCCTCGGGGACCCGGCGGTGTACCGCGACGACGCGGGCGACCGAACCCGAACAGACGCGTTCCTGCTGGCAAGGCTGGGCCTCACGGACGGGCCTCTCCCAGAAGCTCGCGGTCCGGACGAGGCGCTCTGGGGGCTCGCGGTGAGCGGGAGTGGCGATCCATCCACCCATGTCCGGCCCAGAGAGCGACTCTTTGAAGCCGACGCCTGGAGCGCGATCGAGGTCGCGACTGAGGCGGAGCTCTCCGGGCTCCAGGCGCTTTCTCACCTGGCGACTCGTAGTCCCAAGCTCTGGGCCCGCTGCCTCGATGCCGCTCGCTGGAACCTGGCCGAACTCCAAGCCGACAACGCAACGAACAGGCCGTGGGGCATCGGTGTCTTCTTCGGGCTCTGGTGCTGGGAAGCCAACGCAGGGGCATTGCACTACGCGGAGGGGCAACTCCACGCAGCACAGATTGGGTCCGGCATCGCGGCCGGTCCTGACACACGCTCGGCGCTCATCCTCGAAGACGCGGCCCAGTGGCTGGAGCGATTCGTCCCGCCTCAGGCGGGCTGAGTGTTTCCTGAAGGCCGCTGAAAGATCCGTGCGAGTTCGGCGTCCTCGCAGTTGGACGCGTCACCGGAGAGGTGCCTCGCGGCCGAAGCCGCAACAAGCCCCATGAACATCGGCATGGGCCTGAGCGGGCGACTCATAAGCTCAGGATGGAACTGACCCGCGATGAAATACGGGTGGCTCGCGGGCGCCTTTTGATCCTCATCAACCGGCGGAACGGTGTGTGGCTGTGCGATCTCTAAAAGCTGCATGATCGGCTGAGCGGGATGTCGCCCTGAGAAGAGCAGACCCTGCGCCTCAAGCCGCTCGATGTACGTCGGATCAACCTCATAGCGGTGGCGGAAGCGTTGCTTGACAAGCTCAGCCCCGCCGAAGATGTGGCTCGCGAGCGTCTTCGAGGTGATCTGGACATCCTGTGCGCCGAGCCGCATCGTGCCGCCCAGGCCCTCGATCCTTTTCTGCTCGGGCAGCTCGCTGATGACGTTGGTTGGTCCCTCTGGGTCGAACTCGCTGCTCGACGCGTCGGCGAAGCCCAGCACGTTCCGCGCGAACTCGACGACCGCGACCTGGAAGCCGAGGCAGATCCCGAGGTAAGGCACGCCTTGCTCGCGGCAGTACCTGACAACCTCGATCTTCCCATCCACACCCCTCGATCCGAAGCCGCCCGGGACCACGACACCGTCGAGCTCAGCCAGCTGCTGCTCGCTGGTCTCCGCGGAGACATCGGTCGTCTCGATCCAGCGCAGGTCGATCTCTGTTCTGAGGTGAGCAGCGCAGTGCTCGAGCGCTTTATCGATGCTCGCATACGCGTCGCGCAGGTGGGCGTACTTGCCGGTGATGCCGATCGTCGCCTGCCGGACAGGCTTGCCCCGGATGCCTGCGAGGAAACGCCCGTACTGCTCACGAGCATCGTCCTCGTGGGTCAGGTTCACCTTGCCGTGGAGGTTCAGAATGCTTAGCACCTCGCGATCGAGGCCCGCGGCGCGGAGCTCCTCGGGGATCGTGTAGATGCTTGGGCGGTCGTGCATGCTGAACACACGTGCCTGGGGGACGTTCGTGAAGAGCGCAATCTTCTCCATCACCGTCGACTGGACCTCGTGGGTCGCGCGGCACGCGATGATGTGGGGCTGGATCCCGGCCTCGAGCAGCCGCTTCACACCGAGCTGCGCGGCTTTGGATTTCTGCTCGCCCAAACTCGGTGGCTCGATGACATAGGTGAGCGCGACAAAGCAACAGCTCTCGGGCCCTTCCTCGAACGCAAGCTCACGGAGTGCCTCAATGTAGAACCCGTTCTCGTAGTCGCCGACCGTCCCACCAACCTCGACGAACACAACATCTGCAGGGTTCTTGCCGTCACCGCGGAGCGCGAGTTCCCGCAGGCGTCGCTTCACCTCACCGGTGACATGGGGGATCATCTGGACATCGCGGCCCAGATACACGCCGTGACGCTCCCGGTCGAGTATGTCGCGGAAGATACGCCCGCTCGTCGTGAAGTTCCGCTGTGTCAGGTCCTGGTCGAGCATCCGCTCGTAGGTACCGAGGTCCATATCACACTCGGTCCCATCGTCGAGGACGAAGACCTCGCCGTGCCGATACGGGTTGAGCGTGCCCGCGTCGATGTTGAGGTATCCCTCCATCTTGATCGGCGCAACTGTGAGGCCCTTATCACCCATGAGCTTGGCGAGGCTCGACGCGAAGATGCCCTTGCCCAGCCCGCTCATCACGGTGCCCAGGACCACGATGTACTTGTGACGGCCCTTCACATACCCATCGGGCACGGGTGAGTAGTACTCGCTCGAACCGGCCGCGGTGGCCTTGCCGGCGCGTTCCAGAAGCTCGCGGCCGGCCCCGTCGGAGCCTCCGCTGCCAGGTGATGTGGGGTCTTGGGGATCGCCTGAATCTGGCTGGAGGGGCATAGAAGAGAATACCGCGCCCCGGCGCCGATCGCTACCCAGAGTTCATTGCCCGCCAGCGTTTCACAAATGCCGCGTACTGCTCGGGCGTGTCAATCCCCGCATGCGACGAAGCACGGACCGCGATGCCGATGGTCCGCCCGTGCTCGAGAATCCGGAGTTGTTCGAGCCGCTCGGCCTGCTCCAGCGGCGTCGGGACCATCGCGGCATATTCGGCAAGGAAACCAGCCGTGTAGGCGTAGATCCCGACATGCCGGAAGCGAGGCACCCCCGCGCGGTCTCGGTCGTGCGGCACTGTGGCTCGGCTGAAGCACAGCGCTCGACCTCCGGGGGCGATCAACGCCTTAACAACGTTGGGGTTCTGGGCTTCGCTATCGCGCGTGATTGGCGTGGCGACCGTACCGCAGTCGAAGGGCCCGACCATAGATGCCGCGGCACCAATGATTGCCGGCTCGAGTTCGGGCTCATCCCCCTGCACGTTGACGACAACGTGGTCCGTCGAAAGGCCCAGCAGTGAGGCGGCCTCCGCAAGCCGGCTTGTCCCGTTCTCGTGCCGACCGGTCAGGACCGACTCGCCACCAAAGGCTCGGCATGCCTCGATGACCTCGGTGTCCTCAGTGGCCACCACGACCCGATCGACGCCGGGCGCCTGCGCAGCGGACTCATAGACATGCTGGATCAGCGGCCTGCCAGTCTCGGCGGCAAGCACCTTGCCAGGGAAGCGGCTAGAGCCCAATCGGGCAGGGATGAGGACAGTGACGCCCATATGCGGGGATCAGGTGGCGCCGAGCTCTTCGACAAGACGCTTGAGCCCCTGGCGCCGATCGCGGATGTCCTTGAATGTGAGCTGCTGCATCGCGATGCCCGCGGCGAGCTTCTCCGCCTCGACCGCCGAGTCGAGGTTCTGCTTGCTCCTTGCCTGTGCCTCGAGGGCGAGCAGCAAGGCGTAGCGGAGCTCAAGCCCCTGCGGATCGGTCTCGTCTTCGTGGGTCTGGAGCGCAGCCCGCAGCTGGTCGATCGCCTCGTCTTCCCAGCCGATCTTGCTGAACGACAGGCCCAAGTAGCGGAGCGAGTCGGCTTTCAGCTTGCCGTCGTTCTGCGACTCCTGGAACATGGAGATCGCTTCGTTGTAGTTGTCCTCGCCGCCCAGCATGAAGAGTCGCTTACCCAACTCATATTTCCGCGTCAGGTCTGTTGGGTAGGCCTCCACCGTCAGTCGGATCTCCTCGACCTCGCGCTCCACGAACTGGATCTGCGCGGCCTTGTACTGCTTCTGGGCTTTGGGGTCGTCGGCCTTCGCCTCGGCGATCCGCCGGTACTCGCCCAGCTTCTTCTTGAGCCGGCGGATGCGGACCTCGCCCTCGACCTCGCGGTACTTGAACTGCTTTGTGCTCTCGTACGTCTTGTGCGCCAGGCCCTGCGCCCGCTTGAGATCCTCATCGGACGCGCGGTCGCGGAGCGCCCGCAGCATCTTGTCGATCGATGGCAGATCGTCCGGACGCTTCATCAGCGCCTCTTCGGCTTCCCGGACCATCCGGTCCTTCACGCCCTCGCTCTTGCTGATGCGATCGGCTTCTTCGAGCTTCCGCTGCTGGTCGGCGTCCCGGAGGTTCTTGCGGAATCCGCCCTCACGCTGGTCGTCGTAGCCGCCACCGCTCATTGCGGCTCGTGCCGAAAGGTCGCGGACGTCATTGGCCAGCCCCGAGTCGTTCGGGTCGAGCCTGACTCCCATCTCGCCTGCACGCACGGCAAGGTCAAATGCCTCGACGCCGATGAAGGCTTTCATCAGATCGACGTAGGTTTCCTTCTTCGCTTTCGGATCACCCATCGCCATCCGGAGGGCTTGTTCACCGATCCAATAAGCCTGCTCGGGGAGTTCACACTTCGAGGCGAGCTTTGTCGCCTTGACCGCGAGCGTGAGATCCGTGGGCTTCACGCTCCAGACCAACAGCGATGCAGCCCACCGCTCGGGGTCGTTCTTGCCTCCAATTGCCGACTTGATCTCTTTGCTGAGCTTGGCCTTCGGATCCTCACGGAACCCCGCGGCGGACTTGAAGAACCCTTCGAGCGCGGGCATGTCCGTGGGGTTGAAGCTCAGCCCCTTCAGCCAGCACTGCATCGCGTACTCGTAGTTCGTCGCCTCGTGCATCGTGCGGGCGTGCGTGAACCACTTCTCCGCCTTTGCAGGCTCTGGTTGGAAGCCCTTGGGCGAACCAGCGCCGCCTTCGGTCGCGCCAGCGTCACCGTCTTCGGTCGCCGCGCCGCCACCCTTTTTCTTGCCGAACAACGCCACGGGCGCCCCTTCATGCACCGGCACAGCCGATCTGACCGAGCCTGCTTCCTGCCAGGCGATCAGTGTATGCACCCGCCCGACGGCCCCTCCGAGAGCGGTACGATCTCTCCGGATGGCCCCCGACCCCCGCACACTCTCGATCGTCCATCACCCGGCAGAAGTCCTCAGGCGGAAGGCCGAGCCCGTGGGCGAGGTAACCGATGAGATCCGCGCAGTCGGATCGCGGATGATTGAGCTCATGCGCGAGGCCGAGGGCATCGGGCTGGCCGCGCCGCAGGTCGGACTGAGTATCCGCATGTTCGTCGCGGATGTTCCACCGCACGAGAACGACGACACGACAGGCCTACCCACGGCGAGCGATGGCCCCCGCCTCTACATCGACCCGGTCTTCTCGGAACCCGATAAGACGTTCGAGTCCCTGGACGAGGGCTGCCTCAGTCTCCCCAACATTACCGGCGAGGTCCGCCGCCCACGTTCGATCACGATCACATACACCGATCCGGATGGAGTGCGGCGGAGCGAGGCCGCGAGCGGGCTGCTGGCCAGGTGCTGGCAGCACGAGAGCGATCACCTCGACGGCGTACTCATCATCGACCGGATGAGCCAGATGTCTCGCCTCCGAATCCGTTCGGCGCTTCGTGACCTTGAGAAGAGGGCATCTCGCTGATGGCGACGCCGCGCCGCCAGCGCATTGTCTATTGGGGAGCGGGCGCGTTCGGCATACCCACACTGCGCGCCCTCGCCACTGAGCAAGACCTGCTCGCTGTTGTCACACAGCCCGACCGCCCGGCGGGTCGTGGAAAAACGCTCTCGCCTTCGCCTATCGGCACCGAAGCCGAAGCGCTGAATGTGAGCAATATCCTCAAACCCGAGTCCTGCAACACGCCGGAGTTTCGCCACTCCATCCGCAGCCTGAAGGCCGATGCATGGGTTGTGATCGCGTACGGCCAGAAGCTCGGGCCAAAGCTGCTCGACGGCGTGTTCGCGATCAACCTTCACGCTTCGCTTCTGCCACGCTGGCGCGGCGCAGCGCCGATCCACGCGGCCGTGCTCGCGGGGGATGAAGAGATCGGCAACTCGGTCATCACACTCGCCGAGGAAATGGACGCCGGCTCAGTCCTTGCCCAGAGCCGTCAGCCTCTCAACCCCGCCATGACCACGGGCGAACACCATGACGAACTGGCCGAGGATGGGCCGGCACTCATTCGCGAGGTCCTTGACAGGCACGCCCAGGGCACCGTTGTCTATACCGAGCAGGATCCGAGCGCCGTCACACTCGCTCGGAAGCTGTCGAAGGATGACCGATGGGTGAGCTTCGAAGAGAACGCCGATTCCTGCCGGCGCCGGGTGCATGGGCTGACGCCATGGCCTGGTGTAACCGTGGCGTTCCGCGGTGCGGACCTTAAGTTGCTTGAGGTGGAACCCGCCGAGGCCGACCCCGATCAAGAAGGCGGCACACTTATCGATGCCCACGCGGGCATCGTCGCCTGCGGGAACGGCACGGCTCTGCGGCTTCTTGAGGTACAGCCTTCAGGCAGGAAGCCGATGGCCTGGTCCGACTTCGCCAACGGCGTTCATCCCGAGGACGGTGAACGGCTCATTGGCCGCTCGAAGGACTGACGCTTGCGAACGCTGTGGGATCTGCTCACGAATCCGAAGGCGCCGCCCTCAAGGAGGAAGCGTCGTCCTTCTTCAAGTGTGAGCCAAAAGCCCGAGGGCAGGATGGCCCTGCGGTACAGCCAGATGGAGCGAGCCATGCTCGCTCGCTATGGCGTGCGTGTGCGCAAGTGGCGATCGAGCACAAGCGGTGTCGCGTGGCAGGTTCGCTACAAGGATGGGTCTGTTGTACGGCTGATCGAATCACCTCGCCCCCGCGGACCGATGTCTGCCGCAGTCTTTCTGCACGAGATCGGCCACCACGCGATCGGTTTCGACCGCTACAAACCGAGATGCCTTGAAGAATACCACGCGTGGGCGTTCAGCCTTGAACAAATGAAAGCGTGGGACCTGAACGTCACGCAACGCGTCCGCGACCGAATGCACGATGCGCTTCACTACGCGGTCGAGAAGGCGAAGCGTCGGGGCCTTCGGCGTCTGCCGAGCGAGCTCGAGCCCTACGCGACCCGCCGCTTGCCCGCGGGCAAGGCGGGCCGGTCGGGCGCATGATGGCGTGACTGGTAATAGTCGCGCAGCGCCTTGTTCACGCGGGCGTGCTCGCCCATTCCGTCTTCGTAAGCTGGGCCAGCTGCCGCGGGGACCTTGCCGCATGAAGGGCATGTCGGGCTCGCAACGCCCCGGAGATCGCGCCCGCAATAGGGGCAGCCGTGCTCCGCGAAGCGGCGGTTGATCTCGACACCCCACCAGATCAGACCGAAGGCGACCGATGCCTCCCAGACCAGCCCCGCCATCACCGGGCCCGCGTACTCGGGTGACTCGACGAAACCGGCCGCCAAGCGGTCGGGCAGCAGCACGGCACCGGCGGAGAGCAGCGTGCCAAGCAGGACGAACTGAGCAACGCGCAGCCAGCCAGTAGACACATAGAGCATGATGCCCATCACGAGCCCACCCGCTGCGATCGCGAGCGGTGGGCCTGCGACCAAGCCCGAGCCCTCGGGGAGCACCCCCGCCTGCGCCCAACCCTCAGCGAGTTTGGCGCCCTCCCGATTGACTATCGGGAACCACCAGCCGAATCCAGCGCCACACACCGCGAGACCCAGCGTTGTCATGTCCTTGTAGCGACAAGCGAGCGAGCGTGTGGCCACGAACAGACCGCAGAGCGTGAATCCGAACGCGTGGGGCAACCACTCATGGTGCTGGCCTTGCAGCGCTAGCACGCCCATCGTCAAGGCCGCGGCCATCAGCACGATCCATAGCAGGATCCCCCGATGCACCGCCCTTGTGATCCTGCTGGGATCGCCCATCGGTCCCGGCCTCCCGCCGCAAGGCGGAGGGCGACGCCCTCCCCGAAGGGGATGTATCGGATCCATTGGCTGCTGCGGCGCTCGGGCGGCGCGGGAGGATGGAGCGGCGCTCCGGCCTGTAGGGGCCGCGTCCGTCACGTCGTCCGGTAACGCTCAGGCGGTCAACCTCACTCGATCGATCGCGCGCATCAGTTCCGAGAGCCGACGCGGATCGGGGGGTTGGCGCCAATCACCGTTCTGTTTGTACCAGGACCCGGCGATCGCGCCGTCAGCGGCCTCCATGACACCGGCCGCGTTCTCAGGGCGAAGCCCAGAGCCGATCACCACTGGCAATCCCGAGGCGTTCTTTGCGGCCTTGACGTCGGCCAGATCCGTCGGCTGCCCGGTCGCGCGACCGGTGACGACCAGTGCATCCGCACCGAAAAAGGCCGCGGTCTCCGCGGCCTCGGAGATCGAAACATCATCGGTGATCGTGTGACTGGCGTGCTTCTTCTTGATATCAGCGAACACCCCGATACGCTCGGCGTCGATCTGGCGCCGGTAGCGCAGCAGCTCGCCCGCCGCTGCCTCCGAGGCGAGACCCTCGTCTGCAACATGCGCGTAGACGTAGTTCTCGCACCGTATGAAGTCGCCCGCGCCGCACACGGCCGAAGCGAGCGCCTCGCGGTGGCCCCCGCTTAGCACCTGGACACCAATGGGAAGGCCCACAACCGAGCGGACTTCCAACGCCACCCGCGTCATCGCCGCGGTGATCTCCGGTCCGAGTTTGCCCCAGAGATATGGCGCGTCATGCATGTTCTCAACGATGAGCGCATCGAAGCCGGCATCTTCGAGCAGCTTCGCCTCCGCAGCGGCCTGCTGCGCGATGCCCTCGATACCGATGTCATACCGGGCGGTACCCGGCAGGGGCCAGACGTGAACCATTCCAATGAGCGGCTTGGTGCGTCCGAAGATCTGTTCAAACTGCAATCGACACGCTCCTTCCCCGGTGATGGGCGTGTCTATGGCTTGGGTGTCCCCAGCGGGGCAATCCCGACTTCATAGACTACGGCTCTGTGTCGGCGTAGCGATGACTCAATCTGTGATTTGGCGATATCTTTCCCGCAACCGGAGGTCATGGTGCGAATCGAAACCTTGCTCATCGTTGGGTTGGTGCTCGCGCTGGTGAACACGACCCCGCCCGTCAAGGGTGCAACTGCCGAGCCCCGCGATGTTGCCTACAGAATCATCCTTGAGCGTCCGCAAAACCAGCTTGCAACATTCGAGGTCGTCTTCCCGGATGTTCCGCCAGGGGACTTCGTTATCCACATGCCGACTTGGCGCCCTGGGCGTTATGTCATGCTCGACCCAGCCGGAACGGTGCGGCGTTTCGATGCCTTTGATGCCCAGGGGAACACGCTCCAATGGCGGAAGTCCAGGCGTTCAAGCTGGACCCTGAGCATCAACGAGACAACCGACGTAACCGTGCGTTATGAGTTGTTCGCAAACGACATCAACGTACGGACAAGGCACGTGAACGACACCCACGGCTTCTTCAGCGGCTCGGGTGTCTTCCTCTACAGCGAACTCCACCGAGATCACGGATGCACGGTTGCGCTCGACATCCCCCCTGGCTGGGAGGTCGCGTCCGGACTCTCTCAGGTTGATGGCGACTCGCGGCTCCTACGCGCCGCAAGCTACGACATCCTCGTGGACTCACCGATCGAGACCGGCGACTTTCGCAGGCTGGAGTTCAACGTTCAGGGCGTTCCGCACGAGATCACACTCTGGGGCGATGCACCGCTTGGAGGTCTGGTCACAGAGCAACGCCTGAAAGACGACTTTGCGGCGATCACCGAGTACCAGGCCAAACTGTTCGGCGAGATCCCCTACGACCGCTATGTGTTCATCATCCACTCGGGCGAGGGCCTGAGGGGGGGCACCGAGCACTGGAACTCGACCGTCATGCAGACCAACTCACGCTCGTTCTTGGAAAGAGATCGGTACGCGAGTTTCTTGGGTCTGACGAGCCACGAGATGTTCCACACATGGAATGTCAAGCGTCTCCGCCCTGCGGGTCTCGTCCCGTACGACTACCAGGACGAGAACCTCACCAGCCTGCTCTGGGTGGCCGAGGGCACCACGACCTATTACGACGACCTGACGCTGGTTCGCATGGGTCTCATCTCCGTTGCGGAGTATCTCGCGATCCTCCGCAACTCAATCGCGGGGTATCGCGCGAACCCGGGCCGACATCTCCAGACGCTCAGCGCTTCGAGCACCGACGCGTGGACGCGGTTCGGAAACGCCGGCTCGGACGGCGCGAACTCCACGGTGAGCTTCTATCGAAAAGGCATGCTCGTGAGCCTGCTGCTCGATATGCAGATCCGCGAGCGGACCGGGGACGCCGCGAGCCTCGACGATCTGATGCGTGATCTCTATGAGCGACACCCGCTGCATTCGGGCGGGTTCACGGTCAAGGATTTCGGCGAGGCGGTTGATCGTGTGGGTGGCGGGCCGGCGGCGCCATTCTTTGAAGCCTACATCGATGGGCTGGAGTCGCTACCACTCGAGGCCGTCCTAGAGCGGTGCGGCCTCAAACTGGAACTCAATCCACCCGAGGATCCCGAGCCCTGGATCGGACTGAGGCTCAACGGCAACACGGTGCGCAGCGCCAGGGCGGACGGTCCGGCTTTCAGGGCCGGGCTCATCGAGGCGGACGAACTCATCGCGATCGACGGCCGACGCCTTGCCGCAGGCGGGCTGACCGACGCGCTCGCCCGTCATGAGATCGGGGAACCCGTCGAGGTCTCGTTCTTCCGTCGCGGCATGCTCCGGACATTGCCGGTCCGTGTGAGCCAGGACCCTGCCGCTGGCTTGACCCTGGAGAAGGTTGCCGAACCGACCACGAGCCAGCGAGCGGCGTTTGAGGCCTGGGTTGGTCAGCCCTGGGACGATCTGCCTGATATAGAAGACAAGGACTAGGGGCCGAATCAGATATCGGGATCCGGTATAGTGCCCACTCGCCTCATTCAGGGGCGTCGTCGCACCCCCGGAGCCCGATGCGTATGGCCAAGCAGAAGCCACTGACGACCCCCGATCATTCCGTTAAAGGCATGCCGGGCGGCGTGCCGTTCATCATCGGGAATGAGGCCGCGGAGCGTTTCAGCTTCTACGGCATGCGCGCCATCCTGACGGTCTTCATGACCAAGTACCTGGTGGATGCGGCGGGCAACGACGCAACGTATACCGACGAGAAGGCAAAGGAGATCTACCACCTCTTCGTCGCGATCGCGTACTTCACTCCGATGATCGGCGCGTTGCTCAGCGACATCTTCCTCGGCAAGTACAGGACGATTCTCTACATCAGCCTGCTCTACTGCGCCGGCCACGGCTGCCTCGCGCTCATGGACCTCGGGCCCTACCTGCACGAGCAGGGGGCAGGCGGCTGGGACATGGAGCCCTTCCTGTTCAGCGGCTTGTTCCTGATTGCGCTTGGCGCCGGAGGGATCAAGCCTTGTGTCTCAGCGCACGTTGGCGATCAGTTCGGGCACGGCAACAAGCACCTGATGACCCAGATCTTTAACTGGTTCTATTTCAGCATCAATGTTGGTGCCGCGGTCAGCCAGATTCTCACCCCTTGGCTTCTCGAACATTACGGGCCGCCACTCGCGTTCGGTCTGCCGGGCGTACTGATGGCGATCGCGACGTTTGTCTTCTGGCTCGGGCGACATCGCTTTATTCACATTCCGCCGGCGGGACCAAAGAAGTTCTTTCGGGAGACCTTCAGCAAGGACGGGCTCCGGGCTCTGCTGAACCTCTCGCCAATCTTCTTGCTGTTCGTCCCGATGTTCTGGGCGATCTTCGATCAGACCGGCTCGGCATGGGTCATCCAAGCCGATCAGATGAACCGAGAGTTCGGGATCTACTGGCTGCCCAGCCAGGTTCAGTTCGTGAACCCCGTCCTGATCCTGGTCGGGATCCCGGTGTTCACATACGTGATCTATCCGTTCGTTGGCAAGTTCGTGAAGGTGACCCCGCTGCGAAAGATTGGCGCCGGACTGGTGCTCACGAGCGCAAGCTTTGGCGTAAGCGCCCTGGTCGAGGTGGATATTCAGGCCCAGCAGGCGGGTATCGCTCAGTCCATGTATTCCGATCTCGCAACCGCGACACTCTCAGGCGATGTCGACTACGAGCCAGGCGATGACGCCCCTTCAGATGAAGGTGAGTTGCAAGCGGCCCGGGCCGAGCACCGAGCCGGGCTTGCCAAGGCGGCTGTTACGGCAGCCGAATCGTCCGCGTGGGAGAGCGGCGAGCTCATCGCTGCGATCGGTGTCGGGCCTGCTGAGGTGATCCCGACAGTTCCCGAAGACAGGCTGGCGAACCTGATCTCATCGGCCAAGGCCCGACAAATACACGAAGCACTGAGCATCACCTATACCGAGGACGAAGTCGCCAGCGCCTCAGCGATGCGACGGGTCCTCGATGCCGCGATCGCGGCGGGCTGGTCTCTTGAGCAGCTGGCAGAGTACGAGATCACCATGCGCGTCCTCACCAACGCGTTGCCCGACTCCGCACTTGCGGAGCTTATCGACGGCGAGGACATCGCCCGGACCTACGCGTTGCTCGCCCTTTCACTTGAGGATCCTGAATCCAGAACAACCGACCTTGCTTCCGCTGTGAAAGCCGCCCGGGTGAGCTGGGATGAGGAGCAGGTTGCGCCGTACCTTGAAACGATGCCGAACATCGCGTGGCAGTTCCTCGCGTACCTGATCCTGACCAGCGCCGAGATCCTGGTCTCGATTGTGTGCCTGGAGTTCGCGTACAGCCAGTCTCCCCCGAAGATGAAGTCGCTGGTGATGGGTGTGTATTTCCTGGGCGTGAGTCTCGGCAACTTCTTCGTGGGTCTCGTGAACGGCGCCATCGGCCGCATCGAGGCGAGCACAGGGACGAACCCCCTCGAGGGTGCGAACTACTACTGGTTCTTCGGTGGTCTTATGCTCGCCGTGGCAGTGATCTTCATCGTCTGGTCGCCTTTCTATCGCGGGCGTACCTACATCCAGGGTGATGAAGAGGAGCACACGATGGAAGCAGAGGCAGAAGCCGAAGGCACAGAGCACGGCTGAGCATGGGCGAACTCACCGATTTCGACCCCGATGCGCCGATCACGAACGGGCGGCTCTTCGGCATGCCGCAGAGCAGGGCCGACTCGAATGTTGTGGTTATCCCTGTCCCGTTCGATGCAACGGCTTCCTACGGGACGGGCTCAGCTCAAGCGCCAACGGCGATCCGAGATGCGTCGGCCCAGCTCGACCTATACGACATGCGCTTTGGAGAGATCTGGCGTTGCGGGATCTTCATGGAAGAAGAGCCCGAGGACATCGCCGCACTTTCCAGCAGAACTCGCGATCTTGCCGCCCCCATCATCGAGGCCGGTGGCCCGAGCAAGAAAGACGCAGATGCCATCCGCCAGATCGACGAAGCCGGCGAGAGGGTTCGGTCGCATGTCCGGTCGAGGGTGGCGGCCGTGCTCACCGAAGACCGATTCCCGATCCTGCTCGGCGGGGAACACTCGGTGAGCCTGGGCGCGATCGAGGCGGCCGCGGCAGCTGGCCCGCTCGGCATCCTCCAGGTCGACGCCCATGCCGATCTGCGGGAGGCGTATGAGGGCTTTCGCTACAGCCACGCGTCGGTCATGCACAACGCGGTGACACTCTTCCCGGACGTGATCTCGCTTTCCGCAATCGGTCTGCGTGACATCTCGCGTAGCGAATACGACTTCCTCGCTACACATCAAGATGTGTGCGCATTCCAAGCGGACCACACCATCGGCAGCGGGCTTGCTGAGGGAGCGAACATCTCCGACATCATGCGTGAAGCGATCCAACGCCTTCCCGATCGCGTGTACCTCACCGTTGATATCGATGGTCTCGACTCGTCACTCTGTCCATCGACCGGCACGCCTGTACCCGGCGGTCTCACATGGCGCGAGTTTGATCATCTGATCTGGATGCTGTCGGCCAGCGGGAAAGCTGTCGTCGGAGCAGACCTTGTCGAGGTTGTGCCGGGGCCAACCGAGTGGGACGCGAACGTGGGCGCGAGAGTGCTCTACAAGCTCTGCGCGTTGGCTAAGGGATAACTGCGCCGATCACTGCCTCGATGGCAAGGGTCACAAAGGCAGCACCACCGAAGAGCCACCCGAAGCCACGGATCCAGAGCAGGGCGAACAGCACGATCACCACGAACTGCGCCTTGCCGTCATCGAACACGCTGCCAAAGCGCGGGAAGAAGTTCGAGATAATCCGGAAGCCATCGAGTGGCGGTACGGGCACCAGGTTAAATGCGAACAGCACGCCGTTAAGCACCGCTCCGGCGAAGAAGAACTGTTGCAGATTCTGCTGTATGTCTGCGCCGACACTGCTCGGCGCGAGCGCCGCCCATAGCCCGTTGAGCAATGCGCAGATCACGAACAGCCCGAGGTTCGTCAGAGGTCCTGCCACAGCGACGATCGCATCGCCATACCGCGAGCGGAACCGCGACGGGTTGACGGGCATCGCACCCCATGCGAGACCGAGCAACGCGAACATCGCGAGGCTCCAGGGGCCCATGTGCACAAGCGGGTTCCACGTCATGTGGCCCAGCTCGATGGGTGTGCGATCACCCTGCCGGATCGCGGCCACACCGTGCGCGAGCTCGTGGAGCGTGATCGAGAGGATGACCCAGAAGATCCACGAGATCAGCAGCGCGGGCGAGTTCGACCAGAACGTCGCAACCCACCATCCATGCATGCGGCGTCTCCCCTCGCTCCGCGGAGGGCTTCAGAGCATCAGAAGAAACCGAGCTCAACTCGCCTGCTTGGCGGGCGTCGCTTTCGAAGCGGCAACCGCCTTGGTCACCAGTTCGTCAAAGAGCTTCGGATCCTCGATCGCAATCTGGCTCAGCATCTTGCGGTTGAGCATCACGCCCGAGAGCCTCAGCCCGTTCATGAACAGGCTGTAGCGCGTGCCGCGCATGCGGCACGCAGCGGTGATACGCGTGATCCAGAGCTGACGCATGTCGCGCTTGCGCTGGCGACGATCCCGGAACGCGTACGAACACGATCGGCGGACCTGGATCTTCGCGTCCACATAATGCTTGCTGCGGGCACCGAAGTACCCGCGAGCCTGACGGAGGACGCGCTTCTTGTGACGTGTGCGGGCCGAGCCCTTGCGTGCACGAGGCATGTTTGCCTACTCCCTGCTTTGCCCGAGTCTCGGAGCAGCCTGCGGTCAGTATGAGACCCGGCTGTCTTTGGTCCCGGCGGGCGGGTGCGAGAAACGACCGAGTGAGCGAGGCTCACCCAGAATGACTTAGTCCTGGCTGGCCTCTGCGGCGGCCGCACGCATCGCGGCCTTTTGCTGAGGCGAGGGGCTGCGGCGGATTGCGGTCCGGGGCTGGTTCCGCCCACGCAGACGACGGAAGAGCATCATCTCGTGACGCTTGGCCTCGCCGGCCGCCATGTACGGGTCCTTGCGGAGCTGACGCAGCCGCTTGCCCGACTTGTGCGAGCTGAGGTGCTTGTGGTAGGCGCTGCGGTGGCGGACCTTGCCTGTCTTGCTGATCCGCACACGCTTGAGCGTTCCCTTATGGGGCTTGTTCTTGGGCATCTGGAGACCTCGTCGCTGCCAACCACGAGCCGGGTCCATCCGGCCCGGTCGCGGCCCCCACGATAGGCTCCAGCTGTGGCTCGGACAAGGGTTAGCGGCGCCGTGCGACCCCTCTGATGAGCGCCATCTCAGGGGCCGAGGAAGACATCGTCGGCCAGGGCCGCCTCATTCCCAACCAGGACCGGGCTCAAACCCCGCTCTCGGCGGACCATTTCCTCGACCTGACGGGGAAGCCAGGCGTTGTCGTTGCCGACGACGATCGGCGTCCGCCGCCAGGCGACCTGGCCATTCCCGAAGAGCATGTGCTGACCGGCGCCACCGTGATTCGGGCTGTTGGCTTCCGGGCTCACCCGACGCCGCTGGCTCGCCGCAAGGAGGATCGGGGAACGATCCGCCAAGATCGGCCGATCAGCGGATCCCTGGAGGCTCGCTTCGAAACCACCGGTAGAGATCAGCCGATAGCTGTAAGAAACCTCTTCGAGGGACCGCCAGTCAGTCGCCTCGGGCTCAAGCCCAGCGGTGATCGCAAACTCGTTGCCAGGGCACGCAAGATCGCTGAGCGCGGTGTAGCCACGTCGCACGAGCTGGAACAGGTTTGCCGCATTAGAACGGTCAGCTCCCCCACCGACATCGGACCAGACTGCGCCCGCAGAGAATCCGCGGTTCGCCGGCAGCATGTTGTTATGATCGTCGGCATACATGCCGAACCCCATCGCTGTCGCCTGGAGGTTCCCCATGCACGTGGCTTTACGGGCCTCGTTCCTCGCGGCTGAAACCGTGGGCAGAACGATCGCAACACCCACCACGGCCGCTGCCGCAACACCGATCGCATCGGCCATGCGCATGAAGGGGAGCGAACGCGGCGTATCGAAGAGGCCATCGCCACTCGCCGAAATCAGCCGCGACGCAACCCGATCCGCGAAAGCCCGATCAGGCAACTCAAGAGCTACCGGTGCGAGCAGAGCTTCAAGCTGCGCGACACGCTCGGGCTCGGCGTGCCCTGTCCCTTGCAGCCAGTGATCCACCGCTGCGGCGTCGGCCTCGCCGAGACCGGTCGCGGGAGGGCCGCGCCGCTTCAGCCTCAGATACGTCGCACGGCCCAGATCGTCAGCATCGAGGTTCGACGGCGGCCTGAGCACCGACAGAAACGCTTCGATCTTCAGTGCCCGGCGTGAGCCGTCATGCGTGCCATCGAGGACGGACTCGAGGATCGCCGCGTCTTCTTCGCGCAACTGGAACTCCTCTTCCCCGAACTCGGGGTCGCCCAGTGCCTGCCCAGACCATGTTCCCCAAGAATGGGTTTCCCCCGAATGGGGCTCGCTTGCGGGCCCATCGGCGCCGAAGGCGTCGTCGTCGAAGCGAGTGTCCCCAGAACCCATGCCCAGCCATCCGTTCCACAACGCCGGGCACCCTTAGGGGCGGCCGGCGGGTTATCTCACCCCTCGCCACCCTCACGGGCCTCGCTGGCCCGCTGATCTGCACGGAACCGGGCCGCGAAGTTCGCGACCGCGGAATGGAGCCTCGACTTGACCGTGCCGAGCGGGATGCCCAACTCGTGGGCGATCTGCTGGTAGCTCAGGCGTTGGAAATAGGCCAAGAGAAGGATCTCCCGCAGATTGTCGGGCATTCTGTCCAACGCCCGCTGAACCGCGTCGTCACGTTCCTGATCGTCCAGGCCGGCATCCGGAGCCGGCACGTCGATCTCCATCAGATCGATGAAAGACGCCGCTCCATCCCGAGAGGCATCTACCGGTGCAGACAGCTCCACCGCCTGACGGCGCCCTTTCCTACGGAGGAGGTCCCGGGCCTTGTTCGCCGCGATCGTGAATAACCACGGGCGAAATCGTCTCGAGGCGTCGAAGGTGCTCGCGGACAGGTGGATCTGCAGGAAAGCGTCCTGGAACGCGTCCTCGGCAAGCGTCCGATCACCGGTGAGCCGGAACAAAAAGCCAAGCAGTGCCGCTTGATGCCGCTCGATAAGCGTCCGGAGCGCGGCGGTCTCACCGCCGCGGTAACGCTCGAACAGGATCTCGTCACTAACTTCAGTCACTTAGGCACCAGCGGACCCCACGCTTTGTCAGGGTCTCGTTCGGAATCGGCGATCGTATTTCCGCCGGGACGATAACGCGTCCGGCCGGCCCGCGGGGGCTTCGAGCCCGAGGCGCCGTCCGACGCGGTACGTTGCAATACATCCTGTGGATCGGACGTTGAGCGTGGTGTGGGCCGGGTGACGATGAGCATTGGTTCAATCCCGGCACACGACGAGGCCTCGCCCGAGAACGTTGCCGTGATCGTGGCGCGTGCCGGACGAGGGGATCAGGTCGCTTGGGCGGAACTCATCCGCCTCTATGCCCGACGGGTGTACGCCTTCGGAAAAAGCCGTCTCGGAGATCCCGAGGCCGCTGAGGAGCTCACGCAGTCCGTGTTCGCGACGGTCGCCGAAAAGCTGCCGAGGCAGGGGTACCAGGAGCAGGGCCGGTTCGAGGCCTGGCTGTTCCGGATCGCTGGCAACAGGCTTCGCGATGAAATGCGACGACGGAAAAGGCGCGGCACACAGGTGGAGATCCGTGAGGAAGATGCATCGCAGACCACGGCCGATCAACGCGAGACCTCTGATGAGCTCGGCGCATTGCGTGCGGCAATCGAGAAGCTCCCTGAGGCCGACCAGCAGGTCGTGAACATGCGCCACCATGCACAGCTCTCGTTCAAACAGATCGCCGAGATCCTTGACGAACCCGTCGGCACACTACTCGCCCGCCACCACCGGGCACTTAAGAAGCTGAGAGAGATGATGGAGACCGACACCCGTTCGGGCAAGATGACCGGAAGCCGCTCATGACAATGACACCAGAACACAGACCCGAAGACACACGACTGGAGGGGTTGCTCGATGACCTTGGCTCGCTGGATCGCGCTGAGCCAGGTCCCGGATTCGAGCAAAGACTGCTCTCGGCAACCGAGCCGCCGACACGGCGTCTGGTCTTCCCTCTGCGCCCATGGTGGCTTGGCGCAAGCTGCATCGGCGCCGGGATGGCGGCAGCGCTCCTGCTGGTCGCAACGACGCCCCAGCCTGTCGTGACGGAGCCCAGCTCAATCGAGCAGGGGGTTGTGGCGGCCGGGGATGAGCCGACAGATACTGAGCTGCTCGAGGCTTTCGGACTCAGTAGCGAGTTCGATACCGAGCTCGTGCTGATCCAGGCCTCCCTTGTGGACCTAGAGACCACCGATCTCGAAGCGGGATGGACCTTCGGAGAGGAGAGTCTCTGATGAGACCGACCCGTTTGGTATCTCTTCTACTCGTCACCCTCGCTGGGATCATGGTTGCGGGCGCAGAGGCGCAACCCGGGATCGACGAGGAGAGCACCGAAGAGATACGCGAAAGGATCCAGCACCAGCTCGAGGTCGTGCGACGCACTGAAGAAAGCCTGGTGACTGCGCTCACGAGGCTCGACGCCGGCGCTCTGCCCGAAGAGATCTTCTTGGAACTCCGGGATGATCCCGGCGTTCGTCAAGGGATGCGCGCTCACTTCGAGGAGATGATGGACCGGCTCCGCGAGATCGATCCCGACGAGGCGGCGCGGATCCGGGAACTCTCGAGGACCGACCGGTTCGGCGCTGCGCGCGAGCTTCTTCGCGCCAACCGTGAACTCGGCCTGATGCCCAACCGAGGCCCGCTCGATGGCAGACCCCCGCGTGGAGCTCGTGGTGGTAACGAACCGCGCGAGCAAGCCCGACCCGTTGGTGGTCCAGCCGGTGTGATCGAGCGTCTCGAACAGTGGAGACAGTTCCGCCCCGAAAACGAGGCCGACCTGCCCGCGTGGCGCCAGGAGCTTCGCAAGGAGATCGCCGCAGTATTCGATCAGGAGGTCGAACGGACGCAGCAGCAGATCTCAGACCTGAACACACGGGTCGAGCGGCTCTCACGGCGTCTTGAGTTGAGACAGCAGAATCGCGAACGCCTCATCGCGGCGATGCTCCGGATGGTCGAGTCCCCGCGCGAACCTCACGCGGCGGGCAACTAGCTGACGATCGCGCCGGGTTCGATCTCCGACATCGGGTTCAGCAGAACGACTTTCCGATCACCGTCGCCCTTTTCGCCCTCGCTCGCGGCGAGAAGCATGCCGCGGCTCTCCTCACCGCGCAGCTGGCGTGGCGCGAGATTCGCAACGATCACGATCAACTTCCCGACAAGGTCCTCTGGGTTGTAGAAATCACGCACGCCTGCGCAGATCTGGCGGGGTTCGCCGCTCCCGTCATCGAGTTGGAGCTTGAGCAGGCGATCAGCGTTGGGGTGCGGCCCAGCCTCGACGATCCGCGCAACGCGGAGATCGACCTTCGCAAAGTCGGTGAACTCGATCTGAGGCTTGCCGGTGCTCTCGGTAGCACCCGCATCGACGCTGGCTTCGGTCATTGCGAACTCCCATCAAACGCCCGCGCCGGGCGCGGCTCCATGGCGATCGTAGCGGCGCACTCAAGGGCGTTGCCAAGCACCATCGCGATACACCGACTCGCTCGGGTTGATGCCATATCGCTCGAGAAGGCTGGTCGGGTCCGCATCGATCAGAGGGGCCGGATCGATCATGGCCTGCGCTCCCCATCCGTCGCCCTCGACATCCAGGAGAACCCATTCAGTACGAAGTTGTGCCAGCAGTTCGGGCCGAGTCAGCCTTCGGCCTGGGTCCCCACCGCAGACCGGGCAAAGCCTGTGCCCACCGCCTTGGGCCTCAGGCAGCCGGATCGTGCGATCCCCGCCGCAAGCGCCATCGGGCCAAACCTCGGCGTCCCGGAGCAGGCCATAGAGACCACCCTCACTTGGGTTCAGCAGCGGTTCTCTTCGGCTGAGCATGTCGCGGACGCCTGGCTCACCCAATGCCCGGCGTGCGGCCGGACCGTCGCCCGCACGAATAAGCCCGAGTGCGGTGGCCGCACGCAGGCTCGCCCGGGTATCCATCCCGTTGATATCGGAGTCGAGAGCGTCAGGTGAATACCGAGGATCGACCAGGCTCGCGAGCGAGCGAAGCCAGCGACGCTCCTGCTCCCCGGACGCAAGTTCGGCAAGGCCAAGGCAGGCACTTGCCGCAACACCCTCCGGATTCGCAGATGTCCGGTCGAGTTCGAACGCGAGCACATAGAGCCTCCGTGCAAGCGCAAGATCTTCCGGGCCAGTCGGCTCGTCAGCGACTTCCTCAGCGAGCAGCAGATAGCCGGAAGGCTGGGTGGATGAGAGAGACGCCAGCCTCGCTTCGAGGGTGGCACCCGGCTGAATCAGGAGCCCAGAGATAAATGCGGCAATCAACTGAATCTGCATCATGGGGGGCTCCCCACGTCCATGCCAGCCTCACGTGTGAAACGCAGTTCCCAGAGCCTGGACATCGCCCTCTCATAGGCGAGTGCTTGCTCGAACACTGTCCCCGACCGCGACACTTCCTGGCGGAGACGTGAGAGCACTTCAGCCGCCTCCAGTGGGCGGCCCTCACCTTCGGCGAGCAACGCCAAGGCCTCAGCGCACGCAGCTTGGCGAGCGACAAAAGTGTGCACAGGGCCTCCGGCGATTGCATCACGACGAACAAGCCCCTGCTCAATCGACGAACTCGAGAGACCAGTTGCGTTGCCAACCGCGCCTGGAGCAAGATCAGCAAGAAGCAGGCCGAGCAGTTGGTCGGCCGCAGGTCTCAGTACCTCTGCGCCGGGGGCTCCCTCACTCGCCATGGGCATTTCGCTTGCCAGAGCGTAGGCGGCACCGAGTTGATCGCTCAGCGCATCGAGGCGGAAGGTCTCGCTTGTTGCCGAAAGCGAACCGACAAGCCGCGCCACCAGACCCCGCCTGATCGTTGCGGTCCAGTCCGGATCCGCAGGCGCGGGCACGTCGAAGCCCGTGAGCGTCGCCCAAAGCCGCCCAGCCTGAAGCGTGCGTGGGATCGCCGGAGCGAACTCGAGCGCTCCCTTGATCACCGCGGGATCCCCGCTGAGCCTCGTCACGGCACTCGCCGCGGCCTCACGCACGCTCGCGGGACGCCCGATGAAAGCCTCGCGGACCAGCACATCGGCATCACCGGTTGCTAACTGAGTACCCGATCGCAGCGAATCGAGCAGCCGGACTCGCTCGGCGGCCGACCGCTCGGAGTTCTGATATCGAACGAGCCAGTCGCTTCCGGCTGGCCATTCGGCGAGTGATTCACTGTCACTCATTCCTGTTGGCGCAACTATGTCGCGCATGCGCTGCTCGAGCCCAGCGACCCACGCGTCCGCATCCACCGCGCGGCCTCGCCACGCGAGGGCGGCAGCTGCGTTGAGTTCCGCAGACTCAACAAGAGCTGCGACCACCTCGGCATGCGATTCACCAACCCGCCGACGCGCCACTCGAGCGATTGCATCTCGCCAGCCCACAGGCGGCGGAACGGCGGTGGGAAGTGGTTCGATCCCCCACGACGCCGCAAGCCGAGCGGCGTAGTTGGCTCGATCAGCTCCCGAAGCTCTTGACGACAGTGTCCCCAGGCGGCCCAGACCTGTCGCGGGTGTCTGATTCAGTTCCGTGAGCAAAAGCGAAAGCGCTGGTCCTCCCGCGTCGCCTCTGATTAGGTCCAGTAGCCACTCGCGGGTCGCACCGTCGGCCTGCCAGTCCAACGCCCGAACCGCTCGCGCGAGCAATGCGGCGACTTGGGGTGGCGGTGCGCTCTGGCCTGCGGTCAGGATCTGGGTTTCGGCGAGCCTGAACAGCACGCCTTCGCGCCATACTGGATCGCTCTGCGCAAGCCGGTCGGTCGCCGCGAACCAGGCATCAGTCGCTGCATCGTCAGCCATCGCCAACTCGGGGACGAGGTTTTCTATCGCCGCGCGAGCAGCGGACAGGAACGGATCACCTCCCGTGCTGTAACCACCGGGTACGGCCTCGTCGAGCGCGGTTGCGAGCCGTGCGAAGTCCCGAGCGGGAAGCACACCAGACGCCAGCAGCCTTGAGGCAAGTCCAACAGCGAACACCCGTCGTTCAACTGCGTGTTCTGTGTCGAGATCTCGTCGCATCCACTCGACGAGTGGATCGCTCAGACCGTTTACAACACCGCTCTGGCCCCCCAATACGCCTGCGACCTCGGTTGTGCGCCCCTCGATCGCGCGGCGTGTAGGTGTGTCCCAGTTGGTCCAGGACTCTGCCGCATAGGTCAGGAGGAGACGTAGCTTTGTGCCACCGCTCTCGGAGGTCAGCGTGGTGGTGTCCTCAAGCGATCGAAGTAACTCAGCAACGGTCGTCGGTCCCGTCAGGACCTGCTCCGAGGTGGGTGGTAGCACAGGCGTGAGTCGCGATTCTTCTGCTCGCGTTGGAGTGTCGATCGGTGCAACAACTGAAGCCTGGCGTTGGCCGAGAAAATAGAACCCGCTCCAGGCGATCAGTACGGGCACGGCCAAGACCGTGACGATTGGCCCGAATCTGGAGCGGCGCCTTGTTTCGGGCTTAGTCGGGCCGTCAGCAGACGCGATGTGTCGTGCAGGTCGCGCGTCGATCGCGGGGTCGCTGTCGAGCGGGCCTGCCGGCGTTCGGGTCACGGCGGCCGAGCCGTGCGTCAGGAGCATGTCGACAATCGTGGGGACACGTGCTGGATCGACGCCGCGCGCCGCAGCAAGCCTGAGGAGTTCACGCAATGCGCCGCGGTTCCAGCCGCCTGCTCGCGCCAGTACGAGAAGGCAGTCGTGCGCCAGCAGGTCGTCGGGGCTTTCCGGCGTGTCATCAGGAGGACGCCGCGTGGGCTGTGCCGGCGTGGCCGCACGCAACCTCGCTCGCACACGAGGGTCCATGAGCTTCGCAGCAGCAGCGTGGAGCGCGATCCGAACCTCTTCGGCTGCGGTGGTTGCAGCATCGGGATGCCTATTGACCGCTTCGAGCCGCTGCCGAAGAGAAGCAACAACCGCAGCGTCATTGGCCCGTCGATTCTCCAGACCGAGTAGATCGAAAGGATCTCCGGTCGCTGCGCCCGAGCCGAAGAAGCGACCGGCCGCCACGACCCAGACACCTGTGGCCCCGGGGTCAGTCACGGCGAGAGTTCCCGTTCAAGGGCACGGAACCTCGAATCCCACGGCTCGGGCCCGTATCCATCTACAAGCAGGACGTACTGAGCCAGGACAGCCCGCGCGCGAGTCGCATCGCGTGCCGCAATGATCACAAGCGTCTCGTATCGTGCCTCAAACCAGGCGTCCGAACCCCGCGGCGTTCCGGCGAGCATTGTCCGCCAGGCCTCTTCTTGTAGCGTGAGATCATTCGAAGCCTTGGCCGCATGCGCCAACCGGCGCAACTGATCACGGGTCGCGGTGCCTGTGCGCATCGACTCGGTGTCGAGCAAAACCGCGGTGCCAAGCGCGTCCATATCGCCCCGAAGGTCGTAGAGAGCGGTTGCGGCCGTCGCGACACCCTCGCGGATGCCCGACGCAGCGCCATGATCCGGGCCGAGCGACTCGAGCAGAGCCAGACCGATCGTCACGAGACGCTCGGCCGACTGCGCGGTGCTCCGATCCCGGAAAGCGGCAAGCGCCGAGCGATATACCTGCCGCTCGGCGACCTCAGCGTATGGGCCTCCCCTTGAGCGGAGCGCGGCAACGGCACGGTCGGCGGCCCCGAGGTCCTCCAACGCGAGACTGATCTGGAGTTCTCGATAATCGAACTCATCGCGATACTGTTCGAGCGACAACGCCGCGATCCTCGCGTTCGCCCGAAGAGAACGCAGAACCTCGCCCGCGCGCCTCGCATCCGGAATAGGCATACGCAGCAGAACGTCGATGACCTGCCTGTAGCGTGCGACCCCGAGTTCCGGACTTCCTGACTCAAACGCGCTTGCAGCCAGCGCCTCCGCGATGTCCGCGAATCGAAGGCCCAGCGCGGTGCGAACGCCTTCTGGCGACTCATCGAACGCACTAAGCAGCAGATTCGCTGCGTGGGCACGCGCCGGGCTCGACACCGGCTCTTGCTGTGGGATCGCGAGGAGAAGTTCAATCGCGCGTTCACGGGACGCCAGCGCGTGGGTGTTGTCAGCGATGAGGAGCCGGACCGCATTCGCGCTAGTCGGAAACGAACGGACGTAACGGGCTTTGGAGGCGAGCGCCAGGTCTCGAAGATCTGCGGCCCGCTCTGATCTGCCCTGGGCGTCCGCGGCCACAGCACCGCGATCGGCCGCGACGTGCGCGAACCACATTCCCCGTTCGAGCTCGGCATCCGGAGTTTCGGTCGGTAGCCCGCCGAGCACATCCGCCGCTTCGCCAAAGCGGCCGCCCAGATACAGGCTGAGCCCAAGGTGCGCCTCGCAGGCGGCGATCTCTCCCGGGAACTCATCGGTGTCTTGCGAGGCAAGTGCGCCGCGGAAGGCCCGGGCCGCATCGGCATAAAGAGTAATACCCGGATCGGTGTCTGCTGGCTCCGGCCCGGGGTGCGCCGTCGATGCTCGATCGAAGGCTTGAAGGGCGCGAACATAACGCACGACGAAGCCATCACCCGGAAGCGGCGCAGTCCCAAATCGCTCAAGCAGGTCGAGTACGTGCGGCACCTGACCCAGCCTTACCAACTCACCCATCGCGATCGATGCCGTCGCGCCCAGAACCAGGTCTGACGGATCGCTCTCGAGCGCGCGGAGTGTGAGCACCGCGAGAAGACGTGCCGCCGCCGCATCGGGCGGTCCACCGGGTAGTTCACCAGCAGACCACTGCGATGCCAGGTAGCGCAGCTCATTCCATCGCTCTGCAGCTGCGTACACAACGGCGCGGCGAAGCGGGAGTCTCACTCGAATTCCATCGGTGATATGGTCCGACGCATCGAGCTCGTCAAGCCATCGCATCGCCCGGAGATGCTCGCCGATCTCGGATTCGCAGAGTGCAACACCGATCGCGGCTTCCGCAACGTGATCGAACCGGAAGTTGTCCGTGTTCACCCTGTCGAGAGTTGCCGGCCTCCCCTTCGGTGCGTTCAAGAGCCATCCGAAATCCGTGAGCGCTTCGGCCGCGGGGCGCGGATCGCGCGTTACCGAGGCGAGCTGGTACCCCGACCAGCCCAGATTGAATCGCGCAAGCGAGCGGTTCCGGCGCGCTGCTGCAAGTCGCTTCTCGGATTCAGGGGTCAGCTCGAAGACCTGATCCTCGACGCGCTCGAACGCCGCAACGCGTCGCTCGGCGTCCATCGCGATACGACGGAACTCCGGGATGGTCGCGCGTAGCAGGCGCTCGGCCTCGGCGACCTGCTCGGCGCTCGCCAGCCCCTGTCGCTGGAGCTCGGCAAGCCGGGCCGCTTCCGTGTACGACGTGCTCGCGATGGTCAGGCGAAGGGCCCCGGTCTCTGCTTCTGGCACTGCGTCAATAAGTGCCGACGCATCGCGTTCGATCCTCTGGCGTTGGGCGGGCGTGCTCGCTGACTCGAGGAGCCTTGTGAGAACCCTCCCCAGCTCATCGGCGACGCGAAGACGCTCCTCGCCGCTGGTCTCTGGCAAGGACCGCTTGAGGTGCTCGGCTAGCAGCCCATCGAGCGATCTCTCCCGCAAATAGGCTTCGAGCGCGCGGCTGTCACCGTCCTGCGCGGCTGCCATCGGCGCAGCTGCAATCAGCACCAGCAAGAGTAGAACTGTGCTACGAACCCGCTGGCACATAGCTCACCTTCGTATACCCGGCGTCCGTCGCGGCCTGCACCGCCGCCGCGACGCCATCCACCGGCGCCTCAGCCGACGCACGGACGATCACACCCGCGTCCTTGGGCAGCCTTGACAGCATCTCGCGCAGATCGTCCTGCGACGCGATCACGCGTTGACCAAGCTCGAACGCGAAGCCCTCACGCGCGGGTCTCACTTGAACGAACTGCGGCAGCAGGTCAGCGGAGCCCGGGGCACCCGAGCGATCCGCAAGCAGAGCCGATTGCAGTTCATTCTCACGCACGAAGCTTGCCGTCAGCATAAAGAAGATCAGCAGCAGGAAAACGACATCGATGAGGCTCGTCATCGGCAGCTCATGCGTCTCGTCCGCCCCACGGCGCGGGCGAAAGTTCATGATCCACCCCCAGTATCTGCCGTGCCTAGGCGCCATCGGAGGACCTCTGCGGCACGGAGTTCGAGCGCCAGGGTGTTGAGGTGAGCCGCGACCGCGCCCCGGTCGGCACGCACCAGCACACGTAGGCGATCAGCGCCGCCGACACGGAGTGACTCAACAGACACAATCTGGGCCAGCCTCGCCTGATCGACCCGCTCCCCAGCGACAGAGAGACCGCCATCATCGGCAAGGTCGATCACCAGATCCGCCTCCGGCGCCGAGTTCTCAAGCTGCCCGGGCTGTTCGGGCAGATCCACCGCGGTCCTCGAAAGCGCAGCGAACTGCGATGTGTACATGAAGAAGATGATGAGTTGCAGCACCACGTCGATCATCGGCGTGAGATTGGGCCTGAGTGTTCGCGGCCTCGCACGGCCTCCGGGTCTCACGCCGGACCCCCCGCTGCGGGCTGTGGCGCCGCCGGCTTCGGTTTGCTCACAGGACGCGCGGCCTGCTCAGGACCGCCCGAGGCCTTCCCTGGCGCAGCGCCCTCAAGCCTCGCCGCGAGACGCTCGGCGACCCGCCCGGCTTCGGCGGCGTGCGTGTCGATCCGGTTGCGGAGGAAGGTGAACGCAAAGCTGGTCGGAATCGCGATCAGAAGCCCGAGCACGGTAGTCACGAGCGCCTGACTGATACCGCCAGCGAGATCGCCAGGCCTGGGCACACCCTCGGTCGTACTTATTTTGTCGAACGCGATGAGGATCCCGAGCACGGTGCCCAACAGCCCAAGCATCGGGGCAACGGTGGCGATCAGGCCGATCCAGTCGGTCTGTCTGTAGAGGCGTTCGACCTCCTCTCGCCCGGCCTCCTCAAGCGCCGACTTGATCTCAAGGTAGCCGAACGGCGACCTGCTGCACCGATCGAGCCCGCTGCCAAAGACGCGCGTCAGGAAGCAGTCTTGGTCCGGCTGGTTGCAGAACGCCACGGCGTCGTTGATCCGGTCCTTCCTGAGCAGCTTGTCGAGCCGGGCCTCCGCGCCCTCAACAACGAAGCGGGAGGCACGCGTCTGGAGGAACTGGGCAAGCACGAGCCCGAGAGCCGCCACACTGAGCAGAATGATCAGGGTGCCAACCCATCCACCCGCCGCGATGTAGTCAAAGAGCGACCGACCGCTGGGAGCGGCGGTCAGTACGGAGACAGGAGCATGAACGAGCGGACTCAAGGGGGCGGCTCCTCTGTATAGCGAAGGAGGGTTGGGTCCGGGGGCCCAACTGCGGCAGGCTTGCCCCGGTAGCGTGTTCGGAGTTCGGCGCGAAGCACTTCTGCAGACAGAGCATCCCCATCGCTAAGAAGCGTGTCGCTGGCTTCCGCGAGAGCGAGGGCGGTGAGCCTCTGCAGCTCATCGGGATAGGCAGCAACGACTCCGAGCAGCGTCAGCACGCCCTCGGCGCGCAGCGATGGGTCGTCTTCGCGTACGAGCGATCGCCCAACCGCAACCCTTGACCAGACCACTGCCCAGGCCTCGAGCGAGTCTGGCGCGGTCTCGATCCAACGATCCAGCGCCGCGCGGGCGAGCTCTCGGCGCAACGCATCGGGGTGACGCGTAAACGCGATCGCGATGAGCAGGTCGGTGTCGCTCCGGACGCGTTCCTGCTGCAAAACCCCATCGGACAAACCCGGGTCATGCCACCGCCGTTCGTGGCGGTCGCAGGCAACCGCCGCGATGTACGCGTCCACGAGTTCGGATGTGCCGAAGGGCCAGAGCACCGACTCCGCCGCGAGCACCCCGCGGCCCTGGCCCGGCGCGAAGAACGGCGCGAGGCCAGGCTGAAGCCTGCTGGGAGCACCTGCCAGCACCGAAGCGGCGTTGTCAGGTGACAGCTTGCTCTGTCCGAGTTCAGTTGACCGCACGCACCTTGTCCAGGGCGCGACAGCCTCTGCAGCCGCCCCCCGCGCGAGGCGGCACCGCGCGAGTCCGGCGCCCGCGTGCGCTGTGCCCGGGCCGTCGGTGCCGGCGAGCCGCTGGAAGAGCGAGACGAACAGCGGCTCGGCCGCAATGTAGTCGCCTCGTCTTAGACGAATAGATGCTCGCCAGGCATCCTCGCGGATCGACTCGAAAGGCACCGCTTCGGCCTCAAAGCTGCTTGGCAGCGACCGGATGCGGTGCCAGCCAATGCGGCGAGGCACGCCGCCATCGACCGAAACCGAAACTCCCTGCTCAGATACTGCGACCACCCGCGCCCCGGGGATGGTCTCGCCCCAACGGAGCGCGAAGCCTTCGTCCTGCGCCGACTCCGCCACGGAGGCCGCAACCAGGAAGATCACCAGTGAGACCAGTCCGGTTCTCAAGGCCTGCCCCCGACGTGCGTGTAAGTCCCGCCCGTCGCATCCGCGATCTGGCGCATCATCGGCTCGGCTCGGCGGTTCACGAATGTGATGCAGTGGACCGGGGCCTTGAATGTACGCTGAAGCCCAAGCAGGGAAGGAACCATCTCGGCCTGGAACTCACCGTCGGTCATGAAGTACACAGCATCTGGCCTCGGCCGAAGCTTGGTCAGCAGTTCAAAGCCTGGCACGGGATCGGTCCCCCCGCGCGGGACCGGTAGCCCGCTGAAGACACGATCCGCCCAACGCTTGCCTCTGTCATTTGCATCTGTCCAGTCGCCCCTGTCGCCCAGGCTCACCGCCTCGCTCGCATAAAGCACCACAAAGAAAGCGCCCTCGCCGGTGAGCCCCTCAACCGCACCCCGCAGCTCCCGCTCTGCCGCCTCCGCCTTGCCACCGGTTGCCATCGATCCGGACCAGTCAACAACGAACGCGAACCGGCTCCCACGCGCCTCGACACCGAAGAAGCTCGTCCCGCCGCCGCTGCCGGCGAGCCCGCCGCCGAGCGAGTCTGACCCCGCGTCACCAGCATCCGAACCGAGCGGCTCGAGCGCGGCAAGGTCGCTCGTAAGCTCCGGCAGCTCGACTTCCGGCATCACCGCTTCTGGCGAGATCAGCTGATCCATTGTCGGCTCGACAAGCTCAAGCTCGGCGGTCACGAGTCGTGCTTCAGCGCTCTCAAGGAACGCCTCCCCGTGGGCCTCAGCAAGTTCGGCCTCTGTCATCACGGCGAACTCGACTGGGTCAGGGACACCACCCGGCCCCAAAGCGCCATCGCGATCCTGGAAGACGATCAATCCAGCGGTGATGAGTCCGACGACATGGACAGCAATCGAAACGATGAGCCCGACCACCGCTGCGCGGCGGAGCCAGCCGATCAGACCGACCGATCTCTGCTCGGGCTGAGAGGGCGCGTCTTCGAGGTCTGCGGAGATGTTCGGTTGAACTGGGCGATCCATGGGCACGCGATCCATCGCGGGGGCTGGTCGTTGGGGGCAAGCCAGCGGGCTGGGCACCCCGCCACCGGCCGGCTCCTCCGACAGGGCGAGGCCCCGCGGGGCTCCCGCACCGAGTGTACCCGCGGGCGAGCCCGAGGCTCCGCTCGAGCCGAGCGGCTGGGGCCCGTTCGGAGATCTCCGGGCTTCGCCTCCGCTTGACGCTCAGGCCCCCCGCCGGTTGAATCGAGATACGTTCGGGATGGGTCTCCCGTTCCAGCCGCGTCCGGATCCTCGACAGACCCCAGGCACGGGAGGCCAGCTTGACCGACATCGCGCAAGGCGACACACACCCAGGCCCCACCCCCGCCCCGGGCCGATCTCGATACCGACGAATCCTCCTAAAGCTAAGTGGCGAGGCATTCTGCGCCCCTGGTGGCTTCGGGATCGATGCAGACGAGCTGGAGGTGATCGCTCAGGAGGTTGCCGACGCAGCCCAGAGCGGGGCGCAGCTGGCTGTGGTCGTGGGCGGAGGAAACATCATCCGCGGCGCCGAGCTCGCTCGTGATGGACACATTGTCCAGGCAACCGCGGACCATATGGGCATGCTCGGTACGGTGATCAACGCGATCGCGCTCCGAGAGAAGCTAACAGCACTCGGGATTGGTGCTCGCGCGATGACAGCAATCGAGATCCCATCGGTGGCAGAGCCGTTCATTCGAGGCCGCGCCATCCGTCACCTTGAGAAGGGGAACGTGGTTGTTCTGGGTGGTGGGACCGGGAATCCTTTCTTTACCACCGACACCTGCGCCGCCCTCCGAGCTCGCGAGCTGGAGTGCGATGTGCTGCTCAAGGCCACAAAGGTGGATGGCGTCTATTCCGCTGATCCAAAGACTGACCCAAACGCCGAGCGGTACCACTCCCTGGCCTACCGCGTCGCCATCGAGCAGAGGCTCCGTGTGATGGATATCACAGCGCTCGCGATGTGCGAGGAATCGGGGCTGCCACTTGTGGTTTTCGATTTCAAGCGGCAGGGCAACATCGGCAGGGTGATCGCAGGCGAAGACGTGGGCACGCTGGTCACGGCGTAGCGCGGCCCTAAGAATGCCCCCCGCGGGGCCCGCCGGGTTCCGTACGAGATGTGCCCAGCGTCGGACACGCCCGACGCCTTCGAGGGAGGCACCCCATGACCGACCCCGACACCATCCTCCTCGAGACAGAGGAGCACATGACCAAGGCCATCGAGTACCTGACTCAGGAGCTCAAGGGCATCCGTACGGGCCGCGCCTCCACTGCCCTGGTCGAGTACATCAAAGTGGACTACTACGGCTCACAGACCGACCTGAAGAGTCTCGCAGCAGTGAGCGTACCCGAGCCAACACAGCTGCTTATCAAGCCATTCGACGCCGGTGCGGTCGCCGCAATCAAGACCGCGATCGAGGACTCGGGGCTCGGCCTGAATCCGATGGTCGAGGCAAAGCAGATCAGGCTGAACGTGCCTCCCTTGAGCAAGGACAGGCGTCAGCAGCTCGCGCAGCAGGTCAAGAAGATGGGCGAAGAGCAGAAAATTGTCCTACGCAACGCCCGTCGAGATGCAAACAAGCACGCCGACGGCCTCGACGGCATGCCTGAAGACGAAATCAAGACGCTCAAGGACGAGATCCAAGACCTGCTCAAGAAGTACGAGGCCAAGATTAACGAGGCTGTGGACAAGAAATCCGCCGAGGTCCTCGAGGTCTGAGCCGCAACGGCTGGTGCTCACCGGCGGAGCAGCACCATCGGCATCACGGCAAGCACGTGCTCATCGCGGAGCAGCATCGCGGCTTCAAGCTGTCCAGCAGCCGCGTTGAACCGTGCCTCGCCAAGGATCGCCCGAACTGGCTGGAGCATCGCCGCTCCATCGGTGGGTGCACCGAGCAGGAATCCGCCGAATGACTCCTCGATGAGATCTTCGAGGCTCTTCGGGCCCGGGTAGTGCAGCACGTCATAATCGTCGAGATCGAGTTCGGCGGCCAAGTCGTCGAGTGCATCATCCAGGCCGCCGATCTCATCGACCATATCAAGCCTCAGCGCCCGATCACCCTCGAATAGACGACCCTCGGCGGTCATCGAAAGATCGATGTTGGGCCTTCCTTCGGTCACACGCTCGGTAAAGAGGTCATAGGTCTCGACCATTCGGTCACGAACGAGACGGCGTTGCTCCTCGTTCCACACCCGATCAGACGCAAACAGATCGGCCCGAGGTCCACGGGAACGCCCGACAACATTCACCTTGAGCTTCTCGTACAGGTCGCCCATCGCGTACTTGCCGCCGACGACACCGATCGAACCCACGATGCTCGAGGGGTTCATGTAGATCTTCGAGCCCCCCACTGCTGTGTAGTACCCGCCGCTCGCGGCCATCGATCCCACACTGATCCACACCGGCTTGTGCTCGGCGAGAAGCTGCAGGCCCTGCCAGATGACCTCGCTCGCGATCGCCGAGCCGCCTGGTGAATCGATCCGGACCACAACGCCACGGATGTCATCCTCGTTGATCAGCATCTCAATCTGGCGGCGGATCGTTCGGCTGCCGGTTGACTCGGCGCCTGTGAAGCCGCCAGCGCTCGACTCGCCATCGATGATCGTCCCCGCGACATGGAGCACTGCCAGCGTGTCGCCCCGCGGCGAGTTGTCAGGCTCAGCGCTAAGCATCTGGAACAGCGCGAACGGATTCGATGTGTCGATGTTCATCCCGCCGGCCCCGAGATCCACATCATCCATCCATTCGATCTCGTTGCCGTAATGCTGCGCGAGGTGGGCATCGAGTGCCGGGAAATCGACCTCGGCATCGATAAGCCCCGCCTCAATGGCGCGATCACCATTCGCGAGCCACATCTCGCTCAACGCATCATCGAAGTCAGAGTCGCTGAGACCATAGCCCGCGGTGATCTGTTCCTGCATCGCGCCGTAGAGCCCGTCGAGGAGCCCGGAGATGTTCTCATCCCACTCCTTGCTCGGTCTGCTGCGCCCGGTCGCTTCCGACGCGCCTTTGTAGTCGCCCACCTGGACCATGTCCGCACGGACGCCGAGCCAGCCCAGCATGTCAGCGAGGAACATCTCCTCCATGTACAGCCCGGGCATCGATACAGCGCCGCCCTGCTGCAGGATCCGCTCATCCGCGTAAGACCCGAGCAGAATCTCATTTGGCCCATAGCCCTCGGCATAGAGGTGCACGCGCTTGCCGCTGTTCCGGACCGCATCGAGCGCTCTGCCCAGCTCCTCGACATCGGTGGTCGAGAGTGCCGCGTCTTTGAGTCGGACGAAAACCCCGTCGATGTCGTTGTCCCAGGCCAGGGCCTCGATCCCGCGGACCGTATCGAGCAGCGTCGGCTGGATATCGCCAGTGAACCAGGCGAATGGGTCGGGCTTCGAGGCCAACGCACCCTCGAGTTCGACCCAGGCGATCTCAGCGGCGAGGCTCTGGCAACCGACCCCGAGGGTCAGAATCGCGGGGATTGCGGCGGACAGGGTCTTGCTGTTCATGCTCGCTCCGTTTCGGGGCCGTTGTGCTATCGGCAATTGATAGCGGTTACCCATAGCCCAGGTTCTCCAGATCGTCTTCGTCGAGCCCAAACTGATGGCCGAGTTCGTGCAGGAGGGTGATCCGGATCTCCTTGGCCAGTGTTTCATCGCCTGCCCCGGCACCGCCCACGAGCCGGAGAATCCCTTGGCGGAAGAGATAAACGGTGGGCGGCAAGACCGCGCCGTCTTCAACACTCCGCTCGGTGTTGGCGATCCCGATGTGCAGGCCGCAGAGCGACTCTGCGGGGTCCTCTCCCGGTTCGAGTTCGAGCGGGGGATCGAGAGTTTGGAGTACGGCCTCGTCCGGAGCATCCTGGACGATCAGCGGGACCTCGTCGAGCAATGCCCTGAGCTGGGCGGGCAGCGATGCCAGCACCCCATCGAGCAACGCATCGAAGCGCTGACGGTCGGCCGGTCTCACGGCAGACTCACGGGTTCGCCGCCAGTGCGGCGAGCAAGGAGATTCGCCGGCTTGATCGGGTGGCGTGCAACGACCGGCCAGAGCCTTTTGATGTCCACCGCGATGTTCACCAACGCGATAGAGATCAGGACCGACCCCGTTCCGACCAGCATCACACCAACGAGTCGGAGTGTGTCCGCCGCCACGCCTGTTGTGAAACCAGCGCCGAGCTGCGCAACATCTCCGAGGGCGGATACAAGGACCACCGCCGCGGTCGTGAGCATCGTTTGGCGGTCCACAACACCCGACCGCATGAGTGTCGAACGCGATGCAAGCAGCCGCGCCGAAGGACGGAGGGCCAGCAACAGGCCGAGAAGTGATGCTGCCCACAGCAACCTCATGAGCGAACGCCCGGACGGTGGGCCGGCAGCCGTGAGGTAGGGTGGGCCCTTGATCGCATCGAACCCAAACTGGATCTGGATCTGCACATAGATTAGCGGGATGTACAGGAGGCATCCGAGCAACGCGGCGGCGGTCACGTTCCAGGGGACCTCGGAGTGCGGTCTGATGAAGGCGAGCGAACCAAACATCGAGAGCAGCAGCCCAATCGACGCCAGGGGTCGGAGCGCATCCGCGATCTCGCGGAACTGCGGCGAACCCTGAGCGAGGGACTCCGCAGCGTGAGTGGTCCAGAGTGCGCACGCGGCAAGCAACCCCCCACCGACCCAAAGCAGCAGAAGCCGGCCTGTTCGAGCCGGTGCACGCAACGGAACGAGCTCCGATGCGTAGGGATCAACAACGGCGAGCACCGTCGCGCCGATTCGTAGCCCGCATTCCGGGCAATCGCTGCTGATCGAGAGTCCCTTGAGGTTGTACCGGCATCCGACACACGGCAGATCACCTGTGAGATCCAGCGTCGGGGATGGCGACGCCCCGTTGAGCTGGGGCTCTGCTGGACACATCGTGCTCTCGACTCCGCGGAAAAGACGCTCCACATCGACCGGAGCCGCCCCAGCTTACCGCGACAAGGTCCCAACTGCGAGCACCCTACAGTGCACCCTGATAGAGCTGAGGAACTGCACGGAGCAAGCCGCATGAGCCTTGATCAACCCTCGGTGAACGGCGACGGCGCCCACACCACCGAGCAAGCCCCAGGCCGGCTCGCCCCGGAGCGAGTCGAGCCCGTGAGCCCGGAACGGGCGGCCCAACTGCTGGGTTTGATCCGCGAGCGGGTCGGCTCCGTGTTCCTGGGCGATCCCGCTGGCATCGATGGCATCCTGCGATGCGTGGTCGCAAGGGGCCACGTTCTGATCGAGGACGTGCCGGGCGTGGGCAAGACGCTTCTTGCGACCGCTTTCGCTCGTGTGCTTGGTTGCACCCAGAGCCGCATTCAGCTCACACCGGATCTTCTGCCCGCGGACATTATCGGGACGACGATCCTCGACCCTGAGACCAAGGCGTTCCGCCTCCGCAAGGGGCCCGTGTTCTCCAACGTTGTGCTCGCCGACGAGATCAACCGGACGACGCCCCGGACCCAGAGCGCGTTGCTCGAAGCCATGAGCGAGGCCAGTGTCTCGATCGATGGCACGATACATCGGCTCGACCAGCCTTTCATCGTGCTCGCGACCCAGAACCCCCACGACTTTGAGGGGACCTTCCCGCTACCCGAGAACCAACTCGACCGGTTTCTCATGAGGCTCAGCCTGGGATATCCGTCGGCGGAGCGCGAAGCTGATGTTCTGGAACTCCGCCCAAGCGACCGGCCGCTCTCTGAGTTGGAGCCCGTGGTCAGCCGCGACGACCTGCTTTCGATCCAGGCCGCTGCGGACGCGGTGAGCGTCGACCGCTCGCTGCTCGAGTACATCGTTGAGTTTGCGAACCACACGCGGCGTGACGAACGCTTCAGAGTGGGACTCTCAACTCGTGGCGCTCTGTCTCTCGCGCAAGCGGCGAGGGCATCGGCGTTGCTCGCGGGGCGTGCATACGCAACCACCGATGACGTACTGGATAATCTGATGCACGTCGGCGCGCACCGCGTGATCCCTCGCGGTCGAGCACAGAGTGAGCAGGTCGCCGCGGCCCGTGAGCTCTTCGACGAAATCCTTCAGCAGATCCCACAGCCTGCCTAATCGGAAGTGGCCAGCCGTGATGCGAGGTGCTCCACGGGGTGCAGCGCTCGCACACCCGTGCCGTCCAGGATCTGGTGCCTGCACGAAGCACCCGGTGCGAGCACAACCCGCTCGCCCGCGTTCCGCACCGCCGGGAGCAGCACCCGCTCACCGATCCGCATCGACAGGTCGAACTTGTCACGCTCGAACCCGAACGCGCCCGCCATCCCGCAGCACCCGGCATCAAGCACATCTAGCCCGCCACAGCGGCGCAACGCCGCAACGGCTTCGGCAGTACCCACAGTGGCTTTCTGATGGCAATGTCCGTGGAAAACCGCGCCTGTGCCCTCCGGATTAAACTCCGGCCTCTTCGGATGCCGATCCCACTCGCGCTCAATGAACGCTTCGACCAACATCGCCTTTGATGCCAGCTTCTTGCGTGTCTCGATCGGGGTCTTGAGCTTCAGCGAGAGCCAGTCATCGATCACGGCGCTCAGGCAGGAAGGCTCGGCGAACAGGATCGCCTCAACCCGCTCATCCTCGATCACGGGTTCGAGCTGGCTCAGCAGTCGGTCGATCTCTCGAACAGCCTGAGACAGCAGGCCATTGCTGATCGCGGGTCGCTGGCAGCAACCGTGAAGTCCACGCATCGGGAGATCAACCTCATAGCCAGAAGCCTCAAGAACACGCTTTGCCGCGAGCCCGATCTCGGGCTCGTTGAACATCGTGAAGCAGTCACCAAAGAACGCAACACGCCGCCCGGCGTGCGCGTCCGGCGGCCCCCATTGTGCGTAGAGCGGTCGAGCAAACACCGGTAACGAACGTTTGGGAGCCAAACCGAGCAACCGACCAAGCAGAGCCCGAATCGGCGGGATCTTGTTTGCAAGGTTCGTGGCGCTGGGCGCCATTGAGCCGAGGCTGTTGAGCAGCCGAACGTTCGAGAAGACACGGGCCCTCAGCGGGACGGGAACGCCCGTTGCGTAGCGCTGAGCCGTGTACTCAGCCTTCAGTCTGGCGATATCGACATTGCTGGGGCACTCGCTCTTGCAGGCCTTGCAACTCAAGCAGAGGTCGAGCGTCGCGATGGTTTCAGGATCGTCCCAGGTCGGGTCGCCCGTGCCTAGTGCGTCGAACTGCCCCGTCACGGCCAGCCTCAGGGCGTTGCCGCGCCCACGTGTCGAGTGGCGTTCATCGAGCGTTCCCATGTAGCTCGGGCACATGGTCCCGGCTGAGGTCTTGCGACACACCCCCGCGCCGTTACACATCTCGACGGCGCCACGAAGCCCGTGCTGATCCTCGAAGGTGTAGAAGGTATCGATCCGGCCCAACGCAACGGCTGGCCCGTCCGCACTGGACACGCGGGTTTCAAGGCTGACAGATTCGAGCGGCCCGGGCTCGGTGATGTTGCCTGGGTTCATCCTGCCATCGGGATCGAAGATGGCGCGAATCTCGGCAAACGCCGACATCAGTTCGGGCCCATAGAAGTCCCGGAGCAGCGGTCCCCTCGCTCGCCCATCCCCATGCTCGCCGCTCATTACGCCGCCGAGGCTCCGGGCGAGGTCGGCGGTGCGGCGAGCGATCCGTTGCATGCGCTCGGTATCGGCTGGATCGCGGAGATCGAGCAGGGGCCTCACATGCAAGACACCAACAGACGCGTGGGCGTAATAGGCCGCATGCGTCCCTTCTGACTCCACAATCTCCCGCAACTCCCGGACGAAATCCCCGAGTCGCTCGGGCGGGATCGCGTTGTCCTCGATGAATCCAAGGGGCTTGCGGTTGCCGGGTACGGCGTGCAGCAACGGTTCACCCGCGACACGAAGCTTCCAGGCGTTGGCCATCGCGGCCTCGTCGGTATGCGTCTCGATAGCCGCGCTTGGCAGGAGCTGAGCGAGCCTCTCGAGCTGCCGACTAATCGCGTCGCTCTCGGTGCCGAAGTACTCCACGTAGAGAACGGCACTGGCATCCACTCCGCCGGGCCTCGGCAGAAGTTCCGTGTACGCGCGTTGCTCGTTGTTCTGGCGCGCGAGCGAGATCACAAGGTCGTCGAGCAGTTCGATTGCCGCCGGTTGCGTCTCCAGAATGGGAACAACCGCATCGATCGCGTGCTGGACCGATGCGAACGCCGCAACCGCGAGCCCCTTGTGCGCAGGGAGGGGCTCGAGCTTGAGTGTCGCCGCAGTGACGAGCCCGAGCGTGCCCTCGGCACCCGCGAAGAGTGGGGTAAGGTCAAGATCCTCGGGACGAGCCCCCGCGTCGAGCTGCGCCAGGACCATGTCCAGTGCGTAACCCGCGTTTCGACGACGGGTTTTGGGGAAGCGTTCCCGGATCTGGCTCGCGTGACGAGAAACGACCGAAGCGACCAGGCGAGCCTGGTGGCGCGACAGTTCATCTACCCCCCCGCTCTCACCGCAGTATACGATCCGCTGGCCATTCGCGCACAGCACCTCAACGCCGCGCAGGCTCTCTACCGTGCGGCCATACAGCACCGAGTGCGACCCCGCGGCGTTGTTGCCGATGCAACCGCCAACGGTTGCTTGCCGGTAGGTCGATGGATCCGGGGGAAACTGGAGGCCGTCGCGAGCGACCAGCTCGTTAATCTGACCGATCGTTGCACCGGCCTCGGCCCTCACGATGCGAGCCCCTGCGTCGTAGCCGCTGAGCCCTCGGCATTTCGCGCTCAGGTCAATCACGACCGCGCGGTTCACGCACTGACCCGCAAGCGACGTACCCCCGCCTCTGGGGAGCACCGGCATCCCGTGTCTGGCGCAGCAGCTCATCGCGGCGGCCACATCATCGAGATCTTCAGGAATCAAAACCGCGAGGGGTTCGACTTGGTAAATCGAGGCGTCGGTGGCGTAAAGCAACCGATCGTGAAGCCCGAGCCTCACGTCACCCCGGACCGCGTTCACGAGGTCTCGGACCGCCGCGCGGTCCAATCCCTCACGTGCCTCGGGCGCCGGTCGTTTATCGGTCAGCACACCAAGGGCGGTCATGCGCTCCCCGTCCGTGGGGGCAAATCCGCCCGAACTCAACAACCCGGGCGGGCCCCTTGGCCGATGGTAGCGGTGCGCGCCCCATGCACTCGGAGAACCATATGCGACACCGCAACGTCCCACTGCTTCTCGCCCTCGCGGGCACCTGCTTCGCCGCCGGATCCGCACTCGCCGCCGATGATCTGCCGATCAGCCGTGTCACGCTCTACCGCTCTGGCGTTGCGGCCTTCGAACGTTCCGGCAGCGTCGATGGCGCCGCAACCCTCGGTGTTGTCGCGGAGGCGGGCAAGGTCAACGACCTGCTCAAGTCGCTCGTGGTCCTCGACCCGGACGGCAACGGCGCCCCCATCGTGCGATACGCCGCGGAAGACCCGCTCTCGCGTCGCCTTAGCAACCTACGCCTCAGCGCCAGCAACGTCAGTGGGATCGCGTCGCTTCTCCGACAGTTGGTCGGCGAGACGGTGACCATCGAGGTCTCGGGTGAACGACTCACCGGTACCGTGACGGGCACCGCGAACCGCCAAGTCAGCGACGGCGAGGGCATGGATCCCATCACTCGCCCGTTTGTTACGCTGACAACACCGACCGGCATCCGCTCGATCGACACGTGGGGCATCCGGTCGGTCAACATCGAGGATCCTGACCTCCGCGCGGACCTCGAACAGAGTTTTAGCTTGCTCCAGGAAGCACGATCGCAGGAGGGCCGCGCGGTGGATATCTCGCTCGCGGGGGGCCCGGAGCGACCAGTGAGCGTCTTTTACATCCAGGAGGCCCCGGTCTGGAAGACCAGCTACCGCCTAGTCGTTCCGGAGGATGGATCCGACCCGATCATGCAGGCTTGGGCCATTGTGGAGAACACGAGCGACGAAGACTGGGACGGCGTCGAACTCTCGCTCGCCGCGGGTCACCCGATCGGCTTCACGATGGACCTCCGATCGCCCTTGTACAAGCCCCGGCCCATGCTGCCGGTGCCAATCGCGGGCGCAGAGACGCCCCAGTCGATTGCCTCAACACGGGGGGATGTTGGTCGTTTTATCGCGAATGCTGACGAACTCCGCGCGATGCCCCGCGAGGGGATGAGGATGCGGCTTGAGGAGGCGGACAGCGCATTCAACTACGCGGATATGGCATCAAACCCGTTGCTCGCGCAGCAGGTCGCCAGCGGCATCGCCGCACAGCAGACCGCGATCGCGGTCGAAGCGGGCGAGTCATTTTTCTTCACCGCCGAAGGGGCGTTCGACGTCCGCGCAGGCGCGTCGGTCATGTTGCCGATCGTCTCAGCGCCTGTTCCGGGCGAGCGAGTCAGTTTCTTCCAAGCCCAGGCGGGTCGGACTGCGCCTGTCAAGGCGATCGAGCTCGCCAACAACTCCGACATGCCCTTCCCCGCCGGGCCCGTGTCCGTGTACGACGAGGGTCGGTACGCGGGAGATGGCCAGATCACGAGCCTCGCTCCGGGCCGCGACGCGATGGTCGCGTACGCACGCGATCAGGAGCTTTTCGTGCGGGAGTCGGCTAACTCTGCCACAACCTCACAGGTCCGCCGCGTGCGGATCGTCGACGGCACCATGATCAGCACCCTGAGTGAGCGCTTTGTACGCGAGTACGAGATCGAGAACAGTGACAACGAAGACCGCGAACTGGTCATCCAGGAACAGCCCATCGGCGGCTGGGAACTCGAGACCGATGCGGACAAGGCCGCCGACGGAACACTGCGTTTCAGAGTGGATGTCAAGGCAGACTCAGAAGCCTCGTTTGAGGTTGTTCGAACACGGGTTCGAGACACCCGGATCGCGGTTGTGTCCGCGGATCTTGGGACGCTGCTGAGTCTGGAACGTCAGCGTCGAGTCTCCAGCAAAGTGGTCGATGCGGTCCGTGAGGCCGGCCGCCTCAACGCGGAGATCAACCGGCTCGAGTCAGAGCTGAATCGCCTCCGCCAGCTGCGCACAACACTCGAACGCGACCAGAGCCGCTACCGCGACAACATCCGGGCCACGCAGCGCGGTACCGAACTGCACGAGCGTTATCTACGGAACCTCGGCACGAGTGAAGACGAGATCATCCGCACCGACGAGTCCATCGAGCAGACACAGCGGGCGCTCGTGAACGCTCGTCGGGCGCTGGACGACTATGTCCGCGACCTTGACGTTTCGTGACTGATGCACCAAATAAAACCCGCCCCGCTCGGCGAACCGAGCGGGGCGGGCGCGTGTTTGATCAATCGAAGTGTTCGATTAGAGAATCAGTCGAGGAATGCCTTGATGAAGTACTCATCCTCGATCTCGACTTCGGCGTACGAGCGGATGTACGCGTTCCGACCGTTGAGTGAGCTCTGATCCTGACCGGCGTCGAGCTTCTCGTTCTGGTCTTCCAGACTGCCAGCCGCCTGAGTGGAACGACGAGTGCCGTCCTGCTCGTTGTAGAACACGTTGTCGTTGAAGACATTGCCCTCGTCACCGCTGTTGCCGAGGTTGTTGAAGGTGACCGCGAGCGTCGAGGGGTCGGGGCGGGTCTCGAAGGCAACACGGTTGTCGTTGTAGCCGATGTTGCCGGCCCAGGTGTTCCGCCCGCCGTGGATCAGGAGGGTGTTCGAGGTCTCACCCTTGTAGTAACCCGTCTCACGAGTCGCGCTGCCGCCACCCATCGTGTCCGCGGCTTGGAGCAGACGGAACTCGCCCCGCTCCTCGGTGAGGTCGTAGACCGGACCACGGTTGCCCATCACAACCTCTGAAGCCTCATAGGTTGCGGTCCACTGGGAAGCACGACGGAGGAACGGCGGGGTGTGGGCATAGGACATGCCGCCTGTGCCGGGCCTCGACTCGTAGTCATCGACTTCCTCGGTCAGCATCCCATCCATGCTGTTATCGCGAGGCGTCGCGCGGAAGCCCGGGTCCCAGAGGGCAAGAGCGTCTTGGGCATCGTTCGCCTCGATGCTCTCACCGGCCGCGTCCGGAGTGTCGTACTGGTAGCCCTCGTACACGTCAACGTCGGGGCTGACTTCCGACGGGCTCACAAGGATCTCGGGGGTGATCGCACCCTGGTAGATCAGCACCGAGAAGATGTGCCGAGTGATGTCCTTGTTGCGGTTGTTCATCTCGAGGGTGTCGTCAAGATAAATCGTGTCGTTGTTGCGATCGAGCGAACTCGGCGTGGGGTACCGCTCGTCGTTGCTCTGGCTGAACACCACGAGGCCCTGGATGGTGCCCCGGATCTGCGACGAGTCCTTCAACTGGCGGGCGGCCTGACGGGCCTTACCCAACGCCGGGAGAAGGATGCCGATGAGCAACGCGATGATCGCGATGACGACCAGCAGCTCAATAAGAGTAAATCCGCGCCTGTTGCGCATAACTGAAACCTCCTGACCCGACGACGATCGACGGGCCTTCTCATAGAAAGACACCTGCCACACGCGGCGACCACGGACAACGCCGAAGCCACCCTGGCACGCGGGGTGTGGCTACGAGGCCCCGCGGCGTCGTGTTGTCGGTGGGTGTCCGGAGACAGGAGGTCGGCGATATGTCGCCAATCAGTGCGTTCGGGATCATCATCCCGGACATCCACCTGCGGCCCGAAGGCAACCGCAAAGGGTACACACGTCAATACGGCCGTCAAGGCCCCTATGTTCCCCGAAGAGTCCAGCCTGACCGTTCTCGGGCCGGATTGACCCCATTCAAGGGAGGAAAAAGTGCCCGATCATCTCGCAAACCTCCATCGGCTTGGGATCCAGCTGCCCGAGGTGGCCGCCCCCGTGGCGTCATATGTCCCCGCCAGACTCAGTGGGACACACGTCTATGTATCGGGCCAGATCCCATTCTTGGAAGGGACCTTGCTCGCGACCGGAACAGTTCCGGAACGAGTCAACTTCGATCAAGCGATCGCCTGTGCTCGCCAGTGCGGCCTCAACATCCTCGCCGCGGTTCACGCACTGGTCGGCCTCGATCGGGTCACCGGAGTCATCAAGCTGGGCGGTTTCGTTGCTTGCAGCCCCGGCTACGGCGATCATCCCAAAGTCATCAACGGCGCGAGCGAGCTGATGCTCGAGGTATTTGGGGACGCGGGGCGGCATGCGAGAGCCGCCGTCGGTGTTCCCTCGCTCCCACTCGACGCACCCGTCGAAATAGACGCGGTGATCGAAATCAATCCCGGCTAAGCCCTTTCCCGGGAAAGAGGCTTACCCAAAGGCCTTGTTGTAGTCGGACACGAACTTCTCAAGCCCGCTGTCGGTCAACGGATGCTTGAGCAGACCCTTGATCACCCCAAATGGCACGGTCGCAACATCGGCCCCGGCCAATGCGCACTGGAGCATGTGGTTTGTGTGCCTAATGCTCGCGGCCAGAACCTTGGTCTCCAGACCGTAGTTGTCATAGATCTGGCGGATCTTCACGATCAACTCCATGCCATCCTCGCCGATGTCATCGAGACGACCGATGAACGGGCTGACCAAGAAGGCCCCGGCCTTGGCGACCATCAGCGCCTGAAGCGGCTGAAAACACAGAGTCAGGTTGGTCCGGGTTCCCTCGTCGCTGAGCGCCTTGCAGGCCTTCACCCCGTCCGCCGTGCTGGGCAGTTTGACGACAATGTTCTCGGCGATCTTCGCACGCTCACGGCCCTCCGAGAGCATCCCCTCAAAGTCGGTCGCAATTACCTCGGCGCTCACGGGGCCCCGCACGACCTCACAGATCTCCGCGAGACGCTTGCCGTAGTCGATGCCTTCCTTGGCAATGAGCGAGGGATTGGTGGTGACCCCGTCCAGGACGCCCAGATCGTGGGCCTCCTTGATCTCGTCGAGGTTCGCGGTGTCGATATACAGCTCCACGTCGGGCTCCTTCCACTCGGTGTGCCAGCTCTGTATGGGAGCTTATGACGCCGCGGCCTGCGGCGCAACGCCCGAGACCAGCGGCTTGAGCTCGCGCCTGAGGATTTTGCCTGTGGGGTTGCGGGGCAAAGCGTCAAGCACCCGTACCTCTCTGGGCACCTTGTAGCCAGCAAGGTTCTCGCGGCAGTAGGCCTTGACCTCCTGGTCCACGCCCTCCCGATCTTCCACCTCCTCGCACAGCTCAACGAAAGCGACCGGCACCTCCCCCCGGACCCCGTCGTCCTTGCCCACAACCCCAGACGCCGCGACCTTGGGATGACGGTTAATGACCTCCTCGATCTCGCGGGGGAATACGTTCTCGCCGCCGACGATGAGCATCTCCTTGAGTCGCCCAGTGATGAAGAGGTGACCGTCGGCATCAATCTTCCCGATATCGCCCGTGCGGAAGAACCCATCCTCGAATGCAAGCGAAGTCTCGTCCGGCAGGCCGTAGTAGCCGCACATCACGTTCGGACCCTTCATCACGATCTCGCCCTCGGCGTTCACGCCCAGATCGCGTCGGCTGTCGATGCATCGGATCCGCTGATCGATCCCCGTGAGCGCCTTCCCGACCGAATGCCGCTTGTACTCGAATGGTCGGCACCAGTTCGAGACCGGCGCGGTTTCAGTGAGCCCGTAGCCCTCGGCAATGCGCCCACCAAAGCGATCAGACCACTGCTGACTCACCGCGTCGGGTAGAGGCTCGCCGCCCGAGACCAGAAACTCGATGCTGCTGAAGTCGGCGGAGGTTGCGCTCTTGCTATTGACCAGCGCCGTGTACATCGACGGGATGCCAACGAACAGACGTGGGCGGTGCTCGCGGAAGAGTTCGAGCAGCTTCATCGGCTTGAACCGAGCCGTGTAAACGACCTTGAGCCCAACCGTCAACGGGAGCAGCGTCAGCACCGTGAGCCCGAACGAGTGGAACTGGGGCAATACGCCCACCATGCTGTCGCCAGGGTGCAAGCCAACCCAGCCCTCGCACTGCGCGACATTCGCCTGGATGTTCGCATGCGTCAGCATCACGCCCTTGGGTTTGCCGCTGGTGCCGCTCGTGTAAAGCAACACCGCCAGATCGTCGTCCTCGGCGCCAACGGGCCACTTCAGGGGAGGTACAGATTTGAAGTTGATGTCCTCGAGCTCGATCACATGCTTGACCAGCGGACAGAACCCGAGATGGTCCAGCATCGCGCGGCTCGTCAGGATGGTGTCGGCTCCGCAATCACCAACGACGTAGTCCAGCTCTTCGGGCTTGAGCATGAAGTTGAGCGGGACGAGCGTCTTGCCCGTCATCCACGCCGCGAGCGCACAGATCGGAAAGGCGCCGGTGCAGGGCAACAGCACACCGACCGTATCACTTGTGCAGCGCTGCTCGATCTGCGCGGCGACATGAGTCGCGGCAGCCAGGATCTCGTAGCCCTTGTACGCCTTGCGGTCATCGACCACAGCGACCCTAGTCGGGTGTGAAACGAGCTGTCTGATGATCGGCCAGTGGATGCTCATGGCAGGGACCCTCCGCGTGCGTGCCGCAATTGGTATCTGGTATCGGCATCACGCCGATTTATGTATAGTATTCACTAGCTTATTCAAGGCGAGGATTTCATGTACGGCACATGAAAAGCATAAACCCGGCTCCTTTTCGGACCATCAGGTCGAAAGAACAACGCTCGCCACCGCATGCCCTTCGGTGTGAGACATCGACAGATGGATGCGCTGCACGCCAAGCCTTGCCGCAACCGCCTCAGCGCCCCCGCTGAGTCTGATGGTCGGGGGGCCGCCGCTCCGTTCGACGACGATATCCGTCCAGGCGATGCCGACGAAACCCGTACCGAGCGCTTTGGCGGCGGCCTCTTTCGCGGCAAACCGTGCAGCGAGGTGCTCATCGCATCGTTTCTGGTCCAGGAAGGGTTTGAACTCCTCGGGAGCAAAGATGCGGCGGAGGAAGTGCTCGCCGTGGCGCTCGCGCATCGCACGGATCCGGGTGACCTCAATGAGATCAACGCCGTGACCCACGATGCTCATGCGGAGTTCTTGGCTTTCGCCTTGTCGGGCTTCGGCTTCTTGGCGGTGTCCTTGGAGTCGGACTTGGCCTTGGTCTCGGTCTTCGAGTCAGACTTGCTTTCGCCCTTGGACTCCGTAGCTTTCTTGTCCTTCTCGGCGCCCTTCTTGTACGACTCGGACCGGTAGTCGGTCTCGTAGAAGCCTCCACCCTTGAAGATCACAGCACCGCCGGTGCCGATGAGCCGCTCAAGCTTGAGCTGACCGCACTCGGGGCATTTGCGCTTGGGCTTGTCCTTCATGGACTGGAAGAGCTCGAACTCATGACCGCATCCGTTGCAGCGGTAGTCGTACGTCGGCATCGATTCACTCTCCCGGCGCGACGGCGACCTTCGCCGGACGCACCACCCGATCGCCCAGCGTGTAGCCCGCCTGGAAGAAGGCGCTGATTTTGCCTGGCGCGATGCCCTCGGCCGCCTGCTGCATCACCGCTTCGTGCTTGCCGGGCACAAAGTCATCGCCCGGCTCAGCGGTCAGACGGGCAACACCGAAACGCCCGAGCGAGTCCATGAGCTGGCTGCGTATCGCATCGAACCCCTGTGCAATCTGGAGCACGGTCATCGTCTCGGCGTCCTGGTTCATCGCCAGGTCAACCGTGTCGAGGACCGGGATGATGCCCTCGACAACAGAACGCTTTCCCTGCTCCTTGCTCTCACGCTCGTTCGTCACGGCGCGACGCTGGAAGTTCTGGAAGTCAGCGAGTGCTCGGCGGTATTTGTCCTCGAGATCAGCGCACTGGTTCTGCAGACGCTCCATCTCGGCGATCATCTGGTCAGACGAGGCGTCGTCCTCGAACTCGCCCTCGATCGCCTCGATGTCCTCGGCGCCGAGCTCGGCGTCCTCAGCGGGGATCTCGTGGCTGCCGAGATCGGCTTCGGTCTCGTGGAGGTTCTCCTGCTCACTCATGGGTCAGCCTCCGAGGGATTCCTTGATGCGCTTCCAGAAGCCGTGACTCTCCGGGTGAACACCCTTCTCGTCGGTGGCTTCCGCGAACTGACGGAGCAGCTTTTCCTGCTCGGAAGACATCTTTGTCGGCGTTTCGATGTGTGTCACAACAACCAGGTCTCCCCGCCTACCGCTGCGGAGGTCCGGAAGCCCCTGGCCACCGAGCTTGAAAAGCTTGCCGTACTGGGTGCCCTTCGGCACGCTCAGTGGCTCGGATCCGGTCAGGGTTGGGACCTCAACATCCGCCCCCAGTGCCGCCTGAGAGAAGCTCACGGGCATCCGCATGATCAGGTCGTTGCCCTCACGCTCGAACAGATCGTGCGATTCGATGCGGACCGCGACGTGCAGATCGCCCCGCACACCCTGGCCGCCCGGCGACTGCTCCGGACGCGGGGGTTCTCCCTCGCCCTGCACGCGAACCGCTTGCCCGTCGTGGATGCCCGCGGGCAGCTTCACGCCCAGCGTCCGCTTCGTCGGCACGCGCCCCTTGCCAGAGCAATCGACGCACTTCTCGGTGATGATCGTGCCGCGACCCTTGCACTGCGGGCACGCCGTGACCATGCGGAACATGCCGCCCAGCCCGGCCTGCTGCACCTTGCCCTGGCCGCCGCACGTCTGGCACTTCGCGGGCGTCGTGCCGGGCTTCGCCCCACTACCGCTGCACGTATCGCACACGTCGAGCCGCGTGAAGCTGACCTCACGCTCGGCGCCGGTGAGCACATCGTTCAGGCTGAGCTTGACCTCGGTCTCAAGGTCATAGCCGCGCGCGACCCGTGCACGCCCATGACGTGCGCCCCGCGCCCCACCGCCTGCAAACACCTCCTCGAACATGCTGAAGATGTCCGAGACGTCCATGCGGCTGAAGTCGTGCGCCGCGGAGCCCTGGCCCTTGAAGGCCGCGTGCCCGAACTGGTCGTACCTTGCCCGCTTCTCCGGATCGCTGAGGATCTCGTAGGCCTCGGCGCACTCCTTGAAGTTCGCCTCGGCCTCCGCGTCATCCGGGTTGCGGTCCGGGTGGTACTTCATCGCCAGCCGGCGATACACCCGCTTGATTTCCTCAGCGTCCGCGTCTTTGGCGACGCCGAGGACTTCGTAGTAGTCGCGGGTGGTCGTCATCCAGGCTCCCGGGAGGATTCCGTTCGCTCCGCCGTCTCTGCAAACCGGGCCCGGCGCGTTTCCGCACCGGGCCCAGAAGTCTCTCTCTTTGGTCTCTAGATCAGCTGACCGCCCCGGCCTCCGCCTCGGCGTCTTCCTTCAGCTCGGTCAGCAGCACATCGGTCGTCAGCATCAGCCCGCTAACGCTCGCGGCGTTCGTGATCGCCTGCTTGGCGACCAACGCCGGGTCGATGATGCCCGCCTTGACAAGGTCGACGTAGTCGCCCTTGGACGCGTTCAGGCCAACGCTGCCCGACTCTTCCTTGACGGTCTCGACCGCGAGATCACCATCGAAGCCGGCGTTGTCGGCGATCTGACGCAGCGGCGCCTCGACCGCGGCAAGCACGATGTCGAAGCCAAGCTTCTCGTCGCCCTTGGCCTTCTTCTGCGCGGCCTCGATCGCGGCCTGGGTGCGGAGCAGGGCCACGCCGCCGCCGGGAACAAAGCCCTCCTTGGCGGCGGCACGCGTGGCGTGCAGCGCGTCATCGACCAGATCCTTCTTGGCCTTCTGCACCTGCTCGGTCTCGCCGCCCACGTTGATGATCGCGACGCCGCCGGTCAGCTTGGCGTGCCGCTCCATCAGTTTCTCCTTGTCGTAGTCGCTGGTGGACTTCTCGTGCTGAGCCATGATCTGGTCCGCACGGGCGGTGATATCCTTCTTCTTGCCAGCGCCCTCGATGATCGTCGTGTCGTCCTTGGTAATGACGATCTTCTTCGCGCGGCCCAGCTCGTTGAGCTCCACCGACTCCAGGCTGCGGCCCAGATCCTCGGCGAAGAACGTGCCGTTGGTCAGGATGCCGATGTCCTGGAGCATCGCCTTCCGGCGGTCGCCGAAGCCCGGGGCCTTGACGGCCGCGATCTTCAGCATCCCGCGAAGACGGTTCACGACGAGCGCCGCGAGCGCCTCGTTCTCGACATCCTCGGCGATGATCAGCAGCGGCTTGCCCGCGGTCGCGACCTTGTTCAGCATCGGAAGCAGGTCGGGCAGGTTGCCGATCTTCTTCTCGAAGATCAGCACGTACGCGTCCTCGAGCACCGCCTCACCCGTCTTCGGGTCGGTCATGAAGTAGGGCGACAGGTAGCCCTTGTCGAACTGCATGCCCTCGACGTAATCGAGCGTCGTGTCGGCGCTCTTGCCGTCCTCGATCTCAACGACGCCGTCCGGGCCCACCTTGTTGATGGCCTCCGCGATCAGCTCGGCGACCGCCTCGTCGTGGTTGCTCGACACGCCGGCGATCTTCTTGTAATCGGCCTTGCCCTTGCAGGGGGTCGCGGCCTCGTCGATCGCGGCGGCGGCCGCGGCGGCAGCGTTGTTGATGCCCCGCTGCAGCTGCACCGGGTTCGCGCCGGCGGTGACGAAGCGGAGACCCTCGTTGAAGATCGCCTGGGCGAGCACCGTCGCGGCGGTCGTGCCGTCGCCCGCCTTGTCGGCGGTCTTCTTCGCGACCTGGTGGACCATCTTCGCGCCCATGCTCTGGAAGCGCTCGGGCAGCTCGATCTCCTTGGCGACGGTCACGCCGTCCTTGGTGACGTGAGGCCCGCCGAAGGACTTTTGAATCACGACGTGCCGGCCCGAGGGCCCCATCGTGCACTTCACCGCGTCCGCGAGACGGTCAACGCCCTTCTTCAGCTCCTGGAGCGCGGCGTCATCGAACATGATCTGCTTGGTGGACATGCTTGTGGTTCCCTGCTGGTCCTGGGGTCTTCCGTGTCTGCCGATTAGCCGTTGACGACGCCGAGAAGCTCGGTCTCGCGGAGGATGAGATGCGTCTCACCCTTCCACTCGATCTCCGTGCCGGCGTACTTCGAGTACACGACCCGATCGCCCTTGCCAACGGTCAGCTTCGCGCGGTTGCCGTTGTCGAGCAGCTTGCCCGGGCCGGTCGCGACGACCTCGCCCTGGATCGGCTTCTCCTTGGCGCTCTCGGGCAAGTACAGCCCAGCAGCGGTCTGCGTCTCGGCCTCGATGGGCTTGACGAGGATGCGGTCTTCGAGGGGTTTCACAGCCATAGAAAATGCTCCGATTGGTTTCACAGCTTGCCAAATCACCAGAGGAGAACTTCAAGTTCTACACTTTAACGCGTGGCGACTGATACTAGTTTCTTTCGATATCGTCAGCACGACGAATGCGCTCAATGACCTCTTCAAGTTCATTCATCGACTCACTGAAACGATCGTACTCAACAGCGAATTGTTCTGCATACCGCGAGCTCGCCATTCGACCCGCGCCATCCCAAGCCACACGTCTTGTCCAATCTGTGTGGCGGCGAAGACGCTCAATTGCAAGCGCTACATCCGCCGACCGTGAGCGATAAGGAAGCCGAAAGCGCCTGCCAAAGTGACAAGCAGCCAATTTCGAGTAATAAGGGGATACTTGGCTTTTAAGCTCGCTTCGACTCGCGCAACGATCTGGTCGTATTCACTAGTGGTCAACGGGCCTTGCCGCTCGCCAGCGTTTCCTGTCTGACTATCTATCGAAGTGTCCACCTCTAGAACCCCATACCACCCATGCCCGGCATGCCACCCATGCCGCCCATACCACCCATGCCGCCCATCGGGTCACCACCCGGAGGGCCGCCAGCGGCGTCGTCCTTGTCCTCGGGCTTCTCGGTGATGATGGCGTCGGCGGTCAGCAGGATGGTCGCGACGCTGGCCGCGTTCTGGAGTGCCGAGCGATCGACCTTGGCCGGAGTGATGACGCCGTCCTTGATCAGGTCGCCGTAGCTGCCGGTCAGGGCGTTGAAGCCGAAGTTGTCACCGTTCTCGGTGTCTTCGACCTTGGCAACCACGACGCTGCCCTTATGGCCCGCGTTGTCCGCGATCGTGCGGAGCGGCACGCCCAGGGCCTTGAAGACGACATCCATGCCCGCGGCAACGTCGTACTTCGCCGCACCGACGTCCTCGCTCGTCACTTCTTTGGACTTGCCAAAGACCGCCTTGTGCTCCTTGAGCTTGGCGACCGCGTTGCGGGCACGCACGAAGCTGGTGCCGCCGCCGGGGACGATGCCCTCGGCCAGAGCCGCACGCGTCGCGTGGAGCGCATCCTCGATGCGGGCCTTCTTCTCTTTGAGCTCGGCCTCGCTGGCCGCGCCGACGTTGACCTGCGCGACGCCACCGGCGAGCTTCGCGAGGCGCTCCTGGAGCTTCTCGCGGTCGTAGTCGCTCGAAGCGTTGTCGATCTCGCGGCGGATCTGCTCGATCCGGCCCTGGATGTCCTTGGTCTTGCCGGCCCCCTCGATGATCGTGGTGTTGTCGTTGTCGATCTCGATCTTCTTGGCGAGCCCGAGCTGGCTCAGCTCGACCTTGTCGAGGCTGACGCCCAGATCCTTCATGATCGGCTCGGCGCCGGTGAGCACCGCGATGTCCTGGAGCATCGCCTTGCGGCGGTCGCCGTAGCCCGGGGCCTTGACGGCCGCGACCTGGAGCGTGCCCCGGAGCTTGTTGATGACCAGGGTGCTCAGGGCCTCACCGGTGATGTCCTCGGCGATGATGAGCAGGGGCTTCTTGGCGCCCATGACCTTCTCGAGCAGCGGGACCAGGTCCTTGATGCCTTCGATCTTGTCCTCGTGGATCAGCACGAGGCACTTGTCGAGCTCGACCTTCATGTCCTCGGTGTCGGTCACGAAGTTGGGCGAGAGGTAGCCGCGATCGAACTGCATGCCCTCGACGACGGTGACCTCGGTCTCGAGGCTCTTGCCCTCCTCGACCGTGATGACCCCGTCCTTGCCGACCTTCTCGAAGGCGTCGGCCATGATCTTGCCCACATCGGGGTCGTTGTTGGCGCTGATGCTCGCGACGTTCTTGATGTCGGCCTTGCCGTTGATCGGCGTGGCGCGGCCATCGATATCGCCCGCGACCGCCTCGACGGCCTTCTTCATCCCGCGGACCAGTGCGTTGGCGTCCACACCCGCGGCGATGTACTTGAGCCCCTCCTTGAAGAGGGCCTCGGCGAGCACGGTGGCGGTGGTCGTGCCATCGCCGGCGTCGTCGCTGGTCTTGCTGGAGGCCTCCTTGACCAGGAGGGCACCCATGTTCTCTGTCTTGTTGGCGAGTTCGATCTCCTCGGCCACGGTCACGCCGTCCTTGGTGACGGTCGGCCCGCCCCAGGACTTGTCGATCACCGCGTTGCGGCCGCGGGGCCCGAGGGTGCTCTTGACAGCCGAGGCCAGTTTCTCGACGCCGGCGAGGAGGGCCTGGCGGGCCTCCAGATCGAAGGTCAGCTCTTTGGTCGCCATCTGGGGATTGCTCCAGGGATCAGGGATCTGCGATTCAGGGATCAGCGTCATGCGACACCGATCGCCCGGGAGTAATGGCAAGGGGCGTGCCAAATCCCCAGAACCGCGCCAGAGGCACAACATGCGGGGTCGAGTGCGATCAGGCTGACCGAGGTGCCGGGGCGGCGCGATCGGCCTGCCAAGCTGGCAGATCACCCCTAGCCCCCGCTGAGAGCCTGCAAACCCGGTCACCCGCGGCTACCATGCCGCCCTCATGATGAGCGACCTCGCCCCCATCTTCACGCTCGCCTCGGTGGACGTGTCGTCATACCTGCCGCTCGGGCTGATCATCACGATGGCGATCACCTTCGGTGTCGCCAACATCGTGGGCACCAAGCTCATCGGCCCGGCCCGCGAGGGCCACAACAAGGGCACCAGCTACGAGTCGGGCATGAACCCGGTGGGCACCGCCCGCAAGCGGTTCAACGTCCGGTTCTACCTAATCGCGATGGTGTTCCTGGTGTTCGACGTCGAGGTCGTGTTCCTCTACCCGTGGGCGGTCAGCCTGCCCAACGTGGCGCCCGGATCGCCCGACGCTCTGGTCTGGGTGGGTCGGATCCTGTTCTTCCTGCTCACGACCGTGGTCGCTTATCTCTATGGCTTCCGCAAGGGCGTCTTCAAGTTCGATTGATCGGACTTTCACGGCAATCGGAACGCTGATCACCAGCCACTTCTCGGCCGTCCGAATCGCGTTCTCGGCCATCCCGCCGCCCCCCTGAGCAGGGCGAACCCTCCAGACGGCACCGCTTGGGTCCGGAACCCTGCAACAAGGGTTGCACAGCGGTTTGCCGCTTCCGCAAGAGCCGATCCCTCACCTGTGGTCTCGGGTTTGCCAATGGTTCCAAGGCGGGGAGTGGGCATGACGACGATTCAGTTCCAAGGGGCCCAGGGCCCGGAGGTGTCCTCCCCCCCGTACAAGACCTGGACCCAGCCCATCTGGGATCTCGCGACCGACACGCCCATCGGCTTTGAGATCCTGAGTCGCTCAGACACCGGAACAGCACCGACCGCCCTCGCATCAGGCGACCTCGGGCCTGCCGACGCGTGGGCGCTTGAGGGCGACCTCGTGGACCTCGCAGCCTCGACCCTCGAGCGACTCGACATCTCGGGCTGTGTCTTCCTGAACTGCACACCGAGCACCGTTGCCGATGACCGCTTGACCGAGCGTCTGGTGAGCTTCGCCACCCGGCTCGGTATCGAGTGTGGCACGATCGTCGTGGAGATCACCGAGGGCAAGAGCGACACCGAGGAGCCGATGGTCACCCGTGGCGCTTTGCGCCTGCGCGAGGCGGGCTTCCGCCTCGCGGTGGATGATCTCGGCGCCGACGGCGCCGGACTCGCTCGCGTCGCGGCGATCCAGCCCGACTGGGTAAAGCTCGATCGACGCCTGGTGGCCCAGGTCGATGAAGAGACCCTGGCGGCGAAGATGATTGAGGCGATCGCCGAGTTCGGACTTAGCGCGGGGATCCCGCTGATCGCCGAGGGCATCGAACGCCCGAACCAGCTGGCCGTGCTCCGGTCGATGGGCCTCGGGTTCGGCCAGGGCTACCTGCTGGGCATGCCAAGGCCCGCCGCGATGCCCCTCGCGGCCTGATCGGCGGGGTTCGGCTCGCTTCGGCTAGAGTCGGGCATGCACAACAGCCCTCGCCGGAAACGGGCCCGTATCCAGGAGCGGATCGCTGCGGCATTTGTCGCCCTCGGGTGCCTGACGCTGCTTGCGACCGCAGCCGGCCTCAGCCCATCTGAAGACGGGCACGGCACGCACCACCAACTCGGATTGCCCCCCTGCGGCTTCCTGAGTGTGACCGGGCATCCCTGTGCCACCTGCGGCATGACGACTGCCTATGCCCACGCGGCAAACGCCGACCTGATCGAGGCGGCCAGGATCCAGCCCGCTGGGATGCTTCTTGCCGTCCTTACCGCGGCAGGCTTCTGGGCCGCGGGACACGTCGCGCTATTTGGATCCATGCTCGGGCGGCAGGTGGGCCGTATGCTCGGTTCGAAGGCTCTGATCCTCGGCGGAGGGATCATCGCGGCGGCCTGGGCGTACAAGCTCTGGGTCGGAGTCGGCTAGAGCAGCCCCCACGAGCGGACCAACGCGCCCCATGACCAGATCCACCATCACACAACGCGCTCTCCTCTGCGCCGCGCTCTTGCCGCTACTGCTCGTTATGAGTGGGTGCTGGGTTCCCGCCCTCATCGGCGGCGCCGTCGAGTCATACAAGGAGTCGAGCACGCGGACCGTCCGGTCCGAGTACATCGGGCTTGACGGCAAGACCTACGCGGTGGTGGTGAGCGCCGACCGTGCGATCCAGGCCGAGCACCCCGAGCTGACCGCGGCGATGACCGACCGCATCAATATGAGGCTCCATGAGCACACGCAGGCCTCGGGGCACATTCCGAGCGGCACGCTGCTCACCTATCTGCTTAACCGACCCGAATGGACGGCGATCCCGCTGATCGAGCTCGCGGAAGACCTGGGCGTCGATCGGCTTATCTACGTCGAGCTGTACGAGTACCGGCTCAACGAGGTGGGAAACAGCTACCTCTGGGATGGGCTCGCGTCGGGAACGGTCGCCGTAATCGAGACCGAGCTCGGCACGAGCGACTTCGCATTCGAGCGGCAGGTTCAGGTCGGCTTCCCAGACGGCAGCGGGTATGGACCGATGGATATCTCGCGACAGGTCGTGACATCGGCGCTCCTTGCCAGGTTCGTCGATCGCTCGTCATGGCTTTTCTATGACCACGAAGAGCCCTACTACCCCGATTACTAGCCTGGTCTTAGTCCGCCCCGAAGGAGCACCTTGCGTCGAGCACTCCTCAACAGCGTTCTCGCGGCACTGACCGTGTCACTCCTCGCCGGATGCAACATCGCGGCCCCTGCGTATTTCATCATCGCGGGCCCACCCAAGCGTGACGCCTCGTTCGATCTCGAACAGGAGCGACCAACCCTTGTGTTCGTGGATGACAGGGCGAACATCGCGCCGCGTCGCGCCCTCCGAACAATGTCGGCGCGGGCCGCGACCCAGGTGCTTCTCGACCAGGGCGAACTCAACGACGCGATCGATCCGACGCCCGCATACCGCGTTGCGAGCCAGGACGAGTTGGCAACACCGCAGCCGATCGAGGCGATCGGGACCGCTGTTGGGGCAGACGTCGTGCTCTACGCGATCCTCGACACGTTCGATCTCCGCGGCGCTACCGACTCATCCGGACCAACCGCAGTCGCCCGGGTCAAGGTGCTCGATCTCGAAACCCGCCAGAACGTCTGGCCCGGGACCCCAACCGGTTTCCCGATCAGGGTTGTGCTCCCAAAGCCGCCCAACTTCGGGCTCACAGGGCGTACCGATCAAGTCGAGCTCGAGAACGCACTCGCTCAACAGCTGGGCGTAGGCATCGCTCAGCTGTTTTACACGCACGAGTACACCACCAGTGTGATCGATCGCCGATAGGCATGAACGCTCTGTCCCGCATCCACCTTGTCACCCGCGATGCATCGGCGGAGCAGATGCTCCGCGCGGGAGGCATCGCGGCGGAGGGTCATCTTCCCGTCGTATTTGTCGGCTCGACCTTTGAGGCAGCGCACGCGCGTGATCTGGGTCTCCACCCGAGCCTGGTGATCCCGACAACGCCCGGACTCCCGGAGTGGCTCATCGCTCGCAGGCTCCGCCGAGTGGTGCGCACGGCTTGCTGTGTGTGCTGGGACACACCGGCGACGCGGCTCGCTGGTCTCGCCCGATTAACGACCGAAGCGGCCCCCGATTATGATGCCGTGCCCAGACCACCGAACGGCGCCTGTGAAGCGGTCCGAGCGGAGGCCTCGGGCATGCCACTCGTTGCGCTTGCCGCGCTGGAACCGGCAGATTGCAACGCACACCCCGCGGTTGTTGGCGCTGCGCTCGCGCTTCTCGCGGACAGTGGCGAACTCGCGCTTGTCTTGCCGTATGGGCACCCGGCCCTCGCCCGGGCGACCGAGTATCTGGGCACGAACCCCCTGGGACTGAGGCTCATCGCTGCGGATCGACACCCACTCGCGATCGCGGCACACGCCGATCTGGTGATCGCGATGCCCAACGAGCGATCGGCAGGCGCTCCCGAGCGTGTGGCACATGCGAGCAAGCTGCTGCTCGGCTGGGGGGTCGATGTCCGGGCCCACCACGGCACAGACCCGACCGATGCGTCATTGCTCGATGGCCGCAACGCCACGGGCGCGACACCCATCATCCGAGAACTGCTCTCATCAGCCAGGTAAGAGGCTAGCTAGAGGTCGAGCATCAACAGCTGCGGATCCTGGATCGCGTTCTTGATGTGCACCAGGAACCCGACCGCCTCGGCACCGTCCACGATCCGGTGGTCGTAGCTCAGGGCGAGGTACATCATGGGCCGAAGCGTGATTTGGCCAGGGTTGTTTGGATCCTCGACCGGACGCTTGTTTATCGCGTGCATCCCGAGGATTGCTGACTGGGGCGGGTTCAGGATCGGCGTCGACATCATGCTGCCGAAGATGCCGCCGTTGGTGATCGTGAACGTGCCGCCGGTCAGCTCAGACAGGTCTAACTTCCCGTCTCGGGCCTTGATCGCCAGGTCCTTGATGCCCTGTTCGACGCCGGCGAACGAGAGCTGATCGCAGTCCCGGAGCACCGGGACCACGAGGCCCTTCGGACTGCTCACGGCGATCGAGATGTCTTGGTAGTCATGCTTCTCGATCGCGGGCTTGCCGTCCTCGCCCTCAACGATGAACGCGTTGACGAGTGGGTAGGACTTCAGAGCACTGACCGCCGCCTTCACGAAGAACGACATGAAACCAAGGCCGATGCCGTGCTTCTCCTTGAAGCTCTCCTTGTACTGCGCTCGGAGCGCCATGACAGCCGACATGTCCGCCTCGTTGAAGGTTGTCAGCATCGCGGCGGTCTGCTGGGCCTCGACGAGGCGGGCGGCGATCCGCTGACGCAGGGGGGTCATGCGCTCACGCGTCACACCGCGAGCGGCTGGTGCAGCCGCAGAGCTCGCGGGCGTCGGAGCACCGCCGCTGCCTTGCATGGCGGCGAGCACGTCCTGCTCGCGGATGCGATGGCCCGGACCAGTCCCGGTGATACCACCCAGGTCAACGCCGTGCTCGGTTGCAATCTTCTTGGCGAGAGGGGTGGCGTGAACATCGGCTGCGCCATTTGCCACTGGTGCCGGCGCGGGCACGGCTGGCGAAGCCTGCGTGGTCGCGCCGTTCGCTGGAGCAGGGTTTGCGGCCTCTGCCTGCTTCGCGGCAGGCTCGGCGGCCGCCGCAGAGGCCGCCACTGGCTTCTCGGCGGACTCATCGATCTGACCGACAATCGCGCCGACATCAACCTCGTCGCCCTCCGCGGCGGAGGTGCTGAGCACACCCGCCGCGGGTGACGGGATCTCCATGGTGATCTTGTCGGTCTCGAGCTCGAGGACGGTCTCGTCGCGTTCGACGTAGTCGCCGTCCTTCTTGAGCCATGAGGCGATCACGCCTGACGTGACGCTCTCGCCGACCTCGGGGATCTGGATCTTGACGCTCATCGCTTCTGTGCTCCGGTCAAGAGATCAAGCGTGAATCAGGCCGACGCCTTCGCGGGCTGCGGCTGATCGGTCTTCTCGGGTTGGGCAGGCTTCGGACCAACCGCGTCGGTGAGCAGCTGCTCCTGCTCGACCTTGTGGACCGCCTTGGCGCCGACCGCAGGGGTCGAGTTCGCGCGACGGCCGATGTAGCGAGGGTCGAAGCCAAGCTCGTTGCGGAACTGATCCGCAACGAACAGGTATGCGCCCATGTTCCGGGGCTCTTCCTGAGCCCAGCACCGCTCGGCGCCCTTTGGGTACAGGGCATCAACCGACCGGGCCCGCTCGGCGTTGAACGGATAGATCTGCTCGACGCGGATGATCGCCGTCGAACCATCGCCTCGCGCATCGCGACGCTCGGTGAGCTCGTGTGTGAGCTTCCCGGTGGCGTACACGACGCGCTTCACCTTCGAACGATCGAACGTGCCGCTGGAGAAGCCCGGGTCATCCATGATGTCCTGGAACGTGCCAGCGCTCAGCTCAGAGATGTCACTGGTCGGGACGCGGAGCATGCTCTTGGGCGTGAACACGATGAGCGGCTTGCGGAACTCGCGGCGCACCTGCCGGCGGAACATGTGGAACGTCTGCGCCGCAGTAGACGGGTAGCAGACCTGCATGTTGTCCTCGCCGCATAGCTGCAGGAATCGCTCCATCCGAGCCGAGGAGTGCTCGGGGCCGGCGCCCTCGTAGCCGTGCGGCAGGAGAAGGGTCAGCCCGCTCCAACGCTGCCACTTGCTCTCGGCGCCTGCAAGGAACTGATCGATGATGACCTGGGCGCCGTTGACGAAGTCACCGAACTGTGCCTCCCAGCAGACCAGCATCTTTGGGTCGGCCAGTGAGTAGCCGTACTCGAACGCGAGGACAGAGGCCTCACTCAACGGGCTGTCGTACACGCAAAGCTTCGCTTGGTACATGCCGCCATCAGGCGTCTGTGTGCCGGGCGGGTGATCGGTGCCAGGCTCGCCCATCTGCCCGATGTGGTTCAGCGGGAGATAAGGCTCAGCGCTCTCGGCATCGCGGAGCACGGCGTGGCGATGGCTGAACGTGCCGCGCCGGCTGTCTTGGCCACTCACACGAACCGCGACGCCCTCCATCAAAAGCGTTCCGAAGGCGATGGACTCCGCGTCGGCGTAGCTGATCTTCTTGGTATCCGGCAGAGCCGCGCGGTCGCTGAGCAGTCGCTGCAGCTTGCGATTCACCTTGAAGCCCTCGCGAACGCGGCCAAGCGCACCGCAGACCTCTGCGATGACCGCCGGATCGACGGCGGTGACCGCCTCCTCGAAGCTGTACGCCTGGCCCAGACCCGACCAGCGGGCGCTGCCGGGCTCGATCGTGGGATCCTGGGGCGTCTCGCGGGCGGCTTTCTGGGCCAGCTCAAGTGCCTCATCGAGGCGGCGGCGGATGCTCGAGATGTCCTTCTCAGAAATGACGCCCTCGCCCAGAAGCCGCTCAGCGTAGACACTCAGCGTGCTCTGCTTCTCCTTGATGAGCTGCGCCATCAGGGGCTGGGTGAACGAGGTCTCGTCCTGCTCGTTGTGCCCGAAGCGGCGGTAGCAGTACATGTCGATGTACACATCTTTGCCGAAACGCCTGCGGTACTCGGCGGCGATGGTCGCGGCGGTGATGACCGCCTCCGGGTCCTCGCCGTTGACGTGGAAGATCGGGGCGTCGATGCCCTTGGCGAAGTCGGTGCAGTAACGGCTCGACCGCCCGTCCTCGGGCAGCGTCGTAAAGCCGATCATGTTGTTCACCACGACGTGGATGGATCCGCCGACGCTGTAGCCGTCGAGCTGGCTCATGTTCATCGCTTCGGCAACGATGCCCTGGCCGATGATCGCGGCGTCACCGTGAATCACGACCGGGGTAACAAGAGCCTTGTCTTTATCACCGCGCAGACGCTGCTTCGCACGGGTTCGGCCCATCACCACGGGACCGACGGCTTCCAGGTGACTCGGGTTGCTCGCCATCGCGAGATGGACACTCTTGCCGTTGCCCATCACACGGGTCGCCGAGTAGCCACGGTGGTACTTCACATCGCCGCCGCCCGACGCGAAGTCATCTTCCCAGCTCTCTTCGAACTCTGTGAAGATCTGCTCGTAGGTCTTGCCCATCGTGTTGCAGAGCACGTTGAGGCGGCCACGGTGGGCCATGCCCAGGACGATCTCATCGGTCCCGTGGTTGCTCAGCTCCTCGATCAGGCGGTCGAGCAGGGGGATCAGGCTCTCGCCGCCCTCCAGACTGAACCGCTTCTCCCCCGGGTATCGCTTGCCAAGGAACTTCTCGAACGCCTCGGCGCGGGTCAACTGCTCGAGCACATGGACCCGGAGGCCCTTCTCGATATCAATCCGCCCGCCGTTCCGCTCGACGCGTTCGAGCAGCCACATCCGCTCGTCGCGGTCCTGGATGTGCATGATCTCGATCGCGACCGTGCCGCAATAGGTCCGCTCGAGGTTCTCGATCACGTTCCGAAGCGGGGTCGAAGCGTCGAGCCCGATCGATGTCGCGTCAACGCGGCTATCCAAATCAGCCTGACTCAGCCCGTGGAACTCGAGGCTCAGCGCCGGGGGCCGCTGGGCGGTGCGGCCGAACGGATCGAGCTTGCTGGCGACGTGACCGAGCCCTCGGTAAGCGGCGATCAGCCCATCAGCGCCGGCCTGCAGGCTTGAGGCCTCGCCGCTTGCCTTCTTGCCTGCGCCTGGGCTCTGGCTGCTGGCGAGCTCGAAGCCCTGGAAGAAGGCCCTCGTCTCTGGCGGGACGGAGGCCGGGTCGGCCTTGTACAGGTCGAACTGCTCGTCAAGGAACTGGCCGTTCCAGCCGTTCACTGACGGACGCTGCGGTGTCGGGGCGTCGCTCATTTCGCTTCGTCACCCATGCATGAGGGGACACGCGGCGGCGAACTCTTCCCGACGCGGCCCGAGTTTGTGGATCCTAGCCAGGGCCATCGGCGATCCGGCCCGACCCGTCCGGGAAAACAGTCACGAATTCGTGAACAGGGGCCGTTTGGACCAGCCGCCACCCAACCTCGCAGCCTGTCTGGAGTGGATCAGCCGAACCGACCCGTGACGTAGTCCTCGGTCTCGGCCAGCCTTGGGGTCTGGAAGACCTCGGTGGTCCGGCCATACTCGACCAGCCTGCCCAGGTACATGAAGGCCGTGAAGTCGCTGACGCGGGCGGCCTGCTGCATGTTGTGGGTGACGATCAGCACGCTGTACCGCTCACTGATCTCGTGGATCAGGTCCTCAACCTTGAGGGTCGCGACCGGGTCGAGGGCCGAACACGGCTCGTCGAGAAGCAGGACCTCGGGGTCGGCAACGATCGCCCGGGCGATGCATAGGCGCTGCTGCTGGCCACCCGACAGGCCTAGCGCCGAGTCGTTCAGACGGTCCTTGACCTCGTCCCAGAGAGCCGCGCCCTTGAGGCTCCGCTCGCAGGCCTCACTGAGTACATTCTTGCGCCGTTCGCCATCGATCCGGAGGGGATAAACGACGTTCTCGAAGATGGACATCGGAAACGGGTTGGGCTTCTGGAAGACCATCCCGAGGCGCTTACGGAGGTCGATCACATCGACCTGAGGTGCATACACGGGCTCACCGTTCAGCAGCATCTCGCCGCCAACACGGACACCGTCGATCAAGTCGTTCAGGCGGTTGACGCTCCGGAGCAACGTGCTCTTCCCACAACCGGATGGGCCGATGATGGCGGTGACCTTGCCCCGGGGGACATCCATGGTCACGTCGAAGAGTGCCTGGTTCTGTCCGTAGAAGAGTTCGAAGCCCCGGACGCTGAGGACCGGCTCCTCTTCGGCGACCGACTCGTGGACGCGGCTCTCGACGGGCTGGCCCGCGCGGATCGCGTCTATCACGGGGTAGCGTGACGCTCCAGCCTGGCCGGCAGGTGGGGCTGCTCCGATCTTCGTGCTGATGCCGCCTTCGCGTTCCACGTGGTTCCTTCCCTGCAGCCAACCGCTAGACCACCGAGCCCCCGGCCTTGGCCCTCAGTTTCGCCCGAACGAAGATGGCGGTGAGGTTGAGCACAAGCACGATCGAGAGGAGCAGGAGCGTAGTCGTCCACAGCAAGGGCCGAGCCGCCTCCGAGTCGGGGCTCTGGAAGCCCAGGTCGTAGATGTGAAAGCCCAGGTGCATGAATGAACGCTCGGGATGAACGAACGGGAAATCGCCGCTTACGGGCAGCTCGGGCGCACTCTTGACCGCCCCCACGATCATCAGTGGCGCGACCTCGCCCGCCCCCCGAGCAACCGCCAGAATGGCGCCGGTCATCACACCCGGTGCGGCGGCGGGCAGGACGATCCGCCTGACAGTCTGCCACTTGCTCGCCCCGCACCCGAAGCTGCCTTCGCGCATCGACCGAGGCACGGCGCTGATCGCTTCCTCGGTCGCGACGATCACGACGGGCAACGTCAAGAGTGCGAGCGTGAGCGATGCCCACAGCAGGCCGCGCCCGCCGTAGGTAGGCGTGGGAAGCCGCTCGGGGAAGAAACCGCCGAAGTAAGGCGTGCGGATCACGAGATATACCGCGAGTAACGCGGCGGCGGCCCAGAGCACGCCCGCAGTTATCCGGCGCATCTTGGATTTGTCGGGACCATCACCGAGCAGCAGACCAACGCCGGCCGCGGCACTCGCGAGTATCGCCGCAAGGGCGAGCAGCCCCCACCATCCCCCGCCGCGCGCCATCGGATCGGCCGGTCCGGCGTCGATGAAGCCGCCAACGCCGTAGCAGAAAAAACCGAGCCCGAACACGCCGTAGACGATGCTCGGGACGCCCGCAAGGTTGTTAACCGCGATACGCACGAGGCTCGTGAGCGTGCCCTGTTTCGCGTATTCGCGGAGGTAAATCGCGGCGATGACACCCAGCGGGACCACGGCGATTGTGAGCAGAAGCGTGAGTGTGATCGTTCCGAAGATGACCGGCATAACGCCGCCCTCGGTGTTCGACTCGCGCGGCTTGTCCGCAAGAAACTCGGCCCATCGGCTTAAGAAGACCTGGAGCTTGCCGCCGAATCCGAGATCGTTCGGTGTGACGACGCGGACGACCTGAGCGACTGGGAGAGCCCTGGATGGATCTCCGTCACGGTCCGGCGCTCGCCGTGCCCCGGAACCATCGAGGAATACCGCACGCTCCGATCTAGCCTCAGCGCGGAGCTCTGCAATTCTTTGTTCAAGCTCCTGCGCTTCAGCCCGGAAGCCATCGATCTCGGCAGCTGCATCGGCCTGGATCTGCGCGAGCTCCACGGCTGTCGGGGCATCGCCCGACCAAGGGTGCTCAAGAATCGCGCCCATACCGAAACCGAGTGTGAGCACGGCTCCGGTCACCCGGAGCCAGCCCCGCAACCTGCCCAGGGGGGCCCGCGCGAACAGCCCGATCCCAACTGCCGCGCTGGCGATCGCTCCCAACCAAGGGACGATGCCCAGGCCCCGTGTCGCGTCACCGTTCGATGCACGGAGCTCGGCCGAACGGATGCTGAGCCGTGTCGCCTCGATGTCTCGGTTGAGCGAGCCCAGCCCTCCCTCGGTCAACGCTTCAGACTCTTCGAGGATCTCGATCGCCTCTGCATGGCGACGCCTGAACTCCGCGATCGATGCCGGCTCGATGGCACCGCCCTCGATCTCGAAGCCCTCGAACGTGCCCATCCACACGCCCCAGGTTCGCCGCTCGACCATCACGGCCTCGGGTGGCCGTTCGACCGTCTCGACCTGCCAGGCCGGGACCCAGCGGAAGCTCGCCGTGCCCAGGTCACGGTTGCCGACCCGGTAGAGCGTGCGGAGCGGGAGCCCGTCCTCTCCTGTGGTTTCTGCCGTGAGCAGGCCCTCGGGCGGTGTGTCGGCGGCCGACGGCTCATAGGTGGTCGTCTCGTAGGGCTGACCCATCACAACCTCGCCCGTCGTGAGCGTCACGCGCTCGATCGGGCGGGGCCAGAACGTGCGCATGCCCTGGACGCCGATGACTCCGAGCAGCAGCCCGACCATCACGATCGCGAGCACGAGTGACAGCCCCGTGAGCCAGACCATGCTCTCACCACGGGCTGAGGCGGGTGTTTTGCGGCGTGCGTGATCGCTCATAGCGCCGCGCTCCGCTTGCGGAAACGCTGGCGAACCGCTTCGGCGGTCGTGTTGATCACGAACGTCATCGTGAACAGCACGAGACCACACAAAAACAGGATGCGATAGTGTGTCCCGCCCTTGGGAGCTTCGGGCAGCTCAACCGCGATGTTGGCCGCGAGCGTGCGGAAACCACTGAATATGTTCAGCTCCATCTCGGGCGTGTTGCCCGTTGCCATGAGCACGATCATGGTCTCGCCCACCGCACGCCCCAGACCGATCATGCACGCGCTGAAGACGCCCGAGCCGGCGACCGGAAGCACAACGCGGACCGCCGTTTGCCACGGCGTCGCGCCGGCGCCGAGTGAGGCCGATCGCAGGCTCTCTGGCACGCTCCGCATCGCATCATCACTGATCGTGTAGATGATCGGGATTACCGCGAAGCCCATGATGATCGCGACAACCAGCGTGTTGCGCTGATCGAATGGGCCGATGATGGAGAGACGCGGGTCGAGGCCCATCGATGTGAGTACCCACGCCCCCGCGAACGCGACACCAGCACCGCCGATGGCCGCGCCAAGCGTGAGCAGCGCATCGGCAACGAGCGAGTCGCCTGCCATACGCGACGCGTAGCGCTTCGCCATGATCACGGCTAGCACTGCGGTCGGTGCCAGGAGCAACAAGAACCAGCCCGGCGTCGCGCTCCCGAATGCTCCGTCGAGCCAGCGGCGCATGCTGGGCTCGGCGAGCCCACCCGCCTCGATCGCGGACTCAACCTCTGCCGCGGCCTCGCCTGTCGGCTCAACCGCTCGGTAAAACAATCCATCGATCTCGGTTAGACCCAGGGGGGCAAGCCGGAGCCGCTCCTCCTCGGCTACCCCGTCTTGGGTAAACGCCGGGAGGCCGGATGCATCCGCAACAGGCTCGACCGAACCAGCGCCCACCAACGCCGCCTCGCGTGTTGGTGTGAACAGCACCGCCTCACCGATGGGCCCGATGACCAGGCTCGCGGCGATCCCGACCGCCATTGCGATACCGATGATCACCAGTCTGAACCCGCTGCCCACGCGACGCGTTATCCGACCTGGAATCGCTTGCCAGGCTGTGGCACCGATGACCGCCACCACTGGCAATACGAACGCACCCGCGATCAACTCGCTCAAGTGCTCCGCCGCGATTGGGGCGACGACAAACGCCGCAACGAAACCGAGCACCACCGACGGAAGGGACGCCATCAACTCCAGAGCCGGCTTCACGACTTTGTGCAGCTCGGGACTCATGAACTCGCTGCTGTACAGAGCCGCGAGCACGGCCACGGGCACCGCGAACAGCATCGCGAAGAGCGTCGCCTTCAGCGTTCCCCAGATCAACGGGGTGAGGCTCAGCTTGGGCTCAGCAGCGTCCGAGCCCGCGGATGACTGGTACACCCACGCGGGCGCGGGTGTGTTCTCGTAGTGCACCTTGGCGAACACCGACTTGAAGCTCGCCTCGGTGTGACCGGCCTCAAGCCCAAAGAGGGAGAAGCCGCCGTCACTCGAAGCCCCGAGGACGAGATCCCCACGGGGCGATAGCGCAACCAGTGCCGGATCCGAAGCGCCCGTCTGGGTTGACGCAATCAGCTTGTCGCTCGTCTGATGCCAGACCAGCAAGGCCCCGGCGTCGGTGAGCCCAGCGACAAGCCGATCGCTCGCCGCAGGTCCAAACGCAACATAAGCCCCATCGCCCACTGGAAGCGGGTGTGCACGGACGAGTGCCCGTCCGTCTGTCCCACCCGCACGCTCTGGTGCCACGAACCAGGCACCACCACCGCCGTCTGATCCGGCGACCAGCAGCGTCTGCGCTCCTAAGAGCCAGCCCATCGAGGTGAGTTCTTCACCCTCGCGCAACAGACTCCGCTGTTCGACGACAGGGATTGCCTCGTCGCGTGCGACACCACCCGTGCCGAAACGCCGCACGGCACCGTCACCATCGAGCGCGAGCACATCGGCGCCGTCCGCGCTGACAAACAGTGAATCGGGCGTAACGCCACCGAGATCCAGATCCCAAACCGTGGTTCGAACCCTCGGAGCACCACCCCCTAGAGGGCGGCTTTCACGGATTTGCGCGAACGCACCAGTACGATCCTCCCGTGCAACCGCCAAGACCCGACGACCTGCCGCATTAACCTGGTAGTCAAGCGCGACGACCGGTGACTCGGATCGACCCACTCGGAACGGCCGCCGAAGTTCTAGCTCGGGCTCGCTCACCCTGAAGAGGTCTTCGCGGGGTCGGCTGACCCAGCCGGGCGAACGGTCATCGCCGGCATCTGCCAGCGTCATGATCTGTCCGACCTCGAGCGAGCGTGCGGCCTCGGGCAACTGGTCAGGCGATACCACGCGCCAGTCGAATCCGATGGCCCCATAGGTCACGGTGCCGTCGTCAAATCCGAGCGCGATCTCCTGGCCGCCCGGGCGCATGGACCAGACGGTGACGGACTTTCCATTGGCCGCGAGCGGCAACGTCGTCAGCACACGACCAGGCTCATTGCCGATGAGCAGTGTGACAACTGCCCCGCTCGGGCGCATCCAGAACGCCGCTTCCCCGAACTCGTCGGTGATGAGCCCCTCGGCGGGAGCCGAGGCAGCGGAATCAGTTACGACCGCTCCTCTGCCTGTCTCCTCGATCTCGCCCTGACTGAAGAGCGGTGCAACCTCATAGAAGAGGTAAACGCAGATCGCGAGCACAGCGCCGAGCACCGTTAGGCCGCCGGCCGTGATGACGAGTTCGGCGGTCCTATCCCAGAGATGGACGGAAGCCGTGGTCCGGCGCCGCGCGGGCGTCGATCCTGTCTCGGTCATGCGTCCGTCCCCACGAGCCCGAGCGGAAAACGAGCGGTCAAGAAAGAGCCTAGAAACCCGGTTCCAGGCCCAACTTCTCCAACTGCTCACGGGCGATATCCGCGGGCACCGGGATGTAGTTGAACTTCAGGACTGTGTCCTGGCCACGACGGCTAAAGATCAAGCGGATGAACTGCTCACGCAGCGGGTCAAGCGCCTGGCGCGGGTCCTTGTTGATGTAAACAAAGAGGAACCTGGCCAGCGGATAGTCACCGCTGAGGCTGTTCTCGGCAGTGGGCTCGAACGCATCAATACCATCGAGGCTCACTCTCAGCGCTTTGACGTTTGCAGTGGCATATCCGATGCCCGAGTAACCCATCGCAAACCGTTCGTTGCCGACCGCCTGGATCACGCCGCCCGAGCCGGCCTGCTCCTTGACTGAGCTCTTGAAGTCCGAACCGGCCAGCGCGTTGTCCTTGAAGAAGCCATAGGTCCCCGACGCGCTGTTGCGTCCGTAGAGGCTGATGGGCTCGTTGCGCCAGGCCGGATCACTGACGCCAAGGTCGGCCCAGGTCATGTCGGGCCCGTTGACGCTAAAGACCTGCTCCAGGTCATCGAGGCTGATCTCGTCGAGCGGGCAGTCCTTGTGGACAAAGACAGCGAGGGCGTCAATGCCGGTGCTGAGAAGAGTTGGCTCGTAGCCGAACTGCTTCTGGAAAGCATCGATTTCTTTGCCCTTCATCGGGCGGCTCATCGGCCCAAAGTTCGCCTGGTTCTGGATGAGTGCAGGAGGTGCCGTCGAAGACCCCTTGCCCTCGACCTCCACCTTGACCGCCGGGTAGAAAGCACGAAAGTCATCTCCCCATCCGGTCATCAGGTTGTTCATTGTGTCCGAACCGATGCTCTTGATGGTGCCATCGACGCCCGCAGCTGCCTCGTAGACCGGCAGATCAGGATCGAGGCTCTGGGCCCGGGCGTCGCCGGTCATAAAGCCGCCAGCGAGGACGACACCTAGGCACAACCGCATAAGCGGGTTCATTCGAGACTCCCTTCGGCCTGAGCGGCCTCGGGCGGGTACCCGAGCCGTACAACCATTGTTGCACCGGGCGGGCCTCGGGGACGAGAACCTGCCCCAGAACCCGTACGGCCTAACTCAAGCACACGTTGTGAAGATCGTGTTCAGGCTCGCTGAGCTCAAGACACTTAGCTGTCGGAATCGCCCAGTAATGCGTCAACCTGCTCGACAAGCTCTGCGGCCTCCGGAGCCACCCGCGGGCCGAACCGCGCCACGACCCGCCCGTCCCGGTCCACGAGGAACTTCGTGAAGTTCCAGCGGGGCTCGCCGCCGATCGGCTCGGGCTGGCTCGCGAGGGCCTGGTACAGAGGCGTAGCGTCCTCGCCCGTCACGACCACCTTCTCAAACATCGGGAAGGTCACGCCGTACTCGCCCGAGCAGAACTCCAGGATCGACTCATTGGACCCAGGCTCTTGCCGGCCAAAGTCATTTGCTGGGAAGCCCAGGATCTCGAAGCCCCGGTCCTTCTTCGCCTCGTAGAGCGACTGGAGCCCTTCATACTGCGGAGTCAGGCCGCAACGACTCGCGACGTTGACGATGAGCACAACCTTGCCCTCGTAGTCGCTGAGTTCCTGGACCTCGCCGCCCATCCGGGGCAGTTCGAAGCCCAAGACATAGGCATCATCAAGACTGGTATCCGTGGGGTCCGAGGCGAGCATTCCCGCCATCAGCGCGGCCGCAGCAGTGATCGCGATCATGGTCATTCCGATGCCTTCCTTTCCAGTGTCATTCTTTGCGTCCGGAACGCCGCGGGTAGCGAACTAGACTGTCCCGTGAACGTCACGCTCGAGCGCACGGTTCGGTTCTTCATCAATCCGAGACCAGACCGTAGCCCCTTGGCATCGTCGGGTTTCGCCGGGAACCCCGGTCCGGATGGACTGGCTCGGTACTACGAGATTGATGCCGCCTGCTCTGGCACCCCCGATCCGACCACCGGATACCTCGTCAACATTAAGACGGTTGATCAGGCGGTGAGATCGACCGCGGTGCCCATGCTTGAGCGTGCGGCGACTGAGTCACCGACAGCCGACCCCGCCGAACTGCTTGAGCCGCTCGCTCGCGCTGTGGCCCAAGCCCTGCCCGTCCGCCTCGAACGGCTCACCTGGAGACTGGGCCCCTTCCACGCCTGGAGCATCGAGATGTCTGACCCGACCAAAGTGATTCTCCGCCAGCGTTTCGACTTCGCCGCGGCCCACCGACTGCACGTCCCGTCGCTGAGCGATGACGAGAACCGAGAACGCTTTGGCAAGTGCAACAACCCCTCGGGGCATGGACACAACTACCAGGTCGAGCCGGCTGTCGCGGTCGATCCAGCGTCCGCATTCACACAGGCCGACCTCACCAGGCTCACCGAGGCGTGCGTCATTGATGCATTCGACCACACCCACCTGAATGTCGATACCACCGAGTTCAAGCAGGACGCCGGCGGTGTGAACCCATCGGTCGAGAACATCGCAAAGGTCTGCTTCGTCCGGCTCGAGCCGGCGGTTCGCGAGCGCGGCGGTGAACTGCGCACGATCACTGTCTGGGAAACAGATCGCACGAGTTGTACATATCCGGCTCGCTAGTTGGCCGCCAGCCAACCCTCGGCAACCTTCAGCGATGACTCGGTCCATCCCAAGATCAGCACTGGGCCCGAGGGCCCGGGCCGCGTGGTCCAGCTGAGCCCCCGCAGGATGCCGAAGAGATCGATGCGTTCCGGCAACAAGGCGACGGACCAGACCTCGCCCGACGCGTTCTCGCGCCGGACGACTCGCAGCCCCGCAGCTTCAAGCATCGCACCAAGGTCACCGGCGGCGTGCTCGCCGCTCCCGCGCAGCGGGACCAGTGCCGTACCGAGCAGAGGCATGGCGTGCGGAGGTCCGGGCTCATCAGCGATCGCGACGACGGGCCCTAGTGCCGCCGCAAGCCTGGCGATCGATGGCCGGCACCGGCCAACCCACGCGTTCATCGCCCCTTCGGCTGCAGCACGGTCAACGCCTGGTTGCTCGAAAGCGAGAGCCGCTCGGAGCCCAGCCTGGAGCCACGCCATCACCGCCTGCCTGAGCACGATCAACGAGCCACCATCCCCGGGTTGCGTGCCGAGCAGCGCCACGGGCCAGCCCGCCTCTGCGAGGTCGAGCTGTCGAACATCCTCAATCCGCGAGTTCCGGGGTGACCACAGCGCCCGCGCTCGTACGACATCACGAGCGTCCCAGGCACGGATCATCAATGCCTGGGCATTCGGCACGCTAAGGGCGCGAAGCATGTCTTCAAGACGATCGCCGGAACCATCGGGTGAGAGGCGTCGCATCGCGTCCACGTCGGCATAGAGCTCGAGCAGCCCTGGACGACTAGGTTCGGCCTGCTTGCGGAACTCCTCGCACCACGCCGGTGGTAATGCACCATCTTCCCGCCATCTGAAATGCCCGATGCTGACCAGGAGCCGCTCTGGCTCCGAGGTCCAGAACACCTCGAATCCATCGTCCCATGTTGGCTCACGGAACGCCACACCCTGGAGGCGGCCTGGGAAAAGCGGCGGGCGTTGACTCTCCGGATCTTCGGGGCTGTCGAGTGACTGCGCACCACCGGGGGCAATGCCCCGGAGGATCGCTCGCAAGCTGCGTAGCAGTCGCTGCTGATCCACCGGCGAAGCATCGATCTCAAGCCAGAAAGACCAGGCCTGATCGAAACCCCGCCTGACAAAGTGCACACGGTGCGGGTGCCGCGCAAGTGCTGATGAGCCCAGCAGCATGCCAACCGGACCCGCTGTATCAGCACCGACAGCGTTGCTCGCGAGCGCGGTCCGTGCCAAGGCCTCCCACGCCGGCTCCGCGGCCTCGCCCAGCGGGTCGTACACCCAGCCTGCAACGGCGGTAACGGGCATCACATCGTACGATTCGATCGCCTCGCTCTGAGCATGTCCGAGGCACAGCGCCAGAACCAATACGAGCCGAGTCATGGCGTTCTCCGTACCATCTCCGCCTTGCCTGACCCGAGCGTATCAGCCCCGAAGCGGATCCTCCTGATCCGCCCCAGCGCCCTCGGCGATGTATGCCGCACGGTGCCCGTACTGGTGAGCCTGAAGCGCCGGTGGCCCGAAGCGGAGATCGACTGGCTCGTCCAGGACACGTTTGCGCCCGCGATCACGTCACACCCCGACCTGCATGAGGCGATCCCGTTCCAACGAAAGCGGTTCGCGAAGCTCCATCATCCCGGAACGGTCGCGGCTTTCTTCCGCTGGCTCAAGCAACTGCGAGGCCGTGACTACGACCTCGCGTTGGATTGCCAAGGGCTGTTCCGAAGCGGGTTTATCGCATGGCGCACAGGAGCTGTACGCCGCGTTGGCGATCGCAACGCACGCGAGCTGGGTTGGTTGTTCCTCAACGAGCGGCACACGATCGACCCGTCATTGCACACTGTGGACCGGATGCTCTCGCTCGCGGAGGCCGCGGGGGCGCCTGCCGTCCGCGAGATGTCGCTCCACACCTCCATCGAGGCACGAGGGAGGGCCCGCGCGAAGTGGCCCTGGCTCACCGAACGGCCCGTGGTGCTCGCGCCAACAAGCCGGTGGGCGAGCAAGCGTTGGCCCGCAGACCGGTTCGCCGCGCTCGCGCGAGATCTCCTCGATCAGGGAACCAACCACATCGCGGTCGTCGGAGGGCCTGGCGAAGAGGAGCAGTGTCAGCCGCTGATCGATCTCGCCGCAGCCAACTCGCGGACCCACGCGCTCGTTGGGAAGACCCCGATCGAAGAGCTGCTGTGTGTCATTGAGTCCGCATCACTCGTCGTGGCGAACGACTCGGCGGCACTCCACATGGCGGTGGGATTCGAGCGCCCGACCGTCGCGCTCTTCGGCCCTACCGACACCGGGCAGGTGGGCCCCTACCGAATGGACGACGACGTGATCCAGATGCGATACATGAGCGATGTTTTCGATCACAAGAACGACGCGAACGTCCGGATGATGGAACGGATCGATCTCACCACGGTCCGATCAGCGTGCCTTCGGAAACTCCGGCAGTGAGCCCGCGTCAGCCGTTCTTCTGAGCGAAGTCGCGAATGAACTGAGCGAGTTGATCCGCGCCCTCGCGTGGGAAAGCGTTGTACATGCTCGCTCGCATTCCCCCGACCGAGCGGTGCCCTTTGAGCCCGTTCATGCCGTTTGTGTCCGCCTCTGCAACAAACCGTGCGTCGAGTTCCGGGTCGCCCGTCTTAAAAGTCACATTCATGAGTGACCGCGAGTCCTCGCGAGCGTGACACTCAAAGAACTCGCTCGTGGCGTCGAGCGCTCCGTAGACCAGCTCGGCCTTCGCACGGTTTCGACGCTCCATCTCTTCGAGTCCGCCTTCGGAGAGGATCCAGTCGAACACGCGGCCCATCAGATAGATCCCGAATGTCGGCGGTGTGTTCGGCATGCTCCCCTTCTCAGCGCACAGCTTGTAGCTCTGCATCATGGGGAGCTCGCGCGGCGGGTTCTCGAGAAGGTCTTCTCGGACGACGACCAGTGATGTTCCGCTCGGGCCAAGATTCTTCTGGGCACCCGCGTAGACGAGGCCGTACCTGGTGAAGTCGATCGGCCGGCTAAAGATATCGCTGCACGCGTCGGACACCAGGAACGCCCCGTCGGGACAGGCTGGCTCCTCTGCCCACTGCGTGCCCATGATCGTGTTGTTGCTAGTGAAATGGACGTAGACCGGGTTATCGGAGTGGCTGATCTCGTCGGGTGTAGGCAGGTGGCGGAAGTTGTCAGGCTCGCCGTCGTAACAGACGTGAGCGGTCCCGTAGAAGCGGGCTTCCTTGACCGAGTCCTTCGCCCATTTGCCGGTACGGAAATAGTCCGCCGTCTTTCCTTGACCCAACAGGTTGGCGGGCACCAGATAGCACTGACTCGTCGCGCCACCCTGCATGAAAAACACTTTGTAGTTGTCAGGGATGTTGCCGACCTTGCGGCAGAGCGCCTCAGCCTCCTCGAGCACCGCGCCAAACGCTTTGCCTCGGTGGCTGTGCTCCAGGATGCCGATCCCCGTACCCGCGAGGTTCCAGATGTCCTCCTGGGCTCGGCGGAGCACGGGCTCGGGCAAGACCGCAGGGCCCGCCGAGAAGTTGAACACGCGATCGATCGCAACGCTGGTCATGGCTTCACACCCTCCGGCCAGTTGACCCGAGACTCTATTCCAGCAGAACGCTCAGGCGTTCACGGTATCGGCCGGCCCCGCGACACGGTGCAGCACCGAGCCCGTTGCCGCGAACTCTCGGACGATCTCAACCACACACTGACCCACCGCGACCTGCGCCTGATCCGTGCTCGCCCCGCAGTGGTGCGTGCCCCAGACACCCCCCAAGCAGGCGAGTGGCTGCTCCCAAGCGCAGGTCTTCTGCGCCGGCTGATCCCTGTAGACATCGAGTCCAGCTCGGAGCCCCCGCTCGCGCACGGCCCACGCGAGCGCCGACTCATCAACGACCTTGCCCCTCGAGGTGTTGACCAGGTACGCACCTTCGGGAAGTGCCGCGAGGAACTCGCGATCAACCATCGACTCAGTCTCAGGCGTTGAGGCAACACTAATGCTTACCGCGTCACACCCCGAAAGCATCTCGAGCAACCCTTCTCGCCCAGGTTTGGCCGCCTCCACGCCCAGTTCGATCGCCCGAACGGGCGTCATTCGTCGTGACCATGCCTTGACATTCATTCCGAAAGCACGGGCTCTGATGACAACTTCTTGCCCGACCGCGCCGACACCAACCACGCCCAGTGTCCGCCCCTTGAGCCCTCGCGCTTTGGCGTATCCGGCCTTGTCCCAGCGCCCGTCTCTCAGGTCGGCCGCCTGATCGACAAGCCGCCGATCGCAGTTGATCAGGTGGCCCATCGCGAGTTCGGCGACCGCGACGGCGTTCATGCCGGGGCAGTTGCTGACCGACACGCCAGCGGACGACGCCGCGACGCAATCGATGTTGTCGTACCCGGCCCCAGCACGGATCACGAGCCGGAGCGATGTATCCGCACCAAAGACTGACGCTGGCACCTTGGTGGACCGGACGACAAGGATCTGAGCCGCGATACGCTCGGCTTCCGCCGCGATTGTGTCGGGCCCAAGCGTTGGATCGACATGGACATCGCATCCAGTGCCGCGGAGCTTTTCAAGCGCAGCAGCATCCAGCTTGTCAGCAACGAGAACGATCATCGAGCACCCTCCAGCTTCCGCTGAGAAGACGCTCTCCCGACCGAGCTGAGTCTAGACCGCAGAGTGAGAACGAAAACGGCCCGCGGTCGAATCTTCGACCGCGGGCCGCTTTGTAGATCGTTTGCCGGAAGCAGGACTACCGGCGTGATGAGGTCACTCAAGCTGCCTGTATTGCTTCGCGCTGCCCCGCTCGAAGAACACCGGCTCGCCGCCGAAGTCAACACCCTTCAGGCCCGAGTAGGTCTGGTCATACCAAACCTCAACATCGTCAACCTCGGATCCCTGGAAGGTCCGACGGTTGGGCGAGTTGGGCTTGAGACCACCGTAGAATGGGTGCTCAAACACGGTGATGTTGCCGAGGCTGCCATCCCAGGGGTTCCAGCCGCGGTTCGAGTCACCAGTCTGACGAACACTGACCGATCCGTCATACATCGTGACCGGGACCTTCGCGTCCGGGTAACCGAACCAGAGAATCTCACGACCGGCGTGACGCTGGTAGGAGTCGTGGAGCATGACCTTCTGCGAAGGGAACGAGACATTGCTGGTTGCCTGCGGCCCAAGCGGGTTGGAGGCGAAGTCGTCGCCGTAATCGCTGAACTCGGACTCCTGCCCGAGCTCCACGATGTAACCGCTGCTGGTCGAGGCGTAGATCCGTTGCTCGCGGCGATCGCCGGTAAGCGGAATGCTCTGCATCTTGTCATAGTGAGCAATGACGGTGCGGTATGAGGAGCGGAACCCACCAAGCGACAACGCGGTGTTCGAAGGCAGACGACGGCCCCAGTCCGGGCGGTAAACCGAGGTCTCCCACCAGTCTGAGTAGTTGTCCGCATAGTCCTTGAGCACGTAGTCACCCGGATCAATCAGGGCTTCCTCGGGGACCTTGTTCGACATGAACGGCAGCAGAACGAGGTGCGAGTAGATGACGTGCGGGATCCAGTTGTCCGCAGGCTCATCGAACAACGCATCGTTCGTGTCGGCGGAGATCGTCTTCAGGATCCAGATGGCCTGCCGGGCCGCAGCCGTCAGGTCGCTATCGTTCTCGGGGATCGGCTCGAAGAAGTCAGCGAACTCATCGTTCGCGTTCTCGCCGGCCTTCCAGTTGAAGGTCCAGATCTCGTCGTCGTTCGAAGTTGCCCAGGTCGAACCAGCGGTGTTGATCTGCTTCATGTTGCTCTGCGCCAGCGCCAAGCGGGCGGCCTTGCGGGCCTCGCCGAGTGCCGGGAGCAGAATGCCGATCAGAAGAGCGATGATCGCTATGACCACCAGCAGTTCGATCAGCGTAAAGCCCTTCCGGGCACGTCGCGTCTTGAACGCCATCTTGAGAAACCTCCGTTGATCAGTCCCAACGCCACGAGAGCTTGGGACACACGCACACGCAAAAGGGCCACACAGAGTACCTGACAGGTTTTGCTCTGTCGAGACACCGGGAAACCCGGTGATGCCCCGAAAACATTCCTCGACCAACACTCGATTACGACCAGATTCCAGCGGATTCCGGATCAGAACACCCGGAAGAAACCGCATCTAGGCCGGTCGAGAGTACGACCGAAACGGACCTCTACGATCCGGTAGCGAGGGATACGGCATGCCGGACCGACCGGATCCATAACGACACCAAAAAAGGTTCGCCCAATGCCCCAGGTAGCGGAGTTCAACCTCTTGATTCTCGGGCCTTTCCGGCCGTCCGGCTTGACAACAGCCGGCCGGCCCGCATTCGCTCAGGGGTGCTCATACTTCCCAGAACCCCACGCTGGAGCCATCTGGGCCCAGCTATACCCGCTGCGTTTGCACTTGTCAACGTACTCATAGGCTGCACCAGTCAGCCAGATCCGGCCGCCGACACACCGCGTCGGGCCTCGCAACCGGGCCCCAGTGCCATTGTCGAGAACCGTTCCCTGAACCGAGACGATCTCTTCCCGCGGCTCGCAGAGGCCGCGGGCGCCGCGGTTCTCAACGAGTTTGTGCTCGAGTCTGCACTCGCCGACGAGCTCCGCCTGCTGAATCTGACAGTCACCGACGAACTCGTTCAACAAGAGCGGGGACTGGTCGAACGGGCGATCGATGCTGGCGCGGGCTCTGGGGGGGCCGACGCGATCCGAGCCCGCCGCGGGCTAGGCCCCTTGCGGCTCGACCGTGCGGTCTGGCGAAACGCCGCCCTCCGGCTCCTTGCCCGCGATCGTGGAGTTGCCGAGCCAACCGAGACCGACCTGCGCGGTGTGTTCGAAGAACGGTTCGGAGATGCGGTCCGGGTCCGCCTCATCGTGGTTCCGACTGAGCGAGCAGCTGCAGCGATCGCCACAGAGATCGGTCGCGCCACCGGACCATCAACCGCCAAGATCGACGTCGCGGCTCGCCTCGCGACCGAGCACTCGATCGACCCGTCCGCCGCTCGCGGCGGGCTGTACGAGCGTCTCCCGCTCGAGTCGGAGCGTTACCCCTCAGCACTCCGCTCCGCGGCTCGGATCACACCGCCTGGCAGGGTTGCCCCGGTCATCGCGCTCGACAGCGCCTTTGCGGTGCTCCTGGTCGAGTCGGCACTCCCCGCCGCGCAGACGTCGTTCGAGGAGCAGCGGGATGCGTTGGCAGCCGAGCTGCGCGATGCGGCTGAGCAGCGTGCCATGGATCGCCTCGCACAACGCCTCACCGCCGGCGTCACAACATTCGTCCGCGATCCGGCTCTCCTATGGAGCTGGGAAAACCGCCCGTGACCAACCGGCGTCGCCGCGCTGGACTCGCGATCCCGAGCGACCTCGCGATATACGCGGCCTCATACTTGGCTGGGTGCGTGTGGCTCTTCGGTGTCGCGACGGGTGCTGATACTCCGCCCGGAGCCACCGCCGCCGCGTTCTTGATGGGACTCGGGCTGTATCTGCTCGATCGCGTCAAGCTCCAGGAGAGCTGGCTGGACGCCGCAGATCTTTATGCCCAGCCAGCGCGACACGCATTCCTTCGACGGCATTCGGGGATTGTCCGCGTGAGCGCCGTGACCTCGCTCGTTGTGGCGCTCATCCTGATCGCCGCGATGAGCGTCAGGCTTGTGGCGCTGGTGCCGCTCGCGATCCTCGGTGTTCTCGCCTATGCCCGATCAGGCTCGGCCCGCATCCGCCTGAAGGATATGACGCTCGTCAAAGCACTCTTCGTCGGCATGGGCCTCGCGACCATCGCTTGGTGTGCGCACCTACCAGTGGACCCTGGCACGCGTTTACCGGCCGATGCCTGGGCTTTCTTGCTCATCACGCTGCAGGGCACCGCGGACGGCGCACTGTGCGACATCGACGACCGGGTCGCCGACAGCCGTTTCGGAACAAGGTCGCTTCCGGCGGTGCTGGGAATCGGATGGACATGGGCGATCGCCGCGGCGTGCCAAGCCGGTGTGCTCGGGATCGCGCTTGCAATCGACCAGGCGGGCTTGACCACGGTCTGTGCAATGCTTGCGTTGACAACACCCCTGCTCGCGGCGTTGCCGGACGGGCAGCGGCGTGATGCCATCGACGTCAGGCTCCCGCTCATCTGCGCGCTGGTCGCAATCCTCTAGCGGGCAACCTCGATCGCGCGAGTCTCACGGAGCACCGTCACCCGGATCTCACCCGGAAAAGTCATCTCCTCGCTGACACGCTTCGCGATGTCGTGGGCGATCAGGAACGCCTCATCGTCCCCCACTTTGTTCGCATCGACCATCACACGAACCTCGCGGCCGGCCTGGATCGCGTGGGCTTCCTCAACCCCTCGATGGCCCATCGCGATGTCCTGCAGTTCGTTGAGCCGCTGAACATACCGCTCGAGCGACTCTCGGCGCGCGCCGGGACGTGCGCTGCTCACCGCGTCGGCCGCCATCACGATCGGGGTATAGAACGTCGTCGCGGGGATGTCGGCGTGGTGCCCCCCGATCGCGTTGAGCACGGCCTCTTCTTTTTCACCGTGCTGCTTGCAGAAGTCCATTCCGATCTTCGGGTGTCCGCCCTCCATCTCGTGGTCCATCGCCTTGCCGATGTCGTGCAGAAACCCACACCGCCTCGCGAGCCGGCCCGACAGCCCGAGCTGGTCAGCGATGATCTGGCACAAGTACGCGACCTCGACCGAGTGCCGCAGCACGTTCTGGCCGTAGCTGGTGCGGTAGCTGAGCTTTCCCATCGCCTCGATGACCTTGGGGTTGAGCCCCCGCAGGTTGCACTCGAGTACCGCATCCTTGCCAGCCTTGATGACCTTCTCGTCGATCTCGCTCCGCACCTTGGCGACGATCTCTTCGATACGCGTCGGATGCATGCGCCCATCGGCGATCAGCCGCTCCATCGACTCCACAGCAACCGCTTGACGAACCTTGTCGAAGCAGCTGACGACGATCACGCCTGGCGTGTCGTCAACAATGATGTCGGCGCCGGTCGCCTTCTCGATCGCACGGATGTTCCGGCCCTCGCGGCCGATGATGCGGCCCTTCATGTCGTCCGAAGGGATCGCCACCGAGCGAACCGTGCTCTCGCTTGTGTGCTCGGTCGCGTACCGCTGAATCGCGCTGAGCGTGATCTCCTGGGCCTTTTCTTTGGCCTCCGCCTCGGCCTTCTCGGTCACCTCGCGGACAACCTTCGCAACCTCAAGCCTGCTCTCTTCCTCGACCCGCTGGAGCACCTCCTCGCGAGCCTGTTCGTTCGTCATGTCGGTGATCTGCAGGAGCTTGGTCTTTTGCTGCTCGACGAGGCCGGCCGCCTCCGCCTCACGCTCGGTCGCTAGGACCTCGCGAGCCTTGAGGGCTTCCTCAGCACCAGCGGCATCGGTCTCGCGCCGCTCAAGAGCTTCCTCTTTTCTCTCGATCGCGTCCTCTCGCTTGCCTAGCCGTCGCTCGGTGTCACGGAGTTCAGCCCGAGCAGACTCCGCCTCGGTCTCAAGTTGCTCTTTGCGGGCTAGCGCCTGCTTCTCGGCGTCGAGCCTGATCGCCTCGGCCTTGGTCTTTGCCTCGGCCTCAGCGGCGTCGATGGTCCGCTTGGCCTCGTCCTTAGCCTGTTTGATCGTGCTGCCCGTGACCAATCGCGCGAATACGACGCCGAGCGCAACACCCACAACAAGGGCGATCACCCCGATCAGGAGCTGCCCAACCGTGTCTGATTGGCCCACGGACGGATTGCCCGTCAGCACATGGGCCAGCAATGCCTCGCAGAACATCCCACAACCCCCATGAGCCCCGCCTTCGCGGGCTTGGGGGAAGAACCCACCAATGATGAGCCGCGGCGCCCCGCGGCTCGGCCCGGCGGGTCGGCATTGGCGCCAACCTTCGGGCCCGAACCGACGCACCGCAGCGCGCCGGGATGTGTCTTCCCAAATTCACACGTCGCCGCGCCGACCACAGACGGGGCGCGGATCACATGATCTTAGCGTGTGGCCAAGTCACTAGCAGCCCAGGGCTTGGGGGTGGGCTGAGCCAGAGTCAGGCGGCCCGCATCGCGCCAGGTGTGCCGAGCACAGCCGTCATGTAGCGACCGATCTCCCCGACCACGAACGCCCGGTGCTCCCCACGGCCGCTGAACTCGAAAGCCATGCCGCAGTAGAGGTTCATCCCGCTGTCGATGTGGGTGTGGACCACCTTGGTCGCCATGCAAACCGGGAGGCCCACCGGATCGCCCAGATCCACCGCGAGCCAGTAGTGTTTCAGCTCATCGACCGCACCACGGTCTTGGGGTGTGACCACGAGCCCGAGCCCGCCACCAGAAACGTTCACAAGGCTGGCCCTAAAGGGTGGACCCACCTCGGGTAAAACCGACTCTCGGACATCCGCGTCAACGGGCCCCGTCGCACCGCTCGCGCGTCGTTCCTGGATCAGTGCACGGCTCGCTGCCTCCGCCATCGATGTCGCGCGGGGGTCGAGCAACGGCCAGCAGTTCACTTCTGGCAATGAAAGCGAAGCGGTCGATATCCGGTAGAAACCGCGTCTCTGACACCGCTCAACGCCCACAGGTGGCTCGAGCTTCAGGCACCGCTCGTTTCCTCGATGGGTGGTCCCGATCACGGTCGTGTGGAACATCCAGCGGTTCTGACCGATGGACATCACACCGATGAGCGGCTGGCCAGGCTCAAGATCGAGCCGTCCGCCCGCGGCATTGGGCACCTCAACAAGCACATATTCATCGGTGAGGTCAAACACCCGGACTCGCATCAGAAGATCGCTGAGGCAGCCATCGGTCTCAAGCCGCGCAGGTGTCAGCTCGATGCCGCCGCCCCGCTCGGTGATCTGGCGGAGACACTCGCGCCAACGCTCGGTTCTGCTTCGGTTTGCGGGCACGACGAACCTCCCCCGCGGCGGGCGATCGCACCCATCGCGTTGGAAGAACTCGATCGGGCGACGAACCGGGGCTCCCCACGAGGGACTCTTGAATCGAAGAGAAACCCCTGTTCGGCCTACCTAGGACCCGTCCTCCCCGGACATCCGGCGCCGCATGCCTGGTCGCCACAGCCGGTAAAGCTCGCGGATCAGCTCGCCCGCCCTTGCCCGGTCGGTCTGGGATAGGCCCTTCGGATCGAACACGCTCCGGTAATACAGGTCAGCCACGGCAAGCGCTTGTGATCGCCCCGCCCCGAAGTAGTCGGAAGCGGCCAGTGCGTGTTCACGCGGTGACTGACCGGGCTTACGCGGGCATCCGGCAGCGGCGGCGAGCGACACAAGACCTTCGTAGAACCCAGCACCCCGCCGTGCGCGGCCCCGGAAGCTGGCGAGCAGACGGCGCACGCGCGCCGACCGACTGACGAGCCCGAGCACACCGGCGAACGTAAGCACGATCCCGGAGCACAGCGCCGCCCAGCTCAAAAAGCGCAGCGCATCGGCCCGAGTCCAACGCCGCTCCGACCTTGCTCGCGCGACCTCACGAGGCGAAACCATCAGCCCTGCGTTGTCACGGTCACCGTCGCGTAATCCCGGAATCAGTGATGCAAGGGAGCGTTGGGTGTCGCTGTCGAATGAGACCACGCCTGTCACCCACGCAAACTCCACTGCCTGGATCAGCTTGCGGATCTCGCTCCAGACCGTCGGCGTCGGCTGGTGGATCGCGCCGAAGTCGGCGGGGGGCGTTGGATCGAATCGCTTCCAGATCCCCGGGAGGACCTCAGCTTCGACCCACGCGTGCGCGTTGCTCTGCCGCACCGTGTAGTGCTGTGTCTGCGCGTTCCACTCGGTCGCAACATATCCCGTCACGACGCGCGCATCGATGCCCACAGAGCGGCACAGCGCGGTGAGAGCAGCGGCGAAGTATTCACAGTGCCCGATGCGCCCCTCGGTCAGGAACCACTCGACAGGATCGCCCGTGGAGGCGACAACCTCGAGCGTGTAGCTGTAGTTATTGATCAGTGTGGTCGCGAACAGGTTCACGACGCGTTCATCGATCTCGCGAGCGCGCCGTGCGGCGTCCGGCTCGATGCCCTCGGCACGGAGCAGGTCGCGTGCAAACTCGCCTACAACGTCAGATGGGAAGGAGGGCAACTCCTCGGGCCTCGGTTCGTCGAGCAAGAGATCCCGGTTCTGCGCTACAAAGCGATCGGTTCCGAAACGGTCCACCTCGATCTCGTAACTGACCGAACCCGCGCCGCCCACTCGTTCGAGCTGAAGATCCTCACGTCCGTGGATGATGCGCTGCCCCCGATCACTCTTCACCGTGATGGGCCTGAAGAGCGCGAAGAGGTGTGAACGGCCCCGCGGGACCGCCCTGAGCGTAACCAGGAGCTTTTCGCCCGTGCGGCGGCCTGTCGTGATGCTGTAGGGCTGGTTCGGCATGAAGATCCGGCCCTCGATCGAGCGCTCCCGAGCCTCCTGCGACCGCACCCATCGCCCATCGTCGTACTCATCGAGCACCGCGCCGCGCAGGTAGAGGACTTCGCCCTCGCCTGTGGCGGGACGGCCATCGGCGTCAACGAACTGCACATCCGCCACGACCTCGGGCGAGTCGCTGATCAGGCCCCCCACACCGAGCTGAACCTCGTCGTTAAACCCTGTCACACGACCTGCGGACGATGCGCCCCAGGTCCCGAAGCTGCTCCGACCCAAGCCCCGGGGCATCACCAGGAACACAATGATCCCCAGAACGAAAGCGACGACCAGGAGCGAACGGCCAGAGGCCTTGACCGCCGAAACGACCTCGGGCCCAAACGTGAGGACAGCGGGCAAGCCCGGCCTGGACTCCTTGCCAGCATCCGTGCCAGTTCCGAGTCGGCGTGCAGCTTCGAACGCGCGGTGCTCCACCGCCGCGACCTGAAAACGCAGCACCGCGGGCACAAGCAAGACCAGCTCGACAAGGATGAGACCGGCGGTCAGCAGACTCGCGCTGGTCAGCACGGCACCGACGGTCAGAAACGCGCAGAGTGCGAGCATCTGTGCATCGTCGCGCGGTCCCCTGCGGTCGAGCATCTTGATGACCAGCAACACGCCGATGAGCCGAGAAAAGTCATTGACATCGAGCTGCCCGTCGAGCAGGCCGAACCCGGCGAAGACCGCGGCGCCGAGGAGCAGCACGTTGATCGCCCATCTCGGGACAGGCGATCCCCCTCGCCCCCCCGAGATCCTCCACGCCAACGCGAGCCCAAGCAGTACGAGCAGCCCGTAACCGAACTCGACCGCGGCGGCGGAGTATGCGAGCACCGCGACTGCCGCGGCGGCGTAGCAACGGAGGTCGTAGCGTGTCATGCTCGCCCCCGCTCATATCCAGGACGATCGACCACAAATCCTCGGATTACTGCCGAAGGCTCCAAACTATCAACCAAGACGGCCCCGGGAGGCGCGCTGCTGGCATCGCCCGCGTGCAGATACAAGCAGCCCTCTCGCGAGCCTGGGCTCCACGCTGCGGCTTCTTTCTCGATCCGCTCGCCGCTCGCGCTGGCGAGCAGGTCCAGGCATCGCTCGGCATGGGCTCCACCTGCCGAGGTCGCGACTTCAATCCCGAGTTCGGGTATCCGCAGCCCGAAGGCCAGTCCGGCGTCACGTGCCGCCTCGATCGCCGCCGCGGCGATTGTGGTGGCTGCTTCGAACGGATCACCGAGAGCGCGCTCCCGCCAATCCTGTGCAGCGATGGGCTCTGGAGTAGGTCGAACACCGATGACCACCCAGAGCGCTCGGGGCGCCTGCCTGGTATGGAGCATCACGCGATGGCCCGAGCCCTTGGCGCTTGACCGCCAGGCGATGTGCCGCACGGGATCACCCGGCCTGTACTCGCGGATGCCGAAGAACTCCTCTCCGGGCCCTATCGCCCTTGAGGAACCACCATCGCGTCCTTGATCCCCCAGCACGCGACGGAGCAGATCAGGTGCGAGTTCGACCCTCGCGGGTCGGGCGAGGAGCATGGTTGACTGCTCGAAGTGGAGCCGCTTGAGCAGGAGCCCGATCGGGTACGAGCTTGAGACATCGAACGCTGGAAGTTCGATCTCGCCGCGACGCTTTGCGAGCACGTACCCATGGGTTATGAGTTCGTCGCCGGGCCCGATCCGTGCGAGACCCGCGAGCGATGACTCGATGAAATCAATGGGGGCTCCGCGTTCTCGGAAAGAGAGCGCGACCGCAGCCGCCCGGCGGTTGATGTTCGCGACTCGATAGGTGACCCGCGCCGGTTCACCGACACGAGCGGCGCCCACGACCCGCCGGCTCGCGCACACCCCCATCATGCCCATGCCGCCGATGAAACCGCTGCTAACGATCCCGCCCAGCGCGGCACCGAAGAGCCAGAAAAGCAGGTTGTTCTGAGCGTTGATGGCGCCGATCGCCATGAACATCGTCACGAGCACATAGACGAGCCCGCCCGCACCGATCTTGCTCACTCGGCTGTCGGGCCAGGGCTGAGGCCCCCGCCGCGTGCGAGCTATCGCCCGCCTGAAAGCGGTTCGAGCACCACGAGCACCCTGCGCCCGTCGGCCGGCAGAAAGAGCACCGAGCTGCACTTCAGATAACCCTCACCCTCGGCCTCCACGCGGGCCCGGTTGCTAAACCGCACCGGGACTCGGAGCCTAAACCTGCCGTCCGACCCAGAGGTTGCGGAGTCGAGAATGCCGCCCCGGTCAGTGAACGCCCGAACCTCGATGCCACCAACACCCGCGGGGCCCCCGTCTTCTTCCGAGACGAGCCGATCCTCTTTGGGATCGGCCACCGTCGCAATGCTCGCTCGCCCCTCGATGACCCTCCCCTGGACGGTCCGGGTCGTGCAGCCCGATGAGGCCAGGAGGCCCATACCAAGCACCGCCGCACCGATGAATCGTCGCGTCCGTACACCGCTAAGCCGGGTCCTCATCGCACGAGCTCCGGGGCCGGTTGATCTTCCGCGGACGTGGCCGGCCCCGCCTCGTCGTCGCTCATCTCGTCTCGATTCGTTTCCGCCTTGGCATCGGTTCGTGCCGAGTCGCGAGCCGGGGGGTCGAATGCACCCGCCGCTGGGGGCCGAGCGACCGCCGGTAGGTCTTTCAGACCCGCGAGCCCAAAGACCTCCAGAAACGCCTTTGTTGTGCCGTAGAGCATCGGCCTGCCCAACTCCTCGGCTCTGCCCTTAATCGTGATCAGCTTGCGCTCAAGCAGCGTCTTGAGCACCTCACCGCACGCGACGCCGCGAATCGCTTCCAGCCTCGCCCTGGTAATGGGCTGTTCGTAAGCGATAATTGAGAGCGTCTCGAGGGCCGGCTTGCTGAGCTTCGAAGCATCACGCGTGCGGCGAAATGCCGCGACGAGCGCAGCGGCGTCACCAGTGGTCATGAGCCGCAGGCCGCCAGCAACACGCTCAATACGGAACGCCCGATTGGTTTCCTCATAGCAATCGTTGAGCCGATCGACCGACTCGAGCACGGCGGCAGCGTCCACAGCCGTATCGCCCGCAGCCGGACCAAGGGCGTCGAACGCCTCGGCAACTCTGGCGGGCTCGACCGCACGGTCGGCGACGATGAGCAGCGATTCGACCCCTCGGTCTATCCAGGCCTCGCGCGCCGAGCCCTCGGGCTCGGGGCGGGCGCCGACATCCTTGTCCGCGTCCTTGGGATCCGTCATGGACACAGAGTACCCCCTGAGCCGGCGCCCCGCCCGGACTACGCTCGCTCAGGTGACCCACGCCCACGACCCGCTTCCGAGCCAGCAGCACACGCACCCCGGGCTGCCCGAACTGACCGAACGCCAGCTGCACACCCGCCGTGAGACGGTGTTTCTGCTGTTCGCCGGCATGTTCCTGGGCACCCTCGCGATGCTCAACATCCTGGGCATCAGCCGCTTCATCCGGCTATTCGGGATTGACCACGACTCGGACCCCGCGACCGATGAGATCGTGTTCGCCGTCGCCGTGGGCGTGCTCCCATACCCCGTGACTTTCTTGTGTACCGATTTCATCAGCGAGCTCTTCGGGCGGGCTCGCGCGAACCGGGTCGTGTGGATGGGTCTGGTGCTGAACCTCTTCGTCATGGTCATCCTCTGGCTGGGCGGGGTGATGCCCGGTTTCGAGGAAAAGACGACGGACGGCTCGCTGGTGCTTGACGAGGCCGGTCGCCCGCCGGTGTTCTTCGAGATCCGAACACTCGCTTTCGGCGCCGTTACAGCGTCAATGCTGGCCTACATCGCGGCCCAGTTCGTCGATGTGTATGTCTTCCATTTCTGGAAGCGACTGACTCATGGGAAGCACCTCTGGCTCCGCAACAACGGATCGACCCTCGCCAGCCAGCTCGTGGATACGACGGCGGTGATCCTGATCACCCACTTCTGGGCGGGCGCACTACCGATCTCTGACGACCGGGGCCTGTGGGGGCAGCTGATGCTGTTCATCGCGACGGGATACGTGTTCAAACTCCTCGTCGCGCTCGTCGATACGATCCCGTTCTATCTGGGCACGAAGTGGCTCGTGCGCTACCTGCGTCTCCCACCACCCCATCATCAACCGGAGCTTTCGCATGCCTGAAGCCGACATCGGCCTCATCGGCCTGGCCGTCATGGGCCAGAACCTCGTACTGAACATGGCCGACCACGGCTTCACCGTCGCGGTCTACAACCGCACGACCTCCACGATGGAGGACTTTGTCGCGGGTGAAGCCAGGACCAAGAAGATCAACGGGCATGCCGAGCTGGAAGACTTTGTCGCGGATCTAAAGAGACCGCGGCGGGTGATGATCATGGTCAAGGCAGGTGGGCCGGTGGATGCCGTGATCGATGGCTTGCTCCCCCTGCTCGACCAGGGCGACATCATCATCGATGGCGGGAACAGCCACTACGCCGACACCGAGCGGCGAACCAGGGAACTGGCTGAGAAAGGCTTCCTGTTCCTCGGCACGGGTGTGTCGGGCGGCGAAGAGGGCGCCCGCTTCGGCCCCAGCATCATGCCGGGCGGCTCGCCCGATGGCTGGGAGCCGGTCAAGCCCATCTTTCAGGCGATCAGCGCCAAAGTCGGTCCAAGCAACGACATCCCATGCTGCGACTGGGTCGGCAGGGGCGGCGCCGGGCACTACGTGAAGATGGTGCACAACGGCATCGAGTACGGCGATATGCAGCTCATCTGCGAGAGCTATTGGCTGCTCAAGCACGCGCTCGGACTGAGCAACGGCGAGATTCGCGATGTGTTCGCTGAATGGAACTCAGGGAAGCTTGACAGTTACTTGATCGAAATCACGCGCGACATCTTCGGTGCAAAGGACCCCGAGGGCGACGGTGATCTCGTGGACAAGGTCCTCGACAAGGCGGGCCAGAAGGGCACCGGCAAGTGGACGAGCCAGCTCGCGCTCGATCTGGGCGTTCCGACCACGCTCATCACAGAAGCCGTCTTCGCTCGAACGCTCAGCGCCATCAAGGACGAGCGTGTGGCGGCCTCGCCGGATCTACCAGGGGTATCCGCGGATCCCATCACACCCGACCGACGAGACGCGTTCATCAACGATGTCCGCGATGCGCTCTATGCCAGCAAGATCGTGAGCTACGCGCAAGGGTTCGCGCAGCTGCGAGCCGCAAGCGAGGAGAGCGGGTGGGACCTCGACTACGGATCGACAGCCCTGCTCTGGCGCGGCGGGTGCATCATCCGTGCGGTGTTTCTTGACAAGATCCACGACGCGTTCCGAGCCAATCCGGACCTCGTGAACCTCATGCTCGACCCGTTCTTCACCGGCGAAATCGCCGAAGCTCAGGCCGGATGGCGACGGGTGGTCGCTCACGCAGCCAAGTCGGGCATACCAACGCCCGCGATGAGCGCCGCGCTCGCGTATTACGACGGTTACCGGAGCGCCGTCTTGCCTCACAACCTCCTGCAGGCTCAACGCGACTATTTCGGATCGCATACTTATCAGCGAACCGACAGGCAAGGGACCTTTCACTCCGAGTGGGCAAGTCTTTCGCAAGATTCCTGACCACGAAGCGCTTGTGCGTCGGACAGAGTGCCGCAACAATCCGCATCGGGCCCAACGGACGGGCCCTTCATTGATCGCCCGCCTCTCCCGGGAGAATCCGCGATGGCTACGCGGAAACGCTCGACCGACAAACCAACACTCGCCGCGGTCGCGGCGCTGGCAGGCGTCGCCGAATCAACGGCGAGCCGCGTCATCAACGGGTACAGCCACAACTTCCGGGTGCGCCCCGAGGTGCGCTCGAAGATCTTCGAGGCTGCCGCCAAGCTCAACTACCGACCGAACCCCGTTGTGCGCACTCGGGAGGAGAAGCAGACCAACCTCGTCGCGGTCGTTGGCTGGGCGAGCCAGGGCGTGAACCGCAGCGCCATCGGCGAGGCGGTCCGCGTGTGCGATGAGGCGGGCAAGCACGTCTGCACGACGTTCCTGCACCCCGACAGCATGGGCCTTGAGCTGCCGACCTGGCGGGTCGATGGAGCGCTCGTGCTGCAGAGCCGTCAGCCCGCGGATGTGCTCGAACTCGAGGCCCGACGGCTGCCCTACGTCAGCCTCAACGGCTACGCAGGTGAGCATGGTGATTCTGTCACCTTCCACGAACACGATGGCATGGCGCAGCTCGTCGAGCACCTCACTGGCCTCGGCCATGAGCGGATCGCTTACGCTTATATCGAGCGTGAGCGTCACATCCCGCGTGGGCTGCGTCACGGCGCGGTAGACGCCCGCCGCGATGCCTATTGCGATCTGATGAAAGAGCGGGGTCTTGAGGTTCTCCCAGGGTTCGACCACGCCGACATCGATCATCTCGACTACGTCTGGACCTATGTCATCGGTGGCGGCGCTACAGCACTGGTCTGCTACGACGATGTGACCGCCTTGTTCCTGATCCAGTCGGCCCACGTCCTGGGCCTGCGCGTGCCTCAGGACCTGAGCGTGGTCGCGTTCAATGACGAACTCCCGGCGCGGATGGCTACACCACCCCTAACGACCGTCGCGTTGCCCGCGGTTGAGGCAGGCAAGCGTGCGGGCGAGCTGCTCATCGAGCGGCTCAAGATTATGGATCCGGGGGGACAGCCCAATCCACGGCGCGTGGTATTGCATCCCCGCTTGGTGATCCGCCGCTCGACTGCGAAGCCCCGCGAGGGCGAGCCGAACGTCAAACCACCGCAGTAGCTCAGCAGATGGTGCAGGCAGCTAGCTGCTCTGCTGATCGGCCGGCGAGGTCGTCGTAGCAGCCGGCGTCGTTGCGGCGGGCGACGCTTGGTCGATCTTGCGTGCCTCAGTGGGTCGCGACGCCTCGGCGTCGATCTCCTCGGTGACACCCTTGACGCCCTTCTTGAACTCGACGATGGCCTTGCCGATGTTCTTGCCAACCTCGGGCAGTCGGCCGCCGAAGATCAGGACCCCCACCGCGAGGATCACCACGACCTCCATCCAACCGATGCCCTGGATGAACGCGGGGGACACAAGGCCTCGCGAGACGGCGAAGAACGGGCTCAGAGCGGTCTCAAGCATGGGTCGAGTCTAGTCCGCGTCCCGCATCCGCCGGGCCGCTCGGACGACGTTCCGAAGAAGCATTGCCACGGTCACCGGGCCCACGCCCCCGGGGACGGGGCTGATGTGGCCCGCGATCGGCCTGACCCGGTCGAAGTCCACATCGCCGACTGTCACAGTCTTCCCGTCCGGGCCCGGTACACGGTTCACACCGACATCGATCACAACCGCGCCCGGCTTGACCATCTCGGGCGTGATGAGGCCCGGCACGCCCGCAGCCGCAACGAGCACATCGGCGGTCCGGGCGAGATCTTCAAGCCCCCATGTCCACTTGTTGCAGCTGACAACCGTGGCATTGGTCCGCATGAGGAGCACCGCGATGGGCTTGCCCACAACATCGCTCGCGCCGATCACCACCACCCGCTTGCCCTGCAGCTCAATCCCGGTGTTCTGTATGAGTTCTACGACCGCGAGCCCTGTGCACGGCGCAAGGCTGCTGCGCCCGTACACCACATTCCCGATGTTCGCAGGGTTCACACCCTCGATGTCCTTGCGAGGGTCGATCAGACGCTGGACCCGATACGGGTCTACGCCATCGGGCAGGGGCATGTGGAGCATCACCGCCGACACATCATCGTCAGTGTTCAGCAGCAGCACACGCCCGGCGATGTCGTCGTAGCCCGCCCCCATCGGAAGCTCGTGGAGCCTGTACTCAATGCCGAGTTGCTCGCAGGTCCTCGCCTGGTTCTCAGCGTACACCCTGGCGCCGTTGTCGCCCGAATCCACGAGCACCGCGTCGAGCCTCACGACCGCGCCCGCCTGGCGCAGAGCCGCGGCCTCTGCCCTGACCTGCTCGCGCAGATCCGACGCGATTCCCCGCCCGTCGATCAGCCTGCCTCGGTCTGTTGCTGCTGTCGCCACGGGGCCATCGTAGAGGCCGAGCCCGAGCGTCGAGGGCTCCAACTACCATGCGTGCCCCGTGCCACCTGCGAAGGCGACCAAACGAGTCTCAGAGCTTCGCGAGCTCCTCGAACGTGCGAACCGCGCGTACTACGTCGATACCGACCCGATTATGGCGGACGCTGAGTTTGACCGCTTGCTCGCCGAGCTTGCCGAGCTAGAAGCAAACCACCCGGAGCTCGACGATCCGAACAGCCCCACCCGGAGAGTCGGGGGCACACCGATCGACGGCTTCGAAACAGTGGCCCACGCGGTCCCGATGAAGTCCATCGACAACACCTATTCATCCGACGACGTACGCGCTTGGATCACGAGGGTCACGAAGACGCTTGGCGATAGCGATGGCCTCTTTGGGGGCGGTGCCAGGTTTGTTTGTGATCCGAAGATCGATGGCGTCGCGCTCAGCGTCCGCTACGAAGATGGCCTGTTCGTCCGCGCTCTGACCCGGGGCGATGGGAAGTCAGGCGACGATGTGAGCCACGCGGCCCGAACGATCCGTGCGTTGCCCCTCAAACTCCCCAGCGCGCCGCCCATCATCGAGATCCGCGGCGAGGTGTTCATCCCCGATGCCGAGTTTGAACGGATTAACGCGGATCGGATCGAAGTAGGCGATGAGGCGTTCATGAACCCGCGCAACGCCTGCGCAGGCACGCTAAAACAGCTAGACCCAGCAGTCGCCGCGTCGCGCAACCTCGGGTTCCGTGCCCACGGACGTGGAGAGGTTTCCGAATCGCTTCGGGTTGCAAGCCACACCGAGTGGCTCGACAAACTCCGCGCGTGGGGCGTACCGACCCCCGATGAGAGCATCGCGTGCAGCGATGCCGATGGTGTGCTCGCGTCGATCGAGCGTTTCGACGGACTGCGCCACGAGTTGGCATACGCGACCGATGGTGTTGTAGTCCGCGTCGATGCGTTTGCGGAGCAGAACAAGCTCGGCACGACGAGCAAGAGCCCTCGCTGGCTCATCGCGTACAAGTTCCCAGCAGAGCGGAAGGCCACCAGGCTGCTCAAGGTCGAGCATCAGGTCGGCAAGACCGGCAAAATCACGCCGCGCGCCACAATGGAGCCCGTCATACTCGCGGGCACAACCGTGACCCACGCAACGCTGCACAACTACGGCCAGATCCACCAGAAAGACATCTATCTCAACGACCGGATCGAGATCGAGAAGGCCGGAGAAATCATCCCGTACGTCGTACGATCGCTCCCAGACGAACGCCCGAAAAACGCGGAACCCATTAGGCCACCGGAGGTGTGCCCCATCTGCGGGTCTCCGCTCGAGATCGAGCCGCCCGAAGCGGCCGGCGACCCGAGGCTTGAGACCGCCCGACGGTGCGTGAACCCCGAATGCCCGGCACAGTTGCGCGAGAAACTCGTATGGTTTGCCGGGCGCCGGCAGATGGACATCGATGGGCTGGGCGAACAGACCATTGATCAGATACTCGCTACACAAGAGACCGACGCGGAGATCCCGCTCCGGGGCTTCGCCGACATCTACCGCCTCGCTGAACACCGAGAAGCGTTGCTGGAACTCGAACGCATGGGCGAGAAGAAGGTTGACAATCTTCTTGCCGGGATCGAGGCCTCGAAGACTCGCGGCATGGCGCGGGTGCTCGCGAGCATGGGCATACGCTACATCGGGCAATCGACGGCGGAAAGCCTCGCAAGGCACTTCCGGAGCATTGACGAGCTTGCGAACGCGGACCTATGGCGATATATGCCGACCGCTGTGCAGTCGATGAGCAAGGAGAAGCTCGCGGCCCTCGGTCTCAGCGAGAAGCCCGATGACACCTACGACACGGGCTTGGGCGCGCTCACGGCGCCGGTGGTCCGCGATTACCTCAACAGCGATCGGGCGCAGGCAACGTTCAGAGAACTCCGCAAGCTCGGCGTCAGACTGGACAGCACCGATTTCCGTGAGGCGGATGCCGATCCGGATCCCAGTTCACCTTTCGCAGGAAAGACGATCGTCCTCACGGGCACGCTCGAACGCTACCAGCGTGACGATCTACGCGACCTACTCATCACACTCGGCGCCAAGGTCTCCGGATCGGTCAGCAAGAACACCGATGTGCTCATTGCGGGAGAAAAGGCGGGGAGCAAGCTCGCGAAGGCTGAGTCGCTGGGCATCGAAACCTGGAACGAAGCGAGGCTTGTCGAGGAGCTCGGCGCCGCCGGCATCGAGGCCCCGGAGGCCAGCGGATGAAGAACGTCGAGTTCAAGGCCGAGCTCAGGGACGCAAAGCTCGCAGCGGACATCCTGCGCACCATCGGCGCAACACATATCGCAACGCTCGAACAGACCGACACGTACTACAACGTTGCGAGCGGAAGGCTCAAACGGCGCGAGTGTGTGGGCGAGCCAACCGAGTACATCCGCTACGAGCGTCCAGACGCCGCGGAGCCCCGTATCAGCGAGTTCACGATCTACTCAGAGAACGAGGCCATCGCGCAGTTCGGGACGCGTCCGCTCCCTGTGCGCGCGGTTGTGAAGAAGACCCGAGAGTTATGGATGCACGGGCCCGTCCGGGTCCACCTCGACGACGTCGAAAGGCTCGGCCGGTTCCTGGAGTTCGAGGCATTGCTGGGGCGGGGCTGCGCAGAGTCCCGAGGGCGCGAACTGGTCACGATGCTCCGTGACAAGCTGGCTCCGGTGATCGGGGAACCCGTGAGCCGGGGCTACGCAGACATGATCGAGACCAAATAGGCCGAACATCCACGGGCCGCGAACGGGAATGGCCAGGGGCGGACTCGAACCGCCGACAACGGCATTTTCAATGCCGCGCTCTACCAACTGAGCTACCTGGCCGCTCATGTGAGGGGCGGCTGTTCACCCGCCCGAGCAGCAACGGTACCACCGAACGCAGCCCCGTCAAGCGCGGACGCTTGTTCGGCCTGCTCGCAAGCGCCATTCCAAGCTGCGGTACCCGTACACTCGCGCCGTGCCGCCTCCACCAAAAAACACCGAGAAGCCCTTGCTCCGAGTCCGAGGCCTGGGGGTCCGGTACGGCGCCGAGTTCTGGGCACTCCGCTCGGCCAATCTAGAGATCGGGCCGGGCGAATCCGTCGGAGTCGTTGGCGAATCGGGAAGCGGCAAGTCCACTCTGGCCCGCGCTGTGGTCGGCCTCGCCCCGATCGCCCAGGGGGTGATCGAGCCTGGCCTTGTTGAGCGGCGAGGCACTCTTCAGGCCGTGTTTCAAGACCCGGGCGGAAGCCTGGATCCGCGCAAGCGAGTCTGGTGGTCGGTCGCCGAGCCCCTCATGATCGCGGGCGGGTCGAGCCGCCGCGAGCTGCGCGCCAGAGCGGGATCGCTCCTCGATGCCTGCGGCCTTGGGGCCGAGTTTGCTGGCCGGTACCCGCACCAGCTCAGCGGCGGACAGCGTCAGCGGGTAGCTATCGCCCGGGCGCTCTCGACCGAGCCGGACCTGCTCGTGCTCGATGAACCCACCTCGGCACTCGATGTGTCGGTTCAGGCCCAGGTGCTGAACCTGCTCGCCGACCTGCGGCGCGATCGAAGCCTCGCATACTTGTTCATTACTCACGACATGGCGGTCGTTGCGCACATGTGCGAGCGCGTAGTCGTGATGCGTGAGGGACAGATTGTCGAGGAAGGGCCATCCAACCGTGTCCTCGCCGAACCGTCCGAGGCCTACACCGCCGAACTCATTGCGGCCGTGCCGATGCTGCCACGCTCGGCCTGAGGCCACCACCGATCGCCCCACATCGCGACGTTCGCCATGGGCCAGGCCAGATGCCAATGCGCCGAAGGATCGCGTGCGACGGTTTCGATCGCTTCTGGGCAGAAAACGCTGCGGGCGAACGCCGAGCTCGCGAGGCGATCCATCGCGGGAGCCATCCACGCTTGGAACGGGAGCGGGAAGCTTGCCTTGGGCCGCGAGACGATCTCGGGCGGGAGATCACCCTCGAACGCTTCGCGGAGCGCGCGTTTGGTGAAAACGCCGTCTTCTGTTCGGCCGAATCGGGCTGTCATCGGCAAGGCCTCAGCGCAGCCCGCCACAATGGCATCCGCGAACGGTGTACGTCCCTCGACAGAGGCAAGCATCGTCGCGGTATCGAGGCGTCCGAGCAGGCCCGTGAGATTCACGGCTCGCAGCATCCGCAGGTGGTCGGCCATCGGCTCATCGCCGCGGCTGTTCTGCTCGAACGTCTGCCGGTACGAATCAATCAGCTGCTGATCGTGCGCCGCCGCTTCGAACACCTCAGGAAGTAGCACCGCATGCTTCAGTTCTCGCGGGACCCATGCGGCAGAGTCAGCGTGGAACATACCGGGGTCGTCGTTGCCCGACTCGACATGAGCGAGCGCGGCCAGCAATGGCCCCTCGTAGCCACCAAAGAGCTCGTCAGCCCCCTCGCCACTGAGCGTCACGATGCACCCATCGGTCCGCAGGGCGGTCGCAACCGCGTGGATCGCGGTTTCGTTGGGTGTGCTCAGCGGAACAGCAAGGCGATCAACCATCTCCCGCCAGAGCGCATCAAACCGCTCGGCATCCAGACGCGCCTCTCGATGTCTGGTGCCAAGACGAGAAGCAACGAGATTGGCATGATCGAAGTCGCCGCCCGGCGGGCTGTCAGCCGCACCCGCGCAGTAGCTGCGGAGATCGCTGATCTGCTCGCGAGCGACCAATGCACACACGGAGCTATCGAGCCCACCGCTCAGCAGGGTGCAGACGGGGACATCCGATCGGAGGTGCGCTCCGACCGACTCACGCACCACATTGCGGACAGGCGCAGAGACCTCCGGCGGCTCGAAGCGTGTCGCTGTTTCCTGCAAGCGCTGGTCGTTGAGGTCGAAGCACAGGACCGTCCCGGGCGGCAACGATCTGACCCCGTCGAACATGGTCCGCTCGGCCAGGGTGGTCCGGATCGTCGTCAGGTATGCACTAAGAGATACCAGATCAGGCGCGGGTCGCACATCCGGGTGCTTGAGCACGGCGGTGGGCTCGCTGGCGAAGACCAGCCGGCCTCCCACGCGGGCCCAGCACATCGGCTTCACGCCCAGCGGATCTCGTGCAAGCAGCAACCGACGGCGGTCGAGATCAACGAACCCCAGCGAGTACATGCCTCGGAATCGAGAAAAGGCCTCGGGACCCCACCGCACCAGAGCGGCAAGCACCGTCTCTGTATCGCACGACGTGCGAAAGGCGACACCCTCTGCTTCGAGCGCAGTGCGGAGCTCTGCGTCGTTATAGAGCTCCCCGTTGTAGACCAACGACTGACGGGCATCTGCCGACACCATCGGCTGCGCCCCCGCATCGGTCGGATCGACCACCGCCAACCGGCGATGCCCGAGCACAACCGGCCCGGCTCGCCAGAGACCGGCGCCATCGGGGCCCCGATGGGCCATGGTGTCGCGCATCCGAATCGCCTGCGCATCCGTGATGCCGGGCTCATCACCCCATGTCGCCACGATTCCGAGGATCCCGCACATGCCCCAGCTATCGGCGCTCGATCACGCGCGGCGTGATCCGAAGCGGCTCCCCACCGCCAGACGGACCAACTGCCGCATCGCTTCCGGTGTGAGCCTCGGCTCGGTATTCGATCACCATCCCCCTCCAATCACAGACCCAAAGGGCCCAACTGAAGCTGATGCACGAGCCGGATCCGACCCGCTCGACCTCGCCCCGTCCGCCCGAGACCGGCCCCTGGTACTGGAGGTAGGCCCGGCGGTGATCCGCGAGCCGGGACCCAATAAACGAGCCGAGCGTATGCTCCGGATGGCTGAGGACCCGAACCGTCGGCAGCCGATCGAGGCTTGTGCCATCTGGCGGCTCGATCAGCCAGTCAAAGTGCCACGACCCATCGGGCAGTACGTGGCGCAGCACCACGGTCCGCCCAAATCCACGCCCACCCGGCGGATCGCCCTCACGCGGCCCATCGATCACGTCCGATACACTCCCTCGATGCCGGGCTCCGTTCGCCCCGGCGTGTGACACACAGAACCCTACGAGGAGCCGCCTCCGATGACCGCCCGCTCCAGTCTCCACCGAATCGTTCCCGCTGCCGCGATCATGGGCGGCTTGCTCCTCGCCGCGGGCTGCGCCTCCGAGGGGCCTCGCGAACTCAGCATGGTTAAGGCCGACGGCAACCGGGCGATGAGCCTGGAGCAATACGACCGGGCGGCGGATTTCTACAGCGAGTGGGCCGAGCGTGCCCCGTTTAACGCCGAGGCCCAGGCCGCACTCGGTCGGGCGCTGCTCGAACTCGATCGGCCGGCCTCAGCTCGGGAGCGGTTCGAGATCGCCCGTGATCTCGAACCGGCGAACCGCGCGTACACGAACTTGCTGGCCGAAGCCGCCTTTGCAGCCGGTGACTTCCTTGGACTCCGCGGAATCCTCGAAGACGAGATCGCACGCGAGCCCGACGCGATGGCGTACATGACCGCCGGCGACTTCGCGGTCCGGATGGGCGCCACCGACGACGCCGAGCGGTACTACCTCGCCGCGGCCCAAGCCGATGGCGGGATGTCAGTCACCCCCCAGATCGTGCTGGCTGACTTCTACGGCAGCATCGGTGACCGGGACGAGGAGTTTCGCCGCCTCCGCATGGCGACCTACATCGACTTTGACAACGCCGTGGTCCGGAGCCGACTTGAGGGCCTAGGTCACGTCCCCGGTCCCAGCCTGGCGATCCGGCCCGAAGAACTCGACCGATAACCGTTTGCCCAGACCCATATTCAAGGGTTGACCATCGCTCATCCGATCCTACAGTTCATCCGAATGAACGGATGAAAGGATCTCCGGGCGGATGCGTCAGGCCGAAGCCACCACCAATCTGACCAAGCTGCTGGGCTCCCTTGCTGAGCCGGTGCGTCTACGGCTGCTGCGGATCCTGGAGTCCGAAGAGCTGAGCGTCCGGGAGCTTGCGGCGGTCGTCCAGATGCCGCAATCAACGGTCAGCCGCCACCTGAAAATCCTGGGCGAGTGCGCCTGGCTCGCGAAGCGCCAGGCGGGCACGGCCACGTACTACCGCGTCGTGCTCGACGACCTCGGACTCCATGCACGGTCACTCTGGCTCGCGAGCCGGGACGCGCTGCCGTCTCAGCTCGGAACGGAAGCTGCGGAGGACGACCGACGGGTTCGGGCGGTCCTTACCGAACGGATGACGGACTCGGCATCGTTCTTCGGGCGGATGGCGGGCGCGTGGGACGACATGCGCCAGGAGCTGTTCGGACGCGGCTTTACCGCCGATGCTTTGCTCGGGCTCGTGCGCCCCGACTGGACCGTTGCAGACCTTGGCTGCGGCACTGGCAACGCGTCGGAGCATCTGGCGCCTGTCTGCGAGCGTGTGGTCGCGGTGGATGTTTCAGAGCCGATGCTCGATGCGGCGCAGAAGCGGCTCAGCGACAGGCCAAACGTCGAGTTCCGCGCGGGTGAGCTGGAACAGCTTCCGCTTGACGACAACTCCGTCGATGCGGTGGTGTGCGTGCTCGTGTTGCACCACATGCCCAACCCCGAGCAGGTGCTGGCCGAATCGGCGCGAATCCTCCGGACCGACCGGGGCGGGGGTGTGCTGCTGATCGTTGACATGGCGGCCCACGATCGCGATGAGTACAAGCGCTCGATGGGTCATCTGCACCTTGGCTTTGCGCCCGATGAGTTGCATCGCCTGTTCGGGGCCGCCGGGTTCGGGGCGGTCCGCGTCCGCGATCTTCCGGCACAGATCGGAGCAACAGGTCCCGGTCTCACCGCGGCGACCGGTTGGCTGGGCGGAGAAATGACGAAACACTGACTTTCACGCCGCCATCCGGGGTGTCCCCGGCTCGCGGCTTTCGCAAGATTCCGAAGACATCAGCAAGGGAGACGCTGGATGACCACGATCACGACCCCGGAGCTTCAGAAAGACACCGTCGGCGCCATTGACTTCAAGGTCGCCGACCTGGGCCTCGCGGCCGCGGGCCGCCATGAGATTGAGCTGGCTGAACAGGAGATGCCGGGTCTCACCGCGCTCCGCGAGCAATACTCCGGCAAGCAGCCGCTCAAGGGCCTGAAGATCGCCGGCTCGCTCCACATGACCACGCAGACGGCGGTGCTGATCGAGACGCTCGTGCTGCTCGGCGCTGACGTCCGCTGGTGCAGCTGCAACATCTTCAGCACGCAGGACCAGGCCGCCGCGGCGGTCGTGGTTGGCCGCACCGAGACCGGCGGTACCCCCGAGGCCCCCAAGGGCACCCCCGTCTTCGCCTGGAAGGGCGAGACCTTGGCCGAGTACTGGTGGTGCACCCGCCAGATGCTGATCTGGCCCGACGGCTCGGGTCCGGACCAGATCGTTGACGATGGCGGTGACGCGACTCTGCTCCTGATCAAGGGCGCCGAGTTCGAGGGCGCGGGCTCCGTACCCGAGTTCGATGAGGCCAACGACCCCGAGGAGTGGGGTCACATCCTCCAGACCGTCCGCGACATCATCAGCGAGACCCCGGGCTGGCTGACGAAGGCCGTGGAGGACGTCAAGGGCATTAGCGAGGAGACCACCACCGGTGTCCACCGCCTCTACCAGATCGCAGAGTCGGGCGGCCTGCCGTTCCCCGCGATCAACGTCAACGACTCGGTCACCAAGAGCAAGTTCGACAACGTGTACGGCTGCCGCCATAGCCTCATCGACGGGCTCAACCGGGCCACCGATGTCATGCTCTCGGGCAAGGTCGCCGTTGTCTGCGGTTACGGCGATGTCGGCAAGGGCTGTGTCCAGAGCCTGAAGGGCCAGGGCTGCCGCGTGATCGTGACCGAGATCGATCCGATCTGTGCGCTCCAAGCCGCGATGGAGGGCCTCGAGGTCAAGACCCTTGAGGACTTCATCGAGACCGCCGACATCTTCGTCACGACGACCGGCAATAAGGACATCATCACGCTTGAGCACATGCGGCGGATGAAGGACAAGGCGATCGTCGGCAATATCGGGCACTTCGACAACGAGATCCAGATGGAGAAGCTCCAGAGGGATCCGAGCGTCACCCGCAAGAATGTGAAGCCCCAGTACGACGAGTTCCGCTTCGATGACCTCGACAAGAGCATCCTGGTGCTCGCCGAGGGCCGCCTGCTGAACCTGGGCTGCGCGACCGGTCACCCGAGCTTCGTGATGAGCGCCAGCTTCACCAATCAGGTGATCGCCCAGATCGAGCTCTACGAGAACCGCGACAACTACAACAACGAGGTCTACGTCCTGCCCAAGCACCTCGACGAGCAGGTCGCTCGCCTACACCTTGACAAGCTGGGCGTGAAGCTCACCCGTCTGAGCAACGAGCAGGCCGAGTACATCGGCGTGCCCGTCGAGGGCCCTTACAAGCCCAGCCACTACCGGTACTGATCCGGCCATTTCTGACCGATGAATGACCGCCTCGGGCCGGGGAGACCCGGCCCGAGGCCTTTCGGTTCACTCCCTGGGCGGGTTCACGGATGCACATCGCCGACCATCTCAGCAGCCGCCGGACGACCGTGTCGTTCGAGTTCTTCCCGCCGCGCTCGCCGGAGGCCGCCGAGAGTCTGTTCACCACGATCAGCGATCTGCAGCCCCTGATGCCCTCATTCGTAAGCGTGACTTACGGCGCCGGGGGGTCAACCCGGGAGCTGACCCGTGACCTCGTCGTTCGACTCAAACAAGAGACGACGCTGGACCCAATCCCCCACCTGACCTGTGTCGGTCACGATGAAGGCGAGATCACCGAGATCTTGTCCAGATACGCCGAGCACAAGATTGGCAATATCCTCGCGCTCCGCGGGGACCCGCCGACCAACGGCGACTTTGAGGGTGATCCCTACGAGCACTTTGCGTTCTGCGCCGATCTCGTCAGACTCATCAGGAAGTTCAACGAGTCCGGCGCACACCCTGACAAGCGCGGCTTCGGCATCGGCGTGGCTGGCTTCCCCGAGGGCCACCCGGCATGCCCTAACCGACTCGACGATATCGACAACCTGAAGGCGAAGATCGACGAGGGAGCTGACTACATCGTCACCCAGCTCTTCTTCGATAACCGCGACCTGTACGACTTCCGCGACCGATGCCGCTTGGCGGGCATCCGCGTGCCGATCATCGCCGGCGTGATGCCGATCACCAGCGCGAAGGGCATGAAGCGAATGGCGGAGCTCGCGCTGGGTGCTCGCTACCCCGCCCCGCTGCTCCGCGCGATCAACCGGACGAACGGGAGCGATGAGGCCGTCCGCCGAGTTGGCGTGCACTGGGCTACAGAGCAATGCCGCGATCTGCTCGACCACGAGATCGACGGTGTCCACTTGTACACGCTCAACCGCTCGACCGCGACGCTTGAGATCTACAAAGCGCTGGGCGTGGACGATTCGCTCGCGCTTGCTTGAGCGGCTGCCACTAGCCTGTCGTAGAGCCCCTGCCCGAGCGGGTCATCGCCACTGAGTTCTGGGTGCCACTGAACCCCGACATAGAACGGCCGCGCCGGGTCGTGCACCGCTTCGACCAGACCGTCCGGAGATCTGGCGCTGATGGCCAGTGATCCCGGATCTGCCAACGCTTGCCGGTGACGGCTGAACACAGCACCTGGCGGGATCGGCGAATCGTCACCCAGCGGGATCACCGTGTGTTTGTTCTCCCAGTGCTCTTCTGCTCGGTCGATGGACTCTGGTAAGTGCTGATCAAGTGTGCCACCGTGCAGCAAGGCCATCATCTGCATACCAAGACACACGCCGAGCACTGGAAGCTCAGGCCTCAGCGATTCGACCGTGCGGAGCAGCGACATCTCGCCTTCCTGGCGTTCACGACGGACGGGCTCCGCTTCCGGATGGGTCGCGACCCCGAACGGCTCCATAATCGGATCGTCACCGCCAATGAGCACAAGCCCATCAAGCAGGTGAACAACCCGCTCGGGATCTGTCGCGCCTGGCTGGAGCAAGAGCGGCACACCGCCCGCCCGTTCGACGGCAAGCCCGTACGTCACCGGCGCGGCCGCCCGGTCCCGCCCGTTGTGCTCGATGATGTCGGTCGTGATCCCGATCAGAGGCTTGGCCACCAGCGTCCCTCCAGTCCGTTGTAGTATCGGCTGCCTTGCCGAAGACACCACTGATTGTTGCGTCCATGCTCGCCCTGCTGCTCGCGGGGCTCTATCTGATCCCGACCGTGACCGCCCCGCCGCCCATCGAACGCGTCGTGCTAATACCGCTAAGACCCAGCGAGATCGCCTCGGTGGAGGTCGGTACAGACCGCCTGAGCTACAGCACCCAGGTCGGCGGGTGGGTGGTCGAACTCAGCGATTCGGAGACCGTCTGGCCTGCTACAGAGAACACGGTTCGGGGTGGGCTCAGGCTCCTCGCACAAGCCTCGGGCGAACTGCTCGAAGGCGAGAGCGGCCCCGCGCTTGCACCGGAACTGTCGGTCCGCGTTGTCGCACGGGACGGTCGGTCCTGGACACTCGAGTTCGTGACTCCTCCGCTGGGCGGCCTAGCTCAGCTGGTCGTCACGCCAGCGAGTGGCGAGCCAGTCCGTGCGCAGACCGATGCGGCATTGTTTGATGCGCTAACGGGGGGGCTCGGCGGCTGGCTCTCACCGCTCGCGGCCCCCGGGCCCGAGTTGCGCACCGGTACGCTCGCAATGACCAACGGGACCGAAGCCCTCGCGTTCCAGCGGGCACGCAGGAGATGGTCGGTGATTGTGCCCATCGTCACACCCGCCGATACAGAGCGAGTGGATCGACTCATGGCGACCATCCGAGGCGTGCGGCTCGCGGGCGTTGGGCCTGTGCGAGGACTCAGCAACCCCGATGCGCTCGCGTCGGTCGAAATCATCACAAGCCTGGGTGTGGAGGGCGCCACGCGAACAGTTCTCGATGTGGTGGGTCAATCCACACTGACGCCCGACGCGGTCCGCGTCCGCTCGCGCATCGAGCAACTGGACCCCACGGGCGAGGTCCGCTCGACACTCGGTCCGATCGAGGGCGAGGCACCGGCAGACGCGCTCGCGGCACTCGGCCTGGACGCGGTCGAGTACCTGCCGAGGCGATCGATCGATGCCCAGGCCGTGCCGATCGCGACCGTCGAGTTGCGGCAGCCACCGCCGTTCGACGCCGCGGGCCCGAGGCTGACCGCCGACAACCTTGAACCGGTCTACATCCGGGTCGGGGGCGCGTGGACCGCACAGCGAGGCCGCGCTGAGGCGGCCGCGCCCCTTGTTGCGATGCTGACCGAGCTTGAGGCGGACCGGATGTCGATCGCGCCTCCCGAGGGTTTCGAGTCGAAGCTGCTCGTGCGGCTCGGGGACGATGCGGGGCGACCGATCGGGATCGCGGTGGTTGGTGTCGCAACCGTCGAAGACGTGCGGATTGCCACTGTCCAGTCCGGGCCGGTTTTCCGTGGCTATTCGGGCCCGGCGGCCGAAACGGTGCTTCGGCTGCTCGATGCGCTGGGCGGCTAACCCTCAGCCCTGACTGTCAGACCCGATGTCGCGCCGGATCTGCATGCCGTCGAAGCGGATCTTGTCGGCTGCTCCGTACGCGAGTGCCTGCGCCTCGTTGAGGGTGGCCCCAACAGCAGTAACGCCGAGCACACGCCCGCCGGCGGTCACAACATCGCCCGCCTCATTGAGCGCCGTACCAGCGTGATCAACATGAACCCCCTCAACCTCGTTGGCGGTGTCTATCCCGGTTATGACATCACCCGAGCGTGATGAAGCGGGGTATCCGGAGCTGGCGAGAACAACGCAGGCCGCGGCGCCATCGCGCCATGACCAGGGCCCGTTGTAGCTCCCGAGCTTTCCTCGACCGGCTGCGAGCATCACGCCGACGAGATCGCCCTCGAACCTAGCCATCAGTGGCTGCGTCTCTGGATCGCCGAAGCGTACGTTGTATTCGAGCACCTTCGGTCCTGCGGGAGTGAGCATGAGCCCGGCGTATAGCACGCCGCGATAGTCAATCCCTTCGCGTTTAAGGGCATCAACCGTTGGCACGAGGACGTCGCGTTCAATACGTTCGAGCAGATCGTCATCGGCACCGGGAGCCGGGCACACGGCACCCATTCCGCCGGTGTTCAAGCCCGACCCTCCCTCGCCGATCCGCTTGTAATCGCGGCACGGTGGGAGCATGGCGACGGTCGAGCCATCTGTGATCGCAAGTACAGAGACCTCAGGGCCTTCAAGCCGCTCCTCGATCACCACCGACACGCCCGCGTCGCCGAAGACACGCTCGAGCATGATGCTGCGGATCGCGGATTCGGCCTCCGCCTCAGAAGCGGGCAGAATCACACCCTTGCCCTTCGCGAGCCCGGCCGCCTTGATCACCGGAGGCTCCTCGCGCGACGAGGCATATGCGATTGCGCTCTCTGCGTTTGTAAACACGCGGCCATCGGCGGTGGGAATGCTCGACGACTTGAGCAGGTCCTTGCAGAACGCCTTGTCAGCTTCCAGCCTCGCACCGGCCTTGTTCGGGCCGAAGACCGCGAGCCTGTCACTCGCGAGAGCGTCTGCGATGCCCTCGGCCAGCGGGTCCTCGGGGCCGACGACAACCAGCTCAATCTCGTGGTTCTCGCAATAGCGAGTCAGACGGTCGGCCTCGCGGAGGTCAAACGGGACGTCGATCGCGCGGCCCAGCGAAGCGAGGCCCGGGTTCTTCGGGTAGGTGAGGTGGAGTTCGCCCATCTGGGGCGATGCCCCAAGCCGGCGTGCGATCGCATGCTCACGCCCACCGCCACCGACAAGCAGGATGTTGACTTTTCCGCTCACGTCCAACGCTCCTCGGTTGAGCTCATTCCGGCTCTGGCACGGGCAAGCCGCAACGGTAGGCCGGCGTCACTACCCTCCGGCCCGTGCGTCCACCCGATCTGACGAAACGAGCGCTGACCAGAGTCGGCTGTGCACCGCATACCGCGGGCGTTCTGCGGGCAGAACTCGAAGCACTGGGTTGCGATATCCAAGAGGAGGATCCAACCGGGATCGGCGTCGGCGCCTCGCTGATTGAGTGCATGCCGCTCAACCTGCGGCTTCGCACGGCGAGCCATGTCCGCTGGCTGCTCGCCCGGTTCCGTTGCCCTTCCCCGGAGGCTCTCTACACACACGCATCAAGCTACCCGTGGGAGGGACTGGTCCCCAAAGACTCGACGATCTCGATTGTCTCGACTGTGGACACACCCAAGATCAACAACACGCTCCATGCAACCCGCGTGCTGAAAGACGCGGTCGTTGATCGCATGCTCAAGCACACCGGCACCCGGCCCGACGCCGGCCCGGATCGCTCGGGCGTGGTCCTCGCGTTGCACTGGGTCGGCGACCGCGCGTTGATCTACCTTGACACTTCGGGGCGTCCCCTCTCAGACCGTGGCTATCGCAAGATGCCGCACAGCGCACCGATGCGTGAGACCCTTGCAGCGGCGGTCCTATTGACGATGGGATACGACGGGACGACACCCCTGATCAATCCGATGTGCGGGGCTGGCACACTCGCGATCGAGGGGGCTCTGATCGCAACGGGGCGAGCCCCGGGCCTGCTGCGCAGTGACTATGCGCTCAAGAGCACGGTGCTGGACATCGCCGAACCCTGGCAAGAGGCACGATCCGAAGCGAGAAAGCTGGCTCGCAAGGTCCCCCCACCCCCGATCATCGCGACAGACAACGACCCGGCCGCGATCAACGCCGCGAAGAAGAACGCCCAGGCCGCTGGCGTCGACCATCTCATCACCTTCCGCGTGTGCGACTTTGAAGGAACACCGCTGCCCAGCGGACCGGGCGATGTCGTCATGAACCCCGAATATGGCGAACGCCTGGGTGACACAAACGAACTCCGCGGCACGTACCGACGGATCGGCGACTGGCTGAAGCAGAAGTGCGCCGGGAAGACCGGACACATCTTTACCGCAAGCCGGGAACTCGCTGGATGTGTCGGGCTGCGAGCCGCGAAGCGGACGCCGTTCATGAACGCCCGGATCGAGTGTCGGCTGCTTTCGTATCCGATTTCTTGAGCTCTCCGCTTAGGTGGGAGAGGTCGGATACGAATGGGCGCGGAGGTATTCGAACCCCCGTAGGCGATGCCAGCAGATTTACAGTCTGCCCCGTTTGGCCACTTCGGTACACGCCCCAGTTTGGACGAACATGATAGGCGTTCGTCTCGCGGGGGCCAGCGCCCGACGGATTCGGCCGGTAGCATCCGGGCTATGACCCCCCGCTCGATCGTTGTGCTGCTCGCCGCTTTGTTGCTGTTTTCGGGGCTCGTGCCGAGGGCCTCTGCGCAAGACGCTGGTCTGCGTTTTGTCGTAACCGACGCAAGCGGCACCGCGAATCCTGACCAGCCCATCCACCTTGCGGGGAACTTCAACAACTGGAACCCGGGCGACCCGGCCCATCGACTCATCCCGACCGACGATGGCCGGTGGCAGATCCAGATGCCCTGGCCGACCAATGTCCAGGACCTCTCGTTCAAGTTCGCGTTGGGCGACTGGGACCGCGTCGAGGTTGATGTGGCGGGCGAAGATATCACCAACCGCATGCTCCGGATCCCCGCAGCTAGCAAGCGTTCGGCCACCGAGCCAGCGGTCTTCGAGTTCACCGTTGCGGGCTTTAGCCCAGAGACCGAGCCCATCCCGGAACGTATCTTGTACAAACTCAGTGATGACAGAGAGTTGGATATCACAGGAGACGTTGAGCGGCTCGAGACAGCAGGCGGAGGCGGCCCGGCCTCTGACTTTGAACGAACCGCTCTCGTCTGGCTCCCCCCGGGCTACACCGACCCGGCGAACGCGAGTCGGCGATACCCGGTCCTGTATCTGCTCGACGGCCAGAACGTATTCGAGAAGCTCCCCTGGCTGGCCGGCGAATGGGGCGCCGACGAGACAGCCCAGCGGCTGATCGAGGCGGGCGAGGTCGAGCCCTTCATCATGGTTGCGATCCCACACGCAGGTCGAGCTCGGATGAGTGAGTATCAGGCGTTGCCCGTCTACCCGAACAGCGAGGCCGCGGGCCCGCAGTTCCTCCGCTGGCTGATCTCGAATGTCATGCCCGATGTGAACGAGCGATATCGCACAATGACCGGGCGTGAGCACACCGCAATCGGCGGCGCCTCGCTGGGTGGCACAATGTCGCTCTTCGCCGGTGCCCAGCACCCGGACGTGTTCGGCCTGGTGCTGATCGAGAGCCCACCGCTCATCGCGGGAGCCCTCCAATGGGACTCGTACCTCAGGACGATCGAGCGTTGGCCTGAACGTGTGTATGTGGGCGTCGGCGGCAAGGAGACGGGCAACCACCCAAGCGATGCCCGGCGGAATCAGCAGTATGTTCAGGGCGTCCGGAGCCTGCGTGGTCGCCTGCAGAGCGCGGGCCTCCGCAGCGACCGCCTGCTCGTGGTCATCGATGAAGACGCGTTTCATAACGAAGCCGCCTGGGCCGAACGGTTCCCGGATGCGATTCGGTTTTTGTTCGGTAAATGACGAAGTTTCCTTATCGGGCTTCTGTGCCAAGTGACGGCCGGAGAAACCTTGCCGATTTGATTGGCTCGCTCTGGCGCACTTGGAAGCTTGCCCACCCCGTGGTACATTAAGGCCGTAGGAAGAGATTTCCGCCGACCGTGCGGGTGTGTGGCCGCGTAACGCCGGTGGATTAAAAACGAGAGACAGGAGTCCGGGAGATGAAGCACATCGCGTTCGCCGCGGCCATTGCAATGGTCGCCGGCGCGGCGTCAGCCGATGTCTACAACGACGCGTCGGGTCGCGCCATTGCTCCGGGAGTCGGCGGGGACATGCACCCCTTCTTCGACGACCAGGGTTTCAGCCACCTCGATATCTCGAGCGTGGAAATCACCAATGACAGCCAGTGGCTGTACATCCGCGTTGACCTGGTCGGCGACATCGACGCCACCAACTGGGGCAAGTACGCGATCGGTATCGACACCGGCAACTCGGTCGGCGACAACAGCAACGGCTGGGGCCGCAACATCGACTGGGGCCGCAACATCAACTTCTGGTCCGCGACCTGGGCCGATGACAATGGCTCGGGCTTCGGCGGCGAGTTCTACGGCTACGACGACGGCGGAGGCGCGTGGGGTCTCATCGATGCGACCTACGCCGCTTCGACCGATATCGCGGGCGATGACTCGACCCACGGTGCTGCTCAGTCCTGGCGTCTGAGCCTCTCGGCCCTCGGCATCGGCATCGGCGACACCATCGAGTTCGATGTTGTCTCGACCGGTGGCGGCGCCGATCCGGGTGTTGACCACCTGAGCCGCAGCGGCGCGGGCGACTTCGCCACCACCGAGTGGGGCGTCACCTCGACCGCCGGCACCTTCCTCAGCTACACGCTCGTCCCAACGCCGGGCGCGATCGCGGTGCTCGGTCTCGGTGGACTAGCCACCGGCCGCCGTCGTCGCTGATCCGATCCGACATCGATTCCTGATCCACCAGCACCCAGGCGGCCTAGCCGTCTGGGTGTTTTTCTTTGTGCACACGGCGTGAAGCTCTCACTCGAGTGATGGCAAAGGCACATCGGAGAACTGATACGGAATGAACGCCTGCTTCAGCCCCAATAGCCCTTTGATCGGGTCATCGTCTTCCACTGATTCGAGGTAGTTTCGCGTAATCACCACCGCGGCACTTGCAGGAACCGAGCTGTCCGCTTCCGAAACGAGCGCATCGGACTCTTTGGTGAGATGATGTCGCCAGTCAAAGGTGAGATCCGTACCGATCGTCGCCATGTACTTGGCAACCCCAACATCGATGAACCGCTCAATGTGCCCCGCGGTCGCTTCCAACCAGGCCTCGCGCACGGCAAAGGCATCCGCCCCGAGGAGCGTCTCCTGTCGCCTGACAATCACCTCGAGCTGACGGAGTTGACTGATTGCTTCGCTCGCGTCAGCCGCCGCGATCTGTTCACGATCTGTCGCGAGCCCAAGTTCGCGAGACGTCTCATCCACCGCGGCCTGGAGTGACTTGATAGCGTTGTTGACCTGTTCGAGCTCTGTCTCCAGCGTCTCGACCTGGGCCTCGGCGGCTCTGAGATCCTCCTCCTTATTGAAGTGAGGCCTGACCGAATACATGTACGCATAGACCGAGAAGATCAGAATCGCCAGCGGCACGAACTTCAGCCCGTTGCCCACATGCCCATCGTCTGGGTTGAACCACTTCCTGGCCATTGATATCGCACCCCATACTCATGAAACTCCCGGAGCCTACCCGGGGCTATGCAATAGAAAAGCCCCACGCCGGTGGATCCGGCGCGGGGCTGAGGAAGCTTAGGTTGTCACCGCTCCGGAGAGCAGCTGCCGCTTACTGCGGGCAACCCTGCAGCCAGAGGTTCAGGAAGAAGCCAAGGTCATCCAGATCAACGAAGCCATCGGGCACACCGAATCCGGGCTGACCCGGGAGCGTCGCACCACTCGTGGTCAGATCCGCGACCGAGGCGTCGTTGTTCAGGAAGAAGCCCAGGAAGTACCCGAGGTCGTCGAGATCGACGTTCTCATCAGGCTCGCCGAAGCCGGGCTGGCCAGGAAGTGTTGCGCCGGTCGTGGTGAGGTCGGCGGGGCCACACACCGAGCCGCTGGGCTGCGGGTCCGGGATGACGTTGCCAACGGTGATGAACTGATCGCCGGTGATCATGCTGAAGTCCACCTGCGACACCTCGCCCAGTTCGTCGGCGGTCGGGAGGCCGCCGATGACCTGGTTCGAAAGGAAGCTGTAGTCGCTGCTGGCGATCCAGCCCGCGATGCGGATCGGGTCCGTGCCGTTCCAGTCGAGCTCATCGAGATCGAGGCAGAGCTCGATGCCCGTGTCAACACTAAAGGCCTCGAACGCATCGGCCTCGGTGTCGGTGACACCCGCAGAGTTCGATAGGTCGCTGGCGTTCACGATGCCCTCATCGACGGGCGCCAGGAGCGGGAACTCAAGGTAGGTGTTCTGGGTGGCAAGCCGCGGGGAGTAGTTGGCGAAGATGTTGTCCTGCAGGCCGTCCTGGAGGTCGAGCTGCGGGCCGTCAAAGTTGATTGGTCCAGCGCCGTCGAGCACGCCGCCGTCGAACGAGCCGTAGTCGATGTTCGCGAATAGGACCGGATCAAGCAGACGCCCGTTCGCGCGGATCACGGCGGAGTTCACGAACGAGTTGGGGTTGTTGATGTCGAAGACCTTGACCGAGATCCAGTTGTTGGCGGTGAAGCCAGCATCAAAGGTCAGTCCCGGGGTGACGATGATGTCGGGCTCTTCCTCGGTGCCCTGATTGATCTCCTGGGTTGCGTGGCGACGCAGAGCGCCGAAGTCGATATCGACCTGGTCGGTGCCCAACACGTTCTGGCCGTCGCTGGTGCTGTCCACAAACAGCACGAGCGGGTTGTTCGCAACCACGTCGAGGTTACCCGCGACGAAGACATAGAGCTTGTTATTCGGGATGTCCAGGAAGGTCGAGACGCTATCGATCTCGTCACCAAACGAGGCGTTCGGGCCCAGCGGGGGCGGGCAGAGCCCGCTGACACCGCCGATGTTGCTGTTGTTCAGAGCGATCGAGGCGCCCTCGCCAATCGTTCCCATGCTGCCGTTGATGATCAGCTCACCGCCCGGCCCGGTGTCGGTGCCGCCACCGATGAACTCGCCGGTCGCCATGCTCGGATCGTCAAGGATCTCGGCGAAGCTGCAGAAGGTCGCAGGGCCGCCGCCGTCGCCGTGGGTGTACTGGACAAAGAAGTCTGCGGCAAAGCCGGGCTCAAAGATGACACCGTCCGCAGTCGCGGTCATCGCATCCACGCCCGCTTGGTCGCTGTTGCCCATGCGGTTGAGGCCGTTGAAGTCAACATCCGGGTTGTCACCACGGAGCTGGTTCTGCCCGACGCCGGCGTTCGAATCGATGAACAGGTCGAGCTTGTTGAACGCGGTGTTCAGGTTCCCGGCGACAAAGATGTAGAGGTTGGTTGCGTCGGTCGCGGCGTAGATCGCGTTGATCTCGTCGCCCGTGTTGGTGTCAACAGCGGCGTCATCGCCATCACCAAAGCTGGTCGCAACACCGTTGACAAAGAGCGCCGCTCCGTACGCGGCGTCGAGTGTGCCATCGATCACCGGGGCCGTGGCGGCGCTGGTGGCGACCGTCAGAACCTGGTTGCCATCGATCGCGCCGAGGTCGAGGCCACGGGGATCGCCAAGGTTGTCACCAGTTGGATTCTGGCCACCCATGCCATCGCCGATACCGCCCGAGATCTGGTTCGACCAGAAGTCGTGGCCACCATTGGTGATCACAGCGATAAAGGAGATCGGGTCGGTGCCATTGTGACCGAGCGCCGAGAGCGGGATGCAGAACTCCGCACCCGTCATCACGTTCGCGGCGTCTGAGACATCCTCCACACAAGGGTCCTGAGGACCGTTGTCGGCGAAGCTCGTGGGGTTGCTCTGGACGAAGTTCAGCTCGTACTGAGCATCGCGGGTGCCGTCAACGACAATCTGGCCCATCGCCTGACCGGCAAGGGCAGCGACCGCGGCAGCGGTCAGCGTGCAACGCATCATCTTTTCGTACTCCCTCGTTCCGGGACTCGACGCATCGGAGGATTCGCACATCCCCGGATCCGACCGCCGAGCCGGTGACTGAAACTAGCCCCGCTTGCCGTGCACAACGACCGCGGGAAGACTTCCTCTACACCCGACTGTAACGCATTCCGAACCCAACGTCGAGGAAAACTTGCTAGAGGTCCGAGCCTTCGGCTCCCCCGAATCAAGTTACTCTCGCCGAATTCTGCCGCGTAACGGGTCTACCGAGGGTCATTCCGTTCGGCTTCTGGTCGCCACACGAAATCCCGAGGCCTCTGGGTCATCCAGATCCGGGCCGAGAGAGGCTCGATGGTCGTTCCCGCCTCTTCATCGACCTCGGGCAGCGCCCCAGAGGCGTCGAACATCGAAGTCCCGCGATTCAACAGGACATAGACCCGGTCCCCATTCAGTGCCCGTATGTATCCGAGAACATCGGGATCACCTGTCTCGATGTAGTCCGTAGTCCCATAACGAAGAATCGGGCCGACTCGGTCGATCCCACGCGTGCCGAACCAGCGAGCCGCCTGCTCCAGTACATCGGTCCTGGGCGTGTCTGCAACGTCACCCTGAGGGCCGAGCTCAGGCCAGGGCACGGGCTTGCGATTATCGGGATCGTCGGCGCCATGGACGCCGAACTCATCGCCGTTGTAGATCATCGGCGAGCCGCCGTGGGTTGCCTGGAACGCCATGCCCAACGCAGCGAGCGCGTATGCACGCTCTGAAGGCTGACCAGGGTCATAGCCCTCAGCTGTCCCGATGTGGAGGGCAGCGCCCTGGTCGTACTCGCGGCCCGGGTTGTGGAGCATCGTGACGAGGCGCTCGGTGTCATGCGAGGCAAGCAGATTCATTTGCGCGAGGTCTGTGAACGGGTCGTGGTCGAAGACATCACGGAGCCTGCGGACGGTCTCTTCACTGCTCACGCCGTCCCTGAGCCAGCCGATCACCGCCCTGGCGAACGGATAGTTCATCTGAGCATCGAACGCGTTGCCCCGGAAGTACCGCTCAGCGTCGCCCCACTCCTCAGCAATGAGGACGCAATCCGGATTGATCGCGCGGCACAGCCTTCGCCAGTCGTACCAGAAGAGGAGCCCGATCTCTGAGGCAACATCGAGGCGCCAACCGTCGATGCCATCCGATGGGTCCCCATCGCTGTTGGGGTCCATCCAGCGGCGGGTGACGTTGTAGAGGTGAGCCTTAACCGGCTCAACAAGGTCACCTCGGTCGGTCTGCCTGAACGTCGGGAGGAATCCGTTGGGCCTGTCCCAGGCGTCCCAGCCGATCGTGTTGCCTTCATCGTCGAACTCGAAGTTGAACCACTCGGCATATTCAGAGGATGCGCCATTTTCCAGGACATCACGGAACGCGAAGTGCTCACGGCCAGTGTGGTTGAACACCCCATCCAAGATCACACGGATCCCCCGCTCCTTGCAGGCGGGCAGGAACTCGTCGATGAAGTACTGGTCGGCGCTTGTGAATGTCCAGGTTGCCGGGCTCTGGGCCTCGCCCTCTACTGGCGCCCACTCCGTGGGCGGCGCTCCGGGATCACCGAGCGTCCGATCGATGTGACGGTGATCGCGTGCGTCGTACTTGTGCTCGCTCCCGGCCTCGAAGACCGGGCAGAGGTAGATCGCATCAACGCCCAGGTCCTCGAGGAAATCGAGCTTTTCGACGACGCCCTGGAGGTCTCCGCCGTAGCGGCGGTTCCAGACAACGTTGTAGCGTGCCCCTCCTGCACGATCGGGGTCGAGGCGATAGCCCAGCGCCTCTCCCAGCGCGAGGTTGTACTCGATCTCTGCAGCCGAAACGTCGAGCCAAGATTCGGCCCAATCCATCGGGTACGTCGTGAGTTCGCGAGGGTCATTCTCGGGCGCACCGTTGAAAAAACGCTCGGGGAAGATCTGGTACCACGTTGCACCGAGTGCCCAGGCGGCAACCGATCGGGCGTCGTCGGCGCCTTCGTCTGCCGCGAGGTTCACGTCCGTTGATGCTTCCTCGGGCTGCAGCAAGGCGACTCGCCCGTCTGCGTTCCTAAACAGGACCCGATACCTGAGCACGCCGGTCTGGTGCGGCTCGCCCTCGCCTGCCATAAACCGACCGCGGAACACTCGCTGCCCATCGGCGGCCTCGGATTCGATTAGCGGGCTCTCGAACCACTCGCCGGTCGGGTGCCAGCGAAAACGGGTGTAGACCGCGACGACCTCATCCGGGACATCGCGGACGACTACATCAGCGAGCCCGAGTTCATCCGAAATCGGCTGTACTTCGACAAACTGGGCGGTTGCTGAGGCCGCGAGGAGGGTGCTGGACGCACCAAATACCTTACAGAATCCGTTCATTGATCGCCCATCCTGATGATTGACTCCGCCGTGCTGGGCTCGGGACAGATCCGGAAAGCTGCACAAACGGCGCAGCAGACGGGGCCTTCAAGGAACCTTTCGCTTGACCGAAGGCTAAGTAGGGGGTTACGTTAGCGTGGGATACCGGCGTGCGGGCCGGTGAGCACAACCTGATCGCGCGCCGCTTCGGCGCGATCGTCCTGTCCGGGGAAGGTCGGGATCAATGCGCAAGGACCGTTCCGGCTTCGATCGGGGTTTTACCCTGATTGAGCTTCTCGTTGTTATCGCCATCATCGCGCTGCTGATCGGCATCCTCTTGCCTGCACTCGGGTCAGCCCGCGAGCAAGCCCAGAACCTGCAGTGCAAGAACAACCTCAGGCAGCAGTTCCTCGCGCTGTCGTTCTACGCCGGCGACTTCGATGACTGGCTGCCGCTCAAACCCAAGAGCCCGAGGTTTGATGGAATCAGAAATCCGTTCGAGAAGAGCGCGGCTGCTGTGGGAGGACGGTTCCTCACGCCCGGCACGCAGGGCAGCGCTGGCGGGTACGCAGGCTACTACAGCCTCGCCCAGCTCGGCGCGAACGAGGGATACCAGAACATCGCTGACAACGGATCGACCTACGTGTCGTTCAACTCTGCCATCGTCGGCGGGAACGGATTCGAGAACGCGAACTACTTGGACGGATCGAGCCAGCCGATTATGGATGGCTACCTCGATTCCTACGAGGCGCTCAACTGCCCGGCGGATCGCCTAGAGGCACTCTGGGACGTCACGAAGTCGTTCACCAACCAGGGGCTCGCAGGCAACTACAAGACCGACACCTTCGGCTTTGTTGATCCGGTCCCTCCCGGCGGCTTCCACGAGGTCACGCCCTACAACGTCAGCTACATGTTCATCGCTGGCATGAAGGGGACCGAGCCAAACTTTGTCGCGCCCATACCGATCGTTGGTGACGAGACGCTCGCTTCCGATATCGGCGTCCGCGCGTTCTACGGCGGCGGGATTGGAGCGGACGCAGATGGCGCCACCGTGCTCAACAGCGTCGGTCCAGACGGAGCCGAGCCAGGCTCCTATTTCGAGGAAGACAACCACGGCAACGAGGGCGGCAACTGGGCCTTCACGGACGGTCACGTCGAGTTCGTGAAACAGAACATCCAGGAAGAGTTCTTCGCTTCACCCAACGCCGACAACGACTACAAAGTCAGCGGCAAGAGCATCAACGTTGTTGATCCGACGCGGAGCGAGCGGATTGTGACCATCGATTGACCGACGCGCGTCGTGCGCTTTGGGGTGGAGACCGCCCGGCCGGTGATCGGGGTCGGCGGGCGAGAAACCGGAGAGACCGCCATGCAGATTCGTACCCAACCGGCTCGCCCGGCGGCCGCCGTCGCGATGCTCGCGCTCGCGGGGCTCCCGCTCGGCGCCGCCGCCCAGGGCCCGCTGGAGGACGAGGACACGCCCGTCATGCTCCAGTGGTTCGAGCAACGCTGGAACACGATGGAGCACCGAGTCCCCGACTTCTTCGCGTTCGGGTACGGCGCCCTCTGGCTGCCTCCGGTCAGTGAGACCTTCGACCCGGCGAGTCCCGGCTACGACGCGTTCGATCGATTCAACATCGGCGAGCCGGGGAACGAGACCGCGTACGGCACCGAGGACGACTTCGGGGCCGCGATCGCCGAGCTCCAGAACGCCGGTGGCGAGGTCTACGTCGACGCGATCTTCAACCACAACTCGGGGCGGCAGACCAGCGCTTCGTTCCAGTCCGCGGGCGGGTGGCCGGGATTCTGGATGGGCCCGTTCGATAGCCCGTTCAAGCAGCCCACCGATGACTGGGGCGACTTCCACGGTGGCAGCGCGAGCGGGTACTTCCAGTCGGAAAACCCCGGCGCGCCGCTGTATAACCTCCTCCAGGGTGATCTGGTCGCGCTCGTGGACATCAACCAGTCGAGCAACAACCAGTTCATCCGTCAGCCGGTCGATGCACTCGATCCGGACAACATCCCGGCGGGCAGCGTCAGGAACCTCCCCGACCCGGCAAACGCGCGCTTCTACCCGGACACCTCGCTCGGTGGCACCGTTGTCAACAATCCGCTCGGGCCGAGCCTGACCTTCTTCGACTTCAACAGCGCCGACGAGATGGCGGGAGATGCCGTCCTCGAGAACGCGACGGGTTATCTGATGCGTTGGGCCCGGTGGATGATGCAGGTACAGGGTATCGATGGCTTCCGCCTCGATGCGCTCAAGCACACCGACACGTTCTTCTGGGACCAGTTCTTCGACTCCGCGGTCCACATGCAGCGGACGACGCCCGATGGTCGACAGGTCAACCCGTTCACGTTCGGCGAGAGCACGACCGACAACGGAACGATCGCGTTCCAGCTGACCCGCAAGGACAGCTTCGCGAACCGCGATTCGCTTGATCTCTCCGGCGCCGGCAGCCTGCGAAACCTCAAGAGCGGCGTTGGCGACTGGTCTACCCCGATTTTCAATAGCCACCTCGACAACGCAGACGACGGCTTCAACAACGGCTCGCTCGGTGTGAACCACGTGTTCAGCCACGACAACGGGAGCCAGGGCGACGGAGGCTCGTCGCCTGCGTTCCCGAACGCCCGTGACATGGCGTTCCCGCAGACCGCGTATGTCCTTCTCCGCCCGGGCTGGCCCATCGTCTATCACAACGCGCGTCAGATCGCCCGCGGCAGCGGCTTCTTCCCACGCGCGGGGTACAGCAACGCGCTGGGCTGGGACCCGGTCGCGGGTACCCCGGACGACACGGTCACCACACTCGTGCAGATCCGCAACCAGTACGGCCGCGGCTTCTTTATCCCCCTCAATGGCACCGATCCGGTCAACACCTCCGATGACGATGTCTTCGTTTTCGAGCGTCGCACGCCGACGGGCGGAGCGAACATGCTGATCGGTGTCAGCGACGTCTACGCCGGGGGCTTCCAGACCCGGAACGTCCAGACGAGCTACGACCCGGGCACGATCCTGCACGAGCTCACCGGGAACGCAAGCGACCCAGACATCGATCCGGGCGGCGTCGTGCCCGACACGCTGACCGTGGACGGGTCAGGCCGTGTCACGATCGTTGTCCCTAATAACTCGAGCGTGATCACCAACCACGAGAAGGGTTATGTCGTTTACGGCGAGATCGTGCCGGACGCGACCCTCACGATCCCCGAGTCGACCCGGACCATCTTGGGCGATCCGACCAGCGTCAACCCGGGCGCACGCCGGATCACGGATGTGCCCATCATTGACACCCCGACCTTCACCATCGCGGTCGCGACGAGCCAGGCAGACCCGAACGATCCCAACACCGACGACGGTGCGCTGTTCCGAATCAACCAGGGCTTTCAGGACCTCAACGGCAACGGGACAGCCGGTGACATCCCCTACACCGACACGTACAGCCCCGGCTTCGAGGCGTTCCTCACGGTCAACCAGCCGCTCTTTGGCTCGGGGGGCTCTGCGGGCACCTATGAACAGGTGATCAGCACCGCGGATCTTGAGGAGGGCTACAACTACATCCTCGTCCGCGTCTTCCGTCACCGAAGCAACAATGATGCGCCGCTGTACCGGGAACTTCGCTTGCCGGTCTTCGTCGATCTTGAGTCTCCCAGCACGACGTTCGTCGGTGGTGATCAGACCGTTGAGTCCAGCACGTTCAACGCGGTGATCCTGGCCGATGACCGAACGACGAACCGGGTCAACGTCCATCTAAACCTCGCCCCGGGCGATGATCCGATCGCCGAGTCGAACGCGCTGAACCAGGCGACGTTCTACGACCGCTTCGAGTTCCGCCGGACCATCACAGGTCTCCAGCCAGGGGCAAACACGGTCACCATCGTCGCGTTCGAGGACGACGGGAGTGCCGCGGTCACCGAGTACACGCTGACGTTCGGAGAGGTGAACGACTGCATCGCCGACCTGAGCACCACCGGTGCGACGCTGCCTGGCCAGACCGGCTTCGGAATCCCCGATGGCAACGTCGATCTCGATGACCTGGGCTACTACCTGAGCTTCTGGCTCGAGGACTTTGTCCCGGTCGCCGATCTGACCACCGCCGGCGCTACGCTCGAAGGCCAACCCGGTTTCGGCGTGCCCGATGGTTCCGTAGACCTCGACGACCTCGGCTACTTCCTGAACTTCTGGCTCGCGGGCTGCCCATAAGCGGGGCGAGCCCAGCGTCCAGCGCGTATCCTGATCCGCCCTGCCTTGGTCGGTCTTAGGGAACCTGCGTGCTCAGAGTTTTCGGCAACGCCTTTCGATGGACGCTCGTTGCGCTCGCGACGGTGCTCGTCGTCTGGGCGTTCCTTGATGTCGGCGTAAGAAGCCTTGGCGGACTGGGCGACGACCGGATCCGACTGCGCATCCTCTATTGGGGGGACAACCGCGAGCGCGAGATCATCGATGACCTGATCGCAGCATTCGAGGCGGAGCACCCGGACATCGAGGTCATCGGGCTCCACGCCACCGACTACGACACAAAGCTCAAGACCATGCTCGCGGCGGGCGATCCCCCCGATGCGTTCTACATGCCCTACGAACGCATGCTGGGTCAGCTCGCGATCGATGGGCTGCTCGAACCGCTCGACAAGTACATCGAGCATGAAGCCGTGGAAGACCCGGGTTGGTTCGAGCAGTTCTATCCCGAACTTTGGCCCGCCTTCCGTTGGAACGATGAGCAACAACGCCTCGGCGATGGGACGCTCTACGGTGTTCCCAAGGGCTACACACCGCTCGGCTGCTACGTGAACACCGACCTCTTCGAGGCCGCGGGTGTGCCGGTGCCTTATGACGGCTGGACTTGGGCCGAGTACGAAGACGCCGCGAAGAAGATCACAGCACTCAGCCCCCCCGATGATCCGAACGAGCAGATCTGGGGCGCGGTGGTGCAAACGTGGCCTCTTGTGGTCCGAGCCCACCTCTGGAGCAACGAGGGCGACTTCTTCGGTGACGGGTTCGATGATGTGGCACTCGACGAGCCGGAGGTGCAAGACGCGCTCGACCTCTGGATCCGCGGGCGGGCCGAGGGCTGGATCTATCGCGCGACGGGCATCGCGCTCGCCGATGACGAGCTGTTCAGGCTCGGTCGGATCGGCATCAGCGGCCCGCTCGGGCGTTGGAAAACCCCGACCTACCGCAAGGTGGACTTCGGTTGGGACTATGTGCCACTGCCGACAAAGGAACCCGGGGCGAACGCCGCAACCCCGCTGGTGACCGTCGGCTGGTCGATCGCTTCAACCAGTGCCTACCCCGACGAGACCTGGGACCTGGTCAAGTTCCTGTGCGGGGCACCCGGCCAGACACTGATCGCGGAACTCGGCCTTGAGATCCCGAGCCTGCGCACGGTCGCCGAGACCGAGGCGTTCCACGGGCCTGGCCAACTCCCGGCCAATAGCCAGCTCTTCCTGGATCAGGTCCGCGAGACCCGGGTGATCCAGATGCCTCTTGAGCCCGAGTTCCGCCGCTTTGTTGAGGAGGACATCCAGAGCAAGGCGCTGACCTTGTTCTCGATGACATCAGAGGAAGGGGCTGCGAGCGTCGAGGAACGCTGGGCGGCACTCCGCGCTTCGCCTCTCAACAACCCCGATCTTCCGCGGATGCCCTGGGCCTTGCTCGCAACAGGCGCAACCGCCGTGGTGCTGGTTGCGATCGGCGGGCTTGTGATCTGGAGCCGTAAGCAGAAACTCGGCCTGCTCGACCGGACAGAGGAACGCACGGGCTGGATGTTCGTTGGTCTCTGGATCCTTGGATTTGTGCTCTTCACGCTCGGGCCGATGATCGCCTCGTTCTTGCTGAGCCTCAGCACTTGGACCGCGACGGGTCCGATCTCAACGGCCGAGTTCGTCGGGCTCGGCAACTACACCGAGATGGTCGCACAGGACCGGAGTTTCTACCAATCGATCTGGGTAACGGTGAAGTACACGCTGCTCGCCGTGCCCATCATGCAGGTCGCATCAATCGCGGTTGCCCTGCTCATGAACCTGTCTGCTAAGGGTATTGGCATTTTCAGGACCGTCTACTTCGTCCCCAGCGTTGTCTCAGGCGTCGCGCTCGTAACGCTCTGGATCACGATCTTTGACAACAACAGCGGCCTGCTGAACGCCTCGGTGGACGGGGTTCTGGGCGTCTTCGGACTCCAGACGCCCGAGTGGCTCGTGCCCGACTGGTTCGGGCTCGATGCGCCGTGGGCGGCCTCACCTGCGCTCGTGATCATGGGCCTGTGGGCCGTGGGTGGCGGCATGGTCATCTACCTCGCGGCCCTCAAGAACGTCCCGAAGAGCCTCTACGAGGCCGCGCACCTCGACGGCGCGAGCCCCTGGCGACGGTTTCTCTCCGTCACGCTGCCCATGATCAGCCCGATCGTGTTCTTCCAGGTGGTGATGGCGATCATCGCAAGCTTCCAGATCTTCACGCAAGCCTTCGTGATCCGTGGCTCGACGGGAGGCCAGAACGAGAGCCTGCTCTTCTACGTGCTGAACCTTTACGACCAGGCGTTCCGCTTCCACAACATGGGCTACGCAAGCGCGATGGCGTGGGTGCTATTCATTGCGATCCTGCTTCTCACGCTGCTGGTATTCCGCGGGAGCAGGGGCGTGGTTCACTATGAGGGGCTCAAGTGAGTCCGCTGCTATGAGTCTTGATAAGCCACGTCATCCCGCCGCAAGGATCGGCCAGTACGCGATGCTGGTTGGTGGCGGCGCGATCCTGATGGTGCCGTTCCTGTGGCTGGTCATGGGCTCGCTGAAAACCGACCAGGAGATCAGCCAGGTCCCCCGCTTCGATTCGATCGGCGGGCTCGTAGACTCCACGCTGCCCGACGACCCGCAGCCTCAGAACTTCGTCGAGAGCCTGCAGTTCATGGGCCTGGAACTGCCCGAGTGGGCCACCAACATCGTCGGGGGCGAACCCACCGAGGGCCTCACGATCCCGCGTTTCCCGGCGCTGGCAAACACGATCGTGATCACAACCACGGTCTGCGTGCTCCAGGTGCTGTCGAGTGCGATTGTCGGCTATGGGTTCGCGCGGTTCCGGTTCCGGGGCCGCGAGCCCGTCTTCATGATCGTCCTCGCGACCATGATGCTTCCCTACCAGGTCACCATGATCCCGGTGTTCCTGCTGTTCCGTTCGCTGGGCTGGATCGACACGCTGCTGCCACTCATCGTGCCATTCGCGTTCGGGAACCCGTTCTTCATCTTCATGTTCCGCCAGTTCTTCATGCAGCTTCCTTACGAGCTGACAGAAGCCGCGAAGCTGGACGGCGCGAACGCGTGGATGACGTTCTGGCGGATCATGCTCCCGCTGACGACGCCTGTGATCGCGATCGTCGCGATCTACAGTTTCATGTTCACATGGAACGATTTCCTCGCCCCGCTGATCTATCTGAACAGCCCAGAGATGCGGACGCTGGCGATCGAACTCAATACATTTAACGGCCAGTACGGCGTCGAGAACCGCGAACTGCTTCTGGCGGCGAGCCTAATCACCATGATGCCCTGCGTGCTGTTGTTCTTCGCCGCGCAGAAGCACTTCGTAGACTCTGGCGCGTCGAGCGGGCTAAAGGGCTGAGGATCTACCAAGCCACGAGGTAGATCGCGGCCCAGAGCAAAGCACCCACGGAAGCAATCAGCACGGCGTTGGCCATCCACCCGTTGCGGAGCGTGCCCAGCTCCCTGCGGTTGTTGAGCAGAACGAGACAGAGCCCCAACACCGGGATGAAGAACGCACCAACAATGGCGTACCACTTCTGGATCGCGCCGAATGTGACAAAGAGACCGCCGATCGGCGTGAACGCGATCCAGAAGAGATAGATCCGATAGGTCAGCGACCGCGTCGAGACCGGCTCTCTGATCACCTTCGTGGGTGGCCTGAGCCGAACCAGATCCGCAAAGACGTAGGGAACGCTCTGCCAAACCCCAAGCAGGCTGCTAAACACAGCCCCGAGTGCGCCAACCAGGAACACCCACCGGGCCCACGCGCCGATCTCGTCACCCAAGCTCTCCGCCAAACCCGCGATGAGGACACTACCGCGCCCGTCAGCGTTCAGCCCCGACGCAATGACCAGCATCGCGACGCCGAAGACCGCGGTCATCGAGTACGCAACGATAATGTCTGTCCTGCAGCGTTTGAGATCCTCCACCTCAGTCCGGCCTGACTCACGCATCCAGTACGAGTAGCACACAATCGTCAGGGTGCCGCCGACACCACCGGCGAGCGCAACCGTCCAGTCGAGCCCATCGCCACCGGCTTCTGGCACGCGAGGGATTGCCAAACCTCCCAACAACGCCAGGGGATCATCGAGCCGTATCACGGCCGCGAGAATCACGGCGACGAACATGAATCCGATGCACAGCGCCATGAGGCGTTCGAAGAACTTGAAACCTCCAGCGAGCACGAGGGCGACGCCCAGCGCACTGCACCCGATGCCGTAGAACACAGGGCTCTGTAGGACTGTCGAATCCGGACCTGGGGTCATCGCCGAGATGACAGCACCGCAGGCGCTCATCAGGGCCGCGCCAACGAACCAGGTCCAAAAGAGCAGGTAGAGCATGAGGCACGCCCAGGCAACCGGGCCAAGGCGGCGAACGATGCCTTCGATGATGGTTTCACCAGTGGCGAGTTGCCACCGCGCGAGGCTCTCATTCAGCACCAGCTTGACCAAGGCACCAACGACAACCGCCCAGGCGACCGCGACGCCCAATCGCTGACCCGCGAACCCCGCGGTCGCAAGATCGCCCGCGCCCACACCCGTAGCCGCGACCAGGACGCCTGGACCGATCAGCGCGAGCAGACCCGCCCCGGTCTTAGGCATGGTTTCTCTCATAGGCCCAGCCCCTCCCCGCTCGACGGGCGCGGCCCAACGGGTCCGTCCAGTTCGGCGGGGTCGGATTGAACGAGCCCGCCGACACGGTCGTGTTCAAAGAGCACGGTGGTGAGGATCGAACGCACCTCAAGAAAACTCGTCGCCATCGAGCCGAGCATGCCGCCCACACCGACGATGAAGATCACCACGGCCGCGGTATAAACATGATCGGATTCCTCGATCACGAAACGGAACGCGAGCCCAATCACGGCGACCAGGTTGCAGGCGATCGCGCCAAAGAGCTGGAGCATGGTCAGGCGGAGCAGCCTTGCGCGGCGGATGAGTCGCGTGGTCTGTTCATCGAGACCCTCAAGCCTGAGCGTGCGGACCTTGCCGCGTCGGGTCGCCGCCGTTTCATCAAGGCACCAAACGTCAAGCATCTCGTTGTGAAACGCCCGGATCCGAGCGAGGACGGTGTTCATCCGGGAGGTTGAGCTGAGCAGCAGCAACCCACACGCCGGGATCATCGCCGCCGGTGCGATGATCTCTTGGATCACGTTGGCCTCAGGCATCCCACTTCATCCCGGTGTCCCTGGCTGGCGAGATGAAACGAGCAACCAAGAAACCTCGGACCGCGGCCCGCACTCTGATATTGAACTCGGCGCTTCGAGCGATAACCACCTTGCCATTTGACAGAACTCCTGAGAAGCCGCGCTCTCGGGCATCCCCCGCCTCGCCACGGCAGGTTATCAGGGCGGGGCCGTAACCGCACTAGACTTGAGCATGGAGATCTTCCGCGAGTTCAGCTTCGACTCTGCCCACCGCCTGGAGGGGCTGCCCGAGGGACACAAATGTGCCCGAACACATGGGCACACCTACCGGCTCGTGGTCCACGTCGAGGGCCCGCTCGATCCGAAGCTCCGGTGGGTGTTCGATTTCGCGGAACTCAAGCGTGTGGTGCATCGCGTCATTGATCCCCTCGATCACCAGATGCTCAACGAGATCGAAGGGCTCGAACAGCCCAGTGCCGAAGTCATCGTCGCGTGGATCTGGGCGAGGCTCAAGCCGAGCCTCCCCGGGCTAACCAAACTCGTGCTCTTCGAGAATCGGACAAGCGGCGTTGTCTACCGTGGCGAGCCACTCGATTGACCACCGCTCAAGTCCCGCGCGTATCACCGAAGAGTTCGATGTGAAGCCGGTGTCCGTACCGGAACCCGCGCTCGCGACACACATCGAGCACCCACGCGATCGATACCGGATCCGGTGTCTCAACACCCTCGGGCATCAGGAACACCCGCTCTTTGACGACCGGCCCGATGGCATCGAGTACCCCACAAATCTCAGCGAGATCCGACGCGGCGGTTACAACGAACTTCAGCTGATGCTCGGGATATGTCTCCACGAGTTCCTGGAGCGGGGCGAGATCGACCCGGCGCTCTTCGTGGCGAGTTGCCCAGGCTCCGGTCGGATCACGCGGGTCGCCTTTTGGTGTCGAGTTCGCCAGCTTCGGGCTCAAACTCATGAGATCACACGTGACCCATCGGCTGACTGTTCCGGCCGTCTCGATCGTGACGTGCATCCCAGCGTCGTGCAGGCCAGCGCATAGCGCATCGATACCGCCGAAGATCATGGGCTCACCGCCAGTGACCACCGCATGCCGGACGCCACTCGCTCGCGCTTCGTCGATCAACGAGCCAACCGTGTGTTGATCCCCTTCCGGATCCCAACTCGCGTATGGCGTGTCGCACCACCGACACCTCAAGTTGCACCCACTGAGCCTCACGAACCAGCTCGGCATGCCTGTGAGCATGCCTTCACCCTGGAGCGACACGAAGGTCTCCGAGACCTTCAGTGTCCGCGAAGGTTCCGGTGTCTCAGGCTGATCGAGGGCGATGGGCTCCACGGTTGAATCGTTGCCTTCCTGCGTGGTCAGGGCGCGTAACGTGTTGGATCAGCCACACCCGCGGCCTCGAACCCTGCCCGGCGAAGCTGGCAGGAGTCGCACGCTCCGCACGCGCCCCTATCTGCGGGGTCGTAGCAGCTCGTCGTGAGCCCATAATCAAGGCCCAGCGCAGCCCCGGCTTGGATGATTTCCGCCTTCGTCATCGAGATCAGGGGCGTAACCACACGGATCCCCCCGCGTTCAACCCCTACCTTCGTCGCGAGTCTCGCCGCATTTCCAAACGCATCGATGAACTCTGGGCGACAATCCGGATAGCCCGAGTAGTCGAGCGCGTTGACGCCAGCGTGGACTTCCACGCACCCGAGGCTCTCAGCCAGTGCGATCCCGATGGAGAGGAATACGAGATTTCGTGCGGGGACGTAGGTCTCGGGGATCCCTTCGCCGATCTCCTCGTTGGTTCTTCCTTTAGCAACTTCCGGGCCGTCCGTGAGTGATGAACCGCCGAACACCGCGGTAGCGAGCGGAAAGATCGTGTGTGAAGAGGCACCGAGAGAGGTGACAATCGCGGCTGCCGCTTCTAGCTCAACGCGATGGCGCTGGCCGTAGTCAAAGCTCAGACAATGACACGCGAGCCCCCTGTCCCGAGCGATCGCGAGGACAGTCGCGCTATCGAGCCCGCCACTCAGGAGCACAACCGCGGCATCGCTCACGCCATCTCCTCCTTCAGTCGCCGGACAGCGAGCTCTGCGTACGCTGGCGCGAGCGACATGCCGTGACCGTTAAAACCAGCGCATAACCAGACCCCAGGAGTTTCACATCGCTCAAAGAGAGGTAGACCATCGGCGGTGAAACCCATCGTCCCCGCCCAGCGATGAATCACTTCGAACTCCACGTCGAGCTTGTCTCGGGCGAACCGCTCAAGCTCCTGCTGTATGAAATCAGTCGGGCTGTCGTCCATGGTTCGCTCGGCGGCCTCGGCTCGATTGCGGCATCCCCCAACGAGCAGCATGCCATCGTGCGACGTGCGGATGTACTCAGACCCACGGTTCATGTAATACGCGCGAGACAGCCTCAGCCCCGTGCGAGCCGCGAACATCTGGCCTCGGTTCGGCGCGACTCGCTCACCGATGCCCGGGATCAGAGCTCGGCTGAACGCGTTCAGGCAACAAAGCACGCGCCGGGCCCGCACAACCCCGCTCGGCGTGAGTACCTCCACGCGGCCGTCGTCCAAAGGCATCAGTTCCTCTGCGCGATGACCGACCATGACACGCACGCCGGACTCTGCCGCTCGAGCCGAAAGGTGGCGCAGCACCGCGACGCTGTCGCATGTCAGATCGTTCGGGTTCACTAGTCCGATCAATGCACCCCCATGCTCGCGCAGGAAGGGCTCCTCGTCCGTCCGGGGCTGCACGAGCTCACACCCAAACCCGTCCTCGGCCAGCAACGCCGCGGAGGCTTCGACGTCCGCCGCTTCGCTCGGCTCGTAGGCGACGAGACATGAGGGGCACCGCATCGTCCCAGCGACCTCCTCAACCCCGATCTGCTTCAGCCAAGACAGGCTCCGCTCGCTCAGTCGCCAGATCTCGGCGGCCCGGGCGCGGCCCCAGTCGCGGACCGCCGCCGCGTAGTTGTCCGCGGCGCCCCGCATCAGATACCCGGCATTTCGCCCGCTCGCACCGTATCCGACCGCCTCGGCTTCGAGCAGCACCACGGATAGCCCGGCATCAGCCGCGTGGTTCGATGCCGAGAGCCCGCAGATCCCGCCCCCGATGATCGCGAGGTCGGACTCAACCACTGGGGATCTGTGAAGAATGTGCCAGTAGCTGTGGCTGGGCATACCCGGAGCCTAGCGGTCAGGCGTTGCACCCGGGCAGCCTTGCGCCGACCATCACATCGTTCACATTCGTCCCCGTGGGCCCTGTCCTGATGAGACCCCCGACGGTTTCTAGTGCTGGGTAGCTGTCGTGCGTCCCCAGCTCACGGCCAAGGTCGATGCCCGCGCCCGATAGCAACGCCGCGGTCTCACCCGTGACGAAACCGCCCGCGGCATCGGTTGGGCCGTCGATCCCATCGGTTCCAAACGACACGACAACAAGATCATGCTCGCCAGCGATCACCGGAACCGCGCACAGGGCCAGTTCCTGGTTCCGTCCCCCCCTGCCTTGGGCTTCACCAAGAACAACCGTGGTCTCCCCTCCCCACACAATTGCTTCGCCAGGCCCGAGCTTCCTCGCGGCCTGTGCGAGCAACAACGCCCGCTCGCCACAGTCCCCCGTCACCTCGCACTCGGTGACGACGCGAGAAAATCCATGCCCCTGAAGATCGGCAGCGATCGACTCCACCGCGAGCCGGTTCGAACCCACGACCACATTCGTGACGTCTGGCGGATCTTGATCAAACTCACGTGGACGAGCGACCGCGGCATCGATCGATGCCCACCGACCGGCGAGCCCGTACTGATGCATCACAGCTGCCGGATCATCCTGAGTGGCTTCGATGACCGTCGGCCCGGACGAAACCGACGCGAGTCGGTCCCCGATCACGTCGGAGAGCACGAGCCCGAGTACTTCCGCGGGTGCGCAACGCCGCGCGAGCCCACCGCCCTTAAGCACCTCGCATCGCGTCCGCACCGTGTTGATCTCATCGATTGTGGCACCGCTTCTCAGAAGCGCGTGTGTTAGCTGGACGAGATCTTCGAACGGTACGCCCTCCCGAGGCATGCTTATCAACGCCGAAGCGCCACCCGAAACCAAGACAAGGACGCGTTCACCACTGCTCGCTTCCTCAGCCACCGCTGCAACCCGCTCCCCCGCTGCCAAACTCCGCGGGGTGGGAAACGGGTGATCGGCCTCGATCCACTCGATGGGGTAGTCCGTCCGGATCCGCGCCGTACCAGGAGGGTGTACCGAACACGCGCAAACGGCCGAACTCCCGAGTCGCGAGAGTGCGGCCCCGAGCATCTTCGGCGATCCCTTCCCGAGCGCAAGGAGCCGAGTCGGCTTCCCATCGTCAAGCACTTCCGGCCAGTGACGCGCGACGGCGGACGCCGGATCCGCAGCCCGGAGCGCCGCGTCTATGACTATCCGCACGAACGCTTCCGGCTTCATCGCGACAGCGTGCCGATCCCGGCGAGCCGCTCAAGTGCCGCTTCGATCACCTCGTCACGCTTGCAGAACGCGAAGCGGAGCAACCGCTCACCAAGCGCGCGATCCGCGTAGAACGCCGTGGGCGGGATCACCGCGACACCTAGTTCCTGGATCAGCCGCTTGGTGAGTGTCACGTCATCACCCAACCCCAGATGGGCGTGCTCAGCCATCACGAAGTACCCGGCTTCTGGGCGATAGGCACGGAGATCGAGCCGCCTCAGCCCTTCGACCAACAGATCCCGGCGCCGCTTGTAATCCTTTGCGAGCTGCCGAACTGCCTCACCCCCCGTGCGAAGCGCGACGGCTGCGGCGTGCTGGAGCGGAGTGGCCGAGCAGAACACGGTGTACTGGTGCGCCGCGCGGATTCCAGCGGTCAGATGCGCCGGCGCAACCGCCCATCCGATTTTCCAGCCCGTGAAGCTGAAGGTCTTGCCAAGGCTTGAGCACGTGATCGTGCGATCCTCAAGCCCGGGCACGGATGCCACCGAGTGGTGGGCGGCCGGCTCGTAGACCAGCCGCTCGTACACCTCGTCGGCGATCACGAACGCGTCGTGCGCCTGCGCGAGCGAAGCGATAAGCACGAGCTCATCGTTTGAGAACACCTTGCCGGTCGGGTTGTGTGGGGTGTTAACCAGAATCGCTCGTGTCTTGGGCCCAAACGCAGCACGGAGTTCCGCCTCGTCGAACCAGAAAGGGTCATCAAGACCCCTTGGCTCCCGGAGAGGGACCCGCCGAAGTGTCGCGTCAGCGAGCGCCGCGCCAGCCGGATAGGCGTCGTAGACCGGATCGAACACAACCACCTCATCGCCAGGCTCGAGCAACCCGAGCATGCAGCAGCACAGCGCCTCGGTGCATCCGCTGGTGACGGTGACCTCAGACATCGGGTCGGGCCGGGCCCGCCCGCCCGCGGCCTGCCAATCCGCGATCGCCTCGACGAGCGGGAGCACACCGAAGGGGCGCGCGTACTGGTTGTGACCCGCCGCCATCGCCTCAGCCACTGCGTCGATTGCAAAGCGAGGACCATCGAAGTCCGGGAAACCCTGGCCCAGATTGATCGCTTCGTGCTCAACGGCCAACCGGGTGATCTCGGTGAACACGCTGGTGGCATAGGGCTCAAGCCTGGACGAGATCGTATGGGTCGGGGTCATACCCAAAAGATACTCGCCCGAGGCGGGCAACACGCCAAGACTCCCCGCGTGCTAGAGATCGGCGACAAGGCCCCGGACTTCGACCTGCCCGAGGGCTCGCCCGCGGCAACGTTACACGAACTCGCGAAGCGGGCGGGGCGAGCGGTTGTGTACTTCTATCCGGCGGACAACACGCCGGCATGCACCGCGGAGGCGTGTATGTTCCGGGATGCCTCGGTCGAGTTGGAACCGGCGTTCCCAGACGGTGCGCCAATTGTCGGTGTGAGCCCACAGAGCGAGTCTTCGCACAAGCGGTTTGCAGAGCGATATCGGCTCGGGTTCACGCTCATCGCGGACACCGACAAGGCCGTGATCCGCGCATATGGATGCCAGGGGCTGTTCGGCTTGCTGGTGCGCCGCGCGACGTTCGTGCTGGACGCTGAGGCGACGATCACCGACCGGATCGTGGCTGACCTGAACGTTGGGCGTCACAAGCGGGCCGTCAAATCGCTCAGCAGGCCCCACTGAACGCAACGACACCGTCGCCGGCGCACGCATAAATTGAACCCGCGAGATCGCGAGGCACTCCTCCGCCTCCAGTAAAGGTGCTGAAGGCAGGGAGAACGCCCATGTCTTCCCCGACAAAGAAACAGGGGAGCTTGAGGCTGTCACCCCTCCCGCTGACACGCACCGAAGGGTGCAGGTGCCCGCACCAGGAGAACTCTCCATCAGGTGCGTCCGCCGGGTCATGGGTGAACGCGAAGGGCGTTTCGATTACGACCCTGTCGGCTTCGGTGAGCCCCCACCGCTCCGCCACCCGGCCTAGTGCCCGGTCGTGGTTGCCGGGGATCACTTGGATCTCTGGCGCGAAGTCGAGCCGCCAGCGAGAAACGTCTTCCACGATGTCATCTGTCAGACCGGCCCCGGCGTGGAGGAGATCCCCGAGCACCAGGATCCGGTCGGGGTCGAGCCGCCGGGCCAAGTCCGAGAGCCTGGCAAGGGGCTTGTGGACCGTTCCACGGGGAACAGGGACCCCCGCCGTGCGCATGGTCTCGGCCTTGCCCCAGTGCAGATCGGCGACCAGCACCGTGCGGCGGCTGGGCCACCAGACCGCCCGCTCGGGCATCAGCGTCAGCCGCTCGCCCCGGATCTCGATGTCGAGCGATCCTGCTCCCATGCGGCTCTCATTCTTTCCACCCGGTCGAGTATGGTCTCGCTGCTCAGCGTGCCACGCTCCCGCTCGATGACGAGCGGGAATCCGAGCGGTGTCGGCCGCTCTGTCTTCACGATGACGGATTCTGAATCACGGAGCCGTGCGAGCAGCCGGCTGAGGCGACCCTGCTCGAACTGGCGTTCCAACACCTCCCGTTCGGCCTGCTTGAGCAGCAGGTGCCCCGGATCGAAGTCACGCAAGACATCGAAGATCAGCCCGCTGCTGACCATAACCTGGCGTCCGGTCTTCCGCGCCCCTGGGAAGCTCTGATGGACGAGCCCGGCGACACGGGCCACCTCGCGGAACTGGAGCTTGACGAGTTCGCCCATGTTGAGGCTCGCGATGGTGTCCTCAAGCAGATTTTCCGACGAGAACAGGTTCCGACTGAAGGACGCCGCGAAGTCGTAATCGCCGGCCGCGAGGAGTTCGAGCCCGTAGTCGTTAAATGAGATCGTGAATGTGCTGGGCTCATTCCGGACCAGCCGGTAAGCCAGGAGCGACGCGAGACCACCGTTGACGAGCCGGCCTTCGAACGGGAAAAGAAACATGTGTCGGCCCTCACCGGTCTCACACAGCTCGATCAGGAGCTGGTCGGACCTGGGGACCACGCTGAGTGCGGACTGTGCGTCGACGATCGGTGCCGCTGCGACGAGTTCGGGCGTTGACCGATCTCCCGCACCAGCGGCCTCCATCGCCTCACGGACGGCGCTTGCCATGGACTCGGAGATCGGGAGCCGCGTGCCGGCCCAGTGCGGGGTGTGGTTGGTCGTACCCGTGGACTTGCGGACAATGACAACTCCATCTCGGATGCCGACGAACGCGAGCGTCTTGCCCGCGAACACGAACCGCTGGCCAGGCTTGAGCCAGCGAACAAACCCTTCTTCGATCGTTCCGAGGCTGGCCCCGCGCTGGTAGCGGATAGGCAGGCCGCTATCGCTGGTGATTGTCCCGACGTTCATGCGGTGCATCTGGGCGATGCGACGCTCTGGCACGCGGTAGACCCCCGCTTCATCTGGGCGCACCTTGCAGAACTCCCGGTAGGCCTTGAGCGTGCCACCTCCCTGTTCGACGAGCGCAAGCGTCCAGTCGAAGCTCTCGCGATCGAGCGACTCGAACGCGAACGCGGTACGGACTTCCTCGAAGAGATCCTCGGGCGTGAAACCACCACCCATCGCGCAGGTGACCATGTGCTGGCCCAGCACATCGAGCGGCGTGAGTTCGGGTGAGCGTGGTTCGAGCTGGCCCCGGGCCGCGGCCCGCCGGACCGCGACGATCTCGATGAGTTCGAGTCCGTGGGTTGGGACACACGTGATCCCGCACGGCTCGCCGGGCCGGTGCGCTGCGCGGCCCGCGCGTTGGATCAGCCTCGCGATGCCCTTCGGCGAGCCGATCTGAAACACACGCTCGACCGGCGCGAAGTCCACACCCAAATCGAGTGAGCTCGTAGCGATAACAAGACGGATATCACCGGCCTTGAGCCCGGCTTCAACACGTGCGCGCTCTTCGTGATCGAGCGATCCGTGGTGGAGCGCGATGCGATCGATCCAATCGGGCCTCCCGCTCGCGATGGCTTGGTGCCAGAGTTCTGCCTGGCTCCGGGTGTTGCAGAAGACAAGCGTCGGATGCTCGATGTCCAACGCATCGAGCACCTCGGGCAGGAGCCGGAGACCCATGTGGCCGGCCCAAGCAATGCCCCCGGTTTCGCTCGGGCAGACCGACGTGATCTCTAGCGGCCGGCTTATGTCCGAGCGGATCACCCGCGGCGTGCTCCCAACACCCGCCGCCGCTTGGGCCGCTTCCTCGACGTTGCTGAGTGTCGCCGAGAGTGCCCATGTGCGCATCTCTGGGTTCCAACGGCGGAGCCTCGCGAGGGCGAGCTCGCACTGTGTGCCGCGTTTGCTGCTCATCAGCTCGTGCCACTCGTCGAGGATCGCCTGGCGCAGGCCTTGGAAGAGATCCTGAGCGTTCTCACGGGTCAGCAGCAGGCTGAGCGACTCGGGTGTGGTGATAAGCACGTTCGGCAGCCGCTCGCGCTGGCGCTGGCGGACAGAGCTCTTTGTGTCGCCCGTGCGAGATTCGATCGTGACATCAAGCCCGAGGTCGTCTACGGGCTCGCGCAGCGCTATTTCAACATCGCGGCTTACCGCTCGGAGCGGGGTCACATAGAGCACGCGCAGGCCGGGACCTGAGTAGGTCGCGATCTCTGCGAGCGAGCCGAGGTATGACGCGTAGGTCTTGCCGGCGCCGGTCGGTACATGAATCAGCCCGCTCTCGCCGGCGAGTTGTGCCTCCCACGCCTCGGTCTGGAACGCCCACGGATCGCGGCCTCTGTTACGCATCCAGTCCGTGAGCTTCTGCAAGTTGGCGTGTGGGTTTGTCATTGCTCGTCGAAGAGCCCCGGTTGGGATTCCGCGCTCGCTCTCGACGTTGTGCCGTATCGGTCGAGCAGTTCGCGGAGCGTAGCCATCGAGTCTGCGTCCTCGAGGGCTTTGTCGGTGCGCCAGCGGCTGATGCGGGGAAACCGCAGTGCGATCCCACCGCGGTGGCGATCGCTCTGATTGATACCCTCGAACGCGAGCTCGAAAACATGGTGCGGCGTGACTTGTCGCACGGGCCCGAACCGTCCGGTGGTGTTGGCTCGGAGCCATTTATCGAGTGTCGCGATCTCTTCCTGATCGAGCCCGCTGTAGGCCTTTGCGATCGTGACGAGTTCCCGGTCTTCGGACTCTCCTTGCCAGACGCCGAACGTGTAGTCGGTCAGCAGACCGGCCCGGCGCCCTCTGCCTGGCTGGGCGAAGGTGAGCACGGCGTCGATGGTCAGCGGCTCGATCTTCCACTTCCACCAATCGCCCTTGACGCGACCTGTCAGATAACGAGCTGTTCGACGCTTGAGCATGACGCCTTCGACTCGTCGCTCGCGGCTCGTCCTGCGGAGGTTGGCGAGCGCTTCCCAGCTCTCGGTCTCGATGATGTCGCTGATTCTCAGTTGGGGATCACCCTCTGGGAGTATGGACTCAAGCATCGTGCGACGCGCATCTTGTGGGAGTTGACGCATATCCTCACCATCTGCTTCGAGCAGGTCGTAGGCAATGAACGCCGCCGGCGCATCTCTGAGGATGCGCGGGGTGAGGGCCTTGCGGTTGATCCTTGTCTGCAAGGCCGAGAACGGCAGCGGGCTGCCATCGCGAAAGCAGAGCAGCTCGCCGTCGAGCACGCCGTTGGACCTGAGACGGCCAGCGGCGGTGGTAATCTCTGGAAAGCGCTCGGTGAGGTCTTCATCACCCCTGGACCAGAGGCCTAGCTCATCGTCTCGACGGATGAGCTGAGCCCGGATGCCGTCCCACTTCCATTCGGCGAACCAGTCACCGATCTCGCCCAGTGCAGCGGGTGGAGGCTTTCCCTCGTGCGGCGTGTCGCCGAGCGGGCTTGCGAGGTAGAACGCATACGGGCCCCGCTGCTCGCCCGTGTCGTCGAGCGAGGTGAGTCTTTCGAAGAACTCGGGCGTTGGGCGCCAGGATCCGGCGAGGCGCTGCGCGATGACGGCGCGGTCGAGAGCGAAGGCCTTCGCGAGCGCGCGGATTACGGTCGTCTTGCTCACACCGATTCGGAAGCCGCCGGTCAGGAGCTTTGTCAGGATGAAGCGTTCATCCTCCCCGAGTTTCGCCCACCAGCCGGTGATGGCGGCGCGTTGTTCGCTTGGCGATCCATCGCGGAGTGGGAGGACGCGGGCCTCGACCCACTCTGCGAGTGAGAGCTGCTCCGCGGGTTGTGCATGCATCGGTCCGGCAAGGATCGCAACGGTCTCCGCGGAGTCTCCCACTAATGAGGCGCATTCGTCGTAGAGCCATGCCGGGAGTTGGCTGGCTTCCTGTGCCCAGCGGTTCAGCTCACGCCAGCCGACGAGGCGTTTGGGCCGCTGTCCAGACAGAAAGTAGACGGCCCATGCGGCGTCGCTGGGTGGAGCGTTCGAGAGGTAGCGCGCGATCGCATCGATCTTGCTCTTTGACGACGTCGTCTGATCGAGTTCGGCGAAGAGCTGAGCAAAGGCGTGCATCAGCCGCCCGCTTCCGAGCTGCCGGGCGTTGCATCCGCGCCTGACTCGCCCTCGTACTTGGTGTTCAAGACCTCTGCGTCCCATCCCTTCTCTTTGAGGTACCGCGCGAGGGGAACGGTTGAGCCGTGCGTGCAAAGCACGCGGCGTGCGCCGGTGTCACGGACCGTTCGGATAATGTCGTTCCAGTCGGCATGGTCGCTTAGCACGAAACCACGGTCATGATTGGCACGGCGCCGCATCCCGCGGATGCGGCTCCAACCGCTCGCAAACCCTGTTTCGAATGCGGTCGAGGAGCCAAAGCGTCGCATCCAGGGCCCGCCGGCGGCGGCCGGGGGCGCGATCGCGAGGCATGGTCCGAGGCGCTTGCCACGTTTGTGCTCTGGTGCGGGCGTGGTTTTGAGCATCGCGACCCCCTGCTCGCGGTAGAGCTCGGTGAGTTCGAGAGCCGCGCCGTGCAGGAGTACGGGCGTTTCTGGCAGTTGATCCAGTCTTTGGAGTTCGGCCAGCACGCGTTGGGTCTTTCCCAACGAGTAGCTGAAGAGGACGGCGGGCTTGCCTCTCTCGGCGCAGCTGCGCCACCACTCACGGATCTCGCGAACCACCTCAACGGGGTCCGGGAAGCGGTAGACCGGGAGCGCGAAGGTTGCTTCCGTGATAAATACGTCGCACTTCACGACCTCGAACTGCTCGGCGCTCGCATCGGATTGTCGCTTGTAGTCACCTGCCGCGATCCAGACCTCACCGCTTGCGGCCTCGACCCTTACCTGCGCAGCACCCCTGATGTGACCCGCAGGGTGCAGCGATACACGAGTGCGCCCAAGCGTGAGGAACTCTCCGTAGGCCAAAGGACGAATGTCGATATCTGCACCGAGCCTTGACCGGAGAAGGGGAACACAGGATTGACTCGCGATGTATTTCCCGCAGCCTGGGCGAGCGTGGTCTGCGTGCGCATGCGTGATGATGGCGAGTGGGACCTTCTTCCATGGATCGATATGGAAGCCGCCTGCAGAGCAGAAGAGGCCCCGACCATCGGACGCAAGAAGATCATCCGGACGATTTCGTTCCGCGGCTTCCACTTGCTGAATCTAGGCCCGGGCGACCCCGAACCGCCTGATGGATGGGTCCGGCCGACCCACCCGAGCCGCCCGACCGGGGCGTACGGGGACCTCAGGGTCCCGATTGGTCCGACACGATGTCGGACCGAGTTCCTTCGGGGGACGATGGTTTGCACGACCTTCCGGCCTGGGTCTTGTTGACGCACGCCGGCTCCACGCTGTTTCTGGTGGGGCTGGCGTGGTTCGTTTTTGTCGTGCACTATCCGCTTTTCGCACGGATTCCTGCCGAATCGTTTGCGGGCTACGAAGCAGCGCATGTTCGGCGGACGACGTATGTCGTTGCTCCTGTCATGCTGATTGAGTTCGCTACTGGTCTTTGTATCTTCGTTCTCGCGCCGGCATGGCCGCCGGGCCTTGTTGGCATCGCGCTACTTGCTGCGGTGTGGGGTTTGACGTTCGGCGTGCAAGTCCCCCAACACCGCAGGCTTGAGGCCGGACTCGATCTGGCTCTCGTGGGGAGGTTGGTGCGGACGCATGGGATCCGAACGCTGGCCTGGACTGGCCGGGGTGCTGTCGCAATCTGGATGCTCGCGTGACCGCGTTCTCGGGAACGCCCCATATCGATGGGCCGGTTCGCCGGCTTGTTGTTGTTCTCGGTGACCAGCTAAATCACGACTCGATGTTGCTTGAGGATCTCGAACCGGATCGAGACGCGGTGCTCATGATGGAGGTCCGTAGCGAGAGCATGGAAGGGCCGAGCCACCGCATGCGGACGGCTTTCTTCCTCTCTGCAATGCGGCACTTTGCGATCGAGCTTGAACAAGGCGGGCACCGAGTCCGCTACGTTGCTCTTGACGATCCGGCGAATACGCACAGCTTCAGCGGCGAAGTTGCGCGAGCCATTGACGACCTTCGCCCGGATTCGATCGCGGTCGTTCGGCCTGGCGATTGGCGGGTATACCTTGAGGCTTTGTCATGGCATGAGCGCGACGGTGTTCCGTGCGAGATCGTCGAAGACCGGCACTTCCTGAACACGCCCGAGCAGTTCCGTGCCTGGGCGGATGGCCGGAAGAGCCTGACCATGGAGTACTTCTACCGCGAGCAGCGCAAGCGGCTCGGGGTGCTGATGGATGGCAACTCACCCGAGGGTGGCCGCTGGAACTATGACAGCGACAACCGAGAGATTTTCCGAACCACCCCCGAGACCCCGCCAATCGAAGTGACGATTCCAGATGCGATCACAACCGAAGTGATCACGCTCGTTGATCGGTGCTTGCCGGGCCTGCCCGGAAGGATGAGCGTTGATTCGTTTATCTGGCCTGTGACAAGAGATGATGCTCGCACCGGGCTTCGCGACTTCATCGAGCATCGCCTCCCGCTGTTCGGGAAGTACGAGGACGCGATGTGGTCCGGCAAGCACGTGCTGTATCACAGCCTGCTCTCACCGGCCCTCAACGTACACCTGCTCGATCCGCGCGAGTGCGTTGAGGCCGCACTCGCCGCGTACAAGCGGGGCGATGCCCCGCTGAACTCCGTCGAGGGTTTCGTGCGTCAGCTGATCGGCTGGCGGGAGTTCATCCGAGGTGTGTATTGGCTCGAAGGCCCCGGCTATCGAGATCGGAACTGGATGGGCCAGACCGGAAGCCTTCCCGATTTCTACTGGTCAGGCGAGACAGACATGACATGTGTCCGTGAGTGCCTTACGCCCGTGCTGGATCACGCCTGGAGCCACCACATTCCGCGGCTCATGGTGCTTTCGAATCTGGCGTTGATTTCGGGCGTATCGCCGCGGGCGATCGGCGATTGGTTCTATGGAATGTACACAGACAGCGTGGACTGGGTCACGACCCCGAACACGATCGGTATGGCAATGCATGCCGATGGCGAGCGAGACGAGACTGGCCGGACCGTTCGGCTCCCTGTTGTTGGAACGAAGCCGTACGCGGCGAGCGGGAAGTACATCTCGCGGATGAGCAACTACTGCAGGGACTGTGTGTTCGACGTGAACGAGCGTGCTGGTGAGCATGCCTGCCCATTCAACACGTTCTATTGGGATTTTCTGATCAGACATCGCGAGACTTTTCGAGGTAACAACCGGATGGCGATGATTCTCAAGAATGTGGACAGGCTTGATCCCGCTGTGCGGTCTGCGATCTCGACTCGCGCGAGAACGCTTCGCACGGAATGGGGTATCGCGTGAGAGCGCTGGTTTGGTTCAGAGCGGATCTCCGTGTCGCTGACAACACGGCGCTGACTGCAGCGTGCCGCCGCGCGGACGGGGGCGTGGTTGCGGTCTTCACGATTTGCCCGAGGCAGTGGCTCGATTTGCACGACTGGGCGGATGTGAAAGTCGGATTCTTGCTGCGTTCTTTGCGACAGCTCAGCGAGGAACTCGCGAGTCTGAATATCCCGCTCCGTATTCTCAGCTTCCCGACGTTCGCCCAAGCACCGCAGGCACTACTCGAACTCGCCAGGGATACCCGCTGCGATGCCCTGTTCTTCAACGACGAGTACGAGGTGAATGAGCTCGCGCGGGATGATGCGGTTTCAGCGGGCTTTGACCGGGCCGGTCATAAGGTCCATCACTTCACAGATCAGACGTTGCTCCGTCCCGGGGACGTCCTGACCGGCTCGGGCGGGGCCTACACGGTCTATTCACCTTTCAAGCGGAACTGCTGGGCCCAGCTGGGTGAGCGGCTGGCGAGCGGAGATGACGGCGTGCTGCCAGCCCCGGGGCCGCAGCCCAAGATCGATGTCGCGAGCGATCCCGTGCCTCACTCTGTCGAGGGTTTCGATGCCGAGACGGACTTACCGGATCGCTGGCCAGCGGGTGAGCGTGCGGCGATGCGCGACCTTGAAGCCTTCACCTCGGCAAGGATGAAAGGCTACAAAGACCAGCGTGACTTCCCGGGGATCGCTGGCACGAGCGGTGTCAGCCATCACCTCGCGGTCGGCACGATCAGCCCTCGCCAATGCGTCCGTGCAGCCCTCGGACACAACGGCGGCTCACTCGAAGGCGCTGACACGGGTGCCATCAAGTGGATCGAGGAGGTGCTCTGGCGTGAGTTCTACAAGCACATCCTCGTGGCGTTCCCCCACGTCTGCCGGTATCGGAGCTTCCGGCGCGAGTATGACGCTGTGGAGTGGCGCGATGACCCCGAAGGCCTTGAGCGGTGGAAGCAAGGGCTGACCGGCTACCCGATCGTCGATGCTGGGATGCGGCAGATGCTCGCCGAAGGCTGGATGCACAACCGCGTGCGGATGATCGTTGCAACGCTTCTAAGCAAGCACCTGCTGCTCGATTGGCGTGTGGGCGAGCGTCACTTTATGCGCCATCTGATCGACGGCGATCTTGCGAACAACAACGGCGGGTGGCAGTGGTCGGCGAGTGTCGGCACAGACGCGGCGCCGTACTTCCGCGTGTTCAATCCGTTCAGTCAGAGCCGCAAGTTCGATGCGGCCGGGGCGTACATCCGGCGTTGGGTCCCGGAACTTCGTGATCTGGACGACAAGCAGATCCATGCGCCGCACGGGGAGTCTTCCGAGGGCGGCGGGTTGTTCGCGTCGGTGGATTATCCGAAACCGATCGTGGACCAGAAGGCCGCACGCCAGCGGGCGATCGAGCACTTCAAGGTGTTCCGCGAGGGCTGAATATCAGCCGAGGACGTCCAGGAGTGCGCCAGGCTCGACGCGTTCCTGTTGAGTCTCGGATGCCGCCGGGTTGGTGGCCGAGGCTGTGGCCACGTCTTCATCCGGTTGCTCGTCCTCGGTCTCTTGCTGCGCCAGCTCCTGACGAGCTTCAGCCGCCATACGGTCGGCCTTGGCCGCGACCGATCGGTCGGTGCTCGATGGCTCGGCGGGCGCCATCGCCGCAGCCCGGATCCTCGCGGCCTTCTGGATCGTCTCCTCAGGCGTTTGGCCCGGGGACGTGTCGATGCTTACACGCCCACCGACGGCGTACCGCTTTCCATCCGGTCCCGAGGCGTACTCGTAATACGGCCCGCCTCGGAAGAGCTCGCCGGCAGCGGCGATGTGGGCCTGCTCATGGGTACGAACCTCGCTGTCACGATCTCGCATCTGATCGAGTTGGGCTTGCTCCTCGTCACTGAGCGGCTCGCCGTCTGGACCCCGATCGGCTTTGGCATCGGGTGCGTTGTCGGGCTCGCCGGCGTCGCCTGCGGTCTCGTCGGCTTCACCTGTTGACTCGAAACGGTCCTCACCACGCGCGATGCTTGGCGTGGCCTGTGGCAGCTCGGGCTGTGGGCGTTCCTGGGCAGAGCGCGCAGCAACCAGCGAAGGCGCGAACTCCTGCGCGATGCGTGGTCCGGCTATGACTGTTCCAATGCCTGACATCCGCCAGCGTTGATATCGGCGGCTCCAGGGTGATGGTTGATCAGGGCCGGGTGGGCAACACGCTTATCAGACGTTGAAGTACTTCGCCTCGGGGTGATGGACGACGATGGCACTTGTGCTCTGCTCCGGATCGATCTGCCAGTTCTCGGTGAGCTCGCAGCCGATCCGAGTGGGGTCGATGAGGCGCCAGAGGATGTCCTGGTCGCTCATATCCGGGCAGGCGGGGTAGCCGAAGCTGTAGCGGCTGCCGCGGTATTTCTGTGTGAAGAGCTGCTTTACACTTGGGGCGTCGTCGGTGGCAATACCTAGCTCTTGGCGGATCCGCTTGTGCCAGAGCTCGGCGAGAGCCTCGGCGGCCTCGACGCCGAAGCCGTGCAGGTAGAGGTACTCGGTGTAGTCATCGTTATCGAAGAGCTTCTTGGCCTCCTGGCTGACGATGTCACCCATCGTGACACATGTCATGCCGATCACGTCGGGCCCGAGTTCTCCCGCCTCGTCGGCATCCCTGAAGAAGTCGCTGATACACAGCTCTTTCTTGCCCGCTTGACGCGGGAACGTGAACCGCTCGATCTCCCTGGAGTGATCCTCAGGATCGCGGATGACGAGTGAATCACCCTCAGAATGGCACGGGAAGTAGCCGTATACCACTTTGGGCTGGAGGACCCCCTGGTCCTTGCAGTCGGCCTTGAGTCGTTCAAAGATCGGATCGACCTTGTCGCTGATCTCTGCCTCGTACTCGGCGTCGGTCCGCGCGCCGCGCTTGAACTGCCACTGTCCGCGGTAGAGCGCGGTCTTGTTGATGAACGGGTAGATCTCATCGAGAGAAATCTGATCCACGACGCGCGTGCCCCAGAACTGCGGCGCGGGAACGGAGATCCCCCGCTCGACCTTGCTGCGCCGCTGGGTGCCAGTGGCCGCGCCTTTGGCCGCCTCGAACTCGTCCTGCTGCTTGCCCTGCTTGGCGCGGGACTTCGCGATGGTCTCCTCGGCGGCGGACCGCTTGGCGAGGCGCTCGTCGATCTCGCCGGCGAGCACGTCGAGCTGATTGCCGACGATGTGGTCCATCGTGCGTAAGCCCTCGAACGCGTCCTTTCCGTAGAGGCAGCTGCCCGCATACACGCTGCGCAGGTATCCCTCGGCGTAGTGCCTCGTGAGAGCGGCCCCTCCCAGTATCACCGGGACATCGATGCCCAGGTCATTGAGTTCCTTGAGATTCTCCTCCATCACGTTGACGCTCTTCACGAGCAGGCCCGAGAGGCCGATCGCATCGGCCTTGGTTTCCTTCCAGGCATCGACGATGGCGCCGATCGGCTGCTTGATCCCGATGTTGTGCACCGTGTAGCCGTTGTTTGTCAGGATGATGTCCACGAGGTTCTTGCCGATGTCGTGGACATCGCCCTTGACAGTCGCGAGCACGATCGTGCCCTTCGTCTCGCCCTCGACCTTCTCCATGTGGGGCTCGAGGTGGGCAACCGCCATCTTCATGACCTCGGCGGACTGGAGGACGAAGGGAAGCTGCATCTGGCCCGAGCCGAACAGCTCACCGACGGTCTTCATGCCGTCGAGAAGGTGTTCATTGATGATCTCAAGCGGTGGGTAGGCCTGCATCGCCTCGTCGAGGCATTCCCCGATGCCCTCTTTCTCGCCATCGATGATGTGGGCACGGAGCCGCTCTTCAAGTGTCAGGTTCGCCTTGTCCACGGCGGTGTCGCCGACGCTGTCCACATCCTTGAATAGCTCGATGAACGCCTGGAGCGGGTCGTAGCTGGAGTCCAACTCAGGCAACGGACGCCTCCTCTGTCGGCAAGCCTGTACCCCCCACCGCTGTATCACGTTTGTCGTAGATCAGATGCAAAGCAACGCGCTTGTGCTCGTCTTCGACCTTGGCGAGCGGCAGGATCTTCCCGGCGTGCAGGATCGCGCTGGTCAGCCCGGCCTTTGTTAGCTCATCGAGGAACACGCTATTGAGCACCTGGCGTGCGGCCGGCTTGAGCCCGAAGGAGCAGTTGCTCAGCCCGCAGGTGATCTGCACCTCGGGAAACGCCTCCTGGATCCGCTTGCAGCCCTCGGCGAGCTCGAGTGCACTTCGTCGATCGTCGTCCATTCCTGTAGAGATCGGCAGCACCAGCGGGTCGATGAATAAGTCCGCCACATCGAGCCCGTGCACCTCCGTCGCCCGTTTGATTGCTCGTTCGGTGATCGCGAACTTGCGGTCGGCAGTGCGAGCCATCGCGGCTTCTTTGTCCTCGTCGATGGTTCCGATCACGAGGGCGGCGCCGTACCTGACCGCGAGGTCACAGATCGCGTCGAACTTCTCATCGCCGTCCTCGAAGTTCGCGCTGTTGATGATGCACTTGCCGGCGGCGTGCTTGAGGCCCGCCTCGAGCGTTGCGATCTGGGTCGAGTCCATCACCAGCGGGGCATCGACCTGGCGGACGACACGCCGCACGATTTCCGCCATGTCCGCGGCGTTGTCGCGGCCCGCGTAGTCCACATTGAGATCGAGCACGTGAGCACCCTCGCGGAGCTGCCCCTTGGCGAGCGCGACGATGCCATCCCAGTCCTCTTCTTCGAGCAGCCGCTTGAACTTGCGGCTGCCAGAGGCGTTCATCCGCTCACCGATGATCAGCACGCTGTTGTCCTGGCGGTGTTCGACGGGGCTGTAGAGGCTCGTGCTGGCTGGCGCCGGCTTCTGCCGGTCGCGTTTGGGGGCGGGCAGACTGCCGACCGCATCGTGGAGCTGCTTGATGTGCTCCGGGGTCGTTCCGCAGCAACCACCCACGAGATGAACGCCGTCGGCTTCCACAAACTTGTGCATTGCCTCGGTGAACGGGCCGGGCTGGAGCGGGTACTCCGTGCGGCCCTCGACCAGCACGGGCAGCCCGGCGTTGGGCATCACGCTGATTTTGCGACCACCCTTGATCAGGCTGTTATCGGCGCCCCAGAACCTGCCGAGGTGGCGGATGTGCTCGGTCATCTCGGTGGGCCCCGTCGCGCAGTTCAGACCCAGCGACGCGATCGGGTAGCGCTGGAGCGCAACCACGGCGGCCTCGATGCTGGTCCCCAGCAGCATCGTTCCGGTCTGCTCGATGGTGACCGACACAAAGATCGGAATATCGAGCGGTGTCTTGCCCGCCTCGTCGAGTGCAGCGAGACATGCATTGATGGCGCACTTGACCTGCAGCAGGTCTTGACAAGTCTCGATCTGGAAGACGTCAGCGCCGCCCGCGATCAGGCCTCGGGCCTGCTCGGTGTAGCTAGCCAGCATCTCGTCCCAGGTGGTGTTGCCGAGCGTGACGAGCTTGGTCCCCGGACCCATGCTGCCGGCGACGAAGCGGGGCTTGTCACTGGTGCTGTGGGCGTCGCAGGCCGCACGCGCGACCTCGGCCCCCATCTTGTTGAGCTCGAAGGTCTGGCTCTGGAGATCGAACTCGGCAAGCACAAGCGTGTTGGCACCGAACGTATCGGTCTCAACGAGGTCGGCACCGGCTTCGAGGTAGCGTGCGTGGATGCCCTCGATCACGTCGGGCCGGCTCTTGACGAGGATGTCGGTGCAGTTCTCGCAGCCGCAATAGTCGTCGTGGATGTCCAGATCGTGGTCATAGATCTGGGTGCCCATGCCGCCATCAAACAGCAACACGCGGCGATCGAGTTCCTGGAGCAGCTTGCTGGCCATGAGCGGCCTCCTATCGACCCCAAGCCTGGCGAAGACCTGAGAACCATTTCATCCTATCACCCGGATGAACGGATGAATCCAGGTCTGGGCATGAAAAAACCGGGCTCGCGGCCCGGTCCGATGGTTTCCGAGGGGGGGCAAGACAGAGTTGGGCCCGATTACTTCTTGCCCTTCTTCTTGCCGAAGTAGTCGCCACCCTTGCCGAACTTGCGGCTGAACTTCTCGACACGGCCGGCGGAGTCCACGAAGGCCCGCTTGCCGGTGAAGAAGGGGTGCGAGCCAGACCAGACCTCGACATTGAGGCTGCCGACGGTTGCGCCGACCTCCATGACGACCTCGCCGTTGTGCGTGACACTGCACTTCTGGTAGGTGGGATGGATGTCCTTCTTCATCGGTCGCTCCGGTTCGGTAAGCCCCGCCTGGACGGCGCAGGCCGCAACTGTAGACGCTCTAGAGGCCCCGGCAAGGCTTCGGGTGTGGAATCCGCTTGACCGGGTGAGGGTTTGGGGTACCGTTCCGCCCTCCGGAGGGGCTCTCGCTCACCCGGACAACAACCGAATCCCCGATAGCTCAATGGTAGAGCGAGCGGCTGTTAACCGCTAGGTTGTAGGTTCGAGTCCTACTCGGGGAGTTCTTGACCCGTGAAGCCCGTTACTTGACGCGGCACGCGTCCTGCTTGGCAAAACCCCCCACCTATCGACCCATCGCCCGGAAACAAAGCGGCGTCTGGTTGTTTCGTAGCGCAGGTCTACAGGTACCGCGACAGAATCCACGTAGGCGTGGCTCCGATAAGCAATCTGGCTCGTTTGCTCCAAACGAGTAAATGATTCCAGGCCGACGAAGCCACCCTGGCATGCCCGTCGCGGATTGAACCGGCTCTCCTTGAATCTGTATATTGGCAACGTGTCTCACGGACCCACTACAACTCGCTGGCGGATGCGCTTCTGGCTGGTCACCGCCATCGTCTTCGGCGTGGCAGAACTCGCGGCTGGTATCGGTGGAACTCAGGAATCCGGCGCGTCATCACAGGCTGCTTGGCGGGTCGCCACTTGCACCTCGTGCCATTGCTGCTCCGGCCCCGACGGGTGCTGTGTCGATCAGCGCATCGACAAGACCCCAAAGGGTGGCTCATGCGATCGCCCTTGCGGATGTGCGAGCGCTCCTAATCCATCTGACCGGTCCGCACCTCGCCAGCCGAAGCTCGTTGAGCACCATGTACCAGCCCCTCTTCGACCGCGCGCGCTGCCGTGCTACCCAGACCAGTCGGGCGACCTTCTTGCTCGCCATGACCTCGCCCTGGATGGGGACGAGCACCGAACTCCGACCGAAGGCTCGCTTGCACGACGCGCGATCCTGTGTGTGTGGCAGAACTGAGTCCCCGCCGTCAGCGCATCTGACGGCCTGCGGGCCTGCAAGCCCAACTACCCGACCGTTCTGTTTATAAGTATTATTCATTTTATACATTTAGCACACATTTGGATCCGAAAGGATTGACATGAACATCTCGAGTACTACCGTGGTCGCCACCCTGGCCCTTGGCGCGATCGCAGCGTTTTCGGGGCTTTCTTCCGCGGAGCCTGCGCTCTCGAACAGTCCCGCGGCCGGCACCTGCGTGTGCGGCTGCCCGTGCGGCTGCTGCGAGGCCGGCTCGTGCAACTGCACCGAAGACTGCCCATGCCCCTGCGATTGCGGGAAGGGTGCCACGCGCTCCTGCGTCACCGACTGATCCCGGAGGCGGGAACAAACCCGCACAACCCGTGACCAATCGGTCGACCGATCGTTGATGCGATCACTAGCGCCCCGCGACGCGGGGCGCTTTTCTCTTAACGGGCTCACGGCTAGCGGCTGGCACGTGCGAACCCGTGACTCACCCGCCTCGGCGCGCAGTCCCGTGGGCCCACCCCTGAACTCCTGGGCTTGTGCCGCGGTCTAGCGCAGCTAGGCCGTGCCCTTGTCCGCGAGAGCCCTCGGCAGCAACACGGCCTGGCAGACCAGACCGTGACACATCCAATGGGTTAGCCGGGCCACCTGCCAGCTACTTCGTAGTGCTTGAGCGTGGCGCGGGGACTCTGACATCCAAGGGCTGTAGCCCGATCGGCTCGGCCATGCCCCGGAGCATCGCGTCTAAATTGACAAGCGTGGCTTGGTGCTCCGGATGCCTGGCCAGATTCTCCGAGTTCCCTCGGTGGGCAGTTAGGTCGAAGAGTTCGACCGCACCTGAGTTGTACCGGATGTACCTGTAGTCCGCCGTCCGGATGCTCCAGTGCTGATACGCGGGGTCGTTCGCTTGTTGGGCATCGAGCGGGCGCGACGCATCTTCTTCCGCGTGCACCATCGTGAGCACCGCGGGCGGCCGCGCTGGATCTTCGGCTTCGGGATTCGTCAGTAGCGGTCGGAGTGAGTGGCCGTCGAGGGGCCGGCCGCGCGGGCCGGAACGTGTGTCGCCCGTTAGGCCGCACAGGTCGATCAGTGTTGGGTAGAGATCGATGAGCCCGACCGGGGCCATGCTGCGTGCACCCGCCTTTGACACGCCGGGCGCTCGGATCAGGAGCGGCACCCGCGTGCTTGCATCCCATGGTGCATTCTTGAAGAGGTAGTGCTGCTCACCGATCACAAAGCCGTGGTCGCTCGTGATGATCACGATCGTGTTTTCGTCAAGACCAGTGCGTTCGAGTGCGTCGAGCACGACTCCAATCTGCTCATCCACGAACGCGGTTGAGGCGAGGTAGGCCTGCGCGAAACGGGCGAGACCAGCGCGCTCGGACCCGTAGGCCTCAGCGATGAGCCGGTGGTAGCGGCGTCCTTTCTGATCGGGCAGTACATGGGCCAGATACGCCGAAGGCTCGCCGCCGGCGATCGAAAGCTGGATGTCATCGATCGGGAACAGATCGAAGAAGCGATCCGGCGCATACATCGGCGTGTGCGGCCGAATGAAACCGATGCCCATGAAGAAGGGCTCGCCGTCCTCTTCGCTGAAACGCTCGATCCGGCGGGATGCCCAGCGTGCAACCCGCTCGTCGGGTGTCAGGTCTCGATCCTCTGGGCCGGTGTACCGAAAACGGCTGATCGGGCCCCAGCCACCCCGGATCCAGCCCGCTCCCTCGCGGCCCTCAAAGGGCACATCGGACAACCGCCCGAACGATCCATCAATGGGACCGATCGAGCGAAAGGGCTCGGCAACAGTTGGGTGTCCAACGCGCTGCGTGCCGTCCCAAGCGATCGGGCCGTAATCCGCCTTATGCGGGAACTCGTCCCACTCGTCGCGTTTGAAGTGGTGCATGAGCTTCCCTGATCCGACTACGCGGTAGCCGTGTTCACGGAAGTAACGCATGATGGTCTTGGAATCCGCGAGTACCGGGTTCTGGTGCCAAGGCGCCCAGAAGAGGTTGCCCGATCTGTGCGGGTAGAGCCCGGACAGCATGCTCGCGCGGGACGGTGCGCACACCGGGTTGTTCGAGTGCGCGTTCTCGAACGTGACAGCGGTCCGCGCGAACTCGGCCAGGGACGGCGTGTGTGCCTGCGGATGCTCACCGAGCGGCTCGATCCAGTCGTTGAGGTCATCGCAAACGATGAGCACGACATTCGCACGAAGAGCAGGCTCTTGATCCGGTCGCGCATTGGCTTCTGCACCCGGGATCGTCAGGACCAGCCATATCCAGTACCGAAGAAGCTTCATGGACCTCCAGCTGCGATCTCTGTGGCCGGATGATGAACCTCCAGGCTCATCGTTGCATAACGCAATCTCTGCAAGATGCGTCTGCCAATCGATGTCACCCGGTCATTGGGAGAGTGTCTTGTGCTCAGCCTAACCGCTGAGCGAGGCCGATCAGAAATGTGGAGCGCATGGATCATCTGGCCCTTGGTCCTGCCGGACGCTCGCGATTATCAGCGGGCCACGACCATGAACACGCGAGGAAAGGCGTACAAGCATCGGCCGTCCGGTGTGACCGGGTAGGCCTCGGACAGGCGGCCTCCATACGCCTCTAGGAATACCTGCCTTTCGTGATCCGAGAGGCCGTCGAGAACGGGGCGGAGTCCCGTCGCTCGGACCCATTCGAGAACCGGATGCTCTGCTGACTCCTGGCCATGCTCAGCTTGACTGAGCACCTGCTGATACTCGGTCGACCAGATATCGATCGACGACGCGATATCCGCGAACAAGCCGTAGTACGCCGAGGCCTCCATGACCGGGGGCTCGGCCAGCGATGCTGCCAATGAGGCCTGGCCGATCGGGCTGCCTCCGGGACCGCCAGCACTGAGGACTTCCCGCATGAATCGGTGGGACGGGGCGTGCCAGCTCAGCGGCATCTGCACAGCGAGGCACCCGCCCGGTCTCAGACGATCGACAAGCTGTGGCAAGATCGTCGCGTGATCGGATACCCAGTGCAGCGCTGCGTTTGAATAAATCAGGTCGACGCTCGCGTCTTGGTCAGGCCTGGCGACCCAGTCCTCGATGCTCTGCTCAACCCAGTTGGGTGGGCGTGCGGCACACCCACGCGAAGCCTTCGCACTGGCCTCCGACAACATCTCGGCCGAACTATCCACCCCGATGACCCGCGCATTGGGCCAGCGATCGGCCAGCATGCAGGTGAGCTCCCCGGTCCCGCAACCAAGGTCCACGATCGATTCTGCGTGAGGCAGCGGGACGCGTGCGAGGAGCTCGGCACCCGGCCGCAACCGGTGGTCGGCGTACTTCAGGTATTGACTTGGATCCCATGCCACCGAATGCCTCCCCTGCGCTACGGACTTGGCTGGAGGTGCTCACATGGTCCCGCATGTGAGCCGCACGCGCCGAAGATCTGTGGCTCGTGCCACGGTTTTCGCCCGTCCTTCGATCAGCAGCGCACTCAACCCGCGCATGCCGTGACGAACTAGCCCTTGTGCACTCAGCGCCGGTAGATCGCCCAAGACTACTCGGAGATGGCTCGCGCAGAAACATCGAGGCTTACAACGTAATCGCTGATCTTGGACCCCGCCGGCAGAGCGGCTGCCAGTTTCTGATACAGCGGGTCCTCCCAGTTCATCATCGCCTCCACGTACTGAGGCTTGGCGGCCATCTCCAAATCGGTCAAGCCCGCACCGAGCACTGCAGCTCGGACGTCATCGACGAGCTGCGCGCCGGCGATGCACCCCACCAGGGCTTCCAGATCATCGCGGACGCCCTCGGGCAGAGGCTTGAGCAGCGCGAGATCGGAGACCGCGACGCGGCCTCCCGGCTTGAGCACGCGGGCGATCTCGCGCCAGACCTGCGGCTTATCGAGCGCCAGGTTGATCACGCAGTTCGAGATGACCACATCGATCGACCGGTTGGCCACCGGCAAGTGTTCGATCTCCCCGAGCCGGAACTCGACGTTGTCGAGCCCACTTTGCTCGCGGTAGTTCCGAAGTCCATTCCGAGCTTTGGCCAGCATCTCTGGAGTCATATCGACGCCTATGACGAGGCCGGCTTGTCCAACCTTCGGACCCGCGATGAAGCAATCGAACCCACCGCCCGAGCCGAGATCCAGCACGGCCTCGCCCGGCTTGAGTGAGGCGAGCGCCGTGGGGTTGCCGCACGACAAGCCCATGTTTGCTCCGTCGGGTAAGACCGTGAGGTCTTCGGCCGCGTAGCCGACTGCGATCGCGACCTGATCGGGCGTGAGTGTTGTCGGCCCGCAGCAGCCGCCGCCGCCGCAGCAACCTGAACCTTCGGCCTGCGGCTCTTCTGCGGGACGCACACCGGACCATTGCCCGGATCGGGCAATCTCGGCGTAGCCATCGCGGATGGCGTCTCGGGAGTCATCGGTCTTCGGATTCGTCATTGATTTGCTCCGGTTGACTGAGGGGAGGCGCACGCCGCGTCGTCGCAGCACGACGCGCTGGGCTGGAGTTCATCGATGGCGTCCGCGAGCTCGCGGAAGAGACCCGCGAGGGTGGGCCCGTCCGCCGCATACCACACTGTGCGTCCCTTCTTCTCGCTCGACAGAAGGCCGGCGCGGGCCATGGTCCCGAGATGCCTCGCGACCATCGAGAAGTCGATCGAGCAGCACGCGGCCACTTCTGTGACTGAGCACGGCCTGCCGCACTTGAGGAGGCATGACAGGAGCTTGGCCCGCGTGGGCTCAGCCAGCGCCTTGAGGAGCTCTGGATCGAGCAGACGATCGAGACGTGCTCGCCTGCGCGAGGCTTGTTTCGGAGATGGTTGAAAATGCTGGATTACTGACGCCATTACGTCAGTATTGGTTCCTGAGGCGAGGGAATCAAGGCGAAATCAAATCCCCTCTTGATTGCCCCGCTCACGTTCGGCACACATTGGCAAAGCTGGCAATAGGCCTGATCACCCGATCTCGTACGGCAAGCAGCCGTCCGCAACGTTCTGCAAGAACAGGTCCACATCCGCCGTCTCGAGCGTGCCGCTGTTGTTCCAGTCTGCCCGGAGGTCACCAGCGTCGTAGAGGTCCAGGTACGCGAGCACATCGAAGAAGTTGACGATGCCATTCATGTCGATATCGATCGCGCAGTCCTGAACCGGATCGGGCGGGGTGAAGATGCCGACGTAGCTCGGTGTTAGGATCTCTGTGGTCACGGGCGGTGGGACCATGGCCTGGTCGAAGGGCACAAGTTCAAAGTCCTGCTGCGGCGTGAAGCCGAAGCCGACGGAGCCGCAGAAGGTTGCGCGGCCACGTTGATCCACGAACTGAGTACCAACCGATGCCCGTGCGGTGATCAGCAGTTCGAAGAGCACCTGCTGACCGACAACGGCGTTGATGGTGACGGTACGACCGCCATCCTTCCAGATGCTGCTGTTCTGAACGACTGTGCCGTTGATGTTGCCGCTGTCGGTGTCCTCGGTGTCGAGGCTGGTGCGGATGTTGACGCCTGATTCGCGGTACCGGTCGTTCGTCGGAGCGGTCGAGTCCACCTCGAAGTAAAGCTCGCCCGAACTGGCCGAGAACTGAGGCGTCGGGACATCGACCGTGTGGAAGATCGCCCGGGTCTTGGACGTCGTGACCCGAACCTCGAGTTGAACCAGCGTGCCCGGGGCAAGTGTCGATGATGTGACGATGTAACCCGAGTTGAAGGTCAGATCGGCGAGGGCGCCGCCGTCCATCGTGCCGCCACCTGTCCGGGCGAGGCCTCCCGCAGAGAAGCCGAGCAGACCGGCGGGCAGATCGGCTACGACACGCGCACCACCGGCGGCGCGTCCGACGTTTGGGTCGTAGTGCTCAATCTCCTGCTGCAAGGAGTCGAAGACCTGCCCGTTCTCATTGAGCGTGATCGTGAACGACTGGAAAGGCGAGCCACCCTTTGCGGTGCCGTTGCCAGATCCGAAAGCCCCCTGTACCTGGCCAAAGCACGGCGTGCTGGCAAGACAGACCACGGTCGCGACGCGAAGCTTCATGCTGGTTCCCTCTCGGTTAGTGGCGCGTAGTCCTGTACGGATGCGGAGACTACCGAGCCCGGCAGGCTTTCGGCAGGGATCTCCTTCAACTCGTACTGTGGCCATCTCAACGTCGACTCCCCGAACGGAGTCGGATTTTCTTCGAGCCTCGAGAATCGCGGCTCAGGCCACCTGCTGCTGTCGCCCTGCTCTAGCAGGGCGCTCTTTAGACCCGCTTCGCGCCACACTCGGGGCACAGCGTCTTTCCGCGCGGGAGGCCTTTTAGCCAATATCCACAACCCGGGCACAGGTCGAAGCCTCGGCGGCGCATCGCCGCGCGGAGCTGTCGGCGCTGGGAACGCCAGTAGAACCGAGAGCAGATCGCGATCACGAAAAAGCAGACCAAAATGCAGCTGCCAAGGTACAACGGCGTTGGCACACCCCCCGCGTAGTGGGAAAGAATGTAGCCCATGAGGCCCGTCGCGCCACCAACAGCGAATGCAACCAGAACGAGATATCCCAACGGGATGATCCGCCGGCGTGCGCCTGTGTCATCAGTGTCGTGCATCGCCTCGTGGATGATCTGGTGAGCCTCATCACCCTCGATCTTGATGCCGTCGATGATGATCTTTCGTGACATGCGGATAGCATCCGTAATCGGCGCAGGTCAGACACGTTCCCACCTCGTGTACAGTCGAAACGGGCCGGTGTTCCTCGCGCCACGATGGGCAAACGATCACTCACTACGCTCGGCTCGCATCTCGCGTCCACCCTGCTCTAGGGTCACCGCAGTCGCCTTTCCCTCCTGGGGCAACTCAAACGCGAGTACGGCGGGGACGACGCGGTAGCGGAAGCGTGAAGGGGCGTCCCCATCGCCCTCGGGAAACACCCGCAAGCGGGTCTGGCCCGTGAGCCGGGCACCGAGGCGTCCCCCTTCTCGTGTGACGTGGATCGTGAAACCCAGGGGGCTGGTGTAGTCGCCGACGAGTCGTTCGAGGTGGTCAGCGGCAATCTCGCGCGCCGGCTCGCTCGGGGGGGGCTCTGAATTACCTGTCAGAAGCGCGTGCATGATCGCGTTGCCCGCGGCGGTTGTTGCGAATGTCGCGCCGTTGGCGAGCAGCACGACGGCGGTGCGTTCGGGTTTGTTGATCAGCAGCATCGCGCTGTAGCCACCGGTCATGCCGTTGTGCCAGAGCGTGACGCCGTCCCCGGCCAGATGCCAGCCCAGCGCGACGACCTGGCCCGTCTCCGGATCGGTGAAGCGCGGCTCGTGGGCCGCTTCGAGAGCACGGGCAAGCCGCGATCCTGGCTGCCCGGGCTCGATGTTCCAGATCGCGAACTTCATGAGGTCGGCAGCGGAGGAGACAATTGCGCCGCATGGCGCCAGCGCATCCATCCCACCCCAGCGCGACGCGGTCAAGCCCTCGGCCGACGGATGCGCCAGCCGGCGCTCGATCTCGGCATCTACCATCACCATGCTCTCGGTCATCCCGACAGGGCCAAAGATGCGGGTATCAAGCAACTCGTGCCAGGGTGCGCCGGCCCGGGCCTCGAGCAGCCTGCCCAGGAGACCCGTTGCGAGGTTCGAGTACTCGTAGCCCTGCCCTGGCGTCCTGAACGGCTGAACGGCATCCAAGAAGTCGTACATCAGCTCGGTCGTGTAACCCTCGAACGGATCGCCTGCGTCGGCAGGAACCATGTTGCTCGGCATGCCGGGAAGGCCGCTTGAGTGGGTTGCGAGGTGCCAGAGACGGATTGGCTCTCTACCGAAACGCGGGACGGTGCGGCCGTCTGGGAACAGGTCCGCAACAGGCGTCTCAAACGCCACTTCCCCCGCTTGTGCCATCTCCGCCAGCAACAGAGCCGTGAACACCTTGGTAATCGAGCCAATTTCATAGAGTGTGTGTTCGTTCGGCGCGGCGCCCGAGCCATCGGCGTTCGTGCCACCCAGCCCAAAGAAGTGGGTCTCACCGTCTCGCCAGATACCGACTGCGCAGCCAGGGATCATCTGGGAGTCGATCAACGGTTCGATCTGCTCGGCAACGAGCTCTCGCAGCTGATGATCCTCGAGCGCAGGTTGCGCACTTGCGATTCCAGTGGCGATAGACAGACATGAAACGGCAACGAGCTGCTGGAACATGGAAATCCCCTACTGATCGCCCAGGCTTTTCCGGATCATCCGGATGAGTGCCAGATGGTGATCATCATGGTCCGCGAAGAAGACACAGGTATCGACCACTCGCTTCTGGACACCGAGCCGCTCGTGCCAGGCGGAGCGACCAAAGAAGTCCGGGTCGTACGCGTCGAGACGTACCAGTGTCGCCGCGCGGCTGGTACGAAGCTCGGCCAACTGATCGGCTATCGGAGTGTCATCATGCGGAGCGTTCTGGGTGACCCCGTTCATCATGTCCGCAGCGGGCAGTATGTGCTCGCGCCGCTCGTATGCATCGAGGCGCGCGTTGAGCAGAGCTTCTAAATCCCCTAGGTGACCGATGTGCCGCTTGATCGAGTAGGAATGGCGCGAGGTGTCTCTGAGCTGCCCTTCGGGGAGATCTTCAACGGCCTCGGCGGCTCTGGAGGGTGTGCCGCGGAGGCGCTCGATAACCGCGGGATGGAGTTCAGCAGGGAAATCGAATCTCCAGCGGCGGGCCGTCCACGGGGTGAGGACTTGATCGTGCATGTCTGCCCCCTTTCGTGCAAGATTATGCTCGATGAGCCAGGGTGCGTTGGAACCCGAATCACAGAGTCCCGAAGGACCAGTGTCATGCGACTTTGCTTCTTATTCATCCTGGTGTTCAGCACGCTCAACGCATCGGGATGCAAGCCCGAGCCTCACGTAACGGCGCCCATTGTTTCGGGTGTCATCCCGACCATGCGGTGCGAAGACCTCTTTGTTGCGGAGACATTTATCGACGGGCGTGGTCCGTTCTGGATGCTCCTCGATACCGGTGCTGGCATTACAACACTCACACCAGAGACCGCTGAGAAACTGGACGGAACGCCCGCCCGATCGATCAAAGTTGGTGAACTATCGCTCACGGGGCGGATCCGGTACCGGGTCGCAGAGATGGATCACCTCGTACCAGCGATCGGGCTCCCGCTCGATGGGATCCTGGGACACGAAGTCTTCGAGCCTGTACTGCTCGTTTATGACTTCCCGAAGGGAGAGATCCGGTACCGCTCGGGCTCACTCTCCGATGATGAGCCGGGTGTCGCCCCGATGTCCAAGGGCAACAAGCCGCGTGTCGGTGCATTGCTGGGCGACACGAAGTTCAACATCCTGCTCGATACCGGGTACAACGGCGGGCTTGCTATAAATCAGGGTTACCGCGAACTTCCATTCGAATTCGGTCCGATCCAGAGCGGCGTGCAAAGCCGGCTCAAAGAGGGGGAGATCGGGATCCGCCTCGCAGGGCGGCTCGCAACGAACGCGACGTTCGGAGCTTTCACGGTGGAACGCCCCATTGTCCAGAACGCTATCAACTCGCACCTGCTTGGGACCGAGATCTTGGGTCGTTTCGTCGTCACGATTGACCAACGCCGAGGGCGCGTGCAGATGGTCTTGCCAGACGGTACTGAACTCCACGAAGCCGTGACGATGCCGTCTGAGACGAGCGTCGGCGCCGCGTTCCGGCCAAGCGATGACGGGCTCGTGATCGAGGTGGTGTACCCCGGGATGCCGGCCGCAGAGGCCGGCCTGCGAGAGGGGGACGCGATCGTCGCGTTTAGCGGAGAGGCTTGGATCGCTGGCGACTGCGCAAGCCGCGAACTCGCCAGAAGTTCAACTGGTGGCACGGTCACGATTGAGCGTGATGGTGAGCGATTCGAAGTAACGCTGAGAAGCGCAGTGCTCGTGCCTTAGAACGGTTTTCAGGGACCGGGAACCGATCCGACGATTGCTGCGCTGTCCGCGCTATCGAGCACTCCGGCCGGTGCCGCGATATCGGCGACTGGATCTTGAGCATCGAACGCTCTCAGGTAGGACATCACATCAAAGAAATCGGCGCTCGCGAACGGCGGCGCCCAGCCTCCGACTGAGGGCGGCGCGTTGCCCAGCACGGCGCGCCATGACTCAAGCCCGAGGCGGGCTCGTCCATCACCACTCACCAAACCGGTGTCACGCCAGATCAGAAAGAGCGGGTCCTCGCCGCCGTTTGGGAAGACCTGCGCATTGAGCGCGTCGTGGTCGCGCCCCAGGAACCAGACAAGAAACTCGCCGCCTAGCCGGGCGACCTCGTCGGTGACCCATTCCACATAGGCCGCCTGGGACACAGGCGTTCCGGGCAGATCGATGCCGAGCGCCGGGATGGTCAATCGCTCGGCATGGAACCCTGTCTCGGTAATCGCGAATGGCTTGGCCGGATCGAGGTCTCGTATCCGGCTGATCAGATCGGCAGGAACCTCGGCGACGTTGCTCGCAGTCGCGATGCCAAATGGCGGACTATCGGCGTCGAGACGCAGATACGGGTAGGTGCTCACGCCGATCCAATCGCTGAACGCGAGTAGATCCTCGGTAAGCGGAAGCAGTTCCGTGCGCCCCGCGGCCTGGCTCGTGGTCTGCACACTGAGGAGGATCGTCACACCCGGATGACGTTGCTTCAGTTCTGGGTAGACCTGCGCGATCAATGCCCTGAACTCCGCGTAGCCAGGATCTGTGAGACCGCTAAAACCCCCGTTCGCCTCGATCGCGTAGGCGAAAGCGTCCGGCTGGAGTTCGCTAATCAGATACGAGCACCAGTTCGTATAGGCCTCGACCACCAGAGGGTCGTCCATGTTCCGCGCGGCCCAGTCTGGCGGCAACGGCTGGTTGGTTGACTCGCCCCAGTACAACGCGAGTTGCTCGTCTCGGCTATTGCGTTGCGGCGTGGTTGAAACGTACAGGAAATGGCCGGCTGGTGTGCTCGAGGCGACGCGTGCGATCTCTTCTTTGATTGAATTGGGATAACCATCCGGATCGCCCGCGAGCGCTTCATCCCAGGGCACACCGTGATCGTTGTGCATACAGAACAAGTCTGCGTTTTGTTGAATTAGCGCGGCGCCTTCGATGATGGCGTCCAGGCTTATGTCGTACGGAAAAGGCGTGAATCCCATCCAGAAGCCACGATCAGGCACATCTGTGGTCTGGGCATTCGCTGTTGAGCAGGCCATCGTGCCGAACGCTGCAGAGAACACAGCAAGGGCTGATAGCCTGGATCTCGCGGCATGCGTTGCCATTTGACGAATGCTATCAGGCCGCCCCAAGGTTCCGATGCACGAATCGGGCAAGAAAATCAAGAACCTTGGGCCCCAGCATACATGTGGCACCATTCAGCCCTATATGCACCACTTCAACCGGTTATCTGGGCCGAACTCATCGGACAACACATGACGCGGCAAACGCCAGTGACACTATGCCGCGAGCAGAGGATGCCGGATGGTGCCGACAGCCCACTCACGGCAGGTGTCGAGGAGCAGTATCCTATCGATGGGCTTCGCGAGGTAGTCCGAACAGCCGGCCTCAAGACACCGCTCACGATCACCATTCATCGCGTGAGCAGTCAGTGCGATGATCGGCAAGTCAAACCCCTCTTCGCGCAGGCGTTGGGTAGCGCTATAGCCATCGAGCCTTGGCATGTGCATATCCATCAGGATCGCGTGGTGCTGCGCCGCCTTGGTCTCCGCCCGCATTGTTTCGATCGCCTCAATCCCATCATTCGCGAGCGTCACGCGAGCACCGGCGCTCTCCAGGTGGTACCTGATGAGACGCTGGTTGTCTGGGCCATCTTCAACAACGAGGAACCGGAGGCCCTCGAGCCGCCTCTTGACATCACGCTCCCGGCATGCAATCTCGCGGCGCGGCGGGAGCGCTCCCTTTGATTCGCCGGGGGAGATGAAGCGTGTGAAACGGAGTGATCCCGTCGCGAAGGTCGCCGTGAACACACTCCCTATCCCCTCCTCGGACGTGAGCGAGAGTTCGCCTCCCAACATCCTTGAGAGCGTGCGGGCGAGCCGGAGGCCGAGCCCCGTCCCGCCAAAGCGACGGGGCCTCCCCCCGTTCCCTCCCGACAAGGGGTCGAACGTGAAGATCCGCGCTAACTGTTCCTCGCTCATCCCGATTCCGGTGTCAACCACCTGGACCGTGAGCCGCTCTGCGGCCCGATCGCACTCGATACGGATCGTCACGCTGCCGGATTCTGTGAACTTGATCGCATTGCCAACCAGGTTCAGGAGTACCTGCCGCAACCGGACGGGATCCGACTCGATCCATTCGGGGATCGGTGTGTCGCAGACCGCTTCGAGCCCGATCGCTTTGGTGCTAGCGCGCCCCTGCATCAGATCCATGACGTCGTGCACAACCTCCGCGGGGCTGGTCTGAACGTGTTCAATGACCATCTGGCCTGATTCAACCTTGGAGACATCGAGCACATCGTTGATGATCGTCAGCAGGTGGTCACCGTTCCTGCTGATCGTGTCGATCGCGACCTTCGCCTCCAGCGACATGTCGCTGTGCTCCCGCTGGAGAAGCTCGGCGTAGCCAAGGATCGCGGTCATCGGGGTCCGGATCTCGTGGCTCATGTTGGCAAGGAACTCGCTCTTGGCCACCGCGGCGTGCTCCGCCACCCGCTTGGCCTCGGCTAGCTCGCTCGTGGCGCGGCGCAATCTCCGGACCGCGGGCTCGAACACGAACACCGCCTCCAGCAGAAGTACAAAGAGCGCAAACGCCGCGACGGCACGCTCCGCGGCTTTGAGCCACGCAACGCGGCCGTCCGCCGCCTCTACATACGCCCCGACCGCATCATGCATGAGCGGCAAGAACTCGTCCGCGGCGTGCCAGATAGAACTTGCTATCTCGTCTGCTTCGTCGAGCAGTTCTCCTGGAAGCCCCGCCTCTACTGAAATCGCGAGCAAGCGATCGACGTCAGCCATCACCCCAGCGACAATCGGGTCGAGCCTTGTCAGAAGCTCCGCAGAATCGGACGGTTTGACCCCGCCTAGCCCTGAACGGTCAGCCCGCTGTTTCAGAGCGCTATGTGCTTCCGTCCAGTCCCTCAGTACAGCTCTGAGTTCGCCTCGTAGCGTGGCGGCTTCCTCGACTTCGTTGTGCCGGAGGTCGAGCGCGAGCGCGGAGGCCTTGCTCGCGATCTGCTGGCTGAGCATCCGCTGGCGTCCAGCCACGTTGATCACCTGGGCATCGCCGCCCATGCTTGTGATCACGGAGTGCAGCAACACCTGAGCGCCAACTGTGAGGAGCGCCACCAGAGAGAGGGCGCCGATGTAGGTCCATCGCAGCCGTCTGATGTGCGCTGGTAAGCCGTCCATGCACGCTATGGTCGGCCGCAAGCCCTCGAAGCTCGCTCTCGGTCGTATGAGTTGCCGGCATCGAAGTGGCGGGGAAACACCCGCTGATGCCGAGCCACCGGTGTAAGGGACGGCTGTCTCCCCGCCGCTCCCCCCGAAACAGGTCTCGTCCTGCGATCGTCGCGTCCCGATGCTGCTTTGGACTCAGTCCGTGATTGCGAAGACCGTGACATGGGTTGATCACACATCGATATCGGTTTCTGCCGAGTACATCCGATGCCGCAGTGAGCTGACGGATCAGAGCGATCCACAAGGGCCAGCTCACCGAGGATGATGCGATTGCAATCAAAAATGAGATACCCAGGCTGAGCGGGGCTAGCCGACAAACTCGAACAACCCCGAGTGGGCCCCAGACCGCCTGACTTGCAACCGGAGCCCAAGGTCACCAGACTGCCCGGATGAGTGATTCGAGCAACGGCGGCTCCACCGAGGGCCGGAAGATCGGCGGTCCCCTCGATCTCATCGAGCTGATCGGCAACAAGCTGCCAGACCCTGCGGTGCTTTTCCTGCTGGGATCGCTCCTCGTGGTCGTCGCGAGCCACTTCGCCGCCCCGAGCCTGCCCGCCGGGTTCGAGGTCCGTTGGAGCGATGTGGGAAATCGTGCGGGTGGGGTCGATGAGCATCTCGGCACGGTCGGGAAGGTCGTCGTCGACAACGAGGGCAACGAGACGTTCGTGCCGGGCGCCTTCGAGGTGATCGAGCGGGGCGACCAACTCGCGGCGCAGCTCGTGCTGGAAGACGGGCAGGTCGTCCTCGATGAGGCGGGTGAGCCGATCGACTTCTCGACCCGCGGATGGGCCGTCTTTCAGAAGAGACCCGCCGAGGTGACCAACCCGGAGACGGGCGAGACCGAACTCGTGCTAGAGCCCACCGGATCGGTGATGTTCGCTCGCTCGCTGATGACGAGCGAGGGGCTCTACTGGATCCTGAGCAGCATGGAGGCGAACTTCCTCGGGTTCGCCCCGCTGGGCGTCGTCCTGCTCGGCATGCTCGGCATCGGGCCGATGGAGCGTGTCGGGCTGATCGGCGCGATCCTGCGCGTGAGTCTGAAAGTGGTTCCGAACCAGCTGCTGACCCCCGCGATGGTGTTTCTCGGGGTAATGAGCAGCTTGGGCTCCGACGCGGGTTATGTCGTGCTGCCCCCCTTGGCCGCCGCGGCGTATCTCGCAGCTGGGCGCTCGCCACTGGCGGGCATCGCGGCGGTGTTCGCTGGTGTCAGCGCCGGGTTCAACGCCAACCTGCTGATTACGAGCCTCGAGCCGCTTATGGCGGAACTGACCCAAGGCGCCGCGCAGCAGGTCGATGCGGAGCGTCAGGTAGCAGCGACCAGCAGCTGGTACTTCATGGCCGCCAGCACGTTCTTGGTCACTTTCGTTGGTTGGGCGACCACGGCTGTCTTTGTTGAGAAGCGTCTCATGAAGAAGTCGCCGGACGATGGCGGTCCGGATCTTGCTCGTGCGAGCGAGATGGCGGGGCAAGACAAGCTCTCGCCCGCGGAAGTCAAGGGTCTGATCGCAAGCCTCGCAGTCGGCCTCGTCGGGTTCGGCCTGATCCTGACACTGGTGTTTTGGGAGGGCTCTCCGCTCCACGGCGTGGACGGAATTTTCCCGCGCTGGGTCGCAGTGATCGTCCCGCTGATGTTCATGATCACAGTGGTGCCCGCGATGGTCTATGGCGCGATCACCGGTGTGGTGAAAGATACGAAAGATGCCGCGAAGACCATGGTCGAGGCGATGGCGAACATGGCGCCGATCATCGTGCTCGCGTTCTTCGCGGGTCAGTTCGTCGCCTACTTTGGTGAGTGCAACCTCGGAGCGATGCTGGCGTTTACAGGCGGCGAGTGGCTCTTCGAACAGCGTCTCCCAACGGCATTGCTGATTGTCGCATTTATCGTTGTCACGATGATTTTCAACCTGTTCGTTGGATCGATGAGCGCGAAATACGCCCTGTTCGCACCAATCTTCGTCCCGATGTTCATGCTGATCGGGATCAGGCCTGAGCTGACGATGGTCGCCTACCGCATCGGTGACTCGGCGACGAACATCATCACGCCGCTTAACGCGTACTTAGTAATCGTTCTCGTCTTCATGCAGCGGTATGCCCCCAAAGCTGGCATGGGCACGCTCGTCGCGATGATGCTGCCATACTCGATCATCTTCGGGATCGTTTGGTCTTTATTCCTCGTGCTCTGGGAGGCAATGGGTATCCCGCTCGGTCCCGGTGACCTCGGAACCGCGTTCACAGATGCTTCAACAACGCCATAGGGCAAGAGCCCAGGAGCAGGCGTACTCTGGGTTATCTACCTCCCTGAAGACACCGCAAACTCGCAGATTTGATCGAACTGTCGCCGAACCATATCAGAATCGTGCAAGCGGTTATAGAATGCTGTGATGCCGGGTGGACGACCCAAACTGATTGACAGAGACGCCGTGGCGAGTGCCGCGATGGAGTCGTTCTGGCAAAACGGGTATGCCGACACATCGCTGCGCGACATCGGTGATCAATGTGGTGTTGGTCTTCAGAGCATTTACAATGAGTTCGGCGATAAGTCAGGGCTCTATGTCAGCGCACTCAATCGGTATTGCGACGCCGTGCTTGACTCTTGGAGGCAATACCTCGAGAGTGAGCCGAGAGCGCTCGCAGGCCTCGATGCGCTGATCGATTTCTGGGCGGACTTTTTCAGCACGGGCGGCGGACGCGGCTGCCTGCTGACCATGTCGCTTGTTGATTTCGGACGCCAGGCCGATCAGATCGGATCCGCCGCACGCCTCGAACTCGCTCGCCTGGAAGATCTGCTTCGCGAGCGAGTCAAGCTGGCACAGGAAGAGGGCGATCTGGGCCCTGGGCGCGATCCAGATCAGTTGGCATCGGCGATGCTGACATCGGTCAACGGCCTCTGCGCCCTGAGTCGCGCGAGTTGTGATCCTCACACGATCCGTGAGGGCGCTCTGGCGGTCAAGCACATGCTCCGCTAGCCCCTTCGGCGCAAACACCAAAGAGACCACCACCCAACTCAAGGTCGAGGAGCACCCGCTTCCGCTCAAGACCGCCCGCATAGCCGGTGAGTCCCCCTTGCTGGCCAATCACTCGGTGGCATGGGATGAATATCGCGATCGGGTTCGCACCATTTGCGGCCCCAACCGCGCGAGAAGCGTTGGGTCTCCCGATCGCGGCCGCGACCTGCGAATACGAGCGCGTCTCGCCGAACGGGATATTGAGGAGTTCCCGCCACACAGCCCGCTGAAAGTCTGTTCCGATCGGTGCCAGTGGAACCTCGAAGACCGTCAACTCCGCCCGAAAATACGCGAGCAACTGGCACGCGGCAGCCTCGGTGACTGCGCAAGGCTCGGAGGAGCGCGGTGGTGCACCGAACTCTGCCCGTGCCAGCCCATCTTCGTGCGCGACCAGCGTCAGCGGCCCGAGGCCTGTCTCGATGGCAAGGCTTCCCATAAGAGGCAAGTGTAACAGAATCCCGCCCTAGACTGACCGGATGCCCCGAAGCCCAACCGTCAACCGAGTCATGACCGATGGCCGTGCGGCCTCGTTCACAACGCGATCGATCAAGACCGCGGCGAAGGACGCCGGGCTGCGCCTTGTGCTTTCGATGATCGATCTGACCACGCTCGAGGGCAAAGACTCGCAAGAAAAGGTGCGGTCGCTGTGCGCGAAGGCACGTGCGCCGCTGCCTGGAGATGAAGACCTCCCGCACGTTGCCGCGGTGTGTGTGTACCCGGCAATGGTGCCAGCAGCCCACGATGCACTCGCGGGTTCGGGTGTGCATGTGGCATCGGTCGCGACCGGTTTCCCGAGCGGCCAGTACCCGCTTAGCGTGCGGCTCCGTGATACCGAGAAAGCGATCGCTGATGGCGCCGACGAGATCGACATGGTGATCAACCGAGGTGCCCTTCTCTCTGGAAGATATGACGAGGTCGCCAGCGAGATCGCGGAAGTGACGGCGGTGTGCGAATCCGGCGGGGCTCACCTTAAGGTGATTCTGGAGACCGGTGAGCTTGAGACATATGACAACGTCCGGCGCGCGAGTGACCTCGCGATCGAGCACATCCGACCCGGCGACTTCATCAAAACGAGCACGGGCAAAGTGTCGCCCGCCGCAACCATGGGCGTCACGCTCGTGATGCTTGAGGCAATCCGCGACGCTTGGCTGAGCTCAGGAAAAAGGATCGGCATGAAACCCGCCGGCGGGATCCGAACCGCCAAGCAGGCGCTGCACTACTTGGTCATGGTCAAGGAGACGCTGGGTGACGATTGGCTCACGCCCGAGCTGTTCCGCTTTGGTGCGTCCAGCCTGACCGACGACGTGCTGCGACAGATCACGAAACGCCGAACGGGTGTCTACCCGGCGATGCATGACTTTGGGATCGCGTGACGCGAGCGGAGAAGTGATGACCACGTTCGATGAGCCAGACACCGCGAAACCCACGAGCCACGCTCGCCCGGGCCGATCTCCCGCCCTGGAGTTTGCGGCCGCGTGGGACTACGCGCCTGCACCTGAAACGGCACCCGTCGATATCCGCGATCGCTACGGCCTGTACATCGGCGGTGCGTTCGTCCCCCCGATAGCGGGACGCGTGCTTGTCACGACCAACCCGGCCACCGAAGAAACACTCAGCGAGGTCGGCCGCGCTGATACCAAAGATGTGGATGTCGCGGTGCAGGCGGCCCGTAAAGCGCTCCCTGGCTGGGCGTCGTTGCCCGGACTTGAACGCGGGAAGTACCTGTTCCGCATTGCTCGTCGCCTTCAGGAGCGAGCCCGCGAGTTTGCTGTACTGGAGACGATGGATAACGGGAAACCCATCCGAGAGACACGCGATGTGGACATCCCTCTTGCAGCCGCACACTTCTTTTATCACGCGGGCTGGGCCGACAAGCTGAGTTACGCGTTCGCGGGCGCGACCCCAAGCCCGGTAGGTGTGTGCGCACAGATCATTCCGTGGAACTTCCCGCTGCTGATGGCCGCATGGAAGCTGGCGCCAGCGCTGGCATGCGGGAACACCTGCGTGCTGAAGCCCGCAGAGACGACATCGCTGACAGCACTGCGGCTCGCTGAGGTCTTCGAAGAGGTCGGGTTGCCCGCGGGCGTTGTGAACATCGTGACTGGCGATGGCGAGGCCGGCGCCGCTCTCGCTCAGCATCCCGATATTGATAAGATCGCGTTCACGGGGTCGACCGAGGTGGGCAAGAAGATCGCCTCCTCCTGCGCCGGCACGGGCAAGCGGCTGACACTCGAGCTGGGAGGCAAGAGCCCGAACATCATCTTCGAGGATGCCAGCATCGATCAAGCGGTCGAGGGCATCATCGCCGGGATCTACTTCAATCAGGGGCACGTGTGCTGCGCTGGCAGCAGGCTGTTCGTGCAGGAGCCCGTACTCGAAGAGGTCATCCACAAGCTGGAGATCCGCCTCAAGACCCTCCGTGTTGGTGACCCGCTCGACAAGAACACCGACCTCGGTGCCATTAACTCCCGGTCGCAGCTCGACACGATCGAGCGGTACCTCGACATCGCCCGGACCGATGGGCTCGACCTCCGCGAGCCGAACGATCAGGCGTTGCCAGAGCGCGGGTACTGGCAACGCCCGTGCTTTATTGCCGGCGTTCAGCCGAACCATGTCGTTGCGCGTGAAGAGATCTTCGGCCCCGTGCTGAGTGTGATGAGCTTCCGTACACCAGAAGAAGCGATCAGCCGCGCGAACAACACTCCCTATGGCTTGGCCGCGGGCGTATGGACCGACAAGGGCAGCAAGATCTTCGAGGTCGCGGGCCGATTGAAAGCCGGTGTTGTGTGGCTCAATACCTACAACCGGTTCGATCCCGCGTCGCCTTTCGGTGGCTACAAAGAGTCGGGCTTCGGCCGCGAGGGCGGGCTTCAGGGGCTGAGCGCCTACGTGAAGCTCGGGAGTTCGGGAGGCACACAATGAGCAGGCTCGAGGTCATAAAGACGTACAAGCTGTTCATTGGTGGGAAGTTCCCACGAACCGAGAGCGGCCGATCACTTGCGATTGAGCACGCAGACGGCCGTGCGGTCGCGCATCTTTGCCGTGCGAGCCGGAAGGACTTGCGCAATGCTGTCGAGACAGCAACCAAGGCGCAACCGGCCTGGGCAAGGGCCAACGCCTACCTGCGCGGCCAGATCCTCTACCGGATGGCGGAGATGGTCGAAGGCAAAAGATCCGAGCTTTCCGATGCGATCGCAGCCCTGGGCACTGTCTCTGAAGCCGACGCGGTCGCGGAGGTCGATCGCGCGACCGACCGCCTCGTCGTGTTCGCCGGCTGGGCCGACAAGTACCAGCAACTCATCGGGTGCCACAATCCGGTCAGTGGCCCCTACTACAACTTCAGTGTGCCCGAGCCGACGGGTGTGATCGGCGCGATCGCGTCGGACACAGAGCCGCTGCTGGGGCTGGTCACACTGATCGCTCCAGCGATCTGCTCAGGGAATGCCGTGATTGCGCTCGCCTCTGAGTCGAACCCGATCCCAGCCTGCGTGCTCGCCGAAGCGCTCGCCACGAGCGATCTGCCAGGAGGTGTGGTCAACATCTTGACCGGACGACGCGATGAACTGCTCGATCACTTTGCGAGCCACCGCGAGATCGGGGGGCTTACGGCGTTGGGGGTAAGTGATGCCGAACGGGAGCAACTCGAAGCAGGGGTTGCTGAGAATCTCAAGCGTGTCAGCTACATAGCCCGCGACAGTGGGACAGATGGCCCGTGGACGATTGCCCCATTCGTCGAGGTGAAGACCATTTGGCATCCAAGTTCGGCCTAGCCCTTTGGTTTCCGCGTCTGGTGCTCTTGCCGCGCAGCCGGCAGAAATACCTCCACGCGGCGGCGGACAGGCACCCATCCAGGAGCACCCGGCGCCGCGCACCGCGCGGAGGTGGAACACTACTGCTGCGGTGCCCGCACGATCCCGAGACCGACGTCCCAAGAGTCAAGTTCGGTTAGGGCTTGCGCGTTTCCAAGCAGCCTGCCCATGAGCCGCCCGTGCTGGACGGTGCCGGTCTGCTGCTTGATTCGTTGGGCCCAGAGCGCGGCGACCCCAGCGACGTGTGGGGTCGCCATGCTGGTCCCATCGAAGCTCACCAAGCCGTTCCCGGATCCGACCTGCGCTGACACGACATCCACGCCTGGCGCAGAAACAGTCACACCAGTGTTTGAGAACGGTGCGACGAACATCGGATCTGCGTCGGGGTTCTTCTTGCCGAGTGCGCCAACAGATACGAAGCCATCGGCCGCGGCGGGCGGCGCTGTCCCAAGGACCCAGTCTGGATGCATCTCGCGGTGGCTTTCGTTGCCAGACGCGGCAATGCACAGGCTTGCACTCTGATCGAACAGCGCGCGGGCCTTGAGACTCTCGGCGAGCGCATCGAAGAGACGGACATTGGCTCGATAGGCTTCCAGCGCGATCGATGTGGCCAGATCTTCGGGAAATCCTTGCGCAATCAGCCTGGCCGAGAAGCCAGGGAAATCGAACCCAAGAGACATCGAAATGATGTCGGCACCGGCCTGATCCGCCCACAAGATTGCCTCGTAGATTCGATCGGTGGAACCGCTGCCATTATCGTCAAGCACCTTGCCGACGAGTGCCTTCTCGATGCCTCGTGCGACACCGATCCGTGTGCCGTTCACATCGCGACCGAAGATCGTTCCCGCGACGTGTGTTCCATGCCCATCGACATCGTCCGGACCGTCCGGAGTGAAGTTCATGCGTTCGATGTTTCCCATGCCGCTGAACGCGGCGTGGGACAGATCGATCCCGGTATCAAGCACCGCGACGGCAACGCCGCTCCCGTCCAGTGGGCTGGCGTCTGCGCCCACAGCACGGATTCCCCATGTTGACACACCGGGATTCGCTACGGGACCGTCCGTGCCCCTCGAGGCCGGCTCGATCAGGCGAACAGGCATCGGAGGCGCGACAGCCTTGACCGATGGATTCCGCTCAAGGTCGAGTAGATCGGCGCGCGATAGATCCACCAGATCCACCGACAGATCCTCGCGTGGACCTCGCATCGACGCCGTTGGCCCACTGATCCCGAAGAGCCCATCGAGCGTGCCGGCGTACTGAGGTGTATCTGATTTGAGAACGATGTATCTACGCTGTGCCATTGATATCTCCTTGTAAACGAATGGCATCAGAGAGACGGCACCTGCCTGCCGAACGAATCGCGTTGGGGGGTATGCGGGCCCAGATCCTGAATCAGTACGCCCTGCTGGCCAAAACGACGAACGCGGCTCAACGCCACCGCCCGATGCGGCAATCCCCCGAACATCCAAGCTCGATCTCGGACCGGCAAACAGATTCAAAGACTGGACCATGCCCTGAGCCGAACGACGAAGTGGAGAGCCTGTATGCCCCGAGTGGCGGCCAAATCGCGCGAGAACTGCGCGGATCGAGCGGGACTACTTCGGCCGCGGCTGTCACGAGCACATCACGCGGCGTTCGCCCCCCTACCCAGAAGAGTTTCAGTTCAGCATCCGTGAGCATTCAGTTGCCCCGCTCGCGACTCTTTGGGCTTCTCTCTGCCTTGACCAGCTTGTTCGTTCGCGACGAACACGCAAGGAACTCTCTCTCCACACAAATCGACTGTCCATGCTCACAGCACCGACCGAGCCGTTCGACCAGAACACCCGAGTGCGGCGCGGGCGCCAGCTGCGTGCGTTCCGGATCGGTCCCCTCCCGTACTCGCCGCCTGCCCCATGCGGTCCGGTCGCCATCGGTGTGGTCCGCACCCCCTCGGCGCACCTCCAACGACACACGCGAATCGGAGCCTCGATCACGACTGCACACAAGCCAGGCGCCCTGACGCCGCGAAGATCTCGGCCGAGCAGACTTGCCCGGCTTACCACATCCACCGCAAAAAGGCCATGTGCTGTGCGCGCCTTGCAAGTATTTTGTTTTTTGAGCTAGCATCGATGCATGACAGGGGGCGAAACACCAGCAGAAAGCGTGACGGTGCTGCTCCGGCTATCGCGTCAGGGAGAGCCCGGGGCTCGCGACCGGCTGTTCGAGCACGTGGATGCGGAGGTTCGCCAGATCGCCCGCGCGATGCTCCGCGCCAAGGGCCTGAGCCCCAGCATCATGCGGGGCACCGAACTGGTCAACGACGCGTACGCCAGGTTGCTCGGACGCGAAGAGCTCGAAGCCGAAGACCGCGCCCACTTCTTTTTTTTGATTGGGCGCGCCATGCATGACACGCTCGTTGAAGAGGCTCGGAGCGCCAAGGCGCTCAAGCGCGGCGGAGGGCGTCAGCGGGAGCCGATGATTGAAATTCCGGACAGGAACGGATTTCGTGCGGTACTGCTGGTTGAAGTGACCGAAGCCCTGAATGCACTCCGTGCGGTAGATGCCCACAGTGCCACAGCCCTTGAGCATCACTACCTGGCTGGGCACTCGCTGCGTCAGACTGCGGAGCTCATGCAAACATCACTCCACAATGTTCGCCAGCATGTCGCGTATGGCAGCGTATGGCTCCGTGCCCGGCTCGCTCAGGATGAGAAAGCCCAAGATAGTGCGCACAGAGACGAGGAAACCTCGGTGGATAAGCCGAACCGTCCGCTGAGTGAGTAGAAGGGCCCAGCATGGAGGAACAAGGCGAGGAACGCGAGATCTTCCTCGCGGCGCTACAGCTCGATCCTGCGGATCGTGACGCGTTCCTCAGGGGGGCATGCCCAGACGGCGAGGTCAGACGCCGCGTCGAAGACCTCCTGCGCTATCACGTGGAGCTTCCCGAAGCGGATCAGCCCACCATGCTCGGGACTTTCCGCATCCTCCGCGAGCTCGGTCGCGGCGGCATGGGCATCGTGTACCTCGCAGAAGATAGCACGCTCAACCGGACTGTCGCGCTTAAGACACTCCACGCGATGGGCCCGGGGGCAGAGATCTCTGTGGCTCGCTTCTTCCATGAGGCGCGAGCTGCGGCACAGCTCTCCTCACCCAGAATCGTCCAGGTCTACACCTATGGCGAACTCGATGGTGGGCACTTCATCGCAATGGAGTACGTCGAGGGGGGCACACTCGACGACTGGATCGCCCATGCGAAGACGAGCATGTCTGCCGAGGAACGCTTCAGACGGGCTGCTGAAATCGTTGCCCAGGTTGGCGAGGGTCTCGAAGCTGCCCATGCGCACCGCCCGCCAATTACGCACCGCGATATCAAGCCCTCGAACATTCTCCTCGACGCCGACAACCAGCCCAAAATCACTGACTTCGGGATCGCGAAGGTCGGCGCTGATCTCGGGCTAACAGAGCCCGGTGTACTGCCAGGCACACCCCACTACATGAGCCCAGAACAGGCGAGCCTTGAAGGCATTATCGTCGATCACCGTTCGGACATTTTCTCGCTCGGTGTTGTGCTCTTCGAGCTCCTCACGCTGAGCAGGCCATTCGATGGCGAGACACCCATCCAGATCATTGAGCGGCTCCGGACCGCGGAGGCGCCATCGGTCCGCTCGTTCGACCGCAGTATCCCGACCGACCTTGCGGTGATCTGCCAAAAAGCACTAGAGAAAGAAGCCCGGTCGCGATACCAGGCCGCGATCCAGATGACCAGCGATCTGCGGTGCTTCCTGCGTGGGGATCCAATCCTGGCAAACCCACCCTCGGTGGCTCGACGAACGAAAAAGTACATCCGCCGTCATCGATTTGGTGTGAGTGTTTCAGGGTCTCTGCTCTTGGCACTGGTGCTAGGCATTGTCGCGCTCACGAGTGCATCCAGGCTTGCCGCGGCCCGCGAGGCCGCTCTCGCGCGGGTCGTACTCGAGACCGACGGTGCCCCTCTCAAGGTCTCGGCTATCCGATTCGATCCCAACACAATGGAGATCGCGAGCGTACGCGATCTGGGAACCACACCGCTCGATCTATTCCTCGATCCTGATCAGTACCGGTTCGTGCTGCACAATGGCGAAGAGGTGATTCACGAGCTGTCGGCACCGCTTGCTACGCCCGGCTCGGCGTTCATTCGCGAGGAGCTCGCGAGCGAGCCAACCGACACAACCACGGGGATGATTTTCATACCCGACGGATCATTCGTGTTCGGATCGCCCGGCAAGACCGATGAGTTCGCACAGCGTGAGATGACGAATGATGCTTTCTGGATCGACCGGACAGAGGTTTCAAACGGTGAGTATCTCGCGTTCGTCAGGGCCACGGGCATGCGACACCCAAAGCACTGGCAACACTCAGTGCCCGATCCGGGCACAGACCTTCCGTTCGAACGCGAGCTGCTCGAGCTCCCGGTCGTCGGAATCAACTGGGAGGAAGCGGCAGCGTACGCCGAGTGGCGTGGCAAGCGGCTGCCGACTGTATTCGAATGGGAACGCGCAACCCGTGGTGTGGATGGGCGAGCCTACCCGTGGCCGGCGGGTGTCGAGCCCGAGATACCGTCGATCTCATTCGCTGAACACCTGACCGTCAAGAGCGCTCGAGACCCGGATCTCAGGGTGTCGTTTCCGCTCTACCTCCGGTTGGTGCGTCCGGTGCACCTCGAAGAAGCGGGCACTACACCCGATGGACTTCTGCAGGCCGCCAGCAATGTGCATGAGTACACGGAGATCATCAGGCGCGAGGGGAATCTCGCGATCCTGAAGGGTGCCGCCTGGATCTACCCGGTCGGCGCGTTCCCACTCGACCACACGTGGACCATGCCCGCCTCGACGCTCTCGATCACACGCGGATTCAGGTGCGCCCGGAGTGCGGCGCCGCCGCCAATCGGTGATTCTCAAGGCTCAATACGAAGGGAGACCCACAATGAAAGCTGATCTGTTTGCATCGGTCATCGTGACCTGTACACCAATGACCAAGGGGTCCATCAAGGCCCTCCTAAAGCGCGTGCCGGCGGCGAGCCGCTCTCAGATGGCACAGATCGTGCCGGCCAGCGGCGAACAACTCCACGACGCGGTGAACAGATGTGTCGCCGATTGTCTGCACAAGCACGTCGTCCAGGACATGCGCGAGCGATACCCGAACTCCCCCGATCCCGAGCCCACCGAACTCCTCCGCGACGGGGACTGGTCCCCGAACGGCGAGGTCCACGAGCTGTTCCCACCCGTCGGCATGTACGTCAGTGTCCCGTCTGAGAGTGTCCCCCCGGTACCCTGGGTGTTCCCATACGAGACCGACTCGGGCACAACCGAGTACGCGACCGCATCGTTCTATGTTGTTGCATTCGGCATGGACTCCAAGGCGTGAGCCGTCGTTGCTGGACCTTTCCGATCGGGAAGGAAGCCGATCTCATCGATGTCCGCCTGCCGACGCCGGACGGCGTCGGTGGGCGGATCCGTGTGGAGATCAGTCTCCCTCCTGATGAACCACTCGTAGTCGTGCTCGAATCCAGAGGCGAAGCAGATGCGGGGTACAGCATCGTCGAGGGCAGCCATCACGCGATCCTGGGTGAAGGCCTAAGCGTCCGTATCAATCTTCCAAGAGGCGGCCGACGGCGTGACATCGGCGTTGCAATCGTCTATGCCCCACCATCAAGCGTGCTTGCGCATCCCGTGGTCGATTGCTGGACGCCGCATGAACTCGCCGCCGCACCAGGGGTGAACAGCACGGAAAGAAGCCAGCCGGCTCGGTCGGCAACACCGGCCGATGAGTACGCACAACGCCTGGATTCGGCGCGCACGAGCAGGGCCAAAGCGTTCTTGTTCGAGTTGGACAGGCTCGCAAGCCCCCGACTTCTCGCGCACTGCACCGATCTCGACGAGACCGAGCGTGTGCGTCACCTCGACGCCACTGAGAGACTCAGCCGAAAGCTGTACAGCCGACTGATCGCGCGACAGGCCGGATCGGCTATCCCGAGTGCGGAGCCGGACGACGTGCACCTGATACTCGGGACGTTCGAGCGGGCGGTCAGCAAACTTCCAGGCGGGTGGTACGAGGCGGCGAATGTGCTCACCAACTTCGCTTCGGGCAGGTATCGGGAGCCAACGGGATCGGCAGGCTCAACCGCATTCGACATCGATGGCGTGTTCGTGTTCATGTTTGCTGAGTTGGCCATGTGCTGCATCGAACTGCAGATCGATCAGGAGCGTTGGCGTGGCCTCCTTCCAACGTTTGTGCTCATGCAGGATGTCGCGCTCGCCCGCGGCCAGGACAGCGACCTACCGAGCCTCACCGACCTTCTGGTCAATCGTCCGCCTCAGCCGGGGGAGCCAAAGTATCTCGAATACCGACAACGAGTGCGCGCAGCGGAAGCCCGTGCCGATAAACGGCTCACACTGGACGACGTGCACAGAGGCTTCGTGGAAAACCTGAATCGGCACGGCGTGCTACGCGGTCGATAGGGAAGCCACCTGCTCAGGGGCACCCCAGCAACCAGAAGTTCAGGTAGTAGCCAAGATCATCAAGATCCACAACCCCATCAGACCACCGAAGCCCGGTTGACCCGCAAGTGTCGCGCCAGATGATATGACATCCGCGACCAATGGATCGCTTATGAGGCAGAAGGTCAGTGAGTAACCGAAGGCTGCCTATGTCGGCGAGGCCATCGGGCATAGCAAACCAATGCCTACTCGTGGAAGTACGAAACCGAGCGCGTTCTCGCTGCTCAAGCTGGTCATCGTGATCGTGATATCGGTGTCCTAGGTTCGATCCCCGCGCCACGGTTTTCTGCCTTCGCGAGTTCGGCAAGACCAGCTCGGCTGTTCGCAGCCAGCGGGCCCTGCAAACCGCGATCGATCTCTATGATGCGGAGCATGATCTTTAGATCGGGTAGCGGCCCGGCAACGCAATCGCTATCAGGAACACGGAGCGACGAGATTGACTACGCAGACAACGGCAGACGCAACCGCAACGAGCGGGGCGCCGTTCGGCCATAGCTCCGAGCGATACCCGAAAACATCATCAATAAGAATCCAACCACTGCGGTGACGCATATCCCGGCTGTGACCTTGAGCGTTGGCTGGCGGCTAGATCCATACACCAGCGAGATCACTCCATGTGTATCTGCGGCAACCCATTTCCTTTGGGCGCTACACCACCGCCAGGCACAGGGTTGATACCCCAGCCGACAAGTCGCGCTGGATGGGACATATCGGTACACAGGCGGGCCCTGCGGGGTTGAATGAGGCGATCGGGCGCCCGCAGGATCTGGCTGCCCAGCCAGATCCGGTCAGGCCGATGACCCAAAGCGGCTCAGCGGCAAATTTTCACTGACTCGTGTAAGGCACCTCCGCGGGCCAGGAGTCTCTGGTATCACACCAGATCGACCATCCGTGAGCCCTGAATGTCCCTACTGCCACATACACGCCGAAGCCTCTTACTGGAACTGGGCAAGCGCAGCGACAGCGCTTGGGCTGAGTTCTTGGAGGTCTACGAGCACGCGATCAAGGCCTATTGCCGGAAGCTTGGCCTCCAGGAATCGGACACGGATGATGCGACTCAAGAGGTTCTGGCCGCGGTCCATCAGCGAATCCCAGCCTGGGACCACGACGAGTCCAAGGGCAACTTCCGTTCTTGGCTCTTCCGTGTCACTCGGAACATCTCGATCGACCTGATCATCGCGCGAGCACGCCGAGCCGGGGTAGTCCCGGATCTCGAAGGCGTCACAGAGTCCGCAGCGCTTCGCACGAGCCATGAGGCAACGCTCGATCTCGAGTACCGCCGCGCCACGCTCGACTGGGCAACCACGAGAGTGCGACAAGAAGTAAGCGTCGCCGCCTGGCAGGCCTTCTCGCTGACGGCGATCCACGGCCAGCGACCAGAACTGGTCGCAGAATCCCTCGGGATGTCAGTCGGCGCGGTCTACACCGCCAAGTCCAGAGTCATCACGAGGCTCCGCACACGCGTCGCCTCGCTCGAGAAACCTGAACAACCAGCCCACGACGAATCTATCGGGACCCCGCGGGATCCCGATCCCAAGAAGGACGCAGCACGATGAACAACGTCAATGCCAGCTCTGGCCGCACGACGTGTGCAAACGCTGAGCAACTTGAGCGCTATCTCAACGACCAGATGGATCCGCACGAGGAAGCCCAGATCGAATCCCATCTCAGTGTGTGCACAGAGTGTCAGCACGCCCTGGAGGCCGCCGGTGGCAACGCCGACTGGTGGAGCGAGGTCCGCACAAGTGTCCTGAGCAATCCAGCCCCAGAGGATCAAGATCAAGACGCGCACGAATCCACACGAGGCATCCTGAATCTACTCGCACCGACGGATGACCCCGAGATGCTCGGCCGCATCGGGCACTACGAGGTTCAAGGCGTCGTTGGTGAGGGAAGCACGGGCGTTGTGCTCCGCGCGGTCGATCCCCGCCTCCACCGGGTGGTCGCAATCAAGGTGCTGGCACCCACCGTCGGGCTGAGCGGGCCGGCTCGCCAGCGCTTTGAGCGGGAAGCGAGGGCCGTTGCCGCGGTTGTGCACGACCATGTCGTGCCCATCTATTCCGTGGATGAACACCAGGGCTTGCCGTACATCGTCATGCCGTACGTGTCGGGTTCCTCACTCGGCGCGAGAATCCAGCGGGACGGGCCGCTCGGCACCCGCGAGGCGGCCCGCGTGGGCTTCCAGGTCGCGAGGGCGCTGGCCGCAGCTCACGCCCTAGGCATTGTCCACCGCGATGTGAAACCGGCGAACGTGCTCGTCGAAGGATCGGTCGATCGCGTGGCGGTCACCGATTTCGGGCTCGCGAGCGTCGCCGGCGAGGCCTCGATGACCTACAGCGGGACGATCCAAGGCACACCGCACTACATGTCGCCAGAGCAAGCCAGAGGCGATGCTGTTGATCCGAGAACGGACCTGTTCAGCCTTGGGAGCCTGCTCTACGAGGCGTGTACTGGTCACCCACCGTTCCAGGCTCAGACAGTCTTCGGTGTCATTCGTCGTGTGTGCGAGACAGAGCCCAAGCCGATCCGAGCGGTCAACCCAGATATCGACGAGTGGCTGGAGGTCTTCGTGGCCCGGCTCATGTCCAAGCAACTCGACACGCGGTTCCAGAGCGCCCATGAGGTTGCCGAAGCCCTGGGCGCCGAACTCGCGTACATGCAGAATCCCTCCGGCACAGCGCGCCCCCCGCGCCCGTGGTGGCCACAGCTTGCGAACAAGGCCAAGCCGTTCCCGTCGGTGCTCGCCCTGAGCTGTGCAGCATTGCTCATCGCCGCCGGTGGGGTCGTCGCGCTCACCGCTACCCAGCCCGCACCGCAAGCCACCGCTCGCAATCACGCACAGACCCAACCACTGACAACCCAGACCTCCACGACCAGCGTGCACACGCACAGGGTGAGCCAATCTGTTCCCATGATCTCGGGCGGCATGCTTACTGTCCGCCTCGACCATGGCGCAGTCCGTATCGTGGCGGCTGAGACCGACGAGATCACACTCGACTTCGAGGGCGTCCTTGAAGCCGCGACGGACGACCAAGCCGCAATGTTCATCGAGCGCCACTCGGTCGCTCTCGCGGCGACCGATGTCGGCGCGACGTTGACAGGCTTGATCTCGGACACGCGCGGCTGGGCGGGCGCCCGCTACACGCTAACTGTTCCGGTCGACACAAGCCTCGACATAGAATCTGACGCGAGCGAGGTCACAGTCGGCGATGTCAGTGGCGACATCCGCGTCCTGCTCGAATCGGGTGATATCCAGCTCGGCCACATGCGCGGCCGCGTTGACGCCCGCTCGAACCATGGAAACATTGTCATGGTCGATGGCTGCGATGGCGATGCAGACCTGGTCGCAATCCGCGGTTCGGCCGTGATGGCCAATGTCTCTGGCCGAGCCTCCGCGATCACCTCGGGCGGCGATATCTGGCTGGGCCAGAGCACGGGACGCACCGGAGCGCAGACGGCGGGCGGCAATATCTATGTGGACGGCGCGCAAGGCTCAGTACGAGCCCACGCAACCGGCGGCGATGTCCTGCTGTGGATCAATGAAACCCCGACCGAAGACCTCCGGGTCAACGCGGCCAATGGCAGCGTTCTCATGATGATCGCGGAAAATGTTGATGCCATTGTTGAGGCCTCAGGTGATCTGCAGGCCGAGCTGACATTCACGCCAATCGAGAACACCGAAGACATGGGGGGCCTGTGGTCCGCCGCAACTCTGAATGCCGGCGGGCCCGCCCTGCGTGCATCGAGCATGACCGGATCGGTTGATGTCCGCGTGCTCGAATCACTGAGCGGGGACACGCTCCGCAGCGTGCTCGACCGACTCCGACAGCGCGATGACACCGCCCCGACGCTCGGAGGACTTGCTACTTCTACGGCAGACACACCGTCGCTCGATCACAACTACACACAGGGCCTCGCTTCTAGCCCGGGTTCGGGCGATAGCACGCTCGGTGGAAGTACACCGGGACTCGGCGGCAGTAGCTCGCTCGGAGGAAGTGCGCCAGGACTCGGCGGTAGTAGCTCGCTCGGAGGAAGTGCGCCAGGACTCGGCGGCAGCAGCACACTCGGTGGAAGTGCGCCAGGGCTCGGCGGCAGCAGCTCACTCGGTGGAAGTGCGCCAGGGCTCGGCGGCAGTAGCTCACTCGGTGGAAGTGCGCCAGGGCTCGGCG
>JBCCZZ010000002.1:0-291693 GCA_039186605.1 Planctomycetota bacterium | reverse complement strand
GAGTATCCCCGTGCGGGGATCGGTCAGGTATCAGAAGCTGAAATCGACACCCAAGCGGAGGGCGACGGTGCCGCTCTCCTCGGTGTTGAGGATGCCGGTGGCCTGCGTGGTGCTGCTGCTGAGGCCGTCGACCTCCTCGAGCGCGATGAGGACATCGATGATGCCGCGGATCGCGTAGCTCTCGGGGATGAAGAAGTAGTTGGCGCCAAAGTTGAGGAAGTTGAAGGTGTCCTCGCGGAGCGAGTCATCGTCGAGGTTGAGGCATTCCCAGCCGGCGAAGCCTTCCCAGTTGTCATCGAAGAAGTACGAGCCGCTGGCGCCGACCGAGAGGGCGGTGGTGTCATCGCCGAACTCGGGCTCGGTGTTGATGTAGGTGAACCAGCCGCCGGCCTGCCAGCCGTCGCTCTTGTACTGGCCGTCGAAGCCGAAGATGGTGATATCAGTGTCTGAGGTACCGATGGTCTCGCCGCCGGTCTGGTAGTGGAACACACCACCGACGTACGACGAGGTCTCGGCGCCGCGGAACGAGCTGGCGTGCGAGAAGTCAGCGGCCTCGCCCTCGAAGATGTAGTTACCGCGGGCGGTAATGGCGAAGTCGGCCTCGGCCGAGCTGGTGAAGCTGGTGTTGGCAGCACGGACGCCATCACTGATCGCCAGGATCCACTCGAAGTTTTCGCCGGCGTGACCGCTGGCGAACACGCCCTGCGAACGGCCGCCGCCGAGCTGCTCGGCGCCGACGCTGGTCGAAGCGCCCAGCTGCTTGTTCTGGTCCACGCGGTAGTGAGCGTGGGTGATGGGCAGGAACGCCTGGCCGGCGCCGAGCGTGATGCCGTTCTCGGTCTCGTAGGTCAGGATGGCGTCCTCGAGGACGGCAAAGCCCGTCGAGTCATCGTTGAGGTCGAACTGGATGCGCCAGCTGAAGTCCTCGTTGATGTCGCCTGAGAACTCAAGCTGGGTCTGGGTGAAGTTGAAGCCGGTCGCGTTGTCGCGATCGGTCGTCTCGCTGCCGATGTTCGCGGTGTAACGGAAGGCGCTGTGGCCCTCGAAGTGGAGCGACGCATCACCAGCGTCGATCCGGAACCCACCGCCAGCGGGCGGGGCGAAGAACGGGAAGGCCAGCAGGCTGCTGCGGGCCTCCGCGTCTGCCATGAGCTCGGCGTTGTACGCCCGCTCGGTGTCAAGGTTCTGTGCGGAGGCGCTCGCAGCCACTGCGAACACGGCACCGCACGCGGTCACGATACGGGTCGTCTGGGTCATTCCTGTGATCCTCCCAAGGAGATAGACCTTCATGGTACTGATATCGGCTAGGGGCTGCTGCCCGGGACCAAAAACGCTTGCGGCCAGCCCGGTTGGGGCCGGCCGCAAGGTGCTACGAACGATTCAGGAGTCAACTAGTAGTTGAACTCGACGGTGCCGCGGATGGCGACGGAGCCGCTCTCGCTGCTGTTGACCACGCCGGTCGCCCGAGTGGCGTCGGCGCTGATGCCGTCGGTCTCGTCGAGCTGGATCACCACATCGATGATGCCGCGGGCGGCGTAGCTCTCCGGGACAAAGTAGTAGGTGCCACCGAAGGTGAGGAAGTTCATCGTGTCCTCACGCAGCGTGTCGCTGTCGAGGTTCAGGTGCGAGAACTCGCCCGTGACCTCCCAGTTGTCGCTGACGAAGTATGAAGCGTTGGCGACAACTGCGATCTGGTCGCTCTCGCTGCCGGTCGCCGGGTCGATGTTGAAGAACAGGAACTGAGCGCTGGCCTGCCAGCCGTCGCTCTTGTACTGGCCGTCAACGGCGAAGCCGGTGATGTCCTGATCGGCGGTAGCGATGGTCTCGCCGCCGGTCTGGAAGTGGAACGCACCGCCGACGTAGGCCGCGTCCTCAGAGCCCCGGAACGAGCTGGCGTGGCTGAAATCGTCCCACTCGCCCGAGAACAGGTAGTTCAGGCGGGCGGTGATCGAGAAATCAGCTTCGGCGGCCGAGGTATCGAACGAGCTGTTCGAGGCGGCCGCACCATCGGTGATACCGACGATCCACTCGATGTTCTCGCCCTGCTGCTGGGCAAAGACACCCTGGGTTCGCTTGATGCCGCTAAAAGCGAAGTTCTCGATCGCGACCGAGCGCGAACCGCTCAGCTGGCGGTTCTCGGCGACGCGGTACTCCTGGTGGGCGACCGGGACGAAGAACTGACCAGCGGCAATGGTGATGCCGTTCTCAAGCTCGTAGGCAATCCAGGCATCCTCAAGCTGGGCGAAGCCCTCAAAGCCATCCGTGAGGTCGAACTGGATGCGGTAATGCGTGTCCGGATTGATGATGTTCCCGCTGAACGTCAGCTGGGTCTGGACGTTCTGGAAGCCGTTGACGCCGTCGCCATCGGCGCCGCCACTGAAGTTCTGCTCACTCCCCACGTTCGCGACGTAGCGGAACGAACTGAAGCCCTGGAAGTTCAGGGAGTTGTTCGAGTCACCGATGAAGAACCCGCGGTCCTCGCTGTAACCGACACCACCGGCTTGCAGCAGGCTGCTGCGGGTCTCGGCGTCGGCCATCAACTCCGCGTTGTACGCACGCTGGGCGTCGAGGCTTTCGGCCGAAGCGCTCATCGCAGTAAGACCGACCGTGGCCCCGGCGATGAGAGCAATGCTCTTGTTCCGACTCATGTATGAGACTCCTTGCGGTGGGCACGCCCTTGCAATGCGTGCCGCTTTGCGAAACTCAGTGCGCCCCCGGTATCCCGGACCCGCCGTCTCCGCCAGCGGAGCGAACCCGGATCGGGTCCGCGAGCGATCGTGACTGCTGCTGTCTGCTAGATCCGGGCGTTCTGCCCGGTGAACGAATGCTTCCAGTCTCTCGCGACCGCACGTGCCAGTCGCTCACCCACGCCCCGAGGCCGCCGGGTTCTCGGTCCCTTTGGCAACATCGGGTTCCGAGGCTAGCCCTTACCAGCCTTGGCCTCCACCGGCTCTCAGAGGCGATTTCTGGCCCCTAACAACGATGGCTTCCGTCGTCGCTCCCGGCCGTAAGCCACCAGTTTTGCCGCTATTTCCGGTCCTCGTTCGTCAGTTTTCACTCAAGTACCGAACAAATGTTCGGTTTGGGCCAGGGTTTGCGCAAACCAAACACTCCAGAGCACCAAGCCGAGCGCTGGGCTCGATACCCTTCAGTTCATCGTCTGTCGGGCACCATCCGACCCATCCCGGAGCTGTTCCGATGACGACCAAGACGGGCCGATCGCAGCGGGTTCTCGTCGTAGACGACGAAGCCGATATCGCGGAGCTCCTTGAGATCAACCTGGCCCGTGCAGGGTTTGAGGTCGCGACCGCCTCAGATGGGCGGACTGGTCTCGCCCGAATAAAGGATTGGTCCCCTGATCTGGTGGTGCTCGATGTCATGATGCCCGAGCTCAGCGGCACCGAGGTGGCCAGTCGCGTGCGATCGGATCCCGCGACCTCGTCTCTGCCGATCCTCATGCTGACCGCGAAAGCTGAAGAAGTGGACGAGGTGGTGGGTCTCACGGTCGGCGCCGATGACTATGTGACCAAGCCGTTCAGCGTGAAGGTGCTGATCGCCCGCATCGAGTCGCTGCTCCGTCGGGCCGCCGGCCCGGTTGAGAGCGACGGGGCGCTGCTCCGCGTCGGGCCGGTTTCACTCGACATGGAGACCCACGATGTCTCGGTCGATGGCGATCCGGTGAAACTGACGCTCACGGAGTTTCGCCTTCTCGCGGCTCTCATGGAGGCAAGGGGCAAGGTGCTCAGCCGTCAGGACCTCATGAGTAACGCGATGGGCCCGGGGGTCACGGTGACCGAGAGGACGATCGATGTCCACGTCACCGCGATCCGCAAAAAGCTCGGGCCGCACTCATCTTTGGTGCAGACGGTCCGCGGTGTGGGCTACCGGATGGCGATGACGCCAGCGCGGGCCGGCGCCTAATCGCCTGTCCGGGTGGCGAGGGCGCGGCTCTCGGGCCATGCTGTACAGACCTTGTCGAACCGCCGGTTCTTGATCGATTACGCCCACAACCCGCTCAGCGCGGCCTGGTTCGTAGCGCTCGCATCGATGCTCACGGCCCTTATCACGGTCGACGCGTACGTGGTCCTGGCTGCGTTCGCGACGGCAATGCTGATCACCCTGGTTGCGCTGCGCCGGCGCGGCAGCGATGAGGAGGCGGAGGCTCGGCTCGATGCGCTCGGCTCAGTCGACCGTTTCAGCGAGCGCCTCGGGCTCTCGACGGTCCCCGGTGACGAAGATGACGAGCAGCTTCCGCCCACTAGCGCGAGGGAACTCGCCAACAGGCTGACGCGCCGGCTTTCAATCGTGGGCGATGCGATCGCGAAGCGCGACCGCCTGGTACGCGCCGCGCTCGATGAGCTCGAGAGCGTGCTCGACGCGGTCGAAGAGCCGGTGATCGTGATCGATCACAAGCGGATCGTGCGGCTGTGCAACGAGGCCGCGGCCCGCACACTCGGGGGTGAGGGCGCCCCGGTCGCAGGCCGTGCTATCGAGGAGCTATTCACACAGGAGGAGGTGCTGCGCATGGTCGAGGGCGCACGTGATGGGAGCGCCCACCGCCAGATCTTGCGCATGACGCGCCCCGACGCGACGGCGATCTATGAGGTCTCAACGGTCCCCGTGGTCAGATTGGAAGAGGACGAGTGGCCCGATGTTGTGATTACTCTCCGCGACGTGACGGAGCTCGCGGAGGCGGCGCAGACGAAGACCGACTTCGTCGCCAACGCGAGCCACGAGCTGCGGACACCGTTGAGTTCGATTCAGATGGCGGCCGAGACGCTCGCGGGTGAGCTCGAAGAGGCCGCTGATCCACCTCCGCTCGCGGGGAAGCTTGTGCGGGTGGTCCAGGTCAACGCCGATCGGCTTGGCGAGCTGGTCCAAGATCTGCTTGATCTGACTCGGGTTGAGTCGCAGGGGGACAGCCCGAAGCCGCAGGATATTGAGCTGGCGCCCGTCGTCGAGAAGATTACGGCGCTCTTTGAGCCGCGATGTGCTGAGCGCCAGGTCGGGATAAAGACCAGCCTGGACGAAGGCTGCGCAGTCCTAAAAACAGATCCTCGGCTTTTCGAGCTCATCCTTCGCAACCTCGTAGACAACGCGACAAAGTTCAGCCGGCCAGAAACCTCGGTGTCAGTCGAACTAGAGCCGGACCCCAGCAATGCGGGGACGCTGCTGCTCCGTGTCTCAGACAAGGGGATCGGCATCCCGCTCGACCAGCAGCGGCGGATCTTCGAGCGCTTCTATCAGGTCGATCCGGCGCGAACAGGAAGCGCTATGCGCGGCACCGGCCTGGGCCTCGCGATCGTTAAGCACGCATGCCTGGCGCTCGGGGGCGATGTGGAGGTCGAGAGCGTGTGGCAGCAGGGCACCGTGTTCAGCGTGCGGCTTCCTCAGACGCTCGCCGGCGCGACCGACGGTTAGCGGATCGGCGCCGTCTCTCGGCCCACGAGGTCTTTAAGGCGGCGCGCGATTCCAACGAGGAGCCCGGCCGCGGCCTCGGGGTCACCCGTGAGCCCGATTCTCGCGCGCAGCTCGTTCACCCCCGATTCCTCGTTGCCCAACACCTCAACGAATCCACGCCGATCCAACGCATCGATGATCTCGAAACGCTTCACACCCTCGTCCAACTCGGCGTTCAGCTGGGCCATCTCCGCCAGCCCGAGCGCGGGGATGAGCGCCGCTTCTACGTCGTCCCAGTCGCCGGACGCCTCGACTCGTACCGTGCCATCGGCCTCCCGGATGAGCCCCGTGGGAGCCCCGGGTGCGTAGGAACCGACCTCCGGGCCGGTCGTGCAGGCCGACATTGCGCCAGAGAACCCAACCAAAGACCAAATCAACACGAGCGGGCGAAAGAAACGCCCGATCCATGAGGTAGCATTCTCGGCCCGCCCGACCGGTCGCCCGATCGGGTGGCGGCCCGGTCTCGTCCGAGCCTCTCGTAGCGGAGCGTCCTTGCAGGTCACCGTCAGAATGCCCCCTGGTCCAAAGCGGCTCGGCGTACTTGGCGCCGGCGAGCGGAACCTCAAGATCCTCCGCGAGGCTCTTGGTGTCAACATCGCTGCGCGCGGGGACACCGTGAAGGTTCATGGTGATCGTCGGAGCGTGGGTGTTGCACGCTCGGTCCTCGACCGGCTCGTCGCAGAGACCGGTGCGCAGCAGGGTACGACCCGCGACCGCGTGCTTGAGATCATCGCCGATGAGTCTCGCCGCGCTGAGACTCCAGCGCCGGGCGGTCCCGTGCCCGGGCTGGGCTGGGACGGCACACTGGACGTGTACAACGCGGGTGGTCGGGCGGTGCGCCCGATGAGCGAGAGTCAGGAGGTGTATCTTCGGGCCATCGCCGATCACGATCTGGTGTTCGGTGTTGGGCCGGCGGGCACGGGAAAGACCTATCTCGCGGTCGCCGCGGCGGTCCAGATGCTCAAAAGCGATTCGATCCGGAAGATCGTGCTCGTGCGTCCCGCGGTCGAGGCGGGCGAGCGGCTGGGTTTCTTGCCAGGCGGACTCGAAGAAAAGGTGAACCCATATCTGAGGCCGCTGCTCGATGCTTTGCACGACATGGTCGATCAGCCCACGATTCGGCGGTTCATGGAGACGGACGTGGTTGAGGTTGCCCCGCTCGCGTTCATGCGAGGACGGACGCTCAACCACTCGGTGGTGATTCTCGACGAAGCGCAGAACACCACCAAGGGTCAGATGAAGATGTTCCTCACGCGGATGGGCATGGGCTCAAAGATGATTGTGACGGGCGACACGACGCAGATCGACCTGCCCGATCCGACCGAGAGCGGGCTCGTTGACGCCGCACGGCGGTTGGCTCGCTCACCCGGCGTCGCGTTCTGTCAGCTCGACGCGGCCGATGTTGTGCGGCACCCGATGGTGCGCACCGTCGTGAAGGCGTACGGCGGGGACGAGCGTGAGATGGAGCACGGGCGCCGTGTCCGCGAGGCGCTCGAGGGCATAGGCGATGAGCGGGAGCCGAGCGATGGCGACTGATTCCAAGCCGAAGAAGCGCGGCGGCCGCACGAGGCGGGTGGTCCGTGTTGAACGCGTTCCGCTGCTCACACGAGTGCAGAGGCTGTTCGAGTCGAGGGCATTCGGGTGGGGTCTGATCCACGCGGTTCTCTTCTTTGTGCTTGCCACCAGCATCGGCATTTGGGCCTCATCGCTCCGCGAGCCGGCGGTCGGACGCGTATCGGCTGAGACCTCGGTGACGCGGGTAACGGTCGAGATACCCGACCTTAACGGCACCGAGAACAGGCGCGAGCGTGCACGCCAGCTGAGCCCGCAGATATTCATCGCCGAAGGCGCGGCGATCGATGAGATCGTCTCGAGCATCGCGAGCCTCCCGGCGGCGGTGGCGGGGGTGACCGATCCCGAGGGGGTGGCGCCGGAGATCCGTGATCGGTTCGAGCTCAGCGCCGAGTCGCTGGCTGCGCTTGCGCGCGAGGCCGAGGCGATCGGCGCTTGGGAGGCGTCGGTGCAGCAACTGCGCGACCGGCTGCTCCGCCGGCCCCTGCTCGAGAGCGAGGTCTTCCAGCGCGCCGTGCAGCACCCCGCTGGCCGGGTCGAGCTTCGCAGTGGGACGATGGCGGTCCGTGTGCCGGTCGAGGATCTGCTGAACTTGGGCGACCCGATGCGCGTCCGTGTTGAAGCGGTGGTTATCGCGCGGCGAGCGGGGATCCCACCGGCGTTACACAACGTGATCGCGACCCGGCTTGAGCGTGCCGGTCGCTCAACCTACCGCCTCGACGATGCCTCTTCGGCGGAAGCCGCGGATGCGGCGTCGGCGGCGATCCCCGAGCAGTTCCAGACCTACCCCGAGGGTGTGGTGATCGTGCGACGCGGGGAAAGGATCACCCCTGCGCAGGGCTCGTTGTTGATTGCCGAGCGCGCTGCATACACCGAATCGAGCCCGCTGTGGCGTCAATGGGCCGAGCGTCTCAGCCTCGCTGGCGGCGCACTGGCGGTGACGCTGGGTGTCGCGGGCTATGTCGTGGCGTATTGCCACCGCATCCGGCGCAACCCCGGTCGTATGGCGGGGCTGAGTGTGCTCATGCTTGGTGCCCTCACACTAGCGGCGGGCGGCGTCGTGCTGGCGCCCTCACTCGCGCCGGTGATGCTCGTGCTTCCGGTGGTATTCGCGGGCGGCATCCTCGCGATCGCGTATGACCCCCGCGCCGCGCTCGCGGTCGGGACGCTTCTGGCGGTGCTCGTTAGCTTCCTTCTCGGAGGCAACCTGGGCACGCTCGCGACGACCGAGGCTGGCCTCGCCGCCGCGGTCTGGACGCTCCGCGAGGTACGCGCACGGCGTGATTTCATGCTCATGGCGGGCTATGCCGCCGCGGCGATGGGGCTGACCGCGATCGGGACAGGGCTTGGCCTGCTCCCGGTGTCGAGAGCAACAGTCGGCCAGGTGCTGATCGATGCGGCGTTTCTCGCGGCCTCTGGCCCCGCGATCAGCATGCTGATTCTGTTCACGCTCCCGACCATCGAGAACGCATTCGGCATCACGACCGGCATGCGGCTGATCGAGTTGCGCGATCCGAAGCAGGAACTGCTCCGAGAGATCCAGCAACGCGCGCCGGGCACGTACAACCACTCGCTGAATGTGGCATCGATCGCGGAGACCGCCGCCGACTCGATCGGCGCAGACAGCCTTCTGACCTACGTTGGCGGGCTCTACCACGACGTGGGCAAGATCAACAAGCCCGGGTACTTCGTCGAGAACCAGGGCGATGCGCCGAGCAAGCACGAGAAGCTCGACCCCGCGATGAGTCTGCTTGTGATCGTCGGCCATGTGAAGGATGGGCTCGAGATCGCTCGCGAGCACGGGCTCCCACGCGAGCTGATGCACTTCATCGAGGCCCATCACGGGACGACGCTCGTTGAGTACTTCTACCACCTCGCGAGGCAGCGTGCCGAGAGTGAGGAAGAGACGCGTGAGGTCGGTATCGAGCGGGCCGAGGCGCTCGAAGTGGAGTACCGCTACCCGGGGCCGAAACCCAAGACGCGCGAGGTAGCAATCCTGATGCTCGCCGACAGCGTCGAGAGCGCGACCAGAGCGCTGCCCGACCCAACCCCCGCGCGAATAGATCAGCTTGTTCGTGCCATCGCGGACAAGCGTCTCCGTGACGGACAGTTCGACGAGTGCGATCTGACGCTTCGCGACCTGGCGCGGATCTCCGAGTCGATCAGCCAGAGTGTGTCGAGCATTCACCACGGACGCATCGCCTACCCGGGCGACTCTGTCAAGAAGGCCAGCGACAGCGGTGATCGCGGTGCGGATCCGGGTACAGAGCAGGCAGACGACCGCGGACGCCGCCTTGCTTGACAGTCGCTAGCCTGTTGAGCAGGAGGCATCCGCTATGACCACGCCCGCCGGACTGCACAGGATCGATGAGCTGCCACTCGATCACCCCGCCTCCGGGGCGGCCCGACGTCGAGTGATCGGCGCCCGGTGCATGGTGAGTCACCTCGTGCTCGAGCCGGGCTTCGAGGTGGCGCGTCACGCGCACGAGAACGAGCAGGTGAGCATGGTTCTGGACGGGCGCATTCGATTCGAGCTGGGAGAGCCCGGGGCACCCGAGCACGGAGTTATCGAGGCGGGCCCGGGTGATGTCGTGATGCTGCCACCCAACCTCCCGCACAGCGCGGTAGTGATCAAGCGGTGCACGCTGATCGACATCTTCAGCCCGCCAAGCGAGGCGACGGGGATCGATGCCCCGTCGTCTTAGCGAGTGATCTGCGCCTCGCGATCGACCAGGTTGTCCGGATCGAGCGGGTTCTTGGGGTACGGCAGCACGGGGCCAGAGAAGAGCACGCGGAAGCCCCAGGGCTCGAGGTCGAACGTCATGCCGGGCCTGGCCTGCACCGTCTCGCCGGTAATTGCGTCGCGGTATGTGGCTCGCCCGAGGTCTCGTCCGATTGTGACACTCGCGGGTTCAGCCGTGAAGTTGCCGATGAACGCGACCACGGACGTACCCCGCTCGCGCCGGAAACCCATCACCTGGTCCTGCTCACCGCAGTCGATGGGCTTGAGCACCCCACCGCGCGTGGTGTGGCTCAGGACCGAGTTGTTGCGCTTCAGGTGCGCAAGGCCGCGGTAGATCTTTGCGAGTTCGTGCTCGCGCCACTCGATCGGATCCTTCTCGAAGAACTCGAGTTCCTTGTCGTTGCCGGCTTCCTGGCCCGAATAGATCATCGGCATGCCTTGGGCAAGAAAGGTGAGGGCCGCCATGATGCCTGCGGCATCGCCGAAGGTATCGATCGCCGAGTTTTCCCAGGCGTTCATGTCGTGGTTGGAGGTGAACAGCATGCGGAAGCGCCCGTTTGAGGCTTCCTTCTGCATCAGAAACAGTGTCGGGTAGATCTGGTGGATGTTCGCCCGGCGTTCCACGATCCCCTTGAGCAGATCGCGGAAGGGCCAGTCGTACGTGGTGTCGTACCGGGCCCGGTAGAGATCGTCTTCGTAGCCCTCGGCGAGGAAGAACTTCTCGCCGTACTTGTACTCGAGCGTCGCGATCCAACGTCGCTGCATCGAATATTCCATCATCTCGGCGACGTCGACACGGAATCCATCGATGTCTGCCTCGGTGATCCAGTAGTCCTTGGACTGCTGCAGGTAGTTGCGCACCGGGAAGCGTCGGTGATCAAACTGGATGACATCCGTCCAGTCCTCGTTGGGGGTCTTGTGCAGGCCCGTCTCCGGGTCCTTCACCCACCACTCTGGATACACCACGCTCTCGACGTGGTCCCAGGCGCTGTGGTTGGGGACCCAATCAAGGATCACCAGCATGCCCCGCTCGTGCGCAGCCTCGACGAGCTCCTGCAGATCCTCGATCGTGCCGAGGTCGGGGTTCACGGTTTGGTGGTTCTGCACCGAGTAGGGGCTGCCCATCGTGCCCTTGCGCTTGACTTCACCGATCGGGTGGATCGGCATGAGCCAGAGCATGCCGACGCCCATCTCGTGCAGCCGATCGAGGTGCTGCTCGCGGAACGCGTCGAACGTGCCCTCGGGCGTGAACTGTCGGATGTTCACCTGGTAGATCGTGAGCTTGCCGGTTAGGGCGCGCAGCGCGCTCGGGTGGCGGTCAGGCAGCGGCCATCGCAGGCCGTTCCCGATCTCCACGGACCGCTGGCCCTCACGGGCCACGGTGCCCTCCGGATACCCCTCCTGTGCGAGCGCGGGCCGGTCGGTCACGAGCATCGCCGTTGCGAGCAGGGCGGGGATCATCGAGCGGTACTTCATCAATCGGCTCCAGCGGTGACCAGGCTCTGGCGGCTCGACTCCCCCGGGCCGCCCGAACCCGTTTGCATTCAATGGTTTGGCCCAGGTCCGGCCCGGGTTGCATCCGGTGACTCTATCTCGGCAGGATCGCCCCGCCGCACGACCGTCCGATGCCGTTATCCGAGCCCGGTCCTCGCCGGGGGCCTCATCTCGCGACTGCAGGGGCCCCAGCCGGATAGAACGTCTCGAGTACCGCCCGCCAGTCGTCGGGGCCCTCGATCCCGATCATCCGCTGGCGAACCGCCTCGGCGTCCGGGTGGTGGACGCTGAACCGGATCCCGAACTTCCGCATCATCCGCCCGGTTTGTTTCTCCGTGTGCCTCATCCAGGCGTTGGCGGCCAGCGCCAGCTCGAAGTGGCTCTCGAGCACGGCTCGCTGCTCTCCGACCGTTGGTGCCGTCGGAGGTCGACCTTCGAGCAGGTCGCGGCATTGGCGGAAGAGCCAGGGGTTGCCGATACAGCCCCGCGCCACGCTCACCGCATCCACACCCGTGTACTCGAGCATGCGGAACACATCGGCTGCGTCCCACACATCGCCCGATCCAAATATAAGCCTTTCGCCTCGTGGGTTGTGCCGTGCGACAATGTGGCGGAGAAGATCCCACCGGCTGGGTCCCACGTACTTCTGCTGAACCGTGCGCCCATGCACCGTGATCCAGGCGTAGCCGATCTGGAACGCCGCATCGACGATCCGGTCAAACGCCTGGGTCATCGCATCGGTGTCGTCGAAGGCGCGCCTGATCTTGATCGTGGTCGGGATATCCGCTGGCAACGCCTCGCGGACCGCCTCCAGGATCCGGATGGCTCCATCGGGCTCGGCGAGCCAGTGACCGCCCCGCGCCTTTTTCGCAATCTTCTTCACCGGGCACGCGAGGTTCACATCGATCGCCGCAAACCCGATCTGCTCCGTTGTGACCTTGCCCGTCTCCGCGTGGCCAAGGATCCCGTGGCTCTCGTGGCCTCCGACATACGCCATCTTGCGGTAGTCGCGCGCATCCCGTCGGCCCTGCTCGGCCATCTTGCACGCGGCCGCCGCCATCTCCGCGGGCTCCGAGCCCATGATCTGCCCGACCAACGGCGCATCCTCGGCGCCCCCCGGCACATTGTCGTTCAGTTCACCGAGATCCGCCTTCGCGAAACCGCGGCCCCCCGCCAGCAATGTGCGGTCGAGCAACGCCTCCGTGACGCACATGGGGCACCCGTGGCGTCTCGCGATGATCCGCATCGGTGAATCGGAGTATCCGGCGAGCCCCGCTTGCCAGAATGGCGCGTCGAATCCGGGAATGATTTCGCTCAGCCTGGGGTCAGCGCCGCCAGCGCCGAAGCGGTTGGCTCGGTCCTCCGCGATTCGGATCGCGTCAAGATCCTCCCCGCCCGGCGCAATCGCAGCCGATGGTGGGGTCGCGTTGTTGCCGTGGCAGCTCACGCCGGAAACAGTAGGGGCATGAGGGCAAGCCGCTACCTTTTATTACCGCTCATGGGCCTCTTGGCTGGGTGCTCGCTGAGCGATCGCTCCGACGCCGATTACCGGCCCTACCCATATGAGCTTGCGCAGGCCGAGACACTCGACATCCAGGTGTTCTTGAACCCGACGACGATCGAGTTCACGAACACCACCGCCCGAGCGTTCGGGGCCAGCCGTGTATGGCTGAACCAGCGGTACAGCCGCGAGATCAACGGGCTTGATGTTGGTGAGACAAAGGTGCTGAGTCTCGGCGAGTTCCGCGACAGGTTCGGGGACGAGTTCCCTGGCAGCGGCTTCTTTGCGACCGAACGCCCCGAGCGGCTCGTGCTTGCACAGCTCGAGACCGAGCAGCCCGACGCGCTCGGTGTGAGCGCCCGGGTCTTGCTGGGCCTGGTCGCGATCGCCGAAGGCGACCGGCTCACCAACTGACGCGCATCCTTCCTTCCCACGACTCCGCACGGGGCCCATCCTTCATGGCCAACATCATCGTCTTCGGACCTCACCCCGACGATCAGGAACTCGGTATGGGCGGCACGATCGCCAAACTCGCCGACCGCGGCCACCGCATGCTGCTGTGCGACATGACCAATGGTGAGCCCACGCCCTACGGCGATCCTCACACCCGTGCCGAGGAGGCCCGGGCCGCGACGCTGATCCTCTCGCCCAAGCCGGGCACAGGGGGCGAGGGCGGGACGATCGACACGCCGCGCCCGATCAAGCGGGTGTTGCTCGACATGCCCAATCGATTCGTCGAGCACACAATCGAGAACCGCCACAAGGTCGCGGGCCTAATACGAGCGCACCAGGCGGACATCCTGTTCGTCCCGTTCCCGGAGGATGCGCACCCCGACCACCGTGCCGTGACCAGGATCGTTGAGGACGCCCGCTTTGACGCGAAGCTGACGAAGGTGGACATGCCGACGCCCACCGGGTTCGACCGGATCGGCGACCCGAAGTACCCCAAGTGGATTTTTTATTACTACTGCACGCACCTGCGCTGGGTAACCAATCCGAGCTTCATCATCGACATCACGGGCTACGAGGAACGCAAGCGCCGCGCGATCGAGGCGTACCACACCCAGTTCGTGCTGCCAGAAAAGAACCGCAAGGTCGTTGAATGGATCGACGCGGCGAACAAGTACATCGGCAGCCGCATCGGTGTAGCGGCGGGCGAGCCCTTCTTCACGAAGGAACCGCTTGGGTTGATGAACATCGCATCGCTTTCGCTGTGATCAGAGGACGTCGCGGGGAGAGTCTCAGCCCCTCGTTTCGTCCGCCAGTGCGTCGGAGACATATTTGGTCGTCGCCTCGTAGAGCGACACGCCCGAGTCCGTGGTGCGCCACGCCTCCTGCGGGTCGAGGTAATCCGTGGAAATCCTGTTGATCGTCTCTACGACCTCTTGGTCGTCGCGGAGCAGTTGGCTGAAGTACGGCCTTGCGTGCTCCAGGATCTCGGTAGCCGCCTGGCCGATCTCATCGGCGGAACTACTCGGAACCCTCACCCAGAAGCCCGCGTCGCTGTGGTAGAGGAGCGCCTGGATCACGATGCCCTGCTCCTGTGGGGTCAGGTCCCCGACCAAACGAACAATCCTCTCAACACCGGCGTCGTAGACGGCGCCGCGGCTGCGGTACTCGTACAGGATCCGCCAAGGCAGGGCGGACTCGGGGTAGCGGACCGCCTGCGCGGCCCGCTCGAACCTGACGAAGTACTCAAGCTGATCCTCGCTCGCCGGATCACCAAGGGCGGGCGTGCCGACGATGCTCTGACCAAAGACGGTCACAAGCGTCCGCACCAGCTCGGCGTCGTTGACCAGCAGGCCCGGGTTGTTCTCGAGAATGTCCTCGATCAGCACTCGATTCCCAGACTGCGCGTAGAAGAGCAGTGTCGGCCGGAGCGCGAGTGGCGCTTTCGGGTGCGCATAGAAGTCCTTGGCACTGATCGTAAGGCAGGCATCCAGAGCGGCCCGGACATCGGTTAGGTCCACGGAGGAGTCATTGCTTAGGGCGAGCTGCGCCTGCTCACGCAGCAGCTCGATGCGGGACTCCAGCAGTATCTCGTTGCGAGCCTCACCGATGATCTCGCTGGCCACCGCGCTGACCGCTGATTCCGCGGATGAGCGTGCGATCCTCGCCAGGTCGGTCTCTAGACCAGACCTGGTCTTTTCGATCTGTTCCTCGATCTGATCATCGAGGAGCGCGGCGACGTGGCGCGTGATCTCGGCTTGGATCGTCTCCTTCTCACCTTCGAGTGCCTGGCCCGCCGCGTCGGAGAAAAGCGATGGTGCACGCCACACCCCGAGCAGGGTCAGAAGTGTCGCGCCGAACAACACCCAGTTCCGAACGCGTGCCCCGCTCTCCCGCTGCTCTCTTTGGACCTTGTCGGAGATCATCCGGACCAGCAGGTCGGTGGCTCGCTCATCGCGGAGGATCATCCGCGCCACCTCCGCCGCCGGGTCGGCGTCCGCATCGACGGGCTTACTCTCGACGACGACGGTGCGCTGTCCGTCCGAAACATCTGAGTCTGGCATCTGGCGTCACCTCGGCTGCCGCCGCACCCGAGCTGTGTCGTGCGGCCACAGCCACCACCGCGAACGCCTGTCGGCGGTGCGCGCTCTTAGGAGTTTCTCTCGCCGACGCTCGCTCGGTATTCCCGTTCGGGCGCCCACTCGGCCCGCTGAAAGGGTCTGAGTTGACGCGATTCGTCGAGCATGGGCCGCCGGCCCTGGTGGGCGTTACGTCGTGATCGACGGGTACCTGCCTACAGGCCGAAGCACCCTCGGATGCTGTCTCGGAGTTTCAGGAGTCGCTCGCGCGGGTGCAGCGGGAAAGGCCAGGTCCGGTCATCGATCAGTGTGGCATCCAGCCGCCTGAGGCGAGCGTTTTCGGCTTCGGATGTGGCGGTGCGTATCTCCGCTGCCGCGCCGGTTCGGTAGTTCTTAAGCATCTCGTGGAGCGACAGAAACAGCTCGTAGCGTCGCCGACTTTGCCGAGGCGCGGCCTCGATCTCTGATAGCAAGGAACGCTTCAGTTCCTCATCCGCGGGCGTGTGCCGGATGTGGTGGGCTCGCCAAGTCAGGTGCGCGAGCTCTCGCTCGCTGGGCACTCCCTCACCGCCCCCGAGCGGAAGTGTCAGCGTCGCGGTCGATACGGCGATCGGCGCAAGATCGGGCAGCGGGGGAGACCAGAGGTCGCGCCAGCGTGTGGTCGCGTTCTCGTAGCCTTCCTCGGTCTCCGTGCCAACTGCGCCGGTTCCGTGGATGAACAGGTCGCAGCCCGCCGCGCGGAGCAGCATCGTCTGGAGGATCGCCGTCGGCGCGAGCCGCTCGACATCGAGTGCTGTCAGGTGCTCATCGCGTAGGCGCCGGCGCACCTGGCCTGAGAGGTCCCAGAATGGCAGCTCGCTGGCGCTTAGCCTGGCCACGCTCGTGCCCGTTACCGCCTCATTGAAGCTCGCGCGGCACCGCTCAGGATCGGCTCGTACATGCTCGACGATCGATCCGAACAGATCGGTCTTCGCTAGCTTTGAGCTGAAGACACTGGTGACGGGTGCTTCGTCAATGAGCCGCTCGGTCGCCATGTGGATTTGGGCGGCCAGCGACTCGGCGGGCCGAAGCGCGTTGATGATCGCTCCCAGACCAGATCGGACGAACGATTCGGTCGATTCGTTCGGAGCTTCTGGTCTGGCGGCGCTGGGTATGAGGCCTGTCGGCGCACCGGTCTTCGGTGCAATCCGGAGCGTGCGTTCTCCGATGCGGCCGCCCTCGGCCATCACCGGGTACCGGATCGCGCCGGCATCGTTGGTGTCGTGATCGACAACGAGCCAGGCGGGAGCCGCACCGCTGGCTTCCGCGACCGCCTGGAGCGCGAATCGCTTCGCGAGGATGCCGGCGTGCCAGAAGCCCGCTTGATGTCCACTCATCACAACAGTTCGGTTGGTAGGCAGCCCGAGCTGTGTGCGAAACGCAGCGGCTTCTGGTGATGCGTTATGCGTGCGGAGCGGTGCGAGCCACCTATGGGGCTCTGGCCTCAGCGTCACCGATGCCCGGCAGGCGGGCTCCGGTTGCTCGGCCGCTGGGGCGTTCATCGTCCCTGGCATCCATCTGCTGCGGTCGCAACGAGCTCGCCCGTCGCGCCCTCGGGCAGCCGGTCGGCGCAACGGTCGAGCTCGGCGTGCAGCACACGCCGGTAGTGCGCGAGCCGTGATTCGGCGACATCGAGCGGCCCGCCGAACGTGCGGCTGAGATCGTTGTAGATGAGCTTGATCGGATGCTCCTTGATCCGGAGCCCGCTCGCCACCGCCTGTACCCAGAACTGCATCGGGAACGCGTACCCGTCTTCGCACAGTAGAAGCTTGTTCACGGCCTCGACGCGGTACGCCTTGAAACCGCAGAACCCATCGGTAAGGCCAAGGCCAAGGCGTTCGTTCAACTCGGCGGTGATCGTCTGGTTGATCGCTCGCCGATCGGCGGGGGGGCGGCAACCCGCGTCGGACTCATCGAGATAGCGCGAGCCACTGATCACATCCGCATCGTCCTCGGCGATCGCTCGAACGAACGCCGGGATTTCCTCCGGCTCGTGCTGCTCATCGCAGTCCATCGTGATGACCCAGTCGAACCTGTCCACCGCGGCCCAGCGGAACGCGTCTTGCATGCTGCGCCCGTAACCCCGGTTGGTCGCGTGGCGGATCACTTCAACCGGGAACTGGCTGAGCAGCATCGGTGTGGCGTCGGTCGAGCCATCGTCGATGCACAGCACGGCCGATGCGCACGATGGGGCCATCGACTCGAGCTGTACAAGAACCTGCTCAAGTACGCTCGCGACATAGCGCTGCTCGTTATAAACGGGAACTGCAATCAGCGTGCGCACAGGGTCGTTCTCCACGAATGCCGCCCCCGGCTTATCTGTTTCTAGGCGCGCCAAAGCCAGTCGCGCCGTGGGCTCAGGCCCGTTCTTCTTCGTCTCGGGACGATCTGGCGAGGCTGGTGAACGCGGCGAAGCCGAAGGGCTCATCATCGTCGCCTTCGGGGCCTGGGAGCATGCCCGCACGGGCTTTCTGGAGCCGCTCCTGAGCCTCCCGGCTGATCGCGTGCACGCTCGCGATCTCGCTCACCGGCAGGGTCACCACCTCACCCGCGGGCGTGTACACCCGGAAGACCGAGCATTGGACCTCCGCCGACAGCGAGCGTTGGTCGGAGATGCTGCACGCCAGCAGCGGCGCGATGCCCGCGACAGGTATCTTCTGGCTGCTGTGCGTGATCAGCGTGAAAAGCCCCTCCGGTGGCGGGGCATCGGGGCCCGCTGTGGCTCGGGCGTAGCTCTGAGCTGTGAGCGATGTGAGCATCTCGATGACGACGTTCTGCCAGAACGCATCCCGCGCCGAACGCACATGATCGGGGTGCGGCTTGGAGGCCGGGTTGACCTCGGGAGGCAGGCTCATGCAGTAACCGGCTCTCGTGTCGAGGCCTCGGTGGGGGGCGCGATGCCCGCGACGAGGTTTTTCCCGAACTCGCCCGGCTCGAAGTATGCGACGCGGTCGGTCTCGACCGCGAAGCTCGCGGTCGAGCCAAGAGGAAGGTGTGTGTGCGCCGGGATGCGAGCCACGATGTGCTCGTTCCCATCGCTGGAGCAGGAGGCGTCCATCTGAGCGCCCAGCGGCTCGACGACATCAACGTTCATGCGGTACAGCCGCCCGTCCTTCGCGGCCAGTTCGTTCGCGTCGCCGAACTGGGCCTCGCTGAAGAACTCCGGGCGGATGCCGAGAGTTGTGGGAGCTCCGATGCGCGACTCGAGCGCCGAGCGATGGTGGTGCGCGACACGGATCGTCTGGCCTGGGCTCCCCGCGATGGTCTTTTCGATGAACACGAGCTCGCCCATCTCCTGCGCGATCTCACCCTCGAAGAAGTTCATCGGGGGCATGCCGATGAAGCTCGCGACGAAGCGATTGGCCGGATTCTGATAGACCTCGAATGGCGATGCTTCCTGCTGGATCACACCGTTAGCCATCACGACCACGCGGTCACCAAGCGTCATCGCCTCTTCCTGATCGTGGGTCACGTAGATCGTCGTGGTCTTGAGCCGGTGGTGGAGCTTCTTGAGTTCACCGCGGGTAACAACGCGGAGCTTCGCATCAAGGTTGCTCAGCGGCTCATCGAAGAGGAACGCCTTGGGCTCTCGCACGATCGCACGCCCGACCGCGACCCGCTGGCGCTGGCCGCCCGAGAGCTGCTTTGGCTTGCGGTCGAGCAGCTGGGTCACGCCCAGCACCTCCGCGGCCTCGCGCACTCGGCGGTCGATCTCGTCCCTCGGCAGCTTGCGGAGCTTCAGCGCGAATGCCATGTTCTTGTACACGCTCATGTGGGGGTAGAGCGCGTAGTTCTGGAACACCATCGCGATGTCGCGATCCTTCGGGTGAACGTTGTTGACGACTTTCCCGTCGATGCTGATCTCGCCGGAGGTGATCTCCTCGAGACCCGCGACCATGCGGAGCGTCGTGCTCTTGCCACAACCCGAAGCACCAACGAGGACGACGAACTCGCCATCCTTGATGTCGAGGGTGAAGTCTTTCACGGCCTCGAAGCCGCCCGGGTAGACCTTTTTGACGTGAGAGAGGGCGACTTCGGCCATGCGTTCCCCGGGGCTGGTGAGCCGGTCAGTGGATCGTGGGAGGCGTTATCGGCCCGATCCGTGGGCGTGTCGAGCCCCGTTGAGGGGCGCTTCGCAATGGTAGCGGGGGCCGAAAGTCGGGCCAAGCGCTACAGACGGCAGGGGTTCCGGCGATTCGCCGCCGCCCGTGATGAGACACGGGCGGAACCGTGCCCAGGCGGTCGATGTCGGCCCGGGTAGGGAGCGGAACCACAATGTCGAGTTCGAATGCGTTCAACCAGGTCAAGGGCATCCTCGGGAAGCTCGATCGATCGATCGATCAGGCCCGAGAGCGTCGTCTGGGAACCACGCCGGGCTCGGCCGCTGCGCCCCAAGCGCCGGAGGCAGACCCCGCTCAGCGGGTCGGCGCTGACGAGACCTCGGCCAACACCGAGATCAACCAGAACGAGCAGGCGGGTTCGAAGCGCTACGGGCGCGCCAAGCCGATCCGTCCCACGGGCGACGTCGGCTTCCGGTTCTAGACGCCGTCCACGGGGGGCCCGCTGGTCTCGGGTCCCGTCAGCTGCCGGAGGTTTCGCGTGTTCAATCTGTTCAAGCCCAAGGACCAGGCGCCGTCCGCGCCGCTCACTCCGATTGCCGGCGCCGGTATGGAGTCTGCCGCGAGCATCGGCCCGATGCCGACGCTCGGTGACGGCGGCGCCGAGCACCTCGCGAAGTTCGAGACGCTGGGCCAAGTCCTCGTCGTGACGATCCTCCCACAGACCATCAGCGGTCCCGAAGCCCAAGACCTGATGGGCGATGTCGTTGGTCGCTCTGCATACGCACCGATCGCTCCTGGCGAACCCATCGGTGCTCACAACGGGAAGCCACGGCACTTCGTCATGGATCTCCAGAACGTCGAGCACATGGACTCGGCATGTCTCGGCGTCATGGTGCAGACTCTCCAGGTCATGCAGGGCAAGGGCGGACGCATCGCGCTGGTCAACGCCGGGCGCAACGTCGAGTACCTCTTCCGCCTGACCCAACTCGACCGGGTCTTCCCGATTTGCCGCGATGTCATGAAGGCGATCGAGGCAGTCGAGCGGGGCCTCGGCGGCGCGACCCAGCCCGCCAAGCCGGCGGCCGGCAAGCGCGGTAAGGGCTGGTAGGTCAACTCATCGAATATTGGGTGGTAAGGCGTCCGTCCTGAACGGTGGGGCGGGGAGATTGCCCGCGCCGACCAGATTCGCGCACGGGTTATCCGCCCAGCCGTAACGCACATAGCGAGGCTCGGCTACGGTCTCGCTCGTCAGCACGATCACGGATCCCTCGATCACCGCTTCGGCCCAATGGAACACGCCGTCGGCGCCGGCGATCGCGAATCCGCACAGCTCCGCTCCGTCCGCCGTCATCAGCTCCGCGTCATCAGAGAACTCGATGCGAACACGCCCGGCTAAGAATCGGAATGTGCGCGGCATCGGTCCCCGCCAGCGGGTCGGTGTGTCGTACGCGACATCGAGCGCTGCCAGCGCAAGCCTGGTCCCAACGGTCCTCTTGTCCCGAGGATGGATGTCATCGGCGTCACCGACATCGAGCGCAACCGCCATCCCCGTGTTTGGCAGGTCGAGCACCGAAGCCTGCGCCTCGCGGAGCCTCGCCCAGTTGGTATCTGTGGGCAGGTCGGCCCGCTTGCGGAATGATGCGAGCTGAACGAATAGGAACGGCATATCAGGGTCGTCCCGAATCTCCCGCCAGCTTGTGATCAGCGTCTCGAAGAGCTCCTCATATTCACCGGGCCGTCCCGCGTTGCTCTCTCCTTGGTACCAGATCACACCGGTAATCGGTACACGATCGAAGGGTGCGATCATCGCGTTATACATGCCTCCCGCGTAGTTTCGGTTTCGGCTCCGTGTTGGGTACGGGAACCCAGCGATGTCGCGCCCGGTCCGATCGAACAGGATCTCCCACTCGCCCGCGAGGGGGATCTCGCGGGTGCCGACAGTGAGGCGGAGCTCGTCGGATCGCCCGTGCAGGCCGCCGCCCCCTCCGGTGTCGAGCACCTGGACAGCGATCGTGTTCATGCCGGCCTTCAGTATTCCTGGCTTGATCTTGTAGACCCGTGGCTCCAGCCATGGGTCCACAGGGCCTCGCCCGGTCGTCCCAACCAGGACACCATTGATGTATGTCCGGTCAAAGTCATCGATCGGCCCAAGCGAGAGCGATCCCCCGAGGCCAAGGTCCGCCCTGTCGATATCTACATCGACTGCGAGCCAGGCGACCCCGTCGCGTGGTCCGATCTGACGTTCCCATGCAGCAGGGACTTCAACCGTTCGCCACCCCTCGCGCGGGCCTGGACCAGTTCGGGCCCGAAGTTCTGCGGACGGCCGGTCCATCACATCCTTGAAGGCACGATCGAACTGCTTGCCCCATTGTTCGATGTTGTCGCTGATCCAGGGTGCCCGCGCGCGGATGGCGTGAAGCCGCTCTGATCGATCGAATGACCAGCGGGGCATCCACGGCTCGATCGGCGTGCCTCCCCATGGCGCTTGGATCACGCCGATCGGCACGCCCTTCGCCCGGTGGATCTCGCGAGCAAAGCTGAACGCCACCGCCGAAACCTGGTTCGCGCTCTGCTCATCGAGACGGCGCCATGCCGAGACCGACACCGAATCTTTCGGCTCTTGCGCGATCGTGTGCGATACGCGCAGAAACCTGATCTCGCTCAGGTCCTCGCTCTCCGCGATCGCACGGCCTGGCTCAGCCGAGTTCGAGATTGGCCATTCCATGTTTGACTGGCCCCCGGCGAGCCAAACGTCACCGATGAGCACATCGTCGAAACGCACAACTTCATCATCTGCCTCGATACGCATGACGTGCGGGCCGCCCGCCTCGAACGCCGGGAGTTCGACGGCCCAGTTGCCTAGCTGATTCGTCGGACTCCGCACACTCGTCCCGGCGAATGACACACGGACCTGCGTACCAGGTTTGGCGTGTCCGCTGATCGGGATCGTTTCTCCACGCTGAAGGACCATGCCGTTCCCCAGCGCCGCATGAACAGATATCGATGGATGTGTGGATTCGTGCTGAGCCGAGGCTGGACATGCGAGGAAATGCAAAGCCAGGGGAAGGGCGGAATACAGCACACGGGATCGGGTTGCGAGCATGCCGGGTCACTCCGTGAGGACTCGGGATTGCCCGCGTCCGTCCCACATACTCACCCCGCGCAGCGAGGACCGCAAGAAGGCTGGAAAGACAGAGCGAACTCATGCGCACCGCGGGCGCCGAGGTTCCAGATCGTGCAGAACTTCATGAGCCAAACGCTCCGGCAAGCGAGGTCGGTAAAAACTCGCGCGGGTTTGCGTCATGTACGCATCTGCTGCGATGCATCGCCCGAAGCCGGTCCCGATCCGGGAGCGGACTGTGCAATCCGCGGGTGTCACCGGGGCACCCATCCTTCCGGGAACGCGTCGTTGTTCTGTCGGCGCGAGCAGATTGCAGGAGATATCGAGATGTTGAAGATGTTCGTTTGCGCCGCGGCTGTCGCCGCGACGGGTGCGGCTGCTGTCGCCGGTGGCAACCGCATCGAGATCGTCGGTGGTCAGACAAGCGTTTTGCTGGACACCGAAACACTCGCGGCTGCCGCGAGCCTGACACTATCTGGCGTGTCCGACGGTGTCATCGCACCGGGCGCCATCGAGGGCTCGGTCGCGTTCTCGATCAACGGCCGCAACGCGGGGGCGCCGCTTTTCCCAACCACGTTCGCCTACAACGCGGCAGATTTTTTCGGAACATTCCACGGAGCGATCGAGCACGAGGGCTCGGTGTTATTCAACGACGGTTCTGTGGAAGTGGGCAACTTCCGCATCGGTTTTGATGCGGGCCGCGTCGGTGCTCTTGAGGGCGCCAGCGGCTTCTTTGTCGAGAGCACGGTGGGCATCCCCGCGGTGCTGTTCGATGTTGCGCTGACCGGTGCCGTGCCCGGAAGCGTGGTCTTTAGCGCCTCGGGCGATCTGTTGGTGAGCCCAGAGTTCGGGGGGTTCTTGTTCGATAACGGCTTGAGTGCGAGCAACCTAGCCGGCGCTGATGTGGGAGATGCGCTGATCGAAGGCGATGCGGGCTGCACCGGCACAGACTTTGACGATCGGTTCGGTACGAATATCCTCGACCTGATCGATTTCATCGATGCCTGGTTCGATCGCGCACCGGAGGCAGACTTCGACGCCAGCGGTGAAGCCGATATTCACGACCTGGGCCTGTTCATTCGTGTCTGGCTGGACTGCCGCTCGTTCCGCCTGAGGCACTGACGGGATTACGTACTGATACAACGCCAAGTAAATAGCGAGGGCCGCCCTGATCTTACGACAGGGGCGGCCCTCGTTTGTGTTTGCGGCTTCGGAATGAAGTTCGACGAATTAGTTGCAGCCGGTGATCCAGTTCACGAGGAACGCGCCGAGGTCCTCGAGGTCAACCATCCCGTCCGGGACTCGATACCCAGGCATTCCCTCAAGCGAAGCACCGGTTGTCGTGACATCAGCGATGGCGCCATCGCGTGCGAGCCAAGCGTTGAGGAAGTAACCCAGATCCTCGAGATCGATGATGCCATCGGGCTGGCCGTACATATCGGTGCCGGGCAGTGTTGCGCCGGAGGTTGTCATGTCCGCGAAACCGCAGGTGGTGGGGTAGGCGGCGACGGAGATGAACCCGCCGATGGTGGCTTCACCACCGATGGTCTCGCCCTCGAAGCTGACGAACTCCCGGGAATCCGGCCCACCGAAGGGGATAAAGAGCGCAACCCGGCCATCGAAAGTCAGCCGTTGTAGACCAGTGTCAGCCGCGGTGAAGCGGATCGTTCCGCGGAAGACCTCAAGACGAGTGTCGTACGGGATCGGTGTGGGGTTGCGCTGGAGGTCAACGGCCAAGGCCTGGCACACAAGGTTCTCGCTGTGTTGTCCGCCCAGTCTCGTTCCGCCGTCGTAGATCACGGGGGTGTGGTCGAACTCGTCAGAAAAACCGCCATAGCGGTAGCTTCCCGCATATCCACCGTTCATCGAGAGGAAGATCGGCGAGCCGTCACTGAGCTGCCCGAGGCTCCCGTCGGCGGAGGCCGCGCCGGGCCTGCGGCCCTCCCAGTCGGTCTCCACAAATGTGACATCGCCGTGGCGCGTCTCGACGGTCCCGCCGGCGGAGTCGCTGGTGTGCTCGGTCGGCTCGAGGAACTCGCCCGCCGTGGTATGGAACTGGCCGTAGAAGCCCGACCAAGCGACGAACGGGTACTCCACAGGTCCGGTCTCGAAATCGACCAGCACCGTATCGGCGCCCTCCAGGTCGAGGTACACGCTGTACGGCACATCGACCGAACCGTTGAATACGTTAATCTCGGTCTCATCGAGCGAGATTTCGATTACCTGTCCGCTGGCCGCTGTGCTGACCGCACCCAACGCCAAGGCTGCAATCACGTTCCGCATCGTGTTTCTCCCAACGAGAGGCCATCCGCCTCCGGCAAGATCTGAGCATGAGTTGGAGGTGGGCGCAAGAAAACACCCACAAGAGCTCTCACTCCATACGTGTATATCGATCTTCGGATGATACATAACCGAGACAAAGCTCAGAACGCCCCAAGCTTGGTGGAGCATCGCTGTTCCGTTCGGTGAGCGTCAGGGCTTGGTTCGATCGGTGACTGTGGCACGCGAATACGCACGCCGTGAGTGTGAGCGGCGCGGCGGGTGCTGGAACCAGAACCGACATAAAGCCCGTCCAAGCGAAGAAGTCCCGAGCACCCTCCGGTCCAAGGCCAAGCTGTGTCAGCCCACCGATGTCGAGGCATGTGCTGAAATCAACGTTCACAGGCCTGCTGTTCACACCGGCGGTGTTGGTGCTCAGTTCGATGTGAATAAGGCTCTCAATGTGTGCATCCGATCTGCTCGCTGCGCACATGCTCGCGGTGAATACGACGGCCTTTATGTAGGTCATCCCTGCTTCTCCCGATTGCTCTAACAGGCTCGGGATACCTAGTCTCTTCGAGATGGAGCGTACTTGGCCTTGTGAGAACCCCAAAGGCCTTGTGGGGCCTTTGCCGAGGTCTTCTCGGTGCGTCAGGGTCTAGTTCGGGTCATGGTCCGGCCAGAAGCAGACGATGAGGGGATCGGGCGCTACCCTTGCCCCCGCGGAGCCCAGCGGGAGCCGCGAGGCCCACCGAGGGGTGTGGTGTAATTGGTAACACGACGGATTCTGATTCCGTTATTCAGGGTTCGAGTCCCTGCACCCCTGCTTCCCGAACGCATCGCGGGTCACACGCACCGGATACACCCGGCTAGTCGGCTTCCTCCAGCCGCAGGACCGTTGCCTCACCGCCAGAACCCACCGGGTCCGGGCTGTTAATCGTGCACGCTAAGCACATCCCCGTTTTGAAACTCACGACCCCGCCGCCGAGCGGCCCATGCACGATCACGCCCGCGAGGTCGCTGATGTCCGGGTTGTGACCCACGAGCACCAGCGCCGGCATGTGCCGCTGGTACTGGTGTTGGATCAGACTGAGCATGCCGTGAATCCCGGCATCACACGCGAACCGTTCGTCGCTGCAGAGATCTGCCTCGAGCGCCGCTGCGATCGGTTCCGCGGTCTGACGGGTCCGCGTGTAAGGGCTCGCGATCACCAATGGGGCGCGGGGGGTTGCGTTGCCCAGCTCCTTGGCGAGGTACTCTGCTTGCTGGACGCCGCGACTCATGAGTTCGCGATCGAAGTCTCGGCCCGAGGCCGAGTCCGGATGGGCCTTGCCGTGACGGCAGATGTACAGGCGCATCACGCCGCCCCCGCGCTGGCGTCTGATTCGGTGTCCGAGGCCGACTGCTCGAGCTGCATGTTGAGCAGTTCCTCGTACCGACCACCACGCGCGACCAGTTCATCGTGGCTGCCCGACTCCACGATCTGCCCCTCTTCAAGCACGACGATGATGTCCGCGTGGCGGATCGTGCTCAGTCGGTGAGCGATGACAAAGCTTGTCCGCGTTCGGAGCAGATCCTCGAGGCTCGCCTGGATCAATCGCTCGCTCTCGGTGTCGAGGTTGCTGGTGGCCTCGTCGAGGATGAGTATCCGCGGGTCGGCAAGGATCGCTCGGGCGATCGCGACCCGTTGCTTCTGCCCGCCGCTGAGGCGGACGCCGCGCTCACCGATCAGCGTGTCATAGCCCCGGTCCAGTTCCTCGATGAACCGGTCCGCCGCTGCCGCCCGAGCTGCTCGCTGAACTTCCCCCATCGAGGCCCCGGGGTGGGCGTACGCGATGTTCTCCGCAACGGTTCCATCGAATAGGAACACATCCTGTTCGACAACGCCCAGGAGTGATCGGTAGCTCTCCAGCTTGATATCACGGATGTCGCGCCCATCCAGAAGGATGCGTCCATGCTTCGGGTCATCGAACCTTGCAATGAGATTGCAAAGCGTGGTCTTGCCCGCACCGCTTGCGCCGACCAACGCCACGGTTGTCCCGGGCGGCACATCGAGCGACACATCCAAGAGCACATCCGCCGGCGTGTCGCCCTTCGAGCGGGGGGGGTACGCATAGCCCATCCCCTCGATCGTGACCCGGCCCTCGACCACTCCCGCTTCGAGCACGACATCCCCGGGCTTCTCCGCGAACTCGGTGTCTTCCTCAAGCAGATCCAGCACGCGATCGAACCCCGCGAGATTGTTCTGGATGCTCGCTGCCGAGCCGACCAGGCTCTCGATCGGACCGAGCAACCACAGGAGATACACGCTGAAAGCCATCACATCGCCGATGGTCAGTGATCCGTTCAGCACGCCGTATCCGCCGTAGACGAGCACGCCCGCGCTGCCCACTGGGATCAGCACCTGCCAGACGATCTCCAGGATGCGGCTCCACCACCACGCGAGGAACTCCTGTCGCGCCATGAAGTGGTTGGCACCGACGAATCGCCCTCCCTCGCCTCGTTCGCGCCCGAACGCGCGCACGACGCGCATACCACCGAAGGCTTCGGTCGCGTGAGCATCGATCGCGCTGCGGCTCGACCGGATGTCGCGCCAGACCGGTCGGATCCGGTTGATCCACGTCCGGTGCGTGATCACCACCAGCGGGATGACCGCAAAGGCCATCATCAGCAGCTTCCAATCGAGCCAAGCGAGCACAACAAGTGTCCCGATGAGCTGGGTGACCGCTCGCCACGGGTTGTAGACCATGCTGAAGAGCAGGTCCGCAACGCCTCCCGCGTCCTCACGTAGCACGCTTGCTGCGCCGCCGGACTTCAGGCGGTGGATTGTGTGGAGCGGCAGGTGCACCGCATGGTCGAATACCTTCCGGCGCAGCGCGACCTGCAGCCGCTTGGTCAGCCGCGTGGTGTGCCAACGCCCCCAGATGTGGAAGACCACAGTGACCGCGGTGATCGCGAGCATCACGCCCGAGATCACCCAGAGGAGCGCGTACCGGTTGGTCGCCCACTCGCCCAGCCAACCAGCGACTGGCTGCGGGATCCCGCTGGGCCCGGGGCTGTCGGTGAGGACGAAGTCGATCACAACCTTGCTGCTCGCCGGCAAGGCCAACCCGAAGAGCGTCGAGACCGTCAGGGTCCCGAGTGCGGCCGCGAGGATCGGGCGGTGGCCCCTGAGCAGCTTCCAGAACTCAACCGCGAGCGCGCTGAACGGGCGGTTCCTCTTGGACTTCTGCCGCTCCTGCGCGTGCTCGTCCACACCGTGGACGCGCTGCTCCGGCGGCCGCTCGGCTCTGAGCCGTCGGTACTCCCCGAACTTGTCACGACTGCTGCGGCGGTGCCTTGGCACGCCCGATGGTACGCTCGCCCCCTCGCTCTATTGCGCACCGAGGAGGACCGCCCGATGCCCGAGAAGCCCGCCCCGCCGGCCAGCAAACCAGCCCGGACCAAGGGCCTGGCGATCCACTGGCGCATCCTGATCGGCCTCGGCCTGGGTGTGGTTGTCGGAATCGTGATCAACTTGCTCATGCAGAACCGAGACGGCGGGTTCTACCAGGCGGTCACTGGTGACGGGTTCATCGGAGGCGTTGCCGGATTCCTCGCGAATCTCAACGGGTTCATCGGTGACCTGTTCCTCCGAGGCCTGCGTTTCATCGCAGTCCCGATCGTGCTGTTCAGCCTGATCGTTGGGGCGGGGGGTGTGAGCGACATGGCGAAGCTCGGGCGGATCGGCGGCAAGACCATCGGGGCGTACCTGATGACCACCGCGATCGCGATCACCGTTGGTCTCGTGCTCGCCAATATCGTGGACCCGGGTTCCTTCGTTGGTGAGGAGACCAGGGCCGCGCTGGAGGCGGATCAGGCCGAGGGCGCGAGCACGCGAATCGCCACCGCTCAGGAGCGAGCGGGCCAGACCGTCTGGGACACGATGCTCAACCTCGTGCCCACAAACCCCTTCAACGCGCTGGCGGTTGGCAACACCCTCCAGGTTGTGACCGCTGCGCTGCTGATCGGTATCGCGCTCACATCCCTGCCCAAGGACAAGTCCGAACCCGTTCTTCGGTTCTGCGATGGCATGACCGAGGTCATTATCAAGATCGTGCACTGGGTGATGGCGATCGCGCCGTACGCCGTGTTCTGCTTGCTGGTGCGCGTTGTTGCTGACCTGGGCTTCGATGTCCTCGGCGCCCTGGTGGCTTACAGCCTCACCGTCATCGCGGCACTCGCGGTGATGATCTTCGCGGTCTACCCGCTCGCGATCCGTCCGCTCGCGAAGGTCCGCTACGGGCGGTTCTTCAAGGCCATCGCGCCCGCGCAACTGCTCGCATTCAGCTCGTCGAGTTCCGGTGCGACCATGCCAGTGACGATGGAGTGCTGCAAAGAGCGGCTGGGCGTCGGCGAGGACGTGACGAGCTTTGTCATCCCTGTCGGCGCCACGATTAACATGGACGGCACTGCCCTCTATCAGGGCGTCGCAACGCTCTTCATCGCGCAGCTCTTCGGTCTCGACCTCTCGGTCAGCGATCAGCTCACGATCGTGCTCACCGCAACACTCGCGTCGATCGGCACGGCCGCCGTGCCGGGGGTCGGCATGGTTATGCTCGTGATCGTGCTCCAGGCCTTGCCACAGATCACCGACGAGATGATGGCGACTGGCGTTGCTGTGATCTTCGGTGTGGACCGAATTCTGGATATGTGCCGGACAACGTGCAACGTGACCAGCGACTGCGCCGTTGCGGCTGTTGTCGCTGCAAGCGAGGGTGAGCTTGCCGAAGAAGGCAAGGCGCCGCGTGATCTAGAAATACGCGCCTGACGAACACAAGAGAAGCTTTGAACGTGAAAGGACACGTCCGCCGCTGGTCGGCGCCGTTCTGAACGCACCTGTGGGGCAGGGGAACGCTATTTCAGAACGACGCCGACCAGCGGCGGACGCTTATTTGCTCGGTCGGTTCACAGGAATGGACAGTGCGGGACACTGGACCAAAGCGAACCGTCTGTAAACAGGTATCTCTCATCGACGGGCAGGGTGCCCACCGGTCTCCGGACCGTCCCGTTTCCGGGGCGGACCGTAAAGGTAGCTGAATAGGCCACTCTCGCGGCGCTTCAAGCCCCACAACTGCAAGAGATTTTTCGAATCAAACACACAGACTGCCGAGCGAACGCGCGGCAGCAAACACCAACACGCTGACCCCGACGATCCGCAGGACATCAGCAGCGGTTTCATGGCTGTGTCCGAAAACAAATCAAATTCTCTGTCTTCACGAAACCGGCGGTGAAGGTCTGTTTTCTGGGTCTGAACCTTGTTGCAACGCGCAATACTGCAATAAGGCTAAAGCCCCCAGTCATCCAGGATTCGCTGGGTTTCCTCCATGTGCGTTGTTTCGTCGCGCACCATGTCCTCGAGCTGTACCTGCAGACCTTTGAGACCTAGCTGCTCAGCCTGGGCCGCACGCTCGATGTACCGGGCCCTTGCACCGGTCTCTGCCTCGATCACCGCTTCAAGCATCGACTTGGCGTCTTTCGCATCCTTCACGGGTGACGCGTTCGTGGTCGGCACACCGCCGAGAGCAACCACCTTCGAGGCGAGAAACTGGGCATGCATCGTTTCGTCGGCGATCTCTGCCTCGAAGAACGCCTTGAGCTGAGGCCTGTAGGGGCCCTTAACCCGCGCCGCGTACGTCAGGTACTGGATGATCGCCGAGTACTCATGCGACAGATCCTCGTTAAGCAGTTCGATCAGACGCTCGTTGCTGAGTGTGCTCATGCGGGATGGTAGGGGTAGGTCCGGCCGTTCCAGGCCCCGCCGGGCCCGCGCCTACCTTATTCCCGCTTGACAAACACCGTGACGACTACCCCCGCCAAGCCGCCAACGGAGCTCGGATCCACCGTTCCTAATGTGAGCCCCGCCGCCCCGTCCTCAACGCGCCTCCGCTTCGGGGCGACCGTGTGGAGCCACTCGGTCGTCGATTTCTTTAGCTTTGTCGGGGTCAGTCTGCTCCCGCTCATCGCGACCAGGCTGGAGCTGGACAACACCCAGAAGGCCATCGTGCTCGGGATCGGGCCGGTCGCTTCCGGCGGCATTCAGCCCGTCGTCGCGTGGATCAGCGATAAGACCAACAGCCGGCTCCCGGGTGTGCTCGGCATGCTTCTCGGCGTGCTCTGTGTGTCCTGCCTCGGATTCGCCGAGAACTTCTGGCAACTCGTTGTGCTGACCGCCCTGGGCACCATGGGCATCGGGGCCTACCACCCTCCCGCGGCCGCGGCGTGCGGGCAGCTCAGCCGCAAACGCAGCCTGGGCATGGCGATCTTCTTCCTCGCGGGCATGCTCGGCGGCATGGCCGGCAACATCTTCGCGCCTCAGTACGTGGATGCGATGAGCACGAACGCCGATGGCGTTCGTGACGCCGGGGCCGGGCTCCACGCCTTGACCTGGTTTATCCCGGTCGGGCTGGTCTTTACGGGTGTTTTGCTCTGGGCTATCCAGAAGGCCCCGCACAGAGCGCACGATGCGCATGAGCGACACCGCAATCTTGCCGCAGAAGAGCAGCGCCGGCGCTGGCACGCTGTCTGGTTGCTGTATGCCGGCAACGTTGTTCGCTTCACATCCAACAACGCGTTGATCTATCTTTTGCTCCGCTTTACGGAACTGCATGCCGCGCGCGTCGCCGATGCCGGCATCAACCAGGATGCGCTGGGCACACTTGCCAGCGAGTACAACGGCCCCATCCAGGCGGCGCAGCAACTTGGCATGGGCGGTGCGGGCCTGTTGCTCGGTGCGTCACTCGCGCCGAGGCTTGAGAAGCCCATGCTCGTCGCCACCCCTGTCCTCGGCGCACTCGCGATCGCGGCCGTGCCCTGGGCGAGCGATGCTCCCGCCTCGGTGAGCTACTGGATCGCCCTCGCACTAAGCGTCACTGCCGGTGTCGGCTTCGGCAGCATGCTCCCCGTCACGATCGGCATGGCCCAGCGGCTGCTACCCCACCGGACCAGCCTCGCCAGCGGACTGATGCTGGGCGGAGCTTGGGGCTTCGCATTCATCGGCCCCATCACTGCGGAGCGGATCGAGGAGGCCGCCGGTTTGAAGCTCGCCCATATCGCGGTCGCTGGCTTCCTCTTGCTCGCGGCAGGCCTCGCGACACTGCTCCCGGGTCGGCTCTTGCTCGAGACCGCTGACGACTGATCCAGTGGTGTCTGGGAGGGCTGGATCGTGCGGCTAGGGGCCTATACTGGCCGTCCCGGTCGCCCGAAAGGGACGCCCGGAGCGACATCCGGGCGCATAGCTCAGTTGGTTAGAGCGCACCCCTGATAAGGGTGAGGTCGAAGGTTCGAGTCCTTCTGTGCCCACTTTTGGTCCGGTCGGGCCCTTCTGGCGGTCTGGGAGAGCCAAGATCGACGATTCGGTCGGGCCACTTCCTGATCCCGCCGATACAACACCCCGTACAAGCGGAAGAATCCCCGGGGGACACGCGGAGCGTCCGGGAATCCAGACACGGGGAACACCCGCCTTGGCGAGCACCTTCGGCGACGACTTCAAGAAGTTCTTCGGCAAGGGTCTCGGCATCCTGCTGCCGACCGTCCTGACGCTTTGGATCCTCGTCCAGCTCTTCGTCTTCCTCTATGACAATGTCGGCAAGCCGATCAACCAGGGTGTGCGGCTCGCGATCCTTGAGATCACGCCCCGCGTCGTCGAGGACGACCAGCTCCCGCCCTGGTTCAGCGTCAGCGACGAAGAGATCGCGGAAGCCAGGTCCGAGGGCCTTGTGCCGGACGTGGACGGCGACCCCGAGGGCGTCGCGGCCCGACGTACGATCCGCGCCGAGAAGTTCCGCGAGTTCTGGGACAGCCACTGGTACCTGGAAGCGAGCGGGCTGCTGGTCGCGATCGTGCTGGTGTATTTCGCAGGCGTGCTGCTGGGCGGGTTCATCGGTCGCCGGCTCTACTCCCGGATCGAGAGCTTCTTGCGTCAGTTGCCGGGTTTCAAGCAGATCTATCCGCATGTGAAGCAGGTGACCGAGCTGGTCTTGGGCGAGCAGGCGATGGCGTTCAGTCGGGCGGTGCTCGTCGAGTACCCCCGCAAGGGGATCTGGACCGTCGGGCTCGTGACGAGTAACGGGCTGAGAACCGTGGAGAAGGCGGCGGAAGGGGAGGACGTGATGACCGTCTTCATCCCCTCGACCCCAACGCCGTTTACCGGTTTCACGATCAATGTTCGGACCAGTGACGCGATCGACCTGCCCGTACCCATCGACGAAGCGATTCGATACTTCATCACGGGCGGCGTTCTGATCCCGGGCTCGGAGGCCAGGCCCTCGCTCGAATCGCCCTCGGACTCAGTGGATGGGGCTTCCGAACCCGTTCAAAGAGCGGATTCGAGGCCCGATCCCGAGGCCGCGGCACGGCAGATCAGGGCGAGGGTCGAGGACGCCGACCGGGCCGGAGACACCGGCGCCGCATAAACTGGATACTGGCTTGTGTTCCCGGCGGTCCGTCCCCGGGGCCTCGGGTCGGGCGAGACGTCGTCAACTGGGGAGGTTCCACCTATGCGCACCGAGGTCATCGGGCGTCAGATCGAGATCACCGACGCGATCCGGGAGCACGCCGAGGGCAAGGTCGAGAAGCTACTTCGGCACTTCGATCAGGTGCAGCAGGTCACATTCACCGTGACCCACCAGGAGCACAACGCCCAGGCTCCCTTTGATGTCGAACTCCTTATTGTTGTTGAGCACCATGACGACTTTGTGAGCACGGCGAAAGACGCCGATCTCTACGCCGCGATCGACCAGGCCGTGAACAAGGGCAGCCGTCAGCTGACCGACCACAAGGAGAAGCTCCGCGACTCGCACCGCTGAGAAGGTGTGTGAGCCGGCGCCGGAGGCCCGCTACGTATGAAGCTGAACGAACTCGTGGTCGCGGATGCGATCGTTCCCGAGCTGACCTCCAGCGATCGCGATGAGGTGATCGCTGAACTGATCGATGCTCTTGTCAACTCGGGAGTCGCTGATGCGTCGATCCGCAGTGAACTGCTCAGCCTGGTACTAGAGCGAGAGAGCAAGGGCTCGACAGGGTTCGGCAAGGGGGTCGCCGTGCCCCACGTGAAACACGCGGGCGTCGGCAAAATAGCTGCGGCGGTCGGCCTGAGTTCGAGTGGCGTCGAGTTCAACGCGCTCGACAAGCAGCCCGTCTACTCGGTCTTCCTGCTCCTGAGCCCCGCCGACAAGCCCGAGGACCATCTCCAGGCGATGGAGGTCATCTTCAAGAACCTGTCCCATGAGACATTCCGCAAGTTCCTGAGGCAGGCGAGTGACGGGGCCGCGGTTGTGTCACTGCTCGAAGACGCGGACGAGGGGCGGCTCGCCGGCTAGCGTCGCTCCCCTCGGCCCGGCTCCACAAACACCCATGCCCCGCTTCACCGTCACGGCTGTCATCAGCAACAAGCTCGGGCTCCACGCCCGGCCCGCGATGGCGTTCGTGGATACCGCAGCCGAGTTTCAATCGAGCATCGTCGTCAAACGAACCGATGGCCAGGCCGAGGCGGTCGATGGCAAGAGCATCATGGAGATCATGATGCTCGCCGCGACTAAGGGCACCGAGCTTGAGATCATCGCTGATGGTGAGGATGCCGAGCAGTCCGCAACAGCACTTAAGAAGCTGGTTGATGGTGGGTTCGGGGAGTGAGCGAGCGGCCCATCAATCGGCCCCTCGGCGACGGGGTCCTCGAGATGCTCCGGTGCCCGATCAGCGGGGGCATGCTGGAGTGGGGTGTCCACGAAGGCGTTGATGTTTTGGTATGCGCTGAAGCGAAGCTTGCGTATCCGATTGTCGGCGGGCTGCCGATACTCATCGAGTCCGCGGCGATCAGGCTCTCGGAGTAGCTACGCGGCGCCGATCTTGACAGGAGCGGTCTTGTCATCGCGCCGTTCGATGTCGGCGCCCATCGCGAGCAGTCGGGCTTCGAGCGTCTGGTACCCGCGATCGAGGTGGTACACGCGGTTGACCGTTGTCTCGCCTTTGGCCGCGAGACCCGCGATCACGAGGCACGCGCTGGCACGCAGATCGCTTGCCATTACAGGCGCACCGACCAGGTTTTTGACACCCGTGATCACCGCGGTTGGGCCCTGGCGGCTGATCGAAGCGCCCATGCGCCCCAGTTCGGGCACGTGCATGAACCGCTCGGGGAAGATCCGCTCGGTCACCACACTGTGGCCCTCGGCGAGACACAGGGTTGCCATCAGCTGCGCCTGCAGGTCCGTCGGGTAGCCCGGGTGGGGCTGTGTCGTGACGGTGACGGGCTTCAGAAGGCCGCGCCTGCGGACCACACACTTGGTCCGCATGGGGTCGGTGCCGTCGGTGATGTCGATATCGATCCCGGCCTCTGCGGCGCGATCCGCGAATGCCATGAGCGCATCGGCAGGGTAGTTCACGATCCTGACCTCGCTGTCGGGAACGACAGCTGCGGCGCACACCGCGGTGCCTGCCTCGATGCGGTCTGGGATCACACGGTGGGTCGTGCCGCCCAGACGCTCGACCCCCTCGATTGTGATGCGGGGTGAGCCAGCGCCCTCGATCCGCGCCCCCATCGCGGTCAGCAGCTTCGCGAGATCCACGATCTCCGGCTCGCAGGCCGCGCTCTCGATGATCGTGCGGCCCTCGGCGAGGCAGGCCGCGCTCATGACATTGGCTGTACCTAGGACGGTCGAGCCGAACTGGCCACCCAGAAACAGCGTTGCGCCACGGAGTCTTCCCGCGGGTGCTCGCGCGATGATGTCGCCCGACTCGAGGTCGATCTCGGCGCCGAGGGCTCTGAGGCCGCGCAGGTGGAGATCGATGGGACGCTCACCGAGGGCGCACCCACCCGGCATGCTGATCCGAGCCTCGCCTCGTCGCGCGAGCAGAGGACCCAGAACACACACGCTGGCCCGCATGGTCCTCACGATGTCGTATCTTGCGTGGCAGGGGCCCGTCGGGTCGGACGAGAACCGCGTCGAGTCGTCGCCTGTCTCGGATTCGACGCCGAGCTCGGCGAGCAGCTTTCGCATGTTCCGCGTGTCGGCGAGTTCCGGGACGTCTTGGAGCGTGAGGGGCTCGTCGGTCAGAAGACTCGCGGCCATCAGGGGCAGGGCGGCGTTCTTGCTGCCGTTCACCGTGAAGGTTCCGCTGAGGGGCGTCCCGCCCCGGATCACGAACACGTCCATGCGTCGCTCCTCGTCGTCGGTGGTCCCGGAAGCCCGGGGGGCCTGGATGATCCAGGGCCGCGATGGTACCTGAGGCGTTGGGTGGACGGGGTCCCAGGGGGCTTATCGGGTGCATGCACGAGTTGTCCACGGTTTGTCCCACCGAAAGCCGGGGGGTGATGACCCAGCCGGCTTGACCCGACGCCGTGCATGGCTTCAGCGGTCTGGTTTCTGGTGCGCAAACCTATCGGATCGCAGGGTTTGGGTATGTCAGGCAGCCGCTCGATTCGTTCGTTCTTCGGGGTCGTCGCCAGGGCGGGGGCTTTCGGTGTGGCGTGGGCAGCGCTCGCAACGGGCGCGCAGGCCAAGGGGGACGTCGTGGCGGCTGAGGCGGAGCCTCTGAGGCTCCACGCGGTGGTTCGCGACTTCCGCTCGATGGACGAGGCAGCTGGGCATGACGACTTCGGGCGCTACCCGAGCGATCTGCGCGTCGGGCTTGTGCGGGAGACGCTGGGCTACAACGGAAAGCCTGTGCTGCGAGATGCCTCGGGGTTGATGGTCGTGACTCCGTATCGAGACGCAGAGGGTCGCACGATAAATCCCGCGTGGTTCGACGCGCGGCTCGGTGACGTTGCGGGCGAGTTGGCGCCGGGAAAAGGGACTCGGATCTACTCTGCCGAGGGCTTCGGATGCTGGTTCCGCTGCGATCCGCTGATCAACGCGCCCTCGATCGTTTCGGTCGATCTGATGCCAGACGCCGGTGGCTGGGTGCTGGATGTCGCACGACAGGATCCGTACCGCTCGCTGGGCGGGTTCTTCCCGATCAACGGCTCATTGCTCTCGACGGGCACCGGTCAGGAGACCAACCGGTTCTTCACCGTTGAGATCGAGACGGAGTTCGAGCGCGACTCGGGCGAGGAGCAGCTGTTGCGTTTCGCTGCAGACGATGACCTGTGGGTGTTCATCGATGGACGGCTTGTGGTTGATCTGGGCTCAACACACGCTCGCACCGAGCAGGTGGTCGATCTCGAACGTCTGGACTGGCTCGAGGACGGCGAGATCTACCAGATGAAGCTGTTCTGGGCCGACCGGGGCGATCCCGCGGCTGACCTGATGATCCGAACGACGCTCCCGTTGCGGACCGTCGAGCCGATCGACGCGCCGGTATTGCGTCCAATGTTCGTTACCGCTGGGAGCCGCTGAACCACCAGACATCGATCCGGCGCTCGCCGCGCCGGCTTCGGTCGTCCACGCGGCGGCGATCGTTGCGCCATCCGCGGTCATCGTGTCGGCCCCTGCTGTTGCCCCAGCGGCGACCGTCGCGCCGGTGACCGCCCCGCCAGTAGTCCGCGTTGTTCAGCTGGGCTGCCCCCGGGTTGACCTGACGCCCGGGCCAGGCCTGGGCGGCGATGAACGGGTCTGTGGGCGCAGCGCCCATGAGAAGGTCACGGCGGGCGTGCTCGGCGTAGAAGCGGTCAGGGACATCGGCGTAGCCATCGCCCACACGACGGACGATGACCTCGGGGCCGTGGAGGACGGTCTCCCAGCCCGAGGCCTGGTTCCCGACGACCGGCCCGTGATAGCGCCTGGGCACATGGTGCCCCGCGCAGCCAGTGGCGACGAGCATGCCGAGGCACGTGAGAATGCCCAGCAACGGACGGATTTGGTGCTTTCGTTGCATCGCGCCTTGCCTCCTGCATCGCGCGTGCCGGGGCTCCGCCGGCGTTCGGGTAGGGTATCGGCGTCCGAGAACGCGAGAGAGTGTGGCGTGCGTGCCACACCTGGCTGCTCCGACACCACCCGAAGGCTAAACCGAAGAAGCGTCAGATCCAAGCAAAAGCCGGCAGGTCAGCCGTGGCGACTCGTCGCGGAGGTCAGTCACCCGGGCTTACCCAAGAGGAAGGACCATCCCAATGGCAACCGACGTCATCGACTTTGAGATCATCGGCGACGACATGCAGGCTGTGATCATCACGCTCGACCCGAACGAGGCGATCGTCGCCGAGGCCGGCGCGATGATGTACATGGAAGACGACATCGAGATGGGCACCAGCCTGAGCATGAAGCAGGATGGCGGCGGCATATTCGGGAAGCTGTTCGAAGCCGGAAAGCGCGCCATTACCGGCGAGAGCTTCTTCATCACGATGTTCGCGAACCAGGGGGGGCAGCGTCGCGACTGCGCATTTGCATCGCCCTATCCCGGGCGTGTCATCCCGATTGAACTCCAGGAGCATCAGGGCGAGATCCTGTGCCAGAAGGACTCATTCCTGTGTGCGGCACGTGGGGTTGAGGTAGACATCGCCTTCCAGAAGCGCATCGGCGCGGGTCTGTTCGGTGGTGAGGGCTTCATCCTTCAGAAGCTCTCGAGTCCATCACGCGAGGGCCAGGCGTTTCTCCATGCGGGAGGGAGCATCGTGCGCCGTGACCTCGGACCCGGTGAGACACTGCGCGTGGACACAGGCTGTCTCGTTGCCTTCGAACGAGGCGTTACATACGACATCCAGATGGTGCCCGGCATCAAGAACAAGCTGTTCGGCGGCGAGGGGCTGTTCTACGCGAGGCTGCGAGGCCCGGGTACCGTGTGGCTACAGACCTTGCCGTTCAGCCGCATGGCCGATCGCATCATCGCGGCGGCACCCAGTGCAGGCGGGAGTCAGCAGGGCGAGGGAAGCGTGCTGGGCGGGGTCTTTAGAGCGATTGATGGGCGATAGCCGAAGCGCACGACGAGGCAGAGGCCTTCGTATTCGGTCGAGGTTCGCTGCGCTAGTGTCTCTATCAAGTAAGGATCTAAGTCGTTGCGTGTCATGGCATTTGCTCGGCTGCCTGCCAGTTCGGGGTGGTGCAGCATCATATCTGATGTAGGAAACGTGCTTGCACAACTTGTGGTAGTTGGTATTCTCACGCCCAATGAAAATCATCGCCGCAAGTGCAGCCGCTGTTGTGTTGCTTCTCGGTGGTGTTTTTCTGAGCAGTCGCAGCGGTCCGTCTGGGCTGCTGGCGGATGTTTCAGACGCTGATGGTTATCTTGTTGGTGCGAGGACGACATTTACTGTTGGGCTGACTAACGCGACCGCCACGGGCCTCTCGATTGATCGATTTGAAACCACGTGTGGTTGTATGCAGGTGCTATCAGATGTGCCTCTACTGCTGCCACATGGTGAAGCTGCCAAGGTCGAGTTCGCAATCGATGGTTCTCTCGCGGGATCTCGCGGCACGTCTCAGTCGGTGACAGGCTTCTTTGAGGACGGAGAGTCGTTCCGGATTGAGCTCGCGCCGATGCCTCTGCCGGTTACGGCTGGGTTCCCAGAGGTGGCAGAGTTCCGCCCCGGGCCCGAGGGCGGCTTCGCATGCGTCATCGCCCCTGAATATGCCTCGGTCTCGATCGCTGCAGAAGTGTTGAATGCCGATGGCTCTATCGAGCCACTCGAAGTCAAATCGGATGGCAACACGCGCGCGATCGTGCTTGAGCAACGGCACGTTGCCAGGGCGCGTTCGCTTTGGGTGACGCTCGATCCACGAGGCGCGTTCGAGACCGTATGGACTCCGGAGATTCTGTACGCACGTGACAACTCATAGACCAGGAAGGAAACACGAAGAATGGTAACGAAGAAGACTGTGTTTGCGGTATTTGCCGCAGCTCTCGGCATCACGGTTGGGGTAGGCGCTCAAGCCGCGACAGCTGTTATTGGTGTGTCGCCGATCGCCCGGGCCGCGTGTCGGAGCGATAGCTTTTGTGGCCTCGTGTATTGTCACGCCACATCCTGCCAGTGCTGCTACATCAGCGGGGGCACCCACGAATGCCGCCAAATCATTTGCAATGGAACCGTTCTGAGCGCTGTTGGTGTTGAAGAGACTTCGGAGCTCACGAAGTAACACCTTGCCCCTTTGTGAGGCTGTGCATAACAAGCGGAGAGGGTGGCATGTCGCGGGGTCAGCTGGTGTTGGTTTCTGTTGCGGTTGTCTGCGCGATCGTCGCGTTCTTCGGTGCAAAATCCCTCATGCCTTCGGGTGAGGTCGCTGTTTGGCGACCAGATCGGGCCGGCGTCGGGGGGCCTGCTGTGAGCACGCCCCCCGACGCCGTTACTGCGGCGCTCACCGAAGAGCGTTCATACCGTCCGTTGCTTGCGCGGCTGGAGTTTATTTCTGGCAGCGACGGCGCGGCCTTGAGATCAGGCTGGACCGATGATCTGGCGGGCCGGGTTTCGGAGCAAGTAAGCCATGATGGAGGGGGTCGAGTTCCGTCGAGCGAGGCGGTGAGTCAGCTCGCTCGGTCCGTGGCAGAGCTATGTGGTGCGATGGTCGCAGGAGATGCCGGTCGGTACGTCGCGGCGGTTGCGCCTGCGGGGTCAACGCCGGTCAGCCCTGACAGCGCCGCTTGGCGTGTCGCGCAGCAGCAGCTTGATTACGCGGCCGGTGGTAAAGCTGAGGCCGTTGATCGGCGTGCTCATGGCGCAACGCTTGCGAGGTTGGCCAACGTTCACTTTTCGGGCAACTCGCCTCGGGTTTCTGGCGTCGCCGTCGGTGATGGGGGGGTGCGCGTCGTTACACGCGATGTGAGAGAGTATGAGTTCGGAGCTTTCCGAGATGTTTATAAGCTTGAGGAGTTGGACGGTACCGATCAGTTTGCCTATTGGTTCCGAGGCGGCAATCGTGCCGTTGATCTGGCAAATCCGCCGGCCACACCGGACTCGATGATCGATAAGAACGGGTCTGCACTCATCGCGTACGTCGCCGCGATTCTCGCAAGAGGCGAGGATGAGGAGCCGATCGGTTGGGCATCAGAGTGGGTCTTCGACCCGGCAGAGCAGGCCTGGTATCTTTATTATGGCAGCTTCTCGGTGGTTGCTGGTGGGCCAGGTGTATTCGTACATTGACCCGCTGGAGAGTGCTCCTGTGTCGCACCCCAAGACTTCGTGTCTTGTGCGAGGGTTCACGCTCATCGAGGTTCTCGTATCCATCTTCGTGATCGGCTTGTTGCTCTCGCTGTTGCTGCCCGCGCTGGCGGGTGCCAAGACGACCGGCTCGTCGCTGGTCTGTCTTACAAGGCTCTCAACCAATCACCGCTTGCTTGACAGGTGGTCGAACGAGAACGACGGCGCTCTCCCGACCCCGTTCTACTCCGATGGGGATGCTGAGAGTGTTTCGATTGGCTGGGACCAGGTTTCGTACGGCGTGACGACTTCCTCTGGGGGTGACCTCTGGCTCCACGCAATCGAGGAGCCGAGCGTCGGTGCGCTGAAGAAGCCAGATTACGAGGCTTATTCATGCCCGGAGGTCTATCGCCGGGATCTCGGCCTAGATCAGGAGGCAGATCAGCAGGATCTGAATCCGCACCTGTACGCCTTGCAGAGTTACTTCGGGTCTCCGACGCTCTACACCGATCCGAGCTACTGGGATCCGAGAGATCTGTCTGTACGGCATGGCGATGAGATGGGGCCGGATCAGAGGGCCCGTGTGCGGATCCACCAGGTGAGGAGACCATCGGAGAAGGCGCGGCTTGCCGAGCGTTCCGACTATCACGCACGGGAGCCAAGATGGGTCGCAGACCCGCTAGCTCAACACGCCAACGTCCTCTTCATCGATGGTCACGCAGGCCGTGTATCACTGGCACGAATCCCGAAATCACTGACGGTTACATCATTCGGTTTCGCGCGATTTAGCCCTTGGAGCGTTCCCGGTGCTCAGGCCGCCGTTCCCTTCCTCGGCACGCCGGGTGGGTATTTGGGGGCTGATGTCCCGGCGGGCTCGCCGTGAGTGGTTCGGCTATTGCTGAGCTATCCCACACTGTTCGTGGATCGAACACCCCCGCCAGGGCTCGAACCTGGGACCTACGCTTTAGGAAAGCGTTGCTCTATCCAACTGAGCTACAGGGGCAAGTAGAGGGTGATGGTACCCCTCTCGTTGCCCGCCAAGCCAGTGCTCGGCCGGTCCTGATCGACGCAACTCAGGCGGGTGTCGAACTGCCGGCCTGAAGCTCGTTCGCACGCAGCCCGTACCGCTCCATGAGCGCCGGAAGCTCCTGGCTCTTCGACTCGATCGCGCTGACCGACTCGGCGGTTGTCTGACCAGTCTCAGACGCCGACGATACGGCCTGCGCAATCTCGGCCATCGCGCGGCTCACTTCCTCGACCGCGATGCGCTGCTGCTCGGCCGCTGAGCTGATCTCTGACACCACCGACGCGAGCTCATCGGATGCCTGCGCCGCACGCTGGGCTTGGTTTGCGGCGCTGGTTGCACGCTGGACACCCCCAGCGATCGACTCGGCGCTGCGGTCCATCGCGGCCTTCGTCACCTCGGTCTGCTCCTGCACCGCACGGATGGAGTCCGCGATCTCGGACGTCGCCTGGGTGGTGCGTTCGGCGAGCTTGCGAACCTGGTCCGCGACCACTGCGAATCCACGCCCCTGCTCGCCTGCGCGAGCCGCTTCGATCGCGGCGTTGAGCGCAAGCAGATTGGTCTGATCCGCGATTTCGTCGATCACGGTGATGACCCGGCCGATCGCCTCGCCCTGCTCGGCCAACGCATCGATGCCCTCGGAAGCATCACGGACCGAGCCGCTTATGGTCTCCAGATCGTTGATCGTGGCGCCGAAGGCCTCTTGGGTCTCTGCGACGATCGCGCGGGCGTCCGACGCGTGTTCCTGGCCCTGCGTCGACCGGCCCGACACCTGTGCGACCGAGGCCGCGCACTCTTCTGCGGCTGCCGACACCTGCTCGACCTGCGACTGCTGTGCGTTGAGCGTCTCGCTCAATCCCCACATCGACGCGTTGATCTCGCCCGTGGCGCCGCTGATCTCGCTTGTCACACCCGACACGCTGGCAACGAGTGCCTCGAGCTTCCCGATGAACTCGTTCACCGCGGTCGCGGTCTCCGCGAGCTCGTCGGCGCCGTAGACGACGACGCGTCGCGAAAGGTCGCCGTCTCCCTCGGTCAGCTCGCGCATGGTGCTCGCGACCGCGTTGAGCGGGCGGACCACGTAGCGTTGACCACCCAGCCAGCCAAGTACCGCGACGAGCACAGTTACGATTGCCGAGCCAATCTGCGCGATCGTCAGCATCGCGAGCTTGTCGCTCGATCCGTGCTGCATCGCGACGGTTGCCTTGTTCATGATCTTCAGGAGGCGAATGTTCGACGCCGCGAGCGTCGCGAAGGCCTCCTCCGCGATGGGATCGGTCGGCGCAAGCTCGCCCGAGGTCACCGCATTGATCCCTGGCTTGAGCTGCGCCCACAGCTCGGCCCCTTCGTAGAGCGCGGCGATCGGGGCTTCTCCCTTGACGGGCTCAAGCGTGACATCGGTGCCGTTGCCACCGGTTGTAGTGCCGCCCTGAAGGAGCGCGGTGAGCGTGCGGTCGAAGAGGCCCGCGGTCTTCGAGAGCGTCGCGGCAGCGTCCGCGCGATCCTCCTCGGTCGCGGCGCCTCGCCAGATCGCGAACTCCTTGGTCATCTTCTGGGTCAGCATCCGCTGGCGGCCGGCCAGGTTGATCGTCAGGCCGTCGGCGGCCATCGAGTTCGTGATCATCCGAGTGGCGATGATCGAGCCGAACGTGGTGGCGGCGAGTGCCCCGATCAATACGGCGAGCTTGAGCCAGACGGGCATGTCCTGACCTCCCTGTAACGAGCGTCGCCACCCCCCGGGGCTGGCGGTCTCGATCCCGGATCGGGCGTGCCGGGACTGGGGATCAACGCACACATGTGAAGCCAGGGGATATATGTGTGTGAATCTGCGGGATGGACCGGTCAGCTGCTCGCTCTCCGGGGTTGCCACCCGGAGGCGTAACTGGAACAGCAGGGCGAATTGAGGATCTTTGAGTGGGCTTATTGCCGCCGCATGGAGCTACCTCTGGGCGGCAGCGTCATCGCATCCCCGGAGCCAGTCGTTCACGAATACGGCCAGATCATCGAGTGTGACGGTTCCGTCGGGCTGGCCGAATCCTGTCTGCCCAAGGAGTGTTCCACCGGTGGTGGTCAGGTCTGTGTATGCCCTGACTTGGCCTGCGAGCCAGCCGCTGAGGAAGATCGAGAGATCATCCTGCGTGGCTCGTCCGTCGCGATCCAGATCGGAGATACAGATACGGTCCGGCCCGTAGCCCGTGTAGACCGCGAGCCCCCAGTGCGGGAGAGGCGTGCCAGAGACAGGGTCGCGTGCGAATCCACTGCCGAGCACGAGGTCGCTCACGCCGTCACCGGTGACATCGCCCACGCCCAGCCGGGTGAAATCGACTTCCGGCAGGAGGCGGCGGAAAGGTTCGTAGCCCACCTGCGGCACTCCTGGCGCCCACTCGACCCAGCGGAAGTCGGGCTCGACGGTCGTGAGGTCGAGTGTGCTATCACCATCGACGTCCTGCGCGGTTGGGAAGAACGCGTTACCGCCGTTGTATCCGGTTCTAAACACGCGTGGCTCTCCGAACGAGCCATCGCCCCGCCCCGCAACATACACGAGGTCATACTCGCCGGGATCGTTCTCCCTGAAGTGCATGAGGTCGGTCATGCCGTCGAGATCCATGTCTATGGTGCGGATCATTGAAACGGTATCCAAGCTTGCGGAAGGCTCAATCGGGTTGAATCCGCCTTGGCCATCGCCTTCGTAGACCTGCGCGTATGACTCCTGCAGGTCACCGAACTCGGGACCGCCGTCTCCCCATGCCACGACGTGCTGGAGTACGAGGTCGGGTACACCGTCAGCGGTGAAGTCGGCGAGATCGGCCCACTGAGGGTCCCAGGGTCTTCCGAGTGGATCCGTCGGGTTCAGCTCACGGAACGCGACTCCTTCGATCAGCGGGGCTGCACGGAACGTGCCGTCCCCGTTTCCGAGCAAGACAGGCGGTGCGCTATTGATGAAGTTGTCACCGATGGCATCGATGAAACCGTCATCATCGAAATGACCGAACCAGGCGAAGTACTGGGCATCGGGCAGTTCGATCGGTGGTCCCCATGTTCTGTCGGGTCGCGCAAAGTGGAGGCAGCCACTCGTTGCGAAGCCGCAGACCGACTGGAAATCAGTGAATGGGGTAAGCACAAACGCATCAAGCAGGCCGTCGCCATTGACATCGTGCAGTTCAGCGTCCGAAGTCGGCCGGCTCGGGTACGTGAGGCCCGTCCAGCGGACGAAAGAACCATCGCCGAGGCTCTCGTAGACGACGAGTTGAGTCCCGCTAGAGACCTCCGCGGGTTCGAGGCGCAGGATGTCTCCTACGCCATCTTGGTTGATATCGGTCATCCCGTAGAACGTTGCGCTGTCTTGAGGTACCACCACGAGCGGACCACTGAAAGGCGGGCCTGCGAGGCATGTTGTCGCCGTGATCGCAGAGAGCGACAGTCCGAGTAAGTTCTGCATGCTGGGATGCTTCCTTGTGTACGTATCTGCTGGCGTGGTGCGCCGCGATGACCTGGGCGGGGCCGTTCCTCTCGATCGGGTCGAACGTGGTCGCACTCACGCAATCGGGATTGGTCTCCCGAACTTCTGAACCGCGCTCGAAAGCCCTGCCATCAAGCCGCCCATCAGCGCGATTTTGGGATGCGGGTTCATGTTCGTCTAATCGACCAGTCGCGACGCCGGTGTGCATCACCCAGCGGGGTTTCGCGCCGCGCTAGCATCGCGGCCCCGGACAGGTGTTCGGGTCGCCACGGAGGACGCCCCTTGGAAGCCGGAATCGTCGGACTGCCCAACGTCGGCAAGAGCACGCTGTTTAACGCACTGACCGCCGCGGGGGCTCTGAGCGCGAACTACCCGTTCGCGACGATCGAGCCCAACGTCGGGATCGTGCCGATACCCGACCCGAGGCTCGATCGCATCAACAGCCACATTGAGACACAGAAGGTCATCCCGGCGAGTCTCAGGCTGGTGGATATCGCCGGCATCGTCCGCGGCGCGAGCCAGGGCGAAGGTATGGGAAACCAGTTCCTGAGTCATATCCGCGAGGTGGATGCCGTGGTCCAGGTGGTCCGGTGTTTCACGAGCGCGCCGGGTGGTGAAGAGATCACGCACGTCGATGGGACCGTTGATCCGATGCGCGACATCACGACCATCGATTCAGAGCTGATCCTCGCGGACCTCCAGACCATCGAGAGCGCGATCCCGAAGGCCGAGCGTGCGGCTCGCAGCAGAGACCCGGAAGCCGTCGCCCGCCTCGCGGCTCTCAAGGCGGTCCAGCCAGCGCTCGAGAATGAGCAGCCCGCGCGATCGGTCGAACTGAGCGATCCGGCGCAGGCCAAGGCGCTCCGGGGTCTCGGCATGATCACGGCGAAGAAGGTGCTCTATCTGATGAACGTCGGTGATGACGACCCGAAGGGCGAGGGTGATCTGTGCAAAGTCGTGCGCGAGCACGCCGCGCGTGTGGGGGCGGAGGCCGTGCCGGTGTGCGCGAAGATCGAGTCAGAGCTTGCCGAACTCGACGAGGAAGACCGGCTGATGATGCTCGATGACATGGGCCTCGACGAGCCGGCGCTCGCGAAGTTCGCCCGCGCCGCGTACACGCTGCTGGGTCTTCAGAGTTACTTCACCGCGGGCCCGAAGGAGATCCGGGCGTGGACGGTCCCGCAGGGCGCGACCGCGCCGCAGGCCGCGGGCGTGATCCACACGGACTTCGAGCGGGGGTTCATCCGCGCCGAGGTGTTCGGCGTCGATGACCTGGATGAACTGAAGAGCGAGAAGGCGATCCGCGAGGCGGGCCGGATGCGGGTTGAGGGCAAGGACTACGTGATGCAGGACGGGGACGTGTGCCACTTCCTGTTCAACGTGTGATGCCTGTTTCAGGGGCGCCCGGGTCGTCGTATGGTCCGCTGCCCCCGACCGGTTGTAACCGAGACAAGGTCGAAAAGCATCCCAACGGGATCGTTCGGTATGTCTCGAACGAAACTGAGTGCGTTGTGGTCGCCTAGCGCTCGGGCGTCAGCACGAACGTGTACTCATCCTCATAGTCCATCGCCCACAGGTACGGCACCAGCAGGAAAATCCCGCCAACGATGGCGTCGGCGTTGACCTTCCCGTTCCTGCTGAAGCTGCCGGTGATGGTCTCGTACCGGTCCAGCTCGATGCGGACCTCGCGTTTGCTGCCGGTGATCGCCGAGTCGGTGTACTCCACCGGCGAGGTGCCGATGAGCTGGCCTTCGACATAGATGCGAGCACCCTGGGGTCTCGTGTTGATGACGGTGGTGCTGCTGCAGCCTGAGAGCACCACCATCGCGGCAACGCAAGCAAGGGCTGTGGGCTTGAACTGATGGCTGTTGGACGGCATCGGCGACTCCATGGCTCCTGACCAAGAGCTAGTCAACTGGCTGATCATCGGGGTCGATGAACTCATAGTCGGAGTCGTAGAAGTCCACGAACACTCCGTTGGGTGCGAGGTCGCCCCAGGCGCCGGTGCCCCAATCGATCAGGGCACCGATGATCCCGCCGAAGATGATGTTGCCCCAGATCCAGCCGCTCAGCTCGCTCTCGATCGTGAACGACTGGCTGGGATAGCCGGGAAGCGACACCGTGATGTCGTGTGAACGCCACCGTTCGAGATTAAGGTAGCCCGGGGTGATGACAGTGCGTTCGCCGTTAGCGACGACCGATGCGCCCTGTGGGTCCGAATCGAAGTAGATCTGCTCGTGCTCGCCCTGGACGATCGTGGCGCAGCCGCCCAGACCGCAGGCTCCAGCAGCCAGCAGCGACAGCCAAGCCGGATACAACGCACGATGCATGCCCAACACCTCCCCATGCTGAGGCTCGGGGTCGCGACGCCCCCGAGCCTCCTGCGGGGAGCTTAGTCGCTGGAGCGGAGCTTGAGGAGCAGGCGGAGGACCTCGACGTAGATCCACGCCAGCGTCGCGAGGACACTGAAGCCCGCGTACCACTCAAAGTGCTTGGGCATGCCGGCCTTGATCGAATCATCGATCAGCTGGAAATCGAGCACGAGAAACACGCTCGCCAGGACCACGAGCACGGCGCTGAAGCCGATACCAAGCGGACTGGCACTCGCGAAGAGGTTCGGGACGCCCATACCCAGCAGGCCGTTGAGCAGGATGACCGCGATGCCATAGACCATCACTCCCGCGCCGGCGACCATAACAATCTTGATCGCGGTGTTCCCGAGCCTGACGAGCCCGCTGGCGTACGCGATGAGCAGACCAGCGCCGATGCCGAAGGTCAGCAGGATCGCCTGATAGATCACACCCATGAGTGCCGGATCGACGCCGCCCGTCTCTTCGTTCATTCCGAGATACCGAGCACCGAGCACCAGACTGATCGCGGCGAGGAAGCCCCCTTCTAGGACCGCGTAGGGGAAGCCCAGGAACTGAGCCGTGCGCGGCTTGAAGTTCATGATGAGCCCGAGGACAAGCGAACCGATCGCGCCCCCGATTGCCGCGATCCACAGCCTCCCGAGATTTCCCGAGGCGATCCAGCCCTCGAAGATCGAGAAGCCCGCGACCGCGGAGGCTGCGCAGACCGCCAGGAGCGTGCCGGTCGCGAGGATCGTTCCATTGAGGGTCATTTGCTTGGCGACCGGAGCCGCGCGGTCGGACTCCGACCCGGTCATGTCAGCACCTTCGGCGATCGCGCCGGCGTTGCCGAGGTCATCCCAGCGCTGGGGCTGCTCGAAGTGCTGGAGGGTGGGGTTGCCGCTTCGCATCGGTGCATCTCCTCGTCGGAAGGTAGGTATCGACACCTTCCATCGGCCGGAGTCTACAGGTGGTTGGGCCCAGGATCCCCGAAACGCGCAGATCTCGAACGCACAGCGCTCCGCTGGCTGCTATTCCCGCTGATTCGGGAGCTGATAGTTCGGGCTTTCTTTGGTAATTCTGATGTTGTGGGGGTGGTTCTCGACGACAGTCGCTGGGCTCACCCGTACAAATCTGCTCTCGCTCTGGAGCTCGGAAAGGGTGCGGCAACCGCAGTAGCCCATACTGCTCCGCAGGCCACCGACCAGCTGGTACGCAAAGTCCGCGAGCGGCCCGCGGTAAGGCACAAGGCCCTCGACGCCCTCGGGCACGAACTTCTCTTTCGCGGTGCCCGGCTGGTCGGTGTTCACGCTGCCGAGCTTCTCGGCCTGGCTGTACCGATCGGCGCTGCCGGCGCTCATCGCGCCCTCGCTGCCCATGCCGCGGTAGCTCTTGTACCGGCGGCCGTGACTGATAACGAGCTCGCCCGGGCTCTCATCGAGTCCGGCGAAGAGCGAGCCCATCATGACTGCTCTTGCGCCGGCCGCGATCGCTTTGCTGATGTCGCCCGATGCCTTGATACCCCCATCGGCGATGACCGCCACATCCCGGCTTGTTGATCGCACGCCCTCGACCGCGTTGAAGATGGCAGTGACCTGGGGAACGCCCACGCCCGTGACGACGCGCGTCGTGCAGATTGACCCGGGGCCGATGCCGACCTTCACCGCGTCGGCACCGGCCTCGACGAGCGCTATCGCTCCCTCGGCGGTCGCGATGTTGCCGGCGACCACGTCGATGTCGTATCGGCTCTTTATCGCCTTGACGGTGTCGATCACGTTGCGGCTGTGCCCGTGCGCGGTATCTACAACCAGGAGGTCCACGCCCGCGCTGATCAGCGCCTCGACGCGTTCGTATTGCTTCACGCCGACCGCGGCCCCGCACACGAGGCGACCTCCGGAGTCCAGATTGGCCGCGGGGAAGCGGCTGAGCCGCTCGATATCACGCATGGTGATTAGGCCCGCAAGCCGGAAGTCGCCATCGACGAGCAGCAGTTTCTCGACCTTGTTCCGATTCAGAACGACCTCGGCCTGCTCAAGCGTCGTCCCGCTCGGGCTCGTCACCAGGTTCTGGCCGGTCATGACCTCGAAAACCGGTGTGTCTTCACCGCCCACGAACTTCAGATCGCGGCGTGTGAGGATGCCCTCGACCTTCCCCCGGCTCGTTCCATCTTCGGTCACGGGGAAGCCGCTGACGCCTTGCGTCCGCATCAGAGCGCGGGCCTTCGCGACGGTGTCGGTTGGCTTGAGAGTCTGGGGTTCGGAGATCACGCCGTTGGCGCTGCGCTTGACCTTCTCGACCTCGCGGGCCTGCGTCTCGACGCTGAGGTTCTTGTGGATAATCCCGATGCCGCCCTCCTGGGCGAGGGCGATCGCGAGCCCGCTTTCGGTAACCGTGTCCATCGGCGCTGAGATCAGCGGGATGTTCAGCCGGACCCTCGGCGTTAGCTGTGTCGTCAGGTCGGCATCCGCAGGGCTTATATCGCTAGCGCGCGGCAGCAGGAGCACGTCGTCGAACGTGATACCGTCTTGGCTGATCTTCGTATCGGCCATTCTGGACTGCGTGACGGTCCGAGCGGACATATCGCCTCGACGACCGTCCCCCGAGGGGTTGCCGTTCGGCGTGATTCCTGCGGGATCCGATTGTGAGAGGGTCTCCATAGATGAGTATCGCAGGGGGGTGACGCCCCGTCAAGCGTTGGGGGGCCGTACCGTTGGCACGAGATGCCTGTTTCACACGTCCCTCACGAAGATCCGCTCGCCGTTGCGCCCTACCAGACGATGGAGGGGGATGACCTGCGCCGGTGGGGTGTCGTGGGCGAGTGGGTGCTGGCGAACGGGCTCGGCGGTTTCGCCATGGGCTCGATTTCTGGCGCACGCACGAGGCGGTATCACAGCCTGTTGACTGCGGCGGCGCAGCCTCCGGTCGATCGCATCTGCGTACTTGCGGGTGTGGACGATCAGGTCGTGATCGGTGCGGGTGATCTGGGCGAGGTCGGCGTGCCCCCCAGCGGCGACCAGACCTCTGTACGCCTGACGCTGCATCATTACGAGGGCGCGCGAGAGAGGTCGCTCTACCACGCACTGCTCGAACGCTTCGAGCGATGGCCCTGGGCGGTCCGTTGGACTTTCCGGATCCCGCTCGGCGCCGGCGGTGAGGCGGTGATCACCAAATCGATCACGGTCGCTCGCGAAATAAACGCCAACCGGCTCGAATATCGTGTGGTTCAGAGCCCGCAGCCCGTGCGGTTCGAGCTCAGCCCGCTGATCGCGCTGCGCGATTTCCATGATCTGAGGCGCGATATGACAGGGAAGGCCGATCGCGCCCGAGGCGGGGCGATTGCCGCGAGCGCGCCACCGCCCGACACCGCGGCGATGCCCCGAAGTCAGCTCGACGCCGATGGCTCAGTGGCCGTAACGAGCGGCAGCCATCGTGCGGTGCTCCGTTTCCATGGCGGTGAGTTTGTGCCTGTCCCGCGAATGTGGCACGGCTTTGAGTACATGCGCGATCTCGATCGAGGCCAGGACGGGATCGAAGATCTGTACGGCCCAGGCGTGGTCGAGGCCCGTCTCGAGACCGGCGGCACAGTGGCGATCGACGCGGCCTATGGGGGCGCTGAGTACGAGTCGCCGACGAGCGAGCCGGAGCGTTTCGTCTCGCTCGGCGAGGCGACATGCCGTGTGGCGCAGGCCGAGGCGGGCTCGGAGGACACAACGCGCCTGGTGAGGCTTGCCGCCGCGGCGGACAAGTTCGTCGTCCGCCGTACACGCCGCACAGGGCCTATGGGCACCAGCGTGATCGCTGGCTATCCGTGGTTCGCCGACTGGGGTCGCGACACCACGATTGCGTTGCCGGGGCTGATGATCGCGACTGGAAGGCTTGAGGAAGCGGGCCAGGTGCTGGAGATCTTTGGTGAGCATCGGAAGGACGGGATCATCCCCAACCGCTTCGATGACTACGGGGGCGAGGCCTACTACAACACGGTTGACGCGAGCCTTTGGTACGTCAACGCGGTAGATCAGTTCCAAAGGGCCGGTGGAGACGAGACGCTCGTGCGCGATGCGTTGATTCCCGCATGCCTCGACATCCTCGAGCACTACGAGAAGGGCACCGTTCACAAGATCCGCATGGAGCCCGATGGGCTCATCACCGCGGGTGATGAGGAAACCCAGCTGACATGGATGGACGCGAAGCGCGACGGGGTCACGTTTACCGCACGGCACGGCAAGGCGGTCGAGATCAACGCGCTCTGGCACAACGGTCTTATGGCCATCGCCGAGGTGATCCAGGCCGAAAATCCGACCCGAGCCGATCACCTCGCTAAGACCGCGGCGATGTGCGCAAACGCGTTTAACGACCTTTTCTGGTCGCATCGGCTCGATTGCCTCCACGACCACGTCGCGCCGGTCGGCGCCGCTCGGTGGGCACCGGACCGGCAGATCCGCCCAAACCAGGTGTTCGCTGTGAGCTTGCCGCGCTCACCCCTGTTGCCCGAGCATCGCCAGAGTGTCGTTGACAAGCTGATGGAGAGGCTCTGGACCCCCGTCGGCGTGCGGACGCTCGATCCGGAAGACCCGAGCTACCACGCGCGGTTCAGAGGCCCGCTGTTCCATCGGGACCGTGCGTATCACAACGGCACCGCGTGGTGCTGGCTCGCGGGTCCGTTGGCGGAGGGTGTGCTCCGCGCGGGGGGCTTCTCTGCTGCTTCCCGAAAGCGGGCCAGAGCGATCCTGGAACCACTCATCGCGATGCTTGATGGCCCGCACCCGGGGTCGATCTCGGAGGTCTTTGACGCCGAGGGGACCGATGAGGACCCGCAGCGACCAGACGGGTGTGCCGCTCAAGCGTGGAGCGTGGCGGAACCGCTTCGTGTTTTCTCGTTGCTCGTGAACGCAGAGGCATCCACTTAGTGACACCTGCTCAGCAGTCGGAGAAGTCCATCTTCTTCTTGCTGTCGGCGGCAATCAGACGCTCGGCCTGCTCGGGCGTCATGCTGCCCTCTGCGACGTAAGCCGCAATCTCACGCTTGGTCAGTTCTGTTTGCTTCGACGCGTTGGTGAGCGCAACGGCCTTCGCGACGGCTTTTACCGACGTGTACGTAAACACGATCGCGACAACGGCAACCCAGGGGTACGCGGTGAAAAAATCCCAGACCGAGTCCATGTCTGCGTCCTTACTCGTCGCCTAGTCGTCGTCGGAGAGTGGCTTCGCGTTAAGCAGCCTTTCGGCGTCCTGAGGGGTCATGCTGCCCTCGGCGACATACGCGGCAATCTCGCGACGGGAGGCCTCGGCCTGCTTACGTTTCTGGACACCCGACCAGAAGCCCATCGTGATGCTGACGAGCGCGACGGTGATTCCGCCGCCAACCGCAATGATCGGGATGAGATCTCCTAGGTCCATCGATTCGTTCCTTCTGTGTTCTGCGTGCTGTGTTCTTACCTCTTGCCGGCGCGCATGAGGCGCTCGCCCTGCTCGGGCGTCATCGCCCCCTCGGCGATGTAGGCCGCGATCTCGCGACGGGTCCGCTCTCGCGCGGTGGCCTTGACCATCGCTGTCGCGGTGCCGAACACGATGCCGACGATGCCGACGGCACCACCCACCACAAGGAAGAGGGTCTCCTCGTTGTCCAGGATCTGGCTGGCGATTGCCTGCCCATCGCTCTGTGCATGTGCGAGCAACTCGAACATGATCGGAACCCCTTCCGCCCCGCGAGGCCCCAAGCAGCTCGCGGCAGATGCATGATTCGGACCCGGGCCCCGCGGCTTTCAGTGCTGGTAGGCCTCGGTGGCCAGCAGGCCGATCATACCCGAATAGAAATCAAACACGCTCTCGGGATCCGATTTCTGTACCTTTCGAGGCCCGATCCGTGCCCGAGCCCGCTCCAGAACGCCTGGTAACACCCGGAGTTGGCTGAACCCGAGGTCGATCATCGACCCCGGGGCGGCCTCGCCCAAGGTGCTGGTGAGCACATCGGTGTTGTATCGATCGGTCGGTCCCTTCTCCGGCTGGTCCATGAACCCGAACTTGCGCCCGTCGCATCGCAGCCAGGTCCGGTCACGGAGGAAGACGTCGAGCACCTCGATCGCGTCAGTCATCGCCGGCATCCCGGCGTGTGCCACGTTTTCCTCGGCGGCGTCGAGTGTCTGCGCGAGGCTCCGCCCCAGGATGCCTCCGCTGGACGCGAATCCAGAGGCATCCCGCATCGCGTCGATCCGATCGACTGCGGAGGTTTTCTTCGCGACCGAGATGGTCCCACGCACAAGCGCGGCGATGTCCTTCGTTGGAAAGGGGCGGCCTTCATCGCTCCGCCAGAACTCGGCGCAGTACATCTCGGGCGGCACGCCGGCGCCCGGGATCATCCGCTTCACACGCAGCGGCTCGTCCTTGTACCCACCCGGGCAGATCGCAGCGCGGATCCCAAGGTCGCGCAGCTTCACTAACGCGGGGAAGGCCATCGTCGCGGGCATGGTTGCGGCCAGCACCGGTCCCTTTGCGAGGATGATCGGCTGGGCCGCCGTGTCTGCCAGCCCGAACGCGTCGGCGACCACAATGGCCCGGTCCTCGAAGTCCATCCCGTCTGGCCAGCGAAGCAGCCCAATGACCATGGGCGGGTCGATCCCGTCCTTGAGGTGCACTTTCACCCGTGGCTGATTCAACGGCATCCCCCCGATTCGCCCGCACTAGCCTACCCGCGGTGTCTCCCGATCCCGAGAAGAAACCAACGGCCGAACCTGTGCCCGATTCTGGGCGCCGGCCCGAACAACTCCCGCCCCCGGAGTTGGTAGTTGAGGCCTATCGGCGGGGATGGTTTCCAATGACCGACCCCGAAGATCCAGCGGGCGAACTCGTCTGGTTCGACCCCGATCCGAGAGCGGTCTTCCCATTACGTCTTGGCGAGCCCTACGACACCTTGCCTGATGGCCCAAGCGAAGCCACGTTTCACATACCGAAGCGGCTGGTGCGAACACTCGCCACGTCCCGGTTCATCGTGACGACCGATCAGGACTTCGCGGGTGTCATCCGCGCCTGTGCCGACCCCGACCGGCCCGGCGCGTGGATCGATACGCGGATTATCGAGATGTTCGAGCGGCTTCATGAACTGGGTCACGCTCACTCGGTCGAGGTGTGGATCGCCCCCGGGGGCGGCGAGGCCTTCGATCTGGCGATCAGTCACCGCCATGCGATCGACTCCGCGCGACCGCCGCCGGACGGTGCAACACTCGTCGGAGGCCTCTACGGGCTGGCTGTCGGCGGTCTATTCGCGGGCGAGAGCATGTTCAGCCGCCCCGACCTGGGTGGGACAGATGCGAGCAAGACGGCCCTCGTGAGGACGGTATGTCATCTCCGGGCCTGCGAGTTTTCTCTGTTCGACACGCAGTTTTCGAACCCACATCTCGAGCAGTTCAACTGTATCGAGCTTGCCCGGGATGCGTACCGCGTGCTCCTCGCGGATGCCCTAACCAGGGACGCGGCTTGGCAAGTACCATCGGACCCATGAGACTCACCCCGATCGCGTTGGTCGTCTGTCTTGCTCTCGGAGGATGCCGGACCGATGGCTCGGCGCCGCACGAGACGACTGAGGACCTGCTGGCCGCTGTACCGCTCAGCACGCTCGTATTGCCGCCGCTGCCTGAGCCCGTGAGCAACAACGCTGTGGCGTCTGTCGCGAACACCGATGGGTCGTTCACGCTCTACAGCCTGATGGGCATTAATGACCCTGCGGATACTGACACGATCACGACACGCAGCTACGCACTCGATGTGAGCGCCGAGGGACGCCCGCTGTCGCGAGGCTGGCGCCGGATCGCCGACGCTCCGGCCTACTTCGAAAAGGGGAAGATCGGCGCCTCCGCGGTTGGAGTGGCGGGAGCGTTGTATCTCATCGGTGGGTACGCGGTTGTCGAGACCGACGCGGGCGACACCGTAGAGGTCACCGAGCCCCGCCTGCTTCGATACGACGTCGCACTGGATCGCTGGGTTGAGCTTGCGGAAGTCCCGACACCCGTTGACGACACGGCGGTAGCCGTGATGGGGGGCCGCTACATCTATCTCTTCAGCGGTTGGCACGGGCCCATCAATGACAACGTGCGAAATACGCAGGTCTACGACGCGCTGGAAGATCGCTGGCTTCGCGCAACGCCCCTTCCGGCGCCGGGTGTGTTTGGGCACGCCGCGGCGATCAGCGGCGACACCGTTATCGTGTGCGATGGCACCGAGTTGATCCGCGGGTCCGATGGGTCGCGCGAGTTTCGGATCAGCGATCGGGCGTTCGTCGGCACGATCAGCCGTGATGATCCGACAGAGATCGCCTGGCGCCGGATCAGTCCCCATCCGGGGGAACCGACCTATCGCGCCGGGATGACGACCACACCCGATGGGTTGATTCACCTCGTTGGTGGCACGGCGAACCCGTACAACATCGACGGCGTGGGCTACAACGGTGTTCCCTCGTCGCCGCTCGCCCAACATTTGATTTATGACCCCGATCCTGAAACCGGGACCGGGGCCTGGCAGCTCAGGTTGGCCCCTGATGCCCGGATGGACCTGCGAGGCGTGATCCACCTCGACGGGTCCTTGATCCAGATCGGTGGGATGACGGGCCCCGGCGTTGCGACCAGCTCGGTCCGCTAGAAAGACAACGTCTCGCCGGCCTGCATCAGACGCACCTCGCATCCAGACGGTTTGAAGCCGGTCGCATCTGCTGCGAGCAGAGGCCATGTCCCATAGTGGATCGGAACCGCGAGCTTCGCGCCGCTCATCTCCGCTGCCCTCGCTCCCTCTTCGGCACCCATCGTGAATCGATCGCCGGTCGGGACGAATACGACATCGGGCTTGTGTCGCTTCCCGATGAGCGCGATGTCGCCGAAGAGCGCGGTGTCGCCCATGTGGTAGATGTTGACGCCTCCGGCCTTCACAACCACGCCCATTGGCATGCCCATGTACCGGCCCTGGAAACTCGACGAATGGAAAGCCTGCGTAAATGCAACTGACCCGAATGGGGTCTTGATCTCGCCGCCCGGGTTCCCCGGCTCGCATTTCTCGTGGCCCTGCTCCCCCAGGAACGCACAGATCTCATAGGACGAGAACACCGTTGCGCCGGTGCGTTTCGCGATCCCCGGGACATCAGAGAAGTGATCCTCGTGCCCGTGGGTGACCGCGATCGCGTCGCACTCGATGTCATCGGCTGATTTCTTTGCCGCGGGGTTGCCCGTGAGGAATGGGTCCACCGCGATCGTGTGTTCGCCAGTCCGGATCAGCAGCCCGGCGTGTCCGAGGAACTCGATCTCTACCGCCATCGTCGTCTCTCCCTTTTCGGCGTGCATGTCGCTTACAGGCCCAGCCGCTCGTACACATCGATGAGCCGCTTCGCCTGCGCGGGCCAGCGGATCGGGTCCAAGCTTGCGGGCGCATCCAAACTGCTTATGGTGTAGAGCTCGGAGGCCTCGCGCAAGGCCCGGGCGATCTTCTGCGGGCTGTCGAGGTCGGCGCTGAAACCACGTCCGTGGACATCAACAATCCGCTCGACCTCGGGCAGCCGGTGGCTGACCACCGCGAGCCCAGCTTCGAGGTACTCATAGAGCTTGTTTGGCGTGCACAGCTTGTGGTTAAGGCAACGCTCTGGCGTGTAGGGGATCACACCGACATCGGCGTGCCGCAGCGTGCCGATCAGTTCGTGTTGTGGCACCGGATCGCTTACATGTGCGTTCGCCGGCGCTAGGGCACGGATCTTGTCGCTTGCCGGGCCGTCACCGAGAAGCAGCAGATCGATCTCGGGCACGAGCGCAGCCGCCCTGACCAGTGGGAGCAGGTTCCGATCAGTACGGAGCGAGCCGCAATAGATCACGCGGAATCGTCGCTCGGCACTGAGTCCGAAGCGTTGCTCGAAGATCGTCGGCTCGACCTCGATCGATCCCCGGGTGTCGCATCCATTGAGCACGATGTCGGGCTCCGGGATGCCGTACCTATCCGCCATCGCCCGCGCGACCCCTAAGTTCACGGTGATGACCGCGGCGGTCTTGCGCAGATGCTCTCGCTCGAGCCGCTCCCAATAGGCGTGGAAGACAGGGTCGGGCTCAAGGTCGGGCGCCAGCTCGTGGCTGTCATAAATAATCGGGAGTTGTCCGTTCGCGATCCGGACAGCCGCGGGCAGCGTCTCGGCGTCGTGGCAATGCACGGCGTCTGCGTCAAGGTCCGCCGCGATTTCCACGAGCGGTGCCGTGCATCGCGGGAGTACACCGGGTCTCACGAGGTATTCCATGTCTCGGCGGAGACGCTTGACTCGCCGAGGGAGCTTCTTGTAGAGGCCGACAACCCCGCTGGTGGCGCCCGTAACAGGAGGCATTCGGACCCGAACACGCTTGTCAAGCGTGGCGCGATCGAGTTCGGCTGGCAGGCTCAAGAGTGTGACCCGGCGTCCGGAGTCGGCCAAGGCGTTGCACTCACCAACGATCCGGCGGTCCACGCTGCCCTCGTGGGCACTGAGCACGAGGATGTGCGACGACCCGACCCCGCCTTGCGTTGGCTGATACGCCCGGTCCGTCGCCGTTGCACCGCGGTGCGCGATCTGCGCCATCGACGGATGGTACCCTTGCTGGTTGGGCCGCTTCTGAGCGGCGACCTGGGAGATTTGCGTGCCTGCCGCGACCCGCGTGAGCCAGTCTGGAGTGATCGCCTCGGGGTCTTCTCGTGGACAAGCGTTTGGGCCCTTCGGGTTCCTCTGGCGCCGCCGGGGCTTGCTCTGGCGTGTGACACTGACCGAGCTTCGGGCGCGGTATGCGGGCAGCGCGCTGGGTCTGGCTTGGACGGTGCTGTTCCCGCTGCTGTTCCTCGGGGTCTACGCCGCGGTTTTCACCGTGATCTTCCAGGTTAAGTACGAGCGGTTGGATGGTGCCGAGGCGGTCGTCCTGATTTTCTGTGGGCTCATCCCGTTCCTGAGCTTCGCCGAGGCGCTGGGATCGGGCACACCTTCGGTCAGCGCGAACTCCGGACTCGTGAAGAACACGCTGTTTCCGATCGAGCTGGTTCCTGTGCGCACCGTGCTCGCGAGCCAGGGCACACAGGTCGCTGGCACGGCGATGTTGCTGATCGCTGTGATTGCGGTGGGGCGGATGGGGTGGAGCGCACTGTTTGTGCCTGTGGTCTGGGCGGCGCAGGTGATGTTCACGATCGGAATCGTGTGGATCTTCAGCGCGATCAACGTCTTCGCGCGCGATCTCCAGCACACGATCGCTGTTATCAACCTGCTGTTGATGCTCGTCAGTCCGATCGCTTGGACCGAGGATATGTTGCCCGACCGGCTCCGCCCGATCGCGGGGCTCAACCCGCTGTACTACGTGATCGTCGGGTACCAGAACGCGTTGATTGAGGGCCGCGTGCCTCCGATGCATGTGCTGATCGGGCTGGTTATCGTCGGGCCCGGCGTCATGCTGCTGGGCTGGTTCGTGTTCCGAAGGCTCAAGCTGGTGTTCGCCGACCATGTCTGAGCACGCCGTCCAAGCCGACGGGCTCGGCAAGCTGTATCCGCTCTACAGCAACCGCCGCGACCAGGTGATCGATGCGCTGGGTCTTTGCAGACTCATGCCCTGGCGAGGCAAGACCTACCGTGAGTTCTGGGCGCTTCGCGGAATCGACCTGAGCGTCCGTAAGGGCGGGCGTTTGGGCATCGTTGGCTCCAACGGAGCGGGCAAGAGCACGCTGCTCAAGCTCATTGCGGGCAGTGTCCAGCCCAGCGAGGGCTCACTGGAAGTCAACGGCAGCGTCCAAGCCCTGATGGAGCTGGGCACGGGCTTCCACCCAGAGTTCACGGGTCGCGAGAACATCCGCGCGAGTCTGAGGCTCCGGGGCCTGAGCGAGCGAGAGGTGCGGAGGCTCGAAGAGGGCATCCACGACTTCGCCGAGCTGGGCGAGTTCCTCGATCAACCACTGCGCACCTATTCAGCGGGGATGAGTGCCCGCCTCGCGTTCAGCACCGCGACGTGCATCGAGCCCGAGATCCTGATCATCGATGAGGTGCTCGGCGCTGGTGACGCCTATTTCGCGGGCAAGTGCGTCGATCGAATGAAGCGACTCAGCCAGAGCGGCGCGACGTTACTCTTTGTCAGCCACGACACGTCTGCGGTTGAGCAGATGTGCGATGAAGCGGTCTGGCTCGATCGGGGCCGCGTGATCCAAGAAGCCGCTGTCTCCGAGATCGCCAAGGGCTACGCGGCCTACGTGCGCGAGCGTGAGATAAGGCGGATCGAGGCACGCAACCGGCTGCTCGCGGTCGCCGACGCGCAGCGCCTCCGGTTTCTCGATGGCCCAGCGGCTCAGCTCATCGTCAGGCTCTGCACCGAGGTGGATTCACCGATCGATGTAGCGAGCGCCACGCTGGACACGGGCCAGGGCGATCCCGCGACCGTCGGGATCGGCCAGCCCCAGGACACCGCGATCGACGCTCCGGCGTTCGTCATGCTCCACGACGAGACCTGTGCCTGGGGTGAGCCGATGGATACGGGTGAGGAGCACGCCCGCCGCGCCGCACTGACCGGCAATGACTGGGCCGCCGTGGCCTTCAACCTCGAGGGCTTCACCCCGAGTGATGAGTTCCGCGTGACATTGCGCACGCGTGGCGCCGGATGCCGCGTCCAGGCGCACGACGGCGTGTCCTTTGTGGATCTTGGTTCCATAGAGGACAGCAACGACTGGGTCGATACGCACTTCGATGTGCCGAGATCCGTGCTTGGCGGCTTGCTCCGGAGCATCGGTATCGAGACACCGGATCAGAAGCAGGACGAGAAGACGGAGGAGCCGGGCACCGAGCCTTCAGGCGATGCGGCCCAGTCGCGGGACGGGTTCGATATCCATCGGGGCGTGATCGATCTCGAAGCTTTCGAGATCACCGACGCCTCGGGCCGGACGGCCTACAGCTTCTGCACGTTCGAAGAGATCCGCTTCCGCTTCAGGTATTTCGCGATGCGCGAGGTGATCGACCCCGACTTCGTGGTTTGCATTCACCGCAGCGGGGTTATCGCGGCGCAGGCGATCAGCCACCTCCAGCCCAACGCAGTCCCCACCCGCCTCGAAGCGGGCACAAGAGGCGAGGTCGAACTGCGGCTCCCAAGACTTCCCTTGGGCAAGGGCTTGTATCACGTTTCGATCGGCATATTCCCGCGCATCGACCGCAAGCGTCAGGACACCGAGGCGACCGCGTACATACTCCAGGACCGCCGTTACGAGCTGCGCGTCGAGCAACCCGAAGGGGGCGAGATCGACCTGGGCATCGCTCGGGGCGAGACGGTCTGGACCAGCCGCGTGCTTGCGACCCAAGAGGCGAACGCGTGAAGCGGGCCCATACGGCCTGCCCTGCAGTCAGCTTGCTGCGACGACCGAGCTGATCTTGGCGGGCTTTGTGCTCGCGCTCTGGTCGATGAAACGCCTGTGCCAGAGTTCGACACACAGCGCCCCCCAGATCCCGCGGCTGAACGTGCCCTGGTTCTCGAGTGCGGCCTCGATCTGCTCGGGCTGGAACAGGCCCCGGGCCTTCGCGGTGCTGCTCAGCAACACGTCCCGTACGTACTGGCCCAGCGCACCCTTCATCCACTGGTTGAGCGGGACCGGGAAGCCCATTTTGTCCGTCCGTTCCAGGATCGACTTGGGGACCATGCTGCGCACGGCGCCGCGGTAGAGGTGCTTCGTGCGTCCCTCGCGGAACTTGATGGACACCGGGCACGACGCCATCAGCTCGATGATCCGGTAGTCGAGCAGCGGCACACGGCTCTCGAGACCCCACGCCATGCTCGTGCGGTCCTCGACGTGAAGCAGCGCGGGCAGGTGTGTTTTTGCGTCGGTGTACAGGATGCGATTGATCGCATCGGCATCGGAGTGACGGTTGAAGATCGCCTCAAACTCACCGAAGGTCGTCTCGATGTCCGGCGCAACGTCCGCACTGAACAGGCGTCGGCTTCCCGCCGAACGGTCCATCAGGCGGAAGTACCTCGCGGCGGGCTCGTCGAAGAGCCCATCGGCGAAGAAGCCCCGCATCATTGGCTCGTAAGCCTCAAGTGTTGGGAGCTGACCGACAAGGCTCCGCAGGGCGTTGGCGTGCGAGTCGCGGTCGGCGCCGGGGCGGATCGAACCCCGGAGGCACGCCTCCAGGTGCGCCACCAGATAGCGGGCGTAGCCGACGAATGTCTCATCGCCGCCCTGGCCGCCCAGCACGACTTTCACGTGGTCCGCCGCCAGCCGGCTGACCCAATACTGCGGGAACACGCCGGGCCCGGCTTCCGGGTAATCCATGTGCCACGCGATGCGCTCGATCGAGTCGATGAAAGCCCGCTCGTCCAGATATGTCTCGAGGTACGTCGCCTTCTGCTGCGCCGCGACCTCCTTGGCGTACCGGGTCTCGTCGAACGCCTGGCCCTCACCGAAGGCCCCGGTGAACGTCTTGATCTCCGCATCGTCGCCGAGCGCGAGCCGCGCGAGACCGACCAGTGCGGACGAGTCGAGGCCGCCCGAGAGGTGTGAGCCGAGCGGTACGTCAGACACCATCCGGAGACGGACCGCATCCTCAAGCAGGAACCGCAGGCGGTCCATCCACTCGTCCTCGGTTCGCTCATGGTTGATGCCGAATGCGATGTCCCAGTAACGCTCCGTGGTCGCGCGGCCCTCGCGGTCAATCACCAGGTTCGTCCCGGGTTCCAGCCGGCGCACACCCGCGAACATTGTCCGCTCGCCCAGCGTGAGCTGGAATGTCAGGTACTGGCGCAGGCCATCGGTATCGGTCCGTCCCTTGAAGAGTCCCGATGCGAGGATCGCTTTGACCTCACTCGCGAAGACCACGCCCCCGTCGACCTGAGCGATGTACATCGGCTTAATGCCCAGCCGGTCGCGGCTAAAGAACGTGGTCCCGTCGCGGCCGTCGCGGATCACGATGCCCCACATGCCATTGAAACGCTGAACGCACGCCGGGCCCCATTGGAGGTATGCCCTGAGCACCACTTCGGTGTCCGAGTGGGTGTCGAAGTGATGTCCCAGCGTGCGCAGCTCGCGGGCGATGTCCTGGTAGTTGTAGATGCAGCCGTTGAACGCGACAGCCACCCGGCCGTCCTCGTTCACCATGGGCTGATGCCCGTGGTCAAGGTCGATGATGCTCAGCCGCTTGTGGGCCAGCAGGCACCTGTCATCGGCCCAGACGCCCTCCGCGTCCGGGCCGCGGTGGGCGATCGAGTCGAGCATCCGCCGCGCGGCCCCGTCGAGATCACCCGCGAGGCGCCCCACAGGCCCGTCCGTGGCCAACATCCCGGCGATCCCGCACATCCACATGCCTCCCTGGGCGCAGCCTTCCCGGCCGATTCGGCGATGATACGCTCTCGCCCCAACGCCTGTGTACGGAGGACCTTGCGTGCCCGGAACGGACTCGGAACTCGTCATCGCGACCGTCGTCGGGGCCCGCCCCCAGTTCGTCAAGGCCGCGGTCTTCAGCCGTGCTGTGCAGCGGATCGCCAAGACGGGTCCTGCTATCCGCGAGGTGCTTATCCACACGGGCCAGCACTATGACGCCTCGATGAGCGACGTGTTCTTCCAGGAGATGGGCATCCCCGAGCCCGATCATCACCTGGGCGTGTCTGGCGGCACCCACGGCGAGATGACCGGCCGCATGCTCGAAGCCATCGAGTCGGTTTTGCTCGAGACTTCGCCCGATCGGCTGGTGATCTACGGAGACACCAACTCGACGCTTTCCGGCGCTCTTGCCGCGGTCAAGCTCGGCATCCCGGTCGCCCATGTCGAGGCGGGGCTCCGCTCGTTCAACCGCGCGATGCCCGAGGAGCTCAACCGCGTGGTTGCGGATCAGCTCTCGGACATCTTGTTTGCGCCCACGGACATGGCGGTTCACAACCTGCGTCGCGAGGGGATCGTGTCGGACCGGATTGTGCGCACGGGCGACGTGATGTACGACGCGATGCGCTACTACACCGGTCGCGCCGAGAGCGAGAGCGATGTGCTGAGCCGCCTCGGGCTTGAGCCAGCTGGGTATGTCCTCGCCACCTGCCACCGGGCCGAGAACACCGACGACCCCGCCCGTCTTGCGGGAATCGTGGAGGGCCTTGGAAGGCTTGCCGCGTCACGCCCCGTGATCTTGCCCGTGCACCCTCGCACCCGCGGCGCCCTTGAGCGTCACAACCTGCTTGCGCAGGCCGAGTCCTCCCTCACCCTAATCGACCCGGTGGGCTACCTCGACATGGTCCAGCTCGAAGCCGGCGCCGGGCTGATCGCGACAGACTCGGGCGGCGTCCAGAAAGAGGCGTACTTCCATCGTGTGGCCTGTATCACGATGCGGGACGAGACCGAGTGGGTCGAGCTAACCGGCATCGGCGTCAACGAGCTCGTCGGCGCCGATGCGGACAAGATCGCGACGCGTGGAGCTGCTCGATTCGGCGAGCCAATCGAGCATCAGGGCCTCTATGGCGACGGTCGGGCTGCTCAGCAGATGCTTCGCGAGCTGATTGGGCGTTCCGGGCTGGATGCCGGCGCTCTAGCAGAGGCTGCAACCGTCGAGCATTGACCCCTTTCGGCGCGCCCGATAGCATCGCGACTTCGCCGCGTTGAGCGGGCCAGAGGCCTCCTCCGCGTCATGCACTGCCCTGAACAAGGGGGAGCGGCCCGCCGTCAGGCCGGGCCGGCAGAAGGGATTCAGACTTGTCTACGACCACAAATGGATCGGGTGCCGCCGTTACCGAGACCTCGACCGAAAGCCCGCGGATCGCGATCCTTGGTTGCGGCGGCTGGGGCAAGAACATTGTCCGGACGATGGCCCGTGTGCACAGCGTCGCGGCGGTCGCCGACACCGGCCAGGCCGCGAGGACGCAGGCGGCTGAGTTCGCGCCCGATGCCGAGATCCACACGGAGCCCGATGCGATCCTGGCGGACCCGACGATCGATGCAGTGATGATCGCAACGCCAGCCGAGTCTCACTACGACCTCACAAAGCGAGCGCTCGACGCCGGCAAGCACGTGTTCGTCGAGAAGCCGGTCACGATTGATCTCGACGAGGCTCGCGACCTGGTCGCCCGAGCCGACGAGCGAGGCAAGGTGCTGATGGTTGGGCATCTGCTCGAGTATCACCCTGCGATCCTTAAGCTCCGCGAGCTGATCCAGGACGGGACGCTCGGTGAGGTCCGCTACATCGTCAGCAACCGCCTGAACCTCGGGAAGATCCGCGTGCGTGAGAACGCGCTCTGGAGCTTCGCGCCGCACGACATCGCGGTGATCCTGAGGCTTGTTGGTTCCGACCCGATCCAGGTCGTCTGCACGGGCGGCTCCTACGTCACGCCGAACATCGCCGACGTGACCGTCAGTCAGTTCCTGTTCGACTCGGGTGTCCGCGCCCACGTCTTTGTCAGCTGGCTCCACCCGTTCAAGGAGCAGAAGCTCGTCGTGGTCGGCAGCGAGAAGATGGCCAGCTTCTGCGACATCACCAAGGACCTGACTCTCTACGACCAGCGCGTCGATTGGAACGGCGGCCAGCCCGTGCCCGTGAAGGGCGAGGGAACCAAGGTCGAGTTCGGGAGCGAGATGCCCCTCGACGAAGAGTGCTTGCACTTCGTCGATTGCGTCCGCAAGGGCGCCAATCCCAGGACCGATGGCCGCAACGGCGTTCGCGTGCTGAGCATGCTTCACGCCGCTCAGCGCTCGCTCATGCTCAATGGCGCGCCGGTTAATCTGAGCCAAACCGATCTCGGCGGGATCGCAGAAGGCGCGAAGCTCGCGCCGGTCTCGCTGACAGAGGTTAAAAACGGCGCAGCTCTGCACGCCTAAACAATCATGAGCATGAACGACGAGCGTTTTCCGGGCGTCAAGATTCATCCCACCGCCTGCGTCGATGATCCTTGCCAGATCGGTGCTGGCACTTCGATCTGGCACTTCACCCACGTCATGCCCAACTGCGTGATCGGCGAGAAGTGCAACTTCGGGCAGAACGTGGTCGTGTCGCCCGACGTCAAGATCGGTCGGGGCTGCAAGATCCAGAACAACGTCAGCCTCTACACGGGCGTAGAGCTGGAAGACTACGTCTTCTGCGGGCCCTCGATGGTGTTCACGAACGTCATCAACCCACGATGCGAGATTCCTCGCCGCGATCAGTACCAACGAACGCTGGTCAAGCGAGGCGCCAGTCTTGGCGCCAACAGCACGATCGTGTGCGGCCATGATGTTGGTCGATTCGCCTTCGTCGGCGCCGGCGCGACGGTGACCAAGACGGTGCCGGACTACGCGCTCATGCTGGGCGTGCCCGCCCGCCGGGCAGGCTGGGCGTGTCGCTGCGGCGCCGTGCTCCCCAAGCCTGATGGTGTGGGCCTGCTCCGGTGTGGTGCTGATGGCTGTGGCAACATCTACCGCCAGCGGGGCGAGGGTCAGACCGCGACACTGGAGCCGGTTGAAGAGGCCGATCCGACCGCCTGAGAGCGCTGCGTTCTTTGGGCTGAGAACCGCCGCGGCGCGGGCTAAACTCCCGGTTCAAGCCCGTTTGACGAGGGCTGTGCGGCTCGCCCGCCTGACGCGGGCCCTTGCCCGCCCCTGCGCGGGACCACGGAGGAACCCATGTCCGACATCAACGTCCCGCTGCTCGATCTCAAGGCCCAGTACGCGAACCTCCGCGACGAGATTGAGCCGGTCATCCGCAAGGTCGTCGAGGATCAGTGGTTCATCATGGGGCCCGAGGTCGCCGAGCTCGAAAAGGAAGTCGCCGAGTATCTGGGCGTGAAGCACGCCATCGGCTGCGCATCGGGGTCCGACGCGATCCTGCTCGCGCTCATGGCGCTCGATATCGGCTGCGGCGGCGGTCACAACGGCCGAGTGCTCATGCCCAGCTATACGTTCTTCGCAACCGCGGGTAGCACCTACCGCCTCGGCGCGATGCCGGTGTTTGCCGATATTGATCCCGTCAGCTACAACCTGGATGTCGATCACGCCCGCGAGGTCGCCAAAAACACTGAAAAGCTCGCCGCACTGATGCCGGTCCATCTGTTCGGTCAGTCGGTCGATATGGATGCCTGGCTCGCGCTGGGAGATGAGTTGGGGGTTCCCGTCATCGAGGATGCGGCCCAGGCCATCGGCACCAAGGACCGCACCGGTGCGTTCTGCGGCAGTCGCGGCAAGATCGGGTGTTTCAGCTTCTTCCCGAGCAAGAACCTCGGTGGCTTTGGCGATGGGGGCATCTGTACAACCAACGACGACGACGTCGCCGACAAGCTTCGTCTGCTCCGTCTTCACGGAAGCCGGCCTAAGTACTACCACAGCATTGTCGGGCTCAACAGCCGCCTCGACGCGATGCAGGCGGCTGTCCTTCGTATCAAGCTCCGTCACCTGGAGAGCTGGCACGAGGGACGCCGTGCGAACGCCTCGAACTACGACACGCTCTTTACCGCTGCTGGCGCGAAGCTCAGCGGCGAAGCCTTCGTCGATGGCGAGGCCCTCCAGGTCCGCATCCCGAACCAGAGCGAGGGCAAGGCCCGGCATATCTACAACCAGTACGTGATCCGTGTCCCCGCCGCGATACGCGACGAGCTTCGCGAGCACCTCAAGGCGAAGAACATCGGCAACGAAGTCTACTACCCCGTGCCGCTGCACATGCAGGAGTGCTTCGCGATGCTGGGCTACAAGGAGGGCGACCTCCCCGCCAGTGAGCTGGCGGCCAAGGAGACCATCGCGTTGCCCATCTACCCTGAGTTGACCGCCGAGCAGAAGCAGCACGTCGCGAGCACCGTGATCGCGTTTGTGCAGGAGAAGGCGGGCACGGCCGCCGCGACCGCCTAAACCCCTTTCATTGGTTGGAGCCCGCGATGCGTGTGCTCCTTGTGAACGACTACGAACCCGACTCGGGCCCAATCATCGGGGGCTGTGAAGTTGTAGTGCGCACGCTTCGCGACGCGCTCCGGGCGCGTGGGCACGATGTTGCTGTGTTCAGCGGGACCGATGCCGGTGGCCTCCGCACGTTCTGGAACTACGTTCGAAACAAGCGAGCCGAGCGGGCGCTCGCTGACCGTCTTCACGAGTTCCGTCCTGAAGTAGTGCACTTCCACAACATCTATCACAGACTCTCGCCCTATGTGCTCGGCGTCCCGCGGGTGGCTGCGCAGGGTGCGGCGGTCGTGATGACCGCGCATGATGGGCACCTCGCCTGCCCGAACCCGACGTTCACACGGTTTGGCCCCGACAACGCTGTGTCGATCGAACTCGGGTCGCATCGCTGGACAGAGTCCGAGGTTCGCGGAGCTCGCTGGGACCATCGGGGCCCGCTGTACTCGGGCCTGCGTGTCCAGCAACATCTGAGGTCGTACCGACGAGATCGGCTCCATGAGCACATCGGGCGCGTCATATGCCCGAGCCGCTTTCTGGAAGATGTTCTGCACGATGGTGGCTTGCCAACCGAGCACGTGCCTCCACCCGTTGAGCGGCAGAGCCCGGGCACCCAATCGAGACCGAGCGACGGGCCTTTGAGGCTTGTATTCGCCGGTCGGCTCGAACGAGAGAAGGGACTCGAAGCGTTCCTCCGCGCCGCACCTGCAGACGGGTCATGGCGCCTCGATGTCTACGGCGTGGGTGATGAGGCCCAGAAGCTCAGAGCGATCGCGCCGGGCGCGACGTTCCACGGCCATGTCTCCCACGGGAAGGTCTGTCGTGCCATTGCCTCGTCCCACGTGCTCATCGCGACGAGTCTCTGTCCTGAGAACGCACCCGCCGCGGTGCTCGAAGCGGCGTCCTCAGGCACCGCGGTCCTCGGCGGAAACCTCGGGGGCACACCCGAGATTGTGCAAGAGACCGGGTGCGGCGTTGTGGTTGATCCGTTCGACGGGAACTCGATCGCGAATGGTCTCGGCGAGTTGATGGCCCGCCGCTACGCGGACAGGCTCAACGCATTTGATGCGTCGGAATACTTTGCACAACGGACACCCGAGCGGCACGCGATGCGGGTTGAGGCCGTGTATCACGGACTCTTGGAGGGCGCCGCCGCGTGCGCGTCCTGATCGTCAGCCACCACGCGCCGCCTATGGCCTCCACCGGAACGTTGCGTGTCGCTTCGTTTGCGAGCCACTTTGTGCGCGAGGGCCATGACGTTACCCTCCTTACCACTGCGAAACGGGACGATCAGCGCGGTGAGGCCGCCACCCCCAGTGGCGTTGCATTGCAGGAAGTCCCGTTCTCTCCACCGGCGTTGCTCCGTCGCCTGCGGCGTGGCAACATGAGTGGGAGTCGTGCAGAGGCCGCGCCAAAGTCGTTCGCTGGGCGTGTTCGTGAGCGATCGGGCGCGTTTGGCTCGGCACGGGCGCCCGACCTGACCGACGCGTGGGTGAGGCCCGCGGTTGCACACGCTACCGAACTGGCGGAGCAGCCGTGGGACTTGGTTGTGAGCTCTTCGGGTCCCTATACGGCACACCTCGTTGCACGAGCGATCGTGCGTGCCGGTATCGCGGATAAATGGATCGCTGACTTCCGCGATCTCTGGACGGCAAACCCGGTCTTCAAGGGTGTACCACTCGTGCGCGCCTGGGAACGCCGGACGGAGCGGTCGGTGCTTCGCGAGGCGGACGCGATCACAACGGTCGCCGCACCGTTGTGTGACTGGTTCTCGGCGCAAGGATGCAGGCGTGTACGAGAGGTACGCAACGGGTTCGACCCGGACGCCGAGATCGATCCGGCGCCAGCATTCGAAAGCTCCGGCGCGTTCAATGTGGTCTACACCGGCACGATTTACCCGAATCAGCCCGACCCCGCGGGCTGGCTTGCGGGGCTCCGTCTTTCTGGGCGTACGGTGAAGCTGCATATCGCGGGTGATCGTGCGTACCGGTGGACCGGGCACTCTGGCCCAGAGGTCGTGGTTCACGGCGTCCTGCCCAGGCGCCGCGTGCTTGCGATGCAGCGTGACGCCGACGCGATCCTGGTGCTGGGCACCGAGGGTGCCGGATACGGCGCCTTGCCGGTGAAGATGCTCGACGCACTCCCGATGCGTGCGCCGATCCTGTTGATTGGGGGCCCCGCGCACGCGCCGGCGGTGAAACTCTTGGCCGACTCGGGTCGCGGATCGCACCTGCCCCCGACAGCGCATGCTGTGGCCGAAGCGATCGCGCACCCCAAGGACACACCCCGCGTGCAACAGGTCATCGATGCACACACGCGGGAGGCACAAGCGGCGCGCCTCTCGGATCTGGTGCAGCGTCTCTAAACGAACATAAAACCGCCCCGCGCCCAGAGGGTGAGCGCGGGGCGGCGGGTGGTGGGGTGAAAGAGTGATCTATTTGGTCAGCCTCGGCCTCGACGGCGGTCTCGACGCCGCTCGCGGCGGTCACTATCCCGGTTGTCGTCGTAGTCACGGCCTCGGCGGCGTTCGATCACGATCGGTCGACGCAGGTTCACCTCATAGCGCCAAACGCAGTCGTACGCATCCCAGACCGCACGGGGACGCCCGAGGACGTTCCAGCCCTCGCGGTGTGCGATCCGATGGGCGCGGCGTTGCGCACGCCAGTAGTTCCGGCCTCGGACGGTCGTGTACTCGTACCGGACGCGGCGGTCGTGTCGTTGGCCGCGATGCCTGCGATGGTGCGTGTTATCGATCTGCTTGCCGACGACCGGACCTCTCTTGGTCTCCGTGACGGGCGGCTGGCCGAATACGGGTCCCGCCGCGGTCGCCACCGAAGCAGGGGCGAGGGTGAGAGCAAGTGCAAGCAAAGCGTGTTGGGCCTTCAGCATGTCGCGTCCTTTCCGCGTGCTGGGCCCTCCCCGTGTCCTCTGTGGCCGAGTCCGAGAAGGGCGGTCGTTGTTCCTCCGCATGTGCCTCGACGGCATTGTTCATAAGTACTAACTCATCAGAGGCATGATTGTTTCAATCTGTGGTTCATTTTTGAACAAAAATCCGCGTGACGATACTGAACATCTCAAGAACTCCCTCCGATACCCTCTCATGAGCCATGTCCCATCAGCCAACCCCCCAATCTGGGCGTCATCCTGAATCTGCGTACAACCCCTCGGTGGATCTTGTCGAGCGGATCCGGGGCTTTGTCAGGCTGGCGGACGCGTATGAGGCAGCTGAGCTGAGACGGGCCTTGGAGAAGGCCCGGCGCGAGTTGGGCCCCGAGCACGAGGCTGCTGCGGATCTGAACGAGCGGGACGCACGTGTCCTCGCCGAACTCGCGTTGGGCGGACCGCTCGGCTTCGCCGAGCTGGTTGCCCGGCTCGATGAGCGAACCAGCGAGACGGTGCACAAGAGCACGATCAGTCAATCGGTTGCTCGACTCGCCGAGACCAAGGGCCTGGTGACCCGGACGTACGAGCGGGGGCCTCGTCAGCCGGTACTCCATCTGACCGACCTCGGCGCGCGTGTGGGACGTGAGATCGCGCTCGTGTTCCAGGCGGTCCCGGCGAACGTTGGCGAGTGCTTCGGTGGTGATCTCGAAAGGCTGAGGGAGATGGCGGCGGGCTTCGATCGGTTCAGCAGCGTGCTGACCGACAAGGCGGAGAACATCCGTCCCAGCTCGGCGCGGATCTATGACTATCTCATCGGCGGGTGGCACCACACGGTCGCTGACCGCGAGGGGGCGCGTCAGCTGCTCGGCGTGCTGCCCGACGCCCGCGGTGCCGCCCTCGCGAATCGGGCGTTTCTTCGCCGTGCGGTGCGTTATCTTTGCGCGGAGCGTGGCGTTCGCCAGTTCATCGACATCGGTGCGGGGTTGCCGACGACGGGGAGCACCCACCAGATCGCGCAGGCCCTCGATCCGAGTTCAAGGGTGGTGTATGTCGATCGAGACCGCGAAGCCGTCGAGCTCGCGCGGCTTGCAACAGATGGGAACGACAATGTCCGCTGCGCCGAGGGTGATTTTCTTCAGATCGGCGCGCTGGCTGAAGCCGGAGCACTCGAAGGCCTGATCGATCCCGATGAGCCGACCGCCGTTGTGTGTGTGGCGCTGCTCCACGACGTGCCTGATGACGAGATGGCGGCGCTCGCCATGCGGCGTATCCGTGAGCGGCACATTGGGGACATCGGCTATCTGGTGCTGAGCCACGGCGCCGGGGAGGGTGAGCCTGACGAGACCGAGCTGCGTGCGAAGGAGGTCTATGAGAATCTCGTCCGCGCACCCACCAAGGGACGCACCGCACCCGAGATCACGGAGCTGTTCCTTGCTGATCTCCCGCTGGTCGATCCTGGTCTGGTCTGGGCCCCGGAGTGGCGGCCCGAGATCGAGGATCCGTATCTCCCGCCCACCGGCATCCCGTTCACGGACAGGCCCGCGCGGTCGATGATGCTGTGTGGGGTCGCCTCAGCGTCAGGCTAATGCCGGTTCGGCGTCGAGCTTCGGCTCGGGGCTCGCGGCATCACCCAGCACCCGCCGGTAGACCTCGAACAGATGCCGCTGCTCGGCTTTCCAGCTCAGTTCAGGCGCCGCGGCGAGGAGCGGCGCGTGGAATCGTGTTTGTCCTCCCTTATCCTCGAACATCGAGTGGATCGCGCCCGCGACGCCTTCGGGTGATTCGAGGTCGGCGAGTACGCCGATGCCCCGCCCGCCCACAACATCACGCAGGAACGGAAGGTCGTTGGCGATGATCGGGAGCCTGGCCTGAACGAACTCGAAGAGCTTGTTCGGGCTACAAAGCCTGTTGTTCAGGTCGACGGGGGGGTACGGGATCGCGCCCGCGTCCGCCGAGCCAGTCCACCAGATCAGCTCGTCTTGTGGGACCGGGTCGAGGATGTGGACGCGATCTGTGATGCCCAGCTCATCTGCGAGCGTCTGCAGGTTGTCGCGTTCGTCGCCATAGCCCATAAGCACCAGGCGAAGGCGACCGATCTCGCATGCAGCAAAGCCTCGGATCAGTGTTGCGAGCCCGCGCGTGGCGCTCATCCAGCCCTGGAAGAGCAAAACGCGTTCCTCTGGCGGCAACCCCAGTTTCTGATGGAATCGTCGGTTGTGCACACCGGGCTCGAATCCCGTCGGAGGATCGACCGCGTTGACAATGACCGTGGGCTCAGGGATGGCGTAGCGGTGTGCCATCTCTTTCGCGATGTATGGATTGACCGTGATCGTTCCGTCGAAGCGTGGGGCGAGACGCCGCTCTGTCTTGGCAATCCGCTTGCTCTGTTCGGGTGTGAGCGTATTGATCTCGGGGTAGAGCTCGTGCGCATCGTAGATCGCGGGGATTTTGAGCAGGTCCTTTGCCGCGACGGCGAGACGCATCTGCGGGTAGTCGTGTGCGTGGACCAGGTCGGCACGATGGAACCGGATCTCTCGGAGGATCGTGGCTTCACGGGGCGGGCGGAATCCGAACCGCGAGCTGGCGCGACCGAGGTAGGTTGTCGATTTGTGGCTCAGCGTTGCGGTGCGCGTGATGCAGAAGAGCGACAAGCGCAGCAGCAACCGCAGCATCGCGAGAATCGGCTTCAGCAGGTCGGCTTTGAACCGTCTGATGACGCCGCCCCGCTTGGCTTCTAACTTGAGCAAGACCCTTGCGAAAACCGCCTGTGTCCAGAGTGACAGTGCATTGAGCCTGCGTACCAGCTTTTCATGAAAGGACGCAAGCACCATCTGCATCCGCGGTGCGCCGCCTGGTGGCACGCGATGCACTTTGACATTGCCGATGATCTCGTGCTCTGGTGAGCCATCCAGTGGATCGGCGAAGAGGATCACCTCATGGCCGCGCCCGATCAGTGACTCGGCTTCCTGGAGGATGCGCCGGTCGATCTGGGCATCGTCGGTGAGCATCACGATCCTCATCGCGATGGTTCCGATTCGGGTGCGAGCGTACGGATACGGATGCGAGCCGATTGCACGAGGCGTGCGTAGTCTGTTTCACGATGGTTGAGCATGACCATCGCGGTGGGGCGTGTCGCGCGTGCCCGGAGCGTGAAGGTGCCGGGGACTTCCGTTCGGTCGATGATGAGTTCTTCCTCACTCAACGGCATCCAGCCGAAGAGCGGCTCAACATCGAGCGTAAATGTGCCTCCGCTGTGCCCGATGAGTGTCAACTCGACCTCGACTGTGGAACCTGGCTTAATGCCTGTCACACCGAGCAGCAAGCGCCGGTTCACTCCGACGGCGTCAATCCCAATATTGCTGTGGTTCGTCCCGGTCGAACCAAAGATGGGGTGTGGTCGCCGCGCCAGGCTCGCGAGATCGAGGTCCTTGGCTTTCGGATCGCCGATTGTTGTCCATTCCCCCTGCGGTGGTGATTCGACAACGAGCGGCACCTCGATCGGTATCGCTGGGTCATGGTCGTGGTACATGTGACTCGCCGAGGTGAAGTTCTCGCGGGGGCTCCGCCAGTGGCCTGTCATCTCGACTGCATTCGTATATAGCGCCGAGGAATCGGCTCGCGACGGAGTCGCAAGCGGGGCAACCACCCGACCTGTCCGCATCGCGTCGGCGAGCCGGGTTGGGCTGAAGCCGTTCGTCGGCCAAAGCTCAGGGGCTCGTGCGATTTCTTGTGCCGAAAGGATGCGGCCTTTAAGGCTGCCATCATCAGTAAGAAAGTGGCCATCGGTCGGGTCGAACCAGTGCCAGCTGCCAGCGAAGAAGACTTCCGCCGTGGTGTGTCCTGGGTCCAATGCGAGGTTCTCAAGATTCACCCTTCGCGCAGGGAGACCAACCGAACGGCATAGCTCAAGGAACAATGCGGTGCGCCCGCCGCAGATACCAACCGCCGACTCGATCACGCTGGTGGCGGTGACGCGGGGCGGGTTCCCGGGGCCGATGTTGTTTGAGGCGAAGTGCAGGAATCGGAGCACCCGCTCGCGGCTTGTTGCAGTGGGGGCCAATCCTTCGAGGATTGCGTCGCGTGTCCACACAACAAGATCACGGTCCTCGACCTCACTGATCGAGCGGAGCCGATAGTTCTGGATGCCATCGGCGGGCCCATCGAGCTTCGCGAAGCGATCGATCGACGCGGATTCATCGAGCGTTCGCGCGGGTTTGGGCAGTCGGAATACCTCGTCCCATTCGGGGTGGAGCGGAAAAGCATTCGGGTCGAGCGAGCGGTACCACTCGGTGGCGTAGTGCAAGAACCTGCGGTTGCCCGTGAGCCCGTACAGGGTCTTGAGCTGCTCGATGTGTCCGTGGTGGTAGGTTGTGCTCGACTCGGTGCGTTCGGGGTCCTCGGCGCCGGTCAGCGTTCGTGCAAGATCTTGTGTGAACATCGGCAGCGGCGCGGTCAGGCTGGTTGCGTTGCCGGGCTTGAGCAGCCCGAGGTGGATGTATCGTTCGCCGTTCCAGACCTCGAGGGCGGTAGGCGCGGTGACCTTGTTCGAGCCGATGGTGATCGTCGAGAGCAGCCCCTCATCAAAGAGCCGTGCTGGCACCCACATCCGGAAACCGGCGTGCCCATCGCGGCCTGCGCGTCCGAACGCATCGCGGATCGCGCCGACTCTGTCGCGGGGGCCCCAGGTGTGAAGATTGTTCTCGTGTATGTGTGACAGGGAGCCGATCGCATCGTCCACGGAGCCGACATCGAGCACCGATGAAGCGATAGGCGACGCATCCGTTTCGAGCACGAGGTGCGCTCCGGGGTCGCCCGGTGGCGCGGGTACGAGGCCGAGGGCGGTCGCGACCTCGATGCTGGTTTCGGAGGACTGCGGATCAAGCCTCGCGACCGTCGTGTAGCGGCCCGCGTCTCGGTCGAACCGCTGAAGCAGGATCGGGGCGTCACCCGTCACGGTTCCACTGAACGAGACCACCCCTTCGATGCTGTCGTTGGAGGGCAATACGGTGTGATTGACGAAGAAAACACTGTGGCCGTCGGAGCCGTCGGATCCAAAGGCCTCGCGGCCGTGCTCGGACGGGGCTGAAGCCCACATGTTCAGGGAATCGACTGGCACCTGGGCGGTCGAGAAATCGATCTTGGTCGTGCCGGCCGCGGTTGTCAGGGTGAACGACTTGGCAAGGAGCCCCGGATCATCCGAGCTGCTCGAGTCCGGCACGAACCGGAAGATCTCCTGGCGAGGGATCTCGGCGATCTGGTTAAGTACCAGGGCGCCGGCGGGCAGCAGATCTCCGTACTCGATACGTGATACTGCCTCGGTGGTGAACGTCTCGATTCGGATCTCATCGATAAGAACCGGCGATCGCTCGCCCAGCGGCAGCAGCCTGAACGTTACCCCTACCGGCCGGTCGAGCAGGTCGTAGGCGCTCCAGCGCCGTCCATCGGCCTTGCGGTAGTCGTATGCACTGATGTTGGTGTGGACCGCGTTGATTCCATCTTCAATGAGTTGCGACCGACTCTGGCTTGGTCGTTCGCGTTGGAGTTCGATCAGGGCGATGAGCGCCGCGATCGAGCCGTTGAGCACGAGGCTGGGCTCTTCGGTTGGGTACTCGGCGAACCAGACACCTCCAGGGACCTCCCGGAGCAGGCCCCCATCTTCGACGGGCACCGACAGGATCCTTGCATGTGCCTCGGCTAGATCGAGCCACGCGGCTTCACCGGTCATCGCGTGCGCCCGGATGAGTGAGCGGATAAAGAAGCCCTGCGCGATTGCCGAGGGCCAAGGAGCACGCACCGCGTACCCCGGGTACGCGGTCCAATCGAAGCGGTAGGGCAGGTACGGCGTGTCTTCCCCGGTCGATAGGTCGATCAGGGCCTGAAGCTGGAGCCAGAAGTCGATGATGGCCTGATCCCCCGCATCGCTGAAGCGGTGCATCAGGTAGCGGAGGTACGCGTGGTACGCGATGTTCGTTGGGTTGTAGACCGGCTCGCTGTAGCGCGCATCGTCGGATGAGATGTCGCTGATGAGCACACCGGCGGGATCGCGTGCTTCCGGGTTGGTCACCGAGCGATAGAACCTGCCGACGTTGCGGTCGATAACGGCGTAGCCGGCGCGGAAGAACTCGCGGTCGTCTGCGAGAAAACCGGCGAATGCCTCGTTGGTTTCGATATCGAACACGAAGCCCGGTGCGTCTGGAACGGCCGGCGCGTCGGCGCCGCCCCGGGGGACCTGTGCCGTGGCGGTGGAGGCCAAGAGCATCGCGGTCGTGAGCGAGAGACATTTCATGCGGTGACCTCGACCCTGGTCGGTGCGGAGGAAGCGAGCGGCTTCGCTCTCGGTGTGGGCTCAAGGCCGTAAGCGCGCAGCATGAGTCCCGCGATTACGCGGTGGTCATGGCGTTCCCGCACATAGTCGAGGCCCCTGGCGGCGGCGCTCGCTCTTTCGTCACGGTCGCTGATGAGCCTGCGGAGCGTCTCGGTGATCGTGCGCGGGTTGGCATTGAGGACGGGGCAATCGGTTGGATAATGCTCGCGCACATCCGGGCGGAGGTAGCAGACGACCGGCAGGCCAAGGGCCATCATCTCGACGCTGTAGAGCCCGTATGAGCCGAAGAGCAGCTGATCGACGCATAGGTCGCAGGAGGTGCAGGCCGCGATCGCTTCCTCATGGCTCAGCCCTTCATGGAGGTGCAGTTCGCAGTTGAAGCCGTCACGTTGCAACTCACGGACGGCTTCCTCGATGAACGCAGAGCCCTTCATCTGCCGGTTTGTCGGGGCGTGAGCGATCCGCATCGGGCGGTCGATGCCAGGCTCGCCGGGCGGGGGCTCGGTCCCGCGTTTTGCTTTGATGCGTTCGAGCATCTCGATATCGACGGGCTGGAGCATCAGCGTCGAACCCTCGACGAACTCAAGCAGGTCGGGTGTCGAGACGAACGAGCCGTCGGCGAAGCGCCGTGCGACATCGAGCGCGGTCTCTCGGTTGCGGCTGCAAAGCACTGGCCAGCACCGCTCACACGCGCTGTAGCGGTACTTGGCGATCGTCGCTTTGCTGTCACGGATATCGCATCCGCAGAAGTAGAAGAACACCTTCTTTCCTGATTGGGCAAGCTGCTTCACATCCTCCAGCCCGTTGCCCCTAAGTGATTCACCGAAGTAGAACTGGAACACGCCGAATGATGGTGTCCGATCCATCGCCGCCTGCCAGGGCGAACGCTGGTCACCCCCGGGAGTGCCGAGGACGACATCTGCGTGATAGTCGTACCGTCCGGTGGTGTGACAGATCGATTCGGCATCGGCGCCGAGCTCACGCTGGCCCCGTGCAAGCACGCCAGCCATGCCCCCGATGTTGCGGGGTCCGTGACATACCGAGACGGGGCGACTCATAGCAACAGCCCCTCGATCGCCTCGGCGATCCGCTCGCCCGCTCGTCCACCGCCATAGATCGCTGCATGATCTGGCGCGGGACCGTCGAGTGTCTCGATCGTGTCGAAGCCCTCGGCAATCACGCCGCGGTCGGCGCCGACGAGCAGGCTCCAGCCGAGTTCGACCTGCTCTACCCACTCGGTGGTCTCGCGGAAGATCAGCGCCGGTTTCTCTGCAAAGAATGCTTCGCGCTGCACACCTCCCGAGTCGGTCAGCACATGCCGGCACTCTGCGAGCATCCCCAGCATCTCCAGGTACCCCACGGGCTCGAGCAGGCGTACCCCGCCCAGTGAGCCGCCGCCGTCGAGATATGCGTCGATCGCCGGGCGGGTTCGTGGGTGCACCGGGAACAGCACCGCTCGCCCGGTGGCCGCAACCGAGGCGAGGATGGCACCCATCCGTTCTGGATCGTCGGTGTTGTCCGGGCGGTGCACGGTCATGAGGTCGAATGATCCGGATTGGACACCGGCGTCGGCGATCGGCGATCGGTCCGCTCGCGCCATGAAGCCCCGGAACGAGTCGTACATCACGTCCCCGACCAGCACGGCCCGCGACCCAAGGCCCTCCTGGCCCAGGCGGAGCAGGGCGGTCATGGTGGGGGCGCACAGCAGATCCGCGAGGTGGTCGGTCGCGACACGGTTGACCTCCTCAGGCATCGATCGATCGAAGCTCCGCAGACCCGATTCGACGTGGACGCACGGGATCCCGATTTTGCTTGCTGCGAGCGCACCGGCGAGCGTGGAGTTGGTGTCGCCATCAACGACAACCGCATCGAACCGGTTGTTGTGGAGGAATGCTTCGAAGCGCTCAAGCATGCGCCCGGTCTGTGCCCCGTGTCTGACCGATCCGACCTCAAGGTTCACGTCGGGCTGGGGCAGGCCCAGCTGGTCAAAGAACAGCCGGCTCATCGCGTCGTCGTAGTGCTGACCCGTGTGGACCAGGGTCTCGGTGTGACCTCTTCTTGTCAGGGCTGCGCGGAGGGTTGGAACCTGCATGAACTGAGGACGTGCACCGACAAGACGGCACAGTTCCAGCGATCGCTTGGCACCAGCGGGTAGCTCGTGCTGGGTCACCGGCGGGCTCGCAGGATGCGTGCTGCTCAAGGCCTTACCCCCGCCCCTTGCAACACCGAAGAGGGTGCTCGGAACACCCCGCGTGCGATGCAGGAATCGAGCACGCTTGCCGGGATGATGAACCTGCCTGGCGCGTCGGATGCTGGGGAGGACAGGTCGAATGACGCCCCCGGGCCGATTATGACCGTTCGGTTCAGGTTGCCCGACAGACGAACGCAGCGGCCGGCGAACGGTCCGTCCATCGGTATCACGAAGCCCGCCTCGTCGCGTTCGAGCCCGCGTGTTGGCATCGCTTCATCTGCCAACTCATGGACCACCGCCTCAAACGCGCCGGCTTCGCCATCACGGCGTCCGGTCGCCGCGAGTTGCACCAGCACGCCGTAAGGCGTGATGAACCTTGGCTCGATGTCCAAGCGGATCGGGATCTCTGTGCGACGCCCGGGGCTTGTTAGTCCAGAGACCAGAGGGACGTACTTCCGGAGGTACTTATCGAACACCGTGCAAGCGATCCGACCCTCGGTCAACGCCGTAAGTGCGAGCAGCAGCTCGAGCCTGCCTCCCGGTGCCGATGGATCGAGGGCCAGCTGCAGGTGCGCTTCGCGTTCTTGGTCGGCGGCCCATGCCCGCCCGTCGGGTCCTGGATCCGCTGACAGCCCCTGTGACTGCGGCGACACCGCGACCCCCGCGCCCATGAACGGGAAGAGCGCCTGAGATACCGCGCCAGAATCACCGAAGCGAATGGCGTTTGTGGATGTGAGCACCGCTTCGGTTCCGGGCGCATCACCCACCTCGATGCGCGCGATCGCGGCATTCCTTGCGTCGAGCGTCGAGACGCCCGCGCCAGGCTCCGGATGCACGATGACACCGAGTTCATCGAAGGTCATCGCGAACGAACCGGGCATCGCGCCCGCGATTTCACTGACAGGCCCGTCAGGCGCAGGGCCCCCCGTTGGCTCTGTCCCGAACACTTCACCGCACGAGGGGCATCGGGTGACCCTCGCGGGGACGCTCAGACCTTCCGCGAGAAAAGCACCGCGCAGGCCTCGCGGCGGTGCCGCGCGGAGGTGCCCGAGCCCCATGAACTCCAGCCGCCTCGCACCGCCCAGCATTGTCCGCCAGCGCTCCGGCGTGAACGAGTTCACATGGTGGTAGGGGTTGAAGGCCGTGGTGCACCCTGGGCAGGAGACCACGACCGCATCGGACTCCATCGATGGCGTGACGATGATCAGTGGGCCGCTGGTCACCCGGAGCATCTCGGCGATCACGCCCGGCAGCTTCGGCATGGGCACGTGCTCGCACACATCCATGCACCAGGTGAGATCGAAGGCTCCGTCCTCGAACGGGAGTGAGCTGAGGTCGGCGTGTCGTGCCTCAACGGGTGTGCCGCTGAGGTGCCTGAGGCTCTCGGCGCTGCCGTCCACACCGGTGACCTGGAGGCCCGGGAGGTGGGTTGCCATCGCCATCGCGACGACCCCGTCGCCGCATCCCGCGTCGAGGATCCGCCCGCCCGGTGCGATCTCCGAGGTGAGCGACATCATCCGCTGGACGAGCTGGATCTGGGGAACGCTGAGCTCGCGCCCACCCCAGAGTTCGGGGAGTTCGAAGTACGAGTTGAGGTCAGGATCCGCCATGCGCTGCGCGGATGATACGGGGCGTCAGCGTCCCACTGCGGCGGATCGGCCCTGATGGGAACGCCGCTGCTCGTACGAGCGATCCAGGGCCGCACGGTTGTCGAGGCAGTGCCGCGCGTAGGCACCGAAAGCCTCGAAACGGGCCCCGAACGCGGCCCCGGACGCCGCCCCGATGGCATTGACCTTCGCTTCGAGCGTCGAGCCCGGCGCCGTCCACCAGATCGGATGCGCCAGGAACTGAACATCCAGCCCCTCGGCGATCAGATCGAGCGGGGTCTTGGCCCGCCAGCTCATCGCGCTATCAGATACGTAGGTGTACCGTTGGGCGATGTCGGACGCGTAGCACTCGTGCTCGACGAAGGCTGATACATCCATCAGCTCGTTGTCGGTTGGGATGTGCTGGCTCGCGCTGGTAACCCTGACGCCAGCAACCTCGGACAGTATCTCCAACTCGCGCGGAAAGGTCGTCTCGATCGATGATGCATCGTGCAGCGACGAGTCCCAGTGCAGCCCGATCTCGTGGCCGAGCGAGGCGATCCGTTCGATCAACTCGCGGCCCACAGGGGCGAGCGGGTTGTACAGATCGTTATAGAGAAGGATGAAGTAGGTCGATCGCACGCCAAGCGATGATTCCAGTTCAGCGAGTTCTGCGGCGCAGTCGAGCGATAGATCAACGTCGTGGCGCAGCAGGATCGAGGGACCGTCTGACGGTTCATCGCATTCACGCACCGGTCTGCACGAGTATCCGGCGAGAAGCGCAGCCTCGATTATCCTCCGGTAGCCATCGCGGCTGAAAGGGATGGTCATAATCGGTCTGCTCCAAGGCGATGGGCGTATCTGAGGACATCCTCGCTGATCGGAAGCTCCGGGTGCTTCTCGGTGTGCCGCGCGATGATACCCCTCATCTGTTCTGCGGCGTCGGCGCACGGTAAGGCCGAGCCTATCGCCGGGACTTTGGGAGCTTCCCAGTCATCGAGCAAGACCGCGGCCTCGCCAGCGCGAACGACCAGTTCTCCGCCCGCGAGGTGGGCAAGGACAGTCCCGTGAGAGCCTGGGAAATCGCCTAAGAGTGCTCTCGCGCGCCACACCCGGAGCGACCCGCACGCGGCGCCTGGGTAGGGCCTCGTGAGCGCTCGAACGAAGTTCACGAGATCGCGGGCCGAGAGCCGCCAGTCGATCGCGCCGTCCTCTGGGCGACGCTGCGGCATGTATCGAATCCCCTCGGTTGGCTGGGGCGTGCCGCGTCGCTCGGAGATCGCGCCGCTCGCGAGGCCCGCCTCGATCATGTCCACAGTGGCCGCCGACACCTTCAGATGGCTCATCCGGATGTCGTCGTCAGGGGCGAGGTCGAACTGCCGCGAATCGAGCACATCGCCAGAGTCCACACCCGGATCGACGAAGAACGTGCTCACCTCGAACGACGGGCAGCCGAGCATCAACGCCCAGTTCTGCGGGCTTCGTCCTCGTCCGCCCGTGATCCCACCCGCGCTGCCGTGAACCCCGATCGCGGCGACTGCGCAGTGCTCGATCAACCACTCGGGGATAAGCCTCTGCCAACCGACCACGAGCAACACGTCGATCTCAGCATCGAGCAGCGCCCGTTTGTCTGATTCCTTGGACAGGTTGTACGTCTCAACCGTGATGTGCCGCAGCCCGGTCTCGCGGCAATACGGGCCGACATCGGTCAGCCCACTGATGGCATCTGTCTTGTCTCGCGGTGCGAGGCCGATGATGCCCTCGATCGCGAAGCGCCCTCGGGCGAGACGGACAACATCCATCCCGTTCTCGACGGCGCACATTGCCCAGATCCTGAGCCGAGATCCTGCCACACCGCGAGCGTATGCGGCTCTGAGCTCAGGGGAACAGTTATCGGCTGAGCGGCCCGGTACTACCGGACGCTTTGCAAGCCAGTGGGGTGGCTTCCCGTTCGATCTTTGACTGCTTGGGCGAGAGCGCTTGCCCCCAGGTTCGGTGAATCCCAGGCTTTGGATACGCGGCCGCCGTCACACACAGCCGCGAAACTGATGGGATCACGCATGAACAACCGCTCGCTCGCTGCTTTCGTGGTCTGCTTCGCCGGGACCGCTTCTGGTCAGTCAATCTCATCGCTTGTCACCGCGACATTCCACATCGATCATCAGGGTATTGGCGGCGATGTGATGCTCACCGAGGTCCGCCTCCCGGACGGGATGTACTACGACCAGTTCATCCATGCCGCGAGCATCGACGAGTTCTACTTCGCGGGTGGAAGCGGGAAGCTGCGCGTGATCGCCGGTGTTGATACAACCGACACAGAAGGATCGTTCAAGCTCGAAGACCTCGATGGCAACTCGTCGAGCGTCTCGCAGGATGACCTCGCGCTCTTCAATGATCGAGCGTTGAGCGCGTTCCAGAACGATAATCTGAACAACTATGTCGATATCAGCGGGAACTATGAGTTCTCGTGTGTCGTCACGTTCAGCCGAACCGTGAGGGACAACGATCCGGCGCCCGACGCCACACCTGAGATCCTCTACTTCGAGCGCGGGAGCGGCGGAAGCAACTCCTGGCTCGTCATCGAGGCGCTCGATGAGCACGGGAACGTCATGGGCACACCGCGTGTGATGGCCCCGAGCGAGGCGGTGGCGTCGGATCCCCCGGCGATGGTTGATACCCACGACTCGAGCCTCCAGCCTCGGAACAGCCCTCAGGAGATGACCGCGGTCCCTGTGGACCTGTCAGAACTGGGCGTCGAGCAGCTCGATCGCCTCCGGATGCGGACGCCGGTGAATGGCGTCGATATGTGGAACGGATCACCCTGGACAGGCGGTGAGATCGCGCCTGACTTCAAGCTGATGGTGGTTCAGACCTACGACGTGGTGACCCCGAGCTTCCTGATCGGCGACTGACCCCGGCTCGCGTCGCAGAACGCGATTCCGAGGCGTATCCGCCCCAGCGAGCCCGCCCGTCCAATACGCTCGGTGCATGACCGAGCAACCGAAGCCGCCATCGGAAGTCAGCCCTCCCCCGAAGCCGGGCAAGGGAGCGCTCGCCGGGTTTCTCTCATTCGTTGAGTGGCTGGGCAACCTTCTCCCGCACCCGGTGACGCTCTTCGCGCTGTTCGCCCTGGGCGTCATCATCATCAGTGCCATCGCGGATGTGGCGGGCCTCCAGGTGGACGACCCGAGGCCCAACGCAGGCGGGGCGGTCTTCGAGGCCCGCTCGCTGCTGAGCCCCGAGGGCATCCGGTGGATCGGTGAGAACACGGTCCGGAACTTCTCCGGCTTCGCGCCGCTCGGGACCGTGCTCGTCGCGTTGCTTGGTGTGGGTATCGCCGAGAAGTCCGGGCTTATCACCGCGGCGATCCGGATGCTTGTTCTCTGGGCACCAAAGCCTCTTGTCACGTTCATCGTGGTTTTCGCCGGGATCCTGAGCAACACCGCGAGCGAGATGGGCTACGTGCTGCTCATCCCGCTGGCCATGGTGATCTATCGCTCGCTCGGGCGGCATCCGATTGCTGGAATGGCGGCCGCCTTCGCGGGTGTCTCGGGTGGGTACAGCGCGAACTTGCTGATCGGGACGGTGGATCCACTACTCGCGGGCATCACCGAGGAAGCCGCGCGGCTCATTGCGCCAGAATACGAGGTCTACGCAACCTGCAACTGGTTCTTCATGATGGTCTCGACATTCCTGATCGCCTCGATCGGCTGGGCGGTGAGTCTGTACATTGTGGAGCCAAGGCTTGGCACCTGGAATCCAAGCGAAGCCGAGCCCGATCTGCAGAAGCCTGAGAAGCTCGAGAGAGTAACCCGTCAGGAGGTCCGGGGCGTGCTCTGGGCGTTCGGCACCGCGGCGCTCCTCTGCTTCGGACTGATGCTCATGGCGGGGCCCAGCATGCTCGCCTTCCTCGACTTCATCCCTGGGTTCGGCGTCTTGCGCAACCCCGATCCGAGTGCCGTGGGACCCGACGCGTTCAGGCCGGTCCTGCGCTCGGTTGTCACATTCATCTTCGTTGTCTTCGCGATACCAGGGTTCGTATACGGCCGAATCGTGGGCACGATGAAGAACGACCGCGACGCGATCGAGGCGATGGCCGACGCCATGCGCACCATGGGTCTGTACCTGGTCCTGGTGTTCTTTGCGGCCCAGTTCGTCGCGTACTTCGGCTACACGAATCTTGGTCGCATACTTGCGGTACTCGGTGCCGATGTGCTCGTGGCGCTCAATCTGGATAACCCGCTGGTGTTCGTGCCGTTCATCTTCATGTGTTGCTTCGTGAACCTGATGCTGGGCTCGGCGAGCGCTCAGTGGGCGGTCACGGCGCCGATCTTCGTGCCCATGCTGATGCAGATCGGGTACAGCCCCGAGGTGATCCAGGCGGCCTACCGCATCGGCGATAGCACGACGAACATCATCACGCCCATGATGAGTTACTTCGGGCTGATCCTGGCGGTCGCCACCCGTTACAAACGGGACCTTGGCATCGGAACGATGATCAGCACGATGCTGCCCTACTCGATCGCGTTCCTGATCGGGTGGATGGCGCTCTTCTACCTGTGGGTTTTCGTGCTGGGATTACCGGTTGGGCCGGGATCACCGACCCTCTACCCGGCCCCCGGGTTGGTGGGTGAATAACCACCGAGCTGCACGGGTTCGCCAGGCCATGACCGCGCCGCCGTTGTTTCGTCTGCTCGCATTGGTCCTGCTTGCGCTCGCCGTGTTCGGGGCGGGAGTCTGGTACGGGAAGGCCAGCGAGGTCACACCGGCAGAGGCGCGCGAGACGGGGCCCGACTGGGCGGAGAGGAGACCAGCGACGCCGCGGTATGAACCGCGCGAACTCAGCGATGGCGCCCGGATGTTCGTCGAACTGATCAGGAACCAGCAGTCGGAGACCATCCACGCGATCGGCGAGGCCTGGCAACCGTCCCACCTTCCTTATGCTGTCGAAGCACTTCACATGCTCGGAGGACATCTCGAAGCGCGATATGAGTTCGAGCGTTTGCTAGCGGAGAAGACCGGCACCGAGATCGAACTCGGCGATGTGAACGCCTGGTACCGACTGATCTGGGCTTCCGGCGTCGAACCCGAGCCCGATTACGCCGACTACAAGGCGGAGGTCTATCGCTGGCTCGATCATCGTTTCCATGAGTACTTCGCGAAGGACAAGACCTCGCTGATCAACCTCGCCGAGGTTCGGTGGGGCGGTGTGTATCGCGACGGGATCCCGCCGCTCCGCCAGCCCAAGATGGTCGATGCCGAACTGGCCGGTAGCTATCTAGCTGATTCAGACGTGGTCTTTGGTATCGAGGTCAACGGAGACGCGAGGGCCTACCCAAAGCGAATCCTGGCCTGGCACGAGATGTTCGTGGACGAGGTCGGTGGCCTGCCCGTCGCGGGGGTGTACTGCACGCTCTGCGGGACCGTCATTCTCTACGAAACGGATCACGAAGGCGTTCAGCACGAGCTCGGCACGAGCGGTTTCCTGTATCGATCCAACAAGCTGATGTACGACAAGGCGACGAAGTCGCTCTGGAGCACCCTTCGCGGCACCCCGGTGATCGGCCCGCTCGCCGACTCGCAGCCACCGATTGTCCTTCCCCGCCGCGCGGTTGTCACGACCACCTGGGGTGAGTGGAAGACCCGTCACCCAGATACACAGGTGCTCTCGATCCGGACCGGGCACAATCGGGACTACAGCGAGGGTGCGGCGTATCGCGACTACTTCGCCACCGATGAGCTCATGTTCGCTGTCCCGGAGTCCGACACGCGGCTCGACAACAAGCGCGAGGTTCTTGCGCTCACGTTTCCGGAGGCCGGCGACGAGACCCTCGCGATCGACACAGACTTGCTCAACCAGAACCCTGTGTATCACGGTGCTCTCGGCCCGATCGGCTTCGTGGTGCTCACCGACCCGACCGGAGCGAACCGTGTGTATGACGCCGATGGGCGTTCTTTCGTTCGCTACGACGGAACGGGCACAGTGACCGATGACCGAGGCCAGACCTGGAGCGTGTCAGAGGACGCACTCGAGCGCCCGGGTGAACGGCTGGATCGGTTGCCTGCACAGCGTGCCTTCTGGTTCGGGTGGCGCGCCGCGTTCCCCGATGTCCGGCTCATCCACTAGCGTTCCGATTCGGGATCGATCGCTTCAAGCCTGGCGCAGATGGCGTCGTAGGCAGCACGAAGCGTCGCGCGGTCATCCGCGGCATCGTCGCCCGATCCATCGGCCTCTCCGCTCTTGCCTTCGAGCAACGACCTAAGTCGATCGCGTTCGGCCTCCAGCTCGGCACGTTCGGCCGCCGACTCCGCCTTGTCAAAGACACGTGCTTCGACCGGCTCGTTGTCCCGGGATGTCGCCGATCCGGCAACTCGCAAGGAGGGGATCTCGTTGTCGTCGAGCGTTGCACGCCGCTGGATCATGAGCGAAGGGCTCGCAACCTCGACGCCTGCGGCGTGCAGGTGGTCCAGGATCTCAGAACGGAGCCTTGAGCGTGCGCTGATCAGGCCCTTTACGTCTTCGAGACGCCCAGCCGCGCGGTACACCACCGTGTGGTCCCGCAACTCGGTGATCCACACGAACGGATCGCACAGCCCCGCGGCCTCTGCTGCCGCCATCAGGAGAGGCTCGACTCTGCCGTGCGGCACCGCGTAACCCAGCGACACGTCCGCGGACACGATCGTTCCGCCTGGGTCCACGATCCGGACCGGGTTCGTTGCCAGAAAGAGGTTGGGAAGCGTCATGAGATCGCGGTCCTCGGTCTGCACCTCGGTGTGGAACAGCCCACGCTCGGTGACACGACCGAAATGATCCCCGACGCGGATCCAGTCACCGCCCCTGAACGGCGCCGTCGCCCGAAGCATCAGCCCCGCCATTGCGTTCGCGGCAAGCGTCGTCGAGCTGAGCGTCAGCAGCGCCGTCACCGAGAGGCCGATCAGGCTCAGCAGATCTCCCCTCGTCGAGTCGGAGACCGGTCCGCTCTGACCACCGGGTAACGAGAGGACGACCGCGATCAGCCCCGCGACAGTCAAGATCAGCATTGTGATCTGTCGCGGCAGCCGCTTCTCCAGGCTGAGTTCGCCCCGGCGCAGCAAAAGCAGATCCGCGATGCGAAGCACTCCGACGACCACAATGACAACAAGTACGAGCGGCACCCACTCGTTCTCGAGCATTGCGTCCAAGAACCCGTGATCTCCCAAATCAGTTGGCTGGGGTGTCATTACCGCCCAAGTCTAGAGAGAGACGGCAGGTTGTGTTCGTCGGGAACCTAGAGGCCACTATCCCAGGCTGTTTGCATTCCAGTCCATAGCAGACAGTGAGACCTCGGCTTCGGCGTTCAGAGCATTCCATGAGACGCGCGTACTGCTAGCTAGAAAGACTGATCTGAAGGCCCTTGCGAGGGCGCGGAACGCTCCCAGGCCTACAGTCCGCGGCCTTCGGGAGAGAGAGTGCCACACATCGGGGATGCGTTTCGGAGCGGAAAATGGGCGACAGCTTTGCAGTCGCATATTCGTCGAAGAACGAGGCAGACCTGCTGCCCGATGGGATCGCGTTCCATCAACGCATGGGATGCGACAAGGTCTACATGTTCTGGGACGAGACGAGTGATGATGGTCCCGACCGCGTCGCTCGGTTCTCTGATATCGACGCACGGGTTTCGCTCAGCGCTTCCGAGGCGATGGACGACTACGCCGAGCACGGCGGCGGGTGGATCCCAACCATCATCCATGACTGGGAGCGGAACTTCGACATCCGCAAACGCATCAACTTCACGCACGCGGCGGACCAAGCCGCAAAGGAAGGCATTGAATGGCTGCTCTGCCTCGATGCCGATGAACTCGCGATCCCATCGGCCGATGGCACGCTTGGCACAGGGGCGCTCCAGGACATGCTGCGCGAGGTCCCTGACGAGATCGATCAGGTGCTCATGCCAAACCTGGAAGCGATCCCGACACCACCCGACGACCGCAGCCCGTTCAGGTCGTGCCGTCACTTTCTGAGACGGGTCCCGGTCACCCACGATCTCGCCAGAGCCGCCGGTGTCGTGGGTCGTCGTTTGGGGCTCAACCCCCGCCAGAGGGCTTGGCTCTCACACTGGGTGTACCGATTGCGCTTCGGTGGGCGCTTCCCGAAGCCCATGATCCATCCGGTGACCGGTCAGGCGATCCCGCGCGGGCACTTCCTCGGGTATACCAACTTCAAGAGCATGATCAGGACGAGCCGCGCAAGCCGGTTCAGGCATGATGTGCATCAATGGGACGCGCCCAAAGGGGTGCCGCCGCCGCGGAGTATAAAGACGGGCAACCTGCTGCATTTCGCCTACCCGAGCGCCGACTTGCTGATGCGCAAGTACCGTCAACGCGGCCCGGGCTTCACCAAGTTTGAAGCCTTCCACGTGGTCCACCAGATCCTCCTGATCGCAACTGAGCTGGATGACGAAACGGTGCGTTCGTTCTTCGGCAGCGAGTTCGTGATCGATGACGAGTCCCTCCTCGCGAAGTACGTCCGCCAAGGCATCGCCCACCGCATCGACGGGCCTGCCGAAGCGTTTGAGGCGATGGACAACGCGCTGCGTGTCTAGCGGGCTTGAGCAGATTCGGCGTGACTGTCGATGCCATCACGATCAATGAACTCGTCACGGCCTCGATCACTGCGCCAGCGGACAGGTTCAGCTAGATCTTCTTCCCGACCGCCTGCGACAGCTTGGAGTTCACGCTTGAGCTGTAGACCGGCTAAGGCTAGTGGGGAACCTGATGAGTTCAATGGAGCCGGGGGGAATCGAACCCCCGTGCCGAAGCGGTGGACGCCGCGCTTCTACGTGTGTGTTCGCTGGTTTGATCTCGGCCCTTCGGGCGGCCAGCGACAGCCTCCCTCGAGCCCAGCGTCCAGTGAACCTCCTCGCCCCTCACCCCTGGATGCACCGGATGTGAGCCAGCCCGATGTCAATGTCCGCGCCCCCATCGGGCGTCAGGGCGCGGACAGACGGCTACTTAGGCCGCCAGAGCGTACTGCGGTTCGGCAGTTATAAAAGGGTGCGTGCTTTTAGCGAGGGTCACGCCCCTCGACACGCCACGCGACGACCGAATCCGATCGGTCGATTGCCAGTCGGCCCCAGATGTCAAAGAAGAGTGATCACAACGGGGCCGCCAAAGAACAGCAGCAGTGCGGCGATCACCAGAGAGATGATCGGCGCACCGCCGCTCGAATTCAAGGGCTTCTTCCCGAGCGCAGGACAAGGATCTCAGCGACGCCGCCGCGCCCCCAGCACGCCCAGCCCGAGAACCGATGCGGCCGCCGGGCTCGGGACGAGCGTGAACGCCAGTCCGTAGCTGTGGGTGATGTTGGTCGTCTGCTGCACAACGAATGTGTAGGTCCCGGGGCCCAGAAGCGGGGCGGCCAAGCTATTCCCGGTCACGGCGCCCGTCGTGAACTCCTCCAGGAGGTTCGTCCCCAGGTCGTTCGTGTTGACCAGGATGCCGGCCAGCAACTGAGCATCGGTTGTAAAGCTCGGGATAACGCTCGACGTGCCCTCATCAATCGCGATGAAACCGGTGTTCGCGACGCCCCAGTCGATCAACTCGATCGAGGTGACGGACTGGCCCGAACCAACCGTGAACGTGAAAAAATCACGGTCGCCGGTCGGATTCGAGAAGTCGGTGTTTACGGCGTTCGAGTTGCCCATAGCGCCACGGACGATGTTCTCGCCGAGTCCGAAGTTGAGCACGGTGCCCGCTCCTGGGTCGGTCGAGAAGTCCCCGAGGGCTGCCTCGTCGAACACCAGTTGGGCCGAGGCCGCGGCGGACGCGGTTCCCAGCGCAATCGCTGCGATCGTGTGCTTCATCTCCACATCTCCCTGCTTGATTACTCCCGGGCGATGGCATCTACCCACACCCATTCACCAGGGAGGTCCGGCCAAGCGGCATGCGTTGCAGCGGTTATGGCAAATCGCGCAAGTTGATTAAAAACAACGAGATACGACGGATTAGGGCGTGGGCGGTTCCACAAGCGGGAGCCAGAGCGAATCGAAGCGGTACACCAAGGAACGCCTGGGGCCCTCGGGATCGAGCCTGAGCCGCACGGCGTTCTCTTGAACTTGCTCGGTTTCGAAGAGCGTAATGACGCTCATCTCCAGGTCCTCGTGCTCCGCTTCAGGCATACCAATCGTGAAGTACACGACCGCCTCGCGCGGGAAGACTTCCATGCCGATGAAGACCACATCGCTCGGCTCGGGCTCGAAATCGTCATCCGATCCGACGGGTCGGAAGAGCCAACGCTCAGCCAGGTACTTCTGGATGATCTCGCCGATGCCCTCGGTCTCTTCAAGGTCCACGTCGGACCTGTGCGCGCGGCTCAGCGCGCGCTCCAGGTCCTCCGGGTAGAACTCCATCGAGACCTGCAGGCGGCCCGTTTCAGGGTTCAGGTCGGCTTCCGCAGTCGAGGCGTGGTAGGGGTGAACCGCGACCAAGGCCGACGTCACAACCGATGCGAGTGCGGGAATCACGGGTTTCGCCGCGCGTCCTCGGCCTCGCGCGCCTCCTGCATCGGATTCGGACCACTGCCGCCCCATGGGCCGCGCTCGAACAGCTCGAAGCGGCTCTCGCCGATGCGCCGCGGCCAATGGTTATTGTCCTCATCCGCATCCGCGGTCTCGCGCAGCGGGTCAAGGAACACGCGCTCGAGCGTCTTCGGCGTGTGGACCAGCAGTCCGATGGACTCGCCGTTCTGCACCCAGACTGTTGCCGGGTAACGCTTGAGCTCCCGCGAGCCATCGGTGTAGTGAAGCTCAAGGATCACCGGCATCACGAGCCCACCAACGTTCTCCAACTCGATGTGGTAGAAGTTGAGATCGACTTCCAGCAGGTCTGCGTTCTCATCACTGAGCTTCTCGAGCAGACGGTCGTAACGCTGGCGATCCTGGTACGTCACGTCGAGCGGGTCGTAGTCGTTGTAGAAGTCGAGCAACTCGGGGAAGCGGTCGGTCCGCTTGACAAGCTCCTCGTTGCGTCGCTCGCTGAGGTGCGGCCCACGCTCCTCGCGATCCCGCTTCTGGATGCCCTTCTCGACCGCTGGGTTCTGTGTGTCGATCGTGTACTGGTGGACGTTCGTCACCGAGATGTCCACGTGATCGGTGGTGTAGAACCAGCCCCGGAAGAACCAATCGAGGTCCATGCCCGACGCATCCTCGAAGGTGCGGAACATGTCCGCCGGCTCCGGGCGCTTGAACTTCCAGCGGCGGGCGTACTCGCGGAACGCATAGTCGAACTGCTCGCGGCCCATGACGGTCTCGCGGAGGATGTTCAGCGCCGTCGCGGGCTTCGCATACGCGTTCGCGCCGAACTGAATCGTGCTCTCACTGTTGGTCATGATGGGCCGCTGATTACTGCTCGTCATAAACGGCACGATGTTCTCCGGAGCGCCGCGTCGGCTCGGGTAGCCGTCCTCCCACTCCTGCTCGCACAGGAACTGGAGGAACGTCGTCACCCCCTCGTCCATCCATGTCCACTGACGCTCGTCGCTATTGACGATCATCGGGAAGTAGAAGTGGATCACCTCGTGGATGATCACGCTGATCAGGCCGTACTTGTTGCGGGCCGAGTAGGTCCCGTCCTCAGCGGGTCGTGGCCCGTTGAAGCAGATCATGGGGTACTCCATGCCGCCGACCGGTCCGTTCACGCTGATCGCTACCGGGTAGGGGTAGTCGAACGCGAACTTGTTCGCCGTCTCGATCGTGTGTATCACCGCATGCGTCGAATACTTGCTCCAGAGCGGCTCGCCCTCGTTGGGGTAGTAGCTCATCGCCATAGTGTCGGTATCACCGTTCTGGTAGCCCTGAGCATCCCAGATGAACCGACGGCTCGATGCGAACGCGAAGTCGCGAACGTCTTCGGCCTTGAAGTGCCAGACCTTGCGGCCCGTCGCCGGCGTCTCCTGGTTCTCTTTGGCCTCATCGGGCGTCACGATGAACACCGGTGTATCGCTTTCGGCGGCGATCTCGAGGCGCTCCATGTGCTTCTTCTCAAGCACATCCTCGGGATTCTGGAGCACGCCGGTGGACGCCACGATGTGATCGTCCGGCACGTCAAACTTCACGTCGTAGTCGCCGAACTCCAGTGTGAACTCGCCACGGCCCAAGAACTGCTTGTGCTGCCACCCCGCGTAGTCCGTGTACGCCGCCATCCGCGGGTACCAGTGGGCCATCAGGTACAGCCAGTTCCCGTCCTCCTCGAAGTACTCACCGGCCGTCCGGCTGTTGAACACCCGCGAGTCATTGATGTTGAACGACCAATCGATGTGGAAGTCAACACGGTCACCCGAACCCAGCGGTTTCGGGAGCTCGATCCGCATCATCGTGCCGATTACGGTGTGCTCGAGCGGTGTGCCGTTCTCAAGCTCCACGCGGCTGATCTTGTAGCTGCCGTCGAACTCTTCAAACGCGAGCATGCGGCGCAGCTGGCCGAAGCTCATCCGGTCAAGGTCACCCTGCGTGTTGTTCTGGTGTCCCTCCGCGAACGGCGCGAAGTAGTTCCGGTCCAGCTGCACCCAGAGGTAGCGGAGCGTGTCGGGCGAGTTGTTGTGGTACGACACGAGCTGCGTGCCCACGAGCCGCTGCCGCTCGTCATCGAGCCTCGCCTCGATCTCGTAGTCCACCTGCTGCTGCCAGTACTCATGCCCCGGCGCGCCGCTGGCGGTCCGGTACGAGTTGGGGCTAGGCAGCAGCTCATCGAGCTGGCGGAAGTGGTCTTCCTGGCCGTACTTGTCGTTGTCCGCGATCTGGCCGAGGGCAGCGGGGGCAGAGACAAGGAAGGCGAGGGCCACGGTCAGCGGCGAGGGCATCTTCATCGGGGGGCTCACTCTTCTCGCGTTATCGAGGCGGTCGGGCCCGCTGCTCCGCGTGCGGCAGGCCCATCGGAATCACGGTATCGGGTGAACCCTCGGGTCCGGCCAGAATCCGCTCTCCAGAGGGCATTTACCGGTCAGATCTTGCGCGGCTTCACACCAAACAGGTCCGATATCGCTCGGCAAACCGGGCCACCCAGGCGATCTGTCGGTGCAGAATCACTCGCCGGTCGCGTGGGCCCGGAGGTCATCGAGCGAAACGAAGTCCAGGGCGCGCTCGTGGGTCGCTTCCAGAACCACCCGCGGCGCGACACCCTGGGAAAGTGCCTCCACCCATCGCTGGACACATAGGCACCACCGGTCGCCCGCCTTTAGACCCGGAAACGCCCATTCAGGCCTGGGCGTCGATAGGTCATTCCCGCGTGCCTTGCTGAAGGCGAGGAACTCGTCAGTCATGATCGCGCAGACCACATGGACTCCCGCGTCATCTGGGCCGGTGTTGCAGCAGCCATCGCGGAAGAAGCCCGTGACCGGGTCGCGCCCGCACTCGGCCAGCGGTCCGCCCAGCACATTCCGGGCTTGGGTGTCGTCTGAGATCGCGATCATCACTGAAACGCTAGCCTGATCCAATGAACCTCGCCGTCATCATCCCCGCCGCCGGAGGCTCGACCCGATTCCGCCAGGACCCCGGCGCCCTGCTGGGCGATAGCTTCAAGGGTGCGGGCCTCGGCGCACGCAGCAAACTCGATGAAGACCTGGGCGGCCGCCCCGTGCTCCATCGAACGGTCGAGCTGTTCACCAGCCGCCCCGAAGTCCAATCAATCATCGTCGCCGCGCCCCACGACGACGAGGCGCATGAGTCCTTCTGCCTCCGTCACCAGGACAAGCTCAATGTGTACGGCGTCACCATCTGCCGGGGTGGCGCACAGACCCGGGCCCAGACCGTTGCTTCGGCCCTTGAGAAAGTGCCCGATGGTGCTACCCACATCGCGGTCCACGACGGTGCCCGCCCCTGTGCCAGCGAGCAACTGATCGATCGCGTGCTTGAGGCTGCAGGAACACACAGCGCCGTGATCCCCGCGGTCGAGGTCACCGATGCGCTCAAGCGAGGCAGCGAAGAGACAACCAGCCTCGGCGGAGATGACGATCCTCTCGCCGCGATCCTGGGCGACTCGGGCACGCCGAAGCGCGAGGCTCGTACTGTGACCGAATCAGTCGATCGCACGAACCTCTACGCCGCGCAAACGCCACAAGTCTTCGAGGCGGTGCTGCTCAAGCGGGCGTACGCGGAAGCGGGCGATCTGAGCGACGCCGCGGTTAACGCTGATGATGCCGCGCTCATTGAGCGGCTCGGCGAACCGGTCACCCTGGTCCAGGGCGACGAGGCAAACATCAAGATCACGAGACCGATCGACCTGACCGTCGCTCGCGCGATCCTCGGCTTCAAGCCACCCAAGGAACGCCCGGACCACCTCAAGTTCTAGAGGGGCTGCGTCCCGCTAAGAGATCGAAGCCAACGATTCTATTCGAACTCCACAGGGCTCCAAGCCATCCCATCGGGCTCGGGCCCCGCATCAAAGCGGCTCGCGATCTCGAGTGTGTCGAGATCGATCACCGTCACGGTGTCCGCGTTCGTATTCGCGATATACGCGTACTTGCCGTCGGGCGGGATCAGAATCCCGATCGGGAGCGGGCCCGAGCCGCCGATGATGCTGCGCCCGGTCTCGACACCCTGACCGAACATCGACACACGGCCCAGTTCCTCTCGCGTCGCGGCGTCGTAGACCGCCACATCACCCGATCGTGCACACGAGACGAGCACCCGCTCGCCATCGGGCGTGAACTTCACGCGGATCGGAAAGCTCGGCGCGTGAAACTCGGCGAGTTCCTCAAGAGTCTGTGCGTCGAGGATTGTGACCGTGTCGGCCGCGCGGTTGCTAATCCACACCTCCGCCCCATCCGGCGAGACATCCACGCCCTCGGCCCCCGCCCCGGTCTCGATGATCTCGATCAGCTCGCGCTCTGTCAGATCGATCGCAGACACAGTGCCCGAGCGAATATTCGCCACGAACGCGCGCGACGCATCGGGTGTCGTCGCCACCATGTGACTCGTTTCCTGCTCCGTTCCGATCGCGGCCTCGATGATCCCGCTGGTCACATTCACGACCAGGAGCCGCCGGCTGCCCTCGGCCGTCACCGTCACACGCTCGTCGCCCATGTAGACGATGCCATGGGGCCTCGTGTGCCGTCCCAGCGGGATCGTGCGTACGACCCGCTGCGTCGGGATGTCCATGACGGACAGCGTGTTCCCCGGTGTGTCCTGCCCGTAGTTGCACACGACCGCGGTGTTCCCGTCCGGGGATACCGCGACCTCATGGGGCCCCTCGCCCACGTCGAGTCGCGCAACCTCGTCACCTGTTGACCGATCGAAGAGGGAGGCGGAAGCGCCGTCCTTGTTCAGGACAATCAGCGTGCCCGAGTTTGAATCAGAACTGGCACAACCGGTGAGCGCAAGAAAAACCGCCGCACCAAGTGATACGGCGGTCAAGAGACGATTCAGACGATCACGGAGCATCAGTCAGCCTCCCACGAGCCATGCCCTATGGACTTGGCGCTCGGTGAGGCAATGTACCAGCGTGAGGGCCCCGGGCTTCAGTAGCGACGGACGACGCCCCGCACGATGCCCTGGACTTGGCAGAACTTCACGCGGATGGGCTCGAAGTCCGGATTGGCAGGCTGCAGACGGATGTGGTCGTCTTCCTTGAAGAAGGTCTTGAGTGTGGTCGATCCATCCGGAAGAAGCGCAACGACGCGATCCCCGTTCTGTGCAACCTGTGTTCGCTCGACGAGCACAACATCACCATCGAGGATGCCCTCGTCGCGCATGCTGTCCCCCTCGACCTGCAAGGCGAACGCGGAGTCCGCCCGGTCGTGGGGGTTGCCCAGCAGATCCTGAAGATCGATCTCCTCTTGGTTTGCAACCTTCTCGATCGGATAGCCCGCCGCGATCTTGCCGACCAGCGGATACTTGAGCGGCCTGGCCTCATCCGGAACCGCGGCGCCGTCAGCGATCGACAAAGAGCGAGCCTTGTTGGGCTCGCGGATAAGAGCGCCCTTCTTGATCAGCGCTTCGACGTGCTCGAACACGGTGACTTTGCTGACGCCGATCTCGTCGGCCAGCTCCTGCATCGTCGGCGAATAACCCCGGCGCACACGCCAGTCCCGGATCAGTTGAAGGATCTTGAGTTGCTTCGGAGTGAGGTTCATCATCCGTCTCCGTTCCTGCGCGTGGAGAGATGGCCCCCACACGCCCGGTGCCCAGACCACCGAGCCCCCCGGTGGTATGTCTGCGCACGAATCCGAGGAGTGTGCTAGCCGCCTTCTCGGCCACAGCAGCCGATCCGCACAGCAAGCCTCCGACGCCGACCCCAAAGGCGACGGTGACCCTCCTCAATGTGTTCCCCGAGTCGGTGGGACCACCCACGCCCGACTCACCCAACCCCAGCGGTAGCTCGATGAAGCCGCCGCCCGGACCAAGGACGACCACGGGGCCGCTCCATGATCCAGATGTGCAACCGTCATTTGGTACCTCGGCGTCACGCCACCTTTGTGACCAGGGATTTGCCCCCTGATCGGGTGTTGCCCCCACGCCAGAGATACTCGATCTGCGGTCCATCGCAATCAACGCCCTGCTCCAAACCAGCGTCCATCCTGTTTGGTATACGATAAGCACTTTGATCGGTATCTGCAAGGGAAAGATGCTAGTTTTTTGACCTCCGTTCACCTGGGTATTGGCCCAACATTTCTGAGTCGCAAACGAGGGTTCCCAATCGGGGCCAAGTAAGCCATTGACGTACTTTGTACGTACCGAACAGAACGCGTTTGCGCACCGATCGTTCACGCTATGCCCCTGATGCAGCAAGCACTTCCAGGGTTTTTCCGGGTGTTCCCGCCCCAGAATTGGATCCGAATGGACCCCTTCCGTCGGCCCTTACGTGCGGCCCTTACCCCCGGATCCGACCACACGCGCTGCGAGTTACGAATCCGCGGACTTCCAAGAGCGTTACTGCGCTGCGAACTTCCGATGGCGAGAGACCAGTTTGCTCCGAAAGTTCTTCTGCTGTAAGGCCTTCCGTTGGTCCCGACCTCAATACGAAGAGCACAGGGTTGTCGTTCGACTCTGGTGAACTTCCTCTATATCTGGCTTCGTGTGTCCCCGCATGTTCATGTCTGGCAGGCGTTTCTAACTGGAGCATCACATCTGAAGGCTCACTCACGAGTAATGCTCCGCCAGATTTGATCAGGCGATGGCACCCGGCGCTCGCGGCCGAATCCACCCGGCCGGGCAAAGCCATGACTTCTCGTCCATGCTCTTCAGCGGCCAGCCGCGCGGTGATCAAGGCGCCAGATCGTTCCCCCGCCTCGAGCACGAGTGTCCCGAGCGAGAGCCCGCTCACGATCCGATTCCGGGCCGGGAAGTTGGATGAATCGGGCGGCGTTGAGAGCGGAAGTTCGCTGATCACAGCCCCCCGCTCGGCGATCTCGTCGAACAGCGGACCGTTCTCCGGTGGGTAGGTCTCATTGAGTCCACACCCGAGCACCGCGACTGTGGCCGGCTGGTCGGTCGGTGCGCCGCGGATTGCCCCGCGATGGGCGGCCGTATCGATCCCCCGGGCCCCGCCAGAAACGATGCAAAGGCCCGCACCTGCAAGCACACTGGCGAACCGTTCGGATTGCATAACCCCATAAGCTGTGCATGATCTTGCACCAACCATCGCAACGGTTGGTGAGGTCGGCAATGAACCCTTCACATACAAGATCGGTGGGGGTGCAGGGATCGAATCGAGCAAGCCTGGGTACGCCAACTCCCCACGCGCGATGAGCGTGATCCCTTGCGAAATAGCTTGTTCAAGCTCACGCTCCGCAGACCTCAGTGCCTCACCAAACGAACGCACGGCAGTTTCTGAAGTCTTCGCACCAACTCCCGGCACACTGGCAAGAGTGGCGGCTGAAGCGCCGAGCACGGCACCCGCAGATCCGAACCGTTCGAGGAGTCGCGCGATCCGGACCGGCCCGAGCCCAGGTGTGAGGACCAAACCGAGTAGCTCCAATCTGGATTGATCGTCGAGATGGGGTTGTGGGTCACCGTTCGGCATCCGAACAGAATCCTATCGAACATGCGAGGCTTGCTCAAGCTGCACCGTCTCGATGAGCTCCCGGTAGCCTGTTCTGTGTGCCCAGGTTCACTGTGGTGCAAGACATCGGGCCCTCAACACGGGTCCAGCATTAACGGCAAGGAAGGACCCGACCCGCATGCTCACTCCAGCCCGCCTTGGGGGCGCGCTCGCCACGCTCTTGGTTGCGATCACTGGGCTGTCTTTGCTGGGCGCCGGCACGACCACCGCCCAGCCCGCCAGTCGCACCGTGAGCCACGAGCCCGTGGTCCGGATCCTGACGACCGACTCGGCTCGACGCATCGAGATCGGTGACGTGATCGATGCCTCGGATAAGTCATCCACAGGCGACCGGGTGATCATCCGTCCGCCCGATGGGTCCGATGCCTTCACACTGCCGACCCCGTTCACAATTCAGGCGACCGACAACTTCTTCGTCATCCGCCGGGGCGATGAGACGATGCGGTTCCGTCCCCGCTCGTTGCCGGATAGCACGAAGGTCACCGAGGGCTTAGAGATCGCGCCGGTCGCGCCGCGTGGTGCTCCCGAACGGCACGTGGTCGTCGGAGGTGTCGAGCAGCCTGGCGATATCCGGGTGCACGTCGTGGACTCGGGCACTGCACTTGACGTTGTCGCCCTGATCGATATGGAGGAGTACATCGCGGGTGTGATCGCCAAGGAACTCTACAGCACGTGGCCCCGTGCGGCGTTCCAGGCGCAGGCGGTCGCGGCTCGCAGTTACGCGCTCCATGAGCGCGAGCGGGCTCGCGAGAGCCAGAGGCACTATGACCTCGTGAACACCACTCAGGATCAGGTCTACGGCGGCCGTACACAACTCCGTGTTGCCCGCCGCGCAGCCGAGACCACGCGCGGGATCGTGCTCTCCGATCGGGGCCGCCTGCTCCGGGCCTACTACAGCAGCACATGCGGCGGCCGGCCCGCCTCTGCCGAGGACACATTCCCGGTGGGCCGCGCGTATTCATATAACCGCGCGAGACCTCTTCAGGCCAATGATCGCGAGCATCATTGCCAGCAGTCACGCTACTACCGTTGGTCGCGTTCGCGCGACGCCGACGAGCTGACGCTTCGCGTGCGCACGTTCGGACGCAACCGTTCAAGGCCCGATGTCGCGGCACTGTCAACGATCAGTGAGATCAGGCAGCTGGCGCACAACGACGCCGGACGCCCCAGCAAGTATCGCGTGATCGATATCCACGGCAAAGCGGTGGACTTCAGCGCCGAAGACCTCCGCGTTGCCTCGAACACAGCGGCCTCCGGTCTGCCCTCCCCCAAGATGGACGACCGTGTTCTCAGCGGAGACTTCCTGGTGATCTCGTCCGGCTCGACGCTCCGGTTCGAGGGCCGCGGCTTCGGGCACGGCGTCGGCATGTGCCAGTTTGGATGCAAGGCGCTTGCACAGCAGGGCCGCGCATGGCCCGACATCCTGAGCGTCTACTACCCCGGCGCCAGGCTTGTGCAGGCGTACGACTAGAGCCGCCGTCGCTTTAGTACAAGATGTCGATGAGCTCGCCGGGCCTGGAGGCCGTGGGCGCTGCGTACGCCTCGATCGCAAAGGCCTGTGCCCGTGTCCTCGTGGGTATCGCGAAGACTTCACCGATCAGGGGTGTGCCTGCAGAACGTACGTCGGTTGAACGAAGACCGGGCCGGGGCCCCCCTGCGGGCCCCGGCGTTCCGGTCGCGCACCTCTCCTCGTACGACTGGTGGTCGTCCGCGACGCCGTGCGTCAGCCGTGCCGCCGCTCCGGCGGCGTCCCGAAGAGGACGCACGCCACACGGGCTGCCGAGCTCGGCGATGTCAGCGGATCGTCCGTGGCTGAGCCTGTGCTCGCTCAGGGTGGCTCGCTCGGTCGGTTCGACCGGTGATCCGGCGAGCCGAAGGCGCGAACCCTCCTCGACGCGCAGGGGCTGCGCCGACGATACCCAGCTCTGGAACGACTCGATCCGCAAGTGCGGAGATGCCAGTTGCGAAGCGTGTGCCCGAACGCGATCGTCCGATAGATGTGCAACGGACAGCGTCGGAATGCGGGCGTAGAACAACCCAGGCTTGGCGGGCGGCGCACGCGTGTCGCGTCTGGTCAACACACGGTGCACGCCGGCGATGCGGCGCGGAGACACCCCCCCGTGCGGATCGATGAACTCGACTACGACCTCCCGGCCGAACTGATCGCGACGACGCCCGCCGACCCGCGCGACAGCGCGAGGTTGCTGGTCGTTTCGAGGCGCGATCCCTCGCGGCTTGAGCATCGCACAATTGCGGACTTGCCGGAACTGCTGGATCCGGGTGACCTCGTCGTTTTCAACACGTCAAAGGTCGTCCCCGCACGCTTCGAGGGCGTGCGTCTCGATACGGGCGGGCGGGTTCGGGGTCTGTACCTTCACTCGGATCCCACAGATCCGAGCCGTGCGAGCGCGATGCTGCGCAGTCGGCGGTTCCGCGTTGGCGCGCCGATCGAGCTTGAGGACGGAGCGGGGGCACCGACCGGCGTCGTGTTTACCTTGATGGAGCCTGACCCAAGCGAAGGCGGGGCCTGGTGGGTGCGAGCCGAGCGAGACAGCCAGCCGGTGCCTGTGCTCGAAGCGCTCGATCGGGCCGGCTTGACGCCACTGCCGCCCTACATCCTCGCGGCACGGAAGGCCCGAGACGAGGCGGACGACGATGAGGCCGACCGGACGCGGTATCAGACGGTGTACGCCGACCCGGCGGCGGTGGGGTCGGTCGCCGCCCCGACGGCGGGACTGCACTTCACCGACGATCTGCTCGCGCGGCTTGCGGACCGTGGGATCGATCGAGCGGACACCGTGCTCCATGTTGGCACAGGCACGTTCAAGCCGGTGGAGACCGATCGTCTCGAGGATCATCCGATGCACACCGAGCGGTGCTCCATGGGGTCGGCGGGGCGGGCGATCGAGCAGACCCGTTCCGCTGGAGGCCGGGTGATCGCTGTGGGCACGACGACTGTGCGGACGCTCGAGTCGTTCGCGGCACGCGAGGGTGCCCCGGAGTGGCTCGAGACCGATCTCCTGATCACTCCCGGTCATGAGTGGCGGTCGGTGGATGGGCTGCTGACGAACTTCCATCTGCCGCGATCAACGCTCATCGCCCTGGTCGCGAGTCTGTTCGAGGACGGCGCTCCAAGACTCCTCAGCTTGTACCGCGAGGCGGTAGAGCGGAGGTATCGCTTCTACAGCTATGGGGATGCGATGCTCATCCTGCCCTGACCGCGGGTATTCTCAGGGCTCGGGACGGACCCCGAGCGAGAAAGGCAAAGATGGATCTCGCGAAGCTGATCCAGGGAATCGGTCTGCATCACGCTGCGGGTCCGCCACCCGAGGGTGTACGGGTCAGTGACCTTACCGAAGACAGCCGCACCGCTGTGACCGGCTCACTCTTCATCGCTCGCGCCGGCACCGCACAGGACGGTAAGCGCTTTGTCGGGGATGCTCGGCGCGCAGGGGCGTGCGCCGTCGTGACCGATGATGCCTCACTCGATTTCCACGGTCTGACAGTGCTTGTCGCGGACGATGTCACGCAGGCGACCGCGGAAATCGCGGAGCGGTTCTTCGGCGGGCCAACCCAACTTCTGAAGCTCATCGGTGTCACAGGGACCAACGGCAAGAGCACCGTGGCGCACGTTGCGCACCACCTGCTGAACCATGCCGGCCAGCGTTGCGGGCTCATCGGCACGATCGAGATCGATGATGGCCGCGAGGTTGCGCCGGCTTCGATGACCACCCCCCCGGCGTTGGAGCTGAGCCGAACGCTCGCGACGATGCACGAGCACGGGTGCGGGTGGTGCGCAATGGAGGTGTCGAGCCACGCGCTCGATCAGAAGCGGGCCGCGGGCCTCTCGTTTGATGTCGGCGTATTCACGAATCTCACTGGCGATCACCAGGATTATCACGTGTCGATGGAGGCGTACGCCGCCGCAAAGCGACGCCTTTTCGGTCTCGTGGTGTCCGGCGGAACCGCTGTGGTCAACGCCGACGATCCCGCATCGGAAGGCATGGTCGAGGACTTCGACGGCCCGGTGATCCGATGCCGCGCTGATGACGAGCGCGACGCCGATGCCTGGGTCGAGTTGCACGATGAGTCGCCGGCTGGCAGCGAGCTCACGCTCCATGGCCCCTGGGGCGAGGCCGAAGTGCTGCTGAAGCTCCATGGGCGGCACAACGCGATGAACGCGCTCCAGGCCGTCGCGGCTTCGTATGTCGTGGGGTTGCCCGCGGGTGCCGTCGTGCCTGCGCTCAACGCGGTGAGGCCGCCCGCGGGGCGGCTCGAACGTGTGGAGATCGAGGCGGTCGGCGTCCCGCTCCCCGCGGTCTACGTGGATTTCGCGCACTCGGACGATGCCCTGCGTGCGGCGCTCGAAGGACTCCGACCCGTCGTACCCGAGGGTGCGAGGCTATGGGCGGTGTTCGGCTGCGGGGGCGAGAAGGACCGTTCCAAGCGGCCACGCATGGGCTCGATCGCGGCGGAACTCGCGGACCGCGTGATCGTCACCAGTGACAACCCGCGCAGCGAGCAGCCCAGCGAGATCATCGACGAGGTGCTCACAGGTATATCTGACCGCGATCGGCGACGCGTGGATGTCCAGGCGCGGCGTGAGCGGGCGGTGCTCGCCGCCGTCCGCGGCGCGCGTCCGAATGACGTGGTATTGCTTGCTGGGAAGGGTCACGAGACGACCCAGGAGATCGCGGGTGCGGATGGAACGGTGATCGCCGTGCCCTTCGACGACCGAGAGCACGCCCGCGCGGCCCTGCTCGCTCGCCTGCGCGAAGCGCAGGTCGCAGGGCCGGCGTGATGGGGGCCGCCTTCTGGGATCTCGAACGCCTTGCACGCACCGCCGGTGGCGAGGTGATCCGCAGTACAAAGCGGTCTGTCTTCGGCGCGGCCATCGACACACGATCGCTCCGGAGTGGTCAGCTCTTCTTCGCATTCAGAGGAGCGCAGACCGACGGCCACGGGTTCGTTGAGAAGGCGGCAGAGCGGGGTGCGGCCGCCGCGTTCGTAACCGATCTTTCCTTGCTCGGTGCGCTACCGGAAGGCTTCGGTGTGGTGCGCGTCGATGATGCCGAGTTGGCGCTCGTCACGCTCGCGAAGGCGTACCGCGACGAACTTCGCGATGTCTGCGTCGTGGGGGTTGCCGGCTCAGCGGGCAAGACCACGACGAAGGAACTAATCGGGTCGGTGCTGAGCGAGACGCTCACTGGATCGCACAGCCACAAGAGCTTCAACAACCGTCTCGGCGTCAGTCTGACGATGCTGAACGCCCGCCCCGATGACGACTACCTGGTCTGCGAGATCGGGACCAGCTCTATGGGCGAGACCGCCGAGTTGGCCGCGATCGTTCGGCCCGATACCGGGGTGCTCGTGAGTCTGGGTCGCGAGCACTTGGAGGGGCTGGGCGGACTCGATGGGATCGCAGACGAGGCCGCCGGTTTGCTGGAGGGCGTGCCGGCGGACGGCACCCTGGTTGTCATCGGGGACGAGCCGCGGCTGCTCGATCGAACATCCGGGTTCGCGGATCGGATCACCTTTGGGACGGATCCGATGTGCGATGTCTCGATTCGTGAGGTCGTCGCGGACTGGGACGGCACGCGGTTCGATGTCGATGACGCCGCGTTCTGCATTGCTCTCCTCGGTGTTCACAACGCGAGCAACGCGGGAGCGGCGATCGCGGTGGGGCGGGCGTTCGGGCTCTCCGATGAAGCGATCCGCGCCGGGCTTGCGCGGGCCGCGCCCGCTCCGATGCGGCTGGAGCCCCAAACGGTCGCCGGCATCAGGGTGATCAACGACGCATACAACGCCCATCCGGAGTCGATGGCCGCCGCGATCAGGCTGTTCGCGAGCCTCCCGACACCAGACAACAACGGCGAGCGAGTCCTCGTGCTGGGCGACATGCTGGAACTCGCGTCCGAGGGGCCAGCGTTGCACGAAGAGGCGGCGCGGCTGATCGTGCAGTCCGACGCCGCCGACCGAGTTCTGCTCGTCGGTAAGCTCGCGGGGGGCATGAAACCGGTCCTCGATGCGGCCGATGTTGAGGCTCAAGCCTTCGAAGCGACCGATGAGGGCACAAGGGAGGCCGCGATGACGCTGGCGCCGGGCGACGTCGTCCTGCTCAAAGCCTCCCGGGGCGTGCGGCTCGAGCGTGTGGTCGAGTCGCTCGAGAACTCTGCGGGCACACTGACCGAACGCTGATCCGACCCGATGTTGTACGTCCTCTTCGATCTACTCCGCGAGAACCTGGACGAGGCCGGTCTGTACTGGCCGTTCGGGGTGCTCGATCAGGTTGAGTTCCGCGCCCTCGCGGCGCTCCTCCTCGCCTTCGCACTTGTCATCCTGTTGGGCAAGCCCACGATCAAGCAACTCGTGCGGCTCAAAATCGGTGACACAGGACAGACCGATGCCGAGGCGCTCCGTAGCCATGCCGCGAGCCGGCGGAATGTGCCGACGATGGGCGGGCTGCTGATCGCGCTTGCGATCTTGGGATCGAACTTTCTGCTTGCCGACATCCGTGAGCCGTATGTCTATATCGGTTTGCTTCTGGTCTTCTGGTTTAGCGGGATCGGTTTCATTGATGACTACCTGAAGCTAACGGCGGCTGCGCGTGGTGGTGGGCGACAGGGTCTCAAGCCTTGGGAAAAGCTCGTTGCGCAGCTGGGCTTTGCGGCACTGTTCGGCTATTTTGCGTTCAATGCTGGGATCAACCCGGAGGGTGACAGCCTCGCCCATGTCATCAACCTGCCCTTCCAGAAGACCTACGACTCCGGCACCCTCCTGGTTAACGAGCAGCTTTCCTACCTCAACTTGGGCCTGTACGTCGTCGCGATGACGCTCTTCACCGCGGGCATGAGCAACGCGGTGAATATCACTGACGGGATGGACGGTCTCGCGAGCGGGTGCAGCGCGTCTGTCGCGCTGGGTCTGATGGTGCTCGCGCTTGTCGGTGGCCAGGAGGCGTGGTCCAGGGCATTGCTCGTGCCGTACGTCATCGCCGCGGATGAGCTGGGCATCCTCGCCGGCGCCACCGCTGGCGCATGCCTGGGATTCCTGTGGTGGAACTGCGCCCCCGCGTCGGTGTTCATGGGTGACACCGGCAGCCTCTGCCTGGGTGGCATCATCGGCTACATCGCGATCGTGATCCGCCAAGAGATCGCGGTCATTATTATGAGCGGCGTGTTCTTGATCGAGATCGGGTCTGTTGTCGCCCAAGTCGCCTATTTCCGAAGCACGGGCGGCAAGCGGATATTCCGCTGCGCGCCGTATCACCATCACCTCCACCTGGGCGGCTGGCAAGAGCAGCAGGTTGTGAGTCGGATGTGGATCCTCTCGGTGCTGCTCGTGGTTGCAGCGCTCGCGACCGTGAAGCTGAGATAGCCGGGTCGGCTGGCTGGCTATTCGCCGATCAGCAGCAGCGGGCGGCGCAGGATCACGCGGTCGCGGATCGGTCCGAACCTGCCAGGCTCCAGCCTGATCACAAGACGGCGCAGCCCTGCGCCCCCGAGTTCTTCGTTGATGCGGCCCCTGGGCGTTTGCTCGCTCAGCTCCAACCGCGCAAGCTCTGTCACGGTCTCAGGGCCATCGGCCAGCAGCACAACGAGGTCGCACGCGGCCCAGGGCCCGACGTTCGCGAGTTCCGCGTCGAACGCGATCCGCGACGCGTCCTCGGGCAAGCGCCAGCGGATCTCCATCGGGCCGGGTATAACCAGATCGCCCGCGCCGATTGGCGATGTGTCGGCGCCCACGGTGTCCATCGGAGGAGTCCATCGGCGGTCACCGACCGGTGATTCCTGCTCGGGCTCGACAGATGACAGCGGTCGCAAGGCCGCAGCGTCAAACACGACCGACCGGATATCGGCCAGCGCCGCACGGAATGGATCGGCCTCATTCGACACCGACTCACTTACGGTCCCGAACGGCGCGGCTGAGACTTCCAGCCCCGGCGCAACGCCCGCGGCCGAGCTGGGCGAAAGCGACTGAGCGGCGACGACCGAGCCATCAGCGAGTCGCAGCACAACGCCCGAGGGCCCGGATTCCGGTGTCGCAAGGTCCACAGAGGCGACCCGCTCAAGCGGCAAGACGAGCTCGGCGCCACCCGCGTCGAGTTCGGTGCCGTCGGGCCCGAAGGCGAGCAGAAAGCCCTGGACCACGTCGCCGTTGGTTAGCACGACCAGATCGTCGCTGCCTGCTTCGGCCGGGTTGCCCTGACCGAACGTTCCGAGCCGCTCGATCCGATCGATCCGGTCCAGATCGATATAGGTCATCCCGACGAGCCGGCTTTCCCACGCGACCGCGTCGGGCCTCCCGTCACCTTCGCCGGGTGCACCGAAGAGTCGCTGCCCATCTGTCAGCTCGATCAGCCAAGCGCCCTCTGGCTCTGGTCTGACGATCCGGGCCCCATCTGGCTCGAGCAAAGCCAGCACACCGCTGGCGGGTTCGCGGCGGAGCAGCCCGGTTTCGGTTTCATATTCAACGAGGTCGCCATCGATCGCCGTGAGACGCACGAGCCGCTCGGTGAGGTCGGGCGAGATCAGCAGCCTTGGCACATCGGCCACAGCAGCGCTCGCGGCGGCGAGTGTCAGGATGGTTGCGAGCGTCCTCATCGGATCTGCTTTCGCGACCAGCCGGCGTGCGGCTGCGTCTGTCCCACGATTACTTCTGAAAGATCGGCAGGTACCGCTTGGGCATCTGAAGAACGATCAGCGCCATCGCTGTTCCGTAGGCGTTACCAACCCCCCGATCGGGCCAGTGTCCCCCGTCCGCCTGGTTTGCCAGCAGCTCGCCCCGCACCGCGGGCCACCACTCGGCCCACGCCTCGCCGCCCGCGAGGTACATCGCCTGGGCCGCGTAGTAATGCCCGTAGAAGTAGTGCGCCCTGCTCCGGTTCCGGCCCGGGAATGCGCTCGCGTTGAGGTAGCTGATACCCGCGTCGATCTGGGCATCCTCATAGATGCCGGCGTACTGGAGGCTCGCGACGCCCGCCGCCGATCGCGGCCATGCGCTCGCGCCACCATCGAGCTGGTATCGGAACCCACCGTCGGGGTTCTGGCACTTGCGGATGTACTCCACCGCGTTATCGATGACTTTCTTGTCCACCTCGATACCCGCGTTTCGCGCCGCTCGGAGCCCCATGATCTGGCAGATCGTCACGCTCGAATCGGCGTCATAAGGCACCGGGTTGTAGCGCCAGCCGCCTTCATCGTTTTGTGTTTGTTCGATCAGGCGCACCGCGCGAACCAAAGCGTCATACACGCGGTCCGCAAGCGCGGTGTCCGCCCCGCCTGCCGTGGCGCCGTAGATCTCACCCAGGAACAGCGTGCTGAAGCCGTGTCCGTACATGGGACCGCTCGCGTTGTCCGCGGCGATCAGGCCGCTGTCCGCGGCATTCGCGAGGATGTACTCAAGCCCCTTGCCAACGACGGCGCCATATGGGCCACGGCCCGGGAGATTCCCGTCGGCCATCAGGGCAAGGCACGCGAGGCTGGTCACCGCGACATTGGGCCCGTAGCGGCCCGACCCGAACGAGCCGTCGTCGTTCTGGAGCGCGGCAAGCGTCGCCATGCCCCGCTCGATCGCGGCGTTGAGTTCTGGTGTGATCTCGCCTTCGGCGGCGTTGTTCTCGGCGCCGGCACGCTCCAGGTCTTGCGCGAAGGCCGCGTGACCGAATGAAAACGCGATCGCTGCAATGAGGTGCTTCATCGGTCGGGCTCCTCGGCCAACCGTCGGTAATACCGCTCGGTCAGCGACCTGTACATCCGGCTGAACTGGTCGCCGGAGCCCTGGACCAACGCGTCGCGGACACGCTGGGGCAACGCCCCCCAGGCAGCACGGCTCGCGTTGATCAGCTCATTGGTTGTTACGTCGTTGCCGGTCGGGGCCTGGATCTCCTGCGATCCATCGCCCTGTGACTGTTCTTGTTGCTGTTGCTGCTGGCGTTGTTGCTGCGGCACGTTCTGTTGCTGCTCTTGCTGCTGCTGTTGTTGCTGCTGCTGCTGCTGTTCCTGCTGCTCTGCGTTCTCGATCAGCTTGTCGAGCCGGTCGAGCGCATCCTCTTGCATCCGCTGGGTGGTGAGCGACAGGTCGCCCGCCTCAATAATTCGCAGAGCGCTGCGGTCCATCAGCCCGATCGCCTGCGTGAACTCGTCGGCGACCTGCGCCCCCGATAGCAGGTCGTCGAGTTCCTCCTCACCCACATCGGTCTCGGGGATGATGTCGTCACCAGCGTTGTCCTCGTCATCGAGGCCGAGGAGTTCGTCGAGGCTCGGAAGCTCGCCGTCGTCCTCGGGCTGCTCCGCGGGTCCCTCGGCTGCTTGGGCGGGTTTCGCCGCCTCAGGTTGTGGCGGAGGCTCCCGGGGTTGCTCCTGAAGAGACGTAAGGCTGCACGCCGCGCACATGGCAGTAAGCAGTAGGAAGTGGTTCATCACTCGTCTCCCTCCGCATCCGGATCGGGTGCCTGCTCTGGTTCTCCGCCCGGGACAAGAGGCTGGCCTCCGGCCGAGGATTCCTGGAGCGCTTCGAGCATCTGCTGGCCGAGGTCGGCGATCTCGCCCTGGAGCTCCCCGATCTCCTCTCGTTCGAACTCGGCGCTCACGTCGTCCGGTGCGTCAGACGCGTCTCTCGTCCGGTCGAGCGCTTCGGCTTGAAGAGCCCGCAGCAGCTTCAGCTGCGCGATTGGCGGCACAAGCTCGTCTTCTCCGCCCTGGCCACCACCGGCACCACCGCCCTGGCCCCCGCCCGAGTCCTCGCGGAACTCATCGCTGGGAGGCTCCTGGTCCAAGGCCTCGACCAGGCCGCGGAGGACGGTCTCGACCGTCGATTGATCGCGGATGACCGCGCTCGTTGCTTCGCCTCGACCCATTGCTTCGCCTGCGCGGGCGCTGATGTTGTCGAGCCGGCGGTGCGCAAAATCGAACACCGCCGCGTCGCTGAGCCCCTCTGTCTCGTTCAGCAGCTCGTTCAGGGTCGCGCGGAGCAAGAGCTGTCGCTCGCCGAGTCCGCGCACGGTTCGTTGTTCGCGCCGGCCGAGCCGTTCGCCCACAAGAGGCTCAGTGTCCTCGCGGATCGCGACCTGTTCGGCGAGCGCTGCTTTGTACGCTCTGGCGAGTTCGTCCCTGGCCCGTTGCTGCTGCCGATCCTGCGCCGCTTCGTCGAGTGCCCGTGCTTCCTCGAGTGCTTGTCGCAGGAGCTCAAGGCTTTCGGTTTCGAGCCGTTCAACGTTTTCGCGCAAGGGCGTTACGCCGCGTAGTTCAACGATCGCGGAGGTCTGGCTCGTCCCCGCACGCTCGAGGGTGGTCGCGATGGTGTCGGTGCCGCCATCACCTGCGCGCGCGGTATCCGCGGCGCCGAGAGTCGCCTCGTGCAGCGCGATCATGCCATCGGCGAGCGGGCCCAATCCATCGTTCGGGGCCTCAGCGAGCCGCACCAACTCGTCTTCTTGCATCGCGATCAGCCGCTCGATCTCGTCCATCAGGTCGGCGAGCACGCGGCGGAGCCGCTCATCACGTCCCCGTTCGGCGCGGTCGATGTCTTCGAGCACCTGCTCAAGGGCCTCGATCGCGTCCTGCTGCTGTTGCTGCGCCTGCGACGTCTGGTTCTGTTCAAGGCTCTCACCGGCTTGCTCGATCTGCTCGGTGACGCCTTCGCTTCGGGCACGCGCGGCCGCACGCGCGAGGGCTTGTGATTGCGACGGATCTCGCTCAGCCGCGTTCCGGCTCTGCTCCGCAAGCTGCTCGATCGCTTGCTCCGCTCGTTCCGCGAGGTCCGCCTGCTGCTCCGCGAGGCGTTCAAGCTCGGTGAGCTGCTCGGGCGTCAGCTGATCGAGTGATTGCCCAACGGTCTCCTGCCCGAGCTCTTCGGTCTCGTCCTGGAGCCTGCGCTGCTCTTCGAGCAGTCGTTCGACGCCCCGCCGCGCAAGCCAATCGTCCTCACCCCGGTCGAGCATCTCCGCAAGGTTCGCGAGTTCATCACGGACGCGGCGTTGCTCTGTCTCGGCGTCTTGACGCGCCGATCGCCGTTCGTTCCCCGCCTCGGCCTCGCTCGCCCGCTGGAGCTGCTCGCCTGCGCGCTGCGATGCTTCACCCGCGCGTCCGAGCGACTCCGCGGCACGGTCCAGAAGATCCTCAAGTGTTTCGTCGCCGAGTCTGTTCTGCTCGGCACGTTCCGCGAGTCGTTCCACGGCGCGGCGTTGGCCCTCGGACCGTTCACCGATCGAGGCCTGGTCACGCTCCGCGCCGGGCCCGAGAACGCCCGATCGCACCCGTTCGGTCAGCTCGGCCTGATCTCGGTCGAGCTGGATCGCCGAGCGGCGTACTGCGCCGAGCTCGTTGCGGATCCGCTCGACGAACTCCGCTTCTTCGATAATCAGCAGGCGTCTGGGCGTTGAACGCACGGGCTCGCGCGCGGTTCCGTCCGGAGCCGCGAACACGTCCACGCTGACCGCCTCAAGCACAACAGTGTCGCCCGGCTCGAGTGCTCTCCCGCCCGCATCGACGGTTGCAAGATCAAGATCCATCGACGCGTTGAGCGCCGGCGCACCACGATCGTCCACACGCATCAGCTCACGGGTCTCCCCGGGTTCGGTGTTGCCGTCGCTCCCGAGCGTCCGCTGCTCGATGGTGATGTCTACCCAGACGGCTTCAAGCCCAAGGTCATCCCGCCCCTCGCCCGCGACTGGCACGAGCGCACCCGCGAGCACTGCTTCGTCCCGGTCCGGGGCCGTGAGCACCGCGCTGGGCGGGCGGTCGACGATCGTGTCGAAACCAAGCACCAGAGGCTCGCGCGACCGGATGCCATCCTCATCAGTCAGCACGATGCGCAGTGTCTTGCTGTCTTCGGCGTCCCAGGTCAGCACCCAGGTCTGCTCGTTCGATGCAAAGCTTGGCAGCGGTGTCTCAACGATGTCATCAATGCCCAGCGTCAGTGCTAACCACACCTCGCGCTCGGTCTCCTCTTCGGGGACCGGCAGCGGTCGGCTCGTTTCAAGCGTGAGCGATACCTTGCTGCCCGCCAGGATCGGGCTGACCAGTTCCGCTGCGCCCGGCGCAGACGCGAGCAGCCGCTCACCTCGCACGATCTCGCTGCCTGCTGCCTCCGGCAGGTACGCGGGCTCCTGGATAGTCAGTGCGGCGTTCGTGACCCGAGGCGGATGCACGAGGCGAACGCTGCGGAGCTCCGTGCGGTCGTCCTTGGTCTCGATCCGGTATTCGAGCGTGACACGCTCAGCGGACTGGGGAACGGTCGGTTCGAGCAGCCGCTCATAGAGCTCGCCGTCGTCGCTTGCTCGTTGCGCGGTGAGCGGGCTCGTGCGCCAGGGCTCGGTGCGCCCATCGATCACGAGGCGGTGCTCCGCGGTCACGCGCGTGCGGCCCTCGGCCGCGTCCGTCCGCGTGAGCAGAGCTCGCAGGGGTACCGCGGTGCCGATCGGGTGCACAGCCAGCGATGTTGTGTCCTGGATGACCGTACGGCGAGGCCACTTTGCATCGGTGAAGGGCAGCAACACACGCTGCGCGCCGATCACCGCAAGGTCCGGCCGCGCGATCGACGGGGTGCCGATCGCGATCGCCGCGACAACCAGCAATGCGAAGGCGCGGAGCATCAGCGTGCGATCAACGACGTCGCCCGTGCTGACCTGTTCGAAGACCTCTCGGGCTCGGTCCGCGACTCGCTGCGCGAGTCCTCGCTCGATGGTCCCAGCCGGCGGGCTTGCAGCGAACTCCAAACCCGAGGCGAGCAAGCCACGAGCTTCGGGGACCGTGCCCGCCTTCTCAAGACGTAACGCGAGATCGACGAGCGAAGGGCAGAAACCTGCCGCGCGCCCCACGCGCCGGGCGATGGCGCCGACGAGCACCACGATGCCGATGATCAGCATCGTGGTCCGCATCATGCCCGGCATCCTGAGCACATAGTCAACCATCGCCGCGGTCAGGACCAGCCCGAACGTCCAGCCCAGGATCAGCGCTGCTTCGCGGGCGACCAGCACCGAGCGAGATCGGCTCCGTAGCGACCGCAGTCTGCGGGCGATCGGTGAATCATGCGTTTCCGAGAGGTCCGACAAGGCGATCGGGCTTTCTTGCAGTCAGGCTTCGGTCGAGCGAGGCGGGCGACTCCTGCTTGTATCGGTTCGCCACCCCGTGGGTCGCGGTGCGGTTCATCCTTGCCGAAACCACATATGTCAGGTTTCTGGACGGGTTATGACAGGCGGATAAGTCTCCTGCCCATCCATTCCAGCACGGGCAGCAGCAGCAGCAGCGTAAACACTGCGGGCCGATCCCACAGTGTCCGTACATCGGGCGGTGCCGAGATCACCACCGAGCGATTAGGGAGGTAAGAGGACAAGTCTGGCAGTTCGGCGACGCTGAGCACCACGCCCCCAGATTGTTCCGAGAGCTCCATGAGGAATGGGTGGTCGGTCTCGGGCCGGCGCAGCTCGTCATCGGGCAACGTCACCTGGGCGGCCGCGCGCAGATCGAGCCCGCCTAGCGATGCCGCATCGGCGGCGAAGGCGAACGAGCCCGGATCGCCCGGCACCCAGTTCGCGGTGAATGTGCCCTCGCCATCGCCCGTGAGGCGGAGCGTCTCCTGCTGCGCGCCAGCGGCGGCGTCCTCGGGCACGATCCGAAGCTCCACGGCCTCTGGCGCCGTGTCGATGATCGATTGATCGAACACACGGAGCTCGATCCGCGCCGGGCGACCTGCGACCGCCGGATCGGGCGAGATCGTCAACTCGGCACCCGCAGCGCCGCGCGCCAGGCTCTCCCGCCCGAGATGACGCATCAGCGGCGTCCAGAATCGCTCGTAGAGCGTCTCGCCGCGCCCGTAGCGCCAACGCCAGATCTCGTCTGTCGCGACATACGCGACGCGGCCCGCGCCGTAGCGCATGGATATCACCAGCGGTGACGCTCTGGTCCCCGGTGCGACACCATCGCTGATCGGCGTTGCCGTCGCGATCACCTCCGCGGTTGGCTTCAGGTCAGCCGCGTCAAGCCGCTGGGCCCAGTACATCAATGGCCAGCCGGTCGCTGGGTCGCTCAGCTCATCGAGCCAGGTCTGTCCCGAGTCGGGCGGCGCGAGCTGCATGAGCCCGTAACGATCCGCGGCTGGCGCGGGGCTGACCGTGATCGGTTCGGTCCAGCGGGGCGGCGCCGACTGCCCCTCGGACGCGGTGAACGGCAGCAGATCGGCCATCGGTGTGCCGCGCCACGTGCGGGGTGTGGCGCCCTCGCCCGCGACCCACAGGAGGCCAACACCGCGGTCGGAGACCGCTTCGCGCATCTGCTCGAGTTGCTCGGGAGTGAACGACTCGGCGCGAAGGTCGCCCAGGACGATCACGTCATACTCAGCCCATGCCTCGGGCGAATCTGGTAGCACGGCCAGTGGCGTGTCGCCCTCCTGGGTGTATGTCCGATCCGTCGCGAGCAGCAACGTTGAAGAATCGATCGATGCCTCACGGAGCAGCAGGTTCCGAAGATAGCGGTGCTCCCAGCGTGGGTAGCCGTCAAAGTAACCCACGCGAAGAGGCTCATCGACGAACGACACATCGAGCTCGGTGCTGTTGTTTGTGTCCACGACATCGGGACCATCGGGCACGAGCCGCACCGCCCAGCGCGCCGTCCCCGCGTCCGACCGCCTCGCGGTGAGCGATACCTCGGTTCGCGCCTGGTCCCCGGGCTCGATTCGCTGCCTATCAAGGACGAGGCCCGTATCCCGATCGACGAGTTCGACGGCGCCGCCCGCGCCCTCGCCGATCGCGTCGATCCGCACAAGCACGGGGACAACATCGTCGATGAACGCGACGGGCGGCGCCTCGGCGCGCGCCACCGCGAGATCGCGCACAGGATCGGGACTGCCGAGCGGCACGCTGATCACCGGGATCAGATCACGGTCGAGCCGCCTCCTTGCGGCACGCGGGATCGCGTCGGCGCTACGCCCATCGCTGAGCAGCAACACGCCTGCGATTGGCCGCGCGGCAAGGCGATCGAGGGCACCGGTGAGCGCTTCACCGATCGCCGTTCGCCGTGCATCGGCGGGGCCCAGCTCTTCGGGGCGGCCGCTCTCGTCTGTTTCGAGTTCGAAGGCGCCGGCACCGAATCCCATGACCAGCACGCGCCGGTTCTCCCCGGGCTCGGCGAGGGTCGGCGACGCCGCCTCGATCGCCTCGCGGAGTTGGGTGTCACGCGCAGTGCCACCCGGCGCATCCGGAATCGATAGTGATGCCGAACGGTCGGCGAGGACAACAAGCCAGTCGGGCTCAACCGATTCGTTGTCGCGCACAAGCCTGGGCCCAGCGATCACGAGCATCACGAGCACAATGAATGCTGCGCGCAGAATCGCGAGCCCGAACCTCGGCGGACGTGTTGCGTCGATGCGTCGGTACCCGAGCCACGCAACAAGCACGGCGCCAACAACGATCAGCGCCCACGCCCAAGCGGGCCACTCGCGCTCGAACGCGAGCCTGACCGATGGGTCAGACAGGTCGAGCCCGTCGGCGCCGCCCAGCAGCCTCACGATTGTCTGCTCCATGCCGTTCACGCCGCGGCCTCCCGCGTCGCGTGGCTCGCAACTCTTGACAGCGCCGACTCGGCCAAGACAAACGCGAGCAGGGTGAGGAGCAGCCCAAGTGTCAGCGGCTCGCGCAGGTCGGCGCCGAGTGCATCGCCCGCCTGGGTTTCGCCGCGCTCGTTCTCGAACCAGCGGACCAAGCCCGTCGTGGGGAAGAGTCTCGAGAGCCGAGCCGCGGCGTCGTCCTTTGCTGTGGGCGAGGTGTCACTTGCCTCGGTTTCGGGGTTGTATACGAGCAACGCCCGCTCGCCGCCCCGCTCGTCGAGCACACGCCACACCCCCGCGTGCCTCGCGATCCCATCTGGCCCGACTCGGCGCGTCTCGCCGGCCGGTTCGATACCCGTGCTCCGGGGGTCGGCTGGCAACGGAGTGCCGGCGACCATTGCGCCGCTCGCACCAGCACGTCCTGCGCCCTGGCGCGTGAGTTCTTGAACCAGGGGCACGACAAGCGGCTTCGCGGGGAGGTCGGTCCAGGCAAGATCAATGGCGAATGAGGAGATCAGCACGAAGCCGATGCCGTCTGTTGATTGACCCGATCCGGTGCTCTGAGCGGTATTCGATGTGGTGGGGGCGAACGCCACCAGCGCCGGCGCACCATCGGGGAACACCAGGATCGGCTCGCTCTCACCTGGGTCAATCGCTACCCGGCGTGTCACCCCCACGGGCGTGAGCAGATCAGCGAGCTCGCCCGCAAGCTGATCGAGCACGCCAGCGCTATCGCGCTCGGGTGGGCGAAGCGTCAGCGGGGTTTCGGCGTCTTCTGCTTCGCGAGCGACGGTCGGCATCGACTGACCGAACGCTGCGCTGGCCTGGTCGGTCCAGAGCTGGACGGGCTCGTCCGCGTCCGGGCAAATCACGACGAGCGCACCTCGTCTTGCGACAGACGCGAGTGCTGCCCACCCGTTGGCCGTCAGCGAGCCGGGGGTGGTGACCCAGACCGCGTCCATGCCGGCGAGCCGCGCCTGATCAACGCTGTTCGGATCGAGCGTGGTCAGCTCGATCCCGGCACGATCGTCGGGGTCGGGCGATAGGGCAAGCCTGAGCCAGTCGGCTGGCTCGAACTCCTCGATGCTCGGGCGAGACCCGAAGCGTCGGGGGCCGATCACCGCCGCCGCGATCCGATCGCGGAGCTCCAGCACACGGCGTGATGTGTTGTCCGAGGCGATCCCGTCGCCCGGTGCCTCCAGCTCGACGCTGAGCACCACGCGGCGGGGCGGTGTCCGGCCGCCGCGCCCGAGCGCCCGAAGACCGAGCGCGAGATCCGCCCGGACGGTTTCCTCGATCGTGTCCCGCTCGGCAGGCCAGACGAACTCACGCCTTCCGATCTCTGCCGCGTCGTCGCCCGTGCCGAGACGAACAACGAGCTCGACCCGTCGCGGTCCGTCCGAGGGCCCGTATCGGCGTAGGCCGACGAGCACGGGTTCTGGCCCAGACGTCGCCCCGGTGGCGATGAGATCTCTGAGTGGTCGGACCTCTTGCACTGCGAGGTTGGTCACGCTCGCAGATACCGGGTTTGACGCCGCAAGTGTGACGCCGATGCCCCCAGAGGGCATGGCCGAGGTGTCATTGTCCTCGCCCAGCGAGCCTGAGCGAAAGCCGCTCAGCACCGCGACCGCGCTGTCGCCGCTCGCATCGGCCATTGCCGCATTCACGATTGCCGCTCCACCTGGCAGGTCAGCCTCGGCGTCGGTAGGTTCGAGTTCTTCAATGATCGTGCGCACCGCGTCCAGATCCGTGCTGGGCGGGTCCACGATCGCTCGAGCGGGCGTGGAGAGAACGATCAGCCCGACCCGATCACCTGCGGCGCCATCAAGGCCCTCGATGATCTCGGTTGCTCGTTGGGTGTGCCGCTCGAAGTCCGAGCCGTCCCCCGCATCGGTCGCGGAGGTCAGGCTGTCATCGAGCAGGATCCAGACCGTTCTCGCCCCGCCGTCAGCCAGGGGCGTGTCGCCGCCGAGCAGGGGGCGCGCGAGCGCCGCGCCGATCAGCAGCACGATTAGGCACCGCGCCGCGAGCAGCAGGAGCTGCTCGAGCTTCAAACGCTTCCTCTGCTTGCGGTACGCCTCCTGCAGGAACCGCATCGCGGCCCAGGGCACTGGCTTGCGCCGCCGACGCATCAGGATGTGGATGATGATCGGCAGCGCCGCCGCGAGCGCGCCCGCGATCAGCAGACCAGGGTTCAGGAAGGTCATCCGAAGCGGCTCCGCTTCAGCCGGGCGGCGCGGCGGGCGAGGTAGCTGGCCAGGGGCGGGCCCAGCCAGTCGTGGGTGCTGAGTCGGTGGTAGTCGAACCCGAAGCCCCGGAATGTCCGCTCGACTTCCTCGATGTGCGAGTGGATCGCCTCGAGGTAGGCCTCGCGGATCGCCCTCGGATCGACCCGGAGCCGCGGTTCGCCCTCCAGCCCGTCGAAGGGGGCGCCGCTGTTGATCGTGAACTCTGTCTCGGCGCGGTCAAGCACCTGAAACGCGATCACATCGTGACGCCGATGCCGGAGCCGCGCCAGGCCTTCGCGGATCTTCTCGGGGTCCTCGAAGAAGTCGCTGATAACTGCGATGAGCGAGCGGTTGGTGATCACGCTGAGCGTCGCGTCGATCGCAGCCGAGAAGTCCGTCGGCCGATCGACAGGCTGGGTGCTGAGCCCGCTGACGATCTGGCGCCAGGTGCCCTGGGCACTGCTCCGGCGCACGACCCGCCTCGCCTCATCGGCGAAGACAACCAGACCAGCCCGATCGCCCTGCCGAAGCGTGATGTAGCTTACTGCAGCCGCGAGTGCCGTCGCGTGGTCGTACTTGCTCCAGTAATCACGCCCATCCGGGCTCGTCTTGAGCCCCTCACCCGAGGCGTCGGCGAACGTCCTCGATCCGTAGTTCATGCTGCCCGAGGCGTCCACCACGCATACCAGGTCGAGGTTGGTCTCCTGCTGGTACTGCTTGAGCTGCAGCCGGTCGGTCCGGCCGAACACCTTCCAGTCGAGGTGTCTCGGGTCGTCCCCCGGGGCGTACGGCCTGTGCTGGGCAAACTCGACGCTGAAGCCCTGGAATGGTGAGCGGTGAGCGCCGCTCATCACGCCCTCGACGATCATCTTCGCGCGCATCTCCATTGAGCCCAGCCGCGCGAGCGTCTGAGGGTGGAGATACAGCTGGGCGTCGCTGCTGGGCTGGGCCGTCGAACCGGGCATCCCTGTGCCTGAAGCTCCTGAGCGTGTTGATGCGGATCGCTTGTCCATCCGGGCGGATCGTACCGGCGGGCGGCGTCGGTGTTCCGCCGCAGCAGCTCAAGCCCAAAGACTGCCCAAAACCCACCGCGGACGCGACTCGGCATATGCCGTGAGTCGCGCCCGCGGGCGTGGGTTAGAGGATGGAGCCCCGAGACAGCCAGGGCGCGGGCCTCGGCTCAGGCCGAGACCCCTCGGAAGCCACGACGCCCCCTCGGGCGCTCGGGAGGGTTCTGGACATGCTCGATCAGGGCGTCTGCGTCGAGGCTGTTGACCTCGCCGTCGCCGTTGTAGTCGGCGCTCGGGTCGCCCTCGGCAACCTTCGCCAGCCCGTTCGCGAGTTCCTCATCATCGATCGACCGGCTGGCATTGGCATCGAGCTGCCGGATCGCGCGGAAGCGGCGGAGGTCGGCTCGGACCTCCTGACGGGCATTGGCACGTTCGGCCTGATCAATGGCCCCGTCGCCGTTGAGGTCGAACCGTTCTATGGCTCGGTTGTGCCGACCGGCGCCCCGATGCCGATCAGGTCGCTCGGGGATCTCGTCACTGCTGATGGCGCCGTCGCCGTCCGCATCGAGGCGCTCGAGTATTCGGGGGTACGCCTCGGCGTACCGCTCGGCGATGAACGACAAGCGCTCACCCATAGCGTCCTTGACCTCTGCGAGCTCGTCCTCATCGAGCGTCCCGCTCTTGTCCTCGTCGAGGCGGAGCAGTCGGATTGGGCTTGGGGGCCCACCTCGTCGTGCACCACGCCTTTGGCCACGAGCAGCGGGAAGCTCGTCCTCGGCGATGATGCCGTCCCCGTTCCGGTCGAACCGGTTGAGTGCCTCTGGATACATCTGCTCGAAGCGGGCTGCTATGTCCGAGAGCCGTTTATCGACCGAGGCCTCGAACGTCGCAAGCTCCGCGGCATCGATCTCACCGTCGCCGTTCGTATCGATGCGGGGCCCGGCTCGTTCGGTCGCGGTCTCCATAATCCTGGCCTTCAGGGCCGCGAGTTCCGCCGCGTCGAGGGTGCCGCTGTTGTCCTCGTCCAGCGCGAAGATCCGGCGTGGATCGGGCTGACCGCTGAGTCCAGGACCAGAGAAATCGGGCCCGGCGAAGGCGCAAGCCGTGCAGACGGAGCCGGTTATCGAGGCGATGAGGATGGTGGTTGGCTTGTTCATGCAATCGTTCCTTCGCCCACGCCCCGCCTCTCCTGGCGGGTGTCTCGTGTCCCGCGACATCTGTATTGGGCCCAATGCGCCATCCGAACCTTGATTGCACCTCTAGTGGCAAATGCGGCCTCGCCGATACGCTTCCCACTCATGGCCTACCCCAAACACATCGGCGTGCTCACCGGAGGAGGGGATTGCCCCGGCCTCAACGCGGTTATCCGAGCGGTCGTCAAGGACGCGCTTTACCACGGAATTCGAGTGACTGGCATCGAGGATGGGTTCCTGGGCCTGATCGAACGCCGTGCTCGCCCGCTCGATGACCACGCGGTCAGCGACATCCTGACCGCCGGAGGCACGGTGCTGGGAAGCAGCAACAAGGCCAACCCGCAGCAGTTCGCGACAGGCATGAATGAAGACGGCACTGTGATCTGGGAAGACGTTACTCCCCAGTGCGTGGACTACATGAAGCATCTGGGCCTCGAAGCCCTGGTCGTCATCGGTGGCGACGGCACCATGACCTGCGCCGCGCCCATGATCGAGGCAGGAATTAACTGCATCGGTGTGCCCAAGACCATCGACAACGACCTCCACGGCACTGATATCACCTTCGGCTTCATGACCGCGGTCCACATCGCGACCGAGTCGATGGACCGCGTACGCACGACCGCCGCGAGCCACCACCGCGTGATGGTCGTCGAGGTGATGGGACGCAACTCGGGCTGGATCGCGCTGCACTCGGGCGTCGCGAGCGGTGCCGATGTCATCTTGCTCCCCGAGATCGAGTTCGACGTAGACAAGATCTGCGAATCGATCCGTGAGCGCCAGCGTCGCGGAAAGAAGTACTCGATCGTCTGCGTCGCCGAGGGCGCGAAGCCCAAGGGCGGCGAGCAGATCGTTCACCGTGTCGATCCCACCAGCCCCGATCCGATCCGTCTGGGTGGCATCGCCGACTGGCTCATGCACAAGATCGAGGATGCGACCAAGATCGAGAGTCGCCACGTGGTGCTCGGTCACACCCAGCGCGGCGGTACGCCCGTCGCAGCCGATCGCGTGCTCGCCACCCAGTTCGGCCACCACGCGATGGAACTGCTGAAGGACAACGCCGAGGGCCGCATGGTCGCGATGCAGGGCTTCAAGCTCACGGATATCCCGATTCTCGAATGCGCGGGAAAGCAGCGGCTCGTGCCAGGTGACCACCACTTGGTCGCTGCTGCGCGCAGCGTTGCAACGAGCTTCGGCGACTAAGCGTTCGCGGCAAACCGAGCGGCCGGAATCCCAACACGACTTCTATGGCGGTTGCACACGGCTCAGACAAGGGCGCGGCCTGGATCTGCTGGATCCTGTGCGTGGTTGGTCTCTTCGGACTCCATCGCTTCTATACCGGGCGATGGTTCACAGGGCTAATCTGGCTATTCACCGGCGGACTCCTGTTCGTCGGGCAGATCATCGATCTGTTCTTTGTCAGCTCGATGGCCGGCAAGCCAAGGTGGTAGGCCAGGTGCTGGCCGTCAACACAGGCAAGCGGTAACGCCTGTAAGAGCCGTGCCGGCGGGATGGGCCCACTCCCAGCCATCGAACCCTGGCAGGCTGGGGTGAATAGGGTCATCATCGCATGGGCGTGTACACCGGAGCCGCCCGCAGACCTTGTCCAGCATGACACCAGACGATGGACAACCCGCGCAGGAAGGCAAGCGCCGACGCAAGCGCGGCAAGGACACCCGTCCCCGCTGGAAGATCCTGCTGATGGATTGGCTCCGTCCGCTGTTTATCGCGCTGCTGATCCTCACGCCTATTCGGAGCAGCATCGCCGATTGGAACGATGTGCCCTCGGGAAGCATGAAGCCCTCGATCTTGGTGGGTGACCGGATCTTCGTCAACAAGCTTGCCTACGGCCTCCGCTTCCCGCTCACGCGTCACTGGATCACACGGTGGGACGAGCCGAAGCCTGGCGACATCGTGATCTGCTACAACCCGAACACGAACCAGCGTCTCGTGAAACGAGTCGTTGCGGTCGGCGGTGACATCATCGAGGTGCGCCGGGGCGATCTGTTTATCAACGGTGAGCGACCTACCTATTTCGATTTGGACAAGAACGATCTGCGTGGGCTCAGCCCCGACGAGCTCGCGATGAGTAGCTTCTACGCCGAGACGCTCGCCGGCGAACGGCCCGGCAGCGTTCCACACAATGTGATGCGGACGCCGCTGATTCGACGCCTGTTCGGACCGCCCGACACGCCGCTCCTCCGGGTCCCGCACGGCTCGGTGTACGTGATGGGCGATAACCGCGAGCAAAGCTCCGACAGCCGCGTGTTCGGTGTGATCTCGGTGGACCGTGTGGTGGGGCAGGTCGGGCGCGTCGTAGTGAGCGTCGATCCGGAGAACTACTTCCTGCCACGGGGAGATAGGTTCTTTAAGTCTCTCCCGTAGTCTATAGCAAATATAACTTGTGTTGTTGACGCCAGCGTCCTGATCGATTAGTTTACGACATCATCAGTGTCTGTTCGCTAGTGTATATTCCCAGCTTATGAGGTGGTGGACAATGGCAAACACACGAGATCGATCGGGAAAGTTCGCATTTGCATCACTCTTGGTCTTTGCAGCGACCGCTGCATATGCGGCTCCGTTCGCGGCTCCCTGCCCCGTCGCCTGCGCGACGACCCCGGGCGGAGCAGGCACGGTCATCATCGAGACCACGGAGGCCGAGTACTCGTGCTGCAATGCTGCTGGTGCATGCAAGGTCTGTGACGCATGCCCGTGGTATCTTGAACTCTGGTGCTGAAGTGGTCTTGGGCGGTTACTTGCCATGAGGCGGATCGCAAAGGCCATCGCGAATCGAAGCCCGTCAAGCTTGTTCTTCTCAATCACCGGGTTGCTGCTGTTGCTCGCAGCTTTCGTGGTGATTATCAGCGGGCTCGGATCTCGCCAGGCCGAGAGCACCTATCGGTATGCGGAACAGCTTCAATCTGAGGCGTCGGCTTACACGATGGTCCCGATCTCGGGAGATTCATCGGTTGACGCACTCATCCAGGAAATCTCGGGCATCGTCGAGGCTCGGTTCGATCCAGTGAACGCGCCCTCGGCCGAGGCGCGCAGCGCTCTCCGGGATGAAACAGGCCAAGATCTGTGGAATGGAGCGTTGCGGCTCGCCGTCGAATACCTCGAACTCGCCGCCGCGGGAGACTACGAGCCCTATGCCGCGTGGAGAATCGCCCAGGGCTATTCCATCGGCGAGTGCTTCATCACCTCCGGAGATCGCGATGAAGCGTTTCTCAACCATCTGCTGAGCGAGTGCACCGGGCAACCGATTTTGGCGCTTGGTCACCCATCCGACTACGTGCGCGCGTATTACGAGTCGTATTGGCAGCGAGGGGGCGGCGACTTCCGGCCTGACGGGCTGCCGATTGACCGAGAACTCATCGATGTGCAGATTGGTGAGTTCACGCACTGGGCGGACTCGTTCGGGACAGCAATTCCCGAAGGAGGCCTAGGGATCGAGTCTTGGTACGGCGGGATCGCGACAGGCTCGGTCATGCTTTCGGTGCCTTCATACCTGTGCGATGGCTCGGCCTCAGACGACGGTAATGGAGCAGGCATTGTGGCGTTCGACTCGCCTTTCGCGATGCTTGAGGGCTATCTATCGCCTCTCATCGATGCCGCTGGTGGACGGCTCCCGGTTGCCCAGGTGAAGATCATTTATCGCAGCCGCACAGGGCTCAACATCCCAGCAACCTTCAACTGTGTGCGATCGGTCGATGGCAACCGGTGGGAACTGATCGGGATCGCGCTCAACAACGTTGGTTCAGAGGTGGGGTCGGGCTCGGTTGCGCTCGTTCCGCCCCCGTTGTGAGTCCGAGCGAGTCATCGATGGTCTACCACAAGCCAACACGCGCGTTCACGCTGATCGAGCTCCTGGTGGTGCTCGCTGTCATCGGTGTGCTGCTCGCGATCCTCGCCCCGGCGCTCGCCGGCTCGAAGCGGCAAGCGGACGGAGTCATGCTGCTCTCCAACCAGCGCGACGCATATTTCACGCAGAACACCTACAGCGACGATCACGACAGCCTGTTCCCCGGCTTCGGCGAGGAAGGAACGCCCGTCGGAGCCTTTGACTACAAGGGTCTTCCCATTCATCTCAGATGGTGGGACCAAATGGAGTATTGGGGTCTGTACTTGGCATCCCTCGGGTATGAGGGCTGGACGAGCCTTGGGCCCGACGCCGGGCCTGGAAGCTACGACAAGCTCTCGTGCGGCAGTTGTGGCCAGGGCCGGTCGCTGCATGTCATGGCGGCCGGCGCCTTCGGAATCCCGCTTCGATTCGACAAGGACCGCCCTCAGCTTGGGAGCAGCACGCATGTGGTCCAGCGGACGACGTTCGTGCGTTTTCCTGCCTCCAAAGGCGTATTGCTCCACGTTCGGAGCCTCGGGAGCAAGGAGGGGCGAGCACCGGTCAGCTATGCCGATGGTCATAGTGCGTACGTGAAGTCTGATCGGCTCACGGCGAGCGGGTTACCGGCGAGCAGTGAGTTGCCGTTCGCGCCGCTCGGCGTGCTCACAACACCCGATGGCCTTGAGGGCACCGATCCCTGAGGGCCAGCACTACTCAACACCCGGGAGCCCGCTGATGTCGTTGTCCTGGCGGAAGTCCGACCCGCCACCATCGCGATGGTTCTCCGCCGGGCCCGTGCGTGGTCTCGTGCCAAAGGCGCTGCCGGGCTGGTAACCCCCGCTCGCCCCTGGTGCTGATGCCGATGGCTTAGGCTCGAACGGGTAGTCGTCGTAGCCGCCCCCGCCATACCCACCATATCCAGCGTGGTTCTTGAACCGCGTCGTTGCGGCGTCCCACGTCAGCTTCACGGTGCCCGTTGGGCCGTTGCGTTGTTTCGCGATGATCAGCTCGCTCTCGTTGGCCCGCTCGCGGTTCTCCTCGAACCACGCATCATCGCCCGTGTGGTAATAGCTCTCCCGATGCAAGAGCGCGACGACGTCCGCATCCTGCTCGATCGAGCCCGACTCGCGCAGATCGCTCATGCGAGGCTTGTGCCCTTCGCGTTGCTCGCTGCCACGGTTGAGCTGAGCGAGGCACACCACCGGCACCTTGAGTTCGCGGGCAAGAGCTTTGACACCCCGGCTGATAGCGCTCACCTCGACCTGGCGGCTCTCCCGCCCGTGCCCGGGGCTGGTCAGCAGCTGCAGATAATCGATCATCAGCACGCGCACCTTGTCCTGCGCGACCATGCGCCGTGCTCGGGCGCGCAGGCCGAGGAGTGTCAGACCCGGTGTGTCGTCGATGATGATCGGTGCCTCAGCCAGCGCGCTGCACGCCGGGATGATCTTGCCCGTGAAGTCAGCGTCTGTGAAACGACCCGTCCGCATCGAGTGGCTGTCCACACCCGAATACGCGCTCAGAAGACGCCCAACGACAGCTTGTTTAGACATCTCCAGGCTGAACACACCGACGGGGATGTGCTCTTTCTTTCCGCTCGTCTGCACACCCGGAGCCACGCCGCCCAGGCTGATCTGCTCTGCCAGATTCAGTGCGAACGCGGTCTTGCCCATCGATGGACGGGCTGCGACGATGATCATCTCGCCTTCGTGCAGACCGCTTAGCTTCTCGTCAAGGTCGGTGAACCCCGTGCGGAGCCCGCTGACACCTGCGCCCTCCAGTGCTTCCAATCGCTCCAGTTCCTGGTGCAGGAGGTCGGCGAGCTTCTGCGGGTCGCTCGTGCTCTCCTCACGCGCAACCTTGAACACCGCCTGCTCGGCTGACTCCAGCACGAGCTGGATCTCGTCGTGGTCTTTGCCCTCGGAGTGATACGCGTCCCAGAGGATGGTGCCCGCGGCATCGATCAAGTTCCGCAGACGTGCCTTGTCACGAACGATCCGGGCGTAGTGCGGAGCGTTTACCGCGCTCGGAACGCCCTCGGCCAGCTCAAGCAGATAGTCGGGCCCGCCCGCCCGATCGAGCGCCCCGCCCTGCTTCAGCGCCTCCGAGATCTGGACGAGATCACCGGACTGATGCTTGTCGTAGACATCGCGGAGCGCCCGGAAAATGTCCCCATGAGCCTGGCTATAGAACGCCTCGGGTTTTTCGACAATCGTGATCGCGTCACCGACCACGGCAGGGTCGAGAAGCATCGAGCCCAGCAGGGCCATCTCGGCTTCCGGGCTGTTCGGGGGCAGGCGGTCGAACAGCTTGCCCAGCTCTGAGGGCGTCGCCCGGGAGCCCTCGCCCAGCCCGTTGTTGCGTCCGCGTGAACCCCGCCCGTTGGGCCGGCCTTCCCGGCTCGATTCATCCATCCATGCGCTCCAAGTAGAGCATTGTCGCCTGAGATCCCGGGTCGGGCGGCCTCGCAGCCGTAGTCCGCACAGAGTTCCTGAATACCCGTCAGTTCGTCCCGATTCGGGCCGAGTTCTCAACACAAGTTGGCACATGGGGTTACAGCGCCGGCGCGCCCCAAACGTCAGGCTCTCCACAAGCGCATAGCCTGCCGTATGAATGGAACCAATAGCTCGGGGCCGGCCGATCAGTCCGACGCCGAGGGCGTGTACGCACCACCGGAGCTGTTGCCCGAGCCGCTGCCGGAAGATCCCATGCCGATCCTTGGACGCTGGCTCAGGGAAGCGATTGCGGCCAGCAAGGAGCCCAATCCAAACGCGATGACCCTCGCAACGGTCGATGCCGATGGCACGATCTCGGCACGCATCGTGCTCTGCAAAGATCTCGATGAGGTCGATGGACGAGTGACCTTCTACACCAACTACACCGGGCGCAAGGCAAGGGCGCTCGATGCGAATCCAAGGGCCGCGCTCGTGTTCCACTGGGACCATGTCGACCGCCAGGTCCGGATCGAGGGCCCGGTGACGAAGTCACCTCCCGAGGAGAGCGACGAGTATTTCGCGAGCCGGCCCTGGGAGAGCAAGGCGGGTGCCTGGGCGAGCGATCAGAGCCAACCGATCGGCTCAAGGGCGGAGATGGTCGCCCAGGCGGAGTCGAGGCTCCGACAGTTCGGGCTTGATCCGGCCCAACTCGAGCCCCGAGATCGGACGGTTCAGATCCCCAGGCCGCCCCATTGGGGGGGATACCGGATCTGGGCGCGTCGAGTCGAGCTTTGGTTGGGGGGGCCTGGGCGGATTCACGACCGGGCCACCTGGACCAGGGAACTCCTGCCGGCGGGCGATCAGGGCGACGGAGTGTTTCGTTCGTATCGGGCTTCCGGGTGGGATCGCCAGAGGCTCCAGCCCTAGTGCATCGTGCGGGTCTCACCCAAGTGGGCGAGCAGAACCGCCGATAGACGATCCGCGGTGTTCGCCCCACTGGGGACTGACCGCCTCGGAGGGACTACGGGCCGCATGCACAAGGACCGCGCCAGCTTGAGTGCCGCGCAGGTCGAGGCGCTGCGCGAACGGCTCGACCAGAGGCTCGATCGAGTGGGTCTCCCGACCGAGCCAGAGGTTGTGCGTCGGATCCTCGCCCTGACGACCGATCCCGACGCGGGGGTTGCCGACTATGCGCGGATCCTGAAGAGCGATGCCGCGATCACCGGCCGCCTGCTGAAGATCGCCAACTGTGCATATTTCGCGCAGCGGCAGCCTGTGACGAGCGTCGATCGGGCGTGTGTTGTGCTGGGTCTGACCCGCGTGAAGGCGCTCTCGCTGGGCGTGTATCTCGGCTCGAACGCCGCGATCGCTGGCGAGCGGGAGCTCGCGTCGAAGGTATGGGGCCGATCGCTCTTCCGCGCCTGCGTCGCGTGCGAGCTCGTTGGTCCGAAGAAGCCCGAGCTTGCCGCGGAAGCGTTTGTCGTCGGGTTGATGGTCGATTCGGGCGTGCCCATCATGCCCCGACTGATCGGTGAGACCTATTTCGCGCTACTGGGCGACGAGCCGAACCCGACCGAGCTCTTCGAGACCGAGACCCGGACGCTCGAGTTCACCCACGCCGACGTGCTCACCGCACTGATCACACGCTGGCGGCTCCCCGAGCGGCTCGCGAAGCCCATGCGCCAACGCCATTCGGCGCCGCCCAAGGGTGGGGTGCGCAACGACGACGACCTTTTACGCCGCGCGGGGTTCGTTGCTGGCGCGATCCGTTTCGTCGGCGACCACGCGGAGATCAGCGACCCAGAGAAAGCCGCGGGCGACGCTGTCCAGGTGCTTGGTGTGCACGGCGATGAGATCAGGGAGATGCTCGACCGCGCCGCCAACGAGTACTCGGCCACGAGCGAGCTGTTCAGCGACTTCGCTGATCCGATCAAGAACACAGCGGAAACGGCGGCCAGCGCCCACAACATGCTGATGCAGATGGTTGAGCGAGCGCTGATCGATTCCGATGCCCCGGTGACATATCAGCACGAGGGCATGAGCATCCAGTTCCGCCGCGACGAGCTGGGTCGGCAGGTCGCGGTGCTGATGGGTTCGGACAGCGAGCCGCTGGTGACCTACCCGTTCGAGCCCGGTTACGAGAAGGCCCGGACGCTGCTCGAGTCCCTCGGATTTGAGTATCACGAGGGCGAGGATTACGACGAGCTGCAGGCGATGCTCGACAGCGTCGCGGCCTGAGTGATCAGTCGGATACCGACCGCGCCGGCGCCCTGCGCCGCTCCTCGATCAGCCAAGCGAGAAGCTCTCTGAGCCGCGGTGGCTTCGCACCCGAGCGACGCCTCCACGCCCCAATCTGGTACAGGGTTCGCCACTGCGCAAAGAGGATGCTGTACGCCCACAGGATGCTGCGCCGCGGGTCATACAGGTTCGTGGACTCGCTGAATGTTCCGTTGAGCTCAACGATCCCGAAGCCCTTGCCCTCACGGAGCAGTTCAGGTGATTCGTATCTGAGGTCGAAACGTCCGAAGTCCACGGGCTCACCGTTCTCTCCCCTATAAGCGAGCATGAGCTCGTTGATTGTGTGTTCGAGCTGTGGTGAGCGGAGGTGCTCACCGTCCTCGAAGCGTGCGCCCTGTGAGTGATTTCCGGCTTCAGCAATCCGAACAACCTCGCCCGACTTCGGGACATCTGCAGCCCTCGCACCCAGCCGTTCCAGAAAGACTCCGGCCTGCATGCGCAGTCTCGGGTCATTCAAAATCAGGTGCTCGATCGTCCTGACGCCGTCCCCCCGGACCGTTGGGAACGACTTGTGTGTGATGCCGAAAACACGTCCGGTCTCGGGTTGCTCAGGGTCTCGGTGCCAAAGGACACCACACTCGTTGGGACCTGGGTGGTATCGCTGGGCGCACAGCGGGCCCGCCTCTTCGCGCAGCACCCGATGTGCGGTGGCCTCATCGCGTGCGAGCTTCACGCCGACGCCCCGCTGGCCGGCATCGGGCTTGATGATCACCGGGAATGATCCGAGCGATTCGAGATGCTGAGCGAACTCCGCCTCGGCCTGTGCACCGGAGCCCAGCAGCACACAGTGGAGTGCATTTGGGTGTTCACGGAAGCCTCGCATCACCGATGATTTGCTCTCGCCGACCATGCCGCCCCCGTTCGGGATCCCGGGGTTGCAGCAGGCAAATGTCATCATGCCCCGATGCTTAATCGAGAGCCAGAGCAGGTATGGCACAAGTGGGGCGTAGAAAGCCCAAGTGGGCCAGAACTCATGGCGCACCGGGCGTGCGATCCCCGCCAGCAGGCGGGCGCGGCCGCGACGCGTCCATGCATTCGTGAATACCCACGCGAGCACGCAATACGCGAGCGGCAAGGCCGCGAGCGACCAGAGCGGGATGACAGCATCGTTCGGGACACGGAGCCCGAAGTGGAGGAGAGGGAAGGGGATAACGGTGGCGAGGCACGCGACGAGTGGCGCTCCAATGAGCTTCGCCGCCAGTCGATCTGCACGCCAGCCCAGCCCGAGCGAGACACCAACCCAAGCCAAGAAGATATCCAGCCTGACATCGGCGACGAGCAGTGCCGCGATGCCGGATGTGATGCTCGGTCGGACACGGGCGCCGAGAAGCAGCACGCACAGCATCAGCCACCAAGGCGCGTCGAACACATGATCACGTGCCCAGAGATATGCGCTGTGGAGCACGGAGGGTGGAGCGGCTAGCGGTGCGAGATCGAGTGAAGTGATGTCAGGCGAAGCCCCAGGCACATCGTGCCGGTTCGCATGGTTTTTGATGATCTCTGTGATTTCAGACGTGTGTGTGAATGGCAGGAAGTGTGAACCATCGAGCATTACAAGACGCGATGCCGGTGCGATCTCGTGATGCCGCTCGGCGGCGAGATCGCTCACCAGGAAATCGTGGCGTCCGTGCAGGATCAGTGTTGGAGTCCGCGTGAACGAAAGCATCTCATCAAGGGGACGCTGGTCGGTATCCCAGAAGTTGCGCAGAAATCCGGTGATCGAAGGCGTCGGCGCGGGGAAGCCGAAGTGTGGGAGCAACGAGCGTCCATAGACAAGTGTTGCGAATCCAAACCCGTACTTGACGTGTTCAAAGAAGTAGCTCCCGCTGCCCTCGGTGCTCTGCGCACCGACAGAGGCGAGCAGGGTGTTCGAGAGAACATCCCCAGGTCTGGAAGCGTCCATGTAGAGCACCGCGGCCCCACCGTTCGACCATCCCACGGCGTGGATCTGCTCGATGTCGAGCGTGTCCAGCACGCGCCAGACGAAGTCGGCATAAGACCGTTGTGAGAGCGTCTCGAACCGGTAGGGCTCTCCATGCCGTTCGGTGAGCGCGCCGAACCCTGGGAGGTCGAACCACACCACGGGGCGGCCCGTGCCGGCGATCGCTGGCGCGAGTGTCCGGAAGTTCGAGGCGCTCCCGGGCGTGCCGTGGAGCAGCAAGATAGGCGGGACCCCGCCCCGCAGATCGCCCAGCGTGAAAACCTGAAGTTCGAGTTCACCGACCCGAACAGGTAAACCATGTGTTTCGATTACGAGCGGGCTTGCCCCGGCGAGTTCATTCTGCTCCAGGGCTTGTTCGAGCGCACGCCGAGCCTGTTCCTCGGCGATCCTCCCGCTCGGGATGTGGAGCAGAGCAACGGCCGCGAGGATAATGGCCGTGACCCCGAGCGTGAGCCGGCGCAACACGGCGTGTCAGCCCTCCACGCTGTTCGTCAGAGGCACCAGCGTTCGCTTGCGGATCTCAGCTGAGCCCAGCTGTCCACACGCGGCCATCTGGCTCCTTCCCTTTGTCCGGCGTCGCTTCACGAACACGCCCTCCTCGATCAGCCACCGCATGAACGCCTCGACATGCTCCTCACTCGGAGCGGGCCAGGGGCTGTTCCGCCGCGGGTTGTACGGAATCAGATTCAGCAACCCGCGCGGCACCGGGCTGTCGGGCGTACCAGCGAAGGGCCTTAGGTATTCTGCCAGCTCACATGCGTGCACTCGATCGTCATTCACGCCCGGGATGAGGACATACTCGAAGCAGAACTTGTTCCGAGCGCGATAGGGGAACGCCATCAGCGCTTCACGCAGATCACCCATCGGCATCGCCCGGTTGATCGGCATGATTTCGTTGCGGACCGTGTCGTTCGGCGCGTTGATGCTCACCGCGACTCCCAGCTTGTGGAAGCCGGGCTCCATCACGAGCTTCGCGAGCCGCTCAAGCCCGTCGATGCGGCCCACGGTGCTCACGGTGATTGCCGCCGCGGGGACCCCGGCGCCGTTGTGATCGCACAGCACACGGATCGCCTGGATCACCGCTTCGGGATTGTCCATGGGCTCCCCCATGCCCATGAACACGATGTTCTTGATTCGACGCTTGGCGCCGGGGTGAACGGGCTCAGCGCCGGATCGGCCGTCGGTCTCTTGCAGCGGTTCGTCGGATCGGAATGTCGCGGCGTGCCACTGGGCGACGATCTCCTCCGGGGTCAGATTCCGGATCAGCCCCATCTGCGCGGTCTCGCAGAACCCGCAGCCCATCGCGCAGCCAACCTGGCTCGACACGCACAGCGTGTACGTGCGGTTGCCCTTGGAACCGATCATCGGGATGATCACACTCTCTGTGTAAAGCTTGTCCACACGCTCATCGCGGGCCAGCGGGCCCTTTGTCGGGCGATCAACGGCGAGCGTGAACTTCGCGGTTGTCCCCTCGTTGGTCGGCTCGGCGTGGACTGTGCCAAGCTCAGGCAACTCGAGCGAGGTGGCGGCCCGGGCGGCCTTCCCAAGATCGGTGGCCGACCCACCTCGGAATAGCATTCGGTATGCGCGCAGCGCCCGATCACGGCTCAACCCAAAGGCGTCCCGGGTTGCTTCCGCGTACTCGGCGCTCGTCAGCCCGAGCGGGCTGATCCGGTCGGGTTGTAAGCCTGGCGCGAACACAGCCCGGATCTTACGCGGCGGGCTTGGGCTCATAGGATCGCGATCCCCGGCAGGAACGCCGGATCTGGAGGCTGCTGATGGCTTGGGAGAAGATCTCGGACGTGCTCAAGAGCGGCCCGGGCCGTGAAGTGACGGTCAAGGGCTGGGTCCGCACCCGCCGCGACTCGAAGGCCGGCGGCGGCATGAGCTTCGTTGCGGTCCACGATGGCACGAGCTTCCAGCCCATCCAAGCGGTTTGCAAGGCCGACCTCGCGAACTACGAGTCAGAGGTCGCCCACCTCAACACCGGATGCAGCGTCGAGGTCACAGGCGAACTCGTCGAGAGCAAGGGCAAAGGCCAGAGCGTCGAGATCCAGGCGGCGGAGGTGAAGGTCGTCGGATGGGTCGAGGACCCCGACACCTACCCGGTCAGCCAGAAGCGGCACACCTTCGAGTACCTCCGCGAGGTCGCCCACCTGCGCGTGCGCACAAACTCGCTCGGCGCCGTCGCGCGGACCAGGCACGCCCTGGCCGCCGCTGTCCACCGGTTCTTCGATGAACGCGAGTTCTACTACGTCCACACACCGATCGTGACTGCGAGCGACGCCGAGGGGGCGGGCGAGATGTTCCGCGTCAGCACGCTCGACATGCTCAACATTCCGCGCACGCCCGAGGGCGAGGTGGACTACAGCCAAGACTTCTTCGGGCGTGAATCGAATCTGACGGTCTCGGGTCAGCTCAACGTCGAGACATACTGCTGTGCGCTCAGCCGCGTGTACACGTTCGGCCCGACGTTCCGTGCCGAGAACAGCAACACTGCGCGGCACCTGGCCGAGTTCTGGATGATTGAGCCCGAGATCGCGTTTGCGGACCTCTCGGACAATGCGGACCTGGCAGAGGACATGCTCAAGTACGTCCTCAAGGACGTCCTCGAACGCCGCGCGGATGACATGGCGTTCTTCGACGAGCGGATCGAGAAGGGCATCGTCGAGCGGCTCGGGTCGATCGTGGACGCCGAGTTCAAGCGGATCACCTACACCGAAGCGGTCGAGATTCTCGAGAAGTCGAACGAGAAGTTCGAGTACCGACCAGAGTGGGGCGTCGATCTGCAGACCGAGCACGAGCGGTACCTGACCGAGAAGGCGTTCAGCCAGCCGGTGGTCGTAACCGACTACCCAAAGAGCATCAAGGCGTTCTACATGCGTGCCAACGAGCCCGACGCGCAGGGACGAGAGACGGTCGCCGCAATGGATGTGCTCGTCCCGGGCGTCGGTGAGCTCGTGGGCGGCAGCCAACGCGAAGAGCGGCTCGATCAGCTCGACGCCCGCATCGGCGAGATGGAGCGCGATCACGGGATGGATCCGAAGGCATACTGGTGGTACCGAGATCTTCGCCGCTACGGCACGGTGCCTCATGCGGGATTCGGTCTGGGCTTCGATCGGCTCGTGCAGTTCTGCACCGGGATGGCCAACATCCGAGACGTGATCCCGTTCCCCCGCGCACCGAAGCAGGCGGAGTTCTGAGCGGTCACCGGGTACTGCTTACTCGAGCGGATCTTCGGTTTCAGCCGGTGTGGCGGCACCGCCCAGCAACGACACGGGGGGCTCGGCCGCCGGTGGCGGCTGGGGCGGCTCACGCAGCAGCAGCCAAGCGAACACCGCGAGTGCGTTGAACATCGTCCAGATCGCGAACCAGCCCACCGAGTCGCGCACGACCTTCGGCTTATCAGCCAGCGGCTTCGCCGCGGTCTCCAGGCCCTTGATCAGCGCCGGCTCGATGATCCGGAAGCCCCGATCAGCGCGTGCCTTGATCCATTCTGCGGCGAACGGCGCTTCACGCACAATCCAGGCCCACGCGACCTTCAGGAATCCGAGCCTGCCCTCGGGCTTGGGCAGGGGCTTTCTCACACGGGCGGCGGGGGTCTCGGGCTTCGGCGCTGGCTTTGACTCGGTAGGCGCGTCTTTCGTTGGCTCAGTCGGCTTGGCGGGAGCGGCGGCCGGGGTCTCCGCAACCGCTGCCGGTGTCGCGGGTGGCTCAGGGACGGCTTCCTGATCCGACGGCGCGACTGGAGCAGCGACGCTGACCGGATCGGGTTCGGCGACACTTGCGGTATCTCCATCGGACGCCGTTGCGGCCGCATGGCTCCCGTCGTCGAACTCGGCCGCGAGGTTGGCAAGCTCGGCATCGAGATCACCGAAAGCCTCATCGCTGCCGTCGGGCACCGGCTCCGGTTCGGGCTCCGGCTTCGTCGCCGGTGCTCCATCTGTCGTTTCCGATCCAGCTTTGGCTTCGCTCTCGTCCTTGGATTCAGCCGGCGCGAGGGTTTCAGCTTCCGACTCTTCCTCAGGCTCTTCTTCGGGTTCCTCAGCTTTCGGCTCAGTGGTCTCGTCCTTCGCTGCTGCCTCATCCGGCATACCGGGTGGCGCATCGAGTACGCCTGCTGACTCCGGGATGTCATCCGCATCTTCGTCATCTTCCGACGAAGCGATCGCATCCTCGATCATCGAGGACAGCTCGGCATCGAGCTCATCCGGACTCGTGGGCTCGTCGGGCAGTGCCTCGTCCGCTGCGGACTCATGCTCCGACTCGGGCTCGGCGTCATTGACCTCCGTGCTCTCGGCCTCTGCGCTCTCGGGAGGCTCACCAAAGTCCGAGACCGACTCCATCGCCTTGGCCTCGCCGTCGAGCTGCCTGGCCTTCTCCTCAAGCTCGGCTAACAGCTCATCGAGCTCCGAATGGAGATCGAATCCCGATTCGGTGCCCGAGTTTTTGGCGTCTGTATTACTCATGCGGATCGGCAGATTGCCCTGATGACGCTCGGATTGGGGAGGCCCGCTTCCAAACGGGCACACGTCCGATCATCGGGTGGTAGGGCTCAGAACTCAAGCCGGACCCGTCGCGAGCAGCGGGGTAGCCTCACCCAGGATGGCCCCACACCGTGTGTTTCTGCCCAACGCTGTGCTCGCAGACGAGATCAATGAGGTTCAGGGCCATCTGCCCGATCCGGGCTCATCGGTGCGCGTGCTCGGCGAGGAGGCCCACCACGCGGTCCGTGTGAAACGCCTTGAGCCCGGCGAGCCCGTGGAACTTCTCGATGGCGCCGGCGGGGTGATAACCACCCGATACAAGGGGGCAGATCGGCTCGGCAAGCGTGAGGGCTGGGCGATCGATCTGATCGTCGAGTCGGCCTGCCGGGTGCCGCGCGTCTCGCCCACAGTCGAGGTCCGATGCCCCGCGCCGAAGGGCGCCAAGCTCGAGCAGTTGATCGATCAGCTTGCCCAGATTGGCGCGGCCTCATGGGGCCCGGTCGCCACGAAGCGTGCCGTGAGCGAGCCTCGCGCGGGCAAGGTTCAGCGCCTCGAACGAATCGCGGGCGAAGCCTCGAAGCAGTGCGGCCGGGCGTGGAACCTCGAGATCCTCCATGGCGATCGATTTGAGGGTCTCGTCAACCCGCCCGAGCAGGGCGCGACGGTCATCGCCGACGCCTCGGGCGTGCAATATGAGTGCGACGGGGATCCGGCTTCACCAATCCGGCTGCTTGTTGGTCCCGAGGGCGGATTCACGCGCGGTGAGCTGGCTCGGGCGGAGGATGCCGGCGCACGCATCGTCCGGTTCGGTCCCCATGTCATGCGCATCGAGACCGCGGCGGTCGTCGCGGCATCGGTTGTTCTCGATCGGCATCGCGCGGCTTATGAAGCGGTACACAGTGGCAAAGCTGATCAGGAGGACCAGATCGGATGAACCGGGCTACAACCATCGTGTGTCTTGCGCTCTGCACGCTCGCATCGTCTGCATTCGCGGGGCCGTTGGATCGCGCCGCGGCCGAACGCGGTCGCGAGATCGCTGACAATGCCGCGGCTTACCTGCTGAGCGTTCAGGATGACGCGACCGGTGGGTGGTCGCACAATCCGAGCGGGCCAAACCTCCCGGCGATCAGCGGGCTCGTTCTCAAGGCCCTGTTGGATCACGGCGGTGTCACCCGCGATGACCCTCGCGTTGTCCGGGGCGTGGACTACGTGCTGAATTACCAGCAGCAGGATGGAGGCATCTACGACAACCTCCTGCCGAGCTACAACACCGCGATCTCGATCAGCATGCTCGCTCGGATCGGCACCCCCGAAGCCCGTGAAGCGATGCTCGCGGCTCGTGGTTTTTTGCTCGGGCTCCAGCACCATGAGGGGTCGCTCATCGCGGGCCCCGCGGCGAGCACCGTCGAGCAGGTTGGGCCCGATCATCCGTACTATGGCGGTATCGGATACGGGCGCAACAGCCGGCCCGACATGTCGAACCTGCACTTTTTCCTCGCCGCGCTCGAAGACAGCGGGTTCAGCGCCGACGAGCCCGCGGTGCAGCGAGCGCTGACCTTCCTTGCACGATGCCAGATGGAAGACACGGTCAACGACATGCCATATGCCGATGGATCAAAGCAGGGCGGATTCATCTATTCGACGAGCCCGAACCGCGACGGGCTGGGCATTGGAGAGAGCAAGGCGGGCGAGATCGAAGAGACGATGGACGATGGGACGAATGTCAGCCGCCTCCGTGCCTATGGATCGGTCACCTATATCGGTTTCAAGAGCTACGCGTACGCGCAGCTTTCGAAGGACGATCCGCGCGTCATCGCGGCCCGACGCTGGATCGGCGAGCACTACACGCTCGAAGAGAACCCCGGCGCCGGCACCGACGGCCTGTACTACTTCTTTATGACCTTCGGCCGGGCGCTCGATGCTTGGGGTGAGCAACAGCTCGAGCTCGCCGACGGCTCCGAGCGCGATTGGGCAGCAGACCTGATCGACCGGCTGGGCGAGCTGCAGAACGAGGATGGATCATTCCGCAGTGTCGATACCCGCTGGATGGAAGACAACCCGGTGTTGATCACGGCGTACAGCCTGATTGCACTCAACGAGGCACTCGACTAAACACAAAGAACAATGCACTGGGTGGGAGGGACGATGGAGGATCACAACCTGCCCAAGGTGCTGATCGTGGGTGGTGGATTTGGGGGTCTCGCGGCGGCCCGTGCCGTCTCGGGTGCGCAAGCGATGACCGCGGTCATCGATCGCCAGAACCACCACGTCTTCCAGCCGCTTCTCTACCAGGTCGCGACCGCTTCGCTGTCGCCAGCCGACATCGCTGCGCCTATTCGGTCAGCGCTCCGGGGTGTGCCGCGCTGCGCCGTTGTGCTCGCGCAGGTCGAGGGCGTTGATCTTGAGCGCAAGCGGCTGGTCTTCGATTCTGGGACGGCGCCCTATGACTATCTCGTTCTCGCCGCGGGTGTGACGCACGATTACTTCGGCAATGATCAGTGGAGCGATGTGGCGCCGGGGCTCAAGTCGCTCTCCGATGCGACAGAACTGCGGCGGCGGATCTTGCTCGCATTCGAGTCCGCGGAGCACGAGGGAGATCCGGACGAACGTCGTGCGTCCCTGACCTTTGCGGTGATCGGGGCCGGGCCAACGGGTGTCGAGATGGCGGGCGCGATCAAAGAGATCGCGAGCAACACACTCCCGCGCGAGTACCTACACATCGATACCTCCACTGCACGCGTGATCCTGATCGAGGGTGGGCAGAGGGTCTTGCCGACCTTCTCCGAGCGGCTCTCCACGAGAGCCCAAGCGGACCTTGAAAACCTCGGCGTCGAGGTCATGCTCAACACGCGTGTCACGAATGTCGAGCCCGGGGGCGTTTGGGTGGGTGACCGGTTCATCCCGGCCCAAAACGCGTTCTGGGCCGCTGGTGTCAGGGCGAGCCCGCTTGGTGCGTCGCTCGGCGTGCCCGTCGATCGCGCCGGACGCGTGATCGTTGGTCCTGACCTCAGCGTGCCGGGGCATCCAGAGGTCTTCGTTGTTGGCGATATCGCGTCGTACACGCCCGCGGGCGCCGAGCGTCCGTTGCCGGGTGTGGCGCAGGTCGCGATGCAGATGGGCAAGCACGCCGGCGGGATCATCAAGCGAGACATCAGCAGAGGGCCCAGCACAGACCGTCCCGCGTTTGTGTACAAGGACAAGGGCTCGATGGCGATCATCGGACGCAACCGCGCGATCGCGCAGGTCGGCAAGACGCAGATGGCCGGGTTCATCGCGTGGCTGGCCTGGGCGTTCGTGCACGTGCTGTTCCTTGTCGGCTACCGCAACAGGCTGCGGGTGTTCTTCAGCTGGGGGTGGAACTGGCTGTTGTCGAGCCGAGATGCGCGGCTCGTGATCGGCGATGCAAAGATGCGCGTCAGGATGCCCAACGGGCCCGGGTTCGAGCCCCACGGTTCGGCCCCACCGGTTGAGAAGGAGACGTGATGGGTGCGTACAAGGAACTTCGCGCCAAGCTCCGCGAGGCGGCGGTGCTCGGGTCGGTCGGTGGGCTTCTGGGTTGGGATCAGGAAACGTACATGCCACCCGGCGCGGTTGGGGGTCGCGCCGATCAGGCCGCGCTGCTTGCGAAGCTGACGCACGAGCGCCGTACGGCACCCGAGCTGGGCGATCTGATCGACGCCGCGATGGAGGACGCCGACGCCTCGGACGAGGCGGATCTGGCAAACCTGGCGTTGATCCGCCGGGACTTCGAGCGGAGCCGAAGGCTGCCGACGGAACTTGTGAGCGAGCTGGCCTCAGTCACGGCGCACGCGCAGCATGCGTGGAAGGACGCGCGTGAGAACAACGACTTCGTATCTTTCGCGCCGACGCTTGAGAAGGTGATCTCGCTGAGCCGCAAGAAGGCCGAGTGCTACGGGTTTGCCGATGGGGGTGAGCTTTACGATGCGCTACTCGAGGACTACGAGCCCGGCGCGACCGCGGCACAGATCGAGGCGGTCTTTACCCCGTTGGGCGAGCGGCTCTCGTCTCTCGTGGCACGTCTGATGTCCGACGGCACAGCGCCCGATGACTCACCCACACGAGTCGTGATCCCAGAGGCCAATCAGCACCAATTCGGCTTGTTTATTCTGGAGAAGCTCGGCTTCGATCTGGAGCGGGGCCGGCTCGACACCACGACACACCCGTTCTGTGAGGGCTTTGCGCCCGGTGACACAAGACTCACAACGCGCTACCGCGAATCACGATTCACCGATGCGCTCTATGGCACGATGCACGAGATGGGCCACGGGCTCTATGAGCAGGGCCTCGATAAGGCATCGCGCTTCGGCGAGCCGTTGGGCGAATCCGTGAGCCTCGGGATCCACGAGAGTCAGAGCAGGATGTGGGAGAACCTCGTTGGGCGTTCCGAGGCGTTCTGGCGCTGGGCGATGCCGCACGCAAATGAGATGCTGGGTGATCTGGGCGGTGCAGACGTGGATGCGATGTACAGCGCCGTCAACAAGACCGACCGCAGCTTCATCCGCGTCGAGGCGGATGAAGCAACGTACAACCTTCATGTCATGCTGCGTTTCGAGATCGAGCGAGCACTCTTCGGAGGTGATCTCTCGGTCGGTGACCTTCCCGGTGCTTGGGACGAGCGGTTCGAGCAACTCATGGGCGTCGAGGTTCCGGATGTGTCAAGGGGGTGCATCCAGGATGTCCATTGGAGCGCTGGGCTCTTCGGGTATTTCCCGACATATTGCCTGGGGAACCTGTACGCGGCACAACTCTGGGAAGCGATGACGCGCGACCTCGGTGACTTGGCAGACCCGATTTTGAAAGGCGAGTTTGGTGTCCTTCTCGGTTGGCTCCGTGAGAAGGTGCATGCCCCAGGTCGTCAGTTCTCCGCAGATGAACTGTGTCACCGCGCGACTGGCGAACCGCTCAGCCCAGAGCCGCTGATGCGGCACCTCGAGTCGCGATTCTTACCGGTTTACGGCCTGTAGCTGTTCGGCGCCTGCAACCGGGCGAGACGTTTCCGGAACCATTGAGCAGAAGGGGTGCGGCCTCAACGGTCGCCAGCCGTCCAAGCCGCCAAGGGTGTGGGTAGCAGGCATGCGCGGCCTGCTCGTCGCGGTTTCACACCGGGCGAACATAAATCCAGCGCCAGAAAGAGATTGGAGCGTTTGCACATGCCGAGAGCAGCCATTGTTCTCACCGCCGCGGGTCTCGCCGCGTCGGTGGCCGCCCCTGTGGTCGCCCAGACCACACCGCACGGGGCGATGGTCCGCTACCCCGACGTGAGTCGGGATTCGATCGTCTTCGTGTACGCCAACGACCTCTGGGTCGTGCCGAAGGACGGTGGCACGGCCCGTCCGCTCGCGAGTCCCCCGGGTATGGAGGTCAACCCGAAGTTCAGTCCGGACGGGCAAACCATCGCCTTCCAGGGCAACTACGACGGTGACCGCGACATCTACACCGTCCCGACCACCGGAGGCCCGGCGTACCGCATTACGCACCACCCAGCTAACGAGTTGGTGAGCGGATGGACGCCCGATGGGCGGATCCTGTTCAACCAGAACGGGCTTTCGGGCCTCGGTCGCCAGCAGGAAATCTTCACGGTCAGCCCCGATGGTGGGCTCGCTGAGAAGCTACCCGTGCCGTACGGCGCCGCCGGTGCGATGAGCCCCGACGGCGAGTGGATCGCGTTCACGCCTATGAACCGCGATACCCGCACGTGGAAGCGGTACAAGGGCGGTATGGCCAGCGACATCTGGCTGCTCAATGTCAACACGCTCGAGAGCCGCCAGATCACCGACTGGGACGGCACCGACACTATTCCGATGTGGGCGGGCGACAAGGTCTACTACCTTTCGGACGCGGGCGCCGAAGCGAAGCTGAACATCTGGGAGTACGACGTTGGTTCTGGTCGCCGCTCGCAGGTGACCGACTTCAGCGAGTACGACGTCAAGTTCCCGTCGATCGGCCCGGGTGATAACGGGCAGGGCGAGATCGTCTTCCAGTACGGCTCCTCGCTGATGCTGCTCGATCTCGCGACCGAGCGCGCTGTCGAGGTGGATATCACCATTCCGGGCGACCGCCCGAACCTGCGCAAGCAGACGATCGATGCGAGCGACTTCCTGGCAGCAGGCGGTGCGGGTGCCACTGGCAAGCGCGTCGTTGTCGAGGCTCGTGGGGACATCTGGACCGCACCCGCAGAGAACGGGACACCGCGCCAGATCACCAACACCGCTGGTGCTGCGGAGCGCATGCCGGCTTGGAGCCCGGACGGCAAGTGGATCTGCTACTTCAGCGATGAGGACGGCGAGTACGAGCTCTACGTTGTCCAGTCCGATGGCAAGGGCGAGGTCCGCCAGCTCACCGATGGCAATAAGACCTACTTTATGAGCCCGAACTGGTCTCCTGACTCCGAAACCATCGCGTACACGGATAAGGCCGGCAACCTCTACCTGACCACGCTCGAGGACGGGGCGACCGAGATCATCGACCGCGACGAGTGGGGCAACCCCATGAGTGTCGACTGGTCGCGCGACAGTCGCTGGCTGACCTATGCCAAGCAGGAAGAGAGGAGCGTCACCAGCGCGGTCTATATCTACGACACCGAAGAGGGCTCGCTCCACAAGGTAACCAGTGGCTTCTTCGCCGACAGCAGCCCCGCGTTCGGCGGCGATTTCCTCTACTACGTCTCGGCCCGCGACTTCACGGGTCCGAGCTACGAGGATGTCGGCTCCACGTTCATCTACGACGAGACACAGAAGATCATCGCGGTGCCGTTGACCGAAGAGGTCGAGCACCCCTTCGCCCCCGATTTCGATGACGAGACCTGGGAGGATGAAGAGGAAGACACCGACGAGGAAGCCGCGGAAGAAGGCGACGACGACGCCGCAGACGCCGCGGATGAGGATGATGGGCCGACCAGCCCCATCCACGGCGTTTGGGCGGGCACCGCGACCGGTGCCGCGCAGATGGGTGCTCCGAGCGACGAGATCGACATCAGGTTCTCGTTCTTTGTCGATGAAGAGGGCAACGTCTCGCTGACCACCACGTCGATGGGTGAGACAAGCAGCTACGACAGCTGCACGTTCGATGAGGGCTCGATGAAGTTCGAGGCCACTCGCAGCGAGGGTGGGATCACCATCAAGCTCGAGGGCACGGTCAGCGGCGATGAACTGACCGGCACATGGAGCGTGCCCGACATGGGCATCAACGGTGGCTTCAGCGCGAGCAAGACCGACGAAGAGGTCGAGGAGTCCGAGGGCGGTTCTGATGAAGGCCCGGTCGAGATCGACCTGGCCGGGTTTGAGAGCCGCGGCATCGAGCTCCCGATCTCGAGCGGCAACTACGGCATGCTCGATAGCAACGACAAGGGCCATCTGCTCTACATGAGCTTCTCGGGCGGCGCACCGGCACTGAAAATCTTCGACATCGAGGCCGACGATCCGGCGGAGAAGAACGTCGTCGCCGGCATCGGCTTCTACGACGTCTCGGGCGACGGCAAGAAGGCCCTGGTCTTCGGTGCCGGCGGCGCTTCGGTCATCTCGACCAGCGCCGGTCAGAGCTTGGGCAAGACCATCGATACTTCAAACATGCGCAAGCGTGTTGACCCCCGCGCTGAGTGGGGGCAGATCTTCACCGACGCCTGGCGCCGTCAGCGCGACTTCTTCTACGTGGAGAACCTCCACGGTGTGGACTGGGACGGCATCTACGATCAGTACAAGGCGATGCTCGCCGAAGCAACCAGCCGCGAGGACGTCGGCTTCATCATCGGTGAGATGATCAGCGAGCTCAACATCGGCCACGCCTACTACGGAGGCGGTGACACCGAGGACCAGCCCAGCGAGAACGTTGGCATGCTCGGCGTCAACTGGGAGGTCGGCACCGAGGTCGATGAGGGCGGCTCACCTGTCAGCGCCTACCGCATTGCCGAGATCATTACTGGTGCGCCGTGGGACTCCGACGCACGCGGACCCCTGAGCCAGCCGGGTATCGGTGTCAGCGCCGGCACCTATGTGCTCGCGGTAAACGGCATGCCCATCGAGACCGACCAGGACCCATGGGCGCCGTTTGTCGGCCTTGCGGGTGATGTCGTAAGCCTCACGGTCGCCGATGCTCTGATCGGTGATGACGAGGCACGCAACGAGCGTGATATCGTCGTCGAGCTGATGGGTGCTGGTCGTGAGGCGCAGCTCCGCTACCGCCACTGGGTCGAGACCAACCGCACCTACGTGCACGAGGCCTCAAGCGGCCGCGTCGGCTACATCCACGTGCCGGACACCGGCATCAACGGGCAGAACGAGCTGTTCCGCCAGTTCTACGGGCAGGCGGGCAAGGACGCGATGCTGATCGATGACCGGTGGAACGGTGGCGGCCAGATCCCGACCCGCTTCATCGAGCTGCTCAACCGCCCTCGGACCAACTACTGGTACCGCCGCGACGGCAAGGACTGGCCGTGGCCCTATGACAGCCACCAGGGGCCGAAGGCCATGCTGATCAATGGTGCGGCCGGCTCTGGCGGTGATATGTTCCCCTGGCTCTTCCGCTACAACGATCTCGGCCCGCTGATCGGCATGCGGACTTGGGGAGGCCTTGTCGGCATCTCGGGTGTGCCCGGGCTGATCGACAACGCAGTGGTCACCGTCCCGAACTTCGGCTTCTATGAGACCGATGGCACCTGGGGTGTCGAGGGCTACGGCGTCGCACCCGACATCGAGGTGATCGATGATCCGGGCCAGCTCGCCCGGGGCATCGATCCGCAGATCGACGCCGCCATCGAATACCTCCTCAACGAGGTTGAGGCCAACGGCTACGAGCCACCGCGCCGTCCGACCGAGCCCGATCGCTCGGGCATCGGCATCCCGGCTTCTGATCGCTAAGTTGTTGTAGAAAAAGATTTTAGCCCCGCTTCGATCTAGAGGTCGGAGCGGGGCTTTTCTTCAACGATGAAGAAATCATATTTTTTTTCATCGTTGAAAACCAAGGTCTTGGTTCATCATATAGATTGCTGATGGTCAAGCGAACGGAAAACGCGGCGCGGCTCTGGGAAGTCGCCTCCAGCCCTGTGAGGGCGGAGATCCTGAGCCTGATCGAGTCGGTGGGACGTGCAACGGTTGGCGAACTCGCGGACGCGATGGACCGCCCGGCGGATGGGCTTTACCACCATATCCACAAGATGGAAGAGGTTGGTCTGATTCGCATCGCCGGCGAGCGAAAGGCCGTGCGCGGCACCGAGCTGGTCTACGAGCCGATCCAGGACGCATTCATCGACGCCTTCGGCCCTGAGCATGCGGACCGGATCGAGCGGTTTGCGCAGCAAATGGCCTCGGGCGTACTCCGAGCCGCGCGAGACGCCACCGCCAGCGGCATGATCACGGCCCGCGGAACGCAGCGCAACACGGTGCTGCGTTTCGAGACCGCAAAGCTCACGCGCGGTGAGGCCGAACGCGTGTGGCAACACTTGTACGAAGCGTGGCAGGTGTTCGAGCAGGCGCGCCAGCGCCTCGGGGACACCGACCGAGCAGATGATGATGGCGTGGACGCGTCGCTCTTCTCAGCCGCCCTCATTTTGACTCCTGTGATCCGAGAGCGTCGCCACCGCGGCGCTGAGACTCCGAACGGCACCACGCCGGCTAAGGGGGAATCTACGTGACCGATCGTTGGTACCGCTTGTTGTTCAGCGCCGTTCTCGCGGTCCTCGCCACGCTCCTCTTCGGGTGTGGCTCGACACCCGCCGACCTCCAGCCGATCGACGACGAGCGACGCACGCTCCATGTCGAGAGCTTCGATTACATATGGCAAACGGTGAAGGACCGTCACTGGGACCCCGAGGTGTACGGCGAGTCATGGGACTCCGCTCGCGACGACTTGCGGCCTGAGGTCGAGGCTGCGGCCACCGACCGCGAGGCGAGACGATCCATGCGCAAGCTGCTCGAGCGGACAGGCCAGAGCCACTTCGGGCTGTTCCCCGCCGAGATCTATGGGCGCCTCGAAGCCGACGGGGGCGAGGCGTCGGTTGGGATCGAGGCCAGGCTCCGTGACGATGCCGTTCTCGTCGTTCGGGTCCGCGAGGGATCACCGGCGTATCAGGCGGGCGTCCGGCCCGGATGGGAGATCGTCCGCGTCGGTGAGCGCGGGATCGACGGCATTATCGAGGCCGCCGGGGATGTTGAGGAGGCGAGCGATGCGCCGAACCGGGTCGATACGACCGTTGGCCGCACGGTTGAGTCGCTGTTGAGCGGCGCGTCTGATGGCATGGTTGAGGTCACCTTCATCGACCAAAGGGGTGATGAAGTTGTGCTCGACCTTGGTCGCGAGATCCCACCCGGCAACGTTGTGAGCTTCGGCAACCTGCCTGAGATGTACATCTCACACGAGACGCGCACGCTCGCCGAGGGCATCGGCTACTTCCGTTTCTCGGCGTTCTTCGACCCGGTCGTCATCATGCCCGCGTATCAGCGTGCGGTCGTCAACCACCGTGAAGCGCCGGGGTTCGTGATCGATCTCCGCGGGAACCCTGGCGGCATTATCACCATGGCTCCGGGCATGGCGGGCTGGTTCATTGACGAGAAGCAGATCCGCCTCGGCACGATGCTGATGCGGGATCAGGAGTTCAAGCTCGTGATTAATCCCCGCCGGCCGAAGTTCGGCGGGCGGGTCGCGGTGCTGATCGATGAACTCAGCGCATCGAACGCCGAGATCCTGTCTGGGGGGCTCAAGGACATCGGTGCCGCCCGCGTGTTCGGCCGGACGACCGCCGGCCAAGTGCTTCCCGCGGCTGCGGAGAAGCTCCCGAACGGTGACCGCTTTATCTACGCTTTCGCCGACTACGACTCTGCCTCCGGACAGCGGCTCGAGGGCGAGGGTGTGGCGCCGAATGAGCCCATCGATGAGACCCGCGAGGCGCTACTGGGAGGCCAAGATCCGGTTTTGGACGCAGCGGTGGCCTGGATTCTGCAGGGACAGTAGTAGTTGAAACAACCAAATCGCGCGTCCTGGAGGCCACAACGAATCTCGGGCGCGCCTTGAGTGATCGGAACCGACAGGGCCCCTGTCGGAACAACACCTTGGACCAGAACGACAGCATGCCAGCGACCGGGGCCACCGCAGCGCATCCGGGGCTGGGCTGATGAGAGGAAGAACCAGCATGAACAGCAAGACCATCCGCACGACGACCGCCGCCGCGATGATCGCGCTGGCGGGCGGTTTCCTCGCTCTCGCGCCCGCCGCGAGCGCGATCGCCGTGACACAGGACCTGCCGAGTGGCGAGCAGGTCGTTGCCCGCTACGTTGAGGCTACGGGTGGCGAGAAGGCGCACCGCGCGATCACGAGCCGCACGATGGTTGTGGAGATGAGCGCCCCGCAGTTCGGCAAGATGACTATCACCACGAAGGAGATGGCGCCCAACATGCTGTCGGCGGTGATCAAGTCCGACCAGTTCGGTGAGATCATCCAAGGAACAAACGGCGAGGTCGCCTGGGCCAGCGATGTGATGCAGGGCCCCCGTGTGCTCGAAGGTGATGAGCTCACGATGACGATCCGCGAGGCCGATTTTTACGGCGACCTCAACACCAACAAGTACTTCAGCAAGATCGAGACCCTCGGAAAGCAGGAGTTTGGTGAGGGTGAGGTCTACCAGGTCGCGTTCACCCCGCTGGATGGTGGGAACAATGAGACACGCTACTACGACACCGAGAGCGGGCTTCTTGTCGGCAGCGAAGGCGTGATGCCGAGCCCGCAGGGCGAGCTCACCGTCACGACAGTCTTCAGTGACTACCGGGACGTGGACGGGATCAAAATCCCGTTCAAGTCCGAGCGCACCATGTTCGGGATGACTCAGACGTTGACTGTCCAGAGCGTCACACACAACGAGGGTGTTACCAAGGACGACTTCGAGGTGCCGGAAGACATCAAGCCACTCCTCGAGGACTGATCCTGGTCCATCGAGTCATGGGAACCAGACTGGGCCCGCGGCGTATTTCGCTGCGGGCCCCTTTTTGATCTCCCCGCCCGGAGCAGTCCACCTTGATCAACACCACCCTCACCATCGCGGCCTTCGTCTGCGCTTCGTCGTCCGTTCATGCATTGCCGACGGGTGAGCAGGTCCATGCCCGCTATCTTGAGGTCACCGGGGGCGAGGACAACCACCGTCGACTCAAAGGGTTGCACATCGAAGGACGTGTGCGGATCGGTGCGATGGAGCTCGAAGGCACATACGAGCAGTACACAACAGCACCAGCTCAGTACTGGAGCAAGACGGTCTTCGATCAGCTCGGTGAGGTCATCGTTGTCGTCAACGGTGAGGATGCATGGCAGACCGCCCCGTCGTTGGGCTCCGCCAGGCTCTCTGGCCAGGAACTCACCGATGCGCTCCTCGTCGCGGACTTCTACCGCGATCTCGATGTCACACAGGACTTCGACCCGATTGTGAATACGGGCGAGGCGGACTTCGAGGGCGAGCGTTGCTACCGGGTCAAACTCACGAGTACCACCGCGGCGCCAGACGAGACGCGCTACTACAGCGTCGAGACCGGGTACCTCATCGCACGCGTGTCCGACAACGGCTCCGGACCCACCGAGGTCTACTCGGATTTCCGGGAGGTCGGCAGCGTGCTGATGCCGCACAAGACCGAGGTGCGCACACAAGGCATCGCGGGGCTGGGCTTCGAGTTCATTCGAGAGAGGATTCGAGCGAACCCGAGGGTGCCCTCGGGGCTATTCGATCCGCCTGCCGCGCTCAACTGATTAGGGCGCGGGCAAGATCTTCTTCAGCGCGTCGGCGAGGTACTCGTACTGCGCCGGGGTGTTGTAAAGCTGGGCGCTGATACGGATCACGCGCGTGCCCGATCCGGTGCCCCACACGGGCACCTGGATGCCGAAGCGAGTCACGAGTTCGTGCTGCACAGGATCGTCGTATCGTCCGGCCCGCACAGCGCCGTATGCCTCGGTCTTGCCCGGCAAGATGAGGGCACTCATCGACCCGTTGAGCTCATCGGGGCAGGTCGGGATGATGCCGAGTCTGTCGCACAGAATGTCGCGTCCTTCGAGCACAAGCCGGTGGTTCTGCTCGATCACCTCGTCCCACCCGCCAGGGAGCATCGACCCAATCGTTCGCACCGCGACCGGGGCCGCGAGCACGGACGAATAGTCCTTTGTGCCCACGTAATCGAACAGGCCGAGGAACGGTGAGCGATCCTCGCGTACAAACCTGGCGCGGCTCGACAGCGTCAGCGGCTCAAATCCGTTCTGGTGCTTCGGATGAACCCAAAGAAACGCCGCCCCCTTCGGGGCGCAGATCCACTTGTGCAGGTTCGCGGCAAAGAAGTCACAACCGAGCTTCTCGACGCTGCAGCGCATCTGTCCCGGTGCGTGGGCCCCATCGACGATTGAGATGATGCCACGCTGGCGGCATTCATCAACGATCTCTTCCACGGGGAGCACGAGTGCGCTCGGGCTCGTCACGCTGCTCACGAGGCACACCCTTGTGCGCTCGGTCATCGCGTCAAGGATCGCGTCACGCAGGTGCGAGGAACTGGCCGCCGGGAATGGAAGCTTCGCCTCGATAATCTTGAAGCCCTTCGCCCTGGCGAGCCTGTCGAACTCGCTCAGGCAGGACGCGTACTCGTGGCTGTTTACGAGTACCTCGTCACCAGGCTTCAGATCGAGGTTGTGGATCACCGTTGCCACCGCGGTCGTTGCGTTTGGCAGAAGCGCGATGTTCTCTGGTTCGGCGCCGACGAACTCGCCAAGCACGCGGCGGGTCTCGTCGCTCAAACGCTCGAGCTCGATCAAGAAGAAGTTGACCGGCTCCGCTTCCATCAGGTCTTGTATGCGGCGCTGCTCGGCGATCACATCCGATGGAGATGCCCCGTACGACCCGTGGTTGAGGAACGTGATGTCCTTCGAAAGCGTCCAGTGCCTTGCCAGCGGTGAGGGCTCGGGCATCCCCGGGAAGCGCGGCGTCGTCTTCGTCTCAAGCATGGTCTCAGCGCGTGCAATCGTCGTGGCGGTGGGGGATTCGGGTGTCATCTAGGGATCCAGCGTAGCCGCGGGACGCAGACTCAGCCTTCGAGATCGAGCACGCGCCCGAGCGTCACACCGGTCGCCGCAGCATTCGCATCCGCGGGGTGGCTGTACAACGACAGCGAGCCGTCGTGTGTAGGAACATCACCCGAGAAATCGACCCGACCCGGCACGACGCCCGCAACCAGTTGCGTGATCCGGGAGGCGTTTGCCTCGGTATCACCGCCGACTTTGGCGGGGGCATTCGCCGGCTGTACCGGCGCGATGCGCTGCGGCGCCGACACCCCATAGGTGTTCGCGATCTTGAACGGCAGCGAGCCGGTGTGTGTGGTGGGGTTGATGCTCATGGCGCGATCCGTGCGTTTGGTAACAATAGACGTACGAAGTAGTCATCGGTACTCGATCGAGCAGTCCGCGAGAACCCGGGACCGAATCCTGCGCAAGACCCGCGCGGGCCAACCCAAACTCCCCATACGTGCAGTGATCTCGCCTGCGCACGATCTGGGACGGAGCGCGCCGCTCGCCATCTGGTTCCAAGGGCACACTCGCGCCAAGCCTCGCAGACCAGGAAAAAGACCCGGTGCCCCGCTTTCGCGAAGCTCCGGGCTGTGGGTCCAGATCAGTCCTCGTCGTGATCGGGCGCGAAGGCCGCAACAACCTCCTGCTGTACGTGCGGCGGGCAGGGCTCCTCGTGGCTGTGCTCAAGCGTGTAGCTCGCCGCACCGCCTGTCAGGCTCCTCAGTTCTGTAGACAGGTTCTGGAGCTCACCGAGCGGCGCCTCTCCGCGGACGATCACCTGCTCCGAACCGATCATCTCGGTATCGAGCACCCGTCCTCGCTTGCTCGCGATCTCGCCGGTGAGATCACCCAGCGCCGAAGCCGGCGCGGTGATCTCGACCTTGGCATAGGGCTCAAGCAGTCGGGGACCAGCGCTCTTGACGGCCTCGGTGAACGCGCGGCGACCGGCCGTGATGAACGCGATCTCTTTGCTGTCCACAGGGTGGTGCTTGCCGTCGAACACCTCGACGCGCACGCCCGTCAGCGGGTAGCCCGCGAACGCGCCGTCGGCCAGCGCCTGCTTGATACCTTTCTCGATCGCCGGCATGAACTGACGTGGGATCGATCCCCCGACCGTTGCATTCACGAACTCAAAGCCGGTCTCGTGATCGGTCGGGAGCGGCTCAACCCGGAGATGCACCTCGCCGAACTGGCCGGCGCCGCCCGTCTGTTTCTTGTGACGGTGGCTGGCCTCGCCTTTCTTGCTGATCGTCTCCTTGTACGCAATCTTCGGAGCGCTGGTATCTAGCTCGATGCCCGAGATCTCCTTCAGCCGTTCCATCACGGCGTTGAGGTGCATCTCCCCAAGGCCCCGCAAAACCGTTTGCTTGGTTGCCGCGATCCGCTCAAGCTTCAGGCATGGGTCCTCGTCGAGCAGCTTCTGGATCGCCGTCCCGAACTTGCCCTCGTCGGCCCGATTCTTCAGCTGGATCGCGAGCCCGAAGACCGGCTTCGGGAGCGGCAGCGGCTTCAGATGCAGGCTGTCGAGTTCGTGACCTTCGTGCAGCACCCCGTCGAAGTGGATGTCATCTAGCTTGGTCACACCCCCGATGTCGCCCGGTCCGAGCGCGTCCACCTCAACATGATCCTTGCCCTGCCGCTTCACGAGGTGCCCGACGCGCACGGCCTTCTTCTGATCGTCGAGATGCAGCTCCATCTTGGCCCGCACGACGCCCTGATGAACACGGAACACGCCTAGCTTGCCCAGGTGCTTGTCGGCGGCGACTTTGAAGACGTGCGCGATCACCGGTTTGCTGGGGTCGGGCTCGGCGTGGTGCTCGTGCTCCGCGCCGCCTTCTTCCGCGCGAAGCATGAACGGCCTCGGGTTGCCCTCCAGCGGGTCGGGCAGCAGGGTCGCGAAGATGTGGAGCAGATCCTTGCACCCCGCACCGGTTTTGGCGCTGCAATAGCAGATCGGGACCAGGTGCGCTTCGCGCAGCGCCTGCTCGAGCGCATCATGGACGGCGCCCGGTTTGAGTCCCTCCTCGCCCTCTTCCAGGTAGGTTGTCATCAACTCGTCCTGGACCTCGATGATCTGCTCGACGATCTTCTCGTGTGACTCGTGGACGCTGCTAAACAACGCATCATCGCCCGCATCGTCCGAGCCATCGTGCTCAAGGACGTTGACCACGCCTGCGCCGTCCGGCGTCGGCAGATTGATCGGCAGGCATATGGATCCAAACGCTTCCTGGATCGCGTCGGTGACACCCTCGCAGTCGGCTTCGGGTGAGTCCGTCTTGGTGACGATGATCATGCGTGGAAGGTTCCTGTCCGCGGCAATCTTCATCAGTCGTCTGGTCGTGCTCTGCACGCCCTTGGTCGCGTCCACGGTGATCGCGACGGTCTCGACCGCGGGGAAGGCCGCGATCGCGTGGCCCAGAAAGTCGCTGCGGCCCGGGGTGTCGATGAAGTTGACCCAGTGCCCCTCGTGCTCCAGGTGAAGGACGCTGGATCGCATGCTGTGCTGGTGGTGCTTCTCTTCCTCGGTCCAGTCAGAGGTGGTGGTGCCGTCTTCGACCGCGCCCATCCGTCCGATCTCGCCGGACTCCAACAACAATCGCTCGCTCAGCAGGGTCTTGCCCGTGGAGGCGTGGCCCGCGATCGCGATGTTGCGGATGTCCTTGGCGTTACGGACGCCGGACGCGGTCAGTCCTTGGGAGGCGTTGGCGACAGTGGCCATGACGAGCACCCCATTTCTCCGGTTGCCACCAACGGGCGTCCTGAGAAATAGGGCGGCCCGCGGGAAACCGGGGCAGCGTGCCGTCCGGCGCCCCCAACAAATCCCGGAGATCGACCGGGGGCCCTGGGGGCGGCACTGGTTCAAGATGTCCGGGGACGAGCACGAAACCGTTCCGCTGTCCCCAACCAAGTCACGATACCAAACACCCGCTGGGTCTAAAAGAGCTGTTTGCGCAAACAGGCCTCGGCGAGTCTCAGAGGGGTACGCTCGCGACAGATTCAGGGATCTCGGACCCTACCAATCAGCGAAACCCACAAGTTATCCACGCCTGGACCCACCCAAACATGGCATATGAGCAGGTCATCACCCGGTTCGCCCCTTCCCCGACTGGCCACCTCCATGTGGGGGGGGCTCGCACCGCCCTCTTCTGCTGGGCGCTCGCCGAAAAGGCCCGCCGAACCGGTGCCGATGGGCGGTTCATCCTCCGCATCGAGGACACGGACCAGAAACGATCGAGCGACGACGCGGCCAAGGGCATCCTCGAAGATCTCGCCTGGATGGGCATCGAGTGGCACGAGGGACCGGAGTTCGCTGGCTGCGGCGGTGATCCGCGCGGCGTCGGTCCGTTTCATCAGTCCCAACGCCTCGATCTCTATGCGGAATACATCGAGCAACTGATTCAAGAGGGCAAGGCGTACCCCGCGTTCGATACACCTGAAGAACTCAACGCGAAGCGAACCGCTGCGCGCGAGGCGAAGCGGTCCTTCCGCTACAAGCGGAACGAGGGCGCGGACCATGCCAAGGACATAGAGCGCATGAAGACCGAGCCACACGTGATCCGTTTCGCGATGCCGACGGATCCCGTGGAGGTCAAGGACTCTTTGCTCGGCGACATCGAGTTCACCGACGAACACACCGACGACTTTGTGATCCGAAAACAGGACGGCTTCCCAACGTATCACTTCGCAGTTGTGGTCGATGACGAGCTGATGGGCGTAACCCACGTCGTTCGGGGCCAGGAGCATCTGCAGAACACCCCCAAGCACGTCGCGCTCCAGCAGGCGCTCGGCTTCCGGATCCCGGTCTATGCCCACGTGCCGAGCGTGTTCAATCCCGACGGCTCGAAGATGAGCAAGCGCGACAAGGACAAGGCGGGCCGGCAGGCGTGCAAGGATGCCGGGCTTACAGAGAGCCCTGTTTCGTCGATCGATGCCGATCGTTTCGCGAACTGGCTGAAGGACAAGAAGAGCCAGCTTGAGACCGAGCAGCTGCGCGAGCTTGCTGCAGAACTGGATCTGTCGCTCCCCGAGATCGACGTCGAGGACTTTCGCCGCTCTGGTTATATACCCGAGGTGCTCTGCAACTACCTGGCGCTGCTGGGCTGGAACCCGGGCATGAAGAACGATGACGGGACCGACCTGGAGCGCTTCGACAACACGTTTCTTGCGGAGCATTTCTCGTTTGCCCGCGCCGGGAAGAGCCCGAGCAAGTTCGATCGCGACAAGCTGGTCGCCTTCAGCCAGCAGACGCTCAATGCCATGCCTGCCGAGCAGTTTGAGTCCGCATGGCGCGCATGGCTCCTCCGGGAGCGCCCCGACTTGCTGAAGCAAATCGCCGATCGTCTGCCGCTGCTCGCACGGGCCGCGCAGCCGCGGGCCAGGACGCTGAGCGATGCAATCGAGCCCGTCGCGTTTGTGCTTCTGGCGGACGCTGCGATTGAGTACGACGAGAAGGCCGTGAACAAGGCCCTCAAGAAAGGTGATCCTTCGGGGATTGAGCAGCTGCGCGCGTTCGCGCCGGAGGTTGACGCCATCGATCCGTTCGAGCCCGAACAAATCGACGCCGCGGTTAGGGCGTTCTGCGAGTCGCGTGAGCTGGGCATGGGCAAGATCGCCCAGCCGCTCCGCGTCGCGATCACCGGAGGCACCGTGAGCCCGGGGCTGGGTGACACGCTCGCGGCTGTAGGCAAGGCGAGCGCAAAGGCTCGGATTGACCGGTGTCTCGCGCAGTTCGGCTGAGACAACGGCTGCATCCTGAAAGCCGCTGGTCCCGAAGCCGATCAAGTCTCGGGCTCGGGGGCCCGCACAGGAGAACGTCCATGCAGATCCCCCCGCTCGCCGTCCCGATCGCTGCGATAGCGATCGCCTCGCCTTCGCTGGTCGCCGCGGACTTCAACGCAAAGTCGGCTCGTTCGGTGCTCGATTCGCTCTCGGGCCGTTGGGAAGGCACCCTCGAGTACAAGAACTATGGCTCCGGAGAGCGTGTCAAACTGCCTTCGACCATGACGGTCGAGCCCAGCATGCTGACGCTCTCGGCGTCACGGGTGATCACGTTCACCGATCCGGGGTACGTCGTCCGCAACGAAGACATCGTCACGTTCGATCCTGAGTCCGCGCGGCTCCAGAGTGTGTCGATCACCTCGGGCGAGTACAGCAGCGCCGATCAGTACACGATCGAATCGTGGGAACCCACTGGGCCCAACAACTGGACTCTGGTGCTTAGCCAGGAGGGGCAAGACGACAACCGCCCCGCGGACATCAGGCTCACGCAGACCTACGACGGTGCCAGCTTCCGGTCGCGCAAGGATGTCCGCTACACGGACGATGGCGCGGGCGATTGGGAGTTTCGGAACGAGATCACCTATGAGCGAGCAGCGTTCGATCCCTCGGAACTCGTCGGAACCTGGGCAGTGGATCTTCGTCCAACCCCCGCCGCGGCTCCGTACACCGTGGAACTGGTGATCGCGTCGGTCGGCGACGGGACACTCGAGGGCACGTTCTACAACGGCTCAGCGATCTCCAACGCGAACGTCGAAACGACGAAAGCCGGCGTCAGCTTCGCGTTTACCACGTTTGACGGCTCAGAGCTCTACGGCACCCAGGGCACGCTCATCGGTGGCGAGCTCAGGGGCGCGACCCACGCTCCGGGCCGAGGATTCCTGATGCCCTGGCGGGGCCGCCGCGCCGAGTAAACACTTGGCACATGGCAGATATTCTCTTTGAGCCGATCGAGCTGGGCGAGATCACCGCCCCGAACCGAGTATTCATGGCGCCGCTCACGCGGAGCCGCAGCCGGCAGCCGGGCGATGTCCCGTGGGAGCTGAACGCTGAGTACTACCGCCAACGCGCCGGCGCAGGCCTGATTATCTCAGAAGCGACGCAGGTCAGCCCAACAGCGAAGGGCTATGCATTTACACCCGGGATGTACTCGGCGGAGCAGATCAAGGGCTGGAAGCTCGTAACGGACGCCGTCCACGGCGCCGGGGGGCGTATCTTCGCGCAGCTCTGGCACGTCGGGCGCGTGAGCCACGTGGACCTTCAACCGAGCGGGCAAGCGCCCGTGGCTCCGAGCGCGATCCGTGGGCAGAACCAGACCTACATAGGCGCGAACTCGGGTCGCGTGCCTGTGTCCGAGCCCCGGGCCTTGGACACCGACGAGATCCCGGGGGTCGTCGATGAGTTCCGCCTCGCGGCAAAGAACGCGAAGGACGCCGGCTTCGATGGCGTCGAGATTCATGGTGCGAACAGCTACCTCTTGGACCAGTTCCTCCGAGATGGGACCAACAAGCGCACCGATGCGTACGGCGGATCCGTCGCAAACCGCATGCGGTTCTGTCTCGAGGTGACCGATGCGGTGCTGAGCGTCTGGGGCCCCGGCCGCGTCGGATACCGCGTAAGCCCGATGGGCAGCCCGCCGCACGTGCAGGATTCGGATACCGAGGGCACGTTTGGACAACTCGCCGTGGCGCTCGGCGAGCGGGGTCTGGCCTATCTCCATGCAGTGGAGCAGTTCAAGGACACGGTCCGCGATCCACACACCGAGGAGGTGCTGGCCGCGGTTCGCTTATCATTTAGAGCCTCCGGTGGCGGGCTCTATATCGGCAACGGTGCCTATGACGCGGCGCTGGCGCGGCAGCGGATCGGCGATGGCCTGTGCGACGCGGTCGCCTTCGGCAAGCTATTCATAAGCAACCCCGACCTGCCCGACCGCTTCCGAACCGATGCGCCGCTTGCCGAATGGGATGCAGGCACGTTCTACACGGGTGACCATCGGGGGTACACCGATTACCCGCTCCTGAACGCACGCTGACCGGGCGCCGATTCTCCGATGAGGCGGAGCACCTGGGTGGCTGAAAGGCTCGGCGTACCAGCCGGTTCGTGGACGGTCACGGGGACGACCATCGGCTGTTCAGTTCGGGGCCCGTGTGTGCCGAGCGTCTTCTTCTCCACATCGAGCGAACCGGCGGGATCGATCACAACACTTGCATGTCGCGCGAGCATCCGCAGCGGGGCAAGCACGCCCTTTGGAGCAAGCGCATCGGGCGTTAGGTCGGGGCGAACCAGATGGACGCCGTTCAGGATTGGGCGTTCAAGCTCGGGCACGCCTTGAATCGCACCGCAGGCTTCGGCGAGGATCACAGCGCCGAAGCCCTCGGCGAGGAGGTGAACCGATCCGCTCGACACGACCTGAGGATCAACGATCTGTTCAAGGAAGGCGACCGCCTTCGCGAACACGCGCCCGAGCACCTGCCCGCTTGTGCGCGCGATCCTCTGATCGCTCCATCGGCCTCGGAGGTTCTCGACGGTCGGCACGCTGAAAAGCACGAGCAGGGGCGATTCTCGCTCCAGGCCAGCGAACGCGCGGTGCATCTCGTGAAGCACCCCGATCGACCCTGGCCAGTCGTGGCCCGCGTCGGGAATGAGCACGAGCACATCCCGGCCCGAGCGGAGCGCACGGTACAGGCTCAGCAGCATCGCACGGCTGGCCCGGAGCATCGCAGGGTCATCATCGAGTGATAGCCTGCTGTATGCGCTGTCATCGCGCAAATCTTCATCGGGCACGAGTTCCGCAGCCTTATCTAATGCTCCGGTATTCGATGCCTGCACCGGATCTGGGGGTGTGAATCTCATGATCCGGAATGTTGGGAGTGGTTGACCCTCGCCCCCGCTCACAACCTCTGTCAGTCGGCCTTCGCCGGGGCGGCGTCGGACGATCGTCCGGTTGGTGATGATCCAATGCTCCATAGTTGCCGTCTTTGGCATCATCGATGCTCCCAGTTTTACACAAGGGTTCATACTGGGGGGGATTGACATCGAACGCAACCCAAAGATTTTCTAAGTCTCATTGAGGCCAAATCCAATACAGGTAACCGTGACTCCGTTGTTTGGAACCCAATCAGGGCGTGAATCAGCGCAACACGCCCACACGCCGGCGCGCCGAATACCATGCGGGCCGATGAGCGACAACGCACCCACAGATCGACCCAAGCACTTCATTCGTCAGATGATTGATGACCACATCGCCCAGGGCCGCTGGGGTTCTGCTGGTGACCGAACCGTGCTGACCACCCGGTTCCCGCCCGAGCCCAACGGGTTCCTGCACATCGGGCACGCCAAGAGCATCTGCCTCAACTTCGGCCTCGCTGAGGAATACGGCGGCCGGTGCTTCCTCCGCTTCGACGACACCAACCCGTCGAAAGAAGAACAGCGCTACGTTGACGCGATCATCCGGGACATCAAGTGGCTTGGCTTCAACTGGCCCGGCGCTGGCGCCGGTGACGAGGGGGTGCTCTTCGCGAGCGACTATTTCGGGTTCATGCATGACTGCGCGGTCGATCTGATCCGAAAGGGCAAGGCCTACGTCGATGAGCAGGACGCCAAGGCGATCCGTGAAGGCCGTGGCAGCACAAGCGAGCCCGGAACCAACAGCCCCTACCGAGACCGCCCTGCCGCGGAATCGCTCGAACTCTTTGCGCGCATGAGGTCGGGCGAGTATCCCGATGGAGCCAAGGTGCTCCGTGCCAAGATCGATATGGCACACCCGAACTTCAACATGCGCGATCCGGTCATGTATCGGATCGCCAATGCGGCCCATCACCGCACGGGCGATGACTGGCACATCTACCCCATGTACGACTGGGCTCACGGACTTGAGGACAGCCTCGAGGGTGTTACGAACAGTCTCTGCACGCTGGAGTTCGAAGATCATCGTCCGCTCTATGACTGGTTCATCGGAGCGGTAAACGAAGGTCGTTCCGAGGCCGAGAAGATCCATCACGCCCAGCAGACCGAGTTTGCTCGTCTCAACTTCACCTACACGAACATGAGCAAGCGCCGGCTGCTCGAACTCGTAGAAAAGGGCATCGTTCAGGACTGGGACGATCCCCGGATGATCACGATCAGCGGGTTCAGGAGGCGCGGGTACACACCCGAATCGATCCGGAGCCTCTGCGAGGAAGTCGGGGTGACGAAGTTCAACAGCTTGATCGACTTCGGCAAGCTTGAGAACGCCTGCCGCGACCACCTGAACAGAGTCGCCCCACGTCGCATGGCGGTCCTCCGCCCGCTCAAGGTCACCATCGAGAGCTGGCCCGAGGGGGAAACAGATCAACTCGACGCGGTCAACAACCCCGAGGACGAAGCCGCTGGCACGCGCAAGGTCCCGTTCACCAGAACAATCTACATCGAACGCGACGACTTCATGGAAGACGCCCCGAAGAAGTTCTTCCGACTCAAGCCGGGGGGCGAGGTCCGACTCCGCGCGGCCTACTGGATCACTTGCAAAGACGTCATCAAGAACGATGACGGCGAGGTCGTCGAACTGATCTGTACCCACGATCCCGAAACCCGTGGGGGGGGCAACCCGCCGCCCGATGCCGAGGGCAAGGTCCGCAAGGTCAAGGGCACGCTCCACTGGGTTAGCGCCGAGCACGCGATCGACGCGAAGGTCCACCTGTTCGACCGGCTCTACAACGCCGAGCGCCCGGGCAAAAAGACGGGGGACCACCTCGACGATGTGAACCCCGATTCGCTCGATGTCGTGGATGCCAAGTTGGAACCGAGCCTCGCCGAAGCGACGCCCGACGAGCCGGCCTGGGCCTATGGCATTCGCCGCTTCCAGTTCGAGCGGCTTGGCTACTTCTGTGAGGACCAGTCCAGCGCCCCTGAGGCCCGTCTGTTCAACCGCACCGTCACGCTCAAGGACAGCTGGGCGAAAAAGGGGTAGGCGGCTCGGGCTGAAACGGGCGGCATCGGTTCCCAAGTAGACTCCTCGGCATGTCCGATGCGCTCCTCCTCCGCGCCTGTCCGACGTGCGGCCGGGTCCACCGGCTGCCGGTGCTCGCGCCGGGTCAGGTGTGCCGCTGCACCCGCTGCAACGAGACGATCCGTCATGCGTCGCACCCGCGGTCGATGAGCCGTACAGCTGCCCTCGCGCTCGCCGCCCTGATCCTCTACCCAGTCGCGTTGCTGCTCCCCGTGATGACGCTTGAACGCCTCGGCCACGAGAGCGTCGCGAGCATCTGGGGCGGCACCATCGGGCTGCTCGCCGAGGGTCACTATGTCGTTGGCTTGACGGTTCTGCTCTTCTCGATCATCGCCCCGATCGTGAAACTCGGCACGATGTTCGTGCTTTGTGGAGGCAACGTGTTCCTTGGGCAGAGCAAGCGCGCCGCGGCTTACCACTTCGTCGAGTTCATCGGGCGGTGGGGCATGCTCGATGTCCTGCTCGTCGCGGTTCTGGTCGCAGCCGTCAAGCTCGGCGATCTAGTCGAGGTCCATCCGGGGCCGGGGGTGATCGCGTTCCTGAGCGTGGTCGTGCTCAGCCTGCTATCCAGCGCTTCCTTCGATCCACACGCGATCTGGGAGGACGATGCATGAGTGAGAATGTCCCAACCGCGAAGGTCGAGCACTACCAGCGGCGCACCAGCCTGCTCTGGCTCGTGCCGCTTGTCGCGTTCTTCGCGGTGGTTGCTGTCCTCGGGTTCCAGGTTGGTCGAGCCAAGGGACCGACAATCCGCATCACATTTGATGACGCCGCGGGGCTAGAGCCCGGCGCGGATCTGGTGCACCGCGGTATCAGCATCGGCGTTGTTCGCGAGGTCCGGCTCGCGAGTGACTTCTCTCGGGTCGTGGTCGATGCCGAGCTCGCTCCGTATGCCGGCGGCATCGCGCGCGAGGGCGCAGAGTTCTGGGTGGTTCAGCCCGAGATCAGCCTCCAGCGCGTCGCGGGGCTCGACACACTCATCGGCCCTCGCTATATCGAAGTCCGCCCGGGTCCCGGCGATGCCCGTCTGATGCGCACGTTCGAGGGTCTGCCAGCGCCGCCCCGGCTCGGCACCGAGCAAGCCGGCCTCGCGTTGCAGATCGAGATGTCCTCGCTGGGAGCGATCGAGACCGGTTCGGACGTGCTCTATCGGGGGATCGCGGTCGGCAGCGTCCGAGCTGTCGAGCTCGCTCCCGACGCGTCGAGTGTGATCGCGAGTGTGCTGATCGAGCCGGAGCACGCCCGGCTCGTCCGCCGCAACTCGCGCTGGTGGAGCACCGGTGGTGTCGGCGTTGATTTCGGCATCTTCAGCGGGCTGAGTGTCCAGACCGGCAGCCTCGAACAGCTCATCGAGGGTGCGATCAGCTTCGCGACGCCGAACCGCCCGAGCGACCGTGTCGAGTCGGGTCACCGCTTCGAGCTTGAAGACAACGTGGACGAGGACTGGTTTGATTGGTCCCCCAGCTTCCCACCGGAAGAACCTGATCGGCCCGCCGCGTCCTGAGGGCTACCCTCGACGCATGAGCTTGATCGTCCTCGGAAGCATCGGCATCGACACCGTCCAGACCCCCGATGGTGTCAAGAAAGAAGAGATCCTCGGTGGGTCGTGCACCTACTTCTCGGCGGCTGCGTCGTTCTACGGGCCGGTCCGCCTGGTCGCGGCCGTTGGTGAGGACTTCCCCGACGAGTTCAAGGGTGTCCTGGGTTCCTTCAAGGGCATCGATCTTGAGGGCCTTGAGACTCGCGCCGGAAGCAAGACCTTCCGCTGGGGCGGGAAGTATCTCGAGGACATGGACCACCGCGAGACGCTCTTCACCGAGCTCGGCGTCCTGGGCGAGGCCCCGCCACCGGTCCCCGAGAGTTTCAAGGACAGCTCGCATGTCTTCCTCGCCAACGCCCACCCCGCGACACAACTCGCGATGCTCGAGGCCATCCCCGGTAAGAAGCTTGCCGTCGCCGACACCATGGACCTCTGGATCGACACCGCCAACGACGAGCTCCGCTCGCTCATGACCAAGATCGATGGCCTTGTGCTCAACTACGACGAGGCCGAGCAGTTTACCGGCAAGCGCAACCCGGTCACCGCCGGCAAGCACCTGTTGGAACTCGGCCCGCGCTTTGTCGTGATCAAGAAGGGTGAGCACGGCGCCATCCTGGTTCACCGCGACGGCATAGGAGCGTTGCCCGCGTACCCGACCGAGGATGTGGTCGATCCCACCGGCGCTGGCGATAGCTTCGCCGGTGGCATGATGGGCAGCCTGGCGGCAAACAACGCCGCCGACCCTGGCAGCGTCGAGTCGGTGCTCAGCGCCCTGGGTCACGGCACGATCATCGCCAGCTTCAACGTCGAGCAGTTCAGTCTGGGCAGGCTCAAGGAGCTGAGCAAGGGCGAGATCGACGCGCGGTACGCCGAGTTCTCGAAGATGGTGCGGCTGAGCTAGATCGCCCATGCCGGAGCCCGACTACCTCAAGCCCTACCAAGACGCCCTCCGCGAGCACGGCCCGGGCTTCGAAGCCACTCTCTGGCGCAACGAGGAATACCAAGCCAAGCGATTTGCCGTCATTGCCGACCTTCTAGGTGACCCGCTGGGTCAGATCGCCGACATGGGTTGCGGCCGAGCGGACCTGCTGGTCCACCTCGTGACCATCGGGTGTGGTTTCAAGCGATACGTCGGCATCGAGGGTGTTCCCGAGATGCTCGCGCATTGCCAAGAGCAGTACGGCGACCGACGCGACTGTGCCTGGCTCACCGCTGACTTCGTGGCAGATGAGGACCTCTTCAAGACTGTCGCCGCCGATGGCGTCGATACCTTCGTCTTCTCGGGCTCGCTCAACACGATGAGTGAGGCTACCGCGATCGAGGTTGTCCGCCGTGCATCTGCCTCGGGTCGTGTTGTCTTCAACTTCCTCTCAACGGAGCTCTACGAGCAGCCGGACGGGCCGGACGGTCCTGTCCCAGGTGATCCGGCGAACCGGTTCGACAAGGCCACCATCCTGGCGGCCTGTCGAGGGTTCGGCGATGTCAAGACGCGCGAGGGCTACCTGCCGTCGTTCGACGTGACTGTGCGGATCGTTTAGCGACGTGGCCGCCGGCCACGGCGCTCACGGGGCTCGCCCTCGCCCCCGCGTTGTCCGCCGCGCCGGTTCATCCACGACTGATCGGGCGTGCCGCGCCAGTAGCGGGGGACGTTCGGGAACTCCTCCGTCACAACGTAGTAGTACGTGCCCTCGGGGAACTCAGGCGTGACCCCGAATCGTCCGTTGCACTCATCGAGATCGCCCGAGCCCTCGACATACTCGTAGTCGAGCGTGAACGTGCCGTCGTACGCGCCGCCCGGTCCGCTCGGGCTTGCTGGGCGTGTGCCTTGCTTCAAGTGGTAGCTTGAACGCAGATCCACAACAGGCGAGTCAGCATCGTTTGGATCCTGGTGCCCCCGTTCGGCATACATCGGGAAGCCGTCCGCGGCCCAGCCGATGTGCACCATGCCATCGCCCGCACCCTCGGTGAGCCCCGTCGGCACCCCGTGGTAGTGGTACTTGCCTGTCGGCTGCACGTGCGCGTTGTTCGCATCGAGCCCGAGATTGATCCCACCACCGAGAGCCTCGTAGTTCCACTCGCCGCGCCCGAAGGTCCGCCCGTTCGGGCTCCAGAACTCGCCGGTTCCCGCGTCGAAGATCACGCCGTTGAGCGCGATGCCGAACTCGGGCCCCGCGCGGCGAGGTTCCGCGTTGATCGTCGGTTTGAGCGGCACGCGGTACTCGTGCTCTTGCGGGCGCAAGGCGTTGGGGTTGCCCGCATTTGGGAACGCTCCGGTCTCGTGCTCGGGCAAGCCGTTCGCGCGGATGACTCGCGAGTCGCCCTCGATCGTAATAGAGACCTGCGTAACGGGCAGCTCGATTGCCTGCATCGCGCCGGGACCCCGGCGCTCGCCGGGCTGGGCAGCGGCTTCCTCCCCATGCCCGGGATGCGCGAGCGCGGGCGAGATCAGTGCCGCGACGAGAAGTACTACGGTTCGGGTCGGAAAGATGGGGTTCATCGCTAGCTCCTTCGTTTCCGCGTGTGATGGGCAGAACGCCCGAGGCCTCGCCCCATTGCCCAGGGTTCGAAACGGCGGGATCAGCCCGTCAGGGTTCTGGGTCCAGCTTGCCCTTATGATCTGCTCATGTCTGTGATCGTCTTTCAGCATTGGGATGCCGGCTCACCCCGCCGGCTGGGCCGCACCCTCCGTGACCACGGTCACAAGCTCGATATCCGCCGCCTTGACCAGGGCGACCCGATCCCACCGGACCTAGACAACGTCCGGGGCCTCTTGGTGATGGGGGGGCACCAGAACGTCGGTGACGAGCCCTGGATGAGTCACGAAATGGACTTCATCCGTAAGTGCCACGAGGCGGAGCTTCCCGTCTTTGGTATCTGCCTCGGCCATCAGCTCATCGCCAGCGCGCTCGGCGGTGAGGCCGGCCCAATGGAGAAGCCCGAGTTTGGTTTCGAGGACGTCTCGGTTGGCGTTCCGGGTCAGACCGACATCCTGCTGGCGGGTGTGCCCTGGAAGACCAAGTTCTTCCAGGCCCACGGCTGGGAGGTCAAGAAGGCCCCCGCGGATGCACAGGTCCTCGCGGGTAACGACGCGTGCAAAGTCCAGATCATGCGCGCCGGTGTGCGCACCGTGTCGTGCCAGTTCCACTTCGAGGCCGACAAGGCGTGCATCGCGGAACTCACCGAACGCTGGCCGGATGGCGTCGAGGGCGCCGGCAAGGATCCCGAGTTGATCCTCAAGGAGATCGACGCCTATTACGATCGCTTCGCGTCCGTCGCCGACCGGCTCTGCGTGAACCTCGCGACCCACTGCTTCCCGTTTGCATCGCTCACCGCGATCTGAACCACACGACCCGCTCAGGCAAGGGGGTGCCCCAATGGGCACCAGGCTCTCGATCGTCCCGCCCGAGGACTACCGCCTCGGGCGCGACGTGTGCTCCTACGGCTACTTCGTGCTCTGGCCAAACCACTGGGATGTCGATCGCCGTGCGCTGACGCGATCGCTTGAGCTTCCCGAGGGCCCGGCCGCCGTTGGCATCACTCAGCCCAGCGAAATACCCGGCGGCAAGCTCACCGCCAGATTCGATCGGGCGCTCGCCCGCCCCGAGCAGGCCGAAGCGAAACGCCAGATCGCCCGCATGCTCCGCTTGAGTGAAAGCGCCGACGACATCGCGGCCTTCCACAGGGTGGACAAGCGGTTCAAGAAGACGGGGCACGGCCGCCTTTTCCGCTCGCCCACGCTGTTCGAAGACGTGATCAAGACCGTCACGAGCTGCAACGTCGCATGGCCCAGCACGGTGAACATGAACCAGCGGCTCTGCGAAGTCGTCGGGCGAAAGACCGGGCTCGATGGTTTTCCGACGTTCCCGACGCCGGCAAAGATGGCGCGGACCAGAGTCGGGACCCTCCGAGCAAGATGCCGCGTTGGCTACCGCGATCAGCGCATGGTGGAGTTGGGCAAGCTGTTCGCACCCAGGGGCAAGAAGCCACCGGAGCTCGATCCTGAATGGTTCGAGGACCCCGCCAATGACGATGAGGTCGTTTTCAAGCGGCTGATCGACCTCCCTGGCATCGGCCCGTACGCCGCGGGCAACATCATGCAGCTCCTCGGCCGGTACAGCCGGCTGGCGATCGATACCGAGACGATCCGGCACGCCAAGAATGTGCTTGGGTACGCGGGTACCGAGAGAGAGCTCCACAAGAAAATCGAGGCCCACTACGAGCCGTTCGGTGCGCACAAGTTCCGCAGCTACTGGTTCGAGCTATGGGAGTTCTACGAGCAGAAGGCGGGTCCGGCGGAGACCTGGCGGCGCGACTCCGTTGCCCGTGCCTTCACCGCATCGCAGCTGAAGTAGCCCGAGCCGAAAAAGGTCAGAGCGATGAGTGTTGAACGCGTGCTCCCATCCTGGCACTCGATCACTCGCGGCTACACCGCGGGCCGTGGCCGCACAACCTGGCTGATGCTGATCCACTTCGTCGTGAAGGAGGCGGCGGCCCGGTTTTTTCCTTTGTTTATCGCCGGCGCCGTCGCGGTCGCCGAGATCGAGCTCAAACGCGAGTCGGGTGTCGCGACCGACGCCGCGTGGTGGCTCACGATGATGCCCTGGTGGGGCACGATCGCGATGCTCACCGGCGTCCAGATCGCGCTCTTGCTCTGGAACATCCCGGGCCATGTCTGGTATGTCCGGGCCCTCAGCGAGATCTGCAGGGGTCACGGGCGCGAGCTACGCCTGCGCGTATGCCGCCATCTCCAGCGGCTGAGCCTGTTGTACCACGGACGACAGAGCACGGGCAAGATCCACAGCAAGATCGTCCGCGATATCGACGCCATCGAGTCCACACCCATCGATGTCGTGCAGCCATTGCTCCAGGCGATCCTGATCGTGATCGTTACCATCGCCGCGATCGCGATTAGCGCGCCGATCACGGCGCCGGTCTTCCTGCTTCTCGCGCCGCTCGCTTGGGCCGTCCACGTTAGGTTCCGCCGGCGCATGGACGAGACAGCCCGGGGCTACCGCGAGACCACCGAGCGCCTGAGCAGCCGGATGCAGGACATGCTCCAGATGATCCCCGTGACACGCGCGCACGGGCTCGAGGAAGAAGAGCTCGAGCGAGCCGAGGGCCGGATCGAAGATGTCCGCCGCGAGGCGGGGCGGTTCGACGTAGTCACCGCAAGCTTTGCCGCGAGCAGCTGGTCGATCGTTACGATCTTCAACGCGTTGTTCCTCGCGGTGATGGTGGTTTTCAGCGTCCAGGGACTGATCAGCATCGCCGAGGTCGTGCTCTTCCAGGGCATGTTCGGTCAGCTCACGTTCGCCGTGATGATGGTGATGGGTGTCGCGCCAAGGCTGGTGCGTCTGCGTGACTCGTGCGCCTCGGTGAACGAGCTCCTGCAAGAGCCCGATTTAGAGGCCAACGAGCATCGCACCGGGGTGAGCAGTGTCGATGGTGCGATCGTGCTCAGCGACGTGAGTTTCAGCTACCCAGGGGGTGGGGCACCGGCGGTGTCCGACGTCTCGCTGATCGTCGGCGAGGGCGAGTCGCTCGCGATCGTCGGCCCGTCGGGCGGGGGCAAGAGCACGCTGCTGAGTCTGGTTCTTGGTTTCCTGAGGCCCACAAAGGGCTCCATCTTGCTTGACGGGGCCTCCATGAGCACGCTCGACATGCGGACCTATCGCCGACGTGTCGCTGTGGTGACCCAGACCAGCGTGTTCTTCAGCGGAACCATCCGCGAGAACCTTACCTTCGGGACGGGCACCGATGATGAAGCCGTCGAGCGCGCCCTCGACCTCGCAAACGCAGCGGGCTTCATCCGAGAGATGCCCGAAGGGCTCGAAACAAGGATCGGTGAAGCAGGGCGTAGCCTGTCGGGCGGGCAGATGCAGCGGCTGGCACTGGCCCGCGCGTTGGTCCGCGATCCTCGCGTGCTCTTGCTCGACGAGCCCACGAGTTCGCTCGACGCCGAGGCTGACCTGCTGTTCCGCGAGGCGCTCAAGCGTGTTATGCCGGGTCGCACGGTGCTAATGGTGAGCCACTCGCTCCTCACCGCACGCACGATGCCCAGGATCATCGTGCTCGAGCGGGGCCGCATAGCAGGCGATGGCACCCACGATCAACTCATGCATGGCGATAGCTTCTACAGCCGGACACACCGGAGGCTGGAAGCGGTCTGACCGAGTCTCAGTGGTGATGGCCCGCAACGGTGGGCACGCGCTCGATCCGGGCACGGACTAGAGCATTGCACTGAGTGCACCGCGACATCGTGTACTTCGGGCCGGCGCCGCCGATCCGCACGACACCAGTTCCCTTCAGGTTCCGCGTTCGGTCACACCTCGTGCAGCGGATCTGCCAGTCGCTCGTCGTGCTGATGCCGTGCTTGTGGCACCATGCTTCGACCCGATCGATCAGCGCGGTCATGTGCGTCCTTCCCCCCCGGAAGCACGCCCCCGAAACAGATCAGGCGGCCCCGTCCCTCCGGGGTGCGGCTGTGCGCCACTTCATAGAATACGAGAACTTCCGTCCTGCGCCAAGCATCCAGTTCACAACCCAATCGGCGCAATCCAGCGCTAGGTTGATTCGAGCGAGCCCGAGCGTGGGATAGAGGCGGGGAAAGAACCGGAGTAGCGATGGATCTAGGCATCTCAGGACGCGTGGCGCTGGTCACCGCGAGCACCAAGGGGCTCGGCAGGGCCACCGCCGAGGCACTGGCTTCAGAGGGTGTGCATCTGGCGATCAGCAGCCGCAACGAGGCCGAAGCCCGGTTCGTGGCGTCCGAGATCGCCCAGCGTCACGGCGTTCGTACCCTTGGTGTTGGGTGCGACGTGACCCAACGGGCCGATCTCGAAAGTCTCGTCGCTCAAGTGAGCGATGGACTCGGCCCGATCGATATCGCGGTCCCGAACACAGGCGGCCCGCCCCCAGGCGTCTTCGCCAACCTAGAGGATGACCAATGGGCCGCGGGTGTCGAGAGCACGCTGATGAACGTTGTGCGCCTTGTGCGGCTCGTCGCTCCCGGGATGACAGAGCGCGGCTGGGGCCGAGTCGTCGCCATCACAAGCACGAGTGCCCATGAGCCGATCAGTGGCCTCACGATCAGCAACGCCTTGCGCCCGGGTTTGCACGGCCTGGTCAAAGACCTCTCGAACGACCTAGCGCCGATGGGCGTGACGGTTAACGCCGTCGCGCCGGGCATGCACGACACGGCTCGTCTGCGTCACGTCGCCGAAGCACGAAACCCCGAAGATCCCGAGGCCGGACTCAATGCGATCGCCCAGACGATCCCCGTGGGACGCCTTGGCAGACCCGACGACTTCGGGAAGGCCGTCGCGTTTCTGTGCTCAGAACCCGCGGGGTTCATGAGCGGGACGGCGCTGTTCATGGATGGTGGAGCAACACGCGCGGCACACTGAGCGACAGCGTGTGGCTAATAGTCGATGCCGCTGACACCATCTGCCGTGTCATGGAGCCTCGCCGTTGTTCCCCCGGCGCCGACAGGGATCGTCGAAGGTTCCGACGCTTCGGCCGGGACTCGTTGTGCGCCGTGACCATCGGCGAAGACCATCGGTGTTGCGAGGTTGAGGTCTGCCCCCGCCCGAACAGGATCGGTGCGGATGAAGTCCATTGAGTCGTCCCAAACCTCTACCTTCGAAGAAGGGAACCAGACGAGCGATCTGATCGCCGCCGGGTCCCAGGCTTCAACCGTCTTAGCGCCACGTGCCCACGCCGATGGTCGTGCGAGGAATCCGCGGGCGAGCCGGTATGGGGTTGGTTCCGAGCAAGCGATTGCGTGCGGATCGCGACGCGTACCCAGCAAGAAGGTGCGCCGCGCTTTCACAAGCCCGACTGAGTCGAAAACAATCTGGGGCCAGTTCGTGATGGTGTGCCAGCGGCTAAACCCCACACGAGTGCCTTCGCATCCTGTTGGATAGACCTCCCCAGGGATCGGGATCGGGTATGCCTCATCGTTTCGGTCCGCGAACGATTCGATCACCTCGCGTGCCTGCCGAACGTTGGAGAGCGCCTTTGTTCTGTCGGCTTCGAGTCGCACGGCACCAATCGCGGGCAAGAGCAAGCCAATGAGAATTGCGATCACCGAGATCGACACGAGCAGCTCAATGAGCGTGAATCCGGCTGTGCTGAGCGGCTGACGTGGGCTTGGGGAACTAAAGCGGGAGCGGGAGTACTGCGGCATCATCCGGGTGTCCTCGCACGAAAGAGTGGGTCATGATCCACTCGTGAGCTGCTTGGTCGTAAGTGAAAAAGAACCCGATCTCGCCCTCGAATCGGTCGCCAGAAGCGGTCGAGTAGATGCCCGGCAGGGCAACCTCGTACACGGTGAGTCCGTTTTCTTTCGGGTCCGCAAGGTGTGGGGCTCGTGTCCTCCGAGAAGCAACGATCTCGGTTTGAGAGCCAGCGAGGTCCTCGCCCTCGTAGTAGCGAGCACGAATAAATGACGCCTCGGGATCGACCTCGGCGTTTGCGAGCACTTTCGACCAGTCACGCCAGAACTCCGAGAGTTCCTCCCGCGTGTCAATGTCGTCCGGCCAGGTGATTCCTGGATGCTCAAAGGTCGAGATGAACCCCGACTCTTGTTCGAACATATAGGCAACAACATGGCTGATCGCGCTGTCTGCAAGGCCTTCGGCGGCCATCGGCACAGGGCTGTTCTCTGGCTCGAACGCCCGGAAGAAGAGTGTTTCGCTCAGCGCGTCCACCGCGGACGCCCTTGTCTCACCGGTGGCATCAAGGGAAACGAACCGCATATGAGCCTCAGATGATTCTGGGTTGGTTACTGCCTGCGCCGCGGTCGTGGGCTCGGTCGTTGGTCTGAGGGCTGGCCAGCCGAGCCACACACCGCCGAGTGCCGCCACAGACAGCGCACCGATACCAATAAACAGTTGGCTGTTATTCATAAGAAAGCTCCTGTGCAGCCCGATAGGCTGCTTATATCAAGGAAAGGCCAAGTCCGCTGCTAGGCTGACTTGGCCGCTTTAGATATGGTGGTTACTTTGTCGCTGTTTTAAGACAGATGGCACGGGCGCCGATGGGGTCCCCATCGTCGTTCGTGATGGTCTCGCCCGAACACCCACCGCAGTTTGGCTCGGTGCAGGTCTTGGTGTGACAGACCTCGACGCCATTGGCCACCGTCTGGCAGAACTCACATGTGCCACAACTCTTTACTGCATCATCGATAGTGACTGCATGATGCAACGACGGCCTGGCGACAGCAACAGCACCGACCGCAGTCGATGCCGTGGCTGCTGCGGTCACACCGATCGCCAGGACTAGACGCAATACCTTTGTCCTCATGGGTTTATCTCCGTCTTTGTTTTTGTATTGGGCGAAGTTCTAGTACGAGCTCGTGAAGAGATAACATACCAGAGTTTTTAGTCTGAAATAGAACAAAGACGGAAATCAGATATTTTTGTCACAAGAAGCACAGCCAAATCACGAGTGATGATCGGCACGATTCTCAAGATCTTGTTGTGTGGTCATGACTTACTGGGGCGCGATGACCAGTTGCTGTTCTGGGTGTTGACCGAAGAAATGGACTTGTCCCGACGCCATGTCGTAGCCAGCGCCGAACACGGTCAAATCACCACGCTGAACAGATGCGCTCAGCTCACGGCTCTCACGTAACAGTGATGCGATGGAGGCGTAAACCTCTGCTCGGACTCGGTCTATCTCATTACGCTCTGCAAGTCGGATGCCCGGCAGTTGCATCGGGTCGTTTGGTACACGCTGTGGCGCAAGCTCGGCGTGTGCCATCACGACAAGCAGCGGTGTTCCCAGCGCAAGCGCCCCGTATTCGACGCTACCAACCCGATCCATCTCGGCGGTTGGCCCCGAGACACGGACGACGAATAGGTCGCCCACCGGCCGGTCGAAGATCATCTCGACTGGCAAGCGGCTGTCGGAGCTTGTGACGATCGTCGCAAAGGGCGCCGTCGGTTCCGATGCCGCGCGGGCCAGTTCCGCGGGGCTGATCTCATGGGCGGTGCTGCAGCCCGCCACCCAGCGGCTGTTGCCTGTGATAAGCAGGTCGAGGGCGTCGTCGGCGCGGATCACGGTGTCCGGCGCGAACGAGATCAGGGCGGCGGTGATCGTCCACAGCATGTGTGTCCTCCCGGGATACAGGGAGGAGTCGTCGGCCGATTAGGCCATGGGGTTTGGCTCGGTCGCCCGGCTCGCGCTGGCTGGAGGGGTTGTTACCCTGAACAGGTGGTCTAGACGGTAACCGCTTGGTCAGAGGGGGAAGCTGCCGTCCCCCCGGCCCGTTTAGCCCACTCTTGCATCGGGTTCACCCGCCAGTCGCCGGCCCGGAGGCTCTCGATCGCCCCAACGGCCGCCATCGCCCCGGTGACCGTGGTAATCATCGGGATCCCCAGGCGGACCGCGGTCGCTCTGATCCGGCCCTCGTCGGTCTGCCATCCGGTCCTGGTCGGGGTGTTGATGATCAGCCCGATGTCGCCATTGCTCATGAGGTCGAGCACGTTGGGCCGCGCACCCGCGCCGATCTTCTGGAGCACGTCGGGCTTCATGCCGTGGAGTTCGAGCGTTTCCGCCGTGCCTGCGGTTGCGTATACGCGATAGCCCATTGCGAGCAGCGAGCGGGCGACGGGAACGATCGACTGCTTGTCGGTCCCGCGCACGCTCATGAAGACGCCGCCATCGCGCGGCAACACCGTGCCCCCCCCGAGCAATGCCTTGAGATACGCCGTTGGGACGCTCACGTCGATGCCCATGACTTCACCGGTCGAGCGCATCTCCGGGCCGAGCACAAAGTCCACGCCCGGGAACTTCTGGAACGGGAACACGGGCTCTTTGACAGCGAACGCACCGGTATCGGGCACTTCCTCAGCGCCCAGCTCGGTCAGCGTTCGGCCCATCATCACCTTCGCCGCGAACGCGGGCCAGGGCACGTGCTTCGCTTTCGCGACGAAAGGTACCGTGCGGCTCGCCCGGGGGTTCACCTCGATGACATAGATCTCGCCGTCTTTGACCGCGAGCTGGAGGTTCATCAGCCCGTTGACCCGGAGGGCACGAGCCATTCGCCGCGCGGTGTTTTTGATTTCCGCCACCGTCGCCGTGGGCAACGAGTAGGGCGGGATCGTGCAGCCCGAGTCGCCCGAGTGGACGCCCGCCTGCTCGATGTGCTCCATGACTCCGCAGACCAACGCCCGGGGTTCATGATCGCTCTCGGTCTGCTTTGCGAGCAGGTCGGGCACGCTGTCTTCGCCGCCCCCCGGTTGGAAATCGGCGATCACATCGACATCGACCTCGGTCGCGCCGTCGAGGAACTTATCGATCAGCACCGGGGCGTCATCGATCGCGCTGACATCCACCGCGGTCGCCATGTAATGCTTGAGCGCGGCTTCATCGGGGCAGATCTCCATCCCGCGCCCACCAAGCACATAGCTCGGTCGGACGAGCACGGGGTACCCGATCCGCCCAGCGATCTCGACGGCCTGTTCGAGGCTCCTCGCGATCCCGCTTTCGGGGCGTTTCAGATCGAGCCGCTCAAGCAACGCGTCGAACCGGTCCCGATCTTCTGCGAGGTCGATCGAATCGAGACTGGTGCCGATCAGCGGGACCCCCGCGAGGGCGAGTCCGTCCGCGAGGTTGAGTGGTGTCTGTCCGCCGAACTGAACGATCACACCGTGGACTCGCTCGCCGCGGGCGTTGAGCCCGTCGTGGATGTTCAGCACATCCTCGAGTGTCAGAGGTTCAAAGAAGAGAAGATCGCTTGTGTCGTAGTCGGTCGAGACCGTTTCTGGGTTCGAGTTGACCATGACCGACTCGAATCCGAGCTCGGTCGCGCTGAATGCCGCGTGGACACAGCAGTAGTCGAACTCGATGCCCTGGCCGACCCGGTTGGGTCCACCGCCGAGGATCATGACCTTGGGCGTGCCGCTCGGCTCGAGCTCCGTCTCGGCCGGGACATCCGTGGCAGTCCCGCCCTCCCCGATCACCTTTGCTCCGGTCTCGTACGCCGAGTAGTAGTAGGGCGTGATCGCCTCAAACTCTGCAGCACAGGTGTCCACGAGCTTGAAGATGGGCTTTACACCATGCGCCTCGCGCACCGACCTGACCTTGAGGATGCTCTCGCTCGTGATCTCGCCAAGGTACAGGTTGGCGAGCTGCGCATCGGAGTAGCCCAGCCTTTTCGCCTCGAAGAGCACTTGTTTCGGAACATCCCCGAGCTCTCGGTACTGGCACAGCGTGTCCTCGAAGGCGACAAGCTGCGCGATCTGGTCAATAAAGAACGGGTCGATACCGGTCAGCTTCGCGATGCGCTCAGGCTTCCAGTTCATCTTCAGCGCGTAGCGCACGTAATAGAGCCGGCCCTGGCTGGGCACAGCGAGCTTGCGCGTGAGCTTGTCGATCTCGATCGGCCACTCGATTGGTGCGCCGTCGGCGGTGCGCAAGCCGGTCGGCGGGCCGCTGGTTGGGGAGACATCCAGAAGCAACTGATCGTGCTCGACCGCGCGCATTGCCGCGAGCCACTTGTCGTTGCGGTCGATCCCGAGCCCGAAGCGTTTGACCTCCATCGAGCGGATCGCTTTCTGGAGGCTTTCCTTGAAGGTCCGCCCGATGCTCATCGCCTCGCCGACGCTCTTCATCTGCGTCGTCAGTGTCTCGTCGGCCTCGGGGAACTTCTCGAACGTCCACCGCGGCATTTTCGTGACGACATAGTCGATGCTGGGCTCGAAGCACGCGCTGGTCGTCCCGGTAATGTCATTGCGAAGCTCGTCGAGCGTGTAGCCAACAGCAAGCCTTGCCGCGATCTTCGCGATCGGGAAACCCGTCGCCTTTGATGCAAGCGCTGAGCTCCTGCTCACACGTGGGTTCATCTCGACCACGACAAACTCAAAGGCCGGTTCGGAGCCGTCCTCTGGCCGCGCCGGGTTCGGGTTGACCGCGAACTGGACGTTCGAGCCGCCCGTCTCGACACCCACCTCGCGCATGATCGCGAGCGCCGCATCGCGGAGCGCCTGGTACTCCTTGTCCGTCAGCGTCAGGATCGGCGCAACGGTGATCGAGTCCCCAGTGTGCACGCCCATCGCGTCGATGTTCTCGATCCCACAGACGATGATCGAGTTGTCCTTCTTGTCTCGGACGACCTCGAGCTCGTATTCCTTCCAGCCGATGAGCGAGCGGTCCACCTGGACCTGTCCGATCATGCTGGCATTGATGCCGCGCGTGACGAGCTCCTCGAACTCCTCGCGGTTGTAGGCGATCCCGCCGCCCCATCCGCCCAGCGTGAATGCGGGGCGCACGATCGCAGGCGTGCCGATCGTCTCAAGAAACTCGAGCGCTTCATCCAGTGACTCGCACGTGCGGCTCTCCGGGCTCGCCAGCCCGATGGTGTCGCAGATCTCACGGAAGGCTTGGCGGTCTTCGGCTCGGTGAATGACGCGTCGATCGGCGCCGATCATCTCGACCTTGAACTCATCAAACACGCCCTGGTCGAACAGTTCGCACGCACAGTTCAGTGCGGTCTGCCCGCCAAGCGTCGGCAGCACCGCGTCGATCGGTGTACCCGCATCCTTCTCTGCGATCAGCACCTTGCGAACCGCCTCGGGCGTGATCGGCTCGATATAGGTGCGGTCACTAAGCGACGGATCAGTCATGATCGTCGCGGGGTTCGAGTTCACCAGGACGACGCGGTAGCCCTCGTTCTTCAGGGCCTTGCAGGCCTGAGCCCCGGAATAGTCGAACTCGCAACCCTGGCCGATCACGATCGGTCCGGAGCCCAGAATCAGGATTGTGCGGAGATCGTCGCGTCGCGGCATCCGGCGTCGGCCCTCCCGAGCCCGCGCCGCGACAGGCAAGCGATATCCTGCGGCGCAAACTGGACGAGGATACGCCGAAGCCCGATGCCGTGCCCGTCTATCCGCCCGGGAATCCGCCGTAGGCGACCCACGATTTCACGAAGGGCCCCAGCCGCTCGGCCCACAGCGTGCTTCCAGGGAAACATTCCCCCATCTCACGCCTGGTCATAAGTCTGACTTCATCGATCAGCTTCGCGGCCGCGTCCTTGTCTTTCACGGGTCCCCGCATACCGCACCGGACCCGCCGCAGAAGCCCGATCCGCATACCTCGCGGCATCCACTGCCAGCCGATCCAGCGAAAGTGGGGCTCCATCGGGAACCAGAAGTTGGGCGTCTGCACCCAGTGGGCCCGCCCGACCCGGGCGATCTCGCCCGCCATCGCGCGCTGAGCATCCCAGGTGAAAAGGTGCTCGATCACCGAGTTGCTGTGCGCGATGTCGTACGAAGCGTCGCCGATCTCCGGCATCTTCGTCGCGTCGCCTTTAGTGCTTGAGATGTTCGATGCACTCGTCTGGGCCGCTTCGAGATTCAAGAGTGTGATGCGGATGTCGTCACGGCCTGCCCATCCGCGCTGCTCCCAATAGTGCTCCGTACCGCCCACATCGAGCACCTCGAGCGGGCGATCGAGCCCACGGTGCATCGGCTCCACAAGGGCTTTGAAGACCTCGAATCGGCGACCCCGGAAGCCGCTTGTGAGCTTCGTCTCGCCCCCAGAGGCGCTGGGCTGCACGCTGTTTGTGTCGGCGGTCGCCATCGCTCCTCCCGTCAGGACACGTCTGTATCGGGGTAAAGTGGGGCCTGCCAGCACCAAAAAAACGCGACCGTTCCGACGCAGAGGGGGATCAGGAGCGTCGGAACGGTCGAGTTGTTGTCAAGACACGCGGATAGAGCAGCGTCGATCAGGCTCGGCGGCGACGCGCGGCCAGCGCACCGAAGCCGAGCAGGACCGCGGCGCCCGGTGTCGGGGTGACGCGGACGTTGTCAAGGTCAAAGGTGAATCCGCTCTGGCCGGCGAGGGCGCCGTTAACGACCGCACCGATCTGGACGAGGCCGACATCCGAGAACACCTGGTTGAAGACGCTCGGGGGACCCTCGTTGATGACGATGTCCGGGCCGCCGAGGATCGAGATCGTCACATCGGTCCACTGGTTTGGGTTCACCACGCCGGCATCGATGATGATCGTGCCAGGGAAGCGGTTCGGGGTCGCGAACCGGGTGAAGAACTGGACCGGGGCCGCAGCGTCATGGCGGACAGAGAAGGTCAGCTCGGTGATCCCCGCCGCAAAGTAGTCGCCCACGAAGCCGCCGCCCGAGGCGTCGACCGGAGCGGTCGGACCGGCCTCACCGCGAAAGAGCACGACCGTGTCATCCAAGCCTGAGTTACTGAAGTCCGCGCCAGCCGAGATGTATGCTGAGCCGTCCGGCCCGCCCGAGGAAACCCCAATTACTGGCGCAAAGATGTTGTCGAGCCAGGCGGCGGTGCCGCTGTTGAAGTCCTCGGTGAAGCCGTTGACGACCTGGGCCTGAGTGGCTGCGGCGAATGCGGCGATGCCGCACGCAGCGATGGCAAACCGATTCATGTCTTCTCTCCGAATCTGCTCCTCGGGGTGTCTCAGATCCCCGAGTCCGGCCCCGACTAGGAACGGAACCGATGTGTTGGTTGAAGTCCTACGACGCGCTGATATTGCGCGTAGGACTATAATAGTTGCAACTGAGACTCAGTGTCAAGAGATAGATTGGCCCTTTTTCAGACCCGCTTGGGTCCGAACCAGTTCCCGCAAAATCGCATACGGCCCAGAGGGTGGCCGAGCCGATTCCGTAGAGTTCAGCCCGACGCACCTCCGGAGGAGCAGAGCCATGTGCGGAATTGTCGCCTACATCGGGGCCCGCCCCGCCCGTCCGATCTTGCTTGAGGGTCTCAAGCGGCTCGAGTACCGCGGCTATGACTCGGCGGGCCTCGCCACCATCGAATCGGGCGGCAGGCTCGAACTCGCCCGCGCTGTTGGCCGGGTCGCCAATCTGGAGACCACAGTCCAAGAGCGGGGCGGATTCGATGGCTCGCTAGGCCTGGCCCATACCCGCTGGGCAACGCACGGCGGCGTGACCGAACCCAACGCTCACCCGCACACCGATGGGCACGGTGTCGCGATGGTCCACAACGGGATCATCGAGAACTACGCCTCGCTGCGCAAGCTGCTTGAGGAGAAGGGGCACACCTTCTACTCGGAGACCGACACCGAGGTGCTCTGCGCCCTAGTCGGCGAGATCTACGACCCCGAGGGCGGGATCGACCTGGAGGCCGCGGTCCAGGCGGCGCTGCGCGAAGTCACCGGCGCATACGCGATCGCTGTGGTCAGCGAGCGCGAGCCCGGCACACTGGTGTGCGCCCGCAAGGGCAGCCCGCTGATGGTGGGTGTCGGCAACGGCGAGCACGTCGTCGCCAGCGATCCGAGCGCCATCGTGGCGCACACCACCCAGGCCTTCCCGCTTGAGGACTACAACGTCGTCCGCCTCACGACCGAGGGCTTCCGCACCAGCACGATCGATAACACACCGGTAACTCCGAAGCTGATGCAGCTCGAGATGGAGCTCGACGAGATCGAGCTGGGTGGCTTCGAGCACTACATGAAGAAGGAGATCTTCGAGCAGCCCAAGGCGATCCGCAACTGCTTCCGGGGCAGGCTCGACCACAAGTCGGGTGAGGTCGTGCTGGGGGGCGTCAGCAACTTCGCCAAGGAACTCGTTCGTTCCAAGCGGTTCATCCTGACCGCGCAGGGCACAGCGCTCCACGCCGCGATGATCGGCGAGTACATGCTCGAGGATCTCGCGAACCTCCCCGCCGAGGTGGAGTACGCCAGCGAGTTCCGCTACCGAAACCCGATCATCGATGACGGCACGGTCGTGGTCGCGGTCAGCCAGTCGGGCGAGACCGCTGACACCCTCGCCGCTCTCCATGAGGCCAAAGAACGCGGTGCGCTCAGCCTGGGCGTCATCAACGCCGTTGGCTCGACCATCGCCCGAGACACAGACGCGGGCGTGTACCTCCGCGTCGGCCCTGAGATCGGCGTCGCGAGCACCAAGGCCTTCACCGGCCAGGTCGCGGTGCTCACGCTCATGACGCTCTGGATGGCACGGCGTCGGTTCATGAGCGCCGAAGCCGTCCGCCGCATGATCAGCGAGCTCGAGGTGCTGCCAGCATCGATCGAGCGTGTGCTGGATCAGTTCGACGACATCAAGACCATCACCGAGAAGTACATCCATCGCGAGAACTGGTTGTTCTTGGGTCGGGGATACAACTACCCAACAGCGCTCGAAGGCGCCTTGAAGCTGAAGGAAATCAGCTACATCCACGCCGAGGGCATGCCCGCCGCGGAGATGAAGCACGGGCCGATCGCGCTCATCGACGAGGGCATGCCGGTGGTCTTCATCGCCAACCGCGGGCCCCAGTACGACAAGGTCCTCAGCAACATCGAAGAGGTGCGAAGCCGCGGCGGGCACGTGATCGCCGTCGCGACCGAGGGCGATCATCAGATCTCCGCCCTTAGCGAGGACGTGATCTACATCCCAGAGGTTGCCGATCCGCTCAGCCCGATGGTCGCTGTTGTTCCGCTCCAGATCATGGCGTACCACGCGGCGGTGCTGCGCGGCCACGACGTGGACAAGCCGCGGAACCTCGCCAAGAGCGTGACGGTCGAATAGACCGGCTTACCCCTCGTCTGCGAACGGGTCCTGATTCGCACCATCGCTCTCGTCTGCATCGTTTCGGAGCAGTCCGGGGGGTGGCTGGAACAGCCCCTCGTCATCGACGCGCAGCGTTCCTGTCGCGAGCAGATACTCGAGGACCGCGATCCGCAGGTCCGTCGCGGCCTGGTCCCGCGCGTTCTGCGCATCGAGCAGATCGTTCTCTGTATCGACTCGCGTCTGTGCATCGATCTCGTCGGCCTTCAGCTCCTGCTCACGAAGACGCTGCTCGTTGATCTCGACATCGAGCTCCGCCAGCTGGAGCTGGAAACGCGCAAGCTCAACCTCTCGCGCGGCGGCCCTTGCCGCGATGATGATCTCGTCGCGGAGTTCGTCGAACGAGCGCCGCGCGCGCTCGAAGCCGATCACCGCTGCCCGCACGTTGAGCCGCTCGATCTGTCGGTCGAGCGGGAGCCCGAGTGTCACGCCCACGGCGTAGTTGAAGAAGTCTGTATCGAAGTTCATCCCGTCGGTATTCGGGTCGGTCGGCAATCCCACGCTCGCGGAGAAGTCAAGATCGGGGAGCAACGCGTTGCGGCTGTTCGCGACCCCGCGGCGCGCATCCGAGATCCGATCCTGCTCCGTCTGCAGATCGAGCCTGTACGCGATCGCGAGCGCCGCTGCTTCGTCGAGCGGGATGTCAGGGTCTGTGACCTCGAGATCGAGCGGCAGGAGCTTCACCCTGGTTGCCGGGTCCAACCCCAGCCTCACCTTGAAGCGATCGAGCGCGAAGATGTACGACTCACGGAGCGACGCCAGGTTCGCACGCGCGGTCAGCACCTGGCTGGACACGATGTTGGTCCGGAACGCGCTCTGACGTCCTGCTCGAACGAGTTCAGCGGTCTGCTCCTCAAGCCCGACGAGGCTGTCGATCTGGCGTTCCTGGTTCCGGATCTGCGCTTGCTGGTTGAGCAGGCTGAAGTAGTCGGTCGCGATGTCCACCAGGAACACACGGCGAAAACGCTCGAACGCACGCGCCGCGAAGATCAGGTTCCGCTCGGCCTGGATCCGATCTTCTCGAGCGACCTGTCCCGCACCTCGCAGCAGCGGGATGTCGGCGCTCAGCACCAGCTCCGAGGACTGCTCGTAGCGATCGGTCACGCGCTCACGGAGCTGTTGCGTCGCCCTTGTCACCCAGGAGGCCTCCACATCGCCACCGAAGGGCAGTCGCTGGGTCGTGCGGAGTGTGTTGATCAGGTCGAGCGCCGGGCTGAAGTCGCCATTGACACCCGCGTCCGACAGGGTCGCGCTGGTGTCGTTGAAGAAACGCGGGCTCCAGAGATGCCGCTCGATCAGCAGGCTGATGGCCGCGAGAAGGTACGTTTCCTCCGCAAACCGGAAATCGCGCGCGGAACCTTGACCCAGGCGGAACACATCGGTGATGCCAAGCCCGGTCGCCGGTTCACCCTCGTTGGCGTCCTGCTGGGTCGCCCCGGGAGTAAGTGACGCGTACCGATTGAGTCGCTCGGCAACGTCGCGATCCGGATCCGCTGCAATCCATGAGAGCTCCGACGCGTCCGGGTTTCGGGTATCGATGTCGCTGTCAAGGTCCGAACTGAGCCGCTCGGGCGCCGGGTATCTGAGATCCTCGGATGGGTTGCGTGCCGATCCCCCAAGCGCGATGGTCCGGCGGTCAAGCACCGCCCCCAAGTCGCGGTCGATCTTTGTGAGCGGGTCGGTACACCCAGCGGCAGCGACGCCGGCGAGACATGCGAGCAGGGCGGTTCGGATCTTCACGGGTACTCCGTCTGCGAATCGGTCCGGGCGCGGCATCGGCCCGGGCTGGACCTGTCGCGGTGCGGGTCGGTCCGGATGCTACCGGTGGCTATGAACACGGCTTCAAAGCCCAGAAAACCACGTTCAGTACCCGAACAGAAACCCGAAACGCTTGCCGAACGTCGGGGCGACTCCTAAGGTCTGGGCTCGCCAGATCAGAAGAGGATTTCCTAACAAAATCCGTTCAAAGCTGGCTGTGAGCCGGGCCGTGCGTGAGCCCCTCGCCTGAGATTACCGATCGGACCACCAGTTCAGCGGAGGCCCAACTCGCATGGCATCCATCACCTATGACGGTCGCAGCTTCCAGATCGATAGCCGCCGACTCTGGATTGTCGCCGGCACGATCGACTACGCCCGTGTCCCAGAGCAGCAGTGGGCCGACCGCATCCACGCCGCGAAGCTCAGCGGACTGAACACGATCGTCACCACGGTTTTCTGGAACCGCCACGAGCCGATGCCCACATCGTTCGAGTTCTCCGGCCAGAACGACCTCCGGCGTTTCGTCGAGCTGATCGGCGAGGCCGGCCTCCGGTGCGTGCTGAAGCTCGGCCCGTTTGTCGGGAGCGGCTGGGATCTGGGAGGCCTTCCCACCTGGCTGCCCACCGCGAAACAATCGGGCAAGAACCCGGTGGACATGGCGATGCGGACCGCCAACGCGGCGTTCCTTGAGTACTCAAGCCGCTTCATCACCAAGGTCGCCGAGCAGGTCCGCGATCTGCAGGTCACCGCTGCAGGCAACGGCGGGCCCATCCTGCTCGTGCAGACCGAGACCGGGTGGACGTGCGGCGATGATGATGTCGCGCAAGGTTACCTCCGCGAGCTCGATCGCTTCGTTCATGAGGCGGGCATCACCGTTCCCGTCATCAACGACAACAACCTCTGGCAAGACGTCGAGGGTCAGGTCGATGCCTGGCGAGGCGACGACGAGCTCCTCGCGGTCATGCGTCAGCTGGGAAGCGTGCGCCCGAACCTGCCGCGGCTCGCGATCGAGGTTCCCACACGCGCCACGCCTGTCTTCGGCGCGAACAACGCGCCCGCCGACCCCGCAAGGCTCCAACGCGCCCTCGGCGAGACGCTCGCCGGTGGTGGCCAGTTCAACCTTGCGCCGTTTCATGGTGGGCTTAACCCGGGGTTCATGGGCGGGCGCCTGCCAGAGGCCGGTGGTATTTATGCCGCCGCGACCGCGGACGGGGGGGCTCCGCTCGACGACGCCGGCGCTGCAGGCCCATCGCTGGGCCATGTCCGACGCATCGCAACCTTCGCGAGCAGTTTCGAGCGAGTCTTCGCCGGGCTCGAGCCCAGCTACCAGCCGGTCGTGCTGGATCCCGCAACGCTGTCGAACGGCAAGAAAGCCAAGGACAACCGCACATTCAGCGTCGCGCACGTGCGCGGCAACTCGGGCGGCGTCGCGTTCGTGTTCGGCCCCGATGGCGAGACCGGCGGACAGGCCGACCTGCTGCTCCCCGATGGATCGAGCATCCCCGTTGACCTGGGCGGCCAGAACATCGGTTGGTGCCTGTTCGATGTCCACCTTGCGGGTCGCTCGCACCTCGATTACGCCACGCTCAATGTATTCACCGTGCTGACCAAGGGAACCGACTCGGTGCTCGTCTGTTTCGGCGCTGCGGGCTCGACCGGTGTTGTCTCGATCAACGGTTCACCGCTCGAAGCCGAGGTACCGAAGGGCACGGAGCCGCTTATCGTCGCTCACGAGGGGGCGACGGTCGTCGTCTGCAGTGAGGAACTGATCGACCGCACGTTCGTGACCAAAGACGCCGTCTATTGCGGCGTTGCCGGCATCAACGGTGAGGGCGAGCCCGTGCCCGCGCCGGGCGTCAAGAAGTTCACCGTGGTGTTTCCGGGGATCGAAGACTTCCCCGCGGACGGCCCGAAGATCGAGTCACGCACCGAGCCCAGTGCCCCCGCGGGCCGCGTGAGCAAGAAAGCCATCACAGGCTGGCAGGTCGCGCCGGCGGATGCGCACGTCACCGGTTCGAGTCCCCGGTTCGCTGCGATCAACGGACCCCAGGACCTGACCTCCCTGGGAGTTCCGTTCGGTTACGGCTGGTACCGCCTCAGGATGAAATCAGGGTCTACAAAGAAGCACCGCGTGCTCTTCCCGCACGCCGCCGACCGCCTCGCGCTCTATCTCGATGGCGAGCTCATCGGCGACATCGGTGCAGGCCCCGGCGCCGCAGGCTGGGAAGAGAACCTGTCGTTCAAGAAGGGTGACCACGACCTTGTGGTCCTCGCCGACAACATGGGTCGGTACAGCGCTGGTGAGTTGCTCGGCGAGCCGAAGGGCCTCTACGGGCACATGTGGGAGGCCAAGCCTTTCAAGCTTGATCGCCCAACCCTCGAGATCGACAACCCGATCGATGTGCTCGACAAGGTCAGCCCCGTTTACGACCTGCGAAGGGGTGACTCGACAGCGCCGGACCGCATCAAGTGGGAGATCACCCACCGCCGCAAGAGCCCGATTGCCCTCTCGCTCGCGGGCTCACCTTGCCGAGGTCTTCTGCTGCTCAACGATGAGCCGCTCGCGTTCATCGGCCAGAGCTCGGCGCCCTGGGTCATGCTCGACGATGAACTGCTCGGGCGCGGCAAAAACACGCTTCAGTTCGCGATGCTCCTCGACGGAGTCAGCGACCAGGACGAGGTCGAGAAGATCGCCAAGACCATCGCGGACACCGCGGTCTTCCTCGAGTGCTCCACGTGCCTCACCGAGAGCGCCGACTGGGCGTTCGCGAAGTGGGAGGCCCCGCCTCCCAGCGCGTTCAAGGACCCCGCGAAGGTCGAGGTGCAGCGCGGTCGGCCAGCGTGGTTCCGCGCCCGCTTCGCGACGCCATCGGGTGATAGCCCAGTGCGATTTGATCCCGCTGGCTTGAGCAAAGGCCAGGTGTACCTCAACGGAAACGATCTGGGGCGCTATTTCGTCGCGGATCGGAAGGGTAAGGCGATCTCAAACCCGGGCCCCATGGTCCTGCCAAGGCCCTGGCTCCGCGACGGCTCTGACAACGAGCTGGTGGTCTTCGAAGAGTCCGGTCTCTCGCCGGAGGGTGCGAAGCTTCTGGTCGATACCAGTTCGGTACCGCTGACGCTCTGAGCGACAGCTAGCGCTCCCCGGCGCCGATCTGGTCGCTCAGGCGGTTGAGCTGTTCATCGATCGCGATGCAGTCCTGGAGCTTCGCGCGGACATCACCGTACCGAAGCTGCAGCGATGCGCGCTGGGCCGGAGAGAGCGCTGCGCTCGGGTCGCGCAGCTGGATGACCACGGTTGATTGATCTCGCTCAAGCAACCGCATCAGCGTGGTGTTCTGCTGTCGCGCGACTCTCAGGCGGTCGAGGTATGCCTCGTCCGATTCGCCGCGTCGACGCCGGTATTCAACCAACGGGAAATCGATCGAGTGCACCGCCGGACCCAGGCCATCGGCGCCGCCGGGCCTGACCGGAGCGAGCCGGCTTGTAGGCTCATCCTGGTCCGCCTCGTTGTCGCGCTCAGGGACCGGCGCCGCCGGCGCGGGGGGCGGGAAAACCGGTGTTTGGTTGACCCGGGCGTCGATCGGGGCTCGCTCGAGCAAGCCGGCGCCGGTCAGTCCGTCGCGTGCGAGGCGAAGCCTCCAGGCTCGCTCCAGCGTGGGACCTTGTGGGGATTCCCCGGTCGAGAACATCCCGAACGATCCGAGCTGCAGCGTGAGGTCGAGCTCTTCAATCCCGCGTCGGATACGGATCGGCACGACCGCGTTGGGGTCATGGCTGACGATCATCGCCACGAGCTCATCGCGGGCGTGATCCTCTTCCAGCCCGAGATTACCGATCCGCAGGATCTCGTCCCCGGCACGGAGCACCGCTGCTGAGGGGAACTGATCGTGAACCGTACCGATGATCGAACGGCCCTGCTCGTCGCCGGCGAACCCGATGCCGATGGCGGCTCGGTCCGGTCCGTGCTCGAACTTCTCGCGTGCGAGATCGATCAGCCGCAGCCTCTGCTCGGCGCCAATGGAATCGGATCTCGCAAGCTCGATCAGGTCCTTCGTCTTGAGGCTTGAGTCACCAGCGATCGCGCGTTCGGCCTGCAAGCGCAGCCTCAGCTGATCGCTGCCCAGCATCGAAACCGCCTGGCTGATCTGGGGGCCAGTCAGCTTGATGCCCTGGGCGCGTTGCTGAGCAGACGCTGGCACCGAAACGATCAGCAGCAGTGCCGCCGCACCGACTTGAAGACCTCGACGAATCGGAAGGTGGCTCATGGGCTCCCTCGCGTCCCGCAGCCCATTCGGGGCTCGATCGACTCCGCACAGAGTGTCGGCCGTCCGACCCCCTGGGGCAAGCGGATCGACCTGATGGCCTGAGATCTTCTACCGGTCGAGCCGCGCGAGGAGGCGGGTCGCTTGGGTCACGATGGGCTGTACCGAGGCCGCGAGCGTCCCGAGCCACGTCTTGCCGCCGGTGATCGGGCCTCCAGAACTCGTGGTTCGCATTTCGTTCGGGCCAAGCTGGCTGTGGCTGGCGACCGGGCCAACAGCTTCCGCGATCAACGTCGCACCGACGAGCGGTGGCACCGCCTCGAGATCAGAAAGTCGCCCACCCGCCGATCTCACTCCCGCGCAGAAACCGAGGAACCTGTCGGGATCGATCCTGAACGATCCATCCCGTGCGCGCAGGGGTCCACCACGCGGGCGGAGCGCCGCCTGCAGCGCACCGACTGCGGCATCCTCGATGACGCGACCGAGGCGCGCGGTGTCAAAGTCCACGAGACCCACAACGCGCGACGACAGCGTCGCGTGGTAGATCAGGTTGCCCGGGTGCCAGTCGCCGTGCACAGGCGTTAGCTCGGAGTTCATGATCCCGGCATCCTGCGCGCGTGTGTTCGCGTTTTCATAGGCCTCGCCGAGCCCAAAGTCGTCGCCGAGTCGCTCCGAGGCCGACGTGATATTCGCCCGCACATAGTCGGCATCGACGTACGAACCACGCTCGGTCAGCCCGGGGATGTCGAGGCCGGCGCTCTGCTCGGCAAACGAGGCGAGCAACGCACCGGAGGCACGTGCATCCCCGATTTCGGAGTTGTCGTCGCGTCCCTCCACGAAGGGGAAGAGCTCGTAGGCGAACCCGTTGCGTGTGTGCCACGTCGTGCCATCGCTGGCTTGGAGCGGCGCAGGAACTGGCAGCCCTCCCTCTGCGAGTGCACGGATCAGCTGGTGCGCAGCGGTCACCTTGCCCGTATCGCCGGCGCGAGGCGGTCGGCGTTTGAGCAGAAGCTTCCCTCGCCCGGTCTCGATGACGGCCTTCGGCGCCTCGGGCCGGCCACGCCTGTAAGGACGGATCGAGCCCACGCGGCCGAGATCGAACGCCGCGAGCACCGTCCGGAGTTCCTCCGGAGCGAATACGGCACGCGTCGGAGACCGCCCTCGCGATTCATCGGTCGCTGGTTGGTGCGTGTCGGCCTGCGGCACCCTGGCGGCCCTTCCGCTCTCCGATCCGCGTCCGGCGTCTCCCCGGATCCCACCAGCGGACACTACTCGACGTTCGCCGACTGCTCCTTGATCCGATCGATCGCGCCCTTGATCTCGACGATCAGCCGGCTCACCGCAGCGTCGGGTGTCTTGCTCGCGATCGTGTTCGCCTCACGGAGCATCTCTTGGCTCAGGAAATCCAGCGTCCGCCCGATCGGCCTGTCGTCCTCGGCGTCGAGCATGTCGGTGAACTGGCCGATGTGCCCGCGGAGCCTCGCGATCTCCTCGGCGATGTCGGTCTTCTCGGCGTACACCGCGATCTCGCGCACGAACTCCTGGGGCTCGAACGACTGGCCCGCGCCCTCGAGCAGGTTCTCGATGCGTTGCTTCAGCCGCTGCTCGTAATCATCGATCACGCCGGGCGCGAGCCGCGCGATCTCTTCGAGCCGCTCGGCAATGTAGTCCCGGTGCCCCTTGAGCTCGGTCAGCAGCAGGTGGCCCTCACGCTGACGCATCGAGATCAGGTGATCCGACGCCTCATCCACGAGCCTCCGGAACACCTCGCGCGCCTTGTCCAGCCTGGCCTCATCGTCGGCCGGCGGGTTCAGCACGCCCGGGAGCGCAAGCAACGGGGTGATGTCCAGCGCGATATCACCCTTGGAGATCGACTCCGAGCCCTTGAGCTGTGCGATGTACCGATCCAGGGCAGCGGTGTTGATCTCAAGAGCCGCCGACGCCGAGGCGTTCGTTCGCTTCGCGGTCAGCGTTACCGTCCCGCGGCTCAGCCGCTTGCGCAGCGAACTCTCCAGATCGGCCTCCAGCGACTGAAGGTCGTCGGGCAGCCTGATGACGGCCTTGAAATACTTGTTGTTCAGCGACCGGACCTCGAGGAAGTAGTGAACACCACCCTCTTGGGCCGCGGCATCGCCGAAGCCTGTCATGCTGCGGATCACGCTTGCTGCGCCTCCCGGGCGCCGCGCACCTATGCACGGCGTCTGAAAGCCGAAAGACTACCGTTGATGAGCTTCAGCCGCCTCCCGGATCGCTCGGCGCGTCCGGATCCGGCTCGCCCGAAGGCGGAGGCAGATCGGGACCGGCGGGAGCAACAGGCTCCGTTTCGGTATCCGGCTGGCTCTGCTCGGGTGTCGGGAAGACGATCGGCGGATCGATCGGTGTTGCCTCGATGGTCCGAGGCTGAGCCTCGGTCGCGGCACCACCCGCTGCACCGTCCGCGTCCACGCCCGGATCGAGCGACGGATCACCCCCGGCGCCAGAGGGTTCGGTGGTCGCCTGCTCAGCATCGTCGGAGCCCGGTGCTACGGCCTCAGGCGGGCGGCTGATGAACACCATCGTGATCGCCATCGCGAGCCACGCAACAAATGCGACCACGGTAAGCACCGTGAGTGCATCGCCCGTCTTCGCGCCAAACGCGGTCTGACCGCTTCCTGCGCTGGCGGCCCCGAACGCGCCGCTCAGCCCGCCACCCTGTGGCTTCTGGATAAGCACCGTCAGAATCAGGATGACCGACAACGCCAGGAAACCCAGCAATGCCAGGTTCCGCAGGATCGTGTCGGTGTCAAAGTTCAGAAAAGCGAGCTCGAACATCGCTGGCACCATCGGGGCTCCGGGCTGGATGGCGGGGCTGCCCCGCATCGGACCGAAAGCGTAGGCCCCACAGAGCCTTGGGCCCCGCGCTCCCGCCCGTCAGTTGCCCGCAAGCCTGACGATCTCTGAGAAGTCCCCCGCCTTCAGGCTCGCTCCGCCGATCAGGCCCCCGTCGATATCGGGCTGGGCCATCAACTCGCTGGCGTTCCCGGGCTTCATGCTGCCCCCATACTGGATCCGGATCCCCGAGGCCTGGTCGGCTCCAAACAGTGAGCCCAGCACCCCGCGAACCGCTGCGTGCGCGTCCTGCGCGTCCTCGGGTGTCGCGGTCTTGCCGGTCCCGATCGCCCAAACCGGCTCGTAGGCCACCACCAGGTTCGCGAGTTGGCCTTCGGCTACTCCCTCGAGGGCGCTGCGCAGCTGACGCTCGTTGACCGCATCGGTCGAGCCCGCCTCGCGTTCCTCCAGCTTCTCACCGATGCACAGCACACACTGGAGCCCCGAGCCGAGCACCGCCCTGGTCTTGCTCGCGATCAGATCATCGGTCTCGCCGATCACGTGCCGCCGCTCTGAGTGGCCCACGAGGACCGACGAGACACCGCAGTCTTTGAGCATCTCAAGGCTGATCTCCCCGGTGAACGCGCCGTTGGCCTCATGCCAGACATCCTGGGCGCCCAGCTTCACGCTGGTCCCATGCTCGGAGAGGACCTGTCCGACCGCAGCGAGGTACGGGAAGGGCGGGAAGACCACGACATCGACGCCGCCACCATCGCCAACCGCGTCGCTGACGCCGCTCGCCAGCGCACCGCCCGAGGCGAGATCGGTATTCATCTTCCAGTTGCCGCCGACAATGGGTGTGCGAGCCACGGACATCTCCAGCTACATATGTTCAAAAAAGCAGTTGCGGCCCGACCTCGGTAATCCCAGGGCGGGCCGCGATGCTATTCCATTGGCTGGATGCGTTCAGGCCGGCTGGATGGCCGAGAGCTTCCGAAGCGCCGCTTGCTGGGCCTCATGGAGCACCCTGGCGTTGGTCGAGCGGGCGAGCGAAATGAACGCCTCATTTCCCAGTCGGTCTTTGCCGCGGACGGCGAGCTGGAGTACTGGCCGCCGGTTCAAGCGACCAAATGTGGGGCCCAGGCCCACGACAACCTCGGTGAGATCAAACGCCCAACGCCTGTTCATGCTCTTGATGTAGACGCCGCCTTGCGAAATCACCATCTGACTCGTACGGGAACCGAACCAAGATCCGAGCAAGGCCATGACAGCGGCAACCCCAAACCACGCCAATCCGTGGTAGAGCGCGCCTGAGACGTAACGCCCGCCTTGATCGCTTGTCGCGACCAGCAAGATGAGTGGTGCGATGACCCCGACGCCCACGAACGACACAGCCAGCCACGGGTAGGGCCCGGCGCCCCAGAACCCAGGTGCCGGGCACTCGAAGATGAGACGTTCGCCATCTTCATGCACGGTAACTGGCGGCTGTTGCGACAAGGCCTACCCCTTTGGCCCCGCGGCGCGGACCGCGTCGGGCATCTGAAAGTCCTTATCGTTCTTCCGGAAAGCGGCCGCCAGCTTTCGGGCCTGCGCGAAGTACGCGTCCTTGTCAGCCCAGGTGTTCTCGGGGTGGAGCACCTCGGTCGGTACGCCCGGGCACTCGGTGGGCAAGGCGAGGCCGAACACCTCGTCCTGCTCGAACTGACCCTTGGTCAGCTCGCCCGAGAGGATGTCGGTGACCATCTGCCTCGTCCAGCTGAGCTTGAAGCGGTGGCCGACGCCGTAGGGTCCGCCGGTCCAGCCGGTGTTGAGCAACCAGACATCGGCGTTGTGCTCCGCGATCCGATCAGCCAGCATCTCGGCGTACACCGCGGGGCGACGCGGCAGGAACGGCCCGCCGAAGCACGGGCTGAAGTTCGGCTGGGGCTCGGTGACGCCCGCCTCGGTGCCCGCGAGCTTCGAGGTGTAGCCATTAATGAAGTAATACATCGCCTGCTGGCGGGTCAGCCTGGCAACGGGGGGCAGGACGCCATAGGCGTCGGCGGTCAGGAAGATCACGTTCTTCGGATGGCCACCAACACCCGGGATGATGCAGCCCGGGATGTGATCGACGGGATAGGTCACACGCGTGTTCTCGGTGATGGAGCCGTCGTCGTAGTCGGGCTCGCGCCGGTCGTTGACGACAACGTTCTCGAGGACGCTTCCAAACTTGATCGCGTGGAAGATCTCGGGCTCGGTCTCTTCGGTGAGCTTGATGCACTTGGCGTAGCATCCGCCCTCGAAGTTGAAGACGCCGTTCGGGCCCCAGCCGTGCTCGTCGTCGCCGATCAGCGAGCGTCTGGGGTCGGCGCTGAGTGTGGTCTTCCCCGTGCCCGAGAGACCAAAGAACAGAGCAACGTTCTTCGGGTCGTCCTTGGCAACGTTCGCCGAGCAGTGCATCGGGAACACGCCCTCGTCGGGCATGTCGTAGTTCATCGCGTAGAAGATGCTCTTCTTCATCTCGCCCGCGTACTCGGTGCCGATGATCACGACGGTCTTCCGGGTCAGGCTCTGCGCGACGATGATCTCGCCGTCAACGCCCAGCTCCTTCGCCTGTTCGGGCGTCAGCCTGAGCGTGCCGGCGTTGAGCACCGTCCAGTCGGCCTTCCACCCGGTGCGACCGCCCGCGGCCTTGGAGCCCTGGGGGATGAACAGCGTGCGGGCGAACAGCGCGTGCCACGCCTGCTCGGTCACCACGCGGACACCGAGCGCATGCTCCGGGTCGGCACCGGCGTAGCCCTCGAAGGTGAACAGCGCCTTGCGCTGATCCAGGTGCGACACCGCGAGCTCAAGCGCCTTGTCGAACTGCTCGGGCGAGAGCGCGATGTTCACCTTGCCCCAGCGGATGTCGTCGTGGATCTCGGGCATGTCCTCAAGTCGCTTGTCTTTCGGGCTCCGCCCCGTGCGGGAGCCGGTGAGGCACACCAACGCGCCGTTGCTCGCGAGCTTGGCCTCGCCCCGCTTGATGGCGTGCTCCACAAGCTCCGCTGTCGGCAGGTTCGCGTGGACGCGATCCGAGGTGAGGTCGAGCCGATCGATCGTTACCGTTGTCATGAATTCCCCGAGCTTCTTCGTCGGTGGGCTCCCGAGCGGGGCCCAAATCGTGCGCCCGATGCGCCTCGTGACCTCGCTGGGCCCTTCTCTCCAGGGGGGCTTCGCTTCACGGGGCTCGCCGGGCCCGACGCCCCGCACTGGGCAATCGGTCACGATTACCGAATCCTAGTCGGCCGATCCCCGCGGGTCCGCACCCCGGATTGACGCGAAGGCCTTATCGTCCTTCAATCTGCCTCGCTCGAAGGCCCTTCGCGGGGCGGCTCCGAGCCGATTGATGGTGGCCGTAGCTCAGTTGGTAGAGCGCCGGGTTGTGATCCCGGTTGTCGGGGGTTCGAGTCCCCTCGGTCACCCTTCCCGGGCTCTTGAGCCTATTTCTTCGCTCGGAGACACGCCGCCCGGAGCGCCCGGATCTCGGCGCTCGCCTCGTCGATTTCGCTACTCAACGCGATCGCCCGAGCCGCCTTGTCGGCCATCTGACCCAGCATCGCAAAGCCCATGAGCGGCGCAGCACTCCGGATCTGCAGGCAAACACTGCGGCACGCCTCCGAGTTGCCCTTTGAGAGCGTGTCGTCCAGCCGCTCCGCGAAGTTCTTTAGGTCGCCGACAAAGGCATCGACCAGCTTGAAGTTCGGGTCCGTGCTGTCGAGCGTGCTCCGCATGTTCGAGTCCGCGGTTCGGACGAGCAAGAACTCACCGACGGCACGGAGCAACAGCTCCTGCGGAAAGGGTTTGGTCAGATACCCGCTGACGTCCAGCGCCGCGAGCTTGTCTTGGGTCTCGACGCTGTTGTCACCGGAGACCACGATGATCGGGGTTTGGTTCCCGGATGTCCGCAGGTCCGAGATCAAACGCTCGCTGGTCTCCTCTTCGAGGTAGTAGTCGCTGAGTATCAGATCGACGCCCTCGGCCGCGATCTCAAGCCCCTCATCGACGGTCGCGGCGGCTCGGATGCGCAGCTGCGTGTCCCGGAGGTAGTGCTGCACGATCCGCCGGTCGAGCTCGGAGTCATCGAGGTGCAACAGCGAGCCGACGAGCAGTTCTGTGTCCACATGCTCGAGCGCAAAGCCGTCACCCGGGTCGTCCGTCCTTATGAACTCGCCCGGATCGATCGGCTCGTCGAACTTGATCCCGATCTCGTGGACCGTGCCCGTTCGGTGCGTCGAACGCACAACCGTTCCCGTGACCTTGATGAACCGCTCGATCGGGTGCGGCAAAGCCGCGGCGATCCGGCTCCCCGGATGCAGATACGCGTTGTGCAGCACGGACATGCCACCTCTCGAGAGGTTGCGGCACGCGACGCGGAGCGTGACATCGAGCCCGGAGAGCTGCGCGACGCGAATCATGATCCCGTGCTTGCGATACGCGCGTCGAACGAACTCCCGGCGTGGGCTGATGTTCTCGCCAGAGCCGTCGAACTGATCCAGCAGCCGATCGAGCGCTGAACCACTGATACCGATCGAGTTCGGACGACAGGCGTTCGGCTTCTTGCTGGTCGTCATCGTCCGGCTCCGGGAACGGGCGGCTTTGCCGCTCACCGCCATCGGAGGCCGACTGCTTGGAATCAGCGCGTCCAAGCTCTTCAGGGGTATGAACCCGAGATGCCTGCACACACCGTCACGCTGGTTGTGGGTACAGCGCTGACCGCCCGTATGAGCGGGCGCCGAATACCTTCACTCCATCAGGTGGTGCAGCGGACCCTGGCTACCGGCTCGCCCGCGAGCACGCGGAACTGAGCGCGTGGACCTCGGCAACCGCGTCCCGCACGCTGCCGTTGGCCGCGATCGCCTGCGCCGCCTTCTCCGCGAGCTTGGCGAGCGCCGCGAACCCCATCATCGGCGCCGCGTTGGCGATCTGGAGGCAGATGCTCCGGCATCCATCCGCATCGCCCCGCGCCACGGTCTTGTCGATCCGCTCGGCGAAGCGATGAAGGTCCGTCACGAACGCCTCGATCAGCTTGTAGTTCGGGTCTGATGGATCGAGTGTGCTCTTGTTCGTCGAGCCCGAGGCGCGGACCAGCAGGAACTCGCCCAGAACACGCAGCAAGAGCTGCTGTTCGAAGGGCTTGGTCACGAAGCCCGCGATGTCCAGGCTCTCGATCCGCTTCTGTACCGGCGCGCTGCTGTCACCCGAGACCATGATCACGGGAGTCGAGCAGCCCTTCGCTTTGAGCTCTTCGATCAAACGCTCGCTGTTCTCATCCTCGAGGTGGTAATCGCTCAGGATCAGATCGACGCCTTCGGTCGCGATCTCGACCGCTTCTTCGACCGTCGATGCGGGTCTGATGCGGAGCTGGGTGTCCCGCAGGTAGTGCTGGACGATCCGGCGGTCGAGCTCCGAATCGTCGAGGTGCATGATGCACCCGATGAGCTTCTCGGTGTCAACATGCTCGAGGCTGTACTCATCGGCACCCTCGTCCGGACCCAGGAACTCCTTGGGATCGACCGGGCGATCAAACTGGATCCCGACCTCGTGGATCGTTCCAGTTCGGTGGGTGGATCGCACCACCGTCCCGGCGATCTTTACGAACCGATGGACGGGGTGGGGCAACGCGATGGCGCACCGGCTGCCCGGGTGCAGATACGCGTTGTGAAGGATGGCCATCCCGCCGCGTGAGAGGTTGCGGCACGCCACACGGAGCGTGACCTCGGCCCCCGAGATCTGGGCGATGCGCAGTAGAACGGTCTGACGCCTGAATGCTCGCCGCACGAACTCACGACGCGGGTGGCTCTCGTCGCCCGGTTGGTCCAGCTGATCAAGCAGCCGGTCGAGCGCGCCGGAATTGAGTCCCACCGAGTTCGGCCGGCTCTGCTGCGTGGTCGAGTTCTTCCCCTTGGCGTTGGGTGGCATGCGCCGGCACTCCGCAGTCGCGGTATCGCGACCGAAGCCCGGATCGGCACCCCCACCGCATAGGTTGAGGCTTCACCCAGAAGTGGGGCCAGCAGACCCCCCCCTATGCCGGAAGAAGGGGAATCACTCGGTCCGGATGGATCGTTAGTTCCCCTGGCTCGGGGACCAATGCAGGGGACTAGACGTCGAGGTTCTTCACCTCGAGCGCGTGGTCTTCGATGAACCGCCGTCGCGGCTCGACCTGCTCGCCCATCAGCGTGGTGAACAGCTGCTCGGCTTCCTGACCAACCTCGCAGGTGACGCGGAGCAGGGTGCGTCGCTCGGGATCCATCGTCGTCTCCCAGAGCTGCTCCGGATCCATCTCCCCCAGGCCCTTGAAGCGTTTTATATCGAGCCCTCGGCGGCCGATTTCACCCAAACGGTCGAGGATCTCACCGAGGTTCTCCGACTCGACGACCCGGACATCGCCACTCGGTGTGCCCGGCTCGTCTTCGTCGATCTCCTGAGATTTGCCAGAGGTCTTCTCGGTTTCCCACGCGTACTTGGACGGCAGCAGTTCCCCGGTCACGCCCTCCTCGCGGACGAGCGCATAGTCATCGATCGGAAGGCCGAGCCCGCCCAGTTCATCGGCGACACGGTCAATCTCGCGGTTCTCGTGAAGCTCGCGGATCGTCGCGAGCTTTGTCGGGTCATCAACCTCGGTATCGCCCGTCGACGCATCTTCGAGCGTAAGTCCCTCGCGTTCGATCACTGCATGGGCCGCGGCCTCGTCCCAGGCGTAGGCCGATCCGCCCGTCCAGTTCACTCGGAAGCTCGGGAGCCGATTCTTGCTCTCCGGATCCTGGCTCCGGGACGAAAGCAGGTCCGGGAACCGCACGCCTCGGCGCTCGGCGACCTCGACGAGCTCAGCGAGCCTGCCGAGGAGATGCACAGAACGCTTGAGCTCTGACCCCGCGAGCCGGCGGACCTCGCTTGGTTTGCCGGTCTCCGGGTCGAGCTTCACGCCGCCCCGCTCATCCACACTCTCGACGTCGCGCACAACGAGCGTCGAGCCCTCCAGGCCCATCGCCGTGAGCTTGCTCGCGAGCGTCTTCTCGTCGAGCACGTAGGGGCCGCCCTTGTTGCCCTTGACGAGCTGATAGAGCGGTGGCTGCGCGATGTACACGTGGCCCTTGCGGATCAACTCGGGCATCTGGCGGAAGAAGAACGTGAGCAGCAGTGTCCGGATGTGACTGCCGTCCACATCGGCGTCCGTCATGATCACGACCTTGCCGTAGCGGAGCTTGGTGATGTCGAAGTCGGCGCCGATCCCGCATCGCAAGGCAGCGATAAGCGTCCGGATCTCTTCAAAGCCCAGGATCTTGTCGATCCGAGCCTTCTCCACGTTCAGCAGCTTGCCTCGGAGCGGCAAGATCGCCTGCGTGTCCACGTCCCGGCACTGCGTCGCGCTCCCGCCCGCCGAATCGCCCTCAACCAGGAACAGCTCGCTCCGGTCCACGTCCTTGGTCTTGCAATCGCGCAGCTTGTGCGGCATCGAGCCGGAGTCGAGCGCGGTCTTCCGGCGTGTCAGCTCGCGGGCCTTTCGCGCCGCCTCGCGAGCCTGGGCCGCGAGCACGCCCTTCTGGCACAGACGTTTCGCCTCGCCCGGGTTCTCTTCGAGCCAGGTGTCGAGCGCCTCGGCGACCGACTGGCTCACGAAGCCCTCGACCTCGGGGTTGAGCAGCTTTTCCTTGGGCTGGTTGTTGAAGGTCGGGTCAGGCAGCTTGACCGACACGATCGCGATCAGGCCCTCGCGGAGGTCCTCGCCTGTTGGCGTCGGATCCTTCTCTTTGATGAGCCCCGCCTTCCGGGCGTACCCGTTGAGCGTGCGGGTGAGCGAGAGCTTGAAGCCCTGGCCGTGCGTGCCGCCATCGACGTTGTTGATGTTGTTGGCGAAGGTCAGCAGCGACTCGTTGTACCCGTCGTGGTACGCGAGCGCGACCTCGCACACCATGTCGCGTTCGGCATCTTCCTTCACCAGGTGGATCGGGCCAGCGACCTTCGTCTTCCCGCCTATCAGGTGCTCGGCGTATTCGAGCAGCCCGTTCTGAGCATGGAAGGTCTCGCTCCGCACCTTGCCGTCGGCATCCACCCGCTCGTCGCTGAGCTTGATCGTTACGCCCGGGTTCAGGAACGACAGCTCGCGCAGACGGTTCGCCAGCGTGTCATAGACGAAATCGATCTCAGGGAAGATCTCGGGATCCGGACGGAACGTGACGCTCGTGCCGCGCTGGCGTCCGCCTTTCGGGACCGGCCCAACCTCATGTATTGGCTCGACGACGACGCCGCGCTCGAAGCCCATCCGGTGCAGGATGCCCTCGCGAGTGACCTCGACCTCGAGACTGCTCGAGAGCGCATTCACGCAGCTCACGCCAACGCCGTGCAGACCTCCCGAGACCTTGTACGCGCTGTCCTCCTGCTGGAACTTACCTCCAGCGTGGAGCTTGGTCATCACGATCTCGACGGCGGGCTTGCCGTTGAGGTTGGGGTCCTCGTGCTTCATGGGTTCGACCGGGATGCCACGCCCATCGTCGCTGACGCTGCACGAGCCATCGGCCTGGATCGAGACCGTCACGGCATTGGCAAAGCCCGCCATCGCTTCGTCGATCGAGTTGTCCACGACCTCGTACACGAGGTGGTGGAGGGCGTTGAGGCCCGTGCCGCCGATGTACATGCCGGGCCTCTTGCGCACCGCTTCAAGACCCTCGAGGACCTTGATTTGGTCGGCGCCGTAATCGCCCTGGCTGCCAGTGGAAACAGTCGTCTGATCTGCCATGGAACCCCTGGGTTGGAGCCGCCGCCGAGAGGGTCGGCGGGAACCGAGAACTGTAGGTCCGAACCCGCGTTCGGGCCCGATCTGGGCCAGCCTGCGAGGGATGTGCCCGCACAGTTGGGTGGGGCTAGAAACCCGGGCTCCGATTCCCGATAGACCGGCTGGAGGCACTCGAAACGATGCTCAAGATTGCGCTTCTCACCGTTGCCATGACCACACTGGCCCAGGCCCCGGTCGCTCTTGCTCAGGACCGCCAGCAAACACCCCGTCCGCCCTTCCCGTACACCGTCGAGGAGCTCGTCCACGAGCACCCCGCAGGTCACAGCCTGGGTGTGAGCATCACCCTGCCCGATCCGTTCGGGCCCTGGGGCGCCGGCCCTGTGCCGGCGGTCGTGATGGTGTCGGGTTCCGGCGCTCAGGACCGGGACTCGACGATCTTTGGTCACAAACCGTTCGCGATCCTCGCCGATTCCCTGGCGCGCAAGGGCGTCGCGACCATCCGGTTCGATGACCGAGGTGTCCGCGAGAGCACGGGCATCTTCATCGAAGCGACGACGTACGACTTCGCTGCTGATGCCGCGGAGCTCATCCGCGTCGCCGCACAGCACGACAGCATCGACGCCGACCGGCTCGGCATCATGGGTCACTCTGAGGGCGGGTATGTTGCAATGATGGTCGCCTCGGGCGAGGAGCGGGTTCCCGAGCCGGGGGCGGACGCCGAGGCCGTGTCGTTCGTCGTGCTGCTCGCATCCCCTGGCGTCGAGGCCCGGATGATGATGGCGGAGCAGGCCGTTGCTCAGCTGCGCTTCAAAGCGCTCAATGATCAGAAGCTCGAAGACGTGCGCACGGCGCACCTGGCGTACACGAAGGCCTTTGTGGAGGATGCCCCGCTCGAAGAGGTCGAGGAAGCCACGCGTGTGCTCGTCATTGCGCAGTACGGCGCCAGCGGTGTTCAGGCCCCGCCCGCAGCGGTTCAGCAGTTCGTAGACCGCCAGTCCTTCATGGTGAAGAACGACTGGTTTCGGCAGTTCCTCGCCATCGACCCCGCCCCGATGCTTCAACGCATCGATCAGCCCACGCTTGTCGTCAACGGTGGCAAAGACCTCCAGGTGCTCATCGATCAGAATGTTCCCGCGATCGAGGCAGGCCTGAGTGCTGGAGGGAACAACGAGATCACGGTCCTCCGCTACCCATCGATGAATCACATTTTCCAGCCCGCGCGGCGGGGCAGCATCCCCGAGTACAACACCATCGGTCAGTCGTTCGATGAAACCGCGCTCGAAGAGATCACCGATTGGGTCGCCATCACCAGCGGCGCACTCACCGAAGATCAGCTCGAGGCGATGAAGGCTCCCACCGGTTTCGGCCCCTGACTGTCCGGGCCGAAACGTCGGTTCGGCCTCGTATCAAGGGTCGATCAGCACCATGCTGAGCCCCTCGACGAGCGCCTCGTACACGATCGCGATCGATTCGTCGTCCATACGGACGCAGCCCATCGATTCCTGGTCGCCGATGGAGTCGGGGTCGATGGTGCCGTGCAAGCCGTATCCCTCGTACACCGCATCGGCGCCGACGCCCTCGATTCCGATCCAACGCTCACCGATCGGGTTCATTGGGTCATCGGCCATGAACTCCTCGCCGGTGCGGGGGTTGACCCAGTGTGGGTTGATCAGCTTGCTATCGGTGCGGACCTTGAACGTGCCGATCGGAGTTGAGTCGCTCTCGCCCAGCCCGACATCGAACGAGCGGATGTAGGTCCACTCCTCCGGCAGGTCGGGTGGGCCGATGAACAGGTCCGCCCGGTAGTCACTCTTATCCACCCTCACGTGGAAGGGCCCACGCACGAGCTTCAGTGTTTGCCCGGCTCGGATGCGCCGCGCATTGGCGATGCCGTTGATCCGCTGGACGAACCGCCAGTCAACCGCGAGTTCCCGCTTTGACGCGATCCGCGCGAGCGAATCGCCAGGCTCGATGCGGTACGTCTCGCTGAAGGGATCCATCGGATCCACCCTCGGGCTGAAGACGAGAGACTCGTTGAGCTGCGCGATCCGGTTACGGATCACCCGGGCCTGCGCGTTGTCGAGTCTGCCCTCGACCAGCGGCGCGTTGAGCACGCGCCGGGCCGCGACGGGCTGGTTCTGACGCACGAACCCGTCCGCCTGATCGATCAGCGCAGCCAGCGCCATATCGTCGAACGCTCTGCGGGCATCGGACGAGGTCGTTGGTACGGATTGAGTTTGCCTGTCGGTCTCGGGGGCCGCGGCGAGCGGCTCGGGATCGGGCAGCGGGGCGGTCACTGCTTGCGCGTCCATCTGCTCGGTCAACTCCTCCATGCTGGGCATGTTGGCCGCCATGCTCTCACCGCCGGCGGGCGGGAGGGACATCCGAGTGTCGTCAGCAGAGTTTGTGGCCGTGGTGTTCTCACCTGCGGTCGCCGCGCTGGGGCCCGTCATCATGCTGATCGCTAGCCAGCCGCTGCCACCCAGGATCGCGAGCAGCACAAACACCACAGGGGGTGAGATCCCGCGCTTGCGGCGAACAGTGCTCCGCCTGCCCCGCTTGACCTGCTTCCCGCGGCGCATGACGCGAGCACCCGACTGCGAAGGCAAACCCATATCCCGAACCTCCATGATCCATCCGTACGCCCCACAGAGGGGCGAGCCCGCCTTGGGCCCTCTATGTCATCGGCGTCAGCCGCTGCCGGCCCCGAGTGTCGAGTGAGTTCGGGCCTCCGTGACCACGAGCTCAACCGGCACATCGTGCGCCTCGGAGGGGATCTCATCGACGATCTGCACGTCGAACGCGACCCCGATCCGTTGCACGCTCCTTGGTAGCTGTGCCAAGAAGCGATCGTAGAAGCCAGCCCCACGCCCGAGCCGCCGGCCCGCGGCATCGAACGCGAGCCCCGGGATAAGCACCGTGCCGATCGCCGATTGATCCACAACCCCAGCGGTGCCAGGGGGTTCGGTCATGCCATAGCGACCTGGTACGAGCTCGTCGAGCCCAACGACCTGCGCGGGTACGAACGTCTTTGCCGTCCAGTCGCACCGCGGGAGCGCCAGCACAGTTCCCGCGTCTATCACCCAGCGGCAGAGGGGGCGCAGATCCGGCTCGCTCGTCCCGATGGGCCAGAATGCCAAAACGGCTTTCCCTGGATCCAGCTTCCGCTGGAGCGTCGCCCCGATCACGCCGGACCAGACCGCGGCCTCTGCTGGTGTGACCGCCGCGAGGACAGATTTCATCCGCTCGCGCAGCAGTGCCTTGTGGGTCATCCGCCCGTCTCCCGCCGCTTCTGGTCTCTGAGCGAACGGATCCTCGCGAGCCGCTCACCGATCCGGATCTCTTCACCGTTCGCGGTCGGTTGGTAATAGGTTTTCTCAACGCCCATATACGATTGGCCCGTTACGCCGTCTTCCGCGTCGTGGCTGTACTTGTACCTCTCTCCTTTGCGATTACGCATGCGGACGCCCGAGCCGTCCGGGTTGAGCGCCGCTGGGCTGCTGTTGGGATCGCGGAGATGCATCGGGACGGGCTGCGTTCGCCCACCGCGCACATCGGCGATCGCGGCATCGATCGCGAGGTACGCGGCGTTGCTCTTGGGCGCACAGGCGAGGTACGTCGCGAGTTGGCCCAGGGTGATCCGCGCTTCTGGCAGGCCGATCCGCTCGATGAGATCCCAGCAGGCCTGCGCCATCACCACGCCGCGAGGGTCGGCGTTGCCGATGTCCTCGCTGGCCAGGATCGCCAGCCTCCGTGCGATGAAACGCGGGTCCTCGCCAGCCTCCAGCATGAGCGCGATCCAGTAGACCGCTGCGTCTGGATCGCTCCCGCGCACGCTTTTGATCATCGCGCTCGCGGCGTCGTAGTGCCCATCACCCGTGTGGTCATAGGCGATCGCCCGCTGCTGCATCGAGTCTTCGGCGACCGCAAGATCGATCTCGATCGATTCGCCAGACGCCTTCTGCTGGCTGAGCACCGCGACCTCGAGCGCCGTAAGCGCTCGCCGCACGTCACCTTCGCATCGGTTCGCCCAGAGCGCGAGTGCATCGTCCGAGGCGTGCACGCCGAGCTTCCCGTACCCACGGTCCTTGTCAGCGATTGCACGCTTGAGCACATCGACCACACCCGCCTCGTCCACGGGCTCCAGCCTGAACAGCGTGCTGCGGCTCACCAGCGCCGCGTTGCACGCGAACAGCGGGTTCTCCGTTGTCGCCCCGATCAGCGTGATCAGCCCCCGCTCTACGTCGCCGAGCAGCACGTCCTGTTGGCTTTTCGTGAACCTGTGGATCTCGTCTAGGAACAGGATCGTTCGGGGTCCGCCATCCTCGAGTCGGCGCACCGCGCTGTCGATGATCTCGCGGATCCGCTTCACCCCGACGCTCGCGGCGTTCTCCCGCTCGAAATGCCGCGCGGTATGCGACGCGATCAGCTCCGCGAGCGTCGTCTTTCCCGTGCCGGGGGGCCCGTGCAGGATCAGGCTGGTGATGGTGTCGGCATCCAGCATTCGGCGTAGCAGCTTGCCCTCGCCCAGCACGTGCTGCTGGCCCGCGACCTCATCGATGGTCCGAGGTCGCATGCGCACCGCGAGCGGCGCCGCACCGGCTCGCTTCGCTTCTCGCTTGCCAGCCCACAGATCGCTCACAAGGTGCCCGTTTCCTTCCGAGGCAGTGTCACCGCCCGAGCCCGCCTGACATCCAGGCTATCGCACGCTAACATCGCGGCCGTGATCGTGCTCTGGATCATTCTCTCCCTGGTTGTCTACGTCGCCCTGATCCTGATCGGGCGCAACTCCGACCGCTTGAAGTACGGCGAGGGCGATGTCGAACTGTGCGTCACACTCTTCGAGGTATATGCAAGGCTCTTCCATCGGGTGAGGTACGAGGGGCTCGAGCACCTCGAAGGCCTCAAGGCCGATGACGCGGTGCTCGTTGTGTGCAACCACACCGCGGGCGTTGACCCGATCGTGGTTCAGCCCAGGCTGCCCTTCCGCGCACGCTGGGTTATGGCTCAGGACATGCGTGCCTGGGTGCTCGAGTGGTTCTGGAACTGGAGCGAGACGATCTTTGTCGATCGCGCTGGCGGGAACACACTGGGCGTGCGCAGCGTGATCGGCCATCTGAAGCAGGGCCACTCGGTCGCGATGTTTCCCGAGGGTGGGATCGAGCGGCCTCCCAAGATGCTCATGCCCTTCATGACGGGTGTGGGCCTCATCGTGTCACGCTCACGCGTGCCTGTGCTCCCGGTGTGGATCGAGGGCACGCCTCAGGTCGATCCCGCGTGGGCGAGCCTCTGGCGTACGAGCAAGACCGTGGTCCGCTTTGGTCCCGTGATGGACTTCGAGCCAAAGACCAAGCCCGACGTGATTGTGGACCGACTTCATGCTCGGTTCCGCGACTGGACCGGATGGCCCGTCAATACCGACACACGCCACATCCCGGAGCACGGGTCGGCGGTCGCCGCGAGCTAGTTTGTCATCAGCTCGCGCACGCGTTCGAGACGACGTTCATGAGTCCTCTGCCCTGGCTCGAGCTTCGTGAGCGCGACGATCTGCCTCTCGGCTTGAGCGAAGTCACGCGCGAGTAATGCCACACGAGCCGCGAGTTCCCGGTACTCGGGCTCATAGGGCGCGATCCGAACCGCTCTCTTGGCCTTCTCCATCGCCCTGTCGAACTGGCGAATTTCGGCGTACTGACGCGCCAGCTCCGCCGCGTACGCCGGTGTGTACACCTCGCGTGCGTCGAGCCACTCGAGATGCGGGATCGCCGCGCTCTCGTCTTTGTTCGCGATCGCCCCTTTGCCGTCCAAATAGAGCTGAGCAAGCAGGCGGTGGGGTGTATCGAGCACGGGCCGGACCGCCGCGTAGCGTTCAAGCAGCGTGATCATCGTCGCGTCCGCCTGTCCGTCGTTGCCCGCTAGCGCGAGCCGCACAACCTCAGCGAGTATCTCCGGGTGCTCCGGGTACTGCTCGAGCATGTCGAGGTGCCAGTCCTCGCCCAGGTCCGGGTTTCCGTCATTGCCCGCTTCGATGTGTGCCTCGAGCGCTTCAAGTCGCAACGCATTGAGCGTCGGCACACCCGGCGCGATCTTGAGGCCCCACGAAGTTACCTGCTTGTCGGCCCACGCGAGGAAGTCCGCGTGGAATGTCTCACGCGTGATACCCAGCGCGTCCTCGAACGCCTCGGCCTCCGTGAAGCCCTCCGCGTAGCGGTCCATCAGTTCCAGTGGCGCGAGGTCGCCGAAACGTCCGAGCATGTACTCGTACATCCACTGGCTCTGGGCATAAGCAAGCGACCGGTCTTCGGGCTCTTCGGGACGTATGAAGCCCAAGTCGATCCCGTCCATATCGAACAGGTCGTTCTCATCGAGCTTCTGGGCCAGAAGCCTGGACCGCTGTGCATCCCTCGGACCGTCTTCAAGATGCACCGCGGCGGCCTCGGTAAACCAGTGGGGAATCCGGTTGCGAGTCCGCTCGAGCGTTACCGTGTGCACGTATTCGTGGCGCATGACGCGCAGCCAGTCGTAGGGCCCTTTCGTGTTCCTGGGACCGGCCTTTGGCGCCTCCATCGCGATCACACGGCCCGTCGCGGCCGCGATCGTCCAGATCGATGTGCCGCCCGTGATGCGCACACTGAAACGCGCGTGATCGGGCATAAGCTCGATGAGCGTCTTCTCTTGTGGAACGTACCTGATGCCAGCTGGGCCGTCGCCGGTGACTCGGTCGTGCATCGCTTCGAGCAGCGCGGGCATGTCCTGGGCCAGCACCTCGTCGATCCCGGGCTGGTAGCGCACGATAAAGTGATCAGTCTCGAGCGTATCGAATGTCAGGAGCTCCTCGATCAGCGTCATCTGGTTGTCGGCGCGGATGTGAAACGGATCGAGCTCGACCGCCGTGCGCAGTGCATCGAGCGCTTGTATGTCCCGGCCCCACTGGACCTCGAGCAGTCCCAACTCGGTCCACGCATCGGGGTTGTTGGGTTCGAGCTCGGTCGCAAGGTTCAGCAGTTCGCTCGCGTCCGCGTACTGTCGCGCCTGGCTCAACGCCCATCCGGCCATCATCACCGCCGCCGCCGAGCCCGGGCTGATCCGCTGATAACCCGCGAGCTCCTCATTCATCTTGTCGAAATCGAACGCACGCGCGAACGCGGCGGCCTGCATCGCCCGAAGCTCACGGTTGCCCGGGAATCGTTCGAGCAGTGGGGTCGTGATCTCCCGCGCGCCGTCGCCATCCGCCGAGCGAATCCGACCTCGCGCGATCGCGAGCTGACCCCAGACGCTGGGACCCTCAACGCCGAGCGATTCGACCGCTCTATCCATCTCGCTCGCGACCCCCGCGGCCTGTGAGAACCCGAACGTGTCGATCTGCATCTCTGCGAACACACGCATCGCGGGGTTCAGCCTCGGGTTGAAAGTCAGTGCCTCCGTCGCCGCTGCGTGCGCTTCGCTGCGTGCGCCCCGCTCGTAGAGCAGCTGCGCTTCGGCGAGCCTCGGCTCCCACGACAGCGGGCTCAGCCTCGTCCGCGCCTCGGTGAGCAGCCCGATCAGCCCGCGTAAATCCTGAGCCCCGCCCCCGGGCCCGGTGATCCGCACACGCGTGTTCAGCGCCATCGCCGCGTCGGCTGCGTCGGGCCCATTGGCGAAGCTGTTGGCCCGGGCCGCGACGAGCGCGGGCTCGCTCGCCTCGACCGCATCACGAAGCCGACCCAGCGCGTACAGCGCATCGACTCGGAGCCTCACGGCTCCCATGGACTCATCATCGCCAAGGATCTCGAGGCATCGCTGCGGCTCACCCCGCTCAAGCTCCGCCCACGCACGCAGCATCGGCGGCGCATCGGCGCCGTCAAACACCGGGTGCCAGAACGTACCGGTGATCCTTGCTGCGAGCGCCTGGCGCTCGGGGGTATCCAGGTCTGCTTCGGTCCAGAGCCCGTGGTACACGCGCAGGTCGCGTTTCTCCTGATCGGTCAGGTACGCCGCTCCGAGCAGTCGCTCAAGCGATTGTGCAAGTGGCGTCGGGCCCTGCGGAAGATCAGCGCCCTCGCCGTCGGGCCCTGCTAGCGGGTCAGAGAGTTGGACCGGTTCTGAAGGATCGGGCTGTGCGATCACGGGAGAGACGACGGCCAGCGCTGCCGCAAGGACCGTACTTAGCTGTGAGAGCTTCACTGGCCGCCTCCTTCGCCATCAACCCGTCCACGCCAGGGATCGATCTGAACGTCCCAGCCCTCTGCTACCGGTGGCGGCTCAACACTGAATACCTCCGTCTCAACGGGAGCTTCGCTATTGATGCGCACGTTCTGGAGCTGCACGAACGACTCGTCGCCATCGAAATCAGTCGTGATCGCGAGCTTCGGGAGCAGCGTGTCGCGGCTGTACCACAGGCGGACCTCCGTGAACTCGGTCGCATCCTCTGTGCCCGCTTTTGGGAGGAGCCTCAGCTGGTACGTGCCCGCGTCCGCGCTCACGAACTCCGTGAGCTGCGGGCTCGGTAGCCCAGGGTCAGCCTCCGACCAGAACTCCGCGGGTAGAAGTTCGGCGTCGAACCGCTGGAGTATGTCTGCTTTCTTCTGCCCAATCGGGATGGGCAGAGGCCCCTCGCCGATCTTCAGAGGATCGACCTCGGACCCGGGCGGCGCGATCTGCCGCTTGCTAAACAGCTTGTCACCCGGAAGCCGCTCGACCAGCCACGACCCGTCGAATACATAGTCCTTGAGCTCGGACTCAACCCGATTGCCCACGACGAGGTGCTCGAACCGGATCGCGAAGACACGCTCTTCGTCACCGTCACCATCCGCGTCGAGCGTCGCGAACGAGAGCGTGCCGTCACGGACCTGGCGATCGCCGGCCAGCGCGAAGAGCCGGGTGTACCGGATCCGTGCCGTCAGCGAGACGAGGTCTCCATCGGCGGTCTCGAGTTGGTCGAGCAGTTCTTCGGCGTTGGTGATTTCCTGGGCCGCCGCGGGCTGACCGACGAGCACCGCGATGGTGAGCACAGGGGTGAGAGCTGAGCGCAGCATGGCGGGACTCCTTGCGGGACGGGGTTGGTCACAACCCCTCGAAGTGGGTACCGGTTCGTCGCGCACCGGTTGGCGGACTTATTCGGGACCCTCGCGGCTTGTTCCAGACCCGCTGTCGGCGTTCGGGCCGTGCTCGCTCTCCAAGAAGTCTTGGAGGATCGCCGCCGCCGCCATCGCGTCGCGTCTGCGCTTCTTCTGCTTGTGGGTCAGGCCGGACTGCGCCATCTGCCAGTCGGCCTGAGCACTGGTCAGGCGCTCGTCCTGGAACCGTGGCTTGCGACCGGTGGTCTGGGCGAACAAGCCCGCAAACGCGCGAACGATCTTGGCTCGGTCGCCCTCGCTCCCGTCCATGTGGACGGGGAGCCCGAAGACGACCCCGTCCTCGGGCCCGAGGTGCTCATCGCACGCCTGCGCCAGCTTTGCAATAAGCCCAGGCTCATCCGATCGCGGAACCTCAACAAGCCCGACCGGCGAAGCGACGCGCAGGACGTTGTCACCGACCGCGAGCCCCGTCCGCTTATCGCCCAGATCGATGCCGAGGTACCGCACGTTGTCTCAGGTCAGCTCCGAGGGCAGCTTGCCGTGAAGAGCCTTGAGCTTCTCCGCCTGCGCAAGCGGCATGACCAGCGTTGCGTCCTTGGTGTGAACAACGCACAGGTCCTCGCAGCCAAGAAGAGCCACCGTGTGGTCTCCCGTGCCCTCGCTCACGACGAGGTTGCCGCGGCTGTCCACTGTCACGGCCTTCGCATCACCACCGGAGCGATTGCCGTCGCTGTCTGCGGGCAGCGTCTCGGCATAGCTGGGCCAGCTTCCGACGTCGAGCCAGTCGACGTCCATCTCAACGCCACAGATGCTCAGTGACTCGTCTTTGCCCGCGGGTTCCATAACCGCGTAGTCCACGCTGATCTTCGGCAGTTCCGGATACACGCGGTCGAGCACGCCCTGGCGGTCAGGCGTGGTCCAGGCGGCCTGGATCTGACGGAGCCCGTCGTGGCTCTCGGGCTTGAACTTCCGCAGACACTCAAGGAACGTGCTCGCCTTGAAGACGAACATGCCCGCGTTCCAGCCGAAGTCACCGCTCTCGACATACGCCTGAGCGCGGGGCAGGTCGGGCTTCTCCACGAACTGCGCAACGCGGAACGCACGGCCGTCGTACTTCTCGTTGCCGTCGGCAATCGGCGGGCCGTGCTGGACGTAGCCGAAACCAGTGGCCGGGTACGTGGGCTTGACGCTGAAGGTGACCAGCCGCGACGGGTCCTCTTCTACAAGTCGAAAGCCGGTCTCCATCCGTTCCCGGAAGCGATCGTCGGGTCGGATGATGTGATCGCTCGTGAGCACGCAGAACACCGCGTCGGGGTCGAGCCGTTCGAAGACCGCGGCGCCGAACCCGACCGCATTGACCGTGTCGCGCGCGGCGGGCTCACCGAGGATCCGCTCGTCGGTAAAGCCCGGGACCCGATCGCGGATCTGATCGCGGTAACGCTCTGCAGTGCAGATGAACCGGTGACTCTCGTCAACAAGCCCGTCGAGGCGAGAGGCGGCCAGTTCAAGAAGCGAGCGTGCCGGTCCTTCCCCAGATTCTGGGGGTATGAAGCCGATGAGCTGCTTCGGTCGAGCCGAACGGCTCAGGGGCCAAAGCCTCGTGCCGGCGCCGCCGGCCATGATCAGGGCGTATCGCATGGGTGGCGGACTATATCGGGGGGCTTCGACTGGGTTGGGCTGAGCAGACTCAGGACCCGGACAGCGCCGCGGCGATCAACGCCTGAGCCTCGGTCTCGGTACCGAGGCTCAGGCTGGCTCGTTCAACCAGCCGCTCGGCTTCGCTGCGGCTCTGACCGAGCGCGACCAAAGCCGATACCGCCTCGGCTGCGGACCCTGTCAAAGTCGCTGTTGGCATTGGACTTACCATGCCGGAAGGAGCGTCGATCGCGAAGTCCGCTACCTTCCCGCTGAGTTCGGCGACAACGGTCTCTGCAAGGCGTTTCCCGATCTCCGGAAGTTCCTGGAGGGCCTTGCTGTCGCGCTCGGCGATCCGTCCCGCGATCCAAGACGAAGGCCGGGCCATCGCCCGCAGCCCTCGCCGGCTGCCCAGACCCTTCACAGTCGTGAACAGCTCGAAGAACGCTCGATCACTCGCCGTCGCGAATCCGATCAGCCTTGGCGTCAGGTTCGTGCCCTGGGCCGAGCCCTCGAGTGTGAAGAGCGTGTGGAACTCAACGTCGTAGGGGCCCTCAGAGAGGAGCTTCACCTGGTGCTCAGCCGCGAGATATGCCGGCAGCTGAACCGCGAGCGTGATTCCTCCGAGCGCGGTTGGCGCAACGCTCGCCGTTGGTCCGTCCACTGCTTCCAGGATGCCTCGGAGCCGGGTCAGCACGATCTGCGCACGGTAGCGGCGCATCGGCCTCCCCGCACGGCTCACGGCCGTCCCTCGGACGGCCGATAAACCCGGCATGCAAGAGAACACCCCCGCGCGGCCCCAGGCTGTGCTGATTGGCACCCCCGACACCCTCCTCGCACTCCGCTCGATGCTCGTGACCGTTGAGGCCGCTCCAGAGGCCATCGGATGCCTGGTCGTCGGGCCGAGCGAGAGCCAGTCCATCGCAGGCGTCCCTGTTCTGGGGAGTGCCGATGAGATTGTGAAGGTCTGCGAACTGACCGGGTTCGCCCTGGCTGTGGTCTGTCTGCCTCGATCGATGGACGCCGAACGAGCGCAGATCAGCGCCGACCTGGCCGAAGCCGGCATCGGTGAACGCTTCGTGCCGCCACTCGAAGAAGTCCTCACCGAGCCCGCCGGTCGCGAGCACGCTCCCGCGTTCCATCCGGTCCGTGTTGGTGGTGCGGACACGCCCCCGGCCGCAACGGGATACGACCCCGCCGCGCTGATCGGGCGTGAGCCCAATCCGGTTGATGGCGATGAGATCGCTTCGGCACTGGGCGGGCGGCGCGTGCTGATCACGGGCGCCGGCGGCTCGATCGGCTCGGAGCTGGCGCGTCAAGCCGCACGCTATCAGCCCGAATCGTTGATTCTGATGGAGCGGAGCGAGAACGCGCTCTTTGAAATCGATCGCCAGATTGCGCGGTTGTTCCCGGATCTTCCGCGTGTTGCGTTGCTGCACGACGTTGCGGATGAGACAGGCACAGCGCGTCAACTCGAGCGGCTCCGTCCGCACGCGGTGTACCACGCCGCGGCGCACAAGCATGTACCTCTTATGGAAGACCACCCCGCGCATGCCGTTCGGAACAACCTGTTCGGTACCCGCGCAATCGCAGACGCTACGGCGTCGTGCGGCGCCGAGCGGTTCGTGCTGATCTCGAGCGACAAGGCCGTGAACCCCACGAGTGTCATGGGCGCGACCAAGCGATTGGCCGAGCGTTACGTGCAAGGCATCGCCGAAGACACCTCGACGCGCATGAGCATGGTGCGTTTCGGGAATGTGCTGGGCAGTGCTGGCAGCGTCGTACCGATCTGGTCGGCGCAGCTCGGCGAGGGCGGGCCTGTGACGGTGACCGACCCACGCATGACGCGTTACTTCATGACGATCCCGGAGGCCGCGAGCCTGGTGCTCCAGGCGTCGGTCATCCCACAGGCCGAAGGTGTCGCGGCCGTATACGAACTCGATATGGGCGACGCGGTGAACGTGCTGGCGCTCGCCGAGCGGTTCTGCCGTCTCAATGGCTACGCCCCGCGGGTAATCGGACTCGGTGAAGAAGACCGGGCCGGCCGCATCGGCGCCGGTGGTAACGCGGTGGTGGATGTGGTCATCACGGGCGCTCGCCCGGGTGAGAAGCTGCACGAAGAGTTGGCGTACGAGGCCGAAGAGGTCCGGGAAACCGGGCGTCCAGGGGTCCGTGCGTGGGCCGGCGAGACCGAAGCGGTGGATACCAGCCGCATGACTGATGAACTCGCGGGCGCGTGCGACGCCAGCGATCGGGACCCGGATCCGGCTGCCGTGCTGGGCTGCATCCGCCGATGGGTGCCCGAGATGAGGCCCGACCGGGCGATCCGGCGATCGCCAGTGACCCGCACAGCTCCGATAGCCGCGGCATGATTTCTCGTGTGCTATTGACACAAACTGGGTGTTGATCCGGTTTGGATCGTGCGAACAATCAGGAATGCCAGGACCGACCGGCGTGCTTGTGGCGCTGGGTGCTCTGATTGCCGACAGAGAGAGCTGTCGGTTTACTGAGCGCACCGTTCGCGGTTCGTTTCGTGTCCGCGGCTTCGGTGTCTGGAGTGGAGCACCGAAAAGGCCGACACACACGCCGGCATATGTGTGGGCGCACGATGCGTCCGATTGAGCTGCTAGGGAACGCGATGGTCACCGATCGACAGCGCATCCTGCTTGAGACGAGCGAGGCCCGTGAGAAGGCCGAGACGCTTCTGCGCGGCCTGCTTGAGGCCCGCACAAGCAGCGAGGAACGCCTCGCCCAGCTCCGGCAGCCCGACATGCTCAAGAGCGTCACCGGCGCGTCGAGCATGGACAACGCAATCAAGAGCACCCAACGCATCATCGCGGCACTCGATCGCACACTCGACGAGTTCCGCCGCGAGCTCAGCGACGAGGATCTCGCGATCCTTGAGCAGCCCAACACCTGAAATCACTCGGCGCGTTCGGTGTCCCGGCGTGGTACCGTGGTACCAATGCCCAGCGACACTGCCGTCGAAGTCAAGATCCCGCAAGTACCTGCGGACGCCGGTGAGGTCCTCAGGCCAGGCCTCCGTGTGAAGCGTCTCGACGGGCGTGCTTCGGTCCCGGCGTACCAGACAGCGCTGGCCGCAGGCCTCGACCTCGCGGCGTGCCTGCCCGATGGCGAGTCGATCACGCTCTTCTGTGGCAAGATCGCGTTGGTGCCCACGGGCCTCGCGCTCGCGATCCCTCCCGGGTTCGAGGGCCAGGTCAGGCCGCGTTCCGGCCTGAGCACAAGGCACGGCGTGACCGTGCCCAACGCACCGGGCACGATCGACGCGGACTACCGGGGCGAGGTCAAGGTCGCGCTGATGAACCTGGGTCCCGAGCCTTTTGTGATCGAGCACGGGATGCGGGTTGCTCAGCTCGTGATTGCGCCGGTAGCGCACGCGGTGGTCGAAGAGGTCGCGGAACTCGATGAGACAGGACGTGGGGCTGGTGGGTTCGGGTCTACGGGGATCTAGCTGAGCAGTGCCCCCAATGAGGCCTCCGCCGCCGCCGAGATCGTGTGCAGGTCTTCGATCATCCCGCCATCGCGCGACTTCTGACTCATCCCGCTGAGCAACGCGGTCACGAGCATCGCCGCGCCGCGGGCGTCGGCATCGGGTCGCGCCTCGCCGCGATCGATCGCCTGGATGATGCGTGTGAACACCATCTCTTCGACGAGGCGGCGCTTCTCCGCCGTGATCTCGCCCGCGGCTCCCGGGTTGGCACTGGCTGAGCATGCGACGGCACACCCACCGGGGGACTCCGGGTTGGCCAGGCTCTCGGCCGACGCGTGCAGCGCGGCCACGAGCACCTCCACGATTGGGCCCCGCTCATTGAGTTGCTCGCGGAAGGCCCGGCCGTACTTCGTGACGTACCGCTCCATCGCTTTCTCGAAGATCGCCTCCTTGCAGCCGAACGCGTTGTAGAGGCTGCTGGGACCGAGGCCCGTGGCGTCGGCGAGGTCGGCGATGCTGGTCAGGTCATAGCCCTTGGACCAGAAGACACCGATCGCCGCGTCCAGCGCGTGTTCTTCATCAAACTCTCGGGGTCGGCCTCGTCCCATTGCCGTCAGCGTCACCTTTCTGGGCCTACAGCCTCTACTCGGGAAGATTTGAAGTGGTCATTCTAAAAAATCTGAACAGCTGGGAACACGGGTTTATTTTCGAGCGTTCGTTCCAAAAGACAGGGCCCAAAGGGGGCCCGCAGAGGACTATTTGGGGCCCGGATTACCGGACCACGGGGCGAAAGGGTTGGATCACATGGCACAGCAAGTCGTCTTGGTAACGGGTGCGAGCACGGGGTTCGGCAGGCTCACAAGCGAAGCGTTAGCCCGCAAGGGCCACCGCGTTTTCGCGACAATGCGCGGCGTTGACGGCAAGAACAAGGAGCACGCGGACGCGCTCCGCCAGCTCGCGACCAATGAAGGTCTCCCCATCGAGGTGATCGAACTCGATGTCGCGAGCGACTCGTCGGTCAATAACGCGGTCGCCGGTGTCATCGAGCAGGCGGGCCGCCTTGACGTTGTCGTCAACAACGCGGGGATCTTTGGCATGGCGCCGACCGAGGCCTTCGGTGTCGATCAGTATGCGCAGATCCTCGATGTGAACGCGGTCGGACCGTTCCGGCTGATGAAGGCCGCACTCCCACAGATGCGCGAGCAGCAGCAGGGCTTATTCGTGCACGTGTCGAGCCTGCTAGGCCGGCTCGTGTTCCCGGGTGCAGCGGCGTACAACTCGAGCAAGTTCGCGCTCGAGGGATTTGTTGAGACGATCAGCCTGGAGACCCGTTCATTCGGTATCGAGCACACGATCGTCGAGCCAGGCGCGTTCGCCACAGAGATCTTCGGAAAGAACGTTGAGCCCAGCGACGGCTCAACCGCCGAGGCCTACAGCGAGCTCACCCAGACGCTTGAGCAGATCGGCGCGGGGCTTCAGGCGTTCTTCGAGGGCGGCTCTGGCAAGCCCACGGACGTTTCGGACGCGATCGTCGCGGCCATTGAGGCGGCGCCTGGTTCGAGGCCGCTCCGTGTCGCGGTGGGCGACGATGGCGATCCTGTCCGCGCTCTGAATGAGCAAGCGATATCTCACCAGGCGGCGTTCTTGGCTCAGGTCGGGTTGAGCCCGGAAGGCCAGCCCGCGGGCGCCTGAACAGACGGCACCTCAACAGCAGTACCCACCCCCCCGGTCCGCCGGCGGGTCCGGCCTCAGGACGAGACCGGATCCGTCGGCGGTCTCGCTTTGGGCTGGCGGATGACGCGGTGCTTGCTCAGAGCTTCAGATCACCCAGCCCCATACCGCCGATGTCGCCGAGCCCGCCGAGGCCACCCGATGACTTTTTGTCGCTGGTCTTGGCCTTCTTCTTGGCTTCCTCGCGCATGCGGCGAAGGCGCGGCGTGTCGCGCTCGGCGGCGATCTCCTCGGCGCTCCGCCCGCCTCGATCGCCCCGGTCCCCGCGGCCCGCCTGCTTCGGCGCTTCCTTGAGCGCCTTGAGGCTGAGCGAGACCTTGCGGCTCTGTGGATCGACCTTGAGCACGCGGCACTGGACGACCTCGCCCTCCTGGACGACATCGCTCGGGTGACCCACTCGGCGCCACTCGAGCTCCGAGATGTGGCAAAGCCCTTCGACGCCCGGCGCGACCTCGATGAACACACCGAAGTCCGCAATGCGGACCACCTTGCCCGTCAGGTCCTTCCCCTCGGCGACCTCCTCAGCCGCGCTCTCGAACGGATCGGCCTGGAGCTGCTTCATCCCGAGCCCGATGCGGTTCTTGTCCCAGTCCACTTCAAGGATCTGAACCCGGACCTCTTGACCGACGCTGACGAGCTTCGCGATGTTCTTCTCGCCCGGCATGATCCGCTCGTGCGACATGTCACTGACATGGACGAGGCCATCGACGCCGCCCAGATCAACGAATGCGCCGAAGGGCATGATCTTGCGGACCTTGCCGGTCATCGTCTCGCCCTCTTTGAGGGTTTCGCGGAGCGCGGCGGCCGCGTTGGCACGCTCCTCGGCGAGGATCTCGCGCCGGGTCAGGACGATGTTGCCCCCGCCCCGGCGGTCGATGCGCTGGACCTTGCACGTCATCTTTTCGCCGACGAATACGCTCAGATCATTCATCCGCTCGAGCGACACCTGGCTAGCAGGCATGAACGCGCGGTGCTTGGCGACCTCGAGCTCGAGCCCGCCCTTGTTCACGCCGGTAACGCGGGCCTCAACGATCTGGCCTGCCTCGAGCATCTCCCAGTCGGCCTTCTGCACGGTGCCCGGCTTGGCGCAGATGAACAGGCTCTCTTGAGCCTCGTAGCGGGTGACGACGACCTCCGTATTGTCACCGACCTTCGGGAGCTCATGCTCCTGGTACTGAGTCCGCTCGACGACGCCCAGTTCTTTCGGCCCGAACTCCAGGAAGATGTCGTTGGGTCCGACGCTGACGACCTTGCCCGTGCGGTGCTCACGACCTCCTTGCACAACACGCGGGCGACCCACCCGCTGCTGACGCCCACCGGCGGGCACGACAGCGTCACGACCGCTCGGCTGCTGCTGCGGGGCATCACCGAGGCCCAGCTTCGCCATGGCCGCATCGATCTCGGCCTCGACACCTTCTGACAGCGATGCGGGCTGCGTTGTTGCACCGGGCCCCTGCTCCGGCTGCTCGGCGGCGGCCGGCTGTGGTGCCTCTTCAGCCGCGGTCGGCGTCGAGGCTTTGGGCTGATCCGCAGGCGCGGTCTCCGGGTGGGTGGCGGCGTCGGGTGCGTCGGTGGTGGGGTGTTGGTCGGACATGGTGAGAACCGGGGTGGATCGACTGTTTCGGAACGGAAGAGAAAGCGACTCTGAGGGCCCCAGTTTACCTGCAGGGGGTCCAAAGGCCAGAGCTTCGCGACGCCTTGTGATCGCAAGGCGTGCCAAGAAGGGCAAAGAACGACGGTGATAAAGGTGAGGCGACCCGTCCCTGGTTCGCTCAGACAGGTGTTTCGCTCACATGCTGTCGCGGATCGCTCGCACAATCCGCTCGGCGGTGCGCACGTTCGCGAATCCCGCCTCGGCGTTGATCTCGGGCTGACGCCCCTCGCGAACGGCCGCGAGGAACGATTCGATCTCCATCACGATCGGCTCGGAATCGTCGATCACGAGCGGCTCGATGTTCACGACGCTGTCCCAGTCCATATCGCTCAGGTCCACACCCTTGCGAAGCTGGTCGCGGACCTCGCGCATCTGCAGCTCGTTGGCGGTCCGCCGGATGATCGTGCCGGTCTTATTCGCGTAATCGATCTTCACGTACGCGTTCTCGCCGGTGATCCGTGTCACCCGCTCGGTCTTGAAAGCGAGGCGGCTCGCGGTGATGTTCGCGACGCAGCTTCCCCCCGGGCGCTTCCAGGTCAGGCGAGCGTTGCAGATGTCCTCATGCTCGGTGACGACTGCGACACCGGAGGCCTGGATCTCGTCGGGTTCATCCCCGCCCATGAGCATTAGCACCACGTCGAGGTCGTGGATCATCATGTCCATCACGACCCCGATATCGACAGATCGGAAGGTCATCGGGCTGATCCGGTGCACCTCCATGAACCGAGGCACCACGGCGCCCGCCGCATCGCCGTCGGGCCCGCCCGCGGCCTTCCGCATCGCGAGCATGATGGGGTTGAACCGCTCGATGTGGCCAACCATGAGCAACGCGTCGTTGTCTTCCGCGAGCTGCTTGAGCTGGCGAGCCTCGTCCGCGGTGCCCGCGAGGGGCTTCTCGATGAGGCACGCAACGCCCGCTTCAAGGAAGGGCTTCGCGGTCTCAAGGTGCTTGGTCGTGGGGACCGCGATGCTCACGGCATCCACGCCCGCCTCAATCAGAGCCGCGGGGCTCTCGAAAGCCCTCGATCCGTGCTGCGCGGCGATGTCGCCCGCACGGTCTGGGTCGTGATCTACCACGCCCACCAGTTCGGTGTTGCCCAGCTGCGCGTACACACGGGCGTGGTGCCGCCCCATGCGCCCAACGCCGACGGCACCGCAGCGCAGCGTCTTCTCGCCCGTCATCGCGGGACCCTCCTTCGATGGCCGCTTCGCGGGCGCGGGCGCGGTCATGCGTTCTTCCTCGCGTTCATGGGTCGCTAATCCGTGGCGCTCAGGCCACGGCTTCGTTCAGGGCGGCGGCAAGGTCTTCCTTGCTCGTCAGGCCCACGAACTTCTTCACGACCTCGCCACCCTTGAACAGGATGACGGTCGGGATGGCGCTGATCCCGTATTGCATGCTCACGTTTCGGTTCGCGTCGGTGTCAACCTTCCCGACCTTCACCTTCCCGCTGAACTCGTCCGCGACGGCGTCGATCGTTGGTGCGAGCATCCGGCACGGCATGCACCACTCGGCCCAGAAGTCCACGAGCACCGGGTGCTCGGATTGGATCACTTCGCCCTCGAAGTTGTCGTCGCTGAACGTCTTCACGTGCTCGGAAGCCATCGCCGCTCCATCGCTGTTGTCTCGGGGCCCTCTGGCCCCCGGATGTCCATATCGGCCGACCCTCTCGGGCGGAACGTGCAGTATAGATGCCCGGCACACCAGCGAGCGTGAGGCTCAGTCGGCATCCCCCAGAGCCCGATGGACGCGGAACGCCTCAGCGTGTGAGCGCACATCATGCACGCGGAAGAGCCTTGCGCCCGCCTCCAGGTGCCTGAGCGCAAAGACGATGGATGCCGGATCACGGTCCGCTGGGGGCGCTGGGGCCGCGCCATCGGGAGCCGCGATCCGCCCGACGAAGCTCTTCCGGCTCGTCCCGCACAGAATGGGTCTGCCCAGCTCACGCAGCACCGGTGTGCCCCGGATCAACGCGAGGTTCTGCTCCACGGTCTTCCCGAACCCGAGCCCGGGGTCCATAACGATCGCCCCGGGTGATACCCCAGCCAGAGTGGCCGCATCCAACCTTGACGCGAGTGCATCATGGACATTGTTCACGACATTGTCGTAGGAGGGGCTTTCGTGGGTCGAGTAGCGATCGCTGTATCGGTCATCCGCGGGTGCGCGCAGGCGGTGCATCAGGATCAGGCCGCACCGGAACTCGGCGGCGAGTGGCAACATGCCCTCGTCGTCCATCCCGCCCGAAACGTCGTTGATCGCGTCGGCGCCCGCGTCTAGCGCGGCTCTTGCGACCGCGGCCCGGGTTGAATCGATGCTGATCGGTGCGGCGATCCCCGCGTCCCGGATCGCCTTGATCGCCGGTATCACGCGAGCGATCTGGTCGCGCTCGCTGACAGGCGCCGAGCCGGGCCTTGTCGACTCGCCACCGACATCGAGCACATCCGCGCCGTCGGCAACCGCGCACGCCGCGGCCTCGGTCACAAGTCCCGGCGATGAGAGTCGCCCGCCGTCGCTGAAGCTGTCGGGCGTGACGTTCAGGATCGCCATGATCCGCGGTTGGCTCAGATCGAGCTCGAAGTCCGGCGAGATCTGCCACGCTCCGTCTTCCATGGGGCATGGTTGGCCATCGATGGGCGGCGATGTCGCCTCTGGGCAAAAGAAAGGGCCCCGGCGTTGCGACCGGGGCCCCCCGCTGAGGAGAGATTCTCTGCGTCAGTGAATACCGATCAATAGCGGGGGCGGTTGCCGCCGCCAGCGCCCTGCTCCATCTCGGCGGCCGCTTCTGCCGCGTTCAGGCCCGCCTCAAGAAGAGCGGCGGGGACAAAGACGCGGGCGCGGAAATCACCCTGGCTCCCCGAAAGGGACATCGCGAGCGGCGGCATGTCGCCGTCGATGCCGAAGTCCGGCACCTCGGCGCCCATCATGGCCATCACACCGCTCGCCGCCTCGATGATCTCTTGGAACCCGATGAACCCGATACCGAACGCATCGCTCGGCAGGTGCTTCGCGATCGCCTGGATCGACGCGTGGTCGTCGAGACCCTCGCCCTGGCCCTTGGCCGCTGCCGCGGCCTTCTGGAACGTGCCGTCGTTCTGGCTCATGGTGACGACCATGCCGTCGTCGATCGCGCCGACGTAGCCACCGGGTCCGCCCTGAGGACCGAACATCATCATCATGGCCTGCTGCACCTGCATCGCGCCGGGCATCGACGCGTCCGCCTCGAACTGCATGCCCCAGCGATCGACCTGCATGCCGCCGATGTTTGTGGCGCCGGCTTCGTAGCTCGTGGCGATCTTCATGCCCTGAGCATCGACACCGTCGGACATCTCGACGCCCTGCTTATTGACCGCCTTGAGGGCTGCGCCGTCCTCGGCGTGATAGAACATGCTCGTCGCGCCGAACAGGTTGCCGAAGATGTTGGGTGTCGCGCCGAACACGCCGCTTATGCCAGAGCTGTTCTTCGTCAGTTGCTTTTGCATCTCGCCCATGCCGGGGATGCCGTTGCCGGACTGGAGCTCCGCCGCGTTTAGGGCGAGCTTCTTCATGCCCGGGTTCGAGTAGTCGAACGCGCCCGCGAAGAAGAAGGGTGTGTTGGGCGTGCGGCCCAGAAGATCCATCGCCTTGCCGGCGCCCTGGAAGAAGCCCGCGATCGTCGAGCCTTGCCGGAAGGTCGAGGCGATATCGACGCTCAAACCCGCGTCTGAGACATCGAGCCCGACGTAGCTAATCTCCGAGTCGCTCACGTAGTTCTCAGCGATCGAGAGCAGCATCTCGAGCTGCTGCTTCGCCTGGCCGGCGTCCAGCCCGGCCTGAGCACCCGCCATCCCGGCGAAGAACTCCATCTGCGGCTTGAGCTCTTCGAGCCCGGCTTCGAGTGCCGGGCGGAACTTCTCCATGTTGGTCAGCAGAACGACATCGCTCGACTCGGCGATTTCCGCGCCAGATCGGAGCGCCTGCTCAAGGTGATTCGCGCCGACGCCGCCGGCATAGGCCTCCGCCGTCGCGGCGTTCGAGGCGAGCAGGGCGTAGCCATTGCCGATGCTCTTCGCGAACGCCGGGCTGCCGTTGAGCTCGATCTGTTCGATGCCCGCGCCTTCGGCACCGAAGTTGCCCATGAAACGGGCGTAGTCGTTGACCGGCAGCAGAATCATCGCGTTCGGCTCGTTGGTCTCAAGGTCGATGTTGCCCTCGGCGTCTGGCATGATCGCGATGGCGGCCGACCCAGCGCTGTTCAGGCCCGGCATCCCCAGCATCATGCCCGCCGCGGCGAGATCGCCCATCTCGGCGTCGGGGATCTTCTCACCGATCGCCATGATGTCCGCGTGCGCCTCGGCAAGGCTGCGGACCGAGACAACGAGCGCGGCGTCGGAGGGCACGTGCCCGAGGGCACGGGGCAGCTCGGCAAGGGCCGGGGCGGCGAGACCGCACACAGCGATCATGGAGACGGCAGCGGCCTTGGTCGTACGGGTCATCGGTGTCCTTCCAGCGGCCGGTGGGCCAGCGATTGTGCGAAAGTGCGGCAGGCCCGGGCCGCCGCAACGCGCAGCGGACCCCTGCCGGCTTCCCCGGGGCGTCCATTATGTGTAATCGGCCTGTGAGGGGGAGGGTTTCATGATCCCCTGAAATAGGCGGGTTCTGAAAGATGAGAGGGGTATTGAGGGCTGGGTAAATTTACTCGGCAGCCGATCGCGTCCGGGGCTCTTCCTCGGCATCCTCGGTCTCGTCTTCCTCATCCCAGTCCTCGTCCTCGTCCGCATCCTCGGGCTCTTCTTCGTCAGCTTCGGCGTCCTCCTCGACCTCGTCCGGGTCGAGTTCGTTGCCGTCCTCGTCAACATAGATGTACTCGTACTCGTCGTCGGACTCACCTTCGGCTTCGTCTTCAGCCTCGGCGTCGTCATCAGATTCGTCTTCCTCTTCTCCGTCCCCGTCCTCGTCTTCACCCTCGGCTTCGTCATCGACCCCGTACTCGTCGTCGCCGTCCCCCTCAGTTTCTTCTTCTGCTGCGAGATCGTTTTCGAGGTCTTCGGGCTCTTCCGTGAGTGCTTCGGCTTCGTCGGTCACGCCTTCGGTCGGTCCGCCATCGGTTGGTGCGAACGGGGGGGCAGAGGATGGGGCATCGTCGTCGATGTTTCCGTTGGTTTCGACTGCCGCGATGCTCGCGCGGTCGGCTGCTTCCTCGAACAGGCCCTCGGGCTTGGGTTCCAGGATCTCGGCTTGCGCGCCGGCGTCGAGGTCGCTTCGTGCGGCGCCCGGTGCGTCGGGGTGATCGCTCGGTGTGTCGGCGGCCTCTTCTTCCGCCAGTTGCTTCATCGCCTCCCATTCCTCGGGCGTGATCTGTACTTCGCGTGCGACGCTGCCCTTGTGCTCGCCGATGATGCCCGCGATGCCCATGAGGTCGATCAGACGGCTCGCGCGGGTGTAGCCAATCGCCAGCCGGCGTTGGAGCAGGCTGACCGAGCCCCGTTTGGTTTCGAGCACGATCTCGACGGCGCGGTCGAACATCGGATCTTCCTGCGCTGCAGCCAGGCTCGCGCTCGAGTTGTTCTCACTCGCGGCGATCCGTTCTTCGTCCGATCCATCGGAGCGGAGCTGCACGAGCTGACGCTCGAACGTGGGCCCGGCGACATCGCGCATGAAGCGAGCGACCTTGCGGATCTCCGCGTCGTCCACCAGCGTGCCCTGGGCTCTGCTCAGCTTGTGGCTGCTCGGGCTGAGGAAGAGCATGTCGCCCTGGCCCAGCAAGAGCTCGCCGCCCTTCTGGTCGAGCACGATCCGGCTGTCCATGCCGCTCGCCACCTTGAAGGCGATGCGGCAGGGCATGTTGCTCTTGATCAGCCCGGTCACGACGTTCGCCTGCGGGCGCTGGGTCGCGAGAATCAGGTGGATGCCGACCGCCCGCGCCTTCTGCGCGATGCGGATGATCGAGCCTTCGACCTCCTTGTTGGTCATCATCAGATCGGCCAGCTCGTCGATGATGAAGACCATGTAGGGCAGTTTGCGGGGAATCCGCTGGGCCTCTGCCTCGCTCAGTTCGCCACCGTGCGGCGTAAAGCGCTCCTTGAGTTCTTCCCAGTCGAGGTCGTTGTAGCCACCGATGTCGCGGCAGCCGGCCTCGGCGAGCAGCTCGTATCGCTCGTCCATCTTTTTGACGGCCCACTCGAGGATCGCCGCGGCCCGCGCCATCTCCGTGACCACCGGGCACATCAGGTGTGGGATGTCCTTGAACTGGCTCATCTCGACCATCTTGGGGTCAACGAGAACCAGCTTGAGCTCGTTGGGCTTCTTCGTGTAGAGGAAGCTCATGATGATCGTGTTCATGCACACGGACTTGCCCGAGCCCGTCGTGCCAGCGATCAGCATGTGCGGCATCTTGGTCAGATCCGCGATCAGTGGCTCGCCCGACGCGTCCTTGCCCAAGAACATGGGCAGACGCATCTTGCCGAACCGGTCCGAGTCGCTCATCAGCTCTTTGAGCCTGACCTTCTCCTTCGTTGGGTTTGGCACCTCCACGCCCACGGTGTCGCGCCCGGCCTGGTTCGTGACAATGCGGATGTTCACGCTCTTGAGCGCACGCGCGATGTCGGTCGTGACCGCCTGGAGCGCGCTGACGCGCGTGCCCGGCGCGAGCTTGACGTGGTAGAGCGTGATGACCGGTCCCGACTCGATACCGGTGACCTCGCCGTCGATCTTGTACTCACGAAGCGCACCCTCGAGGGCCTCGGCCTGATCGCGGACGAGTTCCTCGAGTCGTGTGGTGAAGTTTTCCTCGGGCTCTTCGAGGAGATCGAGCGTCGGGAACTTGTAGCCCTCGAGTTCCTGCACGCCCTGGAGATCGCGGAGGTCGTCCTCTGTCGCGCTCCGCGCGCTGTCCTTGCCGAACCGCACAGGCAGCTTCGCGATCTTCTCCTTGAGCTCGTCCTTGCTGAAGACCTGCGGGGCGCCGGGTGACTCATCCTCGTAGTCTTCTTCGGGCTCCTCGTCGTCTTCGTACTCGTATTCGTACCCGTCTTCTTCGTACTCGTCTTCGTCTTCGAGCTCTTCCTCATCGGGCTCTTCGGCCTGCGCAGGCTTCGCCTTGGACTTCGCCTTCTTCCGAGCGATCGCTGCTTTCCGCTCGGCCTCCTCTGCCTCGCGAAGCTCCGCCTCGTCCACCTCCACCGCTTCGTCGAGGTCGTTGAGCTGAACCTTTACCGTCCTGTTCCTCATCGATGCGAGCGCGCCACCCAAGCCCTTGGCGCTCTTGCTCGCCGCGTTCTTCGCCGCCTGCTGCGCCGCAGGCCCAACCCGGCCTGTCATCACGCCCCGGAGGGATCGGAAGGCTGCGAGCATCTGGCGGTCGTAGGTGATCGCGGCCCCCAGCACGCCAGCCAAGAAGAAGACCAGGAACGAGCCGAACACGCCGATCCGCGCCTGGGCTTCCGCCATCCCAACAAAGCCGAGCGTGCCGCCCCCGAGTTCCTGGATGGGACCGAAGTCACGGAGCGCGAGGTTGCACATCCCGCACAGCCCGGTGATCAGCAGCGCGAAGCCGATGGCGTTGACCCCGCCCAGCCCGCTCTTGCGTCCCCGCAGGCTCGACCAGATCGCGCCGCCAGTCAGCGCGACAGCGATCCATGCCGAGAGCCCCAGGGTCAGGAAAAGCTGCTCGCTGATCCATGCTCCCGCGACGCCGCCCAGGTTGGTCGGTGGGTCGTTGACGGGCCAGACGGTGTGTCCGAATGGATCGGCGGGGTCGAAGGTGACCATCGCCGCGACCACGAAGAGCCACGCGGTCGCGAGGGTGAGCGAGACTCCGAGCCTGACCGGGCTCAGCCCCTCGCCGCCTTGGGCGTCATCGTGTTTGGGCTTATCAGCGGGCTTCCGTGCCATCGGCATCAGTATCGTGCCCAACAGCGCGCAGAGCGCAGAAATCCGGGAACCGATGGCCCCCTTTCCAGGGGATTCGGCTCGCTCAGACCCAGACGCTGTCCTCTCGACGTCGAATCTTGTGGGGGTTTGCGTCTCGCAGTTCTGGCGGGAGCATCGCGTCTGGGGCGTTCTGATATGCCAGGGGCCGGCACCAGCGGACGATGGCTCGGGTGCCCTGGGCGGTCACGTGCTGGGCGCTTGTCGAGGGAAAGGGGCCGGTGTGGACGGTGCTGTCGTTGATCTCCAGGCCTGTCGGCACGCCGTTGAACACCAGCCGCCCGACCCGCATTTCCAGAATCTGGCTCAGCCTGCGGCTCATCGCCGCGTCGTGGCCGGCGGCGAAGATCGATCCGGTCAGGCTGCCCTGGATCAGACCCGCGGCCTCGATCATCTCCTGGTCGCTCCGGCAGGTGACCAGCACCGCCACAGGCCCGAAAACCTCCTCGTGAAGTGTGGGCTGCGATCGGAACACGTCGAACGTCGTGCGGTATAGCGCCGGAGAGCCTGTGATGGGTCTGATCGCATCCGGCGATCCGGGGCGAGTGGGGGCGCCCGCACGCATCTCAAGTCTGCTGACAGCACCGAACTGCTCGGCACGCTGGACCAGCTGGTCGCGTGTGCGCGCATTGAGCATCGGCGCTGGATCCGCATGATTGAAGCGGTCACTCAGTGAGCGGAAAAGATCCTCAGCGCCCTCCGCCAGCCTGATGAAGATCAGCCCGGGGCAGGTGCACATCTGCCCGACCGAGTTCATAACGCTGGAAGCCAGCCGATCGCCGATCACCTCGCCTTGCTGTTGCGCGGCGTGTTGCAGCACGAAGACGGGGTTCACCGAGCCCATCTCGGCAAAGACGGGGATCGGATCGGGTCTCGATTGGGCGACCTCCTGGACCGCCAATCCGCCCTGCAGCGATCCGGTGAAACCGATGGCACGGACGCACGCGTGGAGCGCCAGGCCCCGTCCGACAGCGATCTCGCGTCCGCCTCCGGCGTGCAGGAACCCGATGGTCCCCGGGTGGAACCCGCACCTGGCGACCGCCTGCGAGATCACGCGTGCCGCGAGTTCCCCTGTGCCCGGATGCCCGGGATGACCCTTGATGATGACCGGGCAACCCGCGGCGAGTGCGCTCGCGGTGTCGCCTCCCGCGCTCGAATATGCCAGCGGGAAGTTTCCGGCGCCGAAGACCGCGACTGGTCCCAACGGTCTGAGCATCGCACGCAGGTCGGGCTTCGGGACGGGACGCCGCGCCGGACTGCCACGATCGATCGAGGCCTCGACCCATGAGCCCTCGCGGGCGACCTCGGCGAATAGACGCAACGTTGCGCAGGTGCGCTCGCGCTCTGCGGCGAGCCTTGCGGTGCTGAGACCTGTCTCGCTTGAGGCGAGCTGGAGCAGACCGTCACCCAGGGCCTCCAGCCCCTCGGCGATCGCGTCGAGCAGCTCGCCCCGGGCCCTCGGAGATTTCCCCTCGTTCGCGTAGAACGCCTCCCACGCAAGCCTCGCGGTCTCGTCGAGTTGATGGTCGGTAGCTGCGCGGTAGAGCATCGCCGAGGGGCGGCCAGTCGATGGATCCACAGACCGGAAGCTCGTGGGCTCAATCTCTTCCTGTGCGATGAGTTCGGCGGCCGAACGGGCCCCAACGATCGACCAGCCGGAGGGGGGTAAATATCCCTGTACAGCCTCCGTTGCCTCGTGAGGCATTGGCTGCTCGGTGTTCTGGCTGGATGCTGTCGTCAAGGCCGTCACGCTCCGACCTGATCTTGTCGGCCTTTTCAGATCACTACGGGAGCAAAATAACCGGGGACTCCCCTGTGCGGGGCGGTCCGAGTTTCTTCTGCGCCCAAGAGCCTTAAGCGTACCCAAGGCCACTGGGCACTAAAATCGCGTCAAATTCCTCTGAGAGAAGGGTTTCTGACGCCTGTTGCTCGGTAGCATAAGGTGGATTCCGCCGGGTGCCAGCAGCGCTAAAGGCCTGCCGGCACTCTGCCGCACAGACGAGGGGACGAGAGAACATGCGTACTCACTGGCTTGCTGTCGCTATCGGTACCTTCCTGACGTCGTCACTGGCCCTTGGCCAGACGTTCGGCTTCGGCGGGCTCAGCAGCCTCAACGAAGAGGACACCGACACGGGCGAGCAGCAGCTCACCGTGGACATCCTGGGCAACCCCGTTGTCCCAAGCGAGATCGATGGATTCGGCGCGGCGGCTCCTTACGGGGTTGATGGCTTCGGCGGCACGGTCGATTTCATCTTCCGCAACAGCCTCGGTGAAGACGCCAACGTCGTCGGGATCTACTTCGAAGGTCAGGCGATCTTCGAGGTGCTGCAGGTCTTCGAGAACGAGATCATCAACGGCCCGGGCGTGCTCTTCGAGCAGCCTGCCGAGCCCCAGAATCTTCCGCTCATCAGCTCCGATGGCTCCATCGCAAACGATGGCGAAGAAACGATCGACGATCCGGAGTTCGACACGATCTTCTCGATCGGCGCCGAGAACCCCACGGACCAGAACGGTTTGAACCAGGGCGAGATGCTCACGTTCCGATTCGAGCTCCTCCAGGGTTCATATATCGAGGACCTGATCGAGCTGATCACATCGGGTGAAGTCCGAATCGGCCTGCTGGTTGACTTCGGCGGGAACTTCGAGACGTTCGGCAACAACCCGAACCCGGTGGTGATCCCATCGCCGCTCGCGTTTGGTGCCGGTCTCGTCGGCCTGTGTGCGGTTGCTAGCCGGCGTCGCCGCGTCTGAGCCGGCTCCGCTCGGCCGGGGCCCGGTTGGGATCAGCCGGCGTTCTCGATCTCGTCACTGAGTTCATCGAGCACGCGTTGTGTCTCGGCATCCGCGCCGCTCGTGTCGATCCCCGAAAGCAGTGCCGACGCGTCGGTTGCTGCTTCTGCTTCGTTGAGTGCCCTCGCGAGAAGCACGACGGCTTCGAAGCGGTTGGGCCATTCGCTATTGCCAAGCGATAGCCCAATCTCGACGACACGTGCGGGATCGCGGAATCCGGGCGACGGAGCCATCGCAAAGAACTCCGCGGCTCGGAACTGCGCTATCGGGTCTGCTTCAGGCGACGCGAGCGCGGTCTCGTGACAACGCATCAGCTCGGTGCACCAGTCATCGGCCTCTGGGCCGGCGAGCAGCGCGAGTCGGAGCCTGTACCAGAGATAGTTCGGATCGCAGTGGCTGGCGATGCTGCGCAGTGCGGCGTCGGAACCCCGGGCAAGTGACGCCCCGAGCGCTGGGTCGGACCTAGCCGCGCCCTCCGCGGTCCGTGTCAGCCCTCTGAGTGAGACTCTGGTGTCGTCGTGATCCGGCCCCAACGCTTCGGCACGGAGCGCGAGTGTGTCGCGGTGGACCTCCGCGGCCTCGTCCCACCTGCCCTGCAGGCGGAGCAGCTCTGCAAGGTTGTTCGCGGTGCGGAGCCTGGTCTGGTGCCTCTCGCCGAGCGCTTTGTCCTGTGCGGCAAGGGTCTCTCGATAGAGCGGTTCGGCGAGGTCGTACTTTTCTTGGCGGCGGTAGAGCAGCGCGAGGTTGCCCATCGCGGCCAGCCGTGTCGGGTGGTCTTCGCCAAAGACCTCTGCGGCGCGATCGACGGCCTTCTCGAGCATGGCCTGTGCATCGTCGGCTTCGCCCATCGATCCAATCAGACCCGCGAAGTTGATCGCCATGCCGATCGAAGTGGGATGGTCTTCGCCGTTGATCCGCTCGTGGTCGGCGAGCGTGCGGCGGAGCAGCGTCCGCGCGAGTTCCTGCTCGTCGAGGTCGATGTAGATGTTCGCGAGGTTGGCGGCGGTCGTAAACGTCTGCTGGTGCTCCGGCCCCAGGTTTTCGCGCATGTGCTCGAGGACCGCTTCCAGCTCGCGCCTCGCGCGAGGCAGATCGCCCAGCCTGCGCAGCACCTGGCCGAGATCCTGGCGCGCGGCGACCGTGTCCGGGTGGTCGGTTCCGAGGACAACCGCGCGTTGCTGCGCGACCGTCTCGAGCTGAGCCGCGGCGTCGTCGAGTTCGCCCTGGAGAAGTAGTGTCTGGGCATAGAAGCCGCGGACCTCGATCGTCCGGGTGTGCGTGGCGCCGAACGTCTCCGATGCATCCTCGATCAGGTCGCTGAAGCGGCGTGCAGCGGTTGCGTACTCGCCCTGGTCACGAAGCACCCTCGCGGCGACGGTTCGCGCACGGATCGCTTCGGGATGCCGCTCGTTGAACTGCGCGGCAAGGGCGGCAAGCGCCGGATCGATCGCTTCGAGTGCCTCGGCGTAGGACCCGCGCTCGCTGCGGATGCGCCCGATGTCCACGAGTGTGGCCGCCGCTTCGGGATCTTCGGCCCCGAGGACGGCTGTCTGGATACGCAACGCCTCGTCGAATGCGAGCTCGGCGGACTCGTAGTCGCTCAGTCCCTGGTGGATCTTGCCCAGCGTTCGAAGGCTGACCGCCAAGCTGATGTGCTCGGCGCCCAACACACGACGCTTGTCTTCTACGAGCCGCTCGGCTTCGGCGCGGGCGACCAGCGGATCGTCCTGCTCCTTGCGCAGAAGTTCGGTGATGCTGTCGCGGATCTCGAGCGTGAGCAACGCATCGCGACCGCCGATGGTCTCGGCGTCCGCGAGGGCGGCGTTCAGGTGCCACTCCGCACGCTCGAAGGCGTCGAGCGCCAGGTAGACATCACCCATCGTTTTGTGGAGGACCGCACGCACCGGCAGGTTGTCGCTGAAGGCGGCGAGCCTCGGTTCGGCTTGGCGCAGCGCATCGAGCACTGTGACATCAGCGCCGGCGTTCTCGGGTTCGGCGCTCACGAAGATATTGACGAGAAGGTCGCTGATGGTTCGTGCTTGATCCCGCGCTTCGACGGCGCGGGCTTCGGCTTGCACCGCGGCGTCCCGCTGGACGCTCGCGCGATAGAAGCCAACGCCGGCTGCCGCTCCACCCGCGATCACCGCGAGCGCAACGACGGCTGCTGCACCGACCCCGAGCCGGTTGCGTCGAACGAACTTGCGGACGCGATAGGACCGGGACGGTGGGGAGGCAAGCACCGCCTCATGGCGCATGTGGCGGAGCACGTCGTCCGCGAGCGCGTCGGGGGTGGCGTACCGCCGATCCCGCTCCTTCTCGACCGCCTTGAGCACAATCCAGTCGAGATCGCCTTTCAGCTCGCTGCGCAGGTCGTCCACCGTTGTCCCGTGGGTCCTGGTGAACATGCCACTATCGGCGCCGAGCGTCGCGAGCCGCTGGCTCGGGCGCTGGGTGGGCTGTTCGCGGAGCAGCCCGGGGAGTTCGGCCATGGTCGCATTGACCAGCGTCTCGGCCTTGAGTGGCGTAGAGCCCGTCAGCAGTTCGTAGAGGATGACGCCGAGGCTATAGACATCGGCGCGGGTATCGACATCGACGCCCAGCCCACCCGCTTGCTCAGGGCTCATGTACTGGGGCGTGCCCAGCATCTGCTCGGCGCGGGTGTGCGCCGGGTTCTCGGTAAGCGGGCCGGAGACCGCCTTCGAGATGCCGAAGTCGATGATCTTCGGCGCCGGTCCGCCATCTATCTCGCGCACCAGAACGTTCGAGGGTTTCAGGTCGCGGTGGATGACGCCCTTCATGTGCGCGTGCTGGACGGCACGGCACACGTGAACAAACAGTTCAAGCCTGGCGCGGGTATTGAGTTTGTGATCGTCGCAGAACGCGTTGAGCGGTTTGCCGCGGACGAGCTCCATCACGAAGTAAGGGCGTCCCCGTTCGGTCAGCCCGGCATCGAGCACCGCGGCGATGCCGGGGTGATCCATGAGCGCCATCGCTTGTCGCTCGGCGTCGAAACGTTGGAGCACCTGCTCGGAGTCCATGCCGAGCTTGAGCACCTTGAACGCGACCTTCCGCCGCACCGGCTCGGTCTGCTCGGCGAGGTACACCGCGCCGAAGCCACCCTCACCCAGGATCTCGCGCAGTGTGTATGGCCCGATGCGGGCGCCGACGCGCGCATCGCTCGACTGCACATCGCGTATGCGCGGCGTACCGGCAACCGTCAAGTCGTGGTCAAGCGGTGCGGTTACGTCCCCGGGCTTCTGCTCGTCGGGGGCGTCCGATCCGGATTCGTGGATGGTCGCGTCGTCGTCTATTTCACACTCGCATAGTGCAGAGGACCCGGCCCAGGCAGTCCCCCCAAGTCGGGAACGCCGCGATGGTAACCGCGCTGCTGGTTCCTTCGGTGGAACCACGCGCTGATTCTGGGGTTGCGTGTTTGGGTTATGTTTGATAGTATTTTGTTATGGTCGCTCATATTCGCTCATCTCTGCTCCAAGGCGTCGAGTCCAGGCCGTGCGAGGTCGAGGTCGATGTGGACGAACGAGGGCTCGACAAGCAGACGGTGGTGGGGCTGCCCGACGCCGCGGTCAAGGAATCGATGGAGCGTGTTCGCGCGGCGATGGGCAACTCTGGATATGCGTTCCCATTGGGCCGGACCCTCATCAACCTCGCACCAGCCGACCTTCGCAAGGAGGGCCCGGTGTACGACCTGCCGATCGCGATTGGTTTGCTGGCGGCTCAGGGCGTGGTCCGGACGCCGCGGGAGCGGGATGGGAGTGGACTGGACCACCGGGCGTGCGTCGTTGCGGGCGAACTCGCGCTCGACGGCCGCGTGCGTCCGATCAAGGGGGTGATCGCGCTCGCGTCGATGGCTCGGGACCTTGGGGCTCGAGCTGTCGTGGTGCCTTCAGACAATGCCCAGGAAGCGGCTGTTGTCGAGGGGATCGATGCTCTCGGCGTTTCGACGTTGGCAGAGGCCGTGGGTTTATTCAACGGGATGATCGAGGAGGAGCCGGAGTCACCGCCGGATATTGCCGGGCTGCTCGCCACTGCCGAACCCGGGGTTGATTTCGCGGATGTGCGGGGCCAGGAATCGGTCAAACGGGCCGTGGTCGTTGCGGCGGCGGGTGGGCACAACCTGCTCATGCTCGGGCCTGCCGGAAGCGGTAAAACCATGATGGCAAAGGCTTTGCCGGGTGTCTTGCCCCCGCTGATGCCGGATGAAGCACTCGAAGTGACCCGGGTTTGGTCAGCTGCGGGGTTGGTGCCGGGTGGGTGTGGGTTGATCGCGACTCGGCCTGTCCGATCACCCCATCACACCGCTTCGAGTGCGGCGATCGTCGGGGGCGGGCAGGTGCCGCGACCAGGCGAGATCAGCCTGGCCCACCGTGGGATCCTGTTCCTTGACGAGTTGCCCGAGTTCCCTAGGCCCGTGCTCGAGACGCTCAGGCAGCCTTTGGAAGACCAGGTGGTGACCATCGCGCGGGCACACGGCACAGTGCGATTCCCCGCGGATTTCATGCTCGTCGCGGCGATGAACCCGACGCCCAAGGGCGACCTGTTACCCGGCGAATCTGGGCGCAGAGCGATGGAGCGATACCTGAGCCGGCTGAGCGGGCCGCTCCTGGACCGTATCGACCTGCATGTGGAAGCGCCGGCGGTGCCCTGGGAGCGGCTGGCGAGCGCTGAGCGTGGCATTTCCAGCCAAGACATGCGTGTGCAAGTTCTTGCAGCAAGGGAGCTTCAGCGCGTCCGGCAAGGGACAATTCCGAACGCGAGACTCTCGGGAAGGCAACTCGATCACTTGGCGCCGCTCGATCGCGCGGCCGAGGCTTTGGTAGGTCAGGCGGTGACCGAGCTGGGGCTGAGCGCCAGGGCGTACGACAAGGTCAGGCGGCTCGCGCGCACGTTGGCCGACCTTGATGGCGCCGGCGAGATCGCGCTTGAGCACGCGGCGGAGGCGATTGGGTACCGGTTGCTTGATCGCCGCGTGCCGGCGGCGCTCGGTGGTGCACCACGGCGCTAGACGTCGCGGGATGCACTGGCCGCTCGAGCAAGATAGGGCAGGGCGCTGAAAGCGGTGACGAGCGTCGTCCCCCATGCGAGGGCGAGGATCACACCCCTCCCGGCCTCCCCCGGCGCGCTCGGGGCGACCGCGAGTATCAGGAGGATGAGCGGAATGGCGACCGATTGTCCGACCATCTTGAGCTTCCCGCTCAGCGTCGCACTGAAGTCGATGCCCTCGGCTTCAAGGACTCCACGGAGGCTGGTGATGAGCAACTCCCGAGCCAGAATCACCACCACCATCCAGGGTTCAACTCCGGAACGCTGATATGCGACAGCCTCAGAATCGAGCCCGGCGAACGCCGGCCCAGCGAGCAGGATGAACGCCCCCAGGACGAGGATCTTGTCGGCGAACGGATCCATGACGCGGCCGAACCGACTGATGGCGTTCCACTTGCGCGCGAGATGGCCATCGAGCGCGTCGGTGATGGCGGCCAGCACAAAGAGCGCGGCGGCAACGAGCATGATGGTGTCCGTTGGCTCACTGAGACTCAGTAGCAACACGAACGCCGTCGAAAAAACGAGCCGCATGATCGTGAGCGCGTTCGGCGTCTTGGCCTTCCAGCCGGTCGCGGGTTGGGCCTGATTCGGGGTGGGTGCCTCGGGCACAGGTGACAAGGCTACCAGCACAGATTGCTCCGGACTGATCGCCCGAGTTGAAGGTCTACGGGGCTGGATCTATCCTCCGGCCCTTCTGCCGTGATGGGTGCGGCCGCGGTGTGCGGCGACCCCGCGGCATCGTCCGCGGAGCCTCGGGGCGCCTCGGTCGGCCGAACTCTGAGTGAGCCGGTGCCAGCCGATCGCGGCTGGTGCGGCTTGGGAATCACGCTTGTCCGACGCCGTGATGCACCCGGTGATCCTCTACGCGTTGCTTGCGCTCGGCGCCGTTGGCGTCGCGTTGGCGATGCCCAGGCGGACCCTGAACGTGCAGCTGATTGGTGGTTTGATCGCGGCAGTGGCGGGCGGCGGAGCGGTGCTCGCTCTGACCCTGGCGGGCCTCGACGCCCTCCCCAATCTGCATTTTTACGCGTTCGCGTTCATCGCCCTTGCGAGTGCGCTCCGCATGATTACGCACCCGCGTCCGGTGTACGCGGCGCTCTACTTCATCCTGACGATCCTGGCTTCCGCGGGGCTCTACCTGATCCTGTCGGCGGAGTTCATGGCCTTTGCCCTGATCATCATCTATGCCGGCGCGATCCTGATCACCTACCTGTTCGTGATCATGCTCGCGACGCAGGCGCCGAGCGAAGAGCGGCTTGATGTGCTGAGCGACTACGACGCCGAGGCGAGGTCGCCCGTGTTGGCGACGATTGTCGGTTTCGTGCTGCTTGGGGCGCTGACGAGCATGATCTTTAGCGGCGCATCGAGCCTGCCCTCGGTGGATGTTGAGGCTGCGGCGGCGCGAGACGAGGCACAGCTCGCGTTGCTGCCTCGTCGGATCGAGGAGGGGCTGAGGAAGGCCGATCTGCTCGAGGATGACGAGACGCTCATCATGGATCCGGAGGACGCGTATCGCGTGCTCATCGAGATCGAACCCGTTCCGGGTGGTGAGGATCGGCGGGTCGTCTTCGTTGACGAGCGGAGCGGCCCCGATCGGGCGATCGAGCTGCCGGCGGATCTGCGGATTCGGAACGTCGAGACACTGGCGTTCAACTTCCTGAACGCTCATCCCGGGACGATCGAGATCGCCGGCATCATCCTCATGATGGCGATGCTGGGTGCTGTGGTGCTCAGCCGCAAGCAGGTGCAGCTCGACGAGGAAGCGAAGGCGGAGCAGACCGCCGCGCTCGCGAGGATGGCGGAGGGCGGTGGCCCGGATGCTTGATTCTGTGATGCCCTTCTTCACGCTGGCACAGTCGAGCGCGCCCGGCCCGTTCGAGACAGTAACCCTGAACCACTACCTGTTTGTTTCAGCAGCGATGTTCGCGCTGGGTGTGATCGGGTTCCTGACGCGTCGGAATCTGATCATCATGTTCCTGTGCACGGAGCTGATGTTTCAGGCTGCGGGCATCGCGATGATCGCGTTCGCACGCTATTGGCTCAACGCCGATGGGCAGACCTTCGTGATCTTCGTGCTGACTGTGGCTGCCGCGGAGGCCGCGCTCGCGCTGGCTCTGGTCGTGCTCCTCTTCCGCAAGCGTGAGACCCTGAGCGCCGAGGCGTGGGGCGAGCTGAAGGGCTGATGGGAAGATGCCGACGACGCTGACATCCCTGCATGCCGGTCTTGAGCAGTTGCTCGGCACGGGTGTGCTTGCCGCCGACAAGATCGGTCCGGCGCCGGACCTGGCGGCGGTGGCTGAGGGCCCTTCTTGGGCGCTCGGGATCATCCTGCTCCCGCTGCTCGGCGCGGTGCTCAACGCCTTGTGCGCGATCTTCGGGGTCAAGAACAAGCTGCCGGCATGGATCAGCGTCGGCTCGATCGGCGCCGCTTTCGTCCTGGTGCTGATGCTGCTTATGGATCAGGGGGCGGCGGGGCGGACCGTCGCGGTCGGCTACGAGTGGATCAGCTTCTCCTGGGGCGATGGTCCGGGTCAGTCCTTCAACGCCAACTTCGGTGTCTACCTCGACAGCCTGACCATCTTCTGGATGCTGTTCGTCACTGGGCTCGCCACGCTGATTGCGCTATACGCCAGCGAATACATGAGTCACGATGTGGGGACGGGCTATTGCCGGTTCTTCTTCGCGTTCTGCCTCTTTGTATTCAGCATGGCGTGCCTCGTCATGGGCGACAACCTCATCCTGCTCTTCCTGGGCTGGGAGGGCGTGGGCCTGTGCAGTTACCTGCTGATCGGGTACTTCTACAAGAAGCCCGCGGCGGTCGCGGCCAGCAAGAAGGCGTTCGTTGTCAATCGAATTGGTGACCTCGGTCTTCTGCTCGGTATCTTCCTGACCTTCGCCCACTTCGGCACCGTCGAATACCGCGAGCTCTTCCCGCTCGTGCAGCCTTACGTAGAGGCGCTGAAGCAGGGTGATCTTGCGTCCATCCCGTTCCGGGTGCAACTGATCCCGGTGCTTCTGATGATCGGCGCGTTCGGCAAGAGCGCCCAGTTGCCGCTGTACGTCTGGCTGCCCGATGCGATGGAGGGCCCGACGCCGGTTTCTGCGCTGATCCACGCCGCGACGATGGTCACGGCGGGCGTGTACCTGATCGCCCGGACCTACCCGCTGTTCCTGTGCAGCGAGTGGGCCCTGCCGGTGGTCGCCTGGGTGGGCGCCCTGACGGCGCTGCTCAGCGCGACGATCGGGATGGCGCAGTTCGACATCAAGCGGATCATGGCGTACTCGACCGTGAGCCAGCTCGGCTACATGTTCTGTGGGCTCGCGGTGCTCTCGAGCACCGGCGGCGCGTTCCACGTGCTGACCCACGCGTTCTTCAAGGCGACGCTTTTCCTGTGCTGCGGTGCCGTGATGCACGGCTTCGCCGGCCAGCTCGACCTCCGCAAGCTCTCGGGCGTCGCGTTCATGAAGGGCTGGGGCATCGTCGGCATCGCGATGTTCGTGGGCTGCCTGAACCTGGCGGGCTTCCCCTTCACTGCGGGCTATTTCAGCAAGGATCTGATCCTTGCTGAGAGCTTTGTGACCGGTGGGATGGCGCCGATCGGCTGGATCCTTCTTCTCACCGCGGGACTCACGGCGTATTACACGTTCCGCGTGTTCTTCCGTGTCTTCGTGGGGCCCGAGCATTATGAGCCGGGCGACGAGCTCCACGACGACCACGGCGAGGAGCATGGTGCCGATCACTCCGAAGATGCCCATGCGCACTTCCACCCCCACGCGCCAGGTTGGGCAATCAATGCCGTGCTCACGATCTTGGCAGTCGCATCGATCGCCGCGGCTGGTCTCTACTTCGTCGGGGGCGACGAGTACGCGAAGAACTGGCCAAGCAAGATGATCGGGCAGAGCACGGCCTACCAGGTCCAGGGTGACCACGGCGCGGCCGCGGGCTTCCTGACTGATTCCCTAGGCGATCACGGGCACGGCGACGAAGAAGCTCAGGCAGGCGACGAGGCCACCGCGCACGGTTCGTTCTTCGGCTACGACCCGCACAAGGTGATGTACTACGTGTCCGCGGTTGTTGGAGCGATCGGCATCTTTATTGCGGCGTTCCTCCATGGTCCCAAGGGTCTGATGGGGCTCATCGTGGGCGGTCGAACCGAAGCCGAGGTGAGCCGCGCCGATGACCTCAAGTCGGCGATCGCGCCGGTTGCTCATCTCGCCGAACGCAAGTGGATGGTGGACGAGTTGTACGGGCTGATCATCGTCAAGCCGCTGCTCGTGCTCAGCCACATCTTCCATCTGATCGACAAGATGATCGTTGATGGTCTGGTCATCCTGGCCGGCTTGATACCCAGGCTCTTCGGCTCGGCGGTCCGCCCGGCGCAGTCGGGCGAGCTGCACGGTTACGCGACTGGGATGGCAGCCGGCATTGCGATGCTCATCATCATCGGCATCGTCGTCATGGCGGGCGGGGGGATTGGCTGATGATCCTCTTCGCACTGATCGTGCTGCCGCTGATCGCCGCGGCCTTCATCCCGCTGGTGCAGGAGAAGTCGGTCAAGACCGTCGCGATGGTCGGCACGCTCATCCCGCTGGGGGTCGGCATCGGTGTCGCGTTGGGCTTCGACTGGATGGCCGCCGGCTACCAGTTCGAGACCTCGTTCGCGTGGATCGAGCCGATGGGGCTCGAGCTGTCGGTGGGCGTTGATTCAGTGGCGATGAGCTTGATCCTGCTCGCGCTGCTGCTCGGGCCGGTCTGCGTCGGCGCGTCGTACACCGCGATCACGAAGAAGGTCAGGACCTACTACACATGGCTGCTGGTGCTGCAAGCGGCCATGGTCGGTGTCTTCGCGGCTCGCGATCTGATCTTCTTCTACATCTGTTTCGAGTTCACGCTTGTCCCGATGTACATCATGATCTCGCTGTACGGGTCGGCGAACCGCGCAAAGGCCGCGACGAAGTTCTTCCTGTACACGTTCACCGGCTCGATGGTGGCTCTTGCGGGTCTCATGTACGTTGCGTGGTTCAACGCGAGCGTGCTGGGGAACGAATGGACGTTCGACATCGCGACGCTGACCGCGGCGGGTCAGCAGATGTCGGGTGTCGAGCAGGCGTGGGTGATGGCGGCGATGCTGGCGGGCTTTGCTGTTAAGGTCCCGCTGTTCCCCTTCCACACATGGCTGCCTCTCGCCCACACGGAGGCGCCGACGGCGGGCTCTGTCATCCTGGCGGGCGTGCTCCTGAAGCTGGGCACCTACGGCATCTTCCGCTTTGTGCTGCCGATCACGCCGGAGGCGGTCGCGGAGTTCGCGCCGTTCCTCGCGACGCTGAGCATCATCGGGATCATCTACGCGGGGCTCATCTGCTGGGTGCAGACCGATGTGAAGAAGCTGGTCGCGTACTCGTCGGTCAGCCACCTCGGGTTCTGCGTGCTGGGTCTCGTTGCGCTCAACGGCCCTGGGCTGTCTGGCAGCGTCCTCTACATGATCAATCACGGGCTGAGCACCGGAGGCCTATTCCTCCTGATCGGCATGATCTACGAGCGCTACCACACGCGGAGCATGAACGAGCTCGGTGGGCTCGCAGGCAAGATGCCCGTGTGGTCGTGCTTCATGGTCTTCTTCGCGATGGCAAGCGTTGGTCTTCCGGGGCTCAACGGTTTCGTGAGCGAGTTCCTGTGCATGATGGGAACATTCCAGGCCGACTCGAGCTGGGCGGGAGCGATCGGGACGACCCCGGGCAACCTCGGCCCATGGTTCGCGGCTTTCGCCGGCACAGGCGTGATCGTCGCGGCGATCTACATCCTGTACATGGTCGGCAAGGTCTGCTTCGGTCCGCTCAAGGAGCCTGGGGCGCACCTGGATCACGGCGATGATCATGTGCTGCCAACGGATTTATGCGCTCGAGAGATCGGTGTGCTCTTGCCGCTCGCCGCGGGATGCCTGATCCTTGGTGTGGCACCGTCGCCGCTATTGAAGTCGCTTGAGGCGCCGATCACTGAGATCACCGAGATCTACACCCTGGATCGGGGCGACCGTGGTCCCGTGCTCGCGCCGCTCGGTGATGCTCCTGCGCCGGTCAGCAATCACGATTACGACGGGGGAGCGCACTGATGGTCGACAAGCTCGCCCTGCTCATACCCGAGATCATCCTCTTTATTGGTACGTGCATCGTGATGGTGGTGGGTCTAAGCCCGAGCGCCGGGGCACGCAACCAGTGCTGGTTGATCACCGCGGTCTCGCTCCTCTTCGCGGGCATCGCTGCAGGCCTGGGCCCGGAGCCCGCGGGGGCCTTGCTGCCGGGCATGACCTCATTCGGCAAAGGCCTCACGGCGGTTGTCGGCATCATGCTGGTCTTGATGATGCCTGGTACGGTCGATCGCCGCGAGGAAGAGAAGATCAGGCTCGGAGGCAAGTTTGACCCGCTGAGGCTCACCCGCGCCGAGTTCTACGCGTTCATCCTGTTCAGCCTGACCGGGCTGATGCTGACCGCGAGTGCCGACACGCTGATCTGGCTATTCCTCGCGCTCGAGCTGACCAGCCTTCCGACCTACGTGATGGTCACGATCAGCAGCCGCCGTGACAAAGCGCAGGAAGCGGGCGTCAAGTACTTCTTCCTCGGAGCCCTTGGCGCAGCCACCTTCCTCTATGGCTTTGCCATGCTCTATGGAGGAACGGGCACCGTCAGGCTCGATGAGATCCGCCAGGTCATCGCCGAGGGCGGGATGAACAACCTGACGGTGCTGGGTCTGGTGCTCAGCCTCGTCGGCATTTTCTTCAAGATCGCCGCGGTGCCGATGCATTTCTACACCGCCGATGTCTATCAGGGCGCTGCGTCCTCGGTGACCGCGTTCCTTGCGTTTGTGCCGAAGACCGCGGGGTTCCTTGCGATCCTCCTGCTCTGTGCGGCCGCGGGCTGGGACCAGATCGGGCCGGCTGGCGATGCGACCGCGCTCGCCGAGCCGTTGCGTTACCTGATCGGGATCACCGCCGCGGTGACGATGACGATCGGCAACGTGCTCGCGTGGAAACAGCGCAGCGTCAAACGCATGCTCGCGTACTCGTCGATCGCGCACTCGGGGTACATGCTCGTGGGTGTGCTCGCGGGGCCCGGCAACGGGACGATCTGGTCCAGCGGTATCGCGGCCGTTCTCTTCTACCTCGCTGTGTACGGCATCGGCAACGCCGGCGCGTTCGCTGCGCTCGCGTCCATCGAGAAGATCGGCAAGGACGGCGAGGCCGAAGAGGTCGATGACATCGACGATCTGAAGGGTTTGCACCGCTCAAACCCGGTGGCCGCGTGGGTGATGGCGCTCAGCGCGGCGAGTCTGCTGGGCATCCCGCCGCTGCTCGGCTTCTTCGGCAAGCTCCCGCTGTTCGCCGCGGGCGTTCGTGCTGGTGAGATCCCGTTGATCGTGATCCTCGGCCTGAACTCCGCGATTGCGGCGTTCTACTACCTCCGTCTGATCAAGGCGCCGCTGCTCGACGATCCGGCGACCGATGACTCGCAGGCTTCTGCGTCCCCCTTCGCCGTGCGGTTGTTCGCCGGTGTGGTTTCCGCAGGCGGCGTCGTGGTGGTCGCGATCGCTTCCGGGGCGTTGATGAGCGCCGCCACTACCGCAGGCCAGCTCAATGACTCTTCAGCACCGCCTGCCGAAGCCACCCAGGAGCGGGGCTCGGACCACGGTGAAGATCACGCGGATTCGGGCGAGATCGAGTCCATCGAACGCGTCGCGTCGCGCTGATTCCAGAGAACGCCTGCTTATTCCTTCGCGGCCTTCGCTCTTGAGATCGCCGCGAGCTGCCACGTCACGCCGAGCAGCGCGACCCCGCCCCAGACGCCGAGCCTCACGGCGGGGCTGACCGCGTCCATCGAGATCTGCGGCAGGTTCAGCGTGTCGAGCACCCACGCGCCGTTGGCGAGCCAGAGTGCGCTCCCCGCCATTGCGGTGACGATCGCCGCGCTCTTGCGGGGCATCGCGAGCCCGAACAGCAGGCCGCCCGCGGCGCCGCCCATCGTCCCTGCGAGGATCGCGAGGCGTGTCTGCGCCGACGCGTCGGACCAGCCGCCCCCGGCTTCGCTGATGAGTTCGTTGGTGAACCGGCGGACGCGCTCGGCCTGGGCCGCGGCGCGGGTGGCCTCGGATTCGGCACGCTTGGCGGCATCGCGGAGCGCCTCGTCATCGAGCGAGTCCACAATTGGCACGCCGTCGAGCAGGAGCTCCTCGGGTCTCAACCCAAAGAGCCTCCCCTCGCTCTGACCCGTGTCTCGGTCTGTCATCACGAGCGGTTCGGGTCCGTTCGAGTCGGTCAAAAAGTCGGTGTGTTGCATGACTGCCGCGGTTGTAAACGCGGCGGCGATCCCCGCGACGCCGGCGGCCGCGACAGCGACCGTGAAGCGGAGCAGTGTCACGGCGACGATCAGACCCGCGACGCTGCCGAGGATCATGCCGGCATACGGCGAGCTGATGCCGAAGACGGGCTGGGCGAGGAACAACGGGAGCGTCACAAACCCGAATGCCCCACCGCCGACGAGCCCGACGAACGAGAAGATGGGTTTGAGGACGCGGCCACCCATGACCCAGAGCACGATGCCGGCGATGAACGCGACAGCCGACAGCGCATGGAGCTCGGGCGGTATGTGCTCTGCGACGCGGCTCGCGCTCTCGCCCAGGTCTGACAGGTACTCGCCCATGCGATCGGCGATGACCGAACCATCCTGCGTCTGGGCAGAGTTGAGCAGATCGATGAGCATGGGGTGCTACGCGTCCGTGTCTCTATCTCGATTATCCGAGTCTCTGGATAACCCAAGTCTTTCAGTCAGAACCAGTTAGCGGATCTGTCCGTCCCGCTCAGTCTACCGGGTGAATCGGTCGATCCCGCCTTTGTCTCTCGGAATCGGGCACCCGGGCTTGCCAAGCACCGCCCGCGCGCTGATAACAGGGCCGCGGACCCTGGGTGTGACTGCATAAATGGTCCGGGAACGGGGAGGTGTGGGTTATGGCCAAGCGATCCAGCAAGAAGCCGGCAAAGAAATCCGCCCGGAAGACGGCGCGGAAGCCAGCAAAGAAGCCCACGAGGAAAGCCGCCAAGAAGGCAACACGGAAGGCCTCGAAGAAGGTGGCCCACCGCAACTCGGCAGCGAAGAAGCCCACGCCCGCGCAGGCCGCGAAACTCGATGGACTCCGCAAGCGGATCGATCGCGTGGACGCGCGGCTGATCGCCCTGCTAAATGAACGTGCATCGCTCGTAGTCGAGGTGGGAAACGTCAAGCGCAGCGATGGGACACCGATCTATGCGCCACACCGCGAGGCGGAGGTGCTCGACCGCGTCCTCGGCCTGAGCGCCGGACCCTTGCCCGCTCGTACGGTGGAGGCGATCTACAAGGAACTGATGAGCGGGTCGTTCGCGCTCGAGCAGCCCCTCCGGATCGGCTACCTGGGCCCTCCCGGCAGCTACAGCCACTTGGCAAGCACGAGGCAGTTCGGCAAGAGCGTGGAGTACGAGGACCTGCACTCGATCGCTGGCGTGTTCACCGAGGTGGTGCGGGGTCACGTGAACTACGGGCTGGTGCCCGTCGAGAACTCGACGGGGGGCGGGATCGCCGAGACCATGGCGGCGTTCCAGGAACACGCCGGGCGCGTCTGGGTCTACAACGAGGTCCAGCTTGGTGTCCATCACGCGCTGCTCGCCAACTGCAAGCCGGCGGCGATCAGGCGGATCCACTCCAAGCCCGAGGTGTTCGCCCAGTGCCGGACCTGGCTCGCGACCCAGTACCCGCAGGCTGAGTTGGTGGGGGCGCCGAGCAGCAGTCGGGCGTGCCAGACCGCGATCGAAGAGAACAAGACCGCCGAGGCCATCGGCGCTGAGCCGGGCTCGGCTGCGATCGGTTCGAGCCTGGCGGGCCAGATCTATGGGCTCAAGGTCCTCTTTGCTCGGATCGAGGACAAGGCGGACAACATCACCCGATTCGCCGTGATCAGCCGCCAGCAGGCGAAGCGCACCGGTGACGACAAGACATCGGTGATGTTCAACACGAACGACAAGCCCGGCGCGTTGGTCGAGGTGCTGGGCGTATTCGACCGGGCTGGCATCAACCTGACCCACATCGACAAGCGGCCCAGTGGGCAGGCAAACTGGCAGTACACGTTCTTCGTGGACGCTCAGGGCCACCGCGAGGACCGAGCGATGTCCGAAGCAATCGCGCTAAGTGCAGGTCATTGCAAGGACTTGCATATCTTGGGCAGTTACCCGAGGAGCCGCCGGATTCTCTGAGCGTCCCGGGCCTGGCGAGCCTCGATTTTCACATCTCGACGTGGGAACCACAGACCGACTCGGGTCGGATCGGACAGAGTGCCGGTCCGTCATCGGTCTTGGCATGGGATCTGTGCGTAGCGCAGGTCTCGCGCGTGCCGCAACGGCACCGCCGGCGGGTTGAGAGGGCGCTGACCATCGGTTACCCTCACCCGCCATCTCCGAAGGCCTCGCTCCCGCGATGCGGGGGCCGCGGAACCCCCCTTCGGAGCCACACGAGCCGGGGCCACAACTCCGAGTCATCCGACCCGCGTCAGCGTGATGCGTGATCGGATGCAGCGGATGGTGTGCCCCCCGGGCCAGCTCCGACCCTGTTCGGAGCGTTCCGGAGCCGCTCGGCCCCACCTTTCGGCCCGGCCGGACCAGAGGAACGGTCCCGCCGCAGACGGTCGAGGAGCCTTTGTGATGAAGCCCAGCCGCCGCAGCCGCGTTCGTCGTCCCTACGCCCGCCCCAGCCGCCGGAGGCAAGAACGCCTCGCGCGGGAGGCTGGTCTTGCGCCGCTGGCCGGCACGCACTCGGTCGAGATGCTTGAGCCGCGCCAGCTCCTGTTCACGCTGACGCTGGATCCCGGGGACCCGACGGGCTCGGGCGCGACATACACGACGCTCGATGACGGGCGCATCCAGGCGGTTGTCGAGTTTGCCTACGTCTTACCCGCGCTGGCACCGACTGCCGAGTTCGAAGTTGATCCCATGGCGATGCCTGCTGGCACGGAGTTCGTCGGGGCGCTGACCGACCGGGTTGTCGCGGTCCGGGTGACGTTCACCGGCAACTTCAGTAGCGCCACGACGGTGACCTTTACGGATCTGAACGGAAACCCTCTCGTAGCGACGCTTGATCTCCTTGAGGAAACAGACGACAGCGATCTCCTCCAGGTAGATAGTTCCGGGGGCGCCGGCGACGGTATTCCGGACTTCAACAACGGCATCGGCCTGATCGTGCTCTCGAATACCGATGAGGCGACGGATCTCGAGATCATCGGTGGAACCCTTGACTTCGTGTCTGACGCGGCAGGGGTCCGGGAGTACTTCTTTCAGGCCCTCATGGACTTCGATGAAGTCGCGGGCAACGCGACCTCGTTCTTTGGCCACTACGCCATTGAGGACCAGGTCGAAGACACGGTCGATGTCTACAACAGCCCGCTTGGGGTTCCCGAAACGAACTGGAGCCTGGTCATCGGGTCGCCCTTCGGCACCCCGGGCGCGGTCAACACGATCGCGCCGAATGTGGTCAATGTCGGTGGGGGCGGCGAGGGATTTGTCTTCGCCGATGACTTCACCAACGCCAACCAGGGCATCAGGATCACGGATGGCTCGAACGTGGGCGACATCGTCATCCACGGCTTGCTGTACGGCTCGAGCGAGTTCTCGGGTTCGGTGGGGCTTCTGAACGTCAGCGCGCTGTACGGCGATCTGACCGTCGATGCGGATCTCGGCGGCCTGATCATCGCGACCGAGGCGGGCGTGTACTCCATCGACGAGGCCGTGTTCCCTCCCGAGCTGCCGCTTCAGGAGCAGATCGACGACGGGGTGTTCAGCACAACGACGGCGCCTGGATCGACGGGCTCGGCGATCTTCGTCGGGCGCACCGCGGGCGAGATCGCGTCGGCGGGCCGGTTCCTGAGCGAGGTAACCGTCCAGGGCGATACGTCGGGCACACCGCCGGCGTCGAACGTGCTGACGTACGAGGAGCTCGAGCGTTTCATCGGGGTGAACCCGGCCCTAAACCAGGAAGTCATGGATGTGCTGGGCCAGGGCGGTCTGGTGTACTTCGGCACCGGGGCGTACCGCAACGACTCTCTAATGGGCGCCGAGTTCATCGGCTCCAACACGGGCACGGTCGAAATCAATGGCAACGTCGGTGCGAGCAATGCGGTCTACGAAACCACGGACGTGAGCGACGTATACGGCTTTGTGGTAGACGGCACCGGCCCTGTCACGATCCAGGTCTTCGATCGCTTCCTGCTGAACGTTCGTGTGATGAACGAGTTTGGTCAGACGATCGCGGCGCTCAACGCGGATTCGTTGACCCTCGATGATGGATCCGCCGAGCTGGTGTTCGAGCCGCTGGGTCCGGGCATCTACTACCTGGTGATCGGGAGCAACCCCGCTGAGGTTACCCCGCTCGATGACGGTGATGCGGACGACGAGTTCCGCGGGATCGACTACCGCGTGTTCATCACCGGTCTCGCCCCTGTGGCGCTCGGCGCCTTCCGGACGGGAGCCGGCATCGGGGAAACCGATGCGCCGGGCGTTCAGTCTGTCACCGTCCTGGCCGGCGGGGCCGGCGCGATCCGCGCCGGCGTCGGCTTCCTTCCGTCGGAATCGAACGCGGATGACGATCAGAGTTTCGACATCGTGCCCGATGATGCCGGAACCAACCAAAGGCCGGCGAACCTCGAGCGAGCCAGCTTCACTATTACAGGCAACCTCTACTCGGTGACGGTCGGCGAGAACCTCTTCAACACGACCATCTCGGTCAGCGGCGACTTTGGCACCCTCCTGACCGACGCGGATACAACCAGCGATCCGACCGAAGAGTCCACCCAGAACATCGGTGATGTCTCGAATCTGACCCTGCTCGTCGGCGGGAACATCAGCGTGATCGACGTCAGGGGCAGCGTCGAGTTCCAGACAGAGGGGCCGACGCCGGGCTTCCTGAACGGGTTGACCACCATCACCGCTGGCCTCAACGCCGGTTCCGATGGCGCGACGATCGGCATGATCCGCGTCGCAGGAAACGTGATCGTGGGCGGTCTCGCGATCACCACACCCGACAACTCGGTGATCGACGCGATACTGATCGCCGCGGATATCCCGTTGGGTACAGACGGCGGCGACGGCATCGTCGGCTTCGGCGGCGATGATGAGCCGATCATCTTCGACACGGGCTCCGGGTCCGACATCCGCTTCCTGCAGGCGGGCCAGGTGAACATACTCGGATCAATTGACGAGACCATCGCCATCGATCAGGGCGGGGTCACACTCGTTGATGACAACGGCTCGGTGTTCACCGTCTCATTCACCCCGGGCGATGTGGAAACGTCGAGTTTCATCAGGTTTGTGCCCGTCGATGGCTCCGAGGGCGGTGTGGTCGCCGAGATCGTCGTCGACATGTCCTCCGGCGGCACGCTTGTGATTAACGGGCTCGACGCGAACGGCTCGGTCGGGATTGGTCGGATCCTGGTCCTCAACGCCGACGTGGACGAAGCCGAGTCGATCATCAGCATCGGCGGTCTCGGCGAGATCGACATCCTCGAGATCGTTCAGCTCGACGGCGACGGCCTGACCACCATCAGCAACACGACCCAGGGTGGTGACATCGTCGCAATCGATGTCCAGTCCGTGGAGTTCGTAACCATCACGGGCGGCAACCTCGGCGCGACTCAGGTCACCGAATGGGGCCCGAGCACGCTCGCGCCGAACCTGGGTGTGGCCGCCGGCTTGAACGACGCGACAGGCGGTGCGCTGGGTGTTGACCCCGCCGCGCTGCGCGTCAACTTCAACGGCCAGATCTATCGCGGCCTCGCGGACAACATCTTCGGCGACAACGCTTACGCCGACGAGATCGGCTTCCCGATCGATCCGTATCTGAACGGGCTTGTCGCCCGTTCGGGCAACGTCGGCTCTGTGCGGGTCGCCGGCTCGGTCGGCGATGTGATCCTGCAGGCCGATGGCGCGTTCCTCTTCGAGGTCATCGCCGACTTCGACAACAGCAATGCCGCCGGCGAGTTCCACGGGATCGTGGGCAACATCTACGCCAGCCGCATCGGCGTCATCACCGTCGGTGACGGCCTCGCCTCTAACCCCGACTCCGCGGTGTTCGCGACGGTCGGGATCTTCGCGAACGACGACATCGACACGGTGCAGGCGACGCAGGCGGGGGCCAACATCGAGGGGCTGATCATCGCCGCCGGCCTCGACGGCGATTCGGCGGTCGTGATGGCCGACGGCACCGAGTCCACATTTGGCGGCGTCTCGCTCACCCTCGGCGACAACGACGGCGACGGTGTGATCGACTTCAACGGCATCAACACGATCCGGATCACCTCAGACGGTTCTTTCGTTGGTGCCACGATCATCGGAAACGTCCTTAGCAGCTTCTGGGCGCCGGTAACACCGATCCTGGCATTCGTAGCCAGCCCCGTCAACATCGGGCAGATCATTGCGGCCCAGGGCGATTTCATCGCGAGCGAGGTCAGCGGCAACGACCTTGGTCTGATGCAGCTCGGCGGCTACTTCGACGGGTCGTTCATCAACCTGCGAGGCACCCTCCAGACGTTCACGGCGGAGGGGATCCGAAACTCGTTCCTCGGGGAGCGAAACAACCAGATCACGAACCGCATCGAGGTTTCCAGCGACATCGGCAGGATCTCGACCAACAACAACGCGGGCGATATCTCGGATATCACGATCGAGGTTCTGGGCAACGTTACAGAGAGCATCAGCGCGTTCAACTTCTCCAGGATGACGCTGAACGTCGATAACGAGATCCAAGAGCTCCGTGCCTTCGGTGACTTCTTGAGCTCGGCGGTCATCGCAGGTGCCTTGCCCCGCGTGTTCATCGCCGACGACATCGTGTCGTCTGTGTTCACTATCTCCGGCGTCGTCGGCATCGATGCGGGTGACTCGATCTCGAACACGACGATCGAGGTCACGGGCCCGGATGGTCTTATCAGCCTTGTCCGCGCCACGAATCACATCGACGCGTCGATCACCGCGACGGGACCGATCACGCTGATCGACGCGGTCAACGGCAACATCTCGGGCTTCATCGGCACAACAACCGAGCGGGGCAGCATCGGGACGATCAGCGCCGGTGGCGGCTTCTTCGCCGATACCGACATCGCCAGAGCCGTTACCAACTTTACGGTTGGCGGCGACATCGGTCGGACCGACGATCCAAACGTGATCCTTATCAACGGCGATCTGACCAACTTCAGCGCCGGTGGCAGGCTTCTGGGTGAGCTCCGCGTCGGCGAGAACATCCTTGGCGGGCTGACAATCGGCGAGGACAACCCCACCGGCAGCAGTGCCGGCGCAGGCCGCATCGAGGCGGCGGGCAGCATCGTCGATGTCGAGATCTTCGGCAGCTTTGGCGGCGAGATCATCGCGAACACCGACGGGGTGTTCAGGGTGACGATCAACGGCAGCCTGCTGGCGACCGGCTCGATCCGGGCGTTCGATGGCGACATCGGCACGGTGCTTATCGATGGTGGCAACCTGCTGGGCGACATCATCGCCGACGGCATCATCTTCAGCGTGACCGTTGCTGCCCGTGATGACGGCTTCGGCGGCAACATCGGCGCCGACGACTCGGTGGCAACCACGATCAACGATGAGATCATCACAGATCCGTCGGACTACGACAACGACAACAACACAGCCCGCGTCCTGATCCAGGCGGGCCAGAACATCGGCCTCATCTCGGTTGAGGGCAGCGCGTATGAGGTGTCGATCATCGCGGGTGCGGCGATCGATGTCATCGAGATCGGCACGGGCGAAGCCGGGGGGAGCCTCACCGGCAACGCTCCGGTCGGCGTCTTGCCGACGGTCGCTCAGGGTCTCGACTATGTCAGCAACCTGATCGCCGCGGGTGACCAGATCAACATGGTCAGTGTCATGAATGGCATGGACCACACCCTGATCCTCGCCGGCTTTACCGGTGTTGGAGCCGACGGGCTTGTCGGTGGGTCCGATGACGAGGGGCGCTCGGGCAAGATCGAGACCATAGAAGCGGCGACGCTGAATCAGGTCGCGGTTAGCGCCGGTGTCGGCCCCGGGGCGGACGGGATCTACAACTCGACCGGCCTGTCGGTCGATCTCGACGGTGACTCCATCCCAGATACCGATACCGACGACGTCATCCGAATGGGCGTCAGCTACATCAATGAGATCATCGGCGATGCGACCGCGGTGAGCGCGTTCAGCGATGCGTTCGGCGGCGCCCTGGGCGAGGCGGGCACGCTCGAAGACCGTGGGCGTGCCGCAGGTGCGGGCGACATCACGATCCGCGGGAGCAACGGACACCTCAACGCGACCCCGAGCGGTGAGAACGCCGACCTTCCGATGCTCATCGAGGGCTTCGATGGTTTCGCGAACACGATCGGTGCCGGCAACACCATCGCCGGTGGGGCCGCGACGAGCGGCCCGGGCACGTTCACTGACGGCGTGATCACGATCACGACCACAGGCGATGGAGGCCTCTACTTCTACGACACGGTCAACAACGTCTTCTACTTCGCGATGACCGACTTCAATAACTCGATCACCATCACCTCGAGTGCCGGGACGATCACCAATCTCGTCGTTGTCGGCATCGACGACGCATCGATCGGTGAGATCGCGGTCGAGGTCGAGCTCGCGGGCTCCTCCGCCATCTACGTGGACGGCTTCGTCCAGGACATCACCACCCAGAACTTCTCGGGCACCGGCGGCATCTTCGTTGGTGGCAACATCCTCCGCCTGACGACGGGCAGCTATGACGCCGACTTCCTCCGGGCTCAGGACATCGGCACACTGACGATCAACGGCACGCTCGGCTCGACGACGCCCGGGATCAACGCGGGCAGCCGCGATGACAACGGCGACGGCGATACGACCGATGCCGAGGATCTGATCGCGGGCATCGACATCCTCGCGGCAACTATCATCCGCATCACAGGTGATGCGCGAGCCCGCATCAACATCGAACGCAGCGTCAGCACCCTCACGATCGATGGCGCGGCAGACAACGCCCTGATCCGAATCGGGCAGGACGCCAGCCGGATCGACATCGGCTCGGGCTTCGAGACCCGCATCAGCGTCAACGGGCGTGTAGACACGTTCAATGTCGACGGCGATTTCGAGGACAGCGCCCTGCTGCTGGGTCTCGACCTCGGCGCCGACGCAGACTTCGACTCGGTCAGCGGCCTCTCGAACGACCGTCTGACCATCGGCAGCTTGGGCACCGCAACCATCGGCGGCGATTTCATCGAGAGCGACATCGTCGCCGGAGTCGATCGCGGCATCGATGGTTTCTTCGGTACCGCTGACGATGGCATCGCACGCGGTCGTGGCAACATCACGACCTTCACTGTTCAGGGTGAGGCCAGAGGCACCGCGTTCAACAGCGAGTCGTTCCTTGTGAGCGCTACCGGTGACGTCGTCTCGGCGACCATCAACGGCCAGAGCCTGTCGGGCGATACCGCGATCGGCAACCTCACCGTTGAGTCGCTGAGTGTGGGGGCCGATGCGATCCTCGTCGAGTCGGTCGTGGTTGAGCAGTCGAGCCGGATCTTCACGGCCGTGATCACCTTCAACCAGGCGATGGATGCGGCGTCGCTTCTCTCGACCACCGACAACCCGCTGACAATCACCTCGCTGACCAACCCGGGCGGCGCCCCGCTCGTGCTTGATACCGACTACACCCTCTCATACGACGAAGACAACTTCGCGCTCCGTATCCGCTTCGAGCAGGACATCACTGATCGTGCGGTCGCCGCGGCAACCGCCGCGGACCCGGGACCGGGCGTGTTCCGTTTCGAGCTGAGCCAGGAGTTCACCCAGGCCGCGATCGCCCGCGCTCGCCTCGACGGCAACGGCGACGGCTCGGTCGGTGTCGCGGACAACTTTACGGTCGACGCGATCGTTGGTGATGCCGGCGACCGGCCCAACGAACAGCAGGGCACGCTGCTCGATGCCAACGGCAACCCGATCGATCTCTACGGTGCGACCGTCATCGACGAGATTCTGGATGTTGACAACGACTCGGTCATCGACTTCAACACCACGTTCACGGTCACCGGGACGATCGGTGACAACAGCCAGAACTCGGCGGGTGACTTCCCGTTCGGGGCCGACATCGATATCTACCAAGTCTCTCTCAGCGAGGGTCAGATCCTGAACCTCTCTGGGCTATCCGGCCCAGCCTCGAACGCGGCGATCTTGGTCTTCGGTGCGGACGAACTCGAAGAGGGCCTGTCACTGCTGAGCACTTCGACAGACGGCATCTCGTCCTACCTCGTCGAGACTTCTGGCGTCTACACGATTGTGATCGCCAACTCTGCAGATTTCATCACCGATTTCTCGATGACGCCGCCCGAGACAACGCTTTCGTTCCTCGACACCCTCAACATCGCCGATCCGGCCTCTGCCGCGGGCACTCTGGGCGAGTACAGCTTCACGATCAACATCCTCGAGGACCAGAACTCGGGCTTCGATAGCGGCGTGCTTGTTGATGCGATCACCGCCGACACGTTCTTCGACAGCCCGGCACCGACGGCGCAGCAGATCGTCGATAACGGCGGCAGCCTCACTGTCAACGGCACCGTCTTCACCCTGACGGCGCAGGCCGCGGCGGTGCTGACGAGCACGGAGTTCGATGGCAGCAACGCGGACGATTACCTCGCGCTCCAGCTCTCTTCGGACGTCGTGATCCTCGAGGGCGCGGTCGATCTCGACATGAACGCGGGCACCAACGAGTTCGTCCGGCGTCTCGCAGATGGCTCGGAGATCATCGTGATCGCGGGCTTCAGCTTCAGCCTGGCGGACGAGGCACGCGCGGCACTCATCAACGCCGGTTTCGACCCGACCACCGAGGACGCAGACACCGTGCTCGCCTCACTGCTCGCGGCCGATACCGTGATCGTGAGTGGTACCGACGAGAGCGGAGAGATCACGAGCCGCCGCCTCGCGAGCGGTCAGGAAGAGAGCCTGGTCCTCACGACCCTGGGCTCAAGCCCCGAGGCGGGTGTGACCTCAGGCGAGCAGGCGGACCTCGACGTCTACGACATCAACGGCGGCGAGGTGCTCATCGAGGGCACCCTCGTTCGCATCACCATCAATCTCAGCGACTTCGGATCCGACCTCGGATCCACTGACACCGATTTCGTCAAGTTCGCGGTGTTCGACACCACCATCGTCGGTGGTGAGTTGCTGCTTCTCAGCCCCGGCGTGTTCGGCCCGGTCGCCGATACTTCCGTTGGCGTGCTCGCCAACGACGGCCAGACCAGCTACGGGTACGACGCGAGCGGCGATTTCTTCATCGAGTTCGTGACGCCTCAGGACGGCGTCTACTCGGTCTATCTCCAGGGGCTGCTCTCGGCTACCTATGGCCTGGAGGTCCTCACCGCGGCAGAGGGTGCCGAGACCTTCACCGAGAAGTCGCAGAACATCCTTATCGAGTTCGACGGCGGCACGATCGACTGGCTCCTCACCGGCGAAGACCTCGAAGTCAGCGGCTTCGATGCCAGCGCGAGCGGGCTGGTCGGCCTCGTGCCCGACGGCCGCACCTACACGCAGTTCATCGTCGATCTGCTCACGGGGCCGGGCACCGGTCAGGGTCTCATCCAGGCGATCTTTGACAACGCTGTCGGCCTTTCGGGCCTGAACGTCACGGTCTCAACGAACCCTGCAGACTTTGAGTTCCAAGAGTTCTCAACGGTCTTCGTGACCTCCAGCACAGATCCGCTCAACTCGTCGATCCCGGGCCCCGGGAACCCGTTCGGCTACAACGAGGGCTCGGACCCGCTCAACGCGCGCCAGGACGACGAGGCGGTCGTCTTTGTGCCGACCTTCAACGCCATCGGGGCAGTGCCTATCCCAGCCTCCACACCCAGCACCACAGATCTCATCGATTACGCCGAGGTGCTGAGCAACTCGATCGCACGCCAGATCGGTGAGCTGCTCGGTATTCGTGTCGCAACGGGCACGGGGGTTGAAAGCTCCATCAATCCGCTCGTTGGCGCCACCGAGTTCGCTCTTCTCCCATTCGGCAACACAGACGAAGCCCTCGACGGGTTCTTCATCGGAAACCAGAACGCCGACTCGCTGCTCGATCTCATCCTCGAATAACCCCACGGTTTCCACCCAGATTCAACAAACAACGCCCCGGCCTTGCCTAGGCCGGGGCGTTGTCATTGGTACTTCGGTTGGTTCTAGGCCTTAGGGGCTCTTGCGGGTTGTCTTCGTATTCGTGCGCTCATGCTTGAGCGCTGCTCGGACGTGAGCCTCGATCATCGCCTCGATTTGTTCCTTGGCTTTCGTTTGTAGTTCGGTGAGCTTGCTGTTGGCACGCTCGGTGTCGTCGCGTATCAGTGCCATTGCGAGCCCCGCATCCTCGGCGCGGTCGCACAGCGACTCCGCCTTTGCACAAGCAGTCTCTAGGCGTTCGAGCACACCACCGCGAAGCGCTTCCGCCGACTTGCGTGCGCTTATCAGCTTCACCTCGGCCTCGTTGATTAGCCCCTTTGCGGCCTCGTCAACGCGTCCATCGACACCGACCCGCGCAGCATGCTCCACCTGGCGGAGCACGGCGTCGGTCTGCTGCTCGAAACGCTCCTGGATGTCAGTGGTAAAGCCTCGGACCCGCTCGACGGCGCCATCCGCCGCGTCCGCCGAAGCGTCGAGCCTCGTGAGTAGCTCATCAACGCGCCCCTCGAGCTCGGCGAGCCTGGTCTGCATCTGCGCATCGACCCGTTTCGCGAGGCCACCTGTCAGCGCCACACGCTGTTCGGCCGCTTTGGCCAGGGTGTCGGCTCTTGTGAGCCGCTCGTCAATCGAACTCAGAACCTGAGCTGCGGCCTTCAGCCTGGTCCGGATCTCCTCGCTCGCTCGCTCAAGCCGCTCAGCGGTTTTTTCAGACGCTTCTTGCGCGGAGGCGAGCTGTCGTTGCTCGGTCAGGGCCTTGCCGATCAGCTCACGGAGTGCCGATGCCAGTTCGTCGTAGAGCCGCCGATCGAGCACACGCGGCGAGACGAACACATCGGGCGTCACCTCGCTGGATTCCGGGAGCGGCGTGACCTCGATCTGCTGGCTGGGCATCGGTAGGCCTCCATCCGGGCGCACTCAGCGCCCGACGAATCAACTGGCCATCGGCTCATCAGCTCCCCGCACCCCAAATACAGCCACCGGTGGGATAACCCATACACTTCGGGCTGTGACTGATCGCAGCAAACAGCCCAAGACCCGCTCATCGAAGGGTGAGCCCGACCCGAGGCCTCTGAGCGACCCAGAGCGAGGGGTTCGTATCCAGCGGTATCTGGCCGACGCCGGGATCGCGGCGCGGCGCCAGTGCGAGCGTCTGGTCACCGAGGGCCGCGTCGAGATCAACGGCACGTCCGTGATCGAACTGCCGATCTTCGTGGATCCGGATACCGACCGAGTCGCGGTGGATGGACGCCCGGTCGCCGGTCCCGAGCGTCACATCTATCTCATGCTGAACAAGCCCGCCAAGTGCCTCAGCACGGCCGCCGACGAGCCGGGCAGCGGGCGCAGAACGGTGCTGGACTTGGTCAAACACCCGGGCCGTGCGAGGCTGTTCCCGGTCGGCCGACTCGATTACGACACGACGGGGCTGATCCTGCTCACGAACGATGGAGATCTTGCCAACGCACTGACCCATCCCCGATATGGGGTCCACAAGACATACCGCGTCGTCGTGAAGGGCCGCTTGGAGGATGAGGATCTGAGCTCTATCGAGCAGGGCATTTACCTGGCCGAGCGGCGCGACGGGCGCACGGTTGGCGCGACACGCACGGCCCGGGTCGAGCTCGCGATCATGCGGCGTGACCGCGAGCGGACTGTGCTGGAGATGACGCTCCGCGAGGGACGTAACCGCCAGGTCCGTCGCATGCTGGCCCACGTGGGGAGGCCGGTGAAGAAACTCGAACGGATCGCGATGGGCCCCGTAAGGCTGAAGGGCCTGGCACGTGGTGAATGGCGAGAACTCGACCGATCGGAGCTCAAGGCACTCCGCCGCGCGGCCCGACTCGAAGGTGGGACGCCCACCAAGTCCAGGGGCACCCGCCGCCGCCGGGGAGCCCGCTCGACAAAGCCAGCATGAGCAAAGCCGCCCGCGACATCAAGGATCTGATCGGTGACCTCGGCAAGGCGATCACCGTTGCCCGCCGGTTGAGCAGACGGCTCGCGGTCGGTGAACTCCCGCGGATGGCCGCGGCGTTGAGCTTCCGAACGATCTTCGGGCTGATCCCAGTCATCGTGCTTGGCGTCGCGGTGCTCGGGTCCTTCGCGACACCCGATCAGGTGCGCGATTCGATCGAGAAGCTCCTCGACTACTCAGGCCTGGGTGAGATCGCTGTGGGTACAGCCCAGCTTGAGCCCGGAGATTCTGGAGATCTCCAGGAAGGCACCGTCGTCATGGGCCCGCTCGGCCCGATCTGGATCCAGGCGGACGCCGGGCAGATCACGGTGGGGCCCGGTGCTGGTTTACCGGCGCACACCGAGCGTCTGGATGAGTGGATCACGGGTCTCGTGAATCGGGTGAGTGGGAGTTCATTCGGTGCGATTGGGCTCGTGGGTTTGAGTGTCCTGATCTTCGCGGCCTTCGTGATGATGCTGGAGATCGAGCGGGCCTTCAACCAGATCTGCAATGCCGGTGCTGGGAGACGCTGGTCGAAGCGTGTTCCTGTCTATTGGTCCTTGCTCACACTTGGCACGCTGGGTCTGATCGCATCCTTCTACGTTGCAGAACGTGCCACGGGGTTCATCGCGACGCTCGAGGGCGCTGGCTGGCTGGTGAGCATCGTGGGCTATGCCGTGACCGTGTGCATCAGCACGCTGCTGCTCCTGCTCGCGTACACCGCGGTACCCAACACACGTGTCCATCTGAGGCCTGCCCTGGGCGGGGCGTTTATCGCCGCCGTGCTGTGGGAAGCGGGCAAGTGGGGCTTCACGATCTACAGCAAGAACACCAGCTATGTGAGCTTCTACGGCTCCGTCGCGCTGCTCATGGTCTTCCTCGTCTGGGTGAACCTGACTTGGTTGATCGTGCTGTTCGGGCTGCAGATCTCGCACGCGATGCAGCACTTCGAGCAGTTCAAGAAGGAGAGCCGGGGAGATGTGGCCTCGCAGCACGCCGAATCAATCCCGGTCGATCCTGTCAGATACGTGGAACTCGCCGCGGAAGCAACCCGGCGGTACCAGGCCCGTGAGACCATTGACCCCGACGAAGCCTCCGAGGCCTGCGCCCTGCCCAGGCCCCTCGCCGCCGCGATGCTCACTCGGCTCGCGAAGGCGGGCATCCTCCACGAGGTTGGGGGCGAGGACGAGACCTACACGCTGACCGGCCCCCCGGAGCAGATCAGCCTGACCGAACTCATGACCCTGGGCGATACCCCGCGTCGGACCTCGGGTGGTGTCCGCGGCCTGATCGCGGCCCGGCTGAATGCCGCCGAAGGGCTCACGCTGGGCGACTTGAGGGCCGATGAAGGCCAGTCCCCCGCGGCGTCTCCCGCATAGCCGGAGCCGGCTCCCAGGGGTGAAACTCCGGGCTCGAATCCGCGGCGCTGCCTATATTTGAAGCCGCGCGCAGCGCCCGGGGGGAAACGGATTCCGACCCGAGCATGAGGCCACAGCGACTCACCGAGTTCTCGATCTACGTAGAAGACCGGCCAGGCGAGCTGGCGGGCGTTCTTGATGCCGTTGGTGCGCGGGGCGTCGAGATCGAGGCGATGAAGGTCTCGACGAACACCAGCACCGGCAAGGGCATCATTCGCCTGGTTGGCAGCCCGACCGAGGACCTCCGGGCGTCCCTGGAAAGCCTCGTTGAAACCGGGCTAGGCCCGCTGACCGAGGCCGAGGTGCTCTCTGTGGGGCTCGAAAGGCGTCCCAATGCCTTTCGGGATATCGCGGTCCACTTCGCCCCAAAGGGCATCAATGTGCTCTACGCCTACCTCGCCCCGGCCAACAACGGCCACCAAGCGCGGTGCGTCCTCCGGGTGGACGATCTCGATGCGGCCGAACGAGCGATCGAAGCTCTGGGCTGACCTCGTTCGCGTGCTCTTCTACAATCATGCCGATGAACGATGGGCCGGGGGTCACGTCGAGGAGGGATCGCCGCGATGGGCATTGAAGCCGCACTACCAGCCGACGGATTCCTGACCACACAGCTCCGGCATGTGATCAACTGGGCCCGACGTTCGAGCTGTTGGCCGATTCCGTTCGCGACCGCCTGCTGCGGCATCGAGCTGATGGCGACCGCGTCGAGTCGCTACGACCTCGCCCGCTTCGGCATGGAGCGCATGAGCTTCAGCCCCCGCCAGAGCGACCTGCTAATCGTCGCTGGGCGCGTTGGCATCAAAATGCTCCCGGTCCTCCAGCGGATCTACGAGCAGATGACCGAGCCCAAGTGGGTTATGTCGATGGGTGCGTGCGCCTCGACCGGTGGTGTGTTCGACACCTATGCGACCGTTCAGGGCTGCGATCAGTTCATCCCAGTCGATGTCTACGTCCCAGGCTGCCCGCCGCGGCCCGAGCAGTTGCTCGAGGGCTGCATGGCGATCCACCGCATCATCGAGCAGGACGGCATCCCGCCAAAGGGTCCCGACGGCAAGCGTGTCCCGCTTGGCCTTGTTGTTGAGCCTAATCATCGCGTCAAGCCGCAGCCTGTGGGCCTGACGCTGGGCGGCAACTGAAACCAGTTTGTCCAATCTGCCGGCTCTGAGCCCGAGTCATTCTTTGGTTGACGATCGTTGTGCGGTACGATCCAGAGATGCGTTCGGCAATGTCTCTAATAGTTGCGTCGGCTCTGCTCTTATGTACCCCGCATGTGGTGCGTGCCCAAGCCGGGCTCGATCTGCGCGAGTACAAGACAAAGAACTACACGATACACAGCGATTGTGATCCGGCCGTGGTCGAGCAGGCCGCGCGGCATATGGAAGGCGTGAACGCTGAGTACTCGCGTCGCATGCGGTCATTCCCAGTGAAGAACCGCAACCCTGTGAACGTGTACTTGCTCAACGGGCGCCAGCGGTACCTCGAACTCCTCGCGTCGAAGGGGATCAACGGTGCTGGGTCTGGCGGGATGTTCTTTATCTCGGGGAGTGAACAGGCGCTGGTTGTGTACTTCTCCGAGCAGGAGGGCTATCAGCGGCTCTGGGACGTGATGGAGCATGAGGGCTTCCATCAGTTCGCCCGCCAGCGGCTGGGTTTCAATCTTCCGACCTGGCTCAACGAGGGCATCGCCGAATACTTCGAACGAGGCGATGTCCATCAGGGTGAGTTCAGGACCGGCTACGCCGATCCGGATGAGGTTGAGTACCTCCGGCGCCAGGTCCGCGAGGATCGGATGATTCCGCTTGAGACCCTGCTGACGCTTGATGGGCGGGTCTGGAACGCGGCGGTCGCCGCGGGTGGAGCCTTCGATAACTACCTGCAAAGCTGGGCGACAGTGCAGTTCTTCGTCCACGCGGAAGATGGACGCTACCAGCCGTACTTCCTGGAGTTCATCCGTCAGATTGCGCGCGGCGTTGACACCCAGGATGCGTTCAGACAGGCATTCAAAACAGACAACCTCGGACTCGTGGAGTCACGGATCCACAAGTACCTCGAGCGAGATCTGCGTCAGGGGTGGCCGAGCCGCTAGGGCACGCCGGTGCCGATCAGACGTTACGTGGAAGGAGCCGCTGGCCCTTGCTGCGCCGACGGTTGAGGATCTTGCGACCGCTCTTGGTCTTCATGTACGCGCGAAACCCCATCTTGCGACGGCGCTTGATGTTGCTCTTGCGGGGGTTCTCCATCGCGACACTCCTAGAACGCTGGGTCAAATCACGCCGGCGGGGCTCGCCCGACCGGGCCCCAATCATTGGCGCGGCCAGTGCTGGTGGCAAGCCCTGGTTCAAGACCAGGAACACACCCTTTAAACTGGCGAAGGAAGTCGGGCCGGGCTGCGGTTGGAGGCTCTAAAACCCTGTTCTTAAACGATTTATTGAGTCGCGAAGTCCGATTCAGTACACTCTTCTGTCGGCTGAGGCAGCTCTTGGATCGCCACCCCGCTGCGGATGCGGGCGAGCCGGTCTAAGAGCCGCACCAGCCGGAATCGAAGCGCGGCCTGTGCTCAGGGAGTTCCCCGATGCAGATGGTCGGCGTCCGGAGTCTGGTGTCCGATGGACGAACTGATGCGTCAGCAGGCCGAGTCGGCGCTCGGCTATTCGTTCGCTGATCCCTCGATCCTTGAGCAGTCGCTGATCCACGCATCGGCGTCCGACGATCGCGTCGGGAGCAACGAGCGTTTGGAGTTTCTGGGTGATGCGGTGCTCGGGCTTGTGACATGCGAGATGATCTACGACATCTTCCCCGACCTGCTCGAAGGGGAGATGACCAAGATCAAGAGCACGACCGTGAGCCGGCGAACGTGCGCCAAGATCGCGGCTGAGCTCGGGATCGATGAGATGCTTGTCCTGGGCAAGGGCATGCTCGCGAGCGGGAAGCAGCCGCCGAGCCTTGCCGCCGCGGCGCTCGAGAGCGTGACCGCCGCGATCTATATCGATGGCGGGTTTGAGGCATGCCGGGCGTTCCTGAAGCCCCTGCTCGACCCGTTCATCCGCCGTGCCGCGCGGAGTGGTCATCAGCAGAACTTCAAGTCTGTGCTGCAGCAACACACGCAGCAGACGCTCGACGCAACGCCCATCTACCGTGTTTACGACGAGCAGGGCCCGGACCACGCGAAGTGCTTCCGAGTCGAGGTCTCGATCGAGGGCGAGCGGCACGTAGGCGAGTGGGGCCAGAGCAAGAAGCAGGCCGAGCAGCTCGCGGCGATGACCGCGCTCAAGGAGATGCGGCTGCTGGAGACCGACGAGTCGGGGGAGCTGCGGGTCGTCGAGGCGTAGCCGGCGTCAGTTGCCGCGGGGCCTGACATCGACCACGAGCGGCAGGTGATCGCTTGCCCTTGAGTCGTCACGGTACAGGCCTGACTGCGCGAGCGGGCCATCGGCGAGCCGCTGCGTGTCGAGCGCAAACGCATTGATGGCTTCGCTGTAGGCCTCGCCGTAGAGCAGCCAGTCGAGTCTTCCGGGAGGGAAGCGGTTGTCGCTCTCGTACCACGTGTAGACCGCGTCGTCGCCAAGCACACGCGTGTACGCGGCTTCGAGCGAGCTGCCGTCGGCGTCGAGGCCCGAGCCGATGATGTCGATGGGCAGGCGCGACCCGACGAGGTTCATATCGCCGCCCACGACCAGCCCGACCACATCGGGGTTCTGCTCCAGCGCAAGCACCAGCGCGTCGTTGATCCGCCTCGCCTCGGCCCGGCGGGTGTCCTCCTCGGGTCCTGTCGAGCCACCGCAGCACTTCAGGTGAACGGTCACGACCGCGACCGGACCAACCGGCGACTCGATGATCGCGCCAAGGAAGTTCACAGCGCGCTGGGATCCATCATCGTTCCTTGAAGGTCCCGGAAGGTTCGTTGGGCCGAAAGGTCTCATCGGGAAGCGGCTCGCGAGCGCCACGCCCCAACCGGCGCCGGTCATCACGTTCCAGGCTGGCTCACCAGGAACCATCGCACCGAGCCAGCCTCGGACCGAGCCAGCATCCTCTGCGGTCCACTCTTGGAACAGGATCACGTCCGGGTCGATCGCATTTATCACGCCCGCGAACGGTCCGCTGTTGCGGACCGGAGATGCGAACAACACGTTGTAGCTCATCACGCGGAGCGCATTGCCGGGCCGTTCTGGGATGGTGGCGGTTGAGAGCGCCCGCGCCCCTCGCGCCTGCGGAACATCCACATCGAAGGGGTCGCTCCAGCCCGCGATCTCGCCCTCGCGATCACGCAGGATGAACATCCCACGGACCCGTCCCGAACTCCGCAGGCCCGCCTCGGGCAGGCCCAGGCCCGGCATGAACCTCGCGATCCTGCCCTCGTGCTCGGTCGCCGCGAAGGTGGGGGACGCGAGCAAGCCGATCTCTCCGTTGGTAACCGGGGTCCGGCCCTCGCTCGTGTTTGTGTAGATCGCGACGCCGTTGCGGTGCTCACTTACGCCTGCGGCGGGCGAGAAGTGGATCTCCAGATCGACCCCGAGCCCGCTCGCATCGGGTGGGTCCTGGACGGTCGCGCCGGTCCGATCGCGCCCGTCCGTGTCGAGCAGGAGGACCAGGGATTCGGGTGAGGCCTGGATGGGCTGCGGCCCCTCCGGGCCCGCCTGTGACCTGACCCGGAAGTAGAGGTAATCGGCGTCCGCGAGGAATGCCTCGCCGTCGGGCCATTCGCTGGGATCACCATCGATCACGATGTTCCCTGGCGCGGTCGCGGGGCGGCTCGGGCGTTCGCTGCGCATGGCAGGCTGTGAGGGCCTCGTGGCCCTGGCGGTGGGTTCCTGGGCGGCGTCTTCGGTGGGCGCGCAAGCTGACCCGCAGTGACCCATCCCGATGACAAGCAACCCGACCGACAGCACACGCGGCACCATTCCTGCATCTCCGCTATAGACCAGAGGCTTACCAGGGCCTCATCGACCCCAGAGCGGGGCCGATCCAAAGAAAACAGCCGCCCGATCGTCTCGGGCGGCTGTACGGTCTTCGTCAGGACGGCACAGAGGGCCTACAGGTGCCTCCTCGGGCAACTAGGCCAGGGCGACCAGCGCGACGGTGATCGCGACCAGGATCCCGAGCCCGCAGAGCCCCGTCACCACACTCATCGTCCTCGCGCCGCGGTCGAGCACCTCGCCCAGCTGGCGCTCCCGCTCGGCGTCCCGCTCCTGGATGTGGCTCAGCACACGCCCAACCGTCTCGGTCGCCTGGCTCATCCCGCCCACGGTGTCTTGGAACGATCGGACGCTCTCGGCGACCTCCCGCTCGGCTCGGCTCGACTGCTCCAGCAAAGTCTGGACCTGGCCCAGCGCTTCAACCTGGGCCTTCTCCGCGGCTTCCGCCCGGGTGGCGCTCCCAGCGGAGATATCCGCGAGCCGCTCGACAGCGGCGGTCAGCTTCTCATTCTGCTCCCGGATCGCTGGCAGTTGCTCGAGCGCCGAGGGCATCCGCTCGGCGATCTCCATGAGCCGCTCGCTGCGCCGCTCCTGCTCATCGAGGTGCTGATCCACCTTGCGGACCAGGCTGACGACCTCGGTGTAGTTCTTCTGGAGCTCGGTGAGCAGCTCCTGGCGGTTCTTGGGCCCATCGGGCTTGGCTTCGAGCATCGAGCCAGGACCGTCTTCGCCCGGTTCGACCATGACGGGCCGGTGAGGGATTGTCTCACCGTTCCGGTGCACGCCGTTCGACGAGCCGTTGCGGTGCGGCCCGGATGGCTCGGGCTTGCCCGAACCGAAGACCTTGGAAAGACGGCTGATCATGCCCATATCGCGACTCCTTCGCCCAGCGATCCGGCCTTCCCTCGGCCGTTCTTTCGTTCTCCGCGCTACACGCCCGTACGAGACCATCGATCGGTCCACTTCGTGGTGAAGCTGGACAATCTCAATGGCGGGTTCTGCGCGGTACCCTCGCTCCGGGTGGCAGGTGAACACAACCAGCCCGATCGTCTGTTTCTGGGATGGGAACAGACCCCGGTTTTGGCGTGGTCACGTGCCATCTGGGACCGGTTCGGCCTCGCCAGTGCGGGTCGGCTCGGGCATTTACTCGTCGTGGTCCCAACACGCCGTGCCGGGCGGCTCTTGCTGGCGTCTCTCATCGAGCTCGCGGCTTCCAAGGGTGCTGCGCTCGGCCCGCCTCGCATCGTGACGCCCGCCGACGCGACCGATCTCATGCTCGGGAGGACGATGCTGGCCCCCGGGCCGGTGGTGACTCGGCTTGCCTGGACTGCCGCGCTCCGCGCCCAGCCAGAGGATGTGCTGCGGGCGATCGTCCAGAGTGTTCCCCCGGCGTCTGTGCCCTCGGCCTGGGCGCGGCTCGCGCAGCTCATCGCCAGGGCTCACGATGAACTCTCCGCCGAGGGTCTGGTCTTTGCCGACGTGGTGCGCCGTGGTCCGGAAGTCCCCGGCTTTATGGAGATCGACCGTTGGCGCGCGCTTGAGAATGTCCAGGACGAGTACGCAGCAAGGCTGGTCGCACTCGGCAAGCCTGATCCGGGGCTCGGCAGGATCGAACTACTGAGGGTCGGTGCATCGGCATGGTCCGGGCCGGTCGTGCTCGCGTCAGTTGCCGATCCGCCGAGGGTGCTCCGCCTTTCGCTGGCCTCGCATCAGGGCGGTGCGCTCTCGCTCGTGTGTGCACCCGAGGCCGACCGCGATCGGTTCGACGAGATCGGCGCGCTGATCGCATCGCGATGGACTCGTCGTGATCTTAGCTTGAATGACGACGCCATCGAGTTTGCAGAAGACGACGCGGACCAGGCGGAACGTGCGGTAGCTTGCCTCGCGGGCTGGTCGTCGGGCATCGCGCCGCACGAGGCGGTCGTGATCGCGGCAGATTCGGGCGTTGCACGCGCAGTTGCACGGCGGGGCGAGCGAACACCAGGTCTGACGCTGCGCGATGCAGCGACGTGCACGGTCGGGGCATCCGGCCCGGGTCGATTGCTTGCGCGCATCGCTGATCTCTTGGCTACCCGGAGCGCCGACGCGCTCGCGGCGTTCGTACGCCACCCCGCGGTGACCGTTTGGATCACGATCACGCTTGATCTGTGCCCAACGAAGTGGCTCGATGAGCTTGCGGTAGACCGTCACGAGCGGTTGCCGCGCTTAGCGTCGCCGGGTGTTCGGGCCCTGTCGGGCGCTCAGAAGCTGTTGGGAGCGCTCTGGGACGCGGAGCCCGCGCCGGTCGGGACACACGCGTCATCGCTCGCCAATCTTCTGCTTACGCTCTATGGCTCCTACTCGACAGCGGATCCCGCGCCCGATCGTTGCGGCGACGCGCTCGCGGCATCCGCGTTGATCGAGGCGGCACACGAGCTCGTCCACACAGGTGACCTCGCGACGGTTTCTGCGGCGGAGGCGGCCCAGCTGCTGATCGAGGAGGCGGGCGCCAACCCGTTGCCGGGTGAGCCAGATGGCGACTCGGTCGAGCTGATCGGTTGGCTCGAAGCGCTCTACGACCCCGCGTCACATGCTGTGGTTTGCGGCGCTAACGAGGGGGCTATCCCAAGCGACCCGGCGGGTGCGTCGGGTGCTCTTTTGCCCGATGCGGTCCGGCGCGCGCTCGGTGTGCGTCCAAGGTCGTCGCACGCCGGGATCGACAAGTACCGGATCGCCGCTCTCGTCGCGACAAAGCGGTCGGTCCGGTTCATTGCTGGCAGACGCACAGCCCAAGGCGAGCCGCTTCTCCCGAGCCGGTTCTTGCTCGGCGCAGGGGAAACGATGGTTCGGCGGGTACGCCGCGCTTCCGCGGAGCACCTCCTACACCCGGTGGGGCTCGTGGAGGATCGGCTCATGCCCGACAATCGCGACGCGTTTGCGCCAGTGCCGGATGTGTCGCGTGCGCACGAGCTGGGCGATCCGCCAAGGATCCCGGTGACCGGCTTCGCTCGGTACCTCTGCTCGCCGTACGAGTTCTACCTCAAGCATGTGTTGCGCTTGCGCGAGCGTGACGACTGTGGGGTCGAGCTCGACGGTGGCGGGTTCGGTGATCTGGTGCATACAGCGCTCGAGCGCTTTGCTTACACCGAAGAGGACGGTTCGACTGCGCCGGATCGTGTCCGAGCAGCGATGCTCGCGATGCTCGACGCGGTCGCGGGTGATCGCTTCGGAGATCGCCCGCGGCCCGCTGTTCGTCTCCAACTCGCGGCCGCGCGTGCGCGGCTGTCGCAACTCGCGGAGTGGCACGCGTCACGCCGGGCTGACGGCTGGCGCAGATTCACCGATCCGGAGTGGTCTACTGGCGCTGGAGGCGTCGAGCTTGAGTTTGGTCCGCACACCGCACGCGTGACGGGCAAGATCGATCGCATCGAGCGGCACGCCGAGACTGGCGAGTTCGCTGTGCTCGATTACAAAACAGGCGAGCATCAGAAGCCCCCCAACGCGACGCACCGCGACCGCGAGGGGCGTTGGTTCGATCTCCAGTTGCCGATCTATCGGCTTCTTGTCCGGACGATCGATGCTGTTGGTCCAGACGCAACGGTTCGCATGGGCTACATCATGGTCGGGAGGTCGAGCAGCGCAGTCGGATTGGAGGAGGCCGACTGGAGCGATCGGGATCTTGACGATGCGTATGCCGCGGCGGGGGGCGTGGTCTTCGGCATCAAGAGCGGGTTCTTCGACGACATCGGCGAGCGTCCGACGGTGCGGGGGCCGCTCGCGATGCTCACTGGCGAGGCGTTCGATGCCGCGCACGCAGACGTTGGCTCTGAAGGCCTCGGAGATCGACCTTGAGCGAGCGACGGTTCAGCGCGATCACGGCATCCGCGGGCTCGGGCAAGACATTCCGGCTCGCGAACCGGTTCGTGGCATTGCTCGCGGAAGGCGAGGATCCCGGATCGATCCTCGCCGCGACGTTCACGCGCAAGGCGGCTGGCGAGATCCTTGAGCGGGTGATCGCTGTGCTTGCGGAGGCCGCCAGCGGCGATGGCCCGGGGGCGCTCGCGAGGCTGCGTGAGCACGCGCACGCCGGCCTGACGCCCGAGCGATGTCGCGCGGTGCTCGCGAGGCTGCTCGATGACCCGGCGCGGTTGAGTGTGCTGACGCTCGATTCTCTATTGCTTCGGATGGCGTCCTCGATCGAACTCGACGGCACCCACGCCCCCGGCTGGCGGATTGTTGAGGAGGAGACCGACAGGGCGATGCGGGGGCAGGCGTGCGAGACGGCGCTGGACCTTGCGGAGGGCGAGGACCTCTCGACACTGTTCGTGTTGCTGCACCGCAGCGCGTTCGGGCGGAGCGTGCATCAGGCGATGCTGCGCGCCGTGGGCGGTGCTCGTGAGGCTTCACGACGGGCTGGGGAGGGCACAGCGTGGTTCGGAGAGGGTGCGACCGCGCCGACCGCGGATGAACTCAGCATCGCAATCGCGGCGCTGCGTTCGGCACCGGTGCCGCTGACTTCGAAGGGCGCGCCCGACGGCCGGTTCACGAAGGCGGTCGCGACGATCGCAGACAAGCTTGGTGCCGGTGACTTCGCGGATCTGGGCGCGAACGCGCTGCTCGGTGGTGCGATCTCCGGAGACCGCCGCTATTACAAGAAGACGTACGACGATGCGCTGGGCGACGCGCTGGAGGGGATTGGGGATCTGGTCGGTCGGGCATTGCTCGCCGAACTCGGCGGGCGTAACAGCGCGACCCGCGAGCTCACAGGGCTGTTCTCTGATCGATACGAGGCCGTACAGGTAGCCCGCGGTGCGCGCCGGTTCGACGACGTGCCGCGCATGCTGCTCGAGCAAGACCTGCAGGGCGTGCTCGATCATCTCTACTTTCGGCTCGATACGAGCTACCGGCATGTCCTGCTCGATGAGTTCCAGGACACCTCGCTCGACCAGTTTGCTCTGGTTCGGCCCTTGCTCGAAGAACTGGTTCAGGATCCCGACGGCGAGGACGGTGCGGTTCCTCGCTCGGTCTTTGTGGTGGGGGACCCGAAGCAGTCGCTCTACACCTGGCGTGGCGCCGAGCCCTCATTGCTCGGGGCGTTGCCGGATCTCGTGCCGGGCGTCGAGTCCGAGTCGATGGAAACGAGCTGGCGGAGTGCACAGCCCATACTCGACACGGTGAATCGCGTATTCGAAGGGCTCATCGATGCGCCGAGCTTCGAGGGGTCGCCGGCGCTAGCCGATTGGCTAAAGGGCTTCTCGCGCCATCACGCGGCACCGCGTGAGCCTGGAATCGGCGGCGCGGTAACTCTACTTGAGACCGGGGAGCGGGCGAAGGCGGCGCGGGACCGCGTGCGGCTCGTCGATGAACTCGCCGCGGCGCGGGTTGAGTCGATCTTGCGTGAAGCGCCCGGTGCGAGTGTTGGAGTGCTCGTCCGAAAGAACGCCCGCGTGCGCACTGTGGCCGCGACGATCCGCGGGCACGTGCCCGGGCTCGCGGTCAGCGAGGAGGGTGGGGGCACGCTCGCGGATTCACCGGTCGCGGGTGCCGTCGCGAGCATGCTGCGGTTCTGTGACCATCCGGGCGACACGATGAGGCTTTTCCACTTCGCGCGAACGCCGCTTGGGCCGGCGCTCGATGTGGGCGATCCAACCGACCGCGTCTCGGCGTGGCGAGCCCTGTTGCCGTTTATCGAGGCATGCGGTCGTCATGGGTTCGCGGCCTCGCTCTCGAGCGTGCTCAGTCGGTGCGGCGACGGGATGGACGCCGAGGGCGTGCGCCGCGCTGAGGCGGTGGTACGGGTCGCGGAGGCATTTGACGCCGAACAGCCGGGCGGTCGTGCGTCGTCGCTTGCGGGCTGGATCGAGACCCGTGCGCCGAACGATCCGTCGGGCGCCGGCGTCCGAGTCATGACCGTGCATCAGAGCAAGGGACTCGAGTTTGATGCGGTGGTGATGCCTGACCTCGACAATCGTTGGGAGGTTCGCGATGGTGTTGTGCTGCGTCCGGGCGATGACGGTCAGGCACCGACGGTAAGCACCAGGCCTGGCGAGGCGGTTCGCGTTTTCGACAGAGCGAGCTCCGAGTTGCACAGCTACGCCGAGCAACGCGAGTGGCTTGCAGAGCTGAGTGTGCTGTATGTGGGCATGACCCGCGCTCGACGGCGGCTTGACATGATCATGGAAGCGCCGCCAGATACGCCGAGCGACGCGGTTTCGGCGGCGCGGGCGTTGCGTGAAACGCTCGCGGGAGAGCCGGATGAAGGGGCGTCAACCGATAGCGCGTCGCGGGTTCTCTGGGCACACGCTTTGGGGAGCTGGGCCGGGGATCTTCGCGAGCGGATCATGGATACCTCCCGACCCGAGGCCATCCCGATGCGGTTTGACACCAGTGCACGTCGGCCCGTCACGCGAGCGCCGATGGTGACGCCCAGTCGGCATGCCGCCACGGTTGCCGATCGGGCCGCGGCGCCGAGCGACGGCGCTGCGCACGGGCTCGCACTGCATGCCGCGCTCGAGTTGTTGCGGTGGGCCGACGATGGTTTGCCGGCGGACGAGGCAATGATCGGCCAAGTCGTCGAGGCCGGGGTTTCGGGCGGGGAGGCGCCGGCAGTTGTTGCGGCGCTCCGCGCTCAGCTCTCACCGTTTGTGCCGAGGCTCTCAAGGTCCTGGTATGCCGATCGGGTTCCGAATGACGGCGTGGTTGAGGTCGAGACGGAGTGGGATTTCGCAACGCTCGGGGCTGCCGGTGAGCTTGTCAGCGGGCGGTTCGATCGGCTCGTGATTGGGCGTGATCCCAAGGGGCGTGCCGTCTGGGCAGAGGTGCTCGATTACAAGTCCGACACGATGCGGGAAGGCATGGACCGAGCCGAGTTCGCCCGCGATCGGCTCCGGGCTCACGCGGCTCAGCTCACGACCTACCGCGATGCTGCGGTTCGCATGCTCGGCTGCAATGACGTTGGTGCTGGGCTCGTGCTGCTCTCGGCGGGCACTTGGGTCGAGCTCGGCCAAACTGATCAGGTATCCGAGTGAGGTGGGATCGCTGACCGGGCCGGTGGATCTGGGCTGCTGAGGCTGCGTATGGTTTTGTGGCTGATTGTTTAGCTCATGACTATATCGCCGCGGAGGTTTTCACCCGTGTTCCTTCTTCGCCAGATCCCGAGCTTCGATTCGATTCGGGAGCACTCGGAGCGCCATGCCGCCGCTGGGGCCGACCCTAGCTCGATCGAGCTGTGGCTCCTGCTGCTCCGCACGGCAAGCGATGTGCTTGCAGAGTTCGAGGCATTCCTTGCCGGCCACGGGCTGAGCCAGGGACGGTTCATCGTGCTGATGCTGCTGAATAAGTGCATCTCCGAGCCTGCGACTGCGTCTGACCTTGCGGACAGGAGCGGCATGTCCAGGGGGGCGATGACGGGAGTCATCGACTCGTTGGAAGAGGAGGGCTTGGTCGAGCGCACGCGGAGCGCCGAAGACCGTCGGTCGTGGGTCGTGAAGATCACGCCCGCGGGTGAGTCGCGGCTCGATGAGATTTTGCCAGGGCACTTTGAAGGGATCAGCGAGCGCATGGGCGTGCTCGATGAGGGTGAGCGGGCCCAGCTTTCCGAGCAGTTGAAGCGGTTCCTCGATGCCGGAGAGCTGCTCACCGCGGATGGACGTAGCGATGGGGGGGTCAGCGATGGCTCTGCGTAGCTGGTGGCTCGTGCTCGTTGCTCTGATTGGGACTTGCTCGCAGGTTTCGGCGCAAGGACCCTTTCCGGTCGTGGTTGACCCGGTCAGGAGTGAGACCATCGAGCGTTGGCGTCAGGTAACCGGTGAGGTGCGTGCCGTTCGCCGGGCGCTTGTGGCCGCGGAAGAAGAGGGATTGGTCACCCTCGTTGCCTTTGACGCGGGCGATTCGGTCGAGGCGGGCGACGTGATCGCGACGCTCGATGATGCCCTCGCGCGGATCAGCGTGCGCTCGGGCGAGGCGGAGATCCAAGCCAGGCTGGCTGTGGTCGCGCAGCGCGAGGCGGAGCTCGAGGAGACCAGACTCGACCTCGAACGCGTGGAGGAACTCCGCACCCGTGGTTCGGCCTCGCCCAGCGAGTACGACGGGGCCCGCACCGCGGTGACCGCGGCGAACGCGAGGCTCGACGAGGCCCGCGCCGAGGTCGCGCTTTCTGAAGCAAATCTGGCAAACGCCCGCGAGCGGCTGAGCAACATGGAGGTTCGCGCCCCGTTTGCGGGGACCGTGGTCTCGCGGAACGCCGAGATAGGTCAGTGGCTCGATCAGGGCGAGGCGGTCGTGGAACTCGTCGAGTCGGCGAACATCGAGGCCTGGCTCGACGTGCCCGAGCGGTTCGCCGGTCGTGTCGGCATCGAGGGTGTGGACGTTCGCGTGCGGATCGACGCGCTCGGGCTTGATCTGCTCGCGCCGGTCGGTCGGGTGATCGCGGAGGTCGATCCTCTGAGTCGGCTGTTCAGTGTCCGGGTGCCGCTCGACAACACCGGGGGTCTGCTGAAGCCAGGGATGACCGCGGTTGGTGAGATCCCGACGGGTCAGGACGCGGAGCACCTGACGGTGCATAAGGACGCGATCCTGCGCGATGACGCGGGAACATTCGTGTACCTCGCCGCGCCGGGTCAGGCGGGGATGCAAGCGATGCCGGTCCGTGTCAGGCCACTCTTCGCGACCGGTGGCGACCGGATCGCGGTCGAGGCGAGGCGTCTGACAACCGGAGATCGGATCGTTGTCGAGGGCAACGAGCGGCTGTTCCCGACCGCTCCGATCGCACCCGAGCCCTCGGCTACGAGCGAGCCGGCGGCTGGAGGATGATCGCATGGATCTCGTGAAGCTCTCCATCATGAGGCCTGTCGGTGTCGCGGTCGCGACGATCCTGCTCGTGATGTTCGGGCTGGTCAGCGTCGGGGCGATCCCCGTGCAGCTCACACCGACCGTGGATCGGCCCGAGATCAGCGTGCAGACGTCCTGGCCCGGGCGCAGCCCCGATGAGATTGTTGATGAGGTAACCAAGGAGCAAGAAGAGCAGCTCAAGAACCTCGAGAACCTCAAGTCGATGCGCTCGACGACGAGCGAGGGCTCGAGCCAGGTGTTCCTTGAGTTCTTCATCGGGACCGACATCGACCGGGCGCTTCAGGACGTTGCCGACAAGCTACGGCAGGTGCCCGATTACCCCGAAGAGGTCGAGGAACCCCGCATCATCGCGGCCGACTCGGCGAGCGAGAACGCGATCGCATGGATCATTCTTGAGATCAAGCCCGAGCGTCGCGATGATCTGGTTGCCAGCGGGTTCGATATCTCGACGCTCTTTCCAAGGCTCGACAAGGAGGTCAGGCCTTACCTCGAGCGGACCCCCGGCGTCGCGAGCGTGGATATCTTCGGCGGGCGTGACAACGAGGTGCAGGTGCTCATCAATCCGCTTGCGCTCGCGCAGCGGAACCTCAACCACCTCGACGTGATCGCCGCGATCCGGGGCGAGAACCGCAACGTGTCGGGTGGCACGATTGCCGAAGGCAAGCGTGACTACCGCGTGCGGGTGGTGGGGCAGTTCGAGGACCCGCAAGAGATCATGGATGTGATCGTGGCGTACCGAGAAGGTCTGCCGGTGTACGTCCGTGACATCGCGGAGGTGAAGCTCGGATTCGAGCGCCGTAGCGGTTTCGTCCGCGCCCGCGCGAACCAGGTTCTTGCGTTCCGCGTGATCCGCCAGACCGGCGCAAACGTGATTGAGGTCATGGAGGGGCTCCAGGAGCGGCTCGACAACGTGCGTGCCGATATGCTCCCCGCGATGGAGGCGCCCGATGGCTTGCACGTCGGACCCGACCTCCAGCTCACGCAGGTCTACGACGAGACGATCTATATCCGCAGCTCGATCGAGCTTGTGACCCAGAACCTCTGGGTTGGTGGTCTGCTCGCGGCAGGTGTCCTGATCATCTTCCTCCGCTCGATCATCTCAACGGGCGTGATCGCGATCGCGATCCCCGTTTCGGTGATCGGCACGTTCCTCGTGCTGCTCGCACTCGGACGCACGCTCAACGTCGTCTCGCTCGCCGGCCTGGCGTTTGCCGTGGGCATGGTCGTTGACAACGCGATCGTTGTGCTTGAGAACATCTATCGCCACCGAATGATGGGTGAGGGGCGGTTCGAGGCGGCGTACAAGGGCGGCAAGGAGGTCTGGGGCGCGATCCTCGCGAGCACGCTGACGACCGCAGCGGTCTTCGTGCCTGTGCTGACGATCGCCGAGGAAGCGGGCCAGCTCTTCCGCGATATCTCCATCGCGATCGTCGCCAGCGTTACGCTGAGTCTGATCGTATCGATCACGGTGATCCCGGCCGCGTGTGGCCAGTTCCTGAATGTCTCGCGAGGCAACAAGAACTCGCTCTACCAGCGCACGATCGGCTCGCTGTTCGGGCTCGATCGGGTCGCTTCGGTCTTGGTCGGCGCGTCAGCTGTCGCGGTCAAGTGGCTGCTGACCGGCTGGCGGGGCTGGACGCTGAGGCCGCTTGTGATCCTTGTCATGGTCGCGGTGAGCCTTGGCGGCGCGATCGCACTCGCACCCCCGATGGACTACCTCCCCGCGGGCAACCGCAACCTTGTGTTTGGTGGCGTGCTGATCCCGCCAGGCATGAGCGTGGAGCAACGCGCGGCCATCGCGGACCGGATCGAGTCCGTCATGGAGCCCTATCGCGCCGGGAACTTCGAGAACATCGAGGACCTTCCGCCGATCCCACGGCGCGGTGCGCCGGGGCAAGAACCTCCTCCGCCGTACGACCCGGTGGCCGTCGATATGTACTTCATCGGCTCGCCGGGAGGCATCATGTTCGCGGGTGCGCGCAGCGCTGACCCGCAGGTCGTCCGGCCGATCGGCCAACTCCTGACGAACGCGATGAGCGGTTTGCCCGACGCGTTTGGTGGAGCACAGCAGAGCTCGCTTTTTGGGCGCGGTGTCGGCGGCGGGAACACCATCGACATCGAGATCAGTGGGCCGGATCTGGAGCGAGTGACGGATGCCGCGGGGATGATGTTCGGCATCGCCGGCAGCGCATATGGATTCGGCAATGTGCGGCCCGATCCAGCCAACTTCAACCTTCGCCAGCCGGAGTGGCAGGTCAGGCTCAACGACCGTGGGCGCGAGCTAGGGCTCACGACCGAGGGGCTCGGGAGCGCTGTACGGGCGCTGTTCGATGGAGCGTTCGCAGGCGAGTTCCGTCTCGCGGATGAGAACGTGGACCTCGTGCTGCTCCCGGAAGGCGGACGCCTAAGCAAGAAGGAAGACCTCGCGTCGGTCCCGATCGCCACTCCAGTCGGGCCGGTTGTCCCGCTCGACACCATCGTCGATCTCGTTCCGACCGAGTCGCCGCAGGATATTCAGAGGATCGAGGAGCTCGCAAGTGTCACGATCCAGATCACGCCCCCTGACGATCAGGCACTCGAGGACGTGATGCAGACAATTCGGGAGCAGGTCATCGGCCCGGCGCAGGGCGCGGGGCTTATTGATCGCTCGATGCGCGTCAGGCTTGAGGGCACGGCCGCGAAGCTCGATGAGGTGCAGGCATCGCTCTTCGGAGCCGCTCCAGCCGCCAGTGAGGACAGCGGGCTCTCCGCGACACTCACGCTTGCGGTGGTGGGTGCGGGTGCTTTGCTCGCCGGGGTCGTGCTGGTACGAGGCCTCGTTCGGAAGACCGGCATCCAGAGCGTGGGCTACGGCGTCGGCGGCGCACTGCTCGCGGCGGTGATCGCCGGTGGCATCGCCTACGCGTTCAGCAGCTCGCCCGAGCTGGGGACCGCCCGGATGGTCTGGGCCCTGATCGTCACCTATCTGCTGATGTGCGCTCTCTTCGAGAGCTTCATCTACCCGTTCGTGATCATGTTCAGCGTGCCGCTGGCTGTGGTCGGCGGGTTCGTGGGGCTGCGGATCGTCCACGATCAGACGGCGCTCAACCCGGTCATCGCGACCCAGCAGCTCGACGTGCTGACGATGCTCGGCTTCATCATCCTGATCGGTGTCGTCGTGAACAACGCGATCCTGATCGTGCATCAGGCCCTGAACTTCATGCGGGGAATCGGCGAGGGTGATGAGGCAGGTCAGACCGGGCGGCTTGCGCCGGCCGATGCGATCGCGATGAGTGTCAAGACACGCATCCGGCCCATCATGATGTCGAGCATGACCAGCGTGGGGGGGATGCTCCCGCTCGTGCTCTTCCCGGGCGCCGGCAGCGAGATGTACCGGGGTCTGGGCTCGGTCGTGATCGGCGGGCTGGTGTGCTCAACCGTCTTCACACTTGTGCTCGTGCCTCTGGTATTCGGGCTTGTGATCGATATGCGCGAGGGTATCGCGCGGGCGTTTTCGAATAACTCAGCATCTCAGACGCCGCCCAGCGAGCCCCTGGCCGGGGGTCGTACAACCGAGCCCGCCCCGCGCGAGTTGCAGGCGATCTGAGCGGATCAATAGGGGATTAGCCGCCGCCTGGCGCTGGGGGAACAACCGGATCGATCTCGGGCGCCGGGAACTCCTCGGGTCCGGGACGAACGGTCATGTCCAGACGTCGGCTGCCGCGCGGCGGAACCGCGATCTCTCCTCGTTCCCCGCTCGGATAGAGGACGTAGCGCATCTTCGCGTTGGGCGTAAGCGCGCCGTACTCGTACTTGTCCTCACCGAAGTTCACCCGGAGCTCGCTACCCACCGGGATGTCGTACGCCCACACGACCTCTTCGGTGCTGGTGTCAACGACGGTGACCGACTTGGGCACGTGCGGAGACGACTGGAAGCGGTATCGGTCGTCGCTCGACTGACAGCCGCTGAGGCCCCCAGCGATCACCCCGCCCAAGAGGGCGGCGGCCGCGAGCGAGGCTGCCGGGCTGCCGGCGATCGGATTGCGCGTGCGGTTCGGCATGGGCGGTGCATCCTTCCGAGGGCCAAAGGCTTGTTCCCGCAGACCATCGGCCGGCGGAGGTTCCCGGCTCGCGTTTCGGGCGGGCCGGACTCGGACCGAGGGTAGGATCGGCGCGTGTCTGAGGGATCCGAGCCCAAAACCGTCCTGCGAATCGGTCATGGTTGGGACCTGCACCGTCTTGAGCCCATCAAACCGGCCGGTGAGGGCCGCCCGCTCGTGATCGGCGGCGTGGTGCTGGAGTCTGACCGGGGGCCGGTCGCGAGGTCCGACGGAGACGTGCTTCTTCATGCCGTGACCGATGCCCTGCTCGGTGCGATCGCGGGTCCGGATATCGGCCAGCTCTTTCCCGACACCGACACAGCCAACGAGGGCCGGGACTCGGCGGAGTTTCTCGGCGCAGCGTTGGCGCGCGTTCGGGACGCCGGGTTCCGTCCGGTGAACCTCGACGCGACGGTCGTGCTCCAGACACCCAAGCTCGGGCCGCGCAAGGCCGAGATCCGAGATCGGCTCGCGGGGCTGCTCGGGATGGACCCGGGGCTTGTGAACCTGAAGGGCAAGACACACGAGCGGGTGGATGCGGTTGGCGAGGGCCGCGCTGTCGAGGCGCATTGTGTCGTGCTCCTCGAACGTCTGGGTTAGCGCCGCTTCGCGACCATCCGACGGAGTAACAGGTCGGTCAGCCCGGGGAACATGACGCTGATCGCGAACGGGAACCGCTTGGTGAAGCCCGTCCAGACCTCGCCGCCTTTGCCGGCGCGAAGCTTCCGAACGATCCGCTTCGCGACGGCCTCCGGCGGCTGGAGCATCGCGCTCGGTGTGCGGTCGGCGAGCGTCTGGCCGCCGCTGTTCGCGCGGGCGGTGTCGAAGAAATCTGTGCGTGTTCCGACGGGATGGATGCTTGTGACAGCGATGCCCTCGGGCTCGAGCTCGTGACGCAACGAGCGAGCCGCGAAGTCCTGCGCGGCCTTGCTCATGCAGTAAGGCGCGTAATAGGGCACCCCAAGCTTGCTGAGACAGCTCGAGCAAAAAAGGAAGTGGCCCTCTCCCCGGGACCGCATGCGTTCGATCGCCGGTCGCGCGAGCCGCATCGATCCATAGAAGTTGGTGTCCATGATCTCCGCGATCCGCTCGTCGGGTGTGTCGAGCAGTCGAGACTCGAAGCCGTACCCGGCGTTCGCGAATGCCGCGTAGACCGGGCCCAGTTCGGCATCGGCGCGGTCGAGCAGCGTGATGGAGTCCTCCGCGCGCCCCACGTCACATTCCACCGCGATCGCGTTCGTGCCGAGCGCACGCACCTCGTCAGCGACTGCCTGCAGCTTCTTGAGCCGGCGGGCGCCGAGCGCAACGTGCATGCCCGCACGGGCACACGCGAGCGCTGTCGCCCGGCCGATGCCGGTGCCGCCGCCGGTGATCACGATGACACGGTTCGTCAGATCAACGCCCATGCACCGAGACTACCCGGCGCGGCGGCGGAGCAGCCAGCCAAGCTCTGGGCGCTTTGTGAGCGCCGATGCGAGCCCGTAGCCCACGATGCCCAGGAGCACACCGGCGATCAGGCGCACGGTGCCCGCTTCCATCACCGCCACCGTCACGAGCACGACCGCCCCCATCGTCAGCGCAAGCACGAGGGTGATCATCGCGGCCCGGGCCGCGTCGCGATCGACAAGGGGAGAACCGGTCCTTTGCACGAGGCGCCGGGCGAGCAGGACCGTCTGGCCGGTCGCGGCGATGGAGGTGGACCACGCGAGCCCCGCGACGCCAAGGAACCAGATGAGCGTGAGGTTCAGCGCGAGGTTCACACCGACCATCACGAGCGCCGCACGCGCTGGGCCCGCGGTATCACCCAGCGCGAAGAGCGCTCTGGTCAGCACGTGATTGAGCGAGTACGCCCATACCGCCCAGGCGTATCCCAGGAGCACCGCAGAGGCCTGCGCAGCGCCCGAGGCGTCGAACCCCCGTTGGCTGTCGCCCGCGCCGAAGAGCACGCCAACGAGATCCTCGCGGACGATCACGAGCCCCACGCTCGCGGGCAACGCGATGTAGAGGCTGAGGCGAATCCCGTTACGGAGGGTTTGGGCGAACGAGTCGGGCTCGTCGCTCTGGCGGCTGAGCACCGGGAAAACCGCCGTGGCAACCGCGATCCCGAACACACCAAGTGGGAACTGGTAGAGCCGCTGCGTGAAGAAAAGCACGGCGTTCGCGTCGATCCCGAGCGGATACGCCCTGCCCATCACGGTCGGTCCCACCCAGTTGGGCCACATCGCGATCAGCGTGTCAATGAACGTGTTGAGCTGGATCGTGCCCAAACCCAGGAGTGCCGGGATGAAGCGGGCGAGTGTCGTGCGCACGCGTTGGCCGACGCCTTCGAACTCGACCGACCAGCGCACGTGCGTGCGCAGCGCTCCGAGTGCCCAGACCGTCTGCGCGAATCCGGCGACCAGAGCCGCAAGCCCAAGGTGCCCAGCGGCGAGATCCGGTGCATCGTCCGAGCTCAGCGCCGCGGCGCCGACCCCGACGAGTAGGAGGTTGAGCACCACCGGCGCCGCGGCGGTGGGCATGAAGCGCCCGTGTACCTGCAGCAGTCCGCCGAGGGTCGCGGTCGTGCACACAAGCGGCATGAACGGGAGCAGCAGCATCACGAGGCGGAGCGAGTTATCGCGGACCGGGTCGTCATCGGTCAAGAGCAACACTCCGACCAGCGCCGCTTCGCCCACGGCGAGCAAAGCACCGGTGACCGCCGCCACCGTGAGTACGACAAGTGACGCGTAGCGATCGGCGGTCTCAGGCTCTTCGCGGAGCGCGCGCGCGTACTCCGGGATAAAGGCGGCAGAGAGCGCGCCTTCACCGAAGAGTCTGCGGAAGAGGTTCGGGATCGCGAACGCCGCTGCGAACGCGCTGCCCGATGCGGTGTTTCCGAAGACCCGCACCAGCAAAAGGTCCCGCGCAAGCCCAAGAACGCGGCTCGTAAGCGTCAGGAGACTAATCGTCCGGACAGTACCCCCGACATCGCCCTCTCCCTCCTCAGCTGGAAGCGAATGTGACGCGGATGCTCGGCGATCCGCCGGAATGAGCAACGCGAGCACACCCAGCCCAAGCACAACCCCGCCCAGGTTCGCCAGGGCGTCCTCGAACGCGACGGTCCGCCCCAGCCCGGGGATCCCCTGGAGTAGCTCGCTGATCACCGACCAGACGCCTGCGACAAGGCCAACCACTGCGATTCGTTTCGCCGCACTGCTCCCTCCGAACCAGTCACTCGCGGCGAAGAACAGCGTCCAGATCAGATATGCCGCGAAGTGGATGACCAGATCGGTCCGCTCGATGGGTCCCTCGGCGGTCACCCGGGGCCAGAGTGAGAGTGCGAGCAGCGCAGTGGCGTACGTGATGAACGCACCGCGTGCGAGGAGGCGCACCGCCCGCGTCATCCGGCGTGATGGGCCGAAGGCTCGGCGGGTCTCGTTTCAACCACCGGGGGCTCGGGCACTGCAGGAGTGGCGGGCTCTGGTCGCACGGCGTCCAACGCCGCGGCGAGCGCCCAATAGTCGGCCGCGCCCGGCGCCTCGGGTGCGTAGTCAAAAATTGTTTGCCCGAAGCTCGGGCACTCGGCGAGCTTGATGTTGCGCCTAACGGGGGGGCGGAACACACGGGCGCCCGCCCAGGGCAAGCCCGTTCCCGATGCCTGCTGGAAGAAGTCTTCCATGTCGGCCACGACCTCCTTGCCGTGGGCCGTCTGGTTGTCGTGTGCGCAGAGCACAACGCCCGACACGCGCAGGCCAGGGTTTGTTGCCTGGCCAACCAGCTGAACACTCTCGAGCAGCTTGCCCACGCCCTGGAGCGCGAGGAAGTGTGCCTGCATCGGGATCAGCACCTCGCTCGCAGCGGTCAGTGCGTTGATCGTGAGCAGACCCAACGCAGGAGGACAATCCAGCAAAACGAAGTCGAACCGGTCATTCACACGACCCAAGGCATCAGCGAGCCGGTGCTGGCGGTGGTCGGCCTGAGCCAACTCGGTTTCAGCCGCCGCGAGGTCGGTCTCTGCGCCGATAAGCGAGAGCCTGTCACTCACGGGTCTGATCGCGGCCTCGGCCTGCGCCGGATCGTTCAGCACGTCGTAGACCGAGGCGCCGAGTTCCTGCGGGTCGGCGCCCAGGTGGAGCGTCGCGTGGGCCTGCGGATCGAGATCCACCACGAGGGCGCGCCGGCCGAGCTTCGCCAGGCCGGCGGCGAGATTCACTGTGGTCGTGGTCTTGCCGACCCCGCCCTTCTGGTTAATGAGGGCGACGACGCGGCACGCGGCACGCGAGCTGTGCTGCACAGGAGGGCGCGGCTCGGATTGCCCTTCCTGTGGGCCTTCGGGGGTTGGTCGATCCATCGGGCATGAGTATACGGGCGGGCCAGGATCACGCGGGCTCGGCGGACTCCTCGGTGGTCTTCGTTTCCACCGCCTCGGATGGCTCGGGGGCCGCGGGCGTGCGAGGTGAGGTCACCGGCAGTTCGTGCCGGGTTGCTTTCTCGTCTGCCTCGCGTTCGAGTTGGGCCTGCCGTGCGGCCTTGATCGCGATGATCCCGATGTAACTCGCGAAGAGCAGCGATGCGGCATACCCCACGCGGGCCCGGCTGACGCTGAGGAGCACGCCGAGCACGGCGAAACCGAGGCCGATCGCGTAGAGAACGAACACCGCGCCCTTGACGCCCAACGCCCGCTTCAGCATGTGGTGCAGGTGCTGGTCGTCGGCGACCGACACGCTCTTGCCGGCGAGCTTTCGCCGGACGATGGCGAGCACTGTGTCGGTTAGGGGCACGCCGTAGATCACGAGCCCCGCGATCACAAGGTTGGTCCGCCCGGTGTCGCCCAGGGTGAGCACGATCACGATTGTGGTGTACCCCATGAGCATCGAGCCGGAGTCGCCCAGGAAGATGCTCGCCGGGTTGAAGTTGTGGGGCAGGAAGCCGAGGCATGCGCCAAGCAACGCGAGGCACAACACCAGCCTCATGCCGTCCAGCGGTCCGTCGTCGGCGAGCGCGAGCAGCATCGCGATGAACAGCAGCCCCATCGCAGCGATCGCGGTGGTGCCGGTGAGCAGCCCGTCCAGCCCGTCGATCAGGTTGCTCGCGTTGCAGGCGCCGATCACGAAGCCCGCGATGATCAGCGTGCCGGTCCAGTAAATCAGATCGATCTGGAACGACATCCCGCCCAAGGGAACCGTGAAGATCAGATCCTCAAATCCCAGCACGTTGGCGATCGGCTGGAGCAGACCCGCCGCGACCTTCACGCCCACGTCTTCGTACGCCAAGGCCGCCGCGGCGAACAGCTGTCCGCCGATCTTCGGCCAGGGCGGCAGATGGAACACATCGTCGAGCAGCCCGACGATCGTGATGACCGCCATGCCGGCCAGGATCGATAGCGGAACGGGCAACGGGTTGCCCAGCGTCTCGGGGGTCCCGTGCTCGGTGGCGTGGAACTCGATGAGCCAGTCGAATCGGTAGGCGAAGTAGCTGAACAGGATTCCGAACATCAGCCCCAGGAACACCGCCGCCCCGCCCAGGTACGCGATGGGTCGCCGGTGCACCTTCCGCGGGTCGCTCGGGCGATCGATAATGCCCTGCGAGAGCGCAAGCTGGCGCATGATGGGCGTTGCGATCACGCTCACGAGGAACGCGACCACCGCGACCCAGATGTAGCCGTTGAACAGAGCCAGCATCGACGGGGCTTGCTCTGCCGCCGGCTCGGCTCCTTCGAGTGCAGACACCCGCTGGGCCAGCTCTTCGATCGTCGGAAGGCTCAGATCATCCATCGGGAGCGTCATGCCGACCGCTCCCTCGCGCCGGCCTCACGCGACCGGATGTCTTCTGCGATGTCCAGGATTGTCTGCCTCAGCGCGATCGCGGGCTCGAATCCGATCGCACTGCGGATGCGTGAGAGGTCGGGACGTCTGCGTTTGAGGTCCTCGAAGCCTGGACCGAACGCCTCGTCGTACGGAACGAAACGCACGCCCGAGTTCGATCCAAGCGTGTCGATCACCATCCGGGCGAGCTCGAGAATCGTGACCGGGGTATCGCTGCCGATGTTGAACACGCGGCCCAGGCTCGATGTGTTTGTGAGCAGCCGATGGAGGCCACCTGCAACGTCACGTGCATCGCAGAAACAACGCGATTGGCTCCCGTCTCCGTGGACGGGGAGGTCGTCGCCTCGCATCGCGGCCTCAACGAACCGTGGGAGGACCATGCCGTAGCGCCCTGTCTGGTGCGGCCCGACCGTGTTGAACAGCCGCGCGATCACGACGGGGAGCCGCCCCGCATTGTGGTGCGCTAGGGCGAGATGCTCGTCGAGCGCCTTGCCCGCGGCGTACGACCAGCGGGCACTGGTGGTAGGGCCGTACACCGAGTCGTCGTCCTCTGCGAAGAGCTCGGCCTCGGGCTTGCCGTACACCTCGCTGCTGCTGGCGATCAGCGTCGGGGGCGCGCCCATTGCTGCGAGCGTGCGCAGCGTGACCGCGGTCTCATGAACGTTGTTCTCGATCGCGGCCGCGGGGTCGTCCATCACAAGCGCGACACCAACGCTCGCGGCGAAGTGGAACACGCGGCTGAACGTGCGGCCTTCGGATGCCATGCCCGGCAGGATCTCAGAGACCGTGCCGCGGGAAAACTCGAGGCCCTCATGATCTGGCAAGTTCTCGATGGTCCCTGTGGTCAGGTCATCGATGACGGTGACCCTTTCGCCGGCCTCGAGCAGCCGTGTGACGAGGTGGGAGCCCACAAAGCCGGCACCGCCCGTCACGAGGACGGGGCCATGCCCACCGCCTCCTTGTGCTGCGTCGCTCGGCACGAGTCCACTCCCCGGTCAGCGGGCCCGACCCAGGGCCCTCCGATCGTACGCCGGGCCCAGGCCCGGGCTCACGTGAGCGCGGTTTGGTAGCGGTGCGCGGTGCGGATGTTGCTCCGCAGGTATCCACCCGCCGAAGCCTGCACGCCGTTGACGATAACCCCGAGGAAGTCCGCGTTGGCGTCCCCGAGCTGGCCCGAGATGCGGTTAACCAGGCCCCGCTTCTCGGCCATCGCTCGTGCCACGAGGATGGTGGCATCGACGCAGCCCGCGAGGGCGGTCGCGTCGCTCGCGACGATCGCGGGCGCAACATCGAGGATCACGAGGTCGTAGCGAGCCGAGACACTCGCGAGCAGCTTCCGCATCCGCTCGCCGCCCAGACGCTCGTAACGCCTGAGCTCGGCGCTGCCCACGGGCAGCAGATCGACGCCATCGGCGACCCCGCTGAGGATCGCCTGCTCGGGCGTGGACTGATCCGACAGGATGTCGGTCAGGCCCGGGGCCCGTGCCCGATCGAACAGGTCGTGAAGCGCTGGGCGTCGAAGGTTCGCGTCGATCAGGAGCACCCGGCTATCGAGCCCGGCCACCGAAGCACCGATCCCAACCGCGATGCTTGTCGCGCCGCCGCCCGGTGCACAACCGATCACGGCAAGCGTCTTGTGGCCCCTCGACTCGACCATCTTGGAGAGGGCCGGGCGGACCTCGCGGAAGCTCTCGGCCGCGACGCTCTCGGGATGATCGAGCATGAGCCGCGCGGCGTTCTCGGGTCGGCTTGGGTCCTCGCTCGCGTCAGGGATTGCCCCGAGCAGCTGCGCCTTCGGGATCATCGCGATGTCGCTCGGCCCCTTGACACGCTGGTCGAGCAGCTCGCGCAGCACGATCAGACCGCAGACGGTGCCGAAGATCGCGAGGAACACGCCGGGGGCAACCACCACGAGCCGAGGACTCGATGGCAGGTCAGGCGTCCGCTCGCGCTGAAACTCGGTGATCCGGCCCGTGTTCTCGTCCTGTGTTACTGCGCGCAGCTCTTCCATCCGGGATTCGAGCTCGATCTTGAACTCGCGTGAGCCGGCAAGCTCGCGCTCGATGTCCTCGAGTTGGGTCGAGATCTGCGTGAGTTCTGTGTTCCGCACGCTCGCGGCCTCGAGCTTCTCATCGAGGTCCAGGATCTGCGCGTTGAAGCCGGCGATCGCCCGACGGAGCCCCTCGACCTGGCCCTGGAACGCGCTGTCGAGCTCGCTCTGGCGGAGGTCGTCGAGCGTCGCGCGGGCACCGTTGATCCGGGATTCGATGGCCCGTACATCGCGGTGCCTCTCGCCGAGGCCTCTGGCGCGGGCCGCCTGGAGCGCCCCCTCGAGCGCGTTGATCTCCTGCTTGGCGCTAAGGATGAGCGGGCTCTGCTCGACCTCCGCGATGAGCGCGTCGTCAAACCTCAGCTCGCCGGGCGTCGCGATCCGACGCTCGAAGTCATCGAGCTGGGTCTCGGCCTCGATCCTCGCGGCATTGGTCTCCTGACGCTCGCGGGTCAGCAGTGTCATCTCCTCGCGGCTCTGGCTCAGCCTCGTATCGAGGAAGTCGACGTCGTTCGTCGCGATGATGTCTTGTCGGGTGCTCTGGAGCGCCTCGATTCGGGTCTCCTGGGCGTTGATCGTCTGATTCATGCTGTCGATCTGACGCCTCGTCTCGCTTCGCGAGTATGTGTTGTAGTCCGACAGGTATTGCTCACGCACCAGGCCCACCAACGAGGCCGCGTCGGCGGCGGTACTGGCGGTCGCGCTGAGCCGGATGAAGTTTGTCCCGCGGACCATGCCGGCGCCCACCGCCTCTTCCAGCGCCTGGCGTGCCTTGGTCGAGTCGAGGGCAGTGCCATCCATGAATGGCGCCGCCCAATCGGGGGCCCGACGCGGGAGCCTGGGATCCCGCGCCACTTTGTCGAGGATTGTCGGGCTCGTCATCACCTCGGCCTGCGAGGTCATGAGCCGTTCGAGCTCCTCCTGGTTGGTGCTGAGCGGGTTGACGGTCTGGAAGTCGGTCACGGGGGGACGCGCCTCGAACAGGGCGGAGGCGGTGTACTTCGGCGCGAACATCATCAGAAGCACGTAGGTACCGATGCCCGCAACGCCCGCGATCACGCCCGTGATCACCAGCAGCAGGTAGTACTTCTTCAGAATCTTGACCGGGTCAATTGGCAGCGCAGTGCCGGGCGGGGGCGGCGACTGGGCGGGCCTGGGCTTCGGTGGAGGGGTCGTCATCGGGTGTTCCCTGGCGTCGTCCGCCGTCGATGCATGGTGCCTAATGGTGACCACGCCGCGGTCACTCGCAAGCGAGGAACGGAGACCGTTGCGGGGTATCCCGCGCTGTGGTATCGGTTGTTCCAGTTATGCGATACGTTTGGGCTCATTGGGCGCCGCCCAGCCTCTCCCGGAGGTCGTCGAGCTCCGTCTGATAAGCGGCCGCGGATTCCCCTAGTGCGTTGGCGAGTGCTTCGGCCGAGCCGAGCAGGGTTGCGGCTTCGTCGGTTTGTCCCTGCTCAAGTCTCAGCTGCGCGAGGTGGATACGCAGCGGAACCGAAGTCAGAGACGTGGGGACCGTCCGCTCAAGACCGGCGAGTAACGCCGCTTCCGCTCCCTCGAGGTCCCCGAGCAGCAGTCTCACGAGGCCCAGCGTGTCCCACGCGTTTGGAGCCTCCGGATTGGTTTCTGTTGCCCGCTGCGCGTAATCCTGAGCTAGGTCGAGATTGGGAAGCTCACGCGCGTAGACATAGGCCAGGTTGTTGAGCAGCTCCCAGTCGTCAGGGAACTGCTCAAGCGCCACGCCCCAGGCCTCAACCGCGCCCTGGAAGTCTTGGTTCTCGTACAGGTGGGCGCCGAGGGAGATCGCTGCATCGCGGCGGACACCGTCGTCCGAGGACCGCTCGATCAGCGAAGCGAGCACCTCCTCGCCGTCCGTCTGCGTGGACGCTTGGCTCAGCATCACGTTCGCTCGCATCCAGACCGCGCGATCGGCGCTCCTCACGCGTGCTTCGGCGCGCTCAAGGAACTCGATCAGCCGATCCGCATCGTCGTCAAAGACGCGTTGTGCGCTGGCGTACCACGTCGGCAGACCACCAGGCTGGTCGATTGACAGGTCGAACGCCCGCGATGCGTCGCGCTCGGCGTCCTCGATCCGATCGTCCGCGGCCGACAGGCGGGCACGGCTCATCAGCAGTTCAGGAGAGGAATCGATCTCCGCCGCGACTTCCCGGAGAAGCGTGCGCCCCCGCGCCGTCGCGGGCGGGTCCTGGCTCACCAGCGACTCGACGAACGCCGGGATGATCGCTCGCGACTCGGTCTGACGCCATGCGAGCTCATAGAGCTCGGCGGCGCGACGCCAGTTCCCGCGGCGGCCGAAGCTCTCGGCGGTCCCGACGATCAGCCTGAGCTCGCCCGGCCTCTGCTCATACAGATCGCGGGCGAGCGCCGCGGCGTCGGAATCGCGCTCCTGCGTGATCAGTTCTTCGATGACCGATGTCACCAGCTCGCGCCGATCCGGGTTGAGCCGCACCGCCGCGACAAGGTCTTCGAGCATGCCGTCCCGGTCATCGCGCGAGCGTCGGATGGACGCACGCAGCAGCCTTGGCGAGAGGTCGCTGGGCGCCAGCTCGATGGCGGTGGTGATATCCGCGAGAGCGTCGTCGGTTCGGCCGGCCTGTGTCGCGAGCCAACGAGCCCGCTCGGTGTACGCCAACGCGCTGTCGGGCGCGGCGGCCACCGCGGCATCATGCAACTCCTCAGCGGCCCGGGTGTCTTCGAGCATCGCCGCCGCTTTCGCGCGGAGGAGCAGGGTCTCAAGGGAGCGCGCCGCATCCTCCGGCAGCCCGTCGAGCACCTCACGTGCTTCCGCAGGGCGATCGCTCCGAACGAGTGCCTCGGAGAGGCCGAGGCGGATGAACCGATCGTCCTCGCTGGTCCCGCTATCGAGCAGCGACCGGAGCAGCTCTGCCGCCGCCTCGAATCGTCCGAGGTCGAGGTACGCCTGAGAGAGCGCCAGGTCCGCCTCGCGCACGTCCGGGTCCTGGAACTCGCGCCCATCTTCGAGCGCACGCAGGCCGATGTTCGACACGCCCCGTGAGATCATGAACCGACCAAACGCGATAAAGGGCTCGGCGTTCAGCGTCTCGAGATCCTGGCGGATGATGAAGTCGCTGAACACGACGTTCGCCGCCGCGAGGTCGCCCTGATCCGCTTCCCAGCGGGCCGCGAGGTTCGCGGCCGCGAGATCATCCGATTCCTCACGCAACTCATCGATGAGGCGTTCGGCGTCCTCCCATCGGGCGTCGTCCATGTAGAGCCCCGCGAGGCGCACCGAGTTGACCCGGTTGTCCGGGAAGTCCGACCGCAACTGCTCACGCTGCGCGATGGCGACAGAGCGAGTGCCGTATCGCGCCTCGAGCTCGACCCACTGCTCGATGAACCCGGGATCGGCCCTGCCCGCTCGGGTGTTGGCGCGCGCCGCGGACAGCGCATCTTCAAACCTACCGAGATCGAACAGTGTCGAGATGTAGGTCCGCAGCATGTCCACACGCGTGGGATCCATCTGGAGCGCGGTTTCAAACGACTCCGCGGAGCCGATCAGATCGCCCGCGGTCCGCTGATAGCGAGCCAGCAGATCCCACATCTGCACCTCGGTGGGGCGCAGCTCCGCGGCCTCGCTGATCACGTCCACGGCGCGTTCGTTCTCGCCCTGGAGCGACAGGAGCCTCGCTCGATAGGTCCGCCCGCCGACACCGTCGACGTCGTTCTCGCTCGCGATCCTCACGACCTCCTCGACAGTTTCGATGTCGTTCTCGCTGGCCGCGATCCCGAGTCTCGCGTCCAGCACACGCTCATCGGTCGGGCTCACCGAGGCCGCCTCGGCGAGCGCCGCCTTCGCGTCGTCGCGCCGCCCCGCATTCACATAGACCTGAAACACGTCCATCGCGGTCTTGAGCGGGTCGGTCCCGTTCTCGCGGATCTGAATCACCAGTGCATCTGCCGGGCTCTCGGCGTTCACGATCCGCGCAAGGTTCACAAGCGTCGTCTCTTCCGGGAAAGCCGCGAGCGCATCCTCGAGAACCTCGCGGGCCTCGTCGTCTCGACCTACGCCGCCCAGCAGGCGGATCAACGAGACGCTGATCCGGGGGTCATTAAGCCTCTCGCGAACTGCCCGGAGCGAATCGATCGCCGCACCGACGTCGCCAGGCGTTGGCCCATCGCCCCGCGCGAGCCGATCGGCCTCGATCAGCGCAGCGATCACGGGGTCGTCGCTTGTGACTTCACCCGTGAGCAGATCGAGACGCCGCACGATGTCGGCTGCCGTCCGGTTGTCGGGGTCCCTCGAGAGCACGCCTTCCGCCAGCTCTCGGGCCTCCTCGTAGTTGACCAGGCCGAGCTTGATCTCGGCGAGCACCGAGCTCGCGCCGATGTGGCCCGGACGCATTTCGAGCACCCGCTCGAGCGACTGCTCAGCAGTACCGAGCTGTGAACGGCGGAACGCGATCTGGCCCAGCAGCCAGTGCGTCGAGATGTCCGAATCGCCACGCGGTGTATCCCGGTAGTCCAGGATCTTCCGCTGCGCGAACTCAAGGTCCCCCTCGGCAAACGCCAGGCGCGCCTCGCCCTTGATCACCTCGGGGGCCTCCGTGCCCAGGCGACGGCGGAGTTCATCAAGCGTCGAACGCGTGACCTCCAGCGCTTCGGCACGGGCTTCATCGGTCTCGGCGCTTTCCCAAGCCTGCGCGGCCGATTCCGCCCGCGCCGCCTGCGCACCGGCCGAAGCCCCGATCAGAAGCAGCCCGTTTACGGAGACACGCTCGGGTCGCCGCTCGGCGACCCGCGAGAAGACCTCGAGTGAGTCTGCGAACCGGCCCTCACGCTGGAGTGCTCGCCCCAGCATCAGCTCGAGCCTGAACCTGCTTGGGTCTTCCGCCGCTCGGGCCTCGAGAACCTCGACCAACCTCGAACGGTCCCCTCCGGATCGCGTCAGCCGGTCCGCCGCGTCGAGCCTGTCCCAGGCCCTGATCGGGACCTCACTGAGCGGGATTGTGAGGAGCGTCTCGACGGTGTCGTTGTACCGGGCGCGGAGCGGCGGCATCGCCTGAGCCAGCAGATCCTCGCGTTCCACGGCGTCGGAGGTCTCGGAGCGGATTCGACGGATTGCCGCGTCGGCACTCAGCACAACCGACTGCAACTCGACCAGCACCGCCGGCCGGTTCGATGCGGCGAACGTGCTCAAGCGGGTTGTGGCAGACTCGAACAGCTCGTCGGCGAGATCGCTTCTCCGGTTTGTGCGTGCTTCGTTCGAACCCGCGATATCGAACAGGCTGAGTGCGAACGCGGCTTCTTGATCCGACGGGTCGGCCTCGAGCGCCAGTTCCAGATCGGCTCGGCCGAGCTCGATGGTCTCATCGTCTGCCAGACCGGCGGACGCGAGGTCGGCGCTCGCCAGGCCCCGGTACCTCCGGATCGCCCCGAGCTCGGGGGCTTCGGGGTCCATGAAGAACAGGAGCACCTCGCGGACCTGGTCGTTAAACGCGGCGAAGCTTTGGCTGTTCCACCCGGACGCCGAGGCCTGGCGGAAATACATGTCGATGAACCGTGTGTGGCGCTCGACGTCATCTCCCGCGACCCGCGCCATCTCGCGCACCGCGCTGCGGTACTCGATGAACCGCTCCTGATAGGCCCGCTCGCCCTCGGGCACACCCAGGTGGATGGCGTCGGACCACTTCTCAAGCCAACCCATGTTCGTCGGGTCGTGCGCTACGGCACTGCCGTAGAAAGCGATTGCGTCTTCGATCTCGCCCTCCGCGAGCGCCGCGTCCCCGAGCGCTTCGTATTCATCGCCCGACTTCTTCAGCACGAACACCGCGGTTCCGACCACCGCGACTGCGACGAGCAGCAGGCCTGTGGTGAGTGCAGCGACGAAGGGCGTGTTGATCTTCGATGCCATGTCTGCGGGTCTCCCGGGCCTCCGGCCCGACACTCTCTTCGTTGTGGATCCCCCCAGTCAGGAGGGTCTCAGCCGCGCGAGTCGGTGTCGTCACCGTCCCGATCTCGGAGCGGGTTGTCCTCTGGATAGCGTCCCGATCGCACATCGGCCCAGTCCGGCACGCACCGAGCGAGCTCACCGTAGAGATCATCAAGAAGCGCCGCGGTGTCCTCGGCCAGCTCCTCCGGGCTTGAGGCGGTGAAGCTCCGGGTCTGGACCTTCATGTAGTACGCGTACTCATCCGTCAGATCGAAAGCCAAAAGGCGAACGTCTTCGGCGCTAGCGACCGTCCCGCCGTTGGCTATGAAGAAGTAACCGGTGTAGAAGGGCTTGCCGTCAGGTCCGACGAACTCGGTGATCCGCATATCGAGCGTTTCGGGATTCCCGGGCAGCCGCACACGGCTCCCCGGGCGGTCCGACCAGCGGTTGGGCAGACGAGCGGTAAACACGTCGGATCCCAGGATCTCGCTCGCGCCGCTATCCAGCACCAAGCGGCTTGTGTCAAGCGGAATCCGAACCGTGGTCGAGCCACCGCCGATCGTCATCCCGCCGCCGACGAAGCAACGCTCCGGCACGTGGGGGACGGTGTCGATCTGCCCTGTGTAGTACGCGAGATGCAGCTCAACAACCCGGAACTCCTCGTCCGCAGCGGCCTTTTCCTGATAGATCCGCGTGAGGTAGTTCCGCGTGCCCAGTTCTTCGAGTACGGCCGCGGATTCGAGACGGTCCGTGCCAACGCGCTCCCAGCGGTCGGTTTCTGTCGGGATCGCGGAGACCGAACGCCCATCCGGAGCCTGGATGGGCCGCTTGGCGAGGTTGAGATCGAAGGCCGCGATTGCCCAACTCATCGTTGAGGCAGAGCCTGCGAGCGCAAGCCCAGCGACGAGGAACGCCGGAGTGCGCAGCACGCCCCAGCCACGAGACGGCACGGCCGCACGCTTCGGGGGCGGGGACGTTTGAGGCTTCTCGTCCTCCTTGAGTACTCGATCCAGTGCCCAGATGATGCCCATGAATAGCGCGAGCGCTGGCAGCAGCAGGATCGTGCCGATCAGCGTGTGCGCCTCGCCTTCGGCGAGTTCCGGGTCCGAGATCGACAGGATGCCAAGCACAGCAACCCGGATGATGTTCATCAGCAGCGCGACGGGAACCGCACTGAGCAAGACAGCGATCCGCTTCCACCAGGCGCCGCCATTAAGCAATGCGACGCTGCCCGCGAGCGCAACGAACGCGACCACCATGCGCATCCCGCTGCACGCCTCGGCGACATTCAGCGGGATCCGTTCCCCGTCACCCGTGATCACGGTCAGCGTATTGCCCTGGACGTTGGAGTTGAAACCGGTTATTGCGCCTATCACGCTCAGCATGACATGCGCGCCCTCGGCGGCCATCGTCTGAAGCTTGAACGTCACCGCGAGCATCACGCGTTCACTGATCGTGATCGCGAAGACCAGGAAGAGCAGTGGGAGGAAGACCGCTCGGGTCACCGCCGGCCCGAAGAGCGTCAGGACCGCACCACCAAGAGTGAGCAGCACCATCGCGCCCTGGATCATGTGGTTCTGAATGATCACCACCGCGGCGAAGTAACCGGTAATGCCAAGCAGGAGCGGCGCCAGGCCCGGAGCAAAGACCGCCCGGGGCAATGATGCGATCCGATCGCGGTTGAGCCACACGGCGTAGGCCGCGATCAGCGGCACGATGTACGCGTGGCCCCAGTCTTCGAGCGAACCCGAACTGTGGCGGTGTTGGGTCCAGAGCCAGCGGAAGAACAGGGCGAGGAAGCCGAGGCCCAAGAGAACCGGGGCGACCACCTCGGGCGCGAGTGACGAGCCCCTGGGACCTCGAGAGGCCATCGGGGTGCCCGGCTGACTCTGGGCGGTCGTCACGTCGTCGATTCCTCCGGAGTGATCGGGCGTTGGTGGGCCGAGACAAGTGCTACGACCCGACACAATCAAGGTTCGCGGCTCTACTCCGCCTAGTTGTTGTCCAGCGGGACGGCACCGAACACATCGGGACCGAAGTTACGATCGATCAGGAAGCCGAACCCGTAGCTGAAGCGGAAGCCGCTCCGGGTGACCGCCAGCGGCGTTGCCCAGAAGTTAGTACCAACATTGATTCGGTCGTTGTCCTTGAGGTAGATATCTGGCTCGGTGCCGTTCTCGATGGCCCTGAGGTTGAGCCGGATGGTCGCTTGGCGGTCATTCCCGACCATGCGGGTCAGATCAACGCGCTCGGGGATCGCGACGCCGCTGAGGCCTCGGGCCGCCGTGATGGCACGCGTAAGCGTGAGACCCGGGACGAGCCCGTACACGCCCGGGGTGTTGACGAAGCCCGAGAGGTAGATGTTGCCGAAGTCGGCGGGCGGGATCCGGATGATGTCACCCGGCCTGACGACGACGTTGTATCGGGTGTCGCCGGCAAGCAGTGCCGCGACCGGGACCCGGATGACTCGCTGCGTCATAAGCCTGCCCAGGGGGTCCTCTGCCGCGTCCGCGCCGGGTGCTCGCGAGCCACTGACCTTCGTCCAGCGTCCATCGACGAAGACCCACCCGCCGGTATCCGGCGCGCCGCTGTCCTGGGCATCGATCAGATCGATCTCTGGTTCTGGCTGGCCGCCCTGGGCCGCGAGGACCCCCATGCCACCGTCATCGTCATCGCCTGCGAGGTCATCGAGCAGGTCGATGAGTGCTTCGCCCTCAACAGGCGATCGATCGGCGGGGAGGCCGGCGGGCGCTGAGCCCAGCCCGCCCGTCTCGCCCGCGACCTCACGGGTCAGGGGCGTCTGGCGGATGATGTAAATCTCGTCGAGCCTCGGATCGAGGCCCTGGGTGTTCGTCAACGCCTCAAGGAGCCGGAAGTCGGCGGTCGGGATGAAGAACGAACCCGCGCCGATCGTGCCACCGATAACGCTGTACGTGGTTTGACGCGGCGCGGCAATCGTCACCGTCACGATCGGATCTGCGACCAGGTCAGCCATTGCCGAAGCCACGACCTGTTGGATCTCAGATTGAGTAAGGCCATCGACATAGATCTGGCCCAGGATCGGGATCGTGATGTTGCCTCGTGTGTCCACCGTCACCGGATAGATCTGCGGCACGTTCTCTTGGATGAGGTCGAAGATCTCAACCGAGAGCCCGTCACCCGGCGCGACGCGGTAGTCGGTGAGTTCTGGGATCAGGTCACTGGGCTGGACATCGGACAGCTCGACGAACTGGTCCGCTTCCCCCTCGATCGACGCGATGCGGTCGAGTATGGGCACGCTGGTCGGTGTGTGCTCCCACCGGCCTGTGGTGCTTGGGTCAAGGAAGCTGTCGGTCTCGCAGCCGGCGAGTCCCAGTCCCAAGGAGAGGCTCAGCAAGGCGGCGATCGGTCGCCGCAGCCCTGCGCAGATCGTCTCACGATCGGTGTTCACGTCGTCCGCTCCCCGTCGCCGGCCGGCAGGGGGTAACCACCGCCCTCCGGCTCGTCTGTCGGCTCCGATTGCCCGCGTCGGGCGATCTCTTGCCCGCCGATGCCGGCTCCGCCAGCCTTATTGGCGCATCCCTAGTGCCACCCCTACGACGCGTGGCGCCCGGGAAGGTCGGAGGATAGCGCGCAAAAGTTGGCGACAGCCCGGCTTTGGCGGCGCAGGGTCATCGACCGCAGCCGGGCCGCGGGTCCAGCAACCCACCCAGCTTCACACGCGGGTACGGCTCGCCAGGACGACTGTTCGGACCTCCGCGCAGCTTCTGCGCGTGTCTTCTGTCCGATTCCGGTCAGGGTTGCTCCCTGAACGCCGGATCCGCCAAGCCCATCGGCCCGATCTAGAGTCAGCCGTGACCACCGTAAACCCCCGTGAGACCTCGACCGACCGCGTCCTGGCACGCCACCCCAGACCCGCCGGGGGTGACCCCATGCGCCGGGCCGACCGGGTTTTCAGCCTCACCGACCTGGTGGTCAACAACAGCCAGGAGGCTCAGCATCAGCTCCGGCTCAAAAAGAAACCCGAGTGGCTTCGGGCCAAGGTCCCGGGCGGGCCCGGCTATCAGAAGCTCAAGGCCGAGATCGAGCGGAACCGCCTCCACACCGTCTGTGAGGAGGCGGGCTGCCCGAACATGGGCGAGTGCTGGGCCCGTGGCGTCGCGACCATCATGATCCTCGGCGACACCTGCACCCGCGCCTGCGGCTTCTGCAACATCAAGACGGGCCGTCCGAAGCCGGTGGACAAGGACGAGCCACGCCGCGTCGCCGAGACGCTCAGCAAGATGAACCTCAAGCACGTCGTGGTCACCAGCGTGAACCGCGACGAGCTGCCTGATGGTGGCGCAGCGATCTGGGCCGACATGATCGTGCGTTCCAAGGACGCGTGCCCTGGCATGTCGATCGAGGTGCTGATCCCAGACTTCGAGGGCGACGCCGCGGCCCTCCAGATGGTGATCGATGCGAAGCCCCACATCATCAATCACAACATCGAGTGCGTGAAGCGCATGTACCCCGCGGTGCGCCCGAGCGCGAAGTACGAGCGTTCGATCGAGCTGCTCCGTCGCGTTAAGGAACAGGGCGGCGTTGCCAAGACCGGCATCATGGTCGGCATCGGCGAGCGCGACGAAGAGGTTCTGGAACTCATGGATGACCTTGTCGAGATGACCCGCAAGCACGAAGGCCCAAAGCCGGGCGACCCCTGCGACATCCTCACGATTGGTCAGTACCTCCAGCCAACGCGGAACCATCTACCGATCGACCGCTGGGTGACGCCCGAGACCTTCGACATGTTCCGCGAAGAAGGCCTGAAGCGGGGGCTGAAGGTCGTCGAGAGCGGGCCGCTCGTGCGTTCGAGCTACCACGCAGACATGCAGGCCGACGAGCTGAGCTCGATCGGGGATGAGCGGAGCAGCATCGCCAAGGTCAACGACCTGATCCGCGGCGATTGACCGATCTGAGCGTCCAGTGGACCCAGCCCTCGTCCAACGCCTTGTCACCGAGATCGAGCAGCAGGATATGTCCACCGCCGCGCACACCTGGCGGGTGGTCCTGTACGCCCGCGCCCTCGCGGAGCGTTTCGATCTCCCCGACCATCAGATGGAGCTCATCACCCACGGCGCTGCGCTCCACGACATCGGCAAGCTCGACATCCCGCGCAAGATCCTCATCAAGCCCGCGCGGCTCACCGCAGAAGAGTTTGAGGTCATCAAGCAGCACCCGATCACCGGGCAGGCAAGGCTCGTTTCGCTCGGTGTCGAGGAGGAACTGATCCTCGACCTTGTGCGGGCGCACCACGAGCGGTGGGACGGGCTGGGGTATCCGCTCGGTCTGAAGGGTGAAGAGATCCCGCTCGCCGCGCGCGTGTTCTCGGTGATCGACACATTCGACGCGCTCACCAGCTACAGGCCCTATCGGCACGAGGTGGGCGAACGCGCCGCCGACCACGCCATCGAGGAACTCGAACGCGGCCGGGGAACCTGGTACTGGGCTGATGCCGTCGATGCCTTTGTCCAGCTCTACAGAGGAGAATCACTGGGTTGGATCCTGCACTACTACAACGACACCGCGTGCGGCGTCTCATATCGACCAGATGCGCCGATCGGACCACCGAGCACTTGAGCGGCGTTACGCGGGGAGTACGCTCCAGGCGATGTCCTCTGGCAAGCCACTGCTCACAACAACACAGGGCCGCGGCACCTCCGCGTTCTTCAAGCAGCTAAGCCCGCGGGGCTGGTTGTGGATCTCGCTCGGTGTGTTCTTTCTGTTTGCGCCGATGTGGTCGATCCTCTCGGCCAGCATCGTGGTCGACAATCAGTACCCGGGCTACATCACATGGTGCTTCTTCGGCGGCATCGTCAGCGTGCTCTATTTCCTCGGGTTCTCGCGGAACCGGGTCTACATCGTCTATGCCGTGCTCGCGACCGCCGCGATGGGCTTCGGTGGTTTTAAGGCCGCCGAGCACGCCGCCGAGACCGGCTCCTGGTTCGGCCCCGGCACGAACCCGCCGATACCGACGCTCGAGGGGTTCGGCATCGTGCTCTCGCTGGTGGTTGGGTACGAACTGCTGAACCGGTTCACGGCCGTCGTTGGCAAGGACCACGTCCGTTCGATCGCGACGCTGGACGTGGCGCGAGGCATGCACGAATCGCTCGTTCCACCAATCTCGGTGACGACCGGCGACGGCGTCGAGATCGCCGCGACCTCGGTTTCGTCCGAGGAGATGGGTGGCGACCTGGCCGACGCGATCCTCGCGCACGACTCGACTTACCTGCTGATCGCCGATGTAAGCGGACACGGCGTGCGTGCCGGTGTTGTCATGTCGTTCTTCAAGGGGGCGCTGCGCACCGCTCTCGATCACGAGCACTCGCCGGCCAAGATCCTCGCAGCGGTCAATCGCGTGCTTTACGACAACACCGATGACGGCATCTTCGTTACAGCGACCCTCCTGAGAATTAGGCGGTCCGATGGCGGGTGGGACGCGACGCAGTGCAACGCGGGCCACCCTCCGACGCTGATCGTGCGGGGCGGCAAGGCCGAGCGCGGCAATGGGGGTGGCGGACTTCCGCTGGGCATCACCCCCGCTGCGAACTACGAGGACCACCCGCTTGATGCCCGATCTGGCGATGCGCTTGCGCTGTACTCCGACGGGCTCACCGAGGCCCGTCAGCCCGAAAGCGGCACCATGCTCGGCATCGACGGGCTTCGCCGTCTCCTCGCCGCGAACGCCGCGCTCGGGACACAGGAACTGCTCGCACGCTCACTCGCGTGGATGGACGCTGAGACTCTGACCGATGATGACAAGACACTCGTGGTCGCGAGGCTTAGCTAGGCGGGCAGGCCTGCAAGTTTCCGCATGGCCTTGTCGAGGCCCGACGGCACCGGCATCACGCTTAGTCTGGGCTGACGCACGAGCGCAAAGTCAGCGAAGCGTTCGTCGGCCTTGATCGCCTTCAGCGTGGCTCCGTCTGCATCCTTCGACGCGGTGACCGGGCCAATATCCACCAGCACGCGTTTGGGCTCGCCGCTCGCGAGGGTCTGCCCCGCAAACGCCGGATCTTCGTACGCACCGCGGATCACCTTCGCAAGGCCCGCGATACGCTTCTCGTTGCCGGTGTGATAGATCAGCGCGGCATCGCCCTTCTTCATCTTCCGCATATGCGATTGAGCGGCCGGGTTCGCCACGCCGTCCCACGGCTCGCGCTTATCGCGGATCAGATCATCGAAGCTGTAATCACCCGGCTCGGTCTTGAGCAAGAAGGTTGCCATATCCGGAGCCTACCGCAGTCGCTTGAATCCGTCCCCTGTGAGCGTCGGTCCTTCGGGATCGAGTCGCACGCCGAACACGCGGCCTTTCGCGTCTCGCACCCGAGCCGACAGGGGTGTGCGATCAACTAGAAGCACAGGGGCAGCGGCCGGGGCGCTGGTTATGACACCATCGATGACACACTCGACCGCACCGTCGAGCAGACGAAGCGTCGCCACACAGCCAGCATGCTCACACCTCAGTTCCAAGATCGACAGCGTATGACGGAGTCTCTTGCAAAACAAAAAGAGCCCCGCGGCGTCTAGGCCGCGGGGCTCCGGGTACTTCGGATTAGGTCGGATCAGCCGTTGGCCTTGGCGGGATCCTTCGAGGCAACGGTCTTCGTCGCCTCACACTCGGTCTTGGCCTCGCACTCGGTCTTAGCGGAGCACTCGGTGCTCTGGTTGCTGACAGCCTGGACGTTGCTGGTGCACTCGGTCTTGGCGGAGCACTCGGTGCTCTGGTTGCTGACAGCCTGGACGTTGCTGGTGCACTCGGTCTTGGCGGAGCACTCAGTGCTCTCGTTGGCAACAACCTGGACGGTGTTGCTGCAGGTCGAGGCGCACTCGGTCTTCTCGTTGCTGACGGCCTGGACGTTGCTGGTGCACTCGGTCTTAGCGGAGCACTCGGTGCTCTGGTTGCTGACAGCCTGGACGTTGCTGGTGCACTCGGTCTTGGCGGAGCACTCGGTGCTCTGGTTGCTGACGGCCTGGACGTTGCTGGTGCACTCGGTCTTGGCGGAGCACTCGGTGCTCTGGTTGCTGACGGCCTGGAGGTTGCTGGTGCACTCGGTCTTAGCGGAGCACTCGTTGCTGTCGTTGGCAACAACCTGGACGGTGCTGCTGCAGGTCGACGCGCACTCGGTCTTCTCGTTGCTGACGGTCTGGACGCTGCTGGTGCACTCGGTGGCCTTAGCGGAGCACTCTGTGCTCTCGTTGGCTAGAACGTGGTCGGTGCTGCTGCAGGTCGAAGCGCACTCGGTCTTCTCGTTGCTGACGG
>JBCCZZ010000001.1:0-571164 GCA_039186605.1 Planctomycetota bacterium | reverse complement strand
TGAGCGACGTGTCGGCGCTGTCCGGGCTGACCGCGCTGCAGGAGCTGTACCTGAGCGGCACCGGGGTGAGCGACGTGTCGGCGCTGTCCGGGCTGACCGCGCTGCAGGAGCTGTACCTGAGCGACACCGGGGTGAGCGACGTGTCGGCGCTGTCCGGGCTGACCGCGCTGCAGACGCTGAGTCTGGGCGGCACCAAGGTGAGCGACGTGTCGGCGCTGTCCGGGCTGACCGCGCTGCAGACGCTGTACCTGGGCCGCACCGGGGTGAGCGACGTGTCGATGCTCAAACGCAAGGGGCTCACGATCATCGGCCCCTGACCAGTCCCTCCCCAGGCCGCCCCGGCCTTGCCCCTCCCCGCCCTCACGCCTTGAATCCCCGCCTTCGCGTCAGCCGACCGCGTTCTTCGGAGGGGACCCATGACCGCCAGTGCCGCGCCGCCCGTTGAATGGACGCCTCAGCCCGAGGCCCGGGCGTTTGTAAATGGCCTGGTGGAGCGATTTCTCGCGGCCTGTGCGCGGTCGCGGGAGCTGGCGGCGCGGATGGCGGACGAGGCCGGGACGCGGTTCGGCGACTGGGTGGACCACATCCAGACGCCCGACGCGGGCGACCGGGCGAAAGCCGAGGCCTCTGGGTTTACCGAGAAGCCGAGCCTGGCGACCTCGGACGGGTGCCCGGCGTTCGTGAACGAGGCCGGCCTCTTCCCGCCGGTGGTGGTGGGGGGCGACAAGCTCCGCGTCGCGATCAAGGTGGACTCGGTCAGCGACTTCCTCGCGACGTGGCAGCTCTCCGGTGCGAGGGTGCAGGGGAGGCCCTTGAGCCAGCTGCGCACGGCCGTCGCGTTCGTCGATGAGGCGTGCGAGCTGCTGGTGGTCGAGCGGCACGGAGCGCTGGGGTTCGGCAGCATCTCGATCGATGCGAACCTGGCGCTGCGCTCGATGTCGCACTACGAGCGGCTGCGGTGTCGCAGGCGCGATTGGTACGACCTGGGCGAGGGCTTCGCGGATCTTCGGCGTGTGGTCGAGAGCGCGGTCGCCGAGCTCGGTCAGGACCTGACGTGCGACCTGTTCTTCCGCACCGAGCGGGAGTATTGGATGCGGCGCAACGCGGCCGCGCGGGCGCAGAAGGCGCGTCAGGACAGGCTCGGCTTGGGCTGGGCGAACCACGATCATCATGTATATCGCTCGAGCCGATCGTGCTTCACGGATCTGATCAGCGTGCTCGAGGCGATGGGGATGAGGTGTCGCGAGCGGGTGCACGCGGGTGATGCCGCCGGGTGGGGCGCGCAGGTGCTCGAGCACCCGGTCACCGGCATCGTGGTGCTCGCGGAAACCGACATGGACGCGGACGAGGCGCAGGGCGGCTTCGCGCACAAAGGATTCGGTGAGCGTGATGCGTTCGGAACCGTTGGTCTCTGGTGCGCCCTGCACGGCGAGGCCATCCTGAACGCGGGCCTTCATCGCCTCGGTTGCGCGTTCGACGCGGCGTCACTCGACAAACACTCCGAGACTGAGACGTGGCCCATCGCTGAGAACCGGGTCGTGAAGCTTCTGCAAGACCGCCGCACGACCGCGGAGCAGGCCGAGGTATTCCGCACGGACGGCGCTGTGGGCAGCACTCTTGAAGGCATCCAGCGTGCCCTGGGCTTCAAGGGATTCGATGGGAACAGCCTGGTATCGCTGGGGTGAGTCTGGGCCCTACGCTCTGAGCCCATGAGTGCAAGCGATCATCACGACACACCCGGGGTTTCGGCCTCGGGCGTGGTGTACTCGCTGATGACTCTGTTCTGCTGGACCGTCACGCCTCTCTTCGTCGAGTACCTCACCGGGTTGTTCGATGTTTGGGAGAGCAACGGCTGGCGTTACGGCATGGCGGCGCTCGTCTGGTTGCCCATGCTCATCATGACGATCGCGAAGGGTGACCTGCCCGGATCGATCTGGAAGCGTGCTCTGATTCCCGCATTCTTCAGCGTCATCGCGCAGGTCGCGTTCGTCGCGGCGTTCTACCAGATTGAGCCCGGCATGCTGTCGATCGGGTTGCGCGTGCAGATGGTTGCGACCGCGATCGGGGCGTACTTCTTGTTCCCGGGCGAGCGGCCGATCATCCGGAAGCCGACGTTCCTGATCGGCGCTGTTGCCATCATGCTGGGCGTGATCGGTGTCGCCTACTTCGCCGACACCGAGGGCGAGGCGCGGGCCGCGCAGCTCAAGGGCACGCTGCTGGCGATGGTCGCCGGCGCTGGGTACGCCGGGTACGCGATGGGCGTGCGCAAGTGCCTCGCGGGGGTGAGCGCACGGATCAGCTTCTCGGTGATCAGTCTGTACGTGGGCGGCGCGATGGTCGGGCTCATGATCTGGCGCGGCCAAGATCCGGTCACCTCGCTCCGTGCGCTCGATGGTGGGCAGTGGGTGCTCCTGCTCTTGAGTGTCGCCTTCGGGCTCGCGCTGGGGCACGTGCTGTACTTCACCGCGATGGAGAAGCTGGGCGTGAGCGCCGCGAGCGGGGTGATCCAGCTCCAGCCTTTGACCGTTGCCGTCGGAAGCTATTTCGCCTTTGGGGAGATCCTGAACGGGAAGCAGATCGGCAGCGGGCTCATGGCAATTGCCGGCGCCGGCATCATGCTCTACACCCAGCACGCGGTGTCGAAGCAACGCAAGGTGCACGCGATGCGAGAACTCGATGAGCTACCGGTCGATCCGCCGGTCGCGATGGAAGAAGCAGAGCGGGTTTCTGAGCGGTAAGCGCTGTTTGCGGCTCTCAGCCGCGCACGCCGCGGGCCCGCTCTCGGAGATCCGCGAAGCCCAGCATCGCGTCCTCCCGTCGGACAGGGGCCCCATCCTCGGGCTCGCGATCGGGAGCGTCCTTGGTGGGCTCCGTCGAGGTCCTGACGATCGTGGGCTGGATGCCCGCGATCGCGAGGCGCATCTCACGGCGGAAGCCCGAGGCGTACCGCTCGGTCGGCAGCGTATCGAGTGCCGCGAGACCTGCGTCGAAGGTGGCGTCCACGATGGTCTCGGCGAGCGCGAGCTGGCCGAACGCCGACAGATGGATGTTGTCTCGCCAGACGCCATCGCCGTACACCTCGAGCGTGTCGGCGAGGTGGGTGACGCGGATACCGCGCTGGGAAGCGAAGTCATGGATCAGCTCGCTGCCGGCGATCTCAGCGTCGCCGGCAAGTTCCGCTCGCTCGACGTGTTTGATGAGTCCGACTTTGGCGCCCGAGGCGCGGGCGAGGGCGAAGAACTCGTCCAGATCGCTCAAGCCCTGCTCGGTCTTGCCAGGCTCGTTGAGCGGGGCGAGCGGCACTGACTCGCGGAACAGTGGCAGGACGTACCGACCCAAGAAGTACCGATCGAAGCCCTCGACGAGAGCCGATGGCGGTGCTTCGGTCGGGTGCGTGCGGCGGTCGAGTGGGCGGAACGTCGGGTTATCCCCGGCATCGCTCCCGTGACACAGCAGCAACACGAGGTCCGCATCGAAGAAGCCGTGCGTTTCCGCGTAGCCGCGCCAGTTGCCCGGACCCCAGCTGCCGGCGCTGACATTCAGCACCCTGACCGGCTGGTCGATGGTCTCGTTGAGCCAGTCTTCGACCATGGTGGTCGCGAGATCGTCGTGATCTGTCAGCGAACTGCCGTTCAAGACCGAGTCGCCAACGACGACAATCCGGAGCTCGCTTTCGTCGGCCTTCCGCTTTGTGACCGCCTCGCTCCGCATGCCCCACTGGTTCACCAACTGGCGTGTGTGGAAGCGCATGACGTCCTGATTCGGCGCCATGTGGTACTCGATGACCGGGTGCGAGGCGTACAGCGGCGGGGTGCCAAGCCCGAGGACCTGGCGGGCGAAGATCTCACCCACGACCAAGCTGCTCGCGGCGATCACGCCCAGGACAACCACAATCGCCAAGAGGTGACGCTGGCCGGCTTGAGTAATCTGGGTAAGCGACACGGGTTCCTCCGCCCAGTAGGGCGACAGGGGAAGCTGCCACCGAACGGATGGTGCCGCCAGGCAAAATGGAGAAATCTTGGGGTCTCTGATGGCGCGCCGGCCTTGGCGTCCAGCGCCATGCTCATTGCGGCCTGGCGGGGCCTACCAGTGGGCAAGATGCCCCTACCAAGAGGAGTACTCTCCTCCCATGCGGTTCCGTCGCGACCTCATCGATCCGTACCTCGATCAGCACCCGTGGCCGATCTTCTTCCTTTACTGCGAGCGGCGCGCATCTCTACGGATTCCCGAGCCCGGACTCGGACTATGACCTGCGGGGTATGCACGTCATGCCCGCCCGCGCGGTCTGCTCGATGACTCCGCCCAGGGAGACCTACGACATACTTGACCGCGAGGCCGAGATCGAGATGGATCTGGTCACCCATGACGCGGGCAAGTACTGCAAGATGCTTGTTGGCCGCAACGGGTATGTCCTCGAGCAGGTCTTCAGCCAGCTGGTGATCCACGCGGAGCCGGCGTTCGAGGAACTCAAGGACATTGCGTTGCGTTGCATCACCCGCCACCACCGCCACCACTTCCGCAGCTTCGCCAAGAGCCAGTGGAACTCGGTCGCGGGCTCCTCGGCGGGCACGGTCAAGGGCCTGCTCTACACCTACCGCCCGCTGCTGGCCGGCATCTACCTCATGACGGAGCGGAATGTCGAGTCGAACCTTCGAACGCTCAACGAGCGGTTCAGGCTCAGCTACATTGATGAGTTGATCGAGCGGAAGGTCTCGGGCGGAGAGAACCAGGCGCTGGGCGACGCGGACCTGGCGATGCACGGGGCGGAGTTCGAGCGGTTCAACGCGGAGCTTGAGGACGCCGCCGCGCGATCGGGGCTGCCCGACCAGGCGCAGTCGCGGGATGAGTTGGACGCGTTGCTCGTGCGGCTCAGGATGAGCGAGTAGGCAGAATGCTCTGCTCAGTCTTGGTGTGGGTTAGGCGCCTCGAATGCGAAGGGCGTTGAAGACCGCGGGTGCGGGATCAGGAATGGACTTTCCATGCTCGGCCATCCCTCTCCACACGCCTGTAGAGCGTGTCACGTTCGACCGGCTCGAATCCTGCTTCGCGGATCGCCCGTTGGAGATCGATCACGGTCGTTTCCTGATGCGTCGAGGCACCACCGACCTTCGTGATGTCGTACCAGACGACCGTGCCATCGATGTCGTCGGCACCGTTCTGCAGCATGAGCTGGGCCATGGCGAGTGTCTGCATGATCCAGAACGCCTTGACGTGCGGGAAGTTGTCGAGCATGAGCCGCGCGACCGCAAGCGTGCGCAGGTTTTCCAGGCCGGTCGGGCCGGGCAGATGCTCGAGCTCAGATCCGTCTGGAAAGAAGGGCAGCGGGATGATCGTCTGGAAGTACCCGCCCCGGTCGTTCATCGCAGGCGTGGGTGGGGTGATTCCATCACGGGTAAGCGTGATGGCAGGCGCATTGACTCCCGCGAGCGCCGCCATCTCCGCGACCTCCGGATCGACTTGCGCGGGCACGCCGTTATAGCCCAGGCGCGCCAGTGCCTGGTCCTGTGCCCGGCGCAAGATTTCCATGTGCACCAGGCGCTCGCGGCGCTGATCGATATGCCCGTACAGGATCGTGGCGTTCGTGTTCAGCCCCAGCTCGTGCGCGACGGTGTGCACATCGAGCCACTCATCGCTCCGGATCTTGCCCTTGAATGCTTCGTCGTGGACTCGGTCATCGAACACCTCGGCGCCGCCGCCTGGCAACGAGTCGAGCCCGGCATCCTTCAACTCCTGGAGCACCGACCGGATGCCCGCGGTGCGATCGGCACGCTTGTAGCGCTTTGCGATCTTCGCGAGGTGTACGACCTCGACGGCGGTAAAGGCCTTGAGGTGCAGGTCGATGTTCTGAACCCGGGCTTCGTCCTTGAGCGTGCGCATCAGGTCCGGGTAGTAGTCCCAGGGCAGGTAGGGATGCAGACCACCGACGATGTGCATCTCGGTGGCGCCGGACTCCTTCGCCTTGCGCACCTCGGCGCGGGCGTCGTCCATGTTGCGCGTGTACGCGCCGTCCTGCCCCTTCTTGCGGTAGAACTCGCAGAACTTGCACGACAGCGCGCACACGTTCGAGTAGTTGAAGTGCCGGTTGATGTTGTAGTAGCCCATGCCCCCGTTCAGCCGGCGCCGGACGAGATCCGCGAGCTCGCAGACGCCGTGGATGTCGGGCGTGGTGTAGAGGGCGTCGCCATCGGCGAGAGTCAGCCGTTCACCACGGAGCAGCTTCTCGCGGATCGGACCCAGCGTGGGATCGCGGCCAGCGCTCGAGGCCGGACGCTCCGGAGCAGGCCAATCGATCGGGGCCTGTGGCTGAACTGAAGAGGCCTTCGAGATCATGCTGCATGATTCGCTGAGCGTGGCGCGAGGTCTGGGTATTTTCAGAAATTATTGAAAATGTGATCGTTCCGCGGTGCCCTGGCCCGGTTGGTTCGCCGACCCGCACAGCCGTTACCAATCGACACCAGCCGCCAAGGTTTTCCATCTTCACAGCAGCAACATGCTGGTGTGAATTGCACTGTCAGCTCGGACCACGGCCGTCGCGTCAAACCGGCGGAGGGAAGGACAGCGAGATGGGCATCACGACGGGCAATCGCATCCGCTTCCGAGGGCAGGGCGCCGAGGATTTTCGGTCCTCGCTGAGTGCCGCGTTGTTGCCCGGGACGCTGGCCGCTGGGACAACCTTCCTGTTCGGGATTCTCGCAGCGGTAATGCTGATTCAGGCGGCCCTCACGTCGGCGATGAACCCTCTCGAGCCCGTGAGCGTGTTCTCGGTGATGGGGGTGTCGGGCGAGGTTTGGGGCCTGACGTTCGGCGGTCCGGGCATGGCGATCTTCCCGACCGACACACTTCTCGCCGGCACAGAGGGTGCACTGCTCGCGACCGCGTTTGCTGGCCTCACGATCGTCTGCACCCTGTTCGGCTTGGTACCGATACAGGGCATCAGGATCGCCGGGGCTTTTTACCTGCTGAGTTTCTCGCTGCTCTGGGTGACCAACGCCGCTCGCCTAGCGACGCTCGAGCGCGATGGGCCGCTCGTGCTTGCCGCGATTGGCCTGCTGATCGCGTCTCTGGGCTGCATCAAGCGCCTGGATACTGTGCTCCGCGAGCTCTAGATCTCCGGCACCCGAGAGGCGTGCCGGGGCGGCTTTAGCAAGCAGAGTGTCTGCCGATTCGGCAGCCTCGCCCGAACTCTGATTGGGTTGAAAACCGGCTTCTCTCCGTCGTGAGGGCGGGTATTGGCCGATGACGGGGGGTCAGCTGCCGGGTGTCGGTAGCTGGCATCGCGGTTGCAGCCGTGCCGTTCGGCTGACGCTCGGTCATACTGGACGCGGGGCATCGACCCCGTCTGGACGACCGGCGGAAGCGGAAAGGGTCTGACGAATGTCCAAGATCATCGGTATCGATCTCGGCACCACGAACTCCGTTGTCGCCGTGATGGAGGGCACCGAGGCGAAGGTGCTCATTAACTCGTCGGGTAACCGCACGACCCCGTCGGTCGTCGCGTTCACCGATTCCGGCGAGCGGCTCGTGGGCCAGCAGGCAAAGCACCAGCAGGTCACAAACCCGAAGAACACGGTCTTCAGCATCAAGCGTTTCATGGGCCGCCGCCACAACGAGGTGACGAGCGAAGAACGCCTGGTGCCCTACGAGGTCACCGGGGGCGGTGAGGACTTCGTCAAGGTCCGCATCCGCGACAAGGAGTACACGCCGCAGGAGATCAGCGCGTACATCCTCCAGGATCTGAAGAAGACCGCCGAGGACTACCTGGGCGAGAAGGTCGATCGCGCGGTGATCACCGTGCCGGCATACTTCAACGACGCCCAGCGCCAGGCCACCAAGGACGCCGGTGAGATCGCCGGTCTCAAGGTCGAGCGGATCATTAACGAGCCGACCGCCGCCAGCCTTGCCTATGGCATGGAGAAGAAGGCCAACGAGAAGATCGTGGTCTTCGATCTCGGTGGTGGCACGTTCGACGTGTCGATTCTGGACGTTGGAGACGGTGTCTTCGAGGTGCTCAGCACCAATGGCGACACCCACCTGGGCGGTGACGACTGGGACGATGTCATCATCCAGCACCTGATTAGGGAGTTTCAGGGCAGCGAGGGCATCGACCTCTCGGGCGATGCCATGGCGATGCAGCGGCTCAAGGAGGCCGCAGAGAAGGCCAAGGTCGAGCTCAGCCAGCGGACCGACGCCACCGTCAACCTCCCATTCATCACGGCCGATCAGAACGGGCCCAAGCACCTCCAGGTATCGGTGACCCGAGCCAAGTTCGAGGAGCTGGCGGCCAGCCTGTTTGACCGCCTCCGCGAGCCCTGCGAGCGGGCACTCGCCGACGCGAAGCTCAGCCCTGACCAGATCGATGAGGTCGTTTTGGTTGGTGGTTCGACCCGCATCCCGAAGGTGCAGGAGATGGCGAAGGCGATCTTCGACACCGAGCCCAACCGCAGTGTGAACCCGGACGAGGTGGTCGCCATCGGCGCCGCGGTCCAGGGCGGCGTGCTCGCGGGCGATGTCAAGGACGTGCTCCTCCTCGATGTCACCCCGCTGAGTCTTGGTGTCGAGACCATGGGCGGGGTGATGACAAGGCTCATCGACCGGAATACGACGATCCCGACGAGCAAGAAGGAGACGTTCTCGACCGCAGCGGACAACCAGCCCAGCGTCGAGATCCACGTGCTCCAGGGCGAGCGTGAGTTCGCCAAGGACAACCGCACACTGGGCCGCTTCACACTTGAGGGCATCCCGCCCGCGCCGAGGGGGGTGCCCCAGATCGAGGTGGAGTTCGCGATCGACGCGAACGGCATCCTCCAGGTCACCGCGACCGACAAGGGCACTGGTAAGCACGCCGACATCCGGATCGAGAACTCGGGTGGCATCGAGGAAGCCGAGATCGAGCGGATGAAGAACGAGGCGGAGAAGCACGCCTCTGAGGACAAGGCCCGACGCGAACTTGTGGATGTGAAGAACCAGGCCGACAGCCAGTTGGCTCAGATCCGCCGCACACTCGAGGAGCACGGCGACAACCTGTTGACCGACGTTGTCCAGCCTGTCGAGGCCGCGATCGAGAAACTTGAAGAGGCCCGCAAGGGCGACGACAAGGACGCGATCGAGACCGCGATGAAGGACCTCGATCAGGCCTCGATGGCCCTTGGTAAGGCGGTTTACGAGTCAGCTGGGGCGAACGCCGAGGCGGGCACGGCCCAGGCCGGCGGCGATTCGGACGACGTGATCGACGTCGAGGCCGAGGTCAAGGACGACAAGTCCTAAGAAAACGTTCAGCACTCCGAACCCAGGCCTGAGACGCCGCGTACCGGAGTTGGCACAGTCTCTCTCCTCCATGCGGCCGCGGGCGACCCCCCGCGGCCGCGTTGTTTTTTGAGGGTGGGCTGCGATTCCTGGGCGGCTCGTTCGCACGGCGTCAGGGCAGGGCGTGCCGGAACCCCGGGTGACGCGCACCCAGCCATTCGAGGTAGCGAGACGGATCGAGCAAGCGCGGCGGCCGGGCGCTGCGCTGCAAATACCCGTTGCGCGCGGAGATGCCGCCCCAGGCCTCGAGCACTTCCGGTGTGAGCCGATAGGCGCGATCGCGGAACGAGCCGACCGGGATCGCCCGGTCGAAGCGGCCGCTTGTATCAGGCTTTGCGCGCACGATTAGGTGATCGTTGGTTCGGTGCGCCATCCGTGTGTGAGCGTTCTCGTGGAGCCGCGATGATTCGACCTGATCCGCGCGGAGCACCTCAGCGACCTCGTACTGGCCCGTCAACGCATAGATAAGTCTGTGAGCGCACGGGGCAACGGGTCGGAGCCCGGAGTAGAAGACAAGCAGATCACCGGCCTCGAGTGTCGCGATCTCGCGTCCCCGGTTGGTCGCGATGTCTCCGTAGGTCAGGTACCTGAAGTCGGGGTCATGATGCGTCGGCACTCCGCGGAGACGGTCCGGCAGGGCGCAGCGTGCGTCCTTTGCATCGGCGAATAGCGCGAGCTCGTCCGCGTGGTCGTCGTACCTGGTGCGGAGCGCCGGGTCGGCGAGCGTGCGGTCGTCTTCGGGGATCGGGACGAAGACGAACTCGTTCGATCGCGGATCTATTGGCGCGTTCCACCCGCCGAACGCCTGATCGATCCCGACGCGGACGAGGATCGCCCGCACGTCACGCGTCCTGCTCAAGGAGCCGCTTCATCGCAATCGCGGCCGCGGCACGGTGGCTCATACTGTTTTTCTCTGCGTTGCTCAGTTCGGCGCTTGTCCGCTCGAAGTCCGGCGCCACCAGAAACAACGGGTCATAGCCGAACCCGTTGTCGCCAGAGGGCACGCGGTCGGGTGTGCCTATGCGCCCCTCGAACGCGCCGCGGACAAGATCTGCCTCGCCGCCGGGATCGGCAAGTGCCATGATGCACAGGAACCGCGCGGCCCGCTCATCAGGTGGCGTGTTGCCTAGCTCGCGGAGCAGACGCTCGTTATTCAAAGTGTCCCGTTCGGCTCTCGTGAGGCCTTCTGCTGCGCCGTCGGTTCGTCCGTCGTTGAAATAATGGCTGCTGATCACGCCGGGGGCACCGCCTAGCGCATCGACGGAGAGTCCCGAGTCGTCGGCGAGACAAGTCATCCCCGTCGCCCTGGCATAGGCCTTGGCCTTCAGCGTCGCGTTCGCTTCGAAACTCGTGGTGCCTTCTTCTGGCTCGGGGAATCCATCTACACCAATCCTCCTCGCGGCCTCGGGCAACCCGATGAGCTCGATGCCCCCGAGATCGCGGAGGATCGCGCCGATCTCTTCGATCTTGTGCGGGTTGCCGGTGGCGATCACGATCGTGCGGCTTGGGTTCGCGATGGGCATTGACCGAGCGTACGCCCGTGTGGACTTGCACGGGAGACACCACTTGAATCCAGCGTATGAGCAGAAGCCGAGAACAGGTTGCCAATGACGCGGCCGCAGCGTTGCGGGATTCGATCCAGGGCGAAGGCTCGCCGGGCGTCGCGCTCGTCGGTTTCGATGGGTTTGTCGATGTGATCATCAACGCGGTGGACACCCGCGCCTCGATGACGCCGGAGGATTTCACACCCATTCGCACGATCAGCGGTTTCGCGGCTCGCTGCGATGCGGCGGCCGGCAAGAGCGCGAACATCGAGATGCACGTCGTTGAGGAACGCTTTGGAGGTAATGGGCCGCTCATGGCGGGGGGACTCGCGAGGCTCGGCGCGACAACGGACTACATCGGTGGTATTGGCGAGACCGACCCGAGCCGAGTTCACCCGCTGTTCGAGGGCTTCGCCGAGAGGTGTCGCGAGGTGGTGTGCATCGGTCCTCCGGGGCACACCGATGCGCTCGAGTTTGAGGATGGCAAGCTCATGCTCGGCAAGCCCGCCAACATGCAGGCCATCACGTGGGACCTGCTCAGAGACCGCGTTGGTGTCTCCGAGCTCGCGAGACGGTGCGAAGAAGCAAGGCTGTTCGGCATCGTGAACTGGACGCTCTCGGGTGGCGTGCAGGGGATCTGGGAGGGGCTGATCGCTGAGGTGCTCGGTCGTCTTGACTCGCCGCCTGGTGTTTTCATCGATCTTTCGGATCCCGCGAAGCGGACCGACGCCGATGTGAAGAGTGCGATGGAGTGCCTCGGGCGCATGAACGCGCTCGCGCCTGTGACGCTGGGACTGAACCTCGCCGAGAGCGAGCGGATGGACCGTGTGCTCGGGTGCGGGAGCTACGAGCGGAACGCATCGCTGGGCAAATCCGAGCGTGTGAGTCTCGCGGCTGAGGCGATCCGGGAGGCCATCGGCCTCGATTGTGTTGTGGTTCATCCTCGCGATGGTGCGGCTGCAGCCGAAGCGTCAGGCGCATCTGCGTGGTTCGATGGCCCGTTCACACGCGAACCGAAGCTGAGCACCGGCGCTGGAGATCACTTCAACGCGGGCTTTGCGCACGCACGGACCGTGCTCGGTCTGCCGATCGAGGAATCACTCGCGATCGGGTGTGGGACTAGCGGAGCGTATGTGCGGGATGCGGAGAGTCCGACCTCGGCCCGTGTTTGCGAGCTGCTCGAAGATCTGCCGCCTCCCGCACAGGCCTAGTTGCCGCCTCGGGGGCCGCCGCCGCGGCCCGGGCGTCCACCGCCACCCATGCGGCTACGGAACATCTCGCCGCGAAGGCCCGACATCTGTGCGTCGCCGCTCGAGACCTGCTCCTGGATGCGGTCCCGTATGCGTTCCTGCATCGCGGCGCGGTCGAACTGTGGGCGTTCGTCCTCTTCACCTTCTTCGCCGCGCTCGCGCCTGGGCGGACCGCCGGGACCGAACGGCATATCGATCTCCTCGCCTCTTGCCCAGCGGAGGACCATGTCATCGAAGACGTCACGCCTGAAGTCGCCCAGTTGCTCCCGAAGCTCTTCGTCTTGGAGCATCTCGCGGCGTTCTTCCTCGGAGAGCTCGAAGAAGAGTGACGCGGCATCGCGGGCGTACTCGCGTCGCCGGTTCGCGTCGAGCTTCTCGTATTTGCCCGACTGGAGATAGGCGATCGCTTCCTCGGCGTTCTCCGGCTTCGGGGGCGGGCCGCCAGATCCCATGACGACGAGGCCAGCGGACAACGCGCCGGCACTGACCGCGATGCTGAGCGTCGAGACAATCGCCTTCTTCTTGGTTGACCATCCGGCGTCAATCGTCTGACGGACGGGTTCATCGATAACGAACGGCTCGTGCATGGCGTGTTCCTTACTCGACCTGTTCGGTGTGTCCGTCGGCATACAGGGCGTTGCGGGAATCGTGGAACGATGGGACATCGATTCGACGTCCATCCACCGTGAGATACCCGGTATCGACCGGGCTGTTGTCGTAGTCGTAGAGCACCGCGGTCTCACTTGGCGGGACGCTTAGGAAGCGCGAATAGAACGTCTCGTCGTAGCGGAGGCCCCGGAGGCCCGCGGATTGATAGAAATAGGACATGCCGGCCTTCGGCCCGTCCGGATCATCGGGATCGACCGGGAGCGAAGCGACGAGCCTGTCTCCCGGGCACTGATAGACCTCCGAGTTGGGTTCAAGCACGGACGAGAGCGCGGCTTGGAAAGAAGGCAGTGGCTCGGCATCCTCCGGACCGGTTAGCCAGGGCTCGGGCATGAAGGCCGCCTCGGGGAAGCGTCGCTGGTTGTCTTCCTTGTACAGTTCGAGGCTGAGCCCGATCTGCTTGAGATTGCTCAGGCACCCGGTGCCGAGGGCGGCCCTTCGGGCAGCGCCGAGCGTCGGCAGAAGGATCCCGATCAGCAGGGCAATGATGGAGATCGAGACCAGGAGTTCGATCAGGCTGAACGCTGATCGCCGCCGCTCGCCGGTTCTGATGGTCTTCATGAAGGCTCCGTGCGGATCGGGTGGGCCAAGAAGCCGGCCCAGAGTCCCCGCATAACGTGCAGGATCGTTTCGCATTGCCGCGGGGCAGGAATTACCGCACCGCCCAGCACCCGGTTTCAAGCCAAGGGTGCGGGCTCGCAGACGCCGGAGGACACCGATGCCGCACGAACTGCTCGCCCGATTGGGTGTCGATGGAGACCCGAGGGTGGTTTCACCCTCGGCGGGAGAATCCGAGGGCATCGTTCAGAGCCTCAATCCCACGACGGGCGAGCCCATTGCCGGGGTCCGTCTCGATGACGCGGCCGGCTACGAGAAGGCCGCCGCGGCCAGCCGGGAGGCGTTCCTCCGCTGGCGCGAGGTGCCGGCGCCGAAGCGTGGTGTCGTCGTCCGGGCCATCGGAGACGCCCTCCGGGAGCATCTCGAACCCCTGGGCGAGTTGGTCAGCCTGGAGGTCGGCAAGGTCAGGGCCGAGGGAATCGGCGAGGTCCAGGAGACCGTTGACATCGCTGATTTCGCGGTTGGCCTCAGCCGCCAGCTCCACGGCATCACGATGCCCAGCGAACGGCCCGAGCACCGGATGTACGAGCAGTGGCTCCCGCTCGGGCCCGTCGGGGTGATCACGGCGTTCAACTTCCCGAACGCGGTCTGGGGCTGGAACGCGATGCTCGCAGCGGTGTGCGGCGACAGCGTCTTGTGGAAGCCCAGCCTGCTCGCACCGCTCACCGCGGTCGCGACCAACGCGATTTGCTCCAGGGTCGCCGAGAACATGGGCTACCCCGGGATCTTCGGGTTGGTCATGGGCACCGATGAGGTGGTCGGCGAGCGGCTAATCGCCGATAAGCGGTTCCCGCTCATTAGCGCAACGGGAAGCACGCGCATGGGTCGGCACGTGAATCAGGTCGTTGCCGGGCGGCTCGGACGGTGCTTGCTGGAGTTGGGCGGGAACAACGCGCTGATCGTTGAGTCCGACGCGGACCTGGGGCTTGCGCTTAAGAGTGTTGTGTTTGGTTCCGTTGGGACGAGCGGCCAGCGATGCACGACGACGCGGCGTCTGCTCGTTCACGAATCAATCGCGAAGGACTTCACGGCCAAGATTGTTGATGCGTTCGGCAAGATCAAGATCGGTGATGCGCTGGTCGAGGGTGTGCTCTGTGGACCGGTGATCGGCGAACGCACGGCCGAGGCCTACAACCGGGCGCTTGCGCTGGCGAAGGAGCAGGGGGGCGAGGTGCTCGTCGGCGGGTCGCGCCTCGAGCCATCTGAGACGACGCCGGCGGGGCTCGGTGGCGTATTCCTCAAGCCAACCGTTGTGCGCGTCCCCAAGGGCACCGAGCTTCCCATCGCGTGCGAGGAGACGTTTGCGCCGATTCTGTATGTCTTCGAGTACTCGGACCTGGGCGAGGCGATCGAGATGCAGAACTCGGTCGATCAGGGGCTGAGCAGCGCGATCTTTACGGGCAGCGTGCGTTCGAGCGAACGGTTCCTCAATCCGTCCGGAGCGGGCTCCGATTGCGGGCTCGCGTATGTGAACCTGGGGACGAGCGGGGCCGAGATCGGTGGCGCGTTCGGGGGCGAGAAGGACACCGGCGGCGGTCGTGAGAGCGGGAGCGACGCCTGGAAGGCGTACATGCGGCGTCAGACGTGCACGATCGGGTTCGGTGCTGAGCTGAAGCTCGCACAGGGGATCGAGCTCGATCTTTGACGGAATCCAGACGGACGCGGCGCTGGGCGCTAACAATCCGGGTCAGGGGGCAGGCAATCACGGTTCGTACGGACTGGGGAGACGCTAAAGGTGGTCATGATGAGCGAGCAGCATGTCGCGGATCGGTTGGCCCAGGAGGCGGTGGCGCCGATTGAGTCGGGCATGATCGTTGGGCTCGGCACCGGACGGGCCGCGCGCCGTGGAATCCGGATGCTGGCCGACCGTGTGTCGGCCGAGAAGCTGGATATCCGCTGTGTTGCGACGAGCGATGCCTCGCACACCCTCGCTGAAGAGTTGGGGCTTACGGTTACCGATTTCGCGATGGTCGAAGAGGTCGATTACACCTTCGACGGCGCAGACCAGTTTGATCGTCAGCTTCGTTTGCTCAAGGGCGCCGGCGGTGCGATGACGCGTGAGCGGATGGTCGCCTGGGCGAGCCGGCGTTGTGTGTACCTCGTCGATCAGACGAAAGAGAAGAACGCCATCGGCGACGACATGCCGCTTGCGATCGCGGTGATGGCGTTCGGCCTCGCCAGCACACGTGCGCACCTGCGTGAGCACGGCATCCGAGGCGTGGTCCGGCGTGATCTTGAGGGCCGCATCTTCGTGACCGACAACGGGAACATGATCCTCGACGCGATGGTCGATCATCTCGACAGCGCGACACGGCTTGAGGCCCTGCTCAACGATATCCCGGGCGTCGTGGACCACGGGATGTTCCTGGACGAGGCCGATGAGATCCTGATCGAGACCGAAGATGGTTCGATCGAGCGGATCGTTCGCGAGTAGGCACGTCGACTCAGTACAACCAGAACATCGGAGCGAGCACTGCCGCGATCGAGCAGCAGTACAGGACGCACGCGATCCGTTTGCAGGAAGACCGGAGTGGCGAACCTGAGCCGAACGACATCCCGCCGATCCATGCACCGATCAACATAACCGGACCACAGATCGCTACTGAGAACATCACCCCGTTCATGTAGAGCTTGAAGGACTGAAGACTCATGAACGCGATCGCGGTCACGAGCACCGGGACGCCGATCGCGAAGATCACCAGCGCGAGGCCGAAGAGCCCCGCAATGGATCGGGCGAGGAGCTCCGCCTTCGACGAAATCCGCTCGGCCTGCGTGGTGCGCTCAACGGTGTCCACACCCCTCGTTCGGGATGCACGTCTGGCGATTACTGCCCCTGCGCCAGCGAGTATCCGGGCTTGCCGTCGTACTTGCGCAGCGGCTGGTAGTCCGTGATCCGGTAGGTCCCGGCGATCTTGCCGAACAGCGCGATCCCCGCGGCCTGATCGACAGAGCTGGCGCCGTCGCGCAGCTCGAAGCGGCACCTGTAGTAGTCCACGACCTCGGTATACACGCTTCCGGTCGGCCAGACCTGCGTGCCGCGGTTGGACATCATCGTCAGCTCAAAGTCCGAGCCGTCGGCGATGCCTTGGAGCTTCGTCGCGAGGTCCGCTGGGGCGTCGAGCGTGTCGAGGTACACATCGAACCCGGCTTCCTCGCTGATCGAGTTCGTGTTGACCCGCATCAGGCGGTTGGTCTCGGGGCGGGTCGGGGGCGTGACGGTGATCGCGTCGGTGCCGCTCTCGTCGCTCGGCTCACGCGAGGTCGGCTTCTGACCCAGACGCTTGACGATCTCGGCCGCGAACTCGGTGGTGCCGCATCCGGGAGTATCGCTCGCCTTGTTGAAGTCGCCCGTGTGGACACCTTCTTCGAGCGTGCGGATCAGCGCGTTCTCGATGATCGATGCTGTCTTGGCGAGCCCGATGTGGCGCAGCATCATGATGCCCGAGAGGATGAGGCTCGTCGGGTTGGCGAGGTTCTGGCCGGCGATGTCGGGGGCCGTGCCGTGGACCGCTTCGAAGATGCTGATCTTGTCCCCCAGGTTGGCGCTCGGCGCGAAGCCCAGCCCGCCGACAAGACCCGCGGCGAGATCGCTGACGATGTCGCCCTGCAGGTTTGGGAGAACGACCATCTTGTACGCCTCGGGACGCACGACGAGGTTCATGCAGAGGGCGTCGATGATCACATCGCCCCGCTCGATGCCTGCGAACTTCTGGCCCACCTCGTGGAAGCGGTTCAGGAAGAGCCCGTCGGTGAGCTTCATGATGTTGGCCTTGTGGCCACAGTGAACCGTCTTGATGCCGACACGCTGCGCGAGCTCGAACGCGGCCTGGTGGACCTGGTCGCATCCGGGAGCGCTGATGAGGCGTTTGCACTCAATAACATCTGGCGTAAGCCGGTGCTCGATGCCGCCGTAGGTGTCCTCGATGTTCTCGCGGACGACGTAGAAGTCGATCGGCACGCCGGCCTTGGAATACACGGTCTCGACGCCCGGCAGGCTCTGGAAATGGCGGATGTTCGCGAAAGCGCCGTACATCTTGCGGAGTGTGACGTTGATGGACTTCCCGCCTCCACCGGTTGGCGTGCCCATCGGGCCCTTGTAGGCGAGGCCGAACTCCTCGACCTTGGCGATCGCGTCGTCGGTCATGCCTCGGCTATCGCCGGCATCGAAAACGCGTGAGCCCATTTCGACGGGCACGAAGTCCACGTGGTCGAGCACGCCTGCCTCGCGGAAGAGGCTGAGTGCTGCGGACATGATCTCGGGGCCGATGCCGTCGCCCTCGGCCAGCGCGATCTGGATCTTCGCCATGGGTCGTTCTCTCCGTGTTCAGCTAGAAGGAGAGGACGATAGGGGCCGGCCCTCTCAGCCGGCGGCGGCGCGAGAAAGCCGCTCGTTGACCGCGCGCCAGATGGCCGCGAGTTTCGGGTCTGGATCATCCGTCGGTGGTCGTTCGATCAGGATCCGCGCAGGGCTGAACCGATCGGCGAGGCGGAGCGCGGCGTACAACTCTGCCGCATAGCCCTCCGGATCCTCAGGCAGGCGGATCGCCCAGCCCTTCTCGGGTCGCTCCGCGGTTCGCAGAAGGAAGACGGTCTTGTGCTCGGCACCGATGGCGTCCGGGTCGATCAGCAGAACCGGGGCGTCGGGGCGGTAATGGGGCCCGAGCAGGCCCGGGCTCGCAACGATCTCGGCGCGAGCGCCCGCGGCCCAGGCCTTGACCTCTGTCCCGAGCGCCTCGCTGATCGCGTCGTGCCCGATCACACCCGGCCTGAGCACACGAGGCGTCTCTCCCGAGCAGTCGAGAACGGTGCTCTCGATTCCTGTCCGGCATGGGCCGCCATCGAGCACGAAGGGAGCGTCCTCGCCGAAGCCTGCACGCACGTGATCGGCGGTCGTTGGGCTCACTGCACCCGAGCGGTTCGCGCTGGGCCCGACCAGCGGCTCGCCCAGCACGGTCAGGAGTTCGAGCGCCACAGGGTGATCCGGGCAACGGAGGCCGACCGTGCTGAGCCCCGCGGTCACGGCATCAGGGATCGAAGGAGCCCTCGGTACAACCAGGGTCAGCGGCCCTGGCCAGAAGACCTGAGAAAGCCGCTTGCAACGGTCATCCCAGGTGTCAGTGAGGCCCTCGGCTGTCTCGATGGACGGGACATGGACGATCAGTGGGTTGTTTGAAGGTCTGCCCTTCATTCCAAACACAACCCGTACAGCATCTTCATCGGTGGCGATTGCCCCGAGCCCATAGACGGTCTCGGTTGGGAATGCGACCGGTACCCCTCGCCGGAGAAGGTCAATCGCCTGGTTGACGTTTTCAGCGTGGGTCATGGACTTGGGTGAAACTGCCCAGATTCACTTTGCAAATCTTCATAGACACTTTGTTGGCTGCGGCCTTGTTTCTAGTCCCGTCAGGTATGTAGGCTTGTAGTGGAGAGACTCCTTGGGGTTATTCCCGAGGCCGTAGGCAGGAGTGGAGAGACGCTATGGCACGTGCATCGGCTGTTCTTGTCGCCCTCGGGCTGGCGTCCGCGCCCGCTTTGGGCGGTGTCCAGGTCATTGACTTCACCACAGAAGACGATGGCGTGACGGCTCTTGTCAACGGCCAGGAGGTCGGCGATCTGACCGGCGGGGTGTACGAGGAGTTTGGCAACCTCTTCAACCTGACCCACATCTCGGGTGGGGCTGGTCTCTCGATCTTTGATACGTCGTTCACCGGACCGAACATCGGGGGCGGTGACCCCGACCTGATCGTGGGACTCGGCAATATCCTGATCATTCAAGAGAACAACAACGGTCTCGGTACGCAGACTGTTGACGATATCTTCGACACCGCGAACGACGATGCCGGCGGTGGGGTCTACCGCTTCGACTTCTTTACCGCGGTGGAGATGCTTGAGGTGACGCTCGTCGATGTGAACGGCGGAAACGACATCGATGTCACACTGATCGATTCGCAGGGCCTCACCCGGGTCTACAGCGTTCCCGCGATGTGGACCAACGACATCAGTGTGTCGGGCCCGCTGGGCTACGGCGTCCTCGACCTGACCTCGCTTGCGCCACAGTCGTCCGAGGGCGGGAACTTCACGAACGTAAGCCAAGACCTCGGCTTCAACTCCCTCGATGTCGTCGCGGTCGAGTTCCAGTTCTTCGGTTCGGGCGGCATCGACAACCTGACCTTCATCCCCACGCCTGGCGTCGCCACGGTGCTGGGTCTGGGTCTCCTCGCGAGCCGTCGCCGCCGCTGAGGCGCTTCACGCTTCCAACAACATATCTGCTCGGTTTAGGGTGCCCCGTCGAGGAGCCGCCCGACGCGATCGAAGCTTTCTGACGCATCGGGAACCACGAACTCGATGCGGTTGCGTTCGAGCAGCCTGCCAATCGAGGCGTAATAGTTCGCGACCGCGATGTTGTAATCGGCGAGGGCGAGCGTTTCTTCCTGCTCGGAGATCGCGAGCGCCTCTTGGCGTGTCAGCTCAAGATCGAGTCGCTCAACTGTGAATCCGGCGATGGTCTCCTTCTCCACGAGCAGTGCCCGGAGGCTCTCGGCGGCGCTGAGCCGGCTCACCCGGGTCTGCTCGATCAGCCGGTAGTTGAGGTTCAGCGTGTCGAGCGAGGTCTTGATCTCGAAAAGCACCTGCTGCACGACGTCGCGGAAGTTCACCGCGGTTTGGAGCCGCTCGAGCCTCCGGCGCCGTGTCGTCGCGGCAGCGGCGCGGTTCCCGATGGGCTGCTCGAACGCGAGTGTCATCAGGTATCCGATGAACGAGCCCCCGAACGATTCGTCGTAAGCCTCTTCGAGTGACTCGTCGAGACCCAGAAAGTTGGCCTGTAGCCCGAGGTTCAGCAGAGGGAGCTCCTCGTTGCGTGCGAACCGCTCGCGGATCGAGGCATCATCGATGTTCAGGGTTGCGATCTCGATCTCCGGTCGGTGACGCACCGCGGTGGTGATCGCGTCGGCGAGGCTGAACTGGATCGCTTGGTCCACCGCCTGGTCGGCGGGGATGAGCAGGATCTCGCTGCCGATAGTGAGCCGCGGATCGTTGATCAAGAGCTTGAGCCTGTTGCTCGCGTCGCGCAGCGCTTGCTGTGAGCGCAGCACCTGTGCCTTGCGAGACTCCACGCGGCTGTTCGCGTCGGCGATCTGCGCGGGTGTCGCGTCGAGCAGCCGGCGTTGCTCGACCTGGTTGGCGATCCGTATGCCGCGCTCAAGGAGCTGCTGGACAACAAGAAGATCACGGTGCGCTTGGAAGAGGCGCCAGTAGGCCTCTTCGGTCTGCCGGACGGTCTCGATCATCGTCTGGCGGAGCGAGGCGATCGCGTTCCGCTCGAGGTTGCGGTTGATGCGGATCTGAGCGAGCGAGGCCTCCGTGCCGAAACCACGAAGCAGCGGCTGGTCGAGCCTGAGCTGGACGTCGGACTCCCCGAAGGTGCCCCGGGTTGTGCCGCCCGGGCTGTCATCGCGGGTGTCGCTAATTGTCTGCTGGATCGTGAGCTGGCCACCGGTGCGAAGCGTTCGCTGGAAACCCGTCTCGTTCTGCCAGAACGTAGTCTCGGTGATCGGGGGAACGCCTCCCGCGATTATCGCGGACTCGCGGTCCGTGACCTGGTATGTCAGGGTGTTGAAGAACACCCAGTCGAACGCGGCTTCGGAGACCGTGAGGTCAGCTGCCGAGATCGCGGGGTTCAGGCTGGCGAACTGGAGGTCGAGATTGCTCCGGACCGCGCTCTGGATCGCGTGCTCGAGGCTGACCGAGACGACACGCTGGGGTTGGCCCAGCAGGTCCTCGGCAAGCGGGAGCTCATCGAGCGGCTTGCCGTAAGCCGCTGGGCCTGAGAACTCATCGAGCTCCTTGATGCGTTCATCGGTTAGGCCCAGCTGGGCCTCGCCCGGCTCGCGCTGCGTGGCGCGGCGGTCCGGTCGTGACTCGGCCTCTACGAGCTCTCGGCTGACGCTCTCGACGATGCTGCGGCGGAGCGTCGCGAGCCGATCGTCCGCCTCGGGCCCGCTGAGCGGGGCGGCACAGCCCGAGAGGAAAACGAGTGAGGCGGAGGCTGTGAGGGCGGCCGCGGTGGTGATTCCACGGGCGGTGGGGTGGTTCATGGTCGGTCTCGTCTGGGGTTGTCTTCCGAGGAGGCCGCACCGGTCTGCGAGACCGGGGTCGCTCCCGCGGTGGGCGAGATCGTAGACGTGCCACTGCGTCCGGAAACCGGTCAGGATGAGCCGCTGAGACACCGATAAACTCTGCGATGGCCCTGGACTGGGCCGACCAGCAGCGACCGGGACGGAGCCCGGGCGCCGAGCGATCGAAGACCGGGAGCCGTGCCGTGATGAACCGCCCGAATGTGATCTGTGCCGCCGCGTTCGTGACCGTTGCTTTCGGGATGCCCGCGGCTGCCCAGCAGCAGCAAGCGGTCTACCAAGCGGTGGTGACCGAGGACACGGTGATGCGGTCGGGTGATCTGACCAGGTACTACGAGGTCGCGAGCCTGGACGAAGGCCAGATCGTCCGTGTGGTGCAGGATCTGGGCGAATGGACAGCGATCCAGTACCCCCAGGGTGTCGGCGCGTACATCACGGGTGAGGACGGTCGCCTGCAGAACGGGGCGATCGTTGTTCGAGCCGCGACGACGCTTCGGGCGCCGTCTGCACTGACTGGCCCAAGCGGCAGCTGGAAGCCTCTGCTGAGCGAGCCGCTGCCCGAGGGCACCACGCTCGAACTGATCCGCGCGGTCGAAGGCCGTGATGGCCGTGAGTTCTTCTTGGTTGAGGCCCCGGAGTCGGCGCTCGGCTATGTCCGCACGGGGTCGATCCGGCGTGCGACCGCCGCAGATCTCGAAGCCGCGTCGGGAGCGACCGAGACCGCCGAAGCGCCGAGCCGCGAGGTGACGACACCCGAGGTGACCCCTCAGCCGGTCCGTGAGACGGCAACTCGAACCGAGCCCGCTGACACGATGCCCACTGAGACTGCACCGACTCAGCCAGCGACACCTGTCGTTGTCGCGAGTCCGCTGCCCGATCGCTGGGCTTCCATCCGCGACCTGGAGCAGAGCTTCGATGAACTGATCGGGAGCGAAAATCCGAGCGATGGTGACATCGCGGAGTTGATCAGCGCCTTCGAGGGCGCGCTGGGCGGGCTGGGCGATAGCCCGGGCGATGCAGCGGCGCGACGAGGGCTCGAACGCCGCGCCGAGATCTTGAAGCTCAGGCTCGATGTCCGCCGTGCGCTCGAGTCAGAAGCCGACGCAACCGCCCAGGCACTGAGCGAAGCCGACGCTGCGGCGGAGCGGGCGTTGAGCGAGGACACGAGCGCGGGCTACCTGATGATTGCTCGCTTGGAGAACAGCAGGCTCTACAACGGGCGTGATTTGCCAAGGCTCTTCCGTCTCGTTGAGCCTAGCAACGCCGGTGTGACGATCGCCTATATCGCACCGGACGAGCGGTTCTCTATTGAGCGGCTGGGCCGGCTCGTTGGCACTGTGATCGGCGTCGCGGGTACGTTCGCTGAGCAGGTCGAGGGAAGCCCGCGTCTTGTCGATATCGCTGGTATCGACACCATCGATGGCTCGCTTATCCAGGACTGAGCTAGTCGGTGGCCTGATCAACCGCAGGCTCCGGCGCTGTTCCGGCATCCCGCTGGGCGGGCTTGGGCCTTTTTAGCAGGATCGCGATGAAAGCCAGCACGCTCCAGGCGCTCAGCGCCCAGAGTGTGGTCTTGAGGTACGCCTTGTCGTAGAGGACAGGTTCGGCTTCCGAGTCCCTGGCTCGTTGCCAGGACTCAAATGCTTGGATGTCGGCGTCGGCTGACGCTCCTGTCTCGGTCTGGTAGGCCTGCGCAAGTTCTGTGTACTGCGCCGAGGCTTCGCCGGCCGCGAGTGCTCGGGGGACCATGCCACCCGCGAACAGCAGCGGAAAGATCAGGCCCAGATGGACCCCGATCATGCCGACGAGCTTGTTGCGCGTGATGATCGCGCTGGCCATGGCGCAGAGCGACATGAGCCCGGCGGCGATGCCGGGGACGAGGAGTGCCGTGACCGGGTTGGCCTGCGGCGGTGCCAGCATGAACGCGGTGCCGCCTCCGGCGAGCATGCCGGCGGCGTAGATGAGCATCAGTGTGGGAGCTTGCATGGGGCATTCTTGCCGCGCATGTCGTAGGCTCCAGGCGCCGTGAGCAATGTATCGATCCAAGCCGGCTTCCCGGATCCGCCCGTCATGTCGGCCGGGCTGGCGACCGGTGATGATCGCGCCGAGGTGATCCGCGAGGCGGTGCAGGAGGCCGCGACGGGGCTTGACGGGCGGTCGTGCGACCTGGTGCTGTTCTCGTTCAGCCCACACTTTGTCGAGCACGCCCGCGAGCTGTCGGATGTGATGGGTTCAGAGCTCTCCCCGGGCACGATGATCGGGGTTAGCGCCGGATCGGTGCTGGGTGGCGTCACGGAGCTCGAGCAGCTTCCGGGTGTCTCGGTGCTTGCCGCGAGTCTGCCAGGCGTTCAGATCACGACGTTCACCGCAGACGACCTGCCGGTGCCGACGGAAGACGGATTCGCCGAGGCCGCGGGGATCGCGGGCAAGCACCGCGGTACGCTGCTTTTTACCGACGCATTCAGCGTTCCGCTTGTCAGGCTTTTGCCGGCGGTGTCAAAGGCGATCCGCCGTGTGAATGGTGGACCACTCCTTGGTGGTGTCGCGAGTGCCGGTGACAGCCCGGGAGGGAACGCTCTTGTGTGCAACGGGAGCGTGCGCCGGGACGGGCTGGTGGGCGTGAGCCTCGCGGGGCGGATTCACGTTGATCCTGTTGTGAGCCAGGGGTGCAGACCGATCGGCCCGAATCTGGTCGTGACAGCCGCAAAGGCGAACCTGGTCCGCGAGCTCGGCGGCCGGCCTGCTCACAGAGTCATGGCGGATCTCATTGCATCGCTTGAGGACGATGAACGCCGATCGATCACGGGCGGTCTCTTCGTTGGTCTGGTTGTTGACGAGTACAAAGAACGCTTCGGTCGCGGTGACTACCTGATGCGCCCGATCGTTGCGGCCGACGAAGATTCCGGATCGATCGCGGTTGGCGACCAGGTGCGCACCGGACAGACGGTGAGGCTTCACGTGCGGGACCGAGCGACCGCCGACGAAGATCTCAGCCTCCTGCTCGATGCGCAGAAGATCCACGATCGACCGCTGGGTGTATGGGCAGTCAGTTGCAACGGTCGCGGCACGGCGCTCTTCGGTTCGCCGCACCACGATGCTCGCGCGATCGCGCGGGCGTTCGCGCCGCCGCGTTCAGGCGCCGATCTCGCTTTGGGAGGCACGCCTATGGGCGCTGAGGTTCCCTCTGTCCCAATGGCCGGCTTCTTCGGCGCGGGCGAGATCGGCCCCGTTGGTGGCGCAAGCTACCTCCATGCGCACACCGCGAGTCTCGCGATCTTTCGCGGCCCCTGATTGAGGATGGGTTTACACGCGGCACGTTCCGTCGTCGCACACGCTGCTTCGCCCCTGTAGGCGGAGCCTGTGCTTTGCGAAGAAGCTGTACGCGGCGTCGCTGATCGATCGGAACACGGGCCACGCGGTCCAGCCCAGCAGCCAGCCCCAGCCCACCGCGTGGTACGCCTGGCGAAACACCTCGACACCCGTCACGATCTCACCGCTCGGAGTGACTCCGTGGATGTGACCCATGACTTCATCCTGGGTCTTTCCGTATCTGGCGGGATCGAAGTCCGGGTGCGCGATGTCTTCAAGCTCGAGCTTGCCCCTGCCCCGGTCAAGCCTCTTCATGAAGGCGGCCTCCCGCTTGCACAGCGGACAAGCGCCGTCAATAAGGATCCGGAAAGCCTGTTTGTCCGGTCGGATCATGTTCACGACCGTTTGTTCGGTGCGCAAGCCGCGTGGATGCGGCGAGATCAAGCAGCTTGGTCGCTCAACGGTTCTGTTTCTGAAACAGCGTGATCCGAGAACGTATATGCAGGTTCATCTGGCAAAAAGGTTCGCCGCCGGATCGAGACGTCGATCCGGCGGCGAGCTCGGGGGGGTGGCTTGTTTCGTGGAGTGCCAATCGAGATTTCGGCGCAGTTGTTCCACTAGACGCGGGACAACTCGAAAAACTTGGCGTCTCAGATCACCAGAATCGGCGGGCCGCCCAGGGGGCGGCCAGGCGACCGAATATCACGGCGAGCACACCCTTGATGATCATCGGCAGTATGAACGGGACGAATCCGCCCTCAATCGCGCGCATCCACGTGTAGCCGAGCGCGACCTTCAACCACGGGACACCGATCCCAAAGATGATCACGTTGGCCGCGATCACCGCGAGAATCAACGCACCCCAGCCCCGCACGGATCCGTCGGGACGGCGCACGATCAGTCCAACGACGGGTTGGCACGCGAGGAAGCCAACGAGGTAGCCGCCCGTGTAGCCAAGCAGGACAGCGATCCCCGCGCCGCCATCGGCGAACACCTGGAGCCCGACGGCACCGGCGATGATGTAGATCAGCATCGAGAGCGCGCCGTATCGAGGTCCGAGGCCGAGAGCCGCGAGGATCACGAACAGGGATTGCAGACTGAGTGGAACCCCGTCCGGCGGGAGCGGGACGACGATGGTGGTGTGCGCGCCCCATGCAGTGAGAGCCGCGAACCCAAACGCGCCGAGAACGCCCGTCGCGAGACGGTTTTCGCGGGCGGCCGGAACAGGGATGGCCTTCTCGGCGGCGGGCATGGGGGCGAGTGTACGTCCCGCGTGTTGTGCCGAGGCGGCGGTTCGGGCATCATGGTCCGATTCGGGGCATCGGGCGATTCGTGCCCGCTAGGCGTCGTTTATTCGTGAAGGGGTGGTCACAACATGGCTGAGTTGCTCGGGCTTTGGCTTCCGATTCTTGTGTCGTCGGTGGTGGTGTTTTTCTTGAGCGGGCTTTTCTGGCAAGGTCCGCTTCACCACAAGGCAGACATTAACATGCTGCCCGCGGACAAAGAGGACAAGCTCTTTGCGATGCTCAAGGAGCTGAACCTCGATCCGAAGTTCTACATGTTCCCCAGCTGGGCGGGCATGCAGAGCAAAGACCCGGAAGAGAAGAAGGCCGGTGTCGATCGGTGGAAGTCCGGGCCTTGGGGCACGGTGAACCTCACACCTGGGGTGCCCAACTACGCGCGGAACCTCGGGCTGACGTTTGCATCGATGCTGGTGGCGACGATCGTTGTCGGCTACCTCGCGTCACTCGCGCTGCAGCCAGGCGCCGGGTTCGTCTCGGTGTTCCAGTTCGTCGGTACGGCCTCGGTGCTTGGCTACGCACTAGCGTTCTGGCCCGGGTCATTGTTCTTTGGCAAGCCGATGCGCATGTTGCTGCTTGAGACCATTGACGGTGTGGTGTACGGCTTGGTCACGGGTGTGATCTTCGGGCTGCTCTGGCCCGCTGCTGCCGAGGTCGCGCCGGCCATCCCGGGCGGCTGAGTCAGATCTCTGTGTGTTGCGCGATCAGGTCGAGGAACCGATCACCAAAGGCTTCAAGCTTGGCGGGTCCGACGCCCTTGACGCCAAGCATCGGGCCGCGGGCGCTGGGCCGGGCTTTGGCAAGCTCGCGCAGTGTCGCGTCGCTGAAGACGACGTATGGGGGCACGCCGTTCTCCTCGGCGATCTCCTTGCGGAGTGCTCGCATCGCCTCGAAGAGCTCCTTCTCCGGGCCCTCGAGCGGGCGGATATCGCGTGCGGCTGACCGGACCCGTGGTCTCGCTGTGTCTGTCGCGGCTGCCGTGATGACGACATCGGTGTCGTCGCCCTTGAGCACGGCGATGCTCCGCTCGTTGAGCCCAATGGTGGGGTAGTCGCCTGTCGATCGCTGCGCAACACCCTGGTCTACAAGCTGATCGATCACTGCGACGATCTCGCGTTTCTTCATGTGGCGGAGCAGGCCGAACACGCTGAGGCCGTCGTGGCCCTGGCCGATTACCCGCTCGTTCGAATCGCCTCGGAGCACATCGGCGATGTAGCCCGCGCCGAAGCGTTGCTCGGTCCGGGCGATGGCGCTGAGCACCTTCTGGGCGAGCACGTGCGCGTCGGGCATGGTTTCGACCTCGCCCAGGCACACGTCGCAGGCGCCGCACCCGCCCTCGGGCACGTCGTAAAGCTGCCCGAAGTGCTCGGTGAGGGCCTTGTGGCGGCAGGTGTGGCCGGCGCAGAAGCGGCGTATCTCGGTGAGCATCGCCTGCTCTGTGCGGGCCTGCTCGCCTTCGCCATCCGACAGAAGTCTCGACCACCGTGAGACATCCGACGAGCTAAAGAGCATCAGGCACTCTGCGGGCAAGCCGTCACGACCTGCACGCCCCGCCTCTTGCTGGTAGGCCTCGACGCTCTTGGGCATCGTCGCGTGGACGACAAGCCGCACGTTTGAGCGGTCGATGCCCATGCCGAAGGCGACGGTGGCGACAACCACATCGAGCCGCTCGCGCGTGAACGCGTCCTGTGTGCGTCGGCGTTCGTTGGCGCTGAGCCCAGCGTGGTAGTGTTTCGCGTCGATGCCCTGAGATTTGAGCCCGGTCGCCATCTCCTCGGCGTCCTTGCGGCTCAGCGTGTACACGATCGCGGCGCTGCCCGGCTCATCGGCCTGCGACTTCTTGATCGCATCTGCGACCTGCGCCGTCGCACGCTCGCGGCGCCGAATGCGGTAGATCAGGTTGGGTCTGTCGACGTGCCCGACCCGTATGAGTGGGTCGCGCAGGCCGAGCTGCTGGACGATGTCCTCCTGCACGCGCGGCGTTGCGGTCGCCGTGAACGCCTGGCAAGGCGGGAAGCCCAGCGCTTCACGGAGTTCGTGGAGCCTCCGGAACTCCGGGCGGAAGTCGTGGCCCCAGTGACTTACACAGTGCGCCTCGTCCACGGCCATCGCGCCGAGGCCGTCCGGGATCGCGTTCATCGCCGTCAGGAATCCGGGCGTGAGCGCACGCTCGGGGCTTGTTAGCACGATCCTCATGTCGCCCGCACGGATGCCGTCGAACGCGGCACGGGCCTCGTCCGGATCGAGCTGGCTGTGGATCGCGCAGGCCGGCACGCCCTGGAGCGATAAACCATCAAGCTGATCTTTCATCAGCGCGATGAGCGGGCTGATCACGAGGGTTGTCTTATTGGTGACCAGCGGAGGGAGCTGGTAGCAGAGGCTCTTGCCGCCACCGGTCGGGAGCACGATCAGGGCGTCCCGGCCCTCGATGCCGGCCTCGATCGCTTCGCCCTGGAGCGGGCGGAGCTCGTCGTAGCCCCAGGTGGCCTTCAGGGCCTCAAGAACGCCCTCGGGCGGAGGTTTGATCGTGCTTTGGTCGGTCACCTAGGAGGCAGGGTATCGGGCGGGGGCGTAGGGTGCGTTCCGAGCTACAGAGACCACGGAAGGACAGCGGCATGCCGGTGATCGACACAAACATTTTGGGCGTTCGCGATGCAGCCGGGGCGTTGCTCGCTCAGGCGACGCAGCTGCTCGAGTCGCTCAGCGACGAGGCGTACCGCACGAACAGCGAGATCCTGCAGGGTGGCACGATCGGCAAGCACGTGCGCCACGTGGTCGATCACTTCGCCGCGCCGCTGTGCGATGAAGCGGCAGAGTGTGTCGACTACGACCACCGAGAACGCGATGTGCCCATGGAGACCGACCGCGCGGCTGCGATCGAGAAGATCTCTGGGCTGCGCCGCCAGCTGGCCGAGCTCACAGAGGACGACCTGCGAGCGCCCCTGCGGATCCGTGTGATGCTCGCGGGCGACGGCACGTGCGCCGAACTACCGAGCAGTCTGGGCCGCGAGTTGTTCTTCGCGTTCCATCATGCGGTTCACCACAACGCGATGATCGGCGCGATCGCGCGGGAGCACGGGGCGCAGACCGTTCCTGGGTTCGGTACCGCGCCGAGCACGCTGAACCACGAGGCGGGTCGTGGTGTGAGCCAGAAGACCTGAGCTGTGTGCACCGTCAGTGTCATTCCGATCGAGGGCGGTGTTCGCCTGGTGAGTAACCGCGACGAGGGACGCCGGCGCGCGTCGGCATTAGCCCCCGAGGATCGGCAGACGCCGCGCGGCCGCGCGGTCTGGCCGACCGACCCCGAAGGCGGGGGAACCTGGATCGCGGCGGCCGACCACGGGTTGGTCTTGACGCTGCTCAATGGGAACCCGGCCGTGCCATTGGATCGGACAGGGCTCGATCTAGTGAGCCGTGGGGTGATCATCCCCGCACTGATCGGGGAGGCCAGCGCCAGAGAGGCGATCGCGGGACTTGCGTCGGACGCGGTGGGGCAGCCTCTCGAGCGGTTCGCCCATTTCCGGCTTGTCGCCGCGGATGCCTCGGGGGGGCTCTACGACGCACGCTGGGATCGCGAGTCACTCAGGGTGACCGAGCACGCCGAGCCCATCGCGGCCTTCGCCAGCAGCGGACTGGGCGACGGTGAGGTCGAGGTGCGTATCCCACTGTTCGACGAGCTGGTCCGCCACGAGCCGACGCCCGAGGCCCAGGATCGGTACCACAGGCATGTGTGGCCCGGCCGGGAGCCGGTGAGCGTGATGATGAGCCGTGAGGCAGCGCGGACGGTGAGCGTGACCGTCTGTGAGGTGAGGACGCATACGCCCGGGCGGCTTGTTTACGAGCCCATCGACCACGCCTGAGGCGTCTGCAGGCGGGGCCCGATGGCCCTACGATGCTCGCCTCATGCTGGATGCCCTGATTCCCGACTCGCTCTCCGCTCAGTTCATCGTGAGTTCGGTCACGTTCCTCGTGGTCGTTCACGTCATCTTGGGTGCGGTCGCGTACTGCATCTACGCCGAGCGGAAGATCAGTGCGTACATCCAGGACCGGCTTGGCCCGAACCGGGTTGGCTTCGACTTCGGGCTGCCGTTCTTGAGTTTCCTGAAGGGTGCGTGGGGCCTCGGTCAGCCGCTGGCTGACGGCGTGAAGTTCCTGCTCAAGGAGGACTACGCGCCTCGGAATGTAGACAAGGCCCTGTTCACGCTCGCGCCGATCGTGATCATCATCCCGGCCCTGATCGGTTTCGCGATCATCCCCTGGGGCGGTGTCATCGAGGTTCCCGACTTCACGATCCCCGTGCCGTTTACGGGCCAGAGCATCGACGTCGTCGGCGGTCCGGTGACGATCGCTGGCCTCGCGGTCAACGCCGGCATCGTGTACCTGCTCGCGGTTGCCAGCATCGGCATCTACGGCGTCGCATTAGGCGGATGGGCGAGCAACAACAAGTACTCGTTCCTCGGCGGTCTGCGGGCGACCGCCCAGATGATCAGCTACGAGATCCCGATGGGCATGAGCATCCTCGCGATCCTGCTGCTCGTCGGCACGCTGCTGCCCATGGACATTGTTCGCTGGCAGACCGACAACATGTGGCTGCTCTTTGCCCAGCCCGTCGCGGCATTGCTGTTCTTCGTATCGATGCTGGCTGAGGCAAACCGGGCGCCGTTCGACAACGCGGAGGCCGAGCAGGAGCTTGTCGGCGGCTACCACACCGAGTATTCATCGATGCGCTTCGCGCTCTACTTCCTCGCTGAGTACGCCCACATGGTCACCGGCGGAGCCTTCTTCACGCTGCTGTTCCTTGGCGGTTTCCATATCCCGGGCGTTGCTTGGACCGATCCAGATGCGGTGGGCATCGTGCCGATGCTCGCCAAGCTCGGCGTGTTTGCGGGCAAGGTGACGCTGATGATCGCCTTCATGATGGTGGTCCGCTGGACGCTTCCGCGTCTGCGCTATGACCAGATCATGACCATCGCGTGGCAGGGCATGATCCCGATCTCGCTGGCTGTGGTGGTTATCAACAGTCTGCTCATCTATGCCGGTGCGGCAGACTGGTATCTCTTCGCGCTCATGAATGTGGCGCTGATCATTGTTGTGTGGCTGATCCAGCCGCTTCTCCCGCGGAGCACCGCGAACAAGCGGATCAAGCTCTACGGCTCGCGGTTCCACCCGGTCGAGGGCTCCTACACGACGACGGCGCCGAGTCACCCCCTGGCACGCGAAGACCGCCCGGTGCAGGGCACCGTGCAAACGACCTGAGTGATCTGTACCAAGTGATCTGGGCCAGTTGTTACTCAGCGATCGCGATATCGCTGGGCGCGACGAGCCGGTAAAAACTGGGCAGTACATACGCGCGGCGGTCATAGACGTACAAGCGACCAGAGATCTCGAGCTGCGCCCCGTCGCCCCTCGCGCCCGCGAGGTTCTCTAGCCGCTGGGTTACAGCGTTCGGCAAGAGCACCATGGGGCCCTCGGTGCCGCCGCTGCCCAGCCCACGTCCGCCCGAGCCGATGCCGGAGTCGCTCGCGAAGACCGGCTCGCCCGCACCCGAGCGGACCAGGCGACCTGTCAGCCGGGAGATGGGCACACCGTCGCGAATCGTGATGAACGAGCGTCGCTCGTCCTGCTCGGCGTCGAGTTCGTCGGTATCGAGGACCGACTCTGGATCTCGTACTGGGTTCTGGAGGCCCCGGGGCGTGCTGCGCCGCTCCTCAAGGTCTCTGATCAGTGACGCGACATCCGGGTCGTCCTGGAGGCGAGTCGAGACCTCCGACTCGGTGGGCTCTGCGTCGGTCGGTGCTGGTTCGGGCTCGATGAGCTCGGGGGGGGCTCGGTGCTCGGGCCTGGTGAACGAGGTGAGCAGGAAGTAGTTGCGGCCACGATAGAGCGTCACTTCACCCGTCAGACCCAGCACGAGCACACCCTCGGCGAGGCCCTCATCATCGCGCTGCACCTGCGATGCGGCCAGAACCTCGAGTCGCTCGCGCGAGCGGGTGGGCAGAAGAACCATCGGCGGCAACGTCCGCGAGCCCTCGGGTCCCGCATCGAATACCGCGACCCACTCGCCTGTGGGTGCCTGAAAGACCGAGGCGCCCCGGCGTGCGATCAGCGTGCCTCCAGGGACGATGCTCCCGCTTACGGCGCCGTCGAGCCATCTGGTCGGGTTCGGGCCGATGCCTGGGGTGACGGGTCCGACCGGGGGTGCTCTCTCGGCGTCGAGCGGCCCAGCGGGTTCGGGCCGCTGGCGGAGTGCATCCTCGATCTGGCGAAGGCTCCGGTCCTCAAGATCGGTGTCCTGCTGGGCTGCGGCGGTCCCGGGAAGTACCGCGAGCGTGCAGAGGGCCAGCGTCCGTGCGTGGTGAGCTCTCACGATTTCAGGGTATCGACGGAACTGTCTGCCCGCCGCCAGCGGGGCGTTGTTCTCGCCTTCCGCGAGTGTCGGCGATGCTGGTGCAGTGCAGCCTCTCACCGGTTCAGGGCCCGGGCATAGCATTGCCTCTTCTGGCACCAGCCCCTCGGGTTTGGCGCCGACATCGAAGGCCGTGTACCCAAGTGGACTAAGGGAACGGATTGCAAATCCGTCATTCGTGGGTTCGAATCCCACCACGGCCTCTTCTCGGGCGTTGCCACCGATGGCTTCTAGAGCCGCTCAGCGAGCCTGCTCAGCCCCATCCCATCAATATCAGCCGGAGTTTGTTGGGGGAATACCCCGCCTGGTTATCGGTACCGCACCGGGTTTTGGATAAGGCCTGTTTGCCGATCGCTCGGCTCGTGGTAGGTTTGATGGTGCGTGGTAGGAGCCTCAGGGCTCCCTTAGGGGATATCAACGACGCGGGGCCCCGTGGGTCACCCCGCTGGCTGGAGAAGTGATGAAGATTTCTATTCGCGGGTGTGCACTCGCCCTCTCGGGCGTGGCGCTTTCACTGACGGCGATGGGCTGCGCGAGCGATGCCGACCGGCGCGCCGAGCACCTCCGTCAGATCCAACAGAATCCGAAGGTTGCCGCCAAGGTCGCGAAGGCTGTGCGCGGCGAGTTCAAGCGGACCGATGGCCCGGGTGAGGCCAACGAGTACTTCATGTCGCAGCGTCTGGGGACGCAGTTTCACAACTACCCGGTCGATCGCCTCAACGCCGCTGTCGAGCATGTGAACACGATCCAGGAGTTCCGTGCGCGCGACCTCGAACTGGGCATACTGACCAACTCCACCGCGGGTGGCATCAGCGCCTGGTCCGAACTCGGCCCCGGCAACATCGGCGGACGCACCCGCGAGATCCTGATCAACCCTACGAATCCGGACATCATGTACGCCGCGGGCGTCGGCGGGGGTGTGTTCAAGACCCTCAACGGCGGCTCGAGCTGGACGCCGCTCTTGGACCTTCAGCCCAACATCGCGGTCAACTCGATGGCGATGGATCCCAACGATCCGGATGTGATCTACGCCGGTACCGGTGAGGGCTTCTTCAACGGCGACGCGATCCGTGGCCTCGGCATCTTCAAGACCACCGACGGCGGCAACACCTGGACCCAACTCGCGGGGACGCTCGATGGTGCTGTGCCAAGCGGCTCGTTCTACCGCTGCAACAAGATCCAGGTCAGCCCGAATGACTCGAACACCGTGTACGCCGCGACCCGCTTCGGCGTGTGGCGTTCGACAGACGCCGGGACAACCTGGGCTGTTGTCCTCGAGAACCCGAACTTCCTGAACGACGGTTCGGTGCCAAACGGCACGGCGACATCGGCGGGTTTCACCGATATCCAGATCCGCCCAGACCAGAACCCCGACGTGATCTTCGCGGCTGAGGGCAGCTTCTTCCGTGGCGACATCCACCGCTCGACAGACGGCGGAACGACCTGGACCAACGTTTCCACCGGCTCACCGATGGACGATCCCCTGATCGGTCGGAAGACCATCGCGATCGCGCCGAGCAACCCGGACTTTGTGTACGTCTGCGCGGCTCAGAACCAGTCGGGCAGCACCGGCCGGGTCCTGAACGTGTTCGTCTCGACCAACGGCGGTGACACCTGGCTCTCGAGGCTGAACTTCGGTGACCAGGTGAGTGAGCTCCTGCTGACGAACCCGATCGCGAGCCCCACCTGCGGCGGTTCCGGCTTCTTCGATCAGGGCTGGTACGACAACATCATCGCAGTTGATCCCACGGACAACCTGACCATCTTCGTAGGCGGGATCGACCTTTTCCGTTCGGAAGATGCGGGGCTGACGTTCCGGCCCATCGGCTACTGGTTCCTCGACGGCGACGAGCCGCAGGGCCTCCACGCGGACCAGCACGAGATCGTGTTCCACCCGGGCTGGAACGGCACGACCAACCAGACGATGTACGTGGGCAACGACGGCGGCGTCTACCGCACCGACAACGCCCTCGACTTCCGCGGTGATGTTTGTGCGTCCACACTCGGTTCGGTGACCTGGGTCGACCTGAACAACGGGTACGGCACAACTCAGTTCTACCACGGCGATGTTGCCCAGACCCAGGATCGCTGGGTTGGGGGCGCTCAGGACAACGGCACAAGCCGAGGCGACGGGACCGCCTCGCTCAACGGCTGGGCCGAAGTGTTCGGCGGTGATGGTGGCTATGTCCAGATCAGCCCCACGAACGCCAACACATACTTTGTCGAGACCCAGAACTTCGGCAACATCCGGGGCACCACCAGCAACGGCGTTTCGTTCTTCAACGCCAGCGGCGGGCTCTCGGGCAATGATTCTGGCCTGTTCATTACTCCCTTCGCGATGAACCCCTCGGACGCGACGAACCTCTGGACGGGCGGCTCCAACATCTGGCGCACGACCACCAGCGGCAGCAGCTGGTCGAACGTCGAGCCTGGCTCATCTGGGCTCGTGAGTGCCATCGCGGTCGATCCGAACGATGGCAACCACGTCGTTGTCGGCTTCAGTTCGGGCTCCATCGGCGTGAGCAACAACGGTCTGGCGGGTAATCCCAGCTTTACTTTCGTGAATGCGGTTCCCGGCTTCGTCGCGAGTGTCGCGATCGATCCGAACAACTCGAATACCCTCTATGCGAGCAGCTCGACCTTCGGGATCGATCACATCTACCGAAGCACCGACAACGGCGCGACCTGGAGCAGCATCGACGGGATCGGTCTCGCGGGTATCCCGGACATCCCAGTTCACTGGATCTCCGTGCGTCCCAACAACAGTGATCAGCTCTACGCGGGCACCGAGGTAGGCGTCTTCGCGTCGGACAACGGCGGCACCACCTGGGACGTCGCGGGCATGGGCTTCCCGAACACGGTTGTTGAGAGCCTCGCGTTCCAGGGCACCGACCGCTTGGTTGCCTTCACGCATGGCCGCGGCGCGTTCTTCGCCGACCTCACCCCGGTTGGGACGGGCAACCCGTGCGTCCCCGACCTGACGACCACCGGTGCGACGCTCGTGGGTCAGCCCGGATTCGGCGTGCCGGACACGATTGTCGATATCGACGACCTCGGCTACTTCCTGGGCTTCTGGCTCCCAGGCGACGCGTCGGTCGCCGACGTGACCACCACCGGCGCAACGCTCGTTGGTCAGCCCGGGTTCGGTGTGTCCGACGGTGTGGTTGATCTCGATGACCTCGGTTACTTCCTCGGCTTCTGGCTGGCGGGCTGCCCGTAAGCGATCAGGATCCGATCCTCAGTTGAACGGCGCGGCGGCCGCTACCATGCGGCCGCCGTGTCCGTTAATGAGCTATCCGAAGAGCAGGTGATCGAGCTGGCGCAGCAGTTCCGCGCCGACTACAAGTCGGTACGGGATCAGGTGGGCCGTGCGGTTGTCGGTCAGAAGTCGATCGTCGATGGGGTGCTCGTGTGCCTCTTTACGGGGGGCCACTGCCTGCTCGAGGGCGTGCCCGGCATCGGCAAGACCCTGTTGATCCGATCCCTGAGTCGGGCGCTGAGCCTGGACTTTGGTCGGGTCCAGTTCACGCCTGACCTCATGCCCGCGGACATCACGGGCACGACTGTTGTCGATGAGATCGACGCCGGCGCTGGGCGTGTTGAGCGCCGCTTCCGGTTCCAGCAAGGGCCTGTGTTCTGTCAGATGCTCCTTGCTGACGAGATCAACCGCGCTACGCCCAAGACGCAGGCGGCACTCCTTGAGGCGATGCAGGAACGATCGGTGACTATCGCGGGTGAGACCCACAGGTTGCCCAGGCCGTTCTTCGTTATGGCGACCCAGAACCCGCTCGAGCAAGAGGGCACCTATCCGCTGCCCGAGGCCCAGCTCGACCGCTTTTTCTTTAAGCTGCTCGTCGGGTACGCGAGTCGTGATGACATGGCTGAGATCCTGAAGCGCACCACGAGCGCCGTTGAACCGGAGATCACGCCTGTGCTCGACGAGGCCAGGATCCTCGAGCACCAGCAGCTGGTCCGGCGTGTTGCGATTGCTGACCATGTTCAGGATTACGCCGTGCGGATGGTGATGGCGACGCGGCCCGGTGGAGCGTCGAAGGGCGAGTCGTTCTCGACGCCGCTGGTGGACCGGTACGCCCGTGTCGGGGCGAGCCCCCGTGCGGCCCAGGCGCTGGTGCTCGCGGGCAAGTGCCGGGCGTTGCTCGACGGACGTTCCGCGGTGAGCGCCGATGACATCCGGGCGATCGCAAGGCCCGCGCTTCGCCACCGGATCCTGATGAACTTCGAAGGAGAGGCAGAGGGTGTGACCCCGGACAAGCTCGTGGACAACATCGTCGAGACGTTGCCGCCTCCGAGCGCCGGGTGACTACGCGGTATTCGTCGCGTCGGACACTTGCCAGACCAGCTTCCAGGTGAATGCTGCTGCGGCTGCTCCGGCGATCGGACCAACCCAGTAGACCCAGTGGGCGTCCCAGTGCCCGTAGAGCGCGGGGCCGAACGAGCGCGCGGGGTTCATGCTCGCGCCGGTCAGCGGGCCGAACACGAAGACGCAAGCGGCGACGACCCCGCCCACCGCGAGTCCTGGGTTTCGGATAGCTCGCTTATCAACGATGCACGTGCAGATGACGAACATCAGCGCGAACGTCGCGAGAAACTCGGCGATAGTCCCCTTTATCGCGTTCTGTGACTCCCCGGCGAGCGTGAGTGGCCCGAGCGAGGCGCCGTGCAGTGCGGTGGCCATCGTGTCTGGGCCCGCGAGGACGACCGCCGTGCCGACGCCCGACGCGGCCGCAACGAGCTGCGTCGCGATGAACGCCGTGGCTCGGATTGCGGACTGCTCCCCGATTAGGACGAGCGCAATCGATACCGCTGGGTTGAACTGTGCGCCCGAAACATACACGCACCCGTTCACGAACACCAGGAGCACGAGCCCGAACGCGAGCGCGATGCCGATCGTGCCGAACGCCCCGGCCTCGGATCCGGCCAACGCGATGGCGAGGCACCCGAATAGCACCAGAGCGAACGTGCCGAGGAACTCACTGACGCATGCTCTCGGAAGCGACGACATGGAATCTAGTGTTATCGCAATACACCGCCGCCGCCAGCTGGGGGCATAATGCGGGCCATGACCCAGCCGTTGCACTGGTCCTGCTCCGCCTCCACCCCACATCTGTCACGCTGGCTCATGGTCGTCATGCTGTTCCTGATCGCGGGATGTGCGGGCTCTGGAGGGGCGTCCAGCACAGGGGCGATACGCCCGATCGGCTCTCGGGTGGACGCGATCCCGGGGGCGGTGCTCGTGGTGCCGGTCGAGATCAGGGGCGTGTTTGACCCCGAGACGCTTCCCGCAGTCCGGCTCGAAGATGGGCGCCAGCTTGACGCCTCGTTCCATTGGATCGGTGTCCGGTCCCGGCCATTAGATCTGCCGGCTCGGACGTGGCTCGCACCCCCCGGAGAGTGGGCCACCGCGCCCGCGTCGGCGGGTTTGCTTCCGGGCGAGCGGGGAACCTGGTCGCTGGTGGCGCCGATGCCGCTCGATGCGGTCGGACAGGCCATGTGGATAGGCCGTGTCCGAGTGCCACTGACCTGGCTGCCGAACCCTTCGGGCTTTGGCGATCTGATCCAGGCGGGGGCGCTCGGCACCGAGCAGGTCTGGGACCGCCCGGTGGATGACTCGATTCTCTCGATGCCGGGCGTTACCCAGAGGCTCGCACCCGCTCGGCTTAGCCCAGATCGGCGCTGGCGCGCGCGGCTGCTGACCGATGGCCTTAGGCCAAGGGATGAGCCGTTCTCGCCCGGTCTCGCGGGCCTTGCTGAAGCCGCCGATTCATTCTCTGATCCGGTGCTCGAAGCGTTCGCACGCTGGGAGGAGGACCGGTGGTCCGTGGCCTTTGCCAGACTGTGGCAGGCCAGCCCACCGGTCGCGGATGAACTCAAGCGTGTGCTGGGCAGGATCTCGGAACTCCCTGGTGGCGCTCGCGTGCCAACCTGGCCCGTTGATGGGCCAATGCTCCGGGCGCTCCGCGAGGCGCTCACGGACCCATCGGCTTCGGAGCGTTCCCGAATCGCTGTTGCGCAGGCGTTCATCGAAACCCAGCAGCCGGCTTCGGCGTGGGTTATCGATGAGTCGGGTGGTGCAGCGGGCGATGAGGTCACCGTGGCGACACTCAACCTCGGGGCGAGGCCGACACTGACCTGGGTCGAAGGCGCGGGGGACTCGGGGCGGACGGGCCTTGAGGTGCTTGAGCGCGATGCAAGCCGCGCGATCGGTGCGGCTCTCCCCCTCAAGGGGCCCGCTGGAGAACGGTTTGTGACGGCGCACGCCGGCGAGTGGGTTCGGGCCCTGGCTGTTCGGGCGGAGCCCGTGTCCGCGGCTCCGCCCGGTGCGCGGCTTGGACCGTTTCTGCTCGATCTAGATCTGGCGGGTGTGCTCGATGGAGGCGCCGGTTCGCGGCCGCGCGATGAATGGCAGACTGCGGCGTTGGTGTATCACGATGAGGGCTCGGGGGCCGGTGCCTGGATCGTGTATGTCGAATGCAATCGCCTCCCGATCGTGCAGGAAGCCGGGAGTCGCACACCGCCGGAGTCGTTGCGGATCTCGTTTGGGGAGCGTGGGAACGGAGGTGTGGTCCGCATCTCAGAAGATGGCTCTGTGATCACCGAGGGCGCGGCACGCGACCGCGTGATCGATGCCGAGGTGACCGATTCGGCGGATCGCTGGACGGCACGGGTGCCGATACCCAGCGCGTTGCTGGAGTCTGCGGGCGATTCGCTCCGGCTCGGTATCGAACGGACCGACCGGCTCGGGCGACGCAGCGCCTGGCCCAGGCCCATGCTGCCTTGGCAACCCGATCCGGGCCGGCTCGTGATCGACCTCAACACCTGGCGCTAAGCGCGGCTCTTCAGCCCGTAGACGATCCACTCGATCCCGAGCAAGACCGCCGCGAGCAGCACGAACCAGCGCCAGAGTTCGCGGGGAGCGCCCCCAGCACCCGCCCGCTCGATCCGCTGGTCGCGCGGGCCCGTGCTTCGTGCGATGAGCGACTCGTTCTGATCGAGCAGCGCGATCGGAACGGCTGCGTTGGTGGGTTCAGCGGTGTGGAGCCCGACACGGGTCGCGGGGCCAACGAACCGGCCTGCGGACGCGACAGCGCGAAGGCCCGGGCCCGTTACGCCGCTGGCGCCGATGGCGTCGAGATCGATCGGTTCGTCGGTTCTGTACACGGTTCCCGCGGATGGGCCGGTGCCGGTGAGCCGCTCGATCGCGTTCGCGACGAAGATCGGGAGCGATACCGTGAGTGGCCAGTTGCTGTCCACCAGCGGGAAGCTCACGGCGATGTGCTCGGTGCCCGTCGTGCGTACGAGCACGGCCCACGGGCCGAGATCGCCGCGCATCAGCTCCACTGTGCGGACTGTTGCACCGCTGAGATCGAATGCCGACACCCCCGATACACGCAGCGAGCCGACACCGACCTCCCGCATCACGGGGTGTGCTCGGTCCCAGGTCGCGGGCGAACCGGACTCCGACTCGATGGTGAGCGTGAGACCGCCGACCGGCGGCGGGGCGCCGAACACGAGCGTTGGGCTGGTAATCCCCTCGGGTGGGATCACGCCATCGAAGACGATGAGATCGGCCGGCACCGCCTGCTGCGCGGAATAGGGCGGCTCGAATACACGAAGCAGCTCCGGTCGGGACTCGCGGAGGATGGTCTCGAGGATCCAGTCGGTCGGGCCCGGCGCATGCACGAGATGGATCCGGGGCGGATCGACCGCGGGGATCGTGATCGCCGCGGTATCGTCGGACGCCAGAGATCCGCCGCGCGTGACCGAGACGTGGAGCACCACAGCGTCCGGCTCCCGAACTTCGAAGCCCGCCGAGGCGCTGGCGGTCTCGGACGACACCGAAAGTGCACGGGCGTCGATCCGCTCCCCCTCGGGCCCGTCGCGGCGGACCTCGACGACGGTGTCCGTCTCAACGTCACCCGACCAGGCGAGCCGACAGAACACGCGGATGACAGCCGGCTCGGCGCGGTCGCGATTCGCGGCGAGCGCCACGATGCCGAGGTTGGGTTCACCGTCGGTTGGCGGTGCGGGCGCCGAACTGATCTCGACGCCCGCGATTTCGGGCGGCGGTTCGGCGCCGTCACCGAAGAACCGCGCAGCGAGGGCGGGCTGTTCCTCGCTCTCGTCCGCAACCCCGCGTTGGGCATATCCCTCAAGGATGGTGCCCGCGCTCGCGATTGAGCCGGGCTGGTCCGTGGGCTCAGTGCCGCGGACCGCGGAGATCGCGCGGCCCACGCTCGGGTCTGGGAGCGAGAGCAAGCGAGCATCGGACGCGACACCGATCACGGCGACGCGGCCCGGGAAGCCCTGACGACCCAGTCCTTCGAGGAACTCGACCGCGTTGTCCTTGGCGTGTTCGAGTCGCGTGCGTCCATCGGGCGTATCGGTTGTGGCCATCGACGCGGTCTGGTCGAGGACGACAAACACCGTGTCCGCCGGCGCACCGCCCGGGAGCGCCGGGCGAGCAACCGCCATCAGCAACGCCCCCAGAATCAAGAGATGCAGCAGCAGCAGCCAGCTCGCGCGGATCATCCGCAGCGGCACGTTCGCCTCGACGTCGAGCCCGGCAGGAAGCCAGAACATCGTCGTGCTCACACGAACCGGCCGGCGTCGAAGCCTCAGGAGGTAGAACGCGATCAGCGTCGGCACGCTGATTGCCCCGGCGATCAGGCCCAAGAGCGGCGCGAGGAAGATCACGCCCAGTCCTCGAGTTCGTCCCGCTTGCCGCGCGGGCGATCACCGCCCGGGCGGAGGTGGGGAGGCAGATCAGACAGATCCTCGCGGTGCTCGGTCGGTCGGTAGCCCTCGGCGATGATGTACATCTCCGTCGAGACTTCCCGCGTTGCGCGGGGTTTGAGCCCCTTCACAAACCGGAACTGGCCCTTGGTCTCGTCGAGCAGGTCCTGGTACCCGTTGCCCTCAAGCACCTTCATCGCGCACTTGCCGCCCCGGCGCAGCAGGCCGGGCAACAAGCCCAGCACATCGCGGCACAGCTGCGCCGAACGCTCGGCGTCGCCGTGCCCGCTGGTGTTGGGCGCCATGTCGCTGATCACGACATCGAACGCGCCGCCCGCGGCTGCCTTGAGCTGCCCCGCGTCGGCCTCGTGCATGTCGCCTCGGAAGATGGTGACGTTCTCGCCAAATGCACTCGCGACGGGCAGCAGGTCGATGCCCACCACGCGGCCCTCATCCCCGATCCGCTCGCACGCGACCTGGATCCACGACCCAGGCGCACAGCCCAGATCGAGCACTCGGTCGCCATCATGGAACAGCTCGCGCCGCTCGTCGATCTCGATGAGCTTGTACGCGCTGCGCGCGAGATAGCCCTCGCGCTTCGCTTTCTTGAAGTACTGATCGTGGAGGATGCGGCGGGCCATCTCAGAGCCATGGTACGGATCGCTGGCCCGGCCCACTATGATCGGGGCGTCACGAAGAGCACGGTCACGGGCGAGGGGGCCACGTGAGCGAAGATCAGACCACCGCCGCTGATATGCCGGATCCAGTCTCGGAGTCCATCGGACCCTACCGCCTGCTGTCCAGGCTGGGCGAGGGCGGATTCGGCGTCGTCTATGAGGCCGAGCAGTCCGAGCCGGTCAGGCGGCGGGTCGCCCTGAAGCTGGTCAAGCCCGGCATGAGCAGCAAGGGGGTGCTCGCGCGGTTCGATGCTGAACGGCAGGCGCTAGCCGTGATGGACCACCCGGGCATCGCCCGCGTGTTCGACGGTGGGGTGACTGACGATGGGCTGCCCTACTTCGCGATGGAGCTCGTCCGGGGCGAGCCGATCACCTGGTTCTGTGACTCGGCGAAGCTGAGCCTCCGGCGACGGATCGAGCTGATGATCGGCGTGTGCGAGGCGGTCCAGCACGCGCACGCCAAGGGCGTGATCCACCGCGACCTGAAGCCTGCAAACATCCTGGTGCTCTACGACCAGGATCAGGGCATCCGGTCGAAGGTCATCGATTTCGGGATCGCCAAGGCACTCAACCAACGCCTCACCGATCAGACCCTGTTCACAGAGCGGGGCCAGCTGATAGGCACGCCCGAGTACATGTCGCCCGAGCAGGCGTCACTGAGCGGCGTAGACATCGATGCGCGGAGCGATATCTATAGCCTCGGCATCGTGCTCTATGAGCTGCTCGCTGGCTCAACGCCCTTCGAGCGCTCCGAGATGCAGAGCGGAGATCTGGCGCAGTTCCAGCAGTTCGTCCGCGAGACGGAGCCCCAGAAACCCAGCACGCGCGTCATGGTGCAGCGGGCTGACCCGCTCGGCGAGCGAGCGGCCAAAGAGCGGGGGACCGAGCCGGGCAGGCTCGCTCGGGCCTTGCGGGGCGACCTCGATTGGATCATCATGCGGTGCCTCGAGAAGGACCGCGAGAGGCGGTACGCGACCTCGAGCGAGCTGGCGCTGGATCTGCGCCGGTACCTAGAGCACGAGCCGGTGCTCGCGGGTCCCCCGTCGGTCGGCTACCGGATCTCGAAGTTCGCGACGCGCTACAAGGGCGCCGTGCGAGCCGGGGCGCTCGTCGCGGCGGTGCTGCTGGGCATGGCGCTGTGGATGGTGAAGCTGAACTTCGACCTTAGCGGTGCGCTGCGCGAAGCGACTGACGCCCGGCGCTCGTCCGAGCTTGCGCTCGAACGAGCCGAGGCGGCGGAGTCCGACGCCCTGGACGCCGCGACGGAGCTGAATGCCGCAGTCGAGTTCCAGGAGCAGCAGTTGGCGTCGATCGATCTGCCGCGGATGGGCGCGGGGATCCGCGGATCGATTGTGCGTCGTGCGCCAGAAGAAGCCGCGGCTCTCAGCGGCGTCAACTTTGCCGATGTGGCTCGTGAGTCGCTCAATGACCAGGTCTTTACGAGGACCCTCGACGCGATCGACTCGACGTTCGCTGGTCGGCCCGAGCTTCGCGCGAGGATGCTCCAGGGCACCGCCGCGACAATGTCCGTCCTGGGTCTCGACAGCGAGGCCGCCGGCCCTCAAGCGGAGGCGCTCGCCGTCCGACGTCAGTTGCTGGGCGATGAACATCCTGACACGCTCCAGTCGCTCTACATGGCGAGTTTGATCGCGCGCGACAACGGGGAACTCGATGACGCGGAGCGGTTGGTCAACGAGCTTCGCGAGACCTCCGAGCGTGTTCAGGGCGAGGACTCGGATCAGGCGATCAGCGCTGTAGCGCTCCTCGCAACGGTTCGTGAGTTCCAGGGCGATTTCGAATCCGCACTCGAGCTATATGAGATCGCCTACGAACGTTCGGTAGCGAAGTACGGCGAAGACGACGAGATCACGCTGGGTATCCTTCAGAACCACTCGGGTTCTCTCCGTCGAACGGGCAACGTCGATCAAGCCGCGCCCATGCTGGAGCGCGTCTATCGGGGCCACATCGTCCGGTACGGCGCGGCAGACCAGCGCACGCTCGGTGGGGCCAACGGGCTCGCCGGTGCGTACATGGAGTTGCGGCGGTTCGACGAAGCCGAATCGCTCTGGCGCGAGGCGCTCGACACCGCGAGCCGCGAGTTGGGCGACGACGACGCGATGACGCTCGTTATCCGCGGCAACCTCGGGTCGCTCTACAGGAGGCTGGGGCGGTTCGAGGAAGCGGAGGTGCTGTTCCGCGAGGTATTCGAGGGCCGCGTGAGGAACCTCGGGGCGGATCACCCCGACACGCTGTCGGCGCAGAACAGCCTCGGGATCCAGCTCGTCCAGAACGGCAAGCACGATGAGGCCCAGCGGGTGCTGGAGCGGACGGTCGCGGCTCACCGGCGGGTGCTGGGCGATGCGCACCCATCGACGTTGCTCGCGATCGCCAACCTTGGATCTGCATATTCAGAGCTCGAGAAGCTGGACCTTTCAAGGGAAGCTCTTGAGGAGGCGGTCGAAGGCGGGAAGCAGGCACTCGGGCCCGATCACCCGAGCACGATCGGCTGGACCAACAACCTCGCGGCTCTCTACAGCGCGCTGGGCCGCGAGGATCTGGCGCTCGCGCAGTACCGCGAGCTACGCGAGCGCAGCATCGCGCGGCTCGGCGCCCAGCACATGACCTCCATCATCCTGACCAACAACGTCGGCTCATCGCTCCGCCGCATGGGCGAGTACGAGGAGGCATCGACGGTCGGTGCCGAGGCGGTCAGCCTCGCGAGACAGGCCCTGCCCGATTCGCACTGGATGATCGGCTTCTTCATGATGCGCGAGGCCCAGTCGAGGCTGGGGCTGGGCGAGCTCGAGCGTGCCGAGGCGTTGTTGCTTGAGAGCTACGAGCGGATGCAGCCCGTCCTGGGGGATGCGAACGAGCGCGTCGTCGAAGCGGTTGGGTCACTGGTGGAGCTGTACGAGGCATGGGAGGCGCGGGAGCCGGGGGCAAGGGGTGAAGCGTTGGAGCGGTGGCGGAACGCAATCGCCAACGCAAACAACTAGGAGCCGGTCTCCAATACGTGTCACGGGCATGAAGATTGCAACTGGCATCAGGTCGATCCCGACCACGCGGCCCTCATCCTCGATCCGCTCGCACGCGATCTGGATCCACGACCCAGGCGCACAGCCCAGATCGAGCATGAGGTCGCCATCATGGAACACTCGCGCCGCTCATCGATCTCGATGAGCTTGTACGCGCTGTGCGAGGTAGCCCTGGCGCTTCGCTTTCTTGAAGTACTGATCGTGGAGGATGCGGCGGGCCATTGGATCTGTCCGGGGCTGGCTCAGCCCAGCGGCACAAGCGGGAAGTACCGGTTGATCGTGATGCGGTCATCGCCGTCGCGAGTGAAGTGTGCCTTGAGCGGCGGGTGATAGATCTCGTAGACGGAGTAGCCGGCGCGGCCAATCTCGAACATGTAGTTCGATTCATGACCGTCTTTGAGCTCGCACACAATCGCGAGTGCAGCGAGCTCGATCTCGGAGTGCAGATCCGGATGCTGTCGCTGGATCTCACCCAGTGAAGCTAGGGCACGGGGCTGACTACTGACGATCATCGGCGAGCTTGTCTTCGAGGCGACGGATCGTGTCCTCTGAGAACCGCAGCTCTCTGAACGATTCGATCGGGTCCTTCAGCTCATCGCGAATCGCTTGGCCCTGCCCTCGCTCGGAGTTCTCGGCGAGCTCGCGGGCGAAGCGGAGGCTCTCGGCGACCTCGCCCGCCTCGTCGATACCCGGAGCGACCCGATAGGTCGAGCGCCACACAAGCTGACGGATGCGACGGTACAGATCGCGCTCGCCGTTGAGTCTGGGGTCCTCAGCGAGGTCATCGGCGAGCTTCACAAGCACGCGCCGACGCTCGTCTTCGCCGAGCGAAGCGATCGCTTTGACAAGCTTCTCTAGTTGGTCGGGCGTGTCAGCCATCGGTCGATCCCGCGGCCCCTCTCGGGAAATCCGGCATGTAGTACGTCGGCAAAACGCGACACAGTTCGCCCCAAATCCCGTCCGTAGAGAGCGACGGGGATGTTAGGCGGGAACCGAGAGCACGGATGGGAGATCCGGGTGGTCCGTTCTCGGGCGTTTGGAGTTCGCCACTAGTGCGGCACTTCCTTCACCGCGTTTCGGTTCCACGCTGGGACCCGCACCACGATCGGCCCATCGCCCTCGACCTCGCACTGGCAGCTCAGCCGGCTGTTGACCTGGAGGCCCGGGGCCTCTTCGACACGGTCCTCTTCGGCTTCGGTCGCTTCCGAGACCTGATCCATGCCCTTCTCGACATAGATGTGGCACGTGGAGCAGGCGCAGACGCCGCCGCACGCGTGCTCGATGTTGATCCCCGCCTCGACGGCGACCTCGAGCAGGTGCTCGCCCTTCGCGGCCATCAGTTCCCACTCTGTCTTGTCGGTGCCGGTCAGATCCTCGGGGTTTTCGAGGATGAACTTGACGGGGACGGTGGGCGGGCCGTGATCGTGGTCGGAGTGCTTCAGGTGCATGGTCTAGGTCTCTCCGGCGCATGGGTCGGGTGCAGCGCATCGTTCACACCCCCGGAAGGGCAGCTTAGGCCCTCTCGCGCTACCCTGTGCCCATGGCGGAGGTGCCACAAACAGGACCCGACGGGGGTGGTGAAGCGGGTGGGCACGCGCCCACGATCGACCTGTCCGTCGTGGCGCCCGCGCACAACGAGGAAGACAACGTCGAGGCCCTCGTGGGCGAGGTCGGCGCGGCTCTGGCTCCCCTCGGGATCAGCTACGAGTTCGTGATCGTCGATGACGGTTCGACCGACAAGACACGCTCGATCATCGAGTCGTTGATGGCCGATCGCCCGTGGCTTCGGTGTATCACGATGACCAACACGCCCCGGGGCAAGGGCAACGGCCAGAGCGCGGCTTTCCATGCCGGATTTCGTGCGACCAGGGGCAGGCTGATCGCCGTGCTCGATGCCGATCTCCAGAACGACCCGGCGGACATCCCGGCAATGCTCGACAAGCTCAGGGTCGAGTCCGCGGACTTCGTGCAGGGCGATCGGAGTCATGCCCGCGCTGACAACTGGATGCGGAAGCAGACGAGCCGCATCGGTCGGTGGTTCCGCCGGATGATCCTTGGGGACACGATCCGAGATACCGGGTGTTCGTTGCGTGTGATGAAGCGAGAGATCGGACTGAGGCTGCCGCTCGAGTTCAAGGGCATGCACAGGTTCATCCCCGCAACCGCGCGGCACATGGGCTACACCGTCATCGAGATGCAGGTGAACCACCGCGAGCGGCATGCGGGAGAGACCAAGTACGGGTCGATGGGCATCACCAAGCGGGCGATCCCGGGGCTGATCGATTGCTTCGCCGTGCGGTATATGCGCGGACGTCGCCGTCCTGTGACGAGCAGCGAGATCGGTGGGGCGGCTGAAGCTGTAATCAAGCCCACCAACGAACCGGCAGAGACGCACGCCTGATGGCTGAGCCCATGAACTCAGATCAGGCGGCCGAGGTCAAGGCGAAGCGCAAGCGCGTGAAGTGGGAGCCGGCGGCCGCGATGCTGGGCGTCGTGTTGATCGGCGTGTGGCTGGTGACGTTCCTGGGCGTTGATCGGAACCTGCCCGAGTTGCGTGAGGGCGCGGTGGCCGTCCAAGTGCACATCTCTGGGGCAAAGGGCGCACTTGAGGCGTTGGTTCCCGAAGAGGGTGGCCCGGTGACCTACCGGTTCTTGTACCGAGACGGATCAGCAACCGAGGTGCTCACTCGCGAGCAGGTGACCATGATGCTCCCGGTCGAGCGGCTGGATGAGCTGCACGGGACGGTGCTCGAGCGGGGTGCATTCACGCGAGGGGTATTCCGCGTCTTCAACATCTCCGGATGGGCCAGCCTGCTGTGGGTCGCAATCGGGCTTGGGGGCCAGGCCGCGTTCTTCGGGCGGATGGCGATCCAGTGGGTGCTGAGCGAGAAGGAGCGGAAGAGCGTGGTGCCCGAGGCCTTCTGGTGGCTGAGCCTGGGCGGGGGTGTGGCGCTGTTTACGTATTTTGTGTGGCGCCAAGACGTGGTCGGTGTGCTGGGTCAATCGACGGGCGTGGTGATCTACGCCCGGAACCTGAGGCTGATTCACAAGCAGCGACGGCGCGACGCGAGGGAGGCCCAGGAGGTGGGCCGGGCTGCGGGTCCGGAAAAAGGCTCTGCGGCGGCCGGTATGCGCTAAACCTGTGCAAGCCCTTGCTTTGTTGGGTCCAAAGCGAGACACTGACGACTCGTAGGAGGAGGCGGGCTGATGCAGTCCTACATCGACGGTGAGCCATTCGGCGCCACGCGGGCGACAGTCGCTGCTGCGCTGGCTGATGGAGCCGCACTCGCAGAAGAGCGCGGCCGCATCGTCGTCGAGATCGAGGTCGATGGCCAATCGCTCACGGGCGATGATCTCGTCAACCCGTCTGACACCGAGGGTGCGGCTTCCGAGATCCGATTGACCACCGCTGAGCCCCGATCGCTGGTGGGCGTGACCCTCGCGGAGGCGTCCGAAGCGATCGGGGTCAGCGCGGCGACCCACACACGCGCCGCGACGCTTCTCCATCAGGGCGATCAAGACGGCGCAGCAGAAGCGATCGGCGAGGTGCTCGGCACCTGGCACGCCGTGCGCGCGGCGTTCGACCACGGCGCACAGCTGCTGGGCGAGGACCTGCTGGGCGAACTCGAGAACGCGAGTGCGGCGGCACAGTCGCTGTCGACCCACTTGGATGAACTCCGTCAGGCGGTCCAGATCAGCGACTGGACCGCCGTGGCGGACACCCTGGAACACGATCTGGGTCCGCAGACCGAGGTCTGGGCAGGGATGCTGAAGTCCGCGTCGGAGCGTGTACTTTCCGGGGCGGGTGGCGCGAGCGCTGGGTAGGGGGCGCGTTGTGTCGTTGATGGACAGAGCAGAGAGTGCGAGAGGGACCATGCCGGGCGGGGGCTTTACCGAGCAGATCGATGCGTCGATGGAGCGCGCCAGCGCCGCGCTGTCGCGCACCGATTACTTCGAGGCCGAGCACCTCGCGCTCCGCGCTCTGCGCACCGCACATAACAGCCAGGACCACGAGCGGATGGCGCGGATCTGCATGCCGCTCCAAGAGGCGCGGCGTCAGATCCGCCAGGCCGCATGTGATGCGGGTTCCATCGCGGTTCTCGATACGCAGACAGCACTCAACGATGTGCTTGTGGCGGATCCATCTGATTTTCAGCCCGGTTGCTACCTGGTCCAGCCGCCACTGATCGGGCTTGATGGCAAGACAGTGCGGGAGGTCATCCTGCGGTCGCGTGTGCCCGTGATGGTCATCACGCGGGAGCCCCGTACTCGGGCCGGCAAGTGGCCCGTGGTCGCGGTGGGCAAGACCACGATTCGGGCGCAGGTGGACCCACCCGCGGACGCCAAGCCCGACGACAAGATCATGGCCAAGGACCGCATCGAGGGCCCGCCGCCGGTGTCCTGGTTCGAGAACGCCAGCGAGCAGTTGGGCGATCAGGCCATCCGCATGATCGATACAGGCCTGCACCCGTGGTACCAGGTCGATGATCTCATGGAAGTGCTCGAGAGCGTCCCCCAGCACGAGAAGCTGCACCAAGCGCTCATGGCAACCTGCCGCGCGGCCTTCGAGGCGGGCGAGCCGACCGAGCCCAGGCCCCGGAGCCGGGACGACGACCTGCGGTCGTTCTAGCGCTTAGTTGAAGCTCACGCCTTTCGGCCACTCCTCAGGGCGCTGTTTGTCCGCGAGCTTGAGCATCCGCTCAATGCCCGCAGCCTGCTGATTAACGATCGTCGCGCGCACGCCCGGGTCGGCTTCGGCGAGCAGCCGATATCGCATGTCGTTATCGTCCACGAGCGCGAAGGCCGCAACGTCGATCAGGACCTCGGGTGGGATATCCGTATCGCGGGCATAACCGACCAGCGCCTCAGCGATGGTGAGCCTCGAGAGCTGACCACCCTCAAGCCGTTCGAGCAACGTCCCGCGGAAGTGCGAGAGATCGGGCGGGACGGGCTGGTCGGTTGTTGGGTCCATCGGCTTGCCCGGTAGCGGTCCGATGGGCTGCACGTACGCCCGGCGGTACATCCGCTCTTCGTCGGGCATCTCTTCGCGCAGGATCCGTGCGCGGCAGAGGCCCTGCAGCAGGATGTTGTAGCGGCCGTCCGGCAGCTTCTCGTGTTCGGCGATCCGCCCGACGCACACCGCGGGGCGGATGGGCGGGTTGCCGTGGTATTCCTGCTCCCAGGTCGCGCCGCCAGCGGGCGCGCCAAACATCGCGGTTGCGATCAGGCCGGGTCCGTCCAGCGCGTGATCGGTCATTTGGCGGTAGCGCGGCTCGAAGAGGTGCAGCGGTGCGACCTGCATCGGCATCATCACGACCTTGTCCAGCGGGAATAGCGGGACGGGCCTGCCGAAGTTCACCGTGACACTGCTTACATCTTCCATTGGCCGGTCCGTCGGTTCGCCCCTACTCGGCTAGCGGGTCCGGGCGGAATAGTTTGGTGTCCAGCGACCACTGCTTCTGGGTGAAGTTGCCCCCCAGATCACCGGCTGGCAACGAATCGGGCCTCGCCGCGTCGAGCGCGATCGTTGTCTTCGCGTCGAGGTTGTCGAGCAGGCTCACCAGGATTGCCTCGGGCGTCGAAGGTATTTTCGCGGCTCCGTACTCCGGGATGCCGTGATGGCTCAGAATGATGTGCTGGAGCACCGTGACCGCCGCGGTCGGCAGCCTCTGGCCCGTCTCCGCCATCACCTGCTGGGCCTTGTCGTGGAGCATGATCGCGCCTTCGACGATGTGCCCGATGAGTTCACCCCGATCGGTGTAGCTAAATGCCCGGTCGTACTGGAGCTCCCGCGTCTTGCCCAGGTCGTGCAAGAACAACCCGAGCAGCACCAGGTCGCGATTGATCTTCGGGTACAGCGGGCACACGCGATCCGCGAGTCGCATCAGGTTCAGCGTGTGCTCGAGCAGGCCGCCCAGGTACGCGTGGTGCATGCTCTTGGCGGCTGGCGCCTGCCTGAACGCGCTCATCAGGTACTCGTCGTTCAGGTACGTCTGCGCGAGAGCCGCCATCGCAGGGTGTTCGAGCGTGCCGAGGAGCTCTTTCACCTCGCCGAACATCTTCTTTGGGTCGTGCTTGCTCGCCGGGAGCAACGCCCTCATGTCATCAGGTGATGGATCGGCTTTGTCGATCGAATGGATGATCAGCTGCATCTCGCCCTGGTAGGGCTGGGTCTCGCCCTCGAGCCAGACAAAGCCGTCGGTTGGGAGGCGGCTGGTGATGTTCTCATCGACCGACCACATGCGAGCCGCGAGCTCGCCCGATGCGTCGCTGATGAGGCACCGCAGATAGGGCTTGTCGTTGCGTGTGCGACCGACCTGGCAGTTCGTGATCGCGAATAGACCCTCGATGCGCTCGCTCGCGCCGAGGTCCTTGATCCAACGCCTGCCGCCTGTGATCGTGTCCGTCATCTGAAGCGTTATCCCTTCATGCCGAAGGGTGATCCTACCAGCGACCGACCGCTATCGCGCAAGAAAATGCGCTGGGACATCACCTCGCTCGGCACGGATCGTGCTCCGGATCCCTCCGCGGCCCTTCCAGTCGGTGATGATCTGGATCCACTCGGGTTCCATCAGTGCATCGAGGTCGTCGCGGATGCGGTTCGTGACCGCCTCGTAGTAGATGCCCTCGTTGCGGAAGCTTTGGTAGTACAGCTTCAGACTCTTCAGCTCGACGCAGACACCATCGGGCTTGGGCTGATAGCGCAGCGTGATCGCTCCGAAGTCGGGGTGGCCCGTTTCGGGGCACACACTCGTGAACTCGTCTGAGACATGCTCGATCACGAACGGTTGCTGGCTGGGCGTCGGGAAGACCTGGAGCTGGGTGGGATCGGGCATGGGCGATTGTTATCCGAGAATCAGTTGCCAGGAGAGGTGGTCCTGGTCTCAGCGATAGCGCGTGAGCAGCTCGACGATCCTGGGCTGGCGACGGTTGATGCGCAGCGACCGCTGCATCGCATCGCGCGCATGCCTGAGCGCCTCCCGATCCGCACGTCCGCTCCAGAGGTACTGATTGAGACGGCAGACCGCGATCCCGTTCCAGCCCGGGTAGTGGTCCGGATCGGCCTCGACCGAACGCTCGAACTCGCCCAACGCCTCATCGAATCGCTTGAGCCTGAACAGCGCCGATCCAAGCCGCTCGAGCGCCGGCGCGGAGGGCTCGATGCGGACGAGTTGGTCAAGCGTCTGCACCATCTCTTCGAAACGGCTCGTTTTGCCAAGCGACTCGGCATAGCTCAGCAGCAGCTGCGGGGTCAGCTCGGTCAGCTCCGCGGCCTGGCGGTATTCGATCACCGCGTCCTCGTGACGACCGACCGCATCGAGAGCCGTCGCGAGCGTGATCCGCGCGGGCCCGTTGTCGGGCTGAGCCTCAACCGCTGCGGTCGCGTGTGTTACCGCGGAGCGAGGTTCTTCGAGCGAGAGATAGGCGCTCGCGATGTTCAGGTTGGCGTCGAAGTCATCGGGACGGATCTGGAGCGCCCTTGCGTATTCCCGGGCGGCATCCGCCGGGCGCTCGTCGAGCAGATATGCGAGTGCGAGCCCCGCACGCGCCGGGAAGCTGCTCGGGTCCAGGTCTACCGCGCGTTCGAACGCCGCGCGGCCCCCGGCATAGTCGCCCTGACGCACAAGGATCTGACCCATGCCCACATGCGCGCTGATCAGCTCAGGGTTCTCCTCGATCGCCCGGATGAACTCCGCGAGGGCGGCGTCGTACTGGCCCATCTCAGCAAGCACTGCACCACGCCCTGCCGCGTCGAGATCCGCTTCGCGCGGGCGCACCGCACGCTGGGATGTCTCAGCCTCTGCTTCGTCTGAGACGACCGGCGCATCGATTAGCTCGGCCTCGGGTTCATCAGCGACCGGCTGAGGCACAGGCGGATCATCGGGGTCCGGATCGTCGTTGCCCTCGGTTTCGCTCGACTCAGACTCCATCAGGTCTTCGGTCCGCAGTTCCGGCTCGAACACGCGTGCTGAAGCATCATCCTCGATAAGCCTGGGCTCAAGATCTGACATCCGCTCGGTCGAGATGGGATCGGACTGCGGCTCTCGCGGCAGTGTTCTGACAGGCTCAGAGTCGACCGCAACCGACGCCGGCTCTGGCTCGGGGTCCTCGATCGGTGAGACCACCTGGAGTTCGACCGGGTCTGGCGTTGCCGGGGCGGCTCGCTCTGCACCTGGCTCGGGGCGTCGTTCGCGGGCGCTCGCGAGTGGCTCGTTGTTGATCTGGTTCTGGAACTCTGGGTTCGAGCGTCGATCACTCGAGGGCGAAGCGCAGCCTCCCAGCACCACCGAGACCGATAGCGCTAGACCCGCCACGGAGGCGACCGCGAAACCACCTTGCCAGGCCCGAAGGCCAACCCGAGTCTGCATGTTGTGTCCTTGCGTGCGGCCCCCTCGCTGAGGGGAGTCGGAAGGGTAGTCTGCGAAGGGCCTTGCGGCGAAGAACCCGGCAGATCGGCCGCCGATCAACGCGGGATAGGGGAGTTACACGGATGGGTCAGGGACTATCGGGCCGTACGGCGGTCGTCACAGGAGCAAGCGCGGGCATCGGCTCCGCGATCGTCAAAGCTCTCTACGCCTCGGGGGCGTCGGTCGTTCTCAATGCCAGACGAGCGGATCGGCTCGAACGGATTGCCGCTGAGCTGGGCGATCGGGCCTCGGCCTGTCCCGGCGATGCCGGCGAGCAGACGACGATCGATGCGATGCTCGACGCTGCGGAAACCCTGGGGGGCAAGCCGGCTGACCTGGTGGTCGTCAACGCCGGGAGGGGGCTTGCCGGCAGCGTCACGACTAGCGACGAGGATCAGTGGGAGGAGATGATCCGCGTGAACCTGCTCGCCGCCGCACGGCTCATGCGTAGCGCCGCGAAGCGCATGCTCGACGCCGGGCCCGATGCCCAGTCGGACAAGGCCTGGGAGCAGACGCCGCGCGACATCGTGGTGCTGGGTTCGAACGTGGGGCGTCACATCAGCCCGTTCAGCAGCATGTACGGGTCCACGAAGTTCGCGGTCAATAGTCTTGCCGAAGCGCAGCGCCGCGAGCTCGCGTCGCGTGGTATCCGCGTCACGCTCATCGAGCCCGGCATCGTGAAGAGCGAGTTCCAGGGCGTCGCGGGCTACGACGACGCGTGGTGGGACAACTTTGGTCAGAAGTTCGGGCCGCTTCTTGAGCCTGAGGATGTAGCGCGGACGGTGCGGTTTGTGGTCGAACAGCCCGCGCATGTGCACCTCAATGACATCATGCTAAGGCCAACGAAACAGGATTATCCCTAACAAAGACCTTCTGTGGATAAATCGGTCTAGACTTGACTAAAGTAGTCTAGATCGTTATGCTCGCCTGGACGGAGTCGTTGGGTGGGCTGAACAGCCCGGTAAGGAGGCAGAAGTTGGGCACTTCCCGAAACCGCCTGTTTGTCATCGACCCAGTTCTCGTTGCCATCGAGAACGTTGCCGATGTTTTGAACATCCCCCAGGAAGCGAACATCCTCTGGAGCCAGATCACTCCAGAGATCGCTGCGTACATCGGCGCCAATGTCGAGAAATCGTTCTATAAGGACGGGGACGCAGCTGGTATCAACCCAGACCCCAGGATTCGCAAGATGGTGGATCTCCGGCACAAGCGTCCCACCATCCGAAACACCGTTACGTATTACTTCGTTTGGGGCTTCCCGAAAGAGCTCATCAAGCTCTACGGGGGAATCCGTCTCAGCCGCGACTACGACGATGAGACCCTCGCGGTCTGGATCCTCGCGGCCACTTGGGCGACTCCAAAGGATGTCAAGCAGCAGATTGCCCGGCACGACCCGCGTGGTCGAGCATCGTAACGCCACGGACAGAGAGAGTGATCTAAGAGGAAAGGAACATGAAATGGCCACCGAGCACGGAGTTGCGATTCTGCTTCCTACGGGAAGCTCGGCGAAGAGCGGGGAGCAAGACTTCGTAGACATCATCGCATTAGGCAACCCAGAGGTTGGTAAGCGACTGGCGAGCTACAGGAAAAAGGCCGGGCTGTCTCAGGAGCAAATGGCTGAGCGGTCGGGTGGTGTCCTCACTCAGCGAATGGTGTCAAGGCTAGAGAAGCAGCCCGAGAAGGCCCCGTTGGAGCACTTCCTTGTCGCGAAGCAGATCCTGAACCGATCCTTTGATGAGATCCTGAACAAGGCATCCCATGTCATTGGAGGTGCCTAAAGAAGGACGTGCTAACCATGTCAAATAAGCGATGGCGGCTCGGCGATGATATAGCTCCGGCCGTCTTGCTTATTTGCCCTAACGTGTTGCACAACGGGTAATCCTCATTGTGGCGTTGGAGTCCGTTCTGGACATCCATCTGTCGACGGGCGCAAGCACCCACTCCAACCGCGTCTTGCTCGCATCATTCAACCGGTTCGCAACCGAGTCCTGCACATGCTTGCTTTACAGCCGCATTCAGCGGCTTGAGTAGTGGCAACCATCACTCCGTCACGTTCATCGTCTTCGACACGGCTCGAACGCGTCAGGCCACGCCGCCCGACGGGCGATCGCAGTGGGCATCGCAAGGCGACGCTTGGTTCATGAAATCTGTATATGATCCTCATGATATCTAAACACGCCGGATGTGGGGATCCATGGCACTCGGTCTCGTGTGAGGAGCTTTGTTTGATGATGAATCAGCTCACGGAAGCGCTTCGCATGCTCATCCGCGGGATTCTTCACCCCGGCCCGACGCCGGGCCGCTGGGCGATCGGTTCGCTGGTGCTCATCGGGGTTGCGGTGCTTTTGGACATCGCGCTCATCGAGCGAGGCCTGACGATCCACGACAACGCGGGCCGGTACTTCGGAGAGGGAAGGCCCGGCACGGTTGCGGTCGTCGCCCTGCTCGTCACCTCGGCGGTGATCTGTGTGCTGATCGGGCGTGACCTCGCGGGTGACGCGTTGGCCCGGTTCTGGTTCGTGTTCGCGGGTGTGTTTGCGTTCCTCGCGGCTGATGACATGTTCAAGATCCATGAGCGGATTGACCCGCTGATCGCCAGAGTCTTCGGGCTCGATCCCGAGGCGGCGTTTGTTGACGAGATCGACTCAGTTCTGGTTGCGCTTTATCTCCCGCTGGTGGCCTTCCTCACCTGGAAGCACCGCGTGCGGCTCGCCGAAGTCGGATGGTTCGTGCTCTCGATGTCTATCGGCGCTGTCCTGTTTGTCGGGATGGTCGTGGTCGATATCGCCAACGGGTCTGTTGCGCTCGAAGAGTCGCTCAAGCTGTTCGCAGCGGTCGCGATTGTGCTTGCGCTCGCCGCCGCGCGGCTCACCTGGCGGGAGCAGCGGGCCACAGTCAAAGCGAACGCGTCGCACGACGGCAGATCCGAGCCGTCGGCGACCCATTCCCTTCCTTCAGCCAGCGGCTCGTGAGTTCGAGAACCCAGTCGGGTCGGGACTTGCTCGCGTCGTTGAGCCAGTTCGCGACAGAGTCCTGCACGTACTTGCTCCCGTCCGTCTTCAGCGGTTCGAGCAGCGGCAGACCTCGCTGCGGCTCCTCTTTGAGGGCCGGGATGTGCGAGCACCACACGCCACGCGGCCTCGTCACCTCTGTCGCATAGCGCCTCACATTCGCTGAGTCGTCTTCGGTCCAGTCCGTGAGCAACCCGATCGCCAAATCCAGTTCTTCGATCACGCGCGGGCGCAACGCAAGCCAGGCCCACTCACGGACGCTGAAGTGGTGGTCGTCGGCCAGGAGCCGGATCAACTCCAACCGGCGTCCGATCGACAGCCCAGGCTCAGCCGCGATCGCGTAGGCCTGCCACGACCGGGCCTTGTCCGCGGGATGATCCGCGAGCCGTTCGAGCACACCATCAAGACCCAGTTCGTCGCGCAGCGTTTCGCCGATGGTCTTCATCTTCGCGACGTACGACGCATCTCCGCCCACCGCCTGCTTCACGGCCTTGGCCGCGTGAGGGACGGCGTTGCCCGCGAGCTTCACAAGGTCCATCGCCAGCCCCTCGGCAAGGTTGGCGGTCTCCCGCTCCCCCCGGTTGAGCTGGGCAATGACTGACTTCGGGACCTCGGAGGGGCGGCGTGCCATGACGAATGGTACGGAGTCTGATAGGGTCATGTGATTTTGACATCATGTCAATGAAACTTGACACAGTGTCTGCCCAACACGACTCTAGACAAAGCCAAGAGGAGACACGCGATGAACGAGGAAGCGACAGGGGCGAGGTTCAACGAGGCGAGCGCTTGGATCCAACTGCTGGGCGCGGTCGGGCCGTTTGCCGGAGCACTGGCTGTCATCATGTCGGCGCCGCAGAACGCTGGACTGACTTTCTTTGCGCTCGCCAGCGCGACGACTCTCACGGTCATTATCCAGATCGTCCTGCACATGGTCGCCGCCATCGCAACCAAAGAAGAACCGGACGATGAGCGGGACCTCGCGATCAGCCACGCGGCGGACCGGGCGGGTGGCTACATCGTGAGCGTCGGGCTGATCATGGCGGCGCTTGCGCTGTATTGGCAACGCTGGACGAGCGAAGCACAGCCTCCCGAGTCGGCTTTCCGCGATCCGATCCTTGTGGGCCACTTTCTCGTGCTGACGCTCGTGGTGTCTGAGGGCCTCCGCACGCTCACAACAATCTACTTCTATCGGCGGGGCTGAGAATGGCGCGCAAGAACACCGGATGCGTGTTGAATCGAATCCGTGAGCTGCGTTTCTACACGGGTGAGATGACCCAGCGAGATCTTGCCGAGCGCGTGGGCGTGAGTCGCCAGACCATCGTCGCGATCGAGAAGGCCCGGTACGCGCCAACGCTGGAGCTGGCATTTCGGATCTCAAGGGTGTTCGAACTCCCGCTCGAATCAGTCTTTACCTATGTTGAGGACGAGGCCTCGGGCTCCGCATGATGCCTCGGATCCGGCTAGGCTGGAAGTTTGGATTCCGGTCAGCGGGGTTCACCCGCGATCAGGATCGGAACTCGTTGACCCAGCATCCGGCAACCCTGCAACAGAGCGGCGTCCTTGATCATGCTGTCGAGGTCGCGGCTCCGGCGCGCATCGCGGTATCGGTTGTGGTGCCAACATTCCGCGAGGCGGACGGTGTCACGGCGTTACTCGACCGTGTCGATGGTGTTCGTCAGAGCCATGACATCGCGCTCGAACTGATCCTGATGGACGATCCGTCGGGTGACGGTATCACGGAACATGTCGCCGAGTCGGGTCACGATTGGGCAAGGGTTGTCTCGCGCACAGGGCCTCGGGGCCTGAGCGCGGCCGTGCTCGACGGCTTCGGCGAGGCGATCGGTGACACGATCGTCGTGATGGATGCCGATCTGAGCCACCCGCCCGAGTCGATCCCGGACATGCTCACGAAGCTCGACTTGGGCGCTCAGATGGTTGTGGGTTCGCGCTATGTTCAGGGCGGATCTACGGACGATGGCTGGGGCTTCTTCCGGTGGCTTAACAGTGCAGTGGCAACGGTGCTCGCGCGGCCATTGACCAAACTCCGCGATCCGATGAGCGGCTTCTTCGCGGTACGCCGCGCTGATGTTGTGAGCGGTCATGGCTATGACCCGATCGGGTACAAGATCGCGCTTGAGGTGATCGTGAAGTGCGCGTTCAAACGCGTCGAAGAGGTGCCTATCCGCTTCGGATTGCGCCATGCCGGTGAGAGCAAGCTGACGCTGGTCGAGCAGTTCAAGTACATCGAGCATCTGCGACGGCTCTATGCGTTCCGCTTCTTCGGCGTCGGTCGTTCGTCGTGAGTGAAGCGAACCCCGCTGAATCCTTGCTGCCCTGTGAACGCCGGATACCGACTTCGCCCATCTGGGCTCGGTGGCTCATGTGGCTTGGGCTCGCCGGCGTGTTGCTCGGCATCCTGATTCCGGCGGTACCGAATGGCTTCGAGCGGTTCCTGACCGAGGGTGGTGAGCTGCCCGAGGGCTTCGATTTCGTGCACTACTTCCAGGCCGCGGAGGCGGTGGCGCAGGGCGAGCACCTGTACGAGTCGTACACGGGCGGCTACCTGTACCCGCCGATGCTCGCGGTGATCATCGCACCGCTGACATCTCTTTCCATCGATAACGCCGCCGTGATCTGGTACTGGGCGAACGTCGTGACTGCGGTTGTGGTGGTGATGTGGGTGATGCGTTACGTCCGCGACCGGATGCTGCCCTACGCCGATCCGGCGGTATGGGAGGCTGGTGCACTGATCGCGGTACTCGCGGGCTTCGAACTCGTGAAGCGACAGGCGAGCTTCGCACAGACCGACGGGATCGCGATGACAGGGCTGCTCCTCGCGCTCCCTGCGCTGATGTCGCGCCGTCCTTGTCTAAGGCTTTTGCTGTGGGCCGGGCTCGGCATCGGCTTCGCGGCGAACATTAAGTTCATGGCGCTGGGCATCCTGCCGTACCTGCTGCTCACGAGGCGGTGGGGGATCGTCGGTGCTGCGGCGCTCGGCACGGTCGCGATCTCGCTGTCAACATCGCTCTACCTCGGGTGGGAGCGGAACCTGGAGTACCTGGCCGCGTCTTCAGGAGGCTTGCTGCATGTCTTCGGGGTCGAGGCCGAGAGCTACGGCGGTTTCGACCCTTGGCCCATCACCTGGATCAATAGCGTGTCTGTCACGAGCGGTCTCGCACGGCAGTTCGGCGAGGGCGAACCGATGATCATCGGTGCCGCGCTGGTACTGCTGGCATGGTCCGCCGCAGCCTGGTGGCTTTACAAATCCAATGGGCTGAGCCTGCTCGAGCGTGTGACTGTTGGTGGGCGCAAGCTGTCGGACGCCGCATTCGCCAGGATCGCGGTGCTCGAGTGGTCGAGCGTCATCGCAGCGATTCTGGTATTTAGCCCCCAGACAACCAAGCGGCACATGCTGTTGTTCATGCCCGCGCTCGTGCTCACGGCAATGCTGCTGGTTGCGCGCAGATCCAGGCCTGTGTGGGTCTGGTCGCTGGTGTCGCTCCTCGTGCTCTCGGGGGGCTTGTACCTGCCACCAGGCTCGCTCGTAACCGATGAAGTCCAGAACGCCTGGCGCTCGATCGGTGGCGCGGGGTGGTGCCTAATGGCGTCATCGCTCGCCCTGCTCGCGGCAGGGCTGCGTGATGCACGGCCGTTGATCGAGCTGTCCGCGAACGAAGCGAGGACTTAGGGCCAGATGCCGCGGACCTCGTAGACCCGTCCGATGTGCTCGAGCGCCGCGATGTAGCTCGCTGTTCGGAGATCGCAGTCGAACCTCTGGCGTGCGAGGTTGGTCCGGCGAGCTGCCATGACCATGTGCCGGTTGAGTTCTTGGTCCACCTGTTCGGCGTCCCAGACGACCGAGCTCTTGTTCTGGACCCACTCGAAGTAGCTGACAGTCACGCCGCCCGAGTTGCACAGGATCGCCGGCAGGATCTCGATGCCCTTCTGGGCGAGCACGCGGTCGCCCGCGGGCGTCACCGGCGCGTTCGCGGCCTCGGCGATCACCTTGCAGTCGATCAGCTCCGCCTGGGGCTCCTTGATCATCTGCTCAAGCGCGGCAGGGACGAGCAGGTCGACCTTGGTGGAGTAGAACTCCTCCGTGGTGATGGCCTCGCCACCCTTGTGTACGTCCTTGCCGGCATCGGTGCCGGTGCCGAAACCGGCTACGCCGCCCTTCTCAGCAACATGCGCCGCCAGAGCGTCCGCGTCCATGCCCGCGTCGTTTCGGATCGAGCCTGTGTGGTCCATGACCGCGACGAGCTTCGCGCCGAGTTCGCAGAAGATCCGTGCGGCCCACGAGCCCACGTTTCCGTAACCGATGACGCTGAAGGTCATCCCCTCGATCGGGATGCCGATCGAAGGGAGCATCTCTGCGCAGACATCGACGACGCCCTGTCCAGTCGCCTTCTCGCGTCCGAGCGAGCCGCCATACTCGATGGGCTTGCCGGTAACGACGCGGACGGCGTCATTGGCGCTGGCGCTCGAGGTCATCTGCTGGTAGGTGTCGGCCATCCAGGCCATTACCTGGGCGTTGGTGCCGACGTCCGGCGCGGGGATGTCGTAGTCGGGGCCGATCTCGTTGTGGATCGCGGCGGTAAAGCGGCGGCTCACCCGCTGCATCTCGCCGGCGCTGAGTTCCCGGGGGTTGATCTTCACCCCGCCCTTGCCGCCGCCGAGCGGGAGACGCGCAAGCGAGCACTTCATGCTCATGAGCAGCGCAAGGCTCTTGACGTCATCGAGGTGTACGTCCTCGTGGAAGCGGATACCACCCTTGTATGGGCCCAGGGCGTTGTTGTGCTGGACTCGGTAGCCCTTGACGAGACGATGATGCCCGTCGTCCATCTTCACTGGGAAGTGGACCATGATCTCGTTCTTGGGCTGGGCCAGGATGATCTTGACACGGTGTCGGAGCTCAAGCATCTCCGCGGCCTTGAGCATCACCAGGACCGTCTGCAGATAGAGGTTGTCCGGGTCCTTGGGGAAGCCCAGCTCATCGACCACAGGGTCCCAGGAGATCCCGTTCGAGGGTGAGTTGGCGGGGGGGGTCGCGGTCTCGGTCGGGCTCATTCGGAGCACCTCGCCTCTTCTCAAGCGACGCTCGCGGCCTCGGATCGGTCCCGGGCCCGGTCGCGGTGCGGATGACACACCATCGGCAGGCGGGATGCCTCCGATGAGACTTTGATTGTTGACCAGCAGGTGGGGCCAGGGCAAGGTTTCCCACGTGCTAGGGTGACGAGTGATTGTCTTCAAAGCCGCCGATTTGCTCTGGGCAACGAGGATCAAGCAGACCGCAGAGTCGCTCGGTGTGCCTTGCCGCCCGACCCGTACCGCCCAGATGCTCGCAGACAGGCTCTCGGATTCCGACGTCCGCGCGTTTATCGCGGACCTCTCCGCCGAGGAAGAATCGCTTGAACTGATCCGCCAAGCGGTGGCCTCGGATGTCCGGGTTCTCGCCTTCGGTCCTCACGTGCGGAAGGACCTGTTCCAGGCGGCCCGTGATGCGGGGGCGGCTGAGGTGGTCCCGAACGGTGCGTTCGACGCCGGGCTCCAGGACATCCTGCTGGGACTCGAGGGTCGCGGATAGGGCTCAGGCCTGAGACGGTTTGGTTCGCAAGTTCTTCGCGCACAGAATCTTGGCGCGAGGCTTCACTGAACACAACATGCTTTCTAGGATCAAGGCCCGCCCGGGTTACATACCCCGGGAGGTGTCGGCACGCTGGCCCGGGTGGTCCGGATCAACCAGCATGCGAGTGAGACTCCCAGCCCCTCGGCTCCGGGCCCCATCTCCTGGGATCACCCCGAGCGAGGTCAGCCGCGAGGACGGATCCCCGCCGACGGATCCAGAGCCTCGGGCCCCGGGATCTGTCCCGGAAGCCGGTCCGGCAAAGCGAGGAACCCCCAGCCCATGATCGATGAGACCCTGATCGCCAGTCTTGGCGTGGATATGTCGGAAGCCGATGCGCTCCTCAAGGACGCGTTCGGTGAGAAGTCCAGCGATGAGCACATGCAGTCCATCCTCGACGAGAGCGTGGATGACCTTCGCCCCGGCAAGCTCATCAAGGGCAAGGTCATCGGGATGGCGGGCGACGACGTTGTGGTCGAGGTCGGGCTCAAGAGTGAGGGCCTGGTCAACAAAGAAGAGTTCCAGGGCATGGAGGTCAAGGTCGGCGACACGATCGACGTCCTCCTGGAGTCGGTCGAAGGCGAGGGCGGGATCGTCCAGCTCAGCCGGCGCAAGGCCGAGCGTCTGATCAACTGGCAGCGCATTGTCGATACCACCGCAGAGGGTGCGGTTGTCGAGGGCACCGTGATGCGCAAGATCAAGGGTGGCTTGCTCGTGGACATCGGTGTGCCGGTGTTCCTGCCGGCCAGCCAAGTGGACATCCGCCGGCCGGGCGATGTGACCGATTTCATCGGCCGCAAGATCCGCGCGCAGGTTCTGAAGATCGATATCGAGCGCCGCAACATCGTCATCAGCCGCCGGAAGCTGATCGAGGAGGAGCGGGAGGCCGCGAAGCTGCGCCTGCTTGAGAACGTAAACATTGGCGATGTCATTGAGGGCACTGTCAAGAACATCGCGGACTTTGGCGCGTTCGTTGACCTAGGCGGTATCGATGGCCTGCTGCACATCACCGACATGTCGTGGGGCCGGATCAACCACCCGAGCGAGATGGTCCGTGTCGATCAGAAGGTCCAGGTCAAGATCCTGAACATCGACATGGACAAGGAGAAGATTGCCCTGGGTCTGAAGCAGAAGGAGGCTTCGCCCTGGGACGAGATCGGCGAGCGTTACCCGGTCAACAGCCGCATCAAGGGCGAGATCGTCAACCTCATGTCCTATGGGGCGTTCGTGCGTCTCGAGGACGGCATCGAGGGTCTTGTGCACATCTCCGAGATGAGCTGGACTCGTCGCGTCAACCACCCGAGCGAGGTCGTCGAGGCGGGGCAAGAGGTCGAGGTTGTTGTTCTGGAGATCGACAAGGACAAGCAGGAGATCAGCCTCGGCATGAAGCAGGTCGAGGTGAACCCGTGGGAGCTCGTCAGCGAGAAGTACCCCCCGGGCACCGTCATCAAGGGCGAGGTCCGCAACCTCGCGAACTACGGCGCGTTCATCGAAATCGAGCCCGGCATCGATGGCCTGCTCCACGTTTCCGACATGTCCTGGACCAAAAAGGTCACGCACCCGAACGAGGTCGTCAACAAGGGCGACGAGGTTGAGTGCGTCGTGCTCGAAGTCGATCAGGACAAGCAGCGCATCAGCCTGGGTGTCAAGCAGCTCACCGAGGATCCGTGGCTCAACGCCATCCCCGGCGCGTACCACCCGGGCATGGTCGTTCGCGGCAAGGTCACCAAGATCACCAACTTCGGTGTCTTCGTCGAGCTCGAGGACGACCTCGAGGGCCTGCTGCACATCTCCGAGCTGGCCGACCACAAGGTCGAGAACCCGCAGGACGTGGTCAAGGGCGGCGAGGAGGTGGATGTCAAGATCCTCCGCGTCGATACCAGTGATCGGAAGATCGGTCTCAGCCTGAAGCGAGCCCAGTGGGGCGATGCGACCGGCGGCGGTGCTGGCGGCGACATGGGCGCCGGCGCTGGCGGCGGTGGTGGCCGCGATCGCGGCCCCGCGCCGACCCGAGGAGGCATGGACGACCACGGATCGATGGGCTCAGACAAGATCGAGTTCTGATGCGGGGCTGACTCACCGCTCTCGGGCGGTGAGAGGTTTGGGAGACCGACACCCTCGCCACCCATCACGCGAAACGAAACCAGGGCCCCGCCGAGCGATCGGCGGGGCCCTTTCTCGTTCCTACGATCGTTCCATCGCCGGTGTGGACGCGCTCTAGCAGAGCGAGAGGAAGCACAGCATTGTCAGAAGGGCGGTGCGTTTGCGAGCGGCGGTCAACACGAGGACATCAGCGAGGGCGGCTGCCATGAGGTTCCCTTTCTTTGGATGTCTGGAGCGCGACCCAGCGAGGTCGCGTTCCGAAGAACCTGCTAGACAACTGCCGTGCCAGAACAGGGTGGGGGTGTCTCACCGGTGGGTCTGTGTGGGTGTGTTGCCGTTCGTCCTCGCGATGGTGTTGCCCTGGCTCAACAGCGGCGCTCTGGCTCAGGACGAGCGTCCGAGAACGATCGAGCTGGAATCCCGTGCCGCGCTCCAGGCGTTCGAGGTGCTGCGCAACGCTCCGGAGCCGGATCCCTACGCGGCCCCCAGGCCCTTTCTCGCGGCCCGCGCCTCAGTCTGGTTTGGTGACCGCAGAATCGCTGCTACCGAGTCCGCCGGTCCCGCTCCGATCGGTGTGATCGGACGCGAGCTCGCGCGTCGGTTGGACCTTGCTGTTCCTGAGATGGCGATGTCTGCCCCGGAACTGGTCATCGATCTGGAGCTGGTAGTGGAGGTGATTCCCGTCGAGTTCGAGGACCTCTTTGCGCCCGCGGTCGCCCCCGGCATCGACGGTCTCGCGGTGGCAATCGGACAGGGCCCGTTCAGGTTCATCTTCCCAAGCGAGCTGATGAGAAGAGGGCTGGGACCGCGCGACGCCTTGCGATCGATGCTCTCCGATGACCTCGAACCGAGCGACCCGGCGATGGTCCAGCCGGAGCTGCTCGAGGAGCGTCACGGTGCTCGGATCTACCGAACCCGTGTGGTCCGTCTGGCCAACCGGCCAGGCGAGACCTCACCCAGATTCGTGTTCCGCGCCGGCAACCTGGTCCCGTCTGCGAGTGTGACGATGGCGAGCATCGAGGCCGAGGCCCGATCGATCGCGAAACACATGCTGAGCAGGATCGGTAGCCCGGGGATCGCCGGCGTGCCGGCGGTCGCGTTCGTGGATCCACTCGGACTGGGCGATGAAGAGCGATGGCGTCCCGATGGCGCGACCCAATGCCTCGCGGCCTATCTGCTCCTGCGCTATGCGCCACGCTTTGATAACGAACGCGATCGTGCCGAAGCAAGAGCGATCGCGAGTCAGGTCCTCACCGGATGGCGCCAGCGACTGGGCACGACACCGCCCTACGCCGCGGCGGCGGTCGCGGCCTTTACGCTCGCGGCGGATGCTTACGAGGGAGCGCCGGCCATCGATGCCGGTGACCGCGTGCGTCTGAGAGCAGCACTCACGCACGAGGTCCTCCCACGCACGCCCGCCGGACTCCGAGCGGTCGCGGCGTTCGGCCTCGCCAACCTTGGGGCGCATGGCGAAGAGTCCGACTCACGGCGCGCCCGCCAAGCGCTCGATGCGATCTACGACGAACTTGGCGCCGATGGGCTCGCGTCGGCGATGCCGTTTATTGTCCATGCCGAGGTTCTGCTCGCCGCCGAGGGCGAGCCGATCCGGGCGGCCAACATCCTGGGAGACTTGCGGGACCTCGCCGAGAACGCACAGCGGACCGAGACAACGAGTCCTCGCGAGCCAGATCTGGTCGGCGGCATCTCGCTCAGCCAGCGCGGCGGGCGGACGCTCCCGCCCACTTGGCAGAGCCTCCGACTGGCCGCGGCTCAGGCGGTCATGCTGAGCGATCCGCGATTCACCCCAAGTCATGATGTCCCATTCCGGATGAGCTCGCTGCTGGCCTCAGCGAGGTTCTGTGCCCAGCTCTCACACGAGGCCTCGGACCCTGGCTCGGGCCCGGCGCAGACACCCGTAGCAGGCGTGCGATCTGGCGGGCTCAGGGCCGCCGCGTGGTCACCCGAGCTGCCGCTTGCGGCTTCCGCGACCGGGCTGCTGTTCCTGCTGGAGACCCTCGATGCGATCGAGGCCCGCAGCCCTCAGAAGCCCGATTCTGACGGCTGAGCACGGGGTTTCGGCGTAGAATCCCCGACGCGATCCGAGGCCCCTACGCCGGGCCCTCGGGCCTGGCCTCCGCCGGGCCCGATGCGTCACGAGGGCCACGAGCAGCATGGCAGAAAACGACACGCCGAACGCGATCGACTCCGAGGAGGGCGCCCCTCTCGGGGGGGGCCGGGTTGTCGATCAACAGATCGAGCGGGAGCTCCGCGAGAGCTACCTGACGTACGCGATGAGCACAATCATGGACCGGGCCCTGCCCGATGTTCGTGACGGTCTCAAGCCCTCCCAGCGCCGCATCCTGGTCGCGATGAATGACCTGGGGCTGCGCCCGAACAAGAAGCATCTCAAGTGCGCCAAGATCGCCGGCAACACATCGGGTGATTACCACCCTCACGGCGAGAGCGTCATCTACCCAACACTGGTCGGCATGGCGCAGCCCTGGCGCATGCGTGTTCCGCTGATTCAGAGTCAGGGCAACTTTGGCTCGATCGAGGGCGACCCGCCCGCGGCGATGCGTTACACCGAGGCCCGCATGAGCCACGCGGCGGTGGACATGCTCGCCGATATCAAGCTCGATACCGTCGAGTTCCAGCCCAACTACGACGACCGACTGCAAGAGCCGACCGTCTTGCCCGGCAAGTTCCCGAACCTGCTGATCAACGGCGGGGTCGGCATCGCTGTGGGCATGGCGACCAGCCTCGCGCCGCACAATCCGGGCGAGATTCTCGACGCGATCGTCCGCGTCATCGATGACCCCTCGATCAGCCTTGCCGATCTGATGACCGACGAGACCGACGAGGACGGCAACGTCACAAGGCTCGGTGTCAAGGGCCCAGACTTCCCGACCGGCGGCGTCATACAGGGGCGCCGCGGCATCCTCGATGCGTACACCACCGGTCGGGGTCGCGTGTACGTTCGAGGCGAGTGCCACGTTGAGGAACTCAAGAACGGTCGCGAACAGCTCGTGATCGACTCGATCCCCTACGGACTCGCGCAGAACACGCTGGTGGAGAAGATCGTCGAGGCGGTCAAGGACGAGCGTGTCAAGGACATCAGCGATGTTCGCAACGAGTCGGGCCGCCAGGCTCGGACGCGGATCGTTGTCGAGCTCAAGAAGGGAGCCGATGCCGGTGTTGTCGAGAACCAGCTTCTGCAGGCGACGCCGCTGAAGCAGACCTTCAGCATCATCAATATCGCGCTCGTCAATCGCCGCCCGAGGACACTCACTCTCCGTGAGCTCATCGATCTCTATGTTGAGCACCGCGTCGATGTCATCCGCCGGCGTACCGCCCACCTGCTCCGGGAGGCGAAGAAGCGTGCCCACGTCTTGGAAGGCATGATCCTCGCGGTCTGTGATATCGACGAGGTGATCCGCCTGATCCGCTCGAGCCGGACGCGCGACGAAGCGATCCAGAAGCTGATGGAGCGTCGCTTCCAGATCCCGGCAGGTCACCCTTACGCACCGCAGATTCCGAAGCGGCTGATGCAGCGCGTCGAGGGAGCCGAAGAGTTCGGTGGCGTTGCCCTGACGCGCATTCAAGCCGAGACGATCGGCAACATGCGCCTGATTCAGCTGACCGGTCTTGAGATCGAAAAGCTGGTCGGCGAGTACGCCCAGGTCGCCGAAGAGATCGAGGGCTATGAGGCGATCCTCGCGGATCACCAGAAGGTCCTCAACATCATCAAGGACGACTGCGCCGAGATGCGGGCCCGCTACGCCGCGGGCAGGCTGGGCGAGCGTATGACCGCCATCGAGGAGCACGCCGACGATGTGGACATCGCCTCGCTGATCAAGGTCAGCGATGTCGCGGTAACCATCACGCACCAGGGCTATGTCAAGCGTGTGCCGGCGGAGACCTACCGCGTGCAGGGCCGGGGCGGAAAGGGCATCCGGGCCTCGGACAGCAAGGACGACGACTTCGTCGAGCGCGTGTTCTACGCGAGCACGCACGACGATCTGCTCACGTTCACCGACACGGGGCGCGTGTTCCTCAAGAAGGTCTACGAGTTGCCGGAGATGAGCCGCACCAGCCGGGGCCGGGCGTTCGTGAACCTGATTGATCTCAAGCCGGGCGAGAAGACCAGGGCGTACCTCACAGTCCAGGACTTCGAGGCTGGCAGCAGCTTCCTCACATTCGTGAGCAAGAACGGCATTGTCAAGCGGACCGCGCTCAAGGACTACCGCAACGTCAATAAGAGCGGGCTGATCGCCGTGGGCTTGAAAGACGGCGACGAGCTTCTCGACGTGAGGCTCACGGGCGGCAACGACGATCTGATGCTCGTCACCGCCCAGGGCATGGCGATCCGTTTCAACGAGTCGGACGTCCGCCTGATGGGCCGCAGCGCCGCGGGGGTGAAGGGCATCGAGCTCTCAGGCGACAACGAGGTGATCGGCGTCGTCAGCATCCCGATGGTGCCCGATGACGATGGCGATCTCATGACCGCCGACCCCTCGACAACGCTTCTGACCATCACCGAGCACGGGTACGGCAAGCGCACGTTCGTTGATGAGTACCGAGTGCAGCCCGAGGACGGCAAGCCCCGGAGTCAGACGCGCGGTGGCAAGGGGCGCGCGGACATCAAGACCACGCCCCGAAACGGTCGGAGTGTCTCGGCGGTGGGGGTGACCGACGACTCCGATGTCGTCGTTGTCACTCGCGGCGGGCAGCTCGTGCGGATGAACGCGGGTGGGATCAGCACCTACGGGCGCGGCACGCAAGGCGTGCGGGTCGTCGGCCTCAAAGGCGGAGACGCGGTGATCGCGACCGCCCGTGTGGACGAGCGCGATGACGAGGAGGGTGAGACCAACATCGGTACACCCAACGGGAGCGGAGGCTGACGATGGCGATCGAGTGGTCAGAGGGCATTGTGGTGGCAGACCTCGCCGATGAGCCTGCGCTGTCCGATGAACTCAACACGCTCCACGATCGGCTCGCGGATGCCGATGCTGGCGCCGCACCCAGCATGGTCGTCAGCTTCGAGGCGGTGAGCTATATCAACAGCTCGAACATCGCCCAGTTGCTTCGCCTCCGCAAACGCCTGAGCGAGCTCGGGACCGAGATGGTCCTTGCCGGTGTCAACGGGGAGATCAAAGAGGTCCTGGCGATCACCGGGCTCGACCGGGTGTTCACGATCACTCCAGATAAACTCACCGCACTCGCGAGCCTCCAGCTGGGCGATGCCGGCGAAGAAGTGTGAGTCGGAACCCTCCCGGGGTTCGCCGGTAGGACCCAGGAGTCTCCAGAGGGCCCCGCTTGAACGCTGAAGCCGCGATCACAACCGACGCCGAAGTGATCCCGACACACGGGGCGACCGATCCACGTCGTGATGCGGATCCAGTCGCGACCCTCACGGGGATCCGCAAGACCTATTACAAGCCCGATGGGTCCGTCATGGTCGATGCCCTTAAGGGTGTCGATGTGTGCATCCGCCAGGGCGAGTACGTCGCGATTATGGGCGCATCGGGCAGCGGTAAGAGCACGCTGATGAACATCCTGGGCTGTCTCGATCGCCCCACGGAGGGCTCGTATGTCCTGGGCGGCAAAGAGGCCGCGACCATGGACGACGAGGAGCTGAGTACGTTCCGAGGTCGAACGATCGGCTTTGTGTTCCAGGCGTTCAACCTGATCCCGCAGTTGACGATCGAGGAGAACGTTGAGGTGCCGCTCTTCTATCAGCGTGTGCCCCCCGCGGAGCGCCGAAAGCGGGCGGAAGCGACGCTCGATCTGGTGGGCCTGGGCGATCGCCTCGGTCACCGGCCCCGCGAGCTCTCGGGCGGTCAGCAGCAGCGGGTCGCGATCGCCCGTGCACTCGTGACCGAGCCCGTGGTGCTGATGGCAGACGAGCCCACGGGCAACCTCGACAGCGCCACAGGGGAAGCGGTACTCGGCATGTTCGAGGATCTCCACGACAAGGGCATGACGATCATGATGGTCACGCACGACGACGATGTGAGCCAGCGGTGCGAGCGGATCGTGAGGCTCCGCGATGGGCTGCTTGAGTCCGACCGCGTGCTGAGGCGAAGAACCCCTGTGGGCTAGGCGGCTGCCGCCTCGGCGGCGCGTGTGAACCGCGCTGCGAGGATCGTCAGGTCATCGGCTTGATGCAGCGAGCCGGCCTGCATGTCGAGCTGGTCGCACAGGAGCGAGATCCCGTCCTGGAGGCTTGAGCCCTCCTGCGGGCCAGCGATGCGGCGCAGCTGCTCGATGTATCCCAGTGTGGGCAGCCGACCCGGCTGGTCCTGGCCCTCTTCAGGGAATGCGGTTTCGAACCCATCTGTATACATGATCAGCGAATCGCCCGGTGTGAGCGTGATCTTCTCGTGCTCGAACTCGGCTTCGTCAAACACGCCCATCAGCGGACCTGTGGCGCTGACTTCGTCTGACGTGCCCGAGGCCCGCACGATAAACACGGGCGGATGGCCGCCGCTGGCGATCCACGCCTCACCGCTGAAACGATCGATTACCGCGTAGGCCGCCGTCGCGAACCGGTTGTGCGTGCCGCGTTGCTCGCACATGATCTGGTTGAGCTGCTCCATCGCGATCGAGGGGGGTAGGACGTCCCCTTTGTCGTCGTGCTTCGGGAGGGTCTTGCAGAGCTTCATCGTCATGAGAGCCGCGGGCACACCGTGGCCCATCGCGTCGGCGATGAACAGTCCGACACGGCGGTCGTCCAGCTCGAACACATCGTAAATGTCGCCCGAGACGTACCCCGCGGGCCTGAAGAGCGAGCCCACCTCGATCCCTTCCCAGGTGGGGAGCTTCTGGGGGATGTAGTCTCGCTGGGTGTTCGCCGCGAGCTGGAGCTCCTCGTGGATCTTCTCGAGTTCCCCCTGTGCGCCGCCCGCGGCGACCGTGCTGGTACGCAGCATGACCCGCTGCTCCTCGACATAAGCCTGACGTTCGCAGAGCGCGAAGAGCTCAGCCGCGAGCATCCGTGGATCGGCCTCCATCGACTCGATGATGACACCCGCGTGTTCGCTCCCGCGGTGCCGCTCAGGTGCCGAGGGCACCAGGACAACAACCGCGAGCCCCTTCTCCTCGGAGATCTCAACGATGCGGCCGAGCTGGGTGAGGTTCGGCTCGCCGATCACGACCACGGCGCTGATACCGGTGGTGTTCAGCCCGAGCTGCGCCTCGGTATGGGCCTGAATGTCAGGACGCCGATCTGTGCGCGGCCAACCATTGGCGATCGCGGAGATCACACGCTCTGCATCGCTCACGGCCTGATCGCCTAGCGCAACGAACCGAATCACCGAGCCCATAACGCCCTTCCGGACCCTGCAACGGGCGAAGCGCCTCCGCTCGGCTTGCACCCCCAGGGTTCGAAGGGGAATCGGCTATCGAGCCTGCCGGATCAAGGCCTGCGTGTCGAGTTCGACCTTCTCGCCGGGCTGCAGATCGAGCCGTTCAAGCGTTCCGCCCGCGAACTCAAGCACGAACTGCGCCGCGGACCGGCTGGTGTAGCGCTTGAGCGATAACTCATAGGTCTGACGCCTCGCGTTGTACTCTGCATCACTCTCGCCCTCGCGTCGCTCTTCCATGAGCGGTTCCTTGGGCATGTGATGCATCGCGGTGACCCGCCCGGTCGCGTCCAGGAACACGATGTCGATGTCTACGAGGCAATCCCGCATCACGAACTGCATCTGCTGGGGCCTGGGGAATGCGAAGAGCATCCCGCCGTCGGGCGCGATGAAGTCCCGGCCTCCAAGGCCGAGGAACCGTGTGTCCGGATCGGCCGCCAGTTCGAGGTAGAAGGTCTCCCCGTTGATATCGACGGTCGAGACCGTCCGAGCGGTGTCCTCGTCACAGCCGGCGAGCGAGGCGACTGCGACCACGAGGCCTGCCCCAAAACCCGCGGGGAACCACCCGTTCAGCATCCGTCGGTCAGCCACGTCTCGTCCTCCGGCCCGAACTCCGCGGGATCTCTGGGGATCCTAGTGAGATCGAGCGTTTCCTGGAACTCCGCTGCGTTCATCTCCCGCCGCACGCCGCCGCAGAGCCCACTCAGCAGCCCGATCATCCGTTCTGGCTTCACGCCCCGATCGCGGTAGGTCGCGATCCGGCTGTCTCCGTGGCGTTTGGCGAGCCGCCGGCCGTCCGGGCCCACCACCAGAGGGAAGTGCCACCAGTCTGGCGCGTAGTTCAGGCCGAGCGCGCGGGCGATGAGCGTCTGGCGTGCGGCGGAGTCCAGCAGGTCGTCGGCGCGGATGACATCGGTCACGCCAGAGGCCGCGTCATCGACCGTGACCGCAAGCTGGTAGGACGGCTCGCCCCGCTTGGTCCAAATCACGAAGTCCCCGACCGATGCCGCTGGGCTGATGCACTGCGGCCCCGCGAAACGATCATCGAACCGGACCACGTCTCCGGGCGTCACGAAACGCCAGCTGTGCTCGCCGCCCTCGAACGGAGTTGGTGCAAAGTCGGGACGAAGCGATGCATCGAAACGCACCTCCCCAGAGCCATCCTGCGGCGCGGATGCCGCGGCCTGGATCTCGGCTCGGGTGAGGTCGCATGGATAGGCGAGACCCGCGAACGCGAGCGTGTCCATCGCATCGCGATACGGCGCGAGGTCTTCTGATTGCGTGTGCACATCCCCGTCCCAGTCCATACCGAGCCAAGCGAGGATATCGAGGGCCTGGCTCGCCGCATCCGCACGAACTCGTGGCCCGTCCAGATCCTCGATCCGCATCAGAAGTCGCATGCCCTCGCGGCGAGCGATCGCCCAGGTAACCAGGAAAGTGCGCGCATTCCCAACATGCAACGCCCCAGTTGGCGAGGGCGCCAGGCGGGTTACGCGGGGGCTATGTTCTGGTTCGTGAACGCTCACTTGGCTCAGGATAGACTCGGGCTACGAGCGGGCGGCACGCACCGGCCACCCTGCGGAGGACGCGATGGAGAAGCTCACGGAAGATCAGGTCGTGACCGCTCTTAAGGACGCCCCGGACTGGTCCGAGGTGAACGGCGAGATCCAGCGCACCTACGCGTTCGACGACTTCGTGCAGTCGATGCACTTCGTCAACAAGGTCGCCGATGCAGCCGAACAACGCCAGCACCACCCCGACATCCTGATCCGGTACAACAAGGTCATGCTCACGCTGAGCACGCACGACGCGGGCGGGATCACCGAGAAGGATTTCGATCTGGCCTCAGCTTGTGATGACTTCGCTTCAGAGGCCTGAGCGACTCCGACAGGATCACCCCAGCTCCACGCCCCAGTACGCGTTGTCGAGGAAGCTCTTCCAGGACTCGTACTTCACGTGACCGATCCGCGCCGAGATCATCGGGTTCCGCTTCGGGCGTACAGGCTTCCGTATCAGCTGCATGTTGGCCTGTGCTGGGGTGCGCCCGCCCTTCTTGGCGTTGCACCTCACGCAGGCGCACACGAGGTTCTCCCACGTGTCGGGCCCGTCCTGGCTCCGCGGCTTGACATGATCGATTGACAACTCGCTGGTCGGGAAGTGCTTGCCGCAGTACTGGCACTGGTTACGGTCGCGGGCAAACAGGTTCCGCCGGTTCAGCTTCACGCCGTTGTCGGGGAGCTTCTCGTAGCCAAGCAGGCGCACGATCCGGGGCACAGCGATATCGAACCGCACCGTCTTGACCCAGTCGTGCCGCTCGCGTTCGAACTCGGCCTGCAGCAGGCTCATCTCCGCCCAACTCGAGAAGTCGTGGTTCGACCAGTTGCCCTGGTCGATGTGGATGACCTCAGCGACCTCGCGGGCGAGCAGGCTGAAGGCCCGCTTGGCGTTAATAATCCGGATCGCGACATAGGCACGGTTGAGGACGAGCACCTTGGCGTTTAGCCCCTCGTCCGCGATGCGCACCGCCGCGGCCGAGGGGCTGGGCATGCCGTCTATCGTGTCTTCGGTACTCGGTGACGAGTAGGCGGCGGGGCGGCGATGCCCCCCGCGACCCTCGCGCTCGTGCGAGGCCGCGTTTCCGTGTGCCGGGCTCGAGGGTCGTCTCGGGTCCATGCTCGGGTCGCGATCCGCCTGGATATCGGCGATCCAGACCCCGGTACGGTACTGAGGCGTGCCGGATCCGGCAAGCTGCGCAAGCCATCGAGTACCGATTTTGCTGAGTCTTGACAGTTCCCGGACCCCGCGAACGCGGATCCTGGGTCGCCTCAGTGCCGGAAGTGCCGCTTGCCGGTCGTTACGCACGAGACACCGCGGGTGTCGCACAACGCGAACGTGTCGCCATCCCGCTTCGATCCGCCCGGGTGAACAATCAATGACACGCCCGCGTCCGCGAGGATCGAAGGTCCATCGTCGAAGGGGAAGAACGCATCGCTAAACGCAACCGCTCCCTTCGCGAGATCACCAGCCTTTTCCACCGCGATCTGGCACGACGCAACGCGGTCCATCTGCCCAGCGCCTGCGCCGAACTGCATCACTCCGTCGTTCGATCTCCCGCCGATCAGCACCGCGTTGCTCGAAAGCCCGCGGCAGATGGGTTCGAGTACGCGTGCGGCGTCGAGGAGCATCGCATCAGGCAGGGGCCCCGCCTTGTGGGTCCATGTGGCGTGGTCGCTGACTCCTGTGTCAGCGACCTGTGCGAGGAGACCGCCGGGGATCGCCCGATACTCCGTGGTCAACGCACTTTCTATGTCATCACCCACAGCGAGGACGCGGAGGTTCATCCATCGCTCCCGTAGCCTCGCGAGCGCATCGCCCGAAACCGATGGCGCCACGACGACTTCGAGGAAGACACCATCGACGCACAGGCGCTCGGCTATTTCTAGATCAACGCGGCCTGTTGTCGCGAGGATCCCGCCAAATGCCGCCATCTCATCTCCGCGCATCGAGAGATCGACGCTTCCGAGCGTTGATGTGTGCGACCCCGCACCGCAGGGATTGGTGTGCTTCACAACACATGAGCCGATGGCTCCGCTCGCGGCCGCTATTGATCGTGCGATCTGGAGCGCGGCGGCCGCGTCGTTGATGTTGTTGTAGCTCAGGGGCTTCCCGTGGAGTTGCTCGGCGCTGACAACGCTGGTCCCAGAGTAAGCAGGGTCGGAGTACACCGCGGCTGACTGGTGCGGGTTCTCGCCGTAGCGAAGCGCTGCGGTTCGCGTATACCTCAGTGTCAGAGTTTCAGGGAACTCGACGGCGTCCTCACCCCCGCTCGATAGATAGGCCGCGATCGCGGCGTCGTACGCGCTCGTGTGGGCATACGCCGTTGCCGCGAGCTGCGACCGGAACGCGGCGTCCGTCCCGCCTCCTTGAAGGTGCTCGATCACCGCGCCGTACTGCGCTGGATCGGTCACCACCGCGACTGAGGCGTGGTTCTTGGCCGCGGCTCGGACCATCGCCGGTCCGCCGATGTCGATCTGTTCGATCGCTTCGGCTCTCGCTGCGCCGCCGGCCACGGTCTGCTCGAAAGGGTAGAGATTCACGCACAGAAGATCGATCATGCCGATCCCGTGCTCTGAGGCTGCCGCCATGTGTTCAGGCGTGTCGCGTCGCGCGAGCAGCCCGCCGTGGACAACGGGGTGGAGGGTCTTGAGTCGCCCGTCCATCATCTCTGGGAAACCCGTGAGCTTCTCGACCGGAACCACCTCGATGCCCATCGCTTCGATGGCTCGGGCGGTGCCGCCCGTGCTGACAATTTCGGCGCCGGCTTGCTCGAGCGCACGGCACAGCGGTTCGAGCCCGGACTTGTCGCTGACGGAGACGAGGGCGCGGCGGACTGGGATCTTGGTCATGTTGTCTTCGAGACTCCTGGATCTCAGTTGGCTGGAACGAACTTGCCGAGCACATGGGCGTCTGTCGTCGTGTAGATGATCGCCTCTTCGATCGGGTCGCCCTCGTTGCGGAAGAACCGCGAAACCGAGGGAAGCGCGACCGTCTCGACGACATCGCCGGTAAGACGCTCGACGCTATAGGCGGTCCTGGTGTCCCCATCCCAGCAGATCAGCCGGTTACCCCGGATCGATACGACCTCACCTCGAGCAGAGGGCTGTTCCCAGAGCACGTCGCCCGTGCTGGCATCAAAGGCGGTTAGTCCGGATTGCCTCAGCGTCGTATAGACCCGGTCGTTGTGGAATGCTGGCCTGTGGCGCAGCGGATACTCCGTGCGGTGTCGCCAGACGATAACCCCACCGATGGGGTCAAAGGCGTATAGCGATTGGTCCGTGCTCGCGATGTACACCAGGCCGCGTCCGCTTGTGAGCGGTGCGCCCGGGCCACCGAACATGCGGCCCTGGCCGATGCGGCGGAGCCCGTCGGCGTTTGCAAAAAGCACGTCGCCATTCCGGCTGGCGATGCCGACGGCGTTCTGTTCGGGGATGAGCACCGCGGGCTGATCGATCGGGCCGTTCACGCGGTTCCCGCCCATCCGGATGTCCTGTCCCACAAGGTGCGCGACGATCTGCCCGTCGTTCGAGCCGTAGATCGCGATGCGCCCGTTCAGCGTGGGCGGTGTCGTTGCGAGCCGGTCGAGCGACTCCCGGCCGGTCAGTGCGCCCGTGCTCGAATCGACGATGAACAGCTCGGTGTCGGTTAGCACGAGCAGATCCGTGCCGACCTGGCCGGCACCGAGGTAGGTGTCGAACGTGCCGCCAAGGGCGTTGGTCGCTCGGTTGCGCCCTGTGCCGTCCTCGATAATGGTGATCGATCCGCCCGTCTCGATGACGGCGACCACCCCCCCAACAGGCTGGACTACGGCGATGTCCTGATCGAGCCCCACGAATGGCAGGCCCCGCCAATCGAGCCGGTAGCCCAGCGCGATGTAGTCGCGGAAATCGACTGGGGAGCTCTCGAGCCGCTTCTCGGCGCTGGGCACGCCTGCGCAGCCCGCGAGGGCGGCGCCCGAGGCAACAGCGGCAGCCAGGGTGATCCGCGCCAGGACATGGCGGCGACGGCGGGGCATCAGGGTCATGGCATCGTGCTCCGGCGGTTGTCCGACCCGGGCGGGTCGCCCTGGGCTGGGGGTCGGGGCTTCGCGGCCCCGGACGCGTGGGAGCGGGAGTATCCGGCCCCCCCGACCGAGCGTCAAGCGGTGCCCTGTCCAGGCTACGCTCACGAGCCATGTTCACGGGTTTGATTGAGCATCTTGGCACCATCGAGACCGTGGAGGTGCGCTCCGCGGGCGTTCGGCTGACCGTGAGGCCCGATGACGCTGGGGGCTGGGCAAGCGGGCTCGAACTCGGCGAATCGATCGCCCTTGACGGCTGTTGTCTCACGCTCGCCGAGCCCGTCGGGTCCGGACGGATCCTGGCGTTCGACGCGATCCCTGAGACGCTCGCGAAGACCACCCTGGGGGGGTGGCGTGTGGGCCGTCGCGTTCACCTTGAGCGGTCCATGACTGCTTCGACCCTCATCGGGGGCCACATGGTGCAGGGCCATGTCGATGGTGTAGGGGAAGTGGTAGGGGTCGAGCGAGCGGGTGGCCAATGGAGGACCTCGATCAGGGTCGACCCCGCCTTCCTCCCGTTGGTCCCGCCCAAGGGATCGGTGGCGGTCGACGGCGTCAGCCTGACCATCGCCTCGGTCGATCGAGCGCGATCCGTGTTCGACATCGCGCTCATCCCGACAACACTTGAGAAGACACACCTTGACAAAGCGACCGAGGGCGTTCGCGTCAACCTGGAGAGCGACATCATCGCTCGCACGGTGATCAACACGCTTACGAACTTCCGTCACCTCGTCGAAGGCGAAGGCTGACGTGCGCGTGCTGGGCTTCGATCCCGGGCTCCGTGTCACGGGCTACGGGTGCGTCGATATCAAGCCCGGAGGGCGGACGCTCGTCGAGGGAGGGGTCATCAGGCTGGTGACGCGGGACGAAACCCCGCCGATCGCACCAAGGCTGGTAGAACTCGAGCGGGAGGCCGCTGCATTGATCGAGCGGCTTGCACCGGAACTCGTCGCGGTCGAGCGGCTCTTCGTCCATGCCGAGCACGTCGAGACCGCGGTAAAGATGGGGCATGCAAGGGGCGTCCTGCTGCTCGCCGCGGCGCGGGCGTCACAGCCCATCGCGGAGGTCAGCCCCGCGGAAGTCAAGGCGGCGACCGCGGCCTCCGGCCGTGCGAGCAAGGGACAGATGCAGGAATCGATTCAACGGATCTTTGGCCTCGCAGAGCCACCGAAGCCGGCGGACGTCGCCGATGCGCTCGCGATCGCGTTGTGCGCTGGCGAGCGAGCGGGGTCAGCGTCTCTAGAATCCCGCCCATGAGTGCACGAACCGAGAAGCCCCTGGGCGCCCAGGTCCTGATCGTCGAAGACGAGGTCGACCACGCCGATGTGATGGCCGACGCGCTGCGGCGCCCCGGGCATGTCTGCACGATCGTGCACAACGTCCCCGATGCGTTGGAAGAACTCGCGGGTGGTGCGTTCGATCTGATCGTCACCGACCTCCGCATGCCCGAGAGCGGTGGGACGAATGGCGTCGCGCCGGACGGCGCCGACGCGGGGCTCGCTGTGCTTCGCGCTGCACGCGAGCAGCAGCCCGACGCCGAAACCATCATGGTTACTGCCCACGGCGATGTGCCGACTGCGCGTGCGGCCTTCAAAGAAGGCGTCTACGACTTCATCGAGAAGCCGCTCGACCTCGAAGTGTTCCGCAACCTCGTCAGCCGCGCAGCCGAGACGGTCCGCTTGCGGGGGGAAAACACTGAGCTCCGCGCTGAGGTTGCCGAGGCCGGGTTCCCGGGTTTGATCGCCCATTCCGAGCCCATGCGGCGTGTGCTCTCGACGGTCCGCACGGTCGCCAAGAGCATGATCCCTGTGCTCATTTCGGGTGAGAGCGGGACGGGGAAAGAGCTGATCGCTCAGGCTGTCCACACCAACAGCCGCCGCTCGAACGGGCGGTATGTCGCGTTCAACTGCGCCGGTCAGAGCGAGAGCCTGATCGAGGATCAGCTCTTCGGGCATGTCAAGGGCGCGTTCACGGGCGCAGACAAGGACCGCGAGGGTGTCTTCGAGTACGCGAGCGGGGGAACGCTCTTCCTCGATGAGATCGGGGACATGCCGCTGAGCATGCAGAGCAAGCTGCTCCGCGTGCTCGAGACGGGCGACGTCATCAGGCTGGGGTCGAACGAGAGCCGGAAGACAGACGTGCGGTTCGTGAGCGCGACGAACCGGGATCTCGAAGCGATGGTTGCCGAGGGGACGTTCCGAGAAGACCTGTTCTTCCGGATCAACGGCTCACGCGTGTTGCTCCCGCCCCTTCGCGAGCGGCGTGAGGACATCCCGCCTATCGCGACCGATGCCGCACAGCGGTTCGCCTCGGAGATGGCGTCGGACGATGCGCCCGCTCCGTCGGTCAGGTTCAGCGACGCGGCACTGCTGCGCCTCATCGGCGCCGATTGGCCCGGCAACATCCGTCAGTTGCTCAATGTCGTGCAGAACATGACGGTTACGGCGATGGGCGAGGCCGAGGGCGAGCCGGAGATGCTTCTCGACGTACGGCACATCCCCGCGGACGTCCGCGCGGGGGAGGATGAAGGGCAGGCGACCAACAGCGGTTCCCTCGCCGGAACAAGTCTTGAGCAGCTCGAGAAACGCGCGATCCGAGAGACACTCAGGCTGACCGGGGGCAATCGCGAGCAGGCCGCACAGATGCTGGGCATCGGCGAGCGGACCCTGTATCGCAAGCTGAAAGAGTACGGGCTGCGCTAGCGGCGAAGGGCTCAGGCCTCGACGTCGAGCCGCTCGTCACGCCGCGTTTCCCGCCGCTCGGCGGCCTCGGCTCGGCGTTCCGAGTTGTCTTCGCGCCGCTCCTGTCGCAACTCGCGGCGGCGCTCGACCATGTCGATCTGCTCACCCTTCTTCGTGGCGGGCTCGTCGCTCGGCGCTTTTTCCGCCGCTTCGGGGTCTTTAACGGACAGACGCACGAGTTCTTCGTCGGGCTGTCGTGCCGCCTCCGAACTGGCCTCGGGCCCACGACGGGGCACAACGCGCAAGGGCTCGGACGACGGAAGCCGACCGTAAGGCAGAAGCGGGATGTCCTTCAGGCCGTCCATGGCGGTACTCCCGTTTCGAGTATCGGATACGGGGCGAGCCAACAGGCGGCGTTGGACATGCCACGCCTCATTGCACGGTGGGAGAACCGGAGTGTTTTCGCCGGCTTGCCCATCTTCCGGCGTTCTTGGACCCATGCTCGCGACCTAGAACCGCACGGCGTACCCGCTTTGGGTCAGGGCCGACGCCTGAGTACCGCACGCTGCATGCTCGTTGCAGGGACAGTGAGCACTTCCGGCACCTGGCCCTCGCCCCCGGTCGTCGCCTCGGCGGCCTCGTTCATGGTGACCACGGTGAAGATTAGCTCTTCGCCTTGAACGCGGTAGCTCGCGATGAGCCGGCTCGGCGGGATCGCGAACGCGCTGATGAGTGTGTGACCGCCGAACATCTGCGCGGGCAAGACGATCGAGTTCTTCTCGTCAACCTCGTACAGACCCGATTCAGCATCTACAGCACGGATCACGTAGCGTCGGATATCGGTCTCGCCGTACTGGATCCACCATGTCCAATCGCCCTCGACCTCGGTTGGCTTGACGGTCAGTGACATCTCGATGGGCGGGAACTCTGCTCCGAAGCTCGCCATCTCGCCAGACCAGGACCCGCTGAATCGTTGGAGTGGATCCGCGGGCTGCGTCACAAGGATCGCGCTGAGCATCAGCGTCGGGAACATCGGTTGCCTCCAGATCTACCAGTCGAGCGTGCCCCGCCACGCGGCGGTCAGCCGATCGACCGACACGCTCGCGCCGGCATCCAGCGTACCGGACGCGTTGAGCTCGCCGATCGCCCGCCCGCCCGTGCGATCGAGGACCTCAGCCAGCTTTCCGGGCTCAACTTCCAGCACGTAGCGCGAGGCCCCCTCGCCGAACAGCGCAGGGATGCCGCGAGACAAGATCGAAGCCCCGATGGGCTCAGATTTGCTCGAACCTGCGATCAGCATCTCGGCAACCGCGCACAGCAGCCCGCCGTCGCTCACATCGTGCGCACTCCGCACGAGCCCGCTAGAGATCGCTTCCGCGACCCGACGCGCGGTTGCCGCGCCCCCCGCGGCGTTGGTGACGGGGATCGCCGGATCGTGATCCATCGGCAGCCCGAACCGCCTCGCGAAGTGTGAACCGCCCATCGCCTCGGTCTCGGACCCAACGAGCACGAGCGTGTTGCCCGGCCGCTTCGCGTCCATCGTGATCACACGGCTCAGCATCGGCACTCGCCCGATGCCTGTGATCAGCAGCGTCGGCGGAATCTCGATCGTGCGCCCGTCCTCGGTCTTGAACTGGTTGTTCAGGCTGTCCTTTCCGCTCACGAATGGCGTTCGATACGCCTTGGCGCCGTCATAGCAGCCTTCGGCCGCGCGCACCAGGCCGGCGAGGTTCCGTTCGAGTCCGCACGACGGCCAGCAGAAGTTGTCGAGGATCGCGATCCGCTCCGGATCGGCGCCAACGCATACCAGGTTCCGCACGCACTCGTCGATCGCCGCGAGCGCCATCTGGTATGGATCGCCCCCAGCCTCGGGATCCCCGATTCCCGTTGCTAACCCACAGCCGATTGCCAGTCCGATCCCGGTTCCTGGGACCGGCTCGATGACCGCGCCATCGCCTGGGCCGTGTCCGCCGGGCCCGACGAGCGGGGGGATCACTGTGCGGCCCTGCACCTCGTGGTCGTACTGGCGGACGATCCAGTGCTTGCTCGCGATGTTGGGCTCTGCGAGCAGAGCGAGCAGAGCCTCCACGGTCTCGGGCTTGGAGTCACCAGAGGGCGCTGGTGGTTCGGCCGGGATCCATACCGCGTCGCGCGTCGGCATCGGGATCCCGTCGTGCAAAAACGCCATCGGCATCCGCCCGACCTCGTTGCCCTCGAAGCGCAGCAGCAGTTCGGGCCCATCTGGGCCCTCAAGCCCGAATGTCCCGAGCACCGCGAGTTCGACGCCCTCTTCGTCGCAGATCGCCTGCAGCTCGGCGAGCCGCGCCTCTGGCACGCTCAGCACCATCCGTTCCTGCGCCTCGCTGATCCAGATCTCGGTGTAGGTCAAGCCGGCGTACTTCAGTGGCGCTTGTTCTAGGTCGACGGTCGCGCCGACCTTCTCGCCCATCTCGCCCACGGCGCTGCTGAAACCGCCGGCACCGCAATCCGTGATCGCGCTAAAGAGCGGCCCGCCCTCCGCGTCCCGCGCACGCATGATCGCATCGAGAACGCGTTTTTCTTCGATCGGATTGCCGATCTGTACAGCGTGGCTGAACTCATCTGCATGGGTGTCTGTCAGCTCGGCACTGGAGAACGTGGCGCCGTGGATCCCATCCCGACCGGTACGCCCGCCCAGCGCGACGATCTTGTCTCCCGCCGCGGCGTCCCCGTGCGTCAGGTCCGCGGGCATGAGCCCGATCGACCCGGCAAAGACCAGCGGGTTGCCCACGTACCGCTGATCGAACCACACCGCGCCGTTGACCGTCGGGATACCCATCCGGTTGCCGTAGTCGCGGACACCGGCGACGACCTGGTCGAGCACACGCGCCGGCGGCAGGCACCCGGAGGGCACTGCATCGTCGGGATGGGCGACACAGAAAACATCCGTGCTCGCGATCGGCTTGGCGGCGAGTCCCGTCCCGATGATGTCACGGATGCATCCGCCGATGCCGGTGGCCGCCCCGCCGTAGGGCTCGATCGCGCTCGGGTGGTTGTGGGTTTCGACCTTGACGCAGACGGCGTGTTCTTCGTCGAGTCTGACGATGCCCGCGTTGTCCACGAACACGCTGAGCGTCCAGTCGATGCCCTCCTCGATCAACTCGAATGTCGCCGCGGCGACCGTCGATTTGAGCAGGTTGTGGATCACGATCGTGTCGCCATCGCGTTCATGACCGGGGCGGCAGGCCGAGTCGTCATCGAGTCCCGGCGCCGGGTGTGCCGGTGCCGAGGTGTTGCGGTACCGAACGGTGCTCTTGAGTGTCTTGTGGACGCAGTGCTCGCTCCAGGTCTGGGCCAGCGTTTCGAGCTCGATATCGGTGGGCTCGCGATCCAGATGCTTGTATTCGTCACGGATCGCACGCATCTCATCGAGCGAGAGGAATAGGTGTGCGTCACGGCTGAGCTTCTCGAGCGCCGCGTCGTCGAGATCCCTGATCGACACATGCGTCAGCTTGAATGCGCTGGGTGTGCCGGTAGGGAGGGCACGAGGGGCGAACGCGTCCGTGTGCACGGCATGGACCACTGGGTTGGCCAGCAGCCTCATCGCGAGCCGCCTCGCATCCTCGGTCCCGACCCCGCCCAACTCGTAGCGCCACCCCGTCGCGACCTCGGCCTCGATCCCTGTCACCGTCCGAACAGCTTCCCGCACCGAAGCGCTCGCGGGATCCATGACGCCCGGGAGCGGGTGGACCTCGACGACCGAAGCCGTCGGGGGCGCGGGGCTCGCACCGATCGTCGCCGCCTCGGTGACCGAGTCGGAGAGCAACGCCGCGACCTGATTGACCTGCGACTCATCCAGATCGGCCTCGACAAGGTAAATCCGGCTCACGCTCGCGTTGGTGAGTTCGACACCGACGCCTCTCGCATCGGTGATGAGCCGTGTCGCTCTGGGGTCGGCAGCCCCGTCGGCGTGATGGATCTCGAACCGGTGGACTCGTCCGAAGGCGGTCGACGGGGCGATCGGTTGGCGTTGATCCACAGAGTTCCTCCAAGGTTGGGCTCGGCTCAGCCGATGCCCCGCCGTATCCTGTAAGCGGGACTGCTGGCATTGTTTGCGCCGGGCTGGGCCGGCGCAAGACCGAACAGACGAAAGAGCGACGTGCACGCGAGAAACGCACAGAACCGCGTGAGCGGCGATCTCCCCGAGCACCACGCGGCGGGCCGCGCGCCGGATCCGGCGCGGCAGCCGCGCAGTGGGGGTGGCGTCGCGCCGCAGCACCGGGACCCTGTGGGTGCTGAGGCGGGGCCGAGCCGCGCGGCGCTCTTCGAGATTGCCACCGAGGTCTGCAACAAGGTCGGGGGCATCTACCAGGTCATCCGGAGCAAGATCCCAGCGATGCAGGAGCGGTGGGGCGACCGGTACACGCTCGTCGGGCCTTACACCGAGCAGGCCGCGATGGAGTTCGAGGCCGACGTGCCTACGGGCTGGTACGCCCGCATCATCGAGCGGCTCGCTGGCGAGGGCGTCAACGCCCGGTACGGCCGCTGGCTGGTCCGGGGCTCACCGCGCACGATCCTGCTTGAGCTCGACTGGAGCCCCGACCGGCTCGCTGATCTGAAGTACATGCTTTGGCAACACCACGGGGTGGAGTGCCCGGGCATGCACGAGCATGTGGATCGCGCCGTGCTCTTCGGACGTGCGACATACCAGCTCATCCGCGCGGCCGCAGAGCTCGCGGGCGGCGAGGGCTCAACGCCCGACACGCCCGAGCGGGTCATCGCCCATTTTCACGAGTGGCTCGCAGGCCTCGCGATCCCGGATCTCCGTCGGGACGGCGTGGATGCGGCGACCGTCTTCACGACCCATGCGACGCTGCTCGGTCGCTACCTCGCGAGCAACCACGAACTCGACTACGACAAGCTCCACTATTCCAACGGCGAGCACCAGTCCCAGCGCTACAACGTCCCGACCGAGTTCAGGATTGAGAAGGCGTGCGCCCACGCGGCCCATTCTTTCACCACGGTCAGCCCGATCACGGGCGAAGAGTGTCAGCACCTGCTCGGACGGACGCCCGACGCAGTTCTTCCGAACGGTCTCGATGTCGAGCGATTTAGCGTGGGCCCCGACTTCCACGCGATGCACGGCGAGTGCAAGAAGGAGATCCATCGGTTCACGATGGCCCACTTCTTCCCCAGCTACCAGTTCGACCTCGACCGCACGCTCTATTTCTTCACAAGCGGGCGATATGAGCCCGTCAACAAGGGCTTCGACCTCGCGCTTGAGGCGATGGCAAGGCTCAACGCCCAGATTCGCGACTTCGGGCTCGATGTCAATGTGATCTTTTTCATTGTCACGAACCGGCCGACCGAGGGTCCGCTTCCGGGCAGCCTTGAGAGCCGGGGCGTGCTTAACGAGCTCCAGAGCGTGTGCGAGCGGATCGTGCAGGACGCCGGGGCCAAGCTGTTCCCGGTCGCTGCGGCGGGCAGCGGGATGCCGGGCGAGCTTGCGGAGATCTGGTCGGGGCTGCTCGACGACTATTGGAAGATGCGTTACCGCAAGACCCAGCAGGCGTTCAAACGCGACAGCCTGCCAGCGGTGGTGACGCACAAGGTGATCGGCGAGGATACCGATCCAGTTCTGAACCACATCCGCCAGTTGGGCCTGCATAACCGTCCCGATGATCCGGTGAAGGTCGTGTATCACCCTGAGTTCATCAGACCCGAGAGCCCGCTCTGGGGCATCGAGTACGAGCAGTTCGTGCGCGGCTGCCACCTGGGCGTCTTCCCGAGCGCGTACGAGCCCTGGGGCTACACCCCGCTCGAGTGCATGGCGCTGGGCGTCCCCGCGATCACGAGCGATCTCGCAGGGTTCGGCGCATACGTCCGTGAGCGGTTCCCGGATCATGACCGCTGGGGCGTTAACGTCCTTCGGCGTCGCGGCCGGGGGTTCCATGACTCGGCCGCCGAACTGGCCCGTTGGCTGCTCGCCTATTGCCGACTCGAGCGGCACGGGCGAATTGATCTCCGCAACGCCGTCGAGCGACGCGCGGCTGGCTTCGGTTGGTCACGCCTCGCCCCGGCCTACCACCGGGCCCACGACGCCGCCCTTGAGCGGCTCGGCGCCGAGATCGCTTCGCGTGGCTGACCTGCCCCTCGTCGAGCTCCACACCGACGGTGCGTGCAGCGGCAACCCCGGACCCGGGGGCTGGGCATATGTGTTGATCCACCCGGCGAGCGGCCGCGAGCGTGAGGCGAACGGCGGCGATCCCGAGACCACCAACAATCGGATGGAGCTGATGGCGGTCATCGAGGGTCTGAGCGCCCTGACCCAGCCGTCGAGTGTCGATCTCTACGCCGACAGCCAATATGTCCTCAAAGGGCTCAGCGAGTGGATGGACGGCTGGAAGAAAAAGGGCTGGAAGACCGCCGGCAAGAAGCCCGTGAAGAACAGGGACCTCTGGGAGCGGCTCGACGGGCTGCGCGAGACGCACGAAATCAGCTTTCACTGGGTGGAGGGCCACGCTGGTCACGAGCTCAACGAGCGTTGCGACCGGCTCGCGGTCGAGGCACGCGACCGCGCAGCAAGGGCCAGATAGGGCGAAACACCGTCGTGGATCTTGGGGGCCTGGTCGGTCTGTGCGGGCTGGGGCGTGCCGAGAGCCACCGCGGGGGATCAAGCTCGGTCCGCCTGAGCGGGGTGACTTGAGCCGCGCTCGCGGTCCACCGATGACCATGGCGACGCCCGGCACCGCCCGCGAAGAGGGGGGCCGATGTGGAGGCCGCTGTGAGCCAGACCCCGACGCCGCCGAACCCTGCCCCGAACCCGGGCCCGAGGCCCGTGCCGAACGCGAGCAAGAACCCGGGAGCCAACCCGATCCCGCGCCCTGCGCCAACCGGGGCGCCGAAGGTGACGCCCAGCACGAACCAGCCCACCGGTGCGAATCCGAAGGGACCAACCGCTGCGGGCGTGGGCAAGGGCCCGGCGCAGCCGGTGAAGAACTCCTCGGTGAGCGCGAAGATCCGGCAGATCCTCGAAGAGGCCTACAAGGCCGACGCGTCGGATATCCACCTGATCGCGCACCACCCGCCGACCTTCCGCGTCCATCAGATCATCGAGCCGACGGACATGCCTGTGCTCACGCCCGAGGAGGCGCGGGCCATGTTCGACGAGATGGCGGGCGAGAAGGCGCGCCGGACCTTCGATGAAAACAACGACGCGGACTTTTCGTACGCCGTCGAGGGCCTCGCCCGCTACCGCGTGAACGCCCATATGCAGTCCGGCGCCGTTGGCATGGCGATGCGGATGATCAAGACCGAGGTGCCACCGCTGGGTGAGCTCCAGCTGCCCGAGGTCATCGCGCGTCTGACGTACCTCCCGCGTGGGCTCGTGCTGGTCACCGGTGACACCGGTTCCGGTAAGTCCACCACGCTCGCCGCGATGATCCAGGCGATGAACGAGCGCTACCGCAAGCACATCATCACGCTTGAGGACCCGGTCGAGTACGTCTTCGAGAGCGATCAGTGCTTGCTCGAACAGCGCGAGCTCGGGCGTGACATGCCCAGCTTCGCCTCGGGACTGAAGCACGCGTTGCGTCAGGATCCGGACATCGTGCTCGTCGGTGAGATGCGTGACCTAGAGACCACCGCCCTGGCAATCAGTGCTGCGGAGACCGGTCACCTCGTTCTCTCGACACTCCACACGGTTAACGCCGCGCAGACGGTCGAGCGCATCATCGACATGTATCCGACGGGCCAGCAGAACCAGGTCCGTTCGATGCTCGCCAGCACACTTCAGGCGGTGGTCAGCCAGACGCTGTTTAGTCGGGTTGATCGCCCGGGCATGGTGCCCGCGGTCGAGACGCTGCTCTGCACGAGCGCCGTCCGGAACCTGATCCGCGAGAACAGGACCTTCGAGATCCCGAACGTGATCGAGACGAGCCGGGCCATCGGCATGGCCAGCCTGGACGCCTCGATTGCCGAGCTCTACTTCAACGGCCTGATCTCGAAGGAAGACGCGATTGCACAGGCGGCGTATCCGGACAAGCTCGAGCGTCAGCTCGTCGCCTGACAGGCGGTGACCGCAGGGGGTGCGGGGCACACGCGGGACGCCGCGGGCCTCGCCGAGAAGAAGGTGTAGGGAAGGTCGATGCCGAACTACCGCTACCAGGCCCGCAACGGCGCCGGTCAGAACGAGACGGGCGTGATCACAGCGGACACGGTCAACACCGCCGCGGCGATCCTGCGCAACCAGGGCCTGCATGTCGTCGGGCTTAGCCCGGAGGACAGCAAGGGCGAGCGGAAGCCGCTGTTCAGTGTCGGTCAGAAGAAGCCGGGCCAGAAGGACGTGCTCGACTTCACGACTCAGCTGGCGGTCATGATCCGAGCCGGTATTAACCTCCGCGGTGCGCTCGAGGGGATCGCCGACCAGACCAAGAACCGTGCGTTCCGGACCGTCATCCTGCAGCTCAAGAGCGACGTCGAGAGCGGCAAGCAGTTCAGCGAGGCCGTCAGGCGTTACCCGAAGCTATTCGGCCCGCTCTACGTCCACATGGTTGAGGCGTCGGAGATGTCGGGCTCGTTCGCCGAGATGCTCAACAGGATCGCCGGCTATATCGCGCAGCAGATCGAGACCCGAAAGATGGTCGTCGGCGCGGCGATCTACCCGGCGATCATCGGCGTCATGGCGGTCGGTGTGACCGTGTTCCTGCTGACGTTTGTGCTGCCGAAGTTCTACTCGGTGTTCGAGGGCAAGGAGGACGTGCTGCCGTGGGCCACGACCTTCCTGATGGGACTCAGCCAGTTCATCGTGGGCTCTTGGCCCCTGATCCTGGGCGGCATCGTTGGCGCTGCATTCGGGCTCTTCATGCTCGCGAAGACTGAGGTCGGCAGCTTCTGGTTCGACAAGATGAAGCTGACGATCCCGATCGTCAAGGGTATGTTCCAGTCGCTATTCATCAGCCGCTCACTCCAGACGATGGGTCAGCTGATTAACGCCGGCGTCCCGATGCTGGACACGCTGATGATTACGGGCCAGATCTCTGGTAATGCGTTGTTCAAGTCGATGTGGATGCGTGTTCACGCCAGCGTGAAGCAGGGCAAGAAGATCGCGGCGCCGCTCGGCCGCGACCGGCTCTTGCCCCGCTCGGTGGTGCAGATGATCAGCGCGGGTGAGGAGTCCGGTAAGCTCGGCGAGGTTCTCGATGAGATCAGCGCGTACTACGCGAAGGAACTCAAGGAGAACATCAAGGCTGTCACGTCGATGATCGAGCCCCTCATGATCGTTGTAATGGGTTCAATCGTCGGTTTCATCGCGATGGCCATCATTCTGCCGATCTTCAAGATGAGCCAGATCGTGCAGTAATCGATACTCCTTCACGGGGACCAGCCGCGCGGACGCTCCGCGCGGCGGCCAGAACCCGGGAGGAGCCTGATGAGCCGGACTCGTCGCCCAACCCAACGACGCAACGCACGCCCGGGCTTCACGCTCATCGAGGCCGCGTTCACGACTGTGATCATCGGTGTGGGTGTCGTCGCGATGGTCGATGCCCAGCAGGCCTTCGTGCGGAGCAACAACTGGTCGAATGAGTCGTCGACCGCCGCGTTCCTCGCCTCCGAGATCCGCGAGATGACAAGGCTTCTGCCGCGCCACGACCCGGTGACGGGTCTTTTCCTGAGCGGTGGCTCGCTCGTGGGCTGGGGCCCGGAAGACGGCGAGGTCCTGGTCACCGACTTCGACGATATCGACGACTTTGATGGGCTCTCGTTCAGCTGGGTCGGCACTGCCGACCCGTCCGACGGGGACCTCCAGGGGCCGATCAACGCGTACGGCGAGGTCATCCCCGCGATCGATGCCGATGGTGTCGTGATCATCGCGCTTGATGACGACGGTGCCCCGATGGTGGATGCCAACGGGGACGATCTGCTCGAGAGCATGCAGGGCTGGTCGCAGGTGGTCACTGTCGAGAAAGTGCGGCCTCACGACAACATCCCGGCAATCCCGATCGAGGACGACGCCGTTGAGGCTCCGCTGGGTGTCGATGATTTTCCGCTTCGAGTGACGGTGACCGTCACGTACCAGAACCCCGAGATCGATCCGGCACCCAGAGACGTCACAAGCCTGAGCTGGATCGTCCCTTGACACATCGCGCGATGAGGCTGGGAGCCCGAGTAGCCATGATCAACACGCCCCGACAGACGCCGAAGCAGCGCGCCGCGGCCCACCACGCGCGGGTTCGACGCGGCGCCGTCTCCGTTATGGCGATGATCCTGCTCATCCTGTTCGGGTCGCTCGTCGCCGCGATGGCGATCGCGAGCCAGGGAAACCTGCGCACCAGTGCGACGCATCTGTACGTCCTGCGAGCCGTCGGCGCCGCGGAGACAGGCCTCAGCGTCGCGCGATCCAGGCTCGAACTCGCGGCGAGCCGCTTCAAGGTCTCGACCAGCACGATCGATGCGGGCTTCGGCGCCGACTTCTGGTCGGGCAGCATGACCGGATACGGCACCATCGAGATCCTGCCACCTCCCACGGGCCATTCGGAGACGGGGCTGCCATCCAACCTGTCCGACGCGTTGATGAACATGCATCTTGCGGATGACGACCTCAACGACGATACCGCTGTCACCATCACCGAGATGCGCAGCGCACCGGCCAGCGCCGATCTTGGCATCTACGAGGGTACCGATTGGCTGGTTACCGCGGGCGTGACGGTCGCCGAGAACCTGGGCGGCACACCCAGCGAGGCCTATCAGATCACCTACGCCCCGCTTAATGATGGTGTGACGATCCGCGTGATCGTGACCGGATACGCGTTCGGGTACCAGGGCACGCAGACAGAGGTGAACTACGACGGAGCGGGTGTCGTCGATGACGACGGGAACCTCGAGGTCAGCGAGTACATCACCCGTGTGGTGACCCAGGACTACCAGTTCATCAAGTCGGTTGACAACGCCATCGTGAGTCCCGCGAAGGTGATGCTTGGCAAGAACGTGAGCATCAGGGGTGACCTGGCGCTGACCTACACCGATACCAGTCAGATCAATGGTGACCCGCTCAACCTCAAGGATGACTTCGAGGACATCGACCCCGACCTCGACCTCGAGATCACCAACATCGAGTCGATCCTCGCCAGCTATGACATCGACGGCGACAGCCGCCTCCGCGTGGGGCACCCGGTCGAGGGCGCCGGCATCCCGCTGACCGATTGCTATCCGCTCGTCGGCGTGGTGGAGGTCTGCTCGGGGAGTTCCGAGGCCGACGCTGTCAAGCGTCAGCGTTCGGATGTCACAGGCGACGGCTACTGGGACATCTTCGATGTTGTCGTTCGCCTCTACGACACCCCGACGAGTGGGGACAACGGCGATCAGTACGACAACCGCATCGACATCGCGACCGAGTGGGTCGATACGAATGGCAGCCCGCTCGACCCTGATCTCGCCCTTCTCATCGATTCGGCCAACCCCGATCGCAACGGCAACGGGGTCTACGGCTTCCTCGATCTCGATGGCAACGGCCTGTTCAACGGTCTCGACAGCTTCGTCGATGTCGCGAACGACTCGGACAACAACCCGTACTTCCCGGATGTCGAGCTGGGCTACCTCGACGGCTACCTCGACTTCATGGACGAGTACGCGAAGGTGGACGGAACGCTGAGCTTCGCTGTGAGCGAGGCCGACTGGACGAACCGCGACGCTGCGCTCAATGGCCCCGTGGTCCCGATCGATGGCGACAGCGCGGTGGAGATGGGTGTCGGGGTCGATGGGCTCCCGACGATCGACGCCGCGAGCTTCGCGGCGGCGGCGAGCAACCTCGCGGCTGCAAGCAACGGGCTCTCGTTCTGGACCCAGGTCGGCGACGAGCTCGGCGTCGCGGGCAGCTCGCTGCAGCCAGGGGGCTCTTCGTTCTCGCCCTACACCGAGTCCAAGCCCGAGGCGAGCTACGACCCGATCAACCCGATCAAGCCGGCGGCCCGCTACCTGCGCATCGATCTCGACAATGACCTCGACGGGCTCCCCGACAACCACGCCGACAGCTACGTGCACTTCGAGAAGATGCCATTCAACGGGCCCAACTTCGCGGACTACTACTACCGGCCGGTCTTCGAGCACATGGTGTTCAAGGACGTGACGATCCCGATGGGTTTGAACGCGTTGTTCGTCAACTGCACGTTCATCGGCGTGACCCGAATCGAGACACACTACGACAACAGCCACGCCTTCTTCAATGAGTACGGGCGGCTCCAGCTGAACAGCGGCGCCAGCTTCCCGACCCCTACGTATGACCGCGAGATCTACGGTGATGACCCCTCCGAGGATTGGGTGGACATCTACCAGCCCGTGATCGACGCGACGAGCACGCCAGAGAACATCCGCCTCCGTCGATCCACGACCGTTGCGCTCGACAAGGCGGACTTCCTCCAGAGCGAGGTGAACGCGAGCAACCAGTCTGACTTCAATCTGCTGCCCGAGCCGATCATAGTGGGGAGTGACCGCATCACGGACACCCGTCAGCTCAGCAGCAACCTTCGGTTCCACGACTGTCTTGTTGTCGGGAGCATTGTGAGCGACGCGGTCGCCGCGTACACACACGTCCGCAACAAGCTCCAGTTCACCGGCGCGACAAGGTTTGCGCAGCAGCACCCGGACTACCCGAACGACACAAGCTACAACCCCGACGAAGCGGACATGGACGCCATCAGCCGGAGCACGCTGATGGTGCCCAACTTCAGCGTGGATATCGGCCACTTCAATGCGCCATCGACCCAGAACGTTCAGCTCCAGGGCGCGATCATCGCGGGGATCCTGGACATCCGCGGAAACTGCTCGCTCTTCGGGGCGCTCCTGATGACCTTCGCCCCCCAGGCAGGCGTCGGACCCCTGTCCGACTACCTCGGTAACGCGGTCGGCAATCCCGCGAACTTCAACGCCTCGATCGGCTACTTCGGACCGGACGATGGTGACGAAGAATCCCTAGACCCGCTGCTGCTCCCGGAGGATTCGAACGGCCGCATCGCCGGCTGGGACACGGACGGCGATGGTCTCGCTGATGTGAGCCCCTTCGAGCCTCAGCCCGCGGGAAGCACCATCGACTACTTCGAAGGCTACGGCAAGGTCATCATCGAGTTCGATCCGGACATGGCGCTGCCCGACGGCATCATGATCCCCATGAACGTAAGGCCCGTTGGTTCGAGCTACCGGGAGGGTTCATACTGATGCCCCAAGTCAGCAGCAAGCCCAGGACCGCCCGCAGCCGGCGCGGCTTCAGCCTCGTCGAGTTCATGATCGCGAGCACAATCAGCGCGACGCTACTCGCCGCGACCATGAGCGCACTCGACACCAGCTACAAGAGCTACAAGGTCGCGACTGAGAGCGCCAGTCTCAACATGAGTGCGCGGCTCGCGATGCACCGTATCACCACGCTCATCCGCAACGGCGAGGAGTTCGGCCCCTTCCCGACCAACCCGATCGCCGAACCTCGGATCGAGACCGATACGCTGGAGCTTGTGGCCTTCCACGACTCCGACTCGGATCTTCGCGAGGTCTGGACCATCCGCCTCGTCCCGGCGACCCTCGACGAGACCAACCGCGGGCTCGGGCCGAACAAGCTGGAGGCCGATGTCACGCGATTCGATGACAGCGGCGAGCTCGCGTCGTTCACCCAGCCGCTCGTCTACCGGGTGACCGATGCACGCTTCCTTCTGGAGTACGACGTCGGCCCCACCCTGCGCCGAGCCACAGTGGACCTCACCGTTGGTGAGCGGCAAGACCGAGACGACGGGCTGATGAGTGATCTCGAAGCGCCTCAGATCCGCATGGTTTCGAGCGTCAGGCCCCGCCGCATCAACCCGACCTAATCGGCACGCCACCTAGCGGGGCCGCAAGGCGCCTGGTATCAGGTCGGCGAGTTCCTGTGCGCGGAGCCCCGCGTCGGCATGCGCCTCGGCCCACGCTTCGCCGGCGATCGCGTGGGCAAGCACTCCAACACGCGCGGCTTGGTAGAGGCTCAGCGGTTTCATCGGGCTCGTCGGTATCCCTGACGCCGGGCTGTACTGCGCGATCAGCGATGCGATCAGGCCCGTGAGCACGTCGCCTGTGCCCGCGGTCGCCAGGCACGGGTGGCCCCGGTCGCATCGCCAGCATCGCAGCCCGTCGGTGACGACCGTGCCGATGCCCTTGAGCACCACGATGCACCCGAGATGCCGTGCGAGCTCCGAGGCCTGCGCCGCGCGGTCTTCATGCGAACGCCCGCCGCCCGGTAGCCCGAGACTCGCCGTGAGTCGGTCGAACTCGCCAGGATGCGGCGTGAGCACCGTTGGTGCTCGTAGGTCGAGCCCGAACTCGCGCACCTGGGCGAGCGAGTTGATGCCGTCGGCATCCAACACCACGGGGGCATCGAGCTGGGTGATCGCGCGAACCACAACGGGTTCTGTGCCCGCGGTGCCCAGCCCGCATCCGACTGCGAGGCAACCCGCGCCGAGTGCCGCCTCGTCGATGATTGCCGCGGCCTCGTGCCCGATTGGCTCGCCAGATGTGTTAACCGGGAGTTCGACACCGGTTGCCGAGGGTTCGATCGTGAGAATCTCGCCCAGAACAGGAGCGGGCGCAACCACCTTCGCGAGCCCCGCGCCCGCACGGAGTGCTGCTCTCGCGGCGAGCGCTGGAGCTCCTGTCATCCGCACACCCGCTGCGGCACAGCCCCCGACGATCGTGACGGTCCCCGCGGTGCCCTTGTGAGCATCGGCAGCGCGTTCGGGCAGGCTGTGGACCGGAGTGGTGTCGTCCTCGTGCATCAGCGCCCGTCGTGCTCGGTCTCGACAACCTCGATCTCGAGCCGGCCCAGGAACAGCGCGACCGTTGAGAACGCGCGTGTCCCTGCACCCTCCTCGAAGGCGGTCTCCGCGAGCGCGATGTGTGTCGCGTCGAACGGCGTGCTGGGTCCGAGCGTCGCGTCAAGATCGATCCAACGGAGTACACCATCAACGGGCAGCAGCGCTCGGGTCCACATGTGGTACCCGAAGATATCGCGGGCGCCCGCGAACGCGTCCGCGTAGATCACGCCGCTGACCGCCCGGGACGGGATACCGTCTGCTCGGAGCAGAGCCGCGAGCAATACGGCGTGTTCCGTGCAGTCGCCCGACCGCGACCGAGCAACCTCTGAGGCCGATCCCAGCGCCGTAGACAGGTTCTTGGCGCTGATCGTCCTATGCACGAACCGCCTCATCGCCTCGGCTCGCTCGCGCTGGTCGGTCCCCAGGCCGCGGACTGCCCGCTCGTGCAACTCGCGGACGCGAGGATCGGTGTGCTTGATCATCGACGAGTCAGCGAGGTCCGCGGGCTCGCGCTCGCCTGGCGCCGCATCTGCAGGATCCGCGGAAACAACCACCCGGATCGAGCCATCGGGAACTGCCGTCTGAGACTGCAATCCGCCGGCCGGCAGCTCGGGAACCTCACCGTCAGCGAATCGCAAAACGTACTCACCCCGGCTCACGCGCCTCGGCTCGTCGATCTTCCGGCTGGGTGCGACGAACGTGCTCAGCATTAGCTCTGGCATATCGCCAGTCGGAACGCCCCGGATCGCGGCGACCTCGTCCGCGCTCGCTCGGGTCATTACCATCTCGATTGCGCCGATCCGCACGGTGCTCCGGAGCGTGTCGCCGTCGGCATCAACGACCTCGGCGGTCCGGATCCCAGGCATCAGGTCTGATTGCACGGTCCATTCGGTGCCCTCAATACGCTCGTTGCCCACAACGAGCGGTGCGGGCTTGGGGTCGCTGTAGCGCACCCCGATCGGCGTGGCCCCAGCGCTCGGGTCCATCACGCGGATCTCAATCAGGTCATCGCCAGCGCGGATCGCGGCCTCGATCGCACGCCCCGCCGCCGCGGGCATCAGCCACCCCGGCTCAGGCAATGGTGCAGTGGATTCGCTCGTCTGGCCGGCGACCGACGCCGTAACGTCGATCTCGTCCTCACCGAACGTGTACTCGGTCACGGTCTCCGCCGTCGCGAGCTTCTGGACCGAACGCATCCGGACGGGCTCGCCATCGACCGTCTCAACAGACTCAGACTCCATTCGGATCGTGATCTCAAGCGGGCCTCGCCTGACCGAGAGCTCGGTCTCACTCACGACGGTGATGAGGCCTCCGGCTTCGGTTGTCTCGCTCCGCATCCAGCCCGCGGGCTGGCCCGCGAGGGTGGCGGTGTACCAGAGCTCCTGTGCGAAGGCGGGGCCGACGAACAGGAACGTTGCGATCAGGCTCAGGAGCGGGCCGGTGAGCCGCCTCGTTATCTGTTGAGTGACCATGCGCGGAGTGTATGAGCTACCCTCGCCCAGCCGTGATCGACACACACTGCCACCTGACCTTCCCCGACTTCGAGGGGCGGACTGCCGAGATCCTGGCCGAGGCCGCCGAGCGGGGCGTCACCGGCTGCATCACGATCTCGACGACCACCGTGGATTGCCGCCAGGCGCTTGCGATCGCGACGGCGAACGACCGTGTCTGGTGTACCTCGGGCGTCCACCCGCTGCACAGCCATGAGGGGCCGCACGACTGGTCGAGCATCGTCGAGGTCGCCCGGGCGCCCGAGTGCGTCGCCTGGGGTGAACTCGGGCTCGATAATCACTATGACAACCCGGCCCCGTCGATCCAGCGCCCCGTGCTCGAACAGCAGCTCGGGGTGATCCAGGACGCGTCGCGGGGCGACAACCCGATCGATCTGCCGGTTGTTATCCACTGCCGTGAAGCGTTTGATGATCTCATCCCGGTGCTGAAATCCACGCCGCTTGATCCAGCCCGATTTGTCTTCCACTGCTTTACTGGCGGTCCCGACGATGCACGCAAGGTGCTCGACTTCGGCGCGATGATCAGCTTCACGGGTGTCGTGACCTACAAGAATGCCCGGGAAGTTCGCGAGGCCGCCAAGCTCGTGCCCGCCGATCGCATCATGGTCGAGACCGACGCGCCTTTCCTGAGCCCAGAGCCACACCGGGGCGTGCGGCCCTGCAGGCCCGCGTTCACCCGCGACACCGCCGAGACTCTCGCGAAGACCCGCGACATTTCGTTCGCCGACTTCCACGCGCAGCTCAATGAGAACACACGGGGTTTCTTCGGGATCGATGCCCGATGATCTGGCTCCACGACCTCTCGCCCTGGATCATCGAGCTCAACGGTTTCGGTCTGCGCTGGTATGGGCTCAGCTACGTCGCTGGATTCGTCGCGGCCTGGCTGATCCTGAAACAACTGGGAAAGCGAGGGCTAGTCAGCATCCCGCCTCAGCACGCGAGTGACGCTGTGATCGCGATGGCGGTGGGCGCCGTGGTGGGGGGGAGGCTGGGCTACGCCGTGTTCTATCAGCCCAGCCTTCTGTGGACCTTTGAGGCGTCGTTCCCGTTCTGGCACATGCTCCGTCTGGACAGAGGCGGCATGGCGAGCCACGGTGGGATCATCGGGCTCGTCGCGAGCGCCTGGATGATCTCGAGGGGCTACAAAGACGAGGCCGGAAACCGCGAGCACCGTGCGCCGCTGCTCCACGTCCTCGACGTGCTCCCCCTGGTCGCGACGCCCGGCGTGTTCTTCGGGCGTATCGCAAACTTCATCAACGGTGAACTCCTGGGCAAGATCGTCGCAAACCCTGGTGAGCCTGCGCCGTGGTGGTCGGTGCGGTTCCCGCAAGAGCACCTAACGGGCCATGCACCCGAGCTCACACCTGCGCAAGAAGCCGAACTGATCGTACTCGTCACCGACGCGGCGCCCGAGGCAACCGTGTTTGAGGAGGGCTATGCCCGCGTGCTCGGGCTGGTCCAGAAGGGCTCGCCCGAGTTCGCCGAGCGGCTCGAGCCGCTCGTAAGCGCCCGCCATCCGTCGCAGCTCTACCAGGCCTTCGCTGAGGCGTTGGTGTGCGGCGGTCTGTGCTGGATACTCGCTCGCAAGCGAGTCACGACAGGTGTGCTGACCGGCGTGTTCCTGATGAGCTACGGCTTGCTCCGAATCGCGACCGAGTTCGTGAGGCTGCCCGACTCGCACTTCGACATCGCGCGCCCACTGGGACTGAGCCGGGGCCAGTGGCTGAGTGTCGCCATGATCGGGGCCGGCATCGGCGTGTTGATATTCGCTAAGTTGCGTAAGGACTCGCGGCGCTACTTCGGCTGGGGTTTGTCCGATTCAGGTTCCGAGGCCACCGCATCCTGACGGCCCGAACCCAGCCGATCCACGAGCATCGTCAGCCCGAACCCAAGCACAACAAGCCCGAGCGATCCGAGCACCTGAACGGCGCTCGGCGAGAAGTACGCCGTTGGCTTGTCCTCCGGGTCCAGTCCCGCGATCAGCTCTGGTGTCATTACGACGCCCTTGATCACGTCGCCCACCTGCGGATCGACCGCTTGTTGGAAGGGCCAGAGCCCGACGATCGCCCCGATGAGCAATCCCAGCAGCACGCCGAGCGTCGCCTGCTCAAACCGCTTCAGCAGCCACCCGAGCAGGTTGCTGACCCCCGCGATGCCGACCACCACACCGATCCCGACAGGCAAAAATACCGACAGCGACACTGACAGAAGCCCGGACCAGTCTTGCTCGCTCAACGCGTCTTTCCCAGAGTCGATCGCGCGTAGCACAGGCACATAGAGCCCCAGAACAAGCAGCAGATACCCGCCGCTCACGCCGGGCAAGACCATCGCCGCGGCGGCGCCGATCCCACCAAGCAAGAACAGCGTCCAGTTGTCTTGCGAGCCGCCACCGGTCCCGGCGCCCGATGCCTGCGCGAGTGCCAGCAGCGTCATGCCCGCGAGTCCGCACGCGGCACCGATCCAGGCCGACGTGGTCATCTTCCCGATGAGGCGCATGATCAGGGGCACGCCCCCGAGCGTCAGCCCGATGAAGAGGCTGTACATGATCCATCGATGCTCGACGACCAGTGCTTTGACCGGACCCGCGAGCAGCACGATCGCGAGTGCCGCACACGCTGCGACTATGCCAACAACCGCAAGCGAGCCTGGCTTGAGTCGCAGCCTCGAGATCGCCGCGACCGCCCCGATGAACCGCGGGTAGACCCCTGCCGCGAGCAGCATCGTCCCACCGCTGATACCCGGGACGAGATTCGCCAGGCCCATCAGCACGCCACCGAACGCGCACCGGCCCAACTCCGTAACACCGGGCAACCGGTCTTGGCGCGTGTCCATGGGGGCTCCTGGGATCCGACGAAACCGCCGTCGGGGCAATGCCCTGCCTCTATCATCCGGTGACCGATCGTAAGCGAACGAACACAGGTGAGACCCACATGAATGTCATGGTCACCGGCGGCGCCGGGTACATCGGATCCCACGCCGTCCAGAGGCTCCTCAGAGAGGGCCACACCGTCGTCGCGGTGGACAACCTCGTGCGGGGCCATGCCCAGGCGCTGGATCGCCTCCAGCCCGAGTCCGGGGGCCGGCTGACCTTCGAGCATGCCGATACCGGCGATACCGTGCGGATGGCCAGCCTCCTCCGCGACCACGGCATCGACACCATCATGCACTTCGCGGCCCTCGCCTACGTCGGCGAGAGCGTGACCGAGCCGCTCCGCTATTACGAGGCGAACACCGCCGCCGCGCTCGCGCTGATCGGCACGGCCCGCAAGTGCGGTGTCCAGCGGTTCGTATTCAGCAGCACGTGTGCCACCTACGGCGAACCCAGCGCCGAGCACATCCCGATCGCCGAGACATGCCCTCAGAGTCCGATCAATCCGTACGGCCGCAGCAAGCTGATGGTGGAGAAGTTCCTCTTCGATGAGGCCCACGCCGCGAAGCTCGCGGGCGAGCCGTTCGGCTTCGCCGCGCTCCGGTACTTCAACGTCGCGGGATCCGATCAGTCGGGCGTGCTCGGTGAGGACCATCACCCCGAGACCCATCTGATCCCGGTTGTGCTCCAGGCGGCCCTCGGGCGGCGCGAGAAGATCACTATCTTCGGCACCGACTACCCCACGCCCGATGGCACATGCATTCGTGACTATGTGAACGTCGAGGATCTCGTGGACGCCCATGTGGTCGTGATGAGTGCGCTCCAGCCGGGCGACACCCGGACGTACAACCTCGGCATCGGGCAGGGCTACAGCGTGCGAGAGATCATCGACGCCGTCCGCCGCGTCACGGGCAGGGATTTCACCGTCGATGAGGGTGAGCGACGCCCGGGCGATCCGCCCGAGCTCTTTGCAAATCCGTCGAAGATCGCGGATGAACTGGGCTGGCGTGCGTCGCGCACCGATCTCGACGCGACGATTGCCTCGGCCTACCGCTGGTTCGAGGCCAACCCGAATGGTTACGCGGGATGAGGATTCGGATCGCGCTCACGCTCGGTCTGTCCGCGTTGCTCGTCGGATGCGCGAGCTTCACTCTCGAACCCGCCGCCGACCGTGACACACCCGGCGCCGTCGCGGTGGCAGCGCCGATACCCGCGAGCACCTGGCCCGATCGTCTGGGCGGACGCGGCGCCGGGGTCATCCGCGATCTCGACACCAAGGGTCTCATCCCGGGCCGCCTTCGCAGAGGGCGGTACCTCGAGCCGGGCGAGTCCGACCTCGCCGACGCCCGAGCCCTGATCGCTGCCGAGGCACCCGGCCAGCGGCTGACGTTCACATTCGAAGGACCGGGCTCGCTGATTTACACGCCATCGATCGATCCAAAGAGGCCAAGCGACCCCAGCTACTTCGTTTACACGAGCGCCGCGCCGGCAAAGGAAGGTGCCGCGTTGATCCAGCGGACGTGGTTCGGCTACTCACCCGCAGAGGAACCAAAGGGGCTGCTCCTCATCGTCCCGGGCATGCTGGGCACTCCCGCGGGCCTGATCGATGGATTCACCACAGCGCTTATGGCGCGCGGCTGGTCCATCCTGCGCATGATGGCCCACCCCTCACGCTTTACCGAGCACATCGAGTTTCGTGTCGATCCGGAGAGCGATCAGGACGCCGCATTCCTCGCCTCTGTACTGACCGATCGAGCCGCGGAGGCCGCGTACGCGGCGACCGACGCGATACGGCACGCAGCCACGCTCGATCCGAGGCTCGATGGACTCCCCGTCGCGGCCTTCGGAATAAGCGGTGGCGCCATGATCCTCCCGACGATCCTCGCACGCCAGCCGGAGCTCTATGACGCGGCGGTGATCAGCGCGGGCGGTGCGAACTTCTTCCAGGTCAACCACGACAGCAGCTATGCCCGCTGGATCGGTGCATTCAGTGTGGAGTTCCCCTCCGGCGCGACCAGAGAGGACGAGCTCGAGTTCAGCCGCCGCTACCTTCGCGCCGCGCCGCTCGACAGCTACCACACCGCACGCACGCTCACCGATCTCCGCATCCTCATGATTCATGGGTCAAAGGACGAAGCGGTTCCCGCGTACCTCGGGGATCTGCTCTGGGAGCGGCTGGGCAAGCCGGAACGGATGGTCTCGAACGTCGGGCACGAGCTGCTGTTTCTGTCTTTGCCTCTCCGCTTCGTCCGCGTGATGGATTGGCTGGACGAGACGCTGAACGGTGGGGCGAGATGATCGAGATGAACCAACAACTCGCAATGTCCGTAAGCCCATACCACCTGACGAGCCGCGAGCCGCCGGCGATGGCGTCGCTCCTTCTCGCCGACACCTGTTTCACACTGCTTCCGACGCCCGATGGCGGCCGCGATGCCGCCGAACTCGCGGCCGCTGAAGCCCCGAGCTACCAGGGCATGATCGAGAGCTGGCGCTGGTCCGTTCCCCTCTGGGAGTCGGGCGTTCTCGCGCCGGCGCCCGAGGCCCCGGGTGATGCTCGCGCGGCGGCCGCTCGGATCGACAGCGATGATCGCCTTGCGCCGCTCCGCCCACTGATGAACCGTTCGGTCTTCGAGGATGACTCGGTCTATCTACGGGCGGTGAGCAGCGATGTGCTGCGCGGAGGTCCTGATCCCGCGCTGCTCATCCCGCTCTGCGCCGGACTCGATACCACGAGCGCCCGCAGCGGGCTCGTTACGGCTCGCTCCGAAGCAAAGAGCGTTGCGCAGCGCGCCGAGCTGAAGCTCAGTCGCCGCGTTGCGGCCTGCGTTGTCCCTGTGCTCCTCCAAGCCGACGGCGATCGTCTGCTTGAAGCCCGCGAGGAGCTGGCCACTGAGCTCGCCGAGCTCCGCTCTGCGCTCCTCACAATCACCGACGCCGCCCGGATCGCCCCAGAGGTGCCCGCCGAGCCGGCGCACAAGGACAGGCTTCTGGAAGCCGCGAGGCTCTACACCGCCGCCTTCGATGCGGTACGACTGGAACTCACGCGGTGCGATGACCCTGATGATGCCCGCGTGCTCTTCGCCCCGATCTCGATCCAGCTGATGACCATGCCCGCGGACGCCGCGTTGCTCTCGAGCGCCTCCGCCGCGAGCGCTCTTGGCGCTGCGCCTCGCCGACGGGGCCAGCCCGCGCAGACAACCGCGATCGCCGAGCAGATCGGCACGCTGGTCGCCGCTGTCTGCAAGCCCATGGGGCGAGGCACGCGGGGGTAATCGAACGGATGACCAGCCCGATGCCGACCAACCGCCTCGCCCGCGAGACCAGCCCATACCTCCTCCAGCACGCCCACAATCCGGTGGACTGGTATCCCTGGGGAGCCGAGGCGTTCGAGGCGGCGCGAGCACGGCGCGTGCCCATCTTCCTGTCGATCGGCTACGCGACGTGCTATTGGTGCCATGTCATGGAGCGGGAGAGCTTCGAGGACGCGGCGGCCGCAAAGGTGCTCAATGAACGCTTTATCCCGATCAAGGTCGATCGCGAGCAGCATCCCGAGGTTGATGACATCTACATGGCCGCAACGGTCATCATGACCGGGTCGGGTGGCTGGCCGATGAGCGTTTTCTTGGAGCCCGACACCCTCAAACCTTTCTACTGCGGCACGTATTTCCCGCCCGAGCCCGCACACGGGCGGCCAAGCTTTGTCCAAGCCCTTGGGGGTGTGAGCACCGCGTGGCGCGAGAAGCCAGGTGACGTGCTCGAACAGGCCTCGCATCTCGCAGACGCGGTCAGGGAAGAGATCGCCTCACGGGAGCCGGCAACACCCGTTGGGAGCCCACACATTGTCAAGGCGGTACAGGCGTTGCTGAGCGTTTATGACAAGGTGAATGGGGGATTCGGTGGTTCTCCGAAGTTCCCTCAGCCCAGCTACCCGGGCTTGTTGCTCGAAGTGCGACGCCACGCCGACGATACAACGCGCAGCGCGATCGACCAGGCGCTGACCCATACGCTCGACCGTATGTCGCTGGGGGGCATGTTCGATCAGGTGGGTGGTGGGTTCCACCGTTACAGCGTCGATCGATACTGGCTCGTGCCGCACTTCGAGAAGATGCTGTATGACCAGGCACAGCTTGCTCAGCTTTATGCCCAGGCTGCAACGATCTACGAAGATGATTATTACCTTCGCGTTGCCAAACGCACCTGCGACTACGTTCTTCGAGAGATGTCGCACGAGCGAGGGGGCTTCTACAGCGCGCAGGACGCCGAGGTCGATGGCCGAGAGGGTCTGAACTACCTCTGGACGCCCGAGGACTTCGCCGAGCTCCTGGGCGACGATGCGGTCACGGCCGCCGAGCTGTACGGCGTCACCCCCGCTGGCAACTTCAAGGACCCGCACAACCCCAACGAGCCCGTCCGAAGCGTCCTCCACCTTGCCGCAAGGCCCGCAAATACCGCCGAACTCGACGGGTTGAACACGCGTCTCTACGACGCTCGCCAGGGACGTAAGCAGCCCCGACTCGACGATAAAGTCCTCACCGCCTGGAACGGTCTCATGATCTCTGGCCTCTGCGCTACCGCGGAGGCGTCGGGCGACAACCGATACAGAGACGCCGCCTCGCGATGCGCCGCGTTCCTGCTCGAACACGCGTGCATCGAATCCCGACCCCGCCGGGTCTGGCGCGACGGGACCTCGAACACCGACGGCGTGCTCGAAGACTCCGCGGCGCTCGCTCTGGGCCTCGCTGCGCTTGCACGCCTCGAGCCGCGCGGCCCGTGGCTCGATCGCATGAACAGCGTCCTAGCTGCCGCTACCGAGGACTTCGGCGACGGCGCGGGCGGGTTCTTCGACACCCGCGAGGGTCGGTCGGACCTATTCGTCCGGAGCCGATCGTCGCACGATGGCGCCGTCCCAAGCGGAGCCTCGATGATGCTGACCGCGCTCTGCGAACGGGCGTTACTTACGGGAGACATGACGCACACCGCGCAAGCTGTTGATGCCGCGAGGTCGCTCTCGGGCGTCGTCGCGCAGAACCCCGCTGGGCCATCGCTTGCGACACGCTCCATTGCCCGGATGCTCAGCGCTGGGCTCATCGATGACACGGCGCCCGCGGAGCCAGGCACCCCGAGTCAGATCGATCGCCCACCGGTGGAGATTTTCGCGAGCGAAGAGATCGTCGAGATCGGCCCCGACCTACCCGCCGAGGTGTATCTCTCGATCCGGGTGCGCGAGCCCTATCACATCCTCGCGTCGGATCCCGGCCCCTCGGGTCGCGGCCTGCTGCCGCTTCGTGTCGGACTGATGCCGGGATCGGGCACCGGGGTCACGGTGTATTGCGATTACCCCGACGGAAATCCATACCACGCCGATAAAGAGCTGATGATCCACACCGGGGTGATCGAGTGCCGCGTCGTGATCGAGCGCAACGAGCAAGCGTGGGAGGGAACACCCAAGCTGGGCGTCAGCTTCCAGGCGTGCACCGACACCGTCTGTGCCGAACCCCAGACCGCCGAACTCGCCGTTGAGCTCGTTCAGTCCGGCTGAGCAACCTCGATGCCATGGTCACGAAGGTAGAGACGCATCTGCGTCGCGGTGTCGCCCGTGTGGTCGATCTGCTCACTGCGCCAGCCGACCCGCCGCGCCGTGGCAATGTTGTCTTCCAGGTCATCGAAGAACAGGATCTCGTCGCTCGCGGCGCCGGTCTCTCGCTCGAAGGCCCGGTAGATCTCTTCTCCGGGCTTGGTGTGCCCGAGCAGATGGCTCGCATGAATGTGGGTCAGCCTTGAGATCACCTCGAAGTCGGCCTCGGGCCCGGTCCCTCTGGCGAAGTGGCGCTCGCTTGTATTGCTGAGCAGCGCTGTCTCGATCCCTGCCATCCCATTGAGTTCATCGACGAGCGCCCCGACGCCGTCGTACTCCCCAACGAGCCACGCGTGATCGAGCCGCGCGACCTCCTCGGCGCTGTACGCTCCGGCCATCGCCTCGCTCGTACGCCGAAAATACTCGTTGGGTGTGAGTTGCCCACGCTGGTACTCGACGACGAGGGTCCGCCGGATCTGTGTGAGCTCAGGATCAGAGATGTCCCGCACATCCAGCCCGGCACGTTCGCATCCTTCCCTGAACGACCGACATATTCGCAGGATCACGCCACCCCAATCGAAGCACACGATTCTTGGCGGTGTCGTCATGCCGTCTCGCTCCCTCGGAGTTCGCGTGCTCGCTCGGGCTTCATGATCTCGCGAAGCACGACGGTAGCGAACGACCCGCGGGGTAGCTCGAACGCTACGCGCACGTACGCCCCGTATTCGTCGATCCCGCCCTCGACCTCTGGCGCGATCACCGGGACGCGATAAGGCCTGCGGCTGCCCGTCAGCGAGGTCAGCGCTCCGATCCGCTCAAGGTCCGCTTCTATCACACCGGTTGCATGCAGCGCATCGTTCTCAAGCCGAGCGATCTCACCCTGCGTACGCCGCATGTCGGGGCCCCACATGGGCCCGCTCGCGCAGAGCTCGAACCGATCGAGCCGCTCAAGCGCATCGGAATCACGGAGCTCTTCCTCGGTCACGATGAAGGTCTTGCGTCCCCGATGCACGAACGCAAGATCGCCCACCATCAGCTTGTCGAGGCGGTCGGACTCGATCCGCTCATCAAGCATCGCGTTGAAGATCGCCGACTGGAAACCGGAGAGGTAGAAGCTCAGCACCTCCGGGTCCATCGCGTCGATGACCTCGTCCGGCGCCATTCCATCCGCGAGCAGCTTCAACGCCCGACGCTCGGTACGCATCCCGCGCGGAAGCGCGTCGATGGCGGCGTCGTACTCTTGCGAACGGTACAGGGCCCGCGCGTCAGCGTGCCCGTCGTCATCCATCTCGGGATCGGTCCCGAGCAGAAGATCGAGCGCCTCGTGAGGCCGGCCAAGGATCAACGCCCGACCGATCAGATGGTTGTTCTGCACCATCCCGAACCGCTGCTCGCCGAGCCGGTTCGGGACGCCCGTGATTGCAAGACGTTCGAGCACACGCTTCGCGGGTAGGGCGTCCTGAATCCCAACATCCCTGATCCGGATGCTGAAGCGGTTGCCCGCGAGCTGTCCGCGCCTCAGCTTGGAACTGTGGAGGTCTACCCACTGGACCTTGATCTGATCGGTCTCCAACTGCGGGAAGTCCTCGGGACGCTTCCCGGGCACGTGCACGCTCAGCGTCTGACGCGTGATCGCCGGCTTGTCCTTCAGCCCCGCATACCCCACGCGGCTCCGGTGGACCCTGAAGTGTTTCGCCACCCGGTCGATCAACTCGAAGGTGCTAAGCCCCGTCTTCTCGACATACAAGAAGATGTGCTCGCCTTCCCCCGAGGGTGGGAATGCGGGCTGCTCATCGACGATGAAGTCCTCGGGACGTTGCTTGATCGCGCCACCGATACCGGGCACGTCCTCGGTGACGTAACGGCCCGGCACGACGCCTGGGGTCATCGGATCGGGCCCGCTCACGCTTGCTACGCCTCCTCGGCGCTGGCCGCCTCGATCACATGCTCTTCGACATAGATCGGGACGCCGGAGGCCACACCCAAGGCGATCGCGTCGCTTGGTCGGCTATCGATCTTCAGTTCCTGACCATCGGTGCCGTCAATATCGAGCGTCGCAAAGAACGTGTGGTCCGACAGGTCATTGATGGTGATCGAGCGGAGCGTCCCGCCCAACTCGGCGATCAAGTTCGCCATCAGGTCGTGCGTCTGCGGGCGACTGATGACCATGCCCTTGAGCCGCCTGTCGATCGCCTGCGCTTCGGGGAGCCCGATCACGATCGGGAAGGAACGCGCCGCTTCGGCGGGTATGTCTTGACCCTCCGCCACCTCGCGCAGCTCGATGAGCTGATAGTCGTTGAGCTCGCGGATCAGGATGCGGCTGAGTTCCACCCGGACTGCCATTCGACCTGTACCTTCCTCGAGCAGGCTCTGACTACGAGCATCGTAGACGCACCAACCGTCAGTCCACAGTCCGCGTCCACCGCTCGATGAGTGACATCGGGACGCCGATATCCCCAACGACGATCCGACCGCTCACGGTCCTGCCAACACCCGTCAGCATCCCGGGCTTCGGCGCAACGAACGACACGGTCGTGTGCGCACGCACGCTCTCTTGGTTCCCGGCGTCGCCGATCATCGGGTCAAGCCCCGTCGGCACATCGAGGCACAGAACCCGGGTGCCCGATCGGTTGATCTGCCTGATCCACTCGGCGATGCCGGGCCTCAGAGGCCCCGAGACCCCGGTCCCGAGCAACGCATCAACCACCAACCCAACACCCTCAAAGAGCGCGGCTGCCGGGGAGAGTCGTTCGATCGAGAACCCCATCGACTCGCACACCCGGAGGTTGGTTAGCGCGTCGCCGGCGAAGCGGCTCGGATCGGATGCGAGCACCAGTCGGACGTCGATGCCGTGATTGTGCAGATGCCGCGCGAGTGCGAACCCATCACCGCCATTGTTCCCGGGCCCGCAAGCAATCAGCACCCCGCCCGGTGAGCCACGATGCAGCTCAATCGCAACCTCCGCCGCGCTCCTCGCGGCGTTCTCCATCAGCACGATCGAAGGGATGCGGTACTTTTCGACCGCCTCAGCGTCCAGCGCCCGCGACGATTCCGGATCGATCACACGCATCTCGTTTAATGATATCCGGGGGCGTTGCTTCGACAGGGATAAGCTCTCGCCGTGCGCATCAGACGGAAGACAGCCGGCGAGATCAGGCTCGAGATGACCCCGCTCATCGACGTGGTCTTCCTGATGCTCACGTTCTTCGTGTTCAGCTTTGTTTTGATGGTTCGGGCAGACACGCTCGGGATCACACTGCCCGAACTGCCGAGCGCTTCGCAGCCCGAGGATGTCCAGCTCATCACTGTTGCCGTGACGAATGACGCCGAACTGCGACTGGGCGGTGAGCTGGTCGAGATCGAGAGCCTCGCCGACGCGGTGACTCGTGCGCTCGAGGAGATGCCCGAGGCCCGCGTGGTGATCTCGGCCGACGATGAGGCTCCCTCTGGGCTCCTTCTTCGGGCGCTCGACCGCCTGTCCGAAGCGGGGGTGACCAACGTTGGGTTCCTGAGCCAGCCCAGCCCGAGCGCCAGTCCGGAAGCGGAATAGTTAGCCGCGCGACCGTTGGAGACGCTCGGTGTATTGCTCAAGCGTCTTCTGAAACAACCCGCGCTGAGCTTCAGTCGCGGCCTCAACAGCCTTACGCTGCGCCTCCACAGCGTCTTCCAGCAGCCCGGCCTTCGAGTACGCGAGCGCAAGGGTATCCAGCAGGTCTCCATCGCTCGATCGTGTAAGTTCGACCGCACGTTCCGCGGCTTCGATCGCGACGTCGAGGCGCCGGTCCGTAACGCTCGCGTCGGTCAGAAGGTACCACGAGAACGTGCCGAGGTGAGCCGATTCGTTGGCCAGTCGGTCGGTGATGATCTCTGCCGCGAACGCGTACGCCCGATCCCAATCACCCACTTGAAGCGCGATCACCTGAAACTTCGCGATCGCGAGCTCGCCGAACTCGCCAGGGTCGAGCGCCACGAGCTCGTCCATGGTCTCGATCGCTTCCTCGATCTGGCCGGCGCCATACTGCTCATTGAGCCGCTGCATAAGGCCTTCAGAAGCAGCGCGGACCTGCGCGAGCCGCTCACGCTCTTTGAGCACCGCGTCGAGGTCATATGTGCCCGCGATCACCTGCCCAAGCGGTTCATCCATGTCGAGCGGGTGGCCAATCCAAGCAATACGGCCCTTCCGATCAACGATAAACGCCGTCGGAATCCCGCCCTGCTGCGCTGCCTCCATCCAGTTCGTGCTCATCTGGTTTCGGTCATCGATCGCGACCGCATAGTCCATCTGATCACCCATACTCTCAACGTATGGGCCAACCGCAGTGGGATCATGCTCCATGATCGCGACGCCAAGGACGCGCAGTTCCTCGTTGTACGTCTTCTGCAGCTTGGTCAGGTGCGGGATCGAGCTCTTGCAGGGTCCACACCAAGTCGCCCAGAACTCGACGATGTACACCATCCCGTCCTGGAAGCTGTCGAACCGCTCGCCTTTGACGAACTCACCCAGCGTCAGGGCCGGTGCCTTGTCGCCCGGGAGCAGCACCTCCGCCAACTCGGCCTGCTGCGCCGAGGCGTTTGATACCAGCTCGCCAGGCCAGAGCCAGAGCGAGAACACAACAATCCCGAGCAGCATGCGCATGCGAACAGGCTCCGATCGCTGGCCGTACGGCCGAAATAGACCCCTCAACCAGGGTCTATCTGCCCAATAGCACCCCTTGAGGGCGTGCGGGGGCAGGACGACCCTCCGGCCTCAGCCGGTGATACGGTACCAAATCTCTTCGGCTCCTTGAGTGTTCCGGGAGGGCCACGAATCGCCGAGAAACCGATCGGGCGACCCCGAGCCTCCGCATGCCCCGTACCACCCGACCAGACTGGGATTACCCCGACCGCCGGCTCGCGGCCGCTGTAGGCCTCAGTATCTCAGCTCATGTCGCACTCGCGGCCTGGCTCGCCGCTGACCCTGACGAGATCGCTACCTTCGCTGAAGCTCCACAACTTTCCAATCCCCAACACCACGAGCGTCCCGACATCAGGCCCGGCATCGACGATGGCCGCTCGATCGCGATCGCCTGGCTCGGATTCGCTGAGCCCACAGAGCACAGCGCTCCGGTGAGCCGTGTCGAGCAGGCCGCACTCACCTCTGCCGCCGGTGGGCTGACTGCGCCCGCGCCTGAGCCGATGGATCCTGATATCCAGAGCCAATCCGAGCCCCTCCCGGAGGAGTCCGAGCAGCCCCAGGTCCAGGAGTCGCTTGAGTCAGAGCCTGCGCTCGACGCTGCGCCGCTCCCCGAGCCGCCGCGGGAGCCCGTTGAGAACCCGAACGAAGCTTTACCACAGCCAGAGGCCGCACCTTCTGAACCAACCGAGGCTCAACAGTCGGACGCCGAGCCCACACCAACCCCCGGCGAGGCATCGGCGCCGGGTGTCGCGCCCGGCAACCCAAGCGATCGCGATTCCCAGCCCACCGCACTCGAACAGGCAGTCGATATCCGCCCGGGCCAGCCGCTGGCGCGCGACGGGATCGAAGTCAAAACACGTTTTTTCCCGATCTGGCAGTCATTGCTCGTCCGAGTCAGGCCGCAAAACCCGGTGATCCGGCTCACATTCGACGCCCGAGGCCGCGTCAAGAACGCCGAGTTCGTGATCGAAGAGGGCATCCGTTACTCGACGGGCTCGGCGGAGCTGGATGAGACACTGCTTAACGGGCTCTACACCTGGACCGCGACGGGCCGGCGGATCGATGAACTCAGCGGCACGGACGATACGGTGTCGTTCGTCATGAGGGTCTTGCTCCGATGAGACTGCTGGCGGCAGCAATCATGCTTTGCGTTTCAGCAACGGCGGTTCCGGGCCAGGGGTTGGGCCCAGATGCCGAACGCTACCGGCGTATCGAGCCCGATGCGGGTGACTCGGGATCGCTCAGGCAGAGCCTGCGGCAGCTCGCGCCGAGGCTCCGCCGCCCAGCGGACTTCGGCGATGTCTACGCCGATGATGAACGGGGTGTGTACTTCCGCAAGAGTGGGTCACTCCGTGCAGTCTTCCCTCGATCTGTCTACGCGACGATCCCGACCGGCACCGTGTACGGCAGTGTTTCCGTCCCGCTCTTTCCAGCGGGCACCGTGTTTGAGATCGGCGAGCCGCAACCTGCGCCGAGCGGTTCGGTCGGCCATGTCCTGGCCCCCCGTGTGGATCGAAGCGTCACCTCCGCGAGCGGACCGTCGAGCGGCGACATAGATTCACCAAGCACGATCTGGAGCGATGACTCGCTTAGGGGTGCGGTTGTATCGAGGTTGCTATCGAAGGCTTCCGGATAGCGGCTTCGACTGGGATCAGTCGTTGGAGTTCTTCTTATCGTCCTCGTCTTCCGTGCCGGCGATGCTGCTGCGCATGTCGGTGTCGGCCTGGAGGTTCCGAAGCCGGTAGTAGTCCATCACACCGAGCCGGCCGCTCTTGAACGCGTCGGCGATCGCGAGCGGCACCTCGGCCTCCGCCAGCACGACCTTCGCGCGGTTCTCTTCGATCTTCGCGCGGTTCTCCTGTTCCTGCGCGACAGCGAGCGCACGGCGTTGCTCGGCTTCCGCCCGATACCGCTCGGTGTCCGCGCTCGCCTGGTCAGCCTGGAGCTGCGCGCCGATGTTCGAGCCGACGTCCACGTCCGCGATATCGATCGAGAGGATCTCGAAGGCCGTTCCAGCATCAAGGCCGCGACTCATCACCGACTTCGAGATGCTGTCCGGGTTCTCAAGAACCGCCTTGTGATCCGCAGCCGAACCGATCGTGGAGACGATGCCCTCGCCCACACGGGCGATCACCGTTTCCTCGGTCGCACCGCCGACCAGGCGGGCCAGGTTCGTCCGCACCGTTACCCGGGCGCGGGCCTTGAGCTGGATGCCGTCCTTCGCGACCGCGTCAACCGTGTTGCGCCCGCCCTGCTGCGGGTTCGGGCAATCGATCACCTTCGGGTTCACGCTTGTGTTCACGGCATCCAGGATGTCACGGCCGGCAAGGTCGATCGCGGCCGCCGTGTCCCAGTCGAGCTGAATACGCGCCTTCTGGGCGCTGATCAACGCCGTAACAACGTTGGGCACGCGGCCGCCGGCCAGGTAGTGCTGTTCCAACTGAGCCGTCGGGATATCAAGCCCCGCCTTCACCGCACGGATTCGGCTGAAGACCACGGTCCGCACATCAACCTTCCGCAGACGCATGAACACGATGTCGAGCAGCCCAACGCGTGCGCCCGACGCAAGAGCCTGGATGTAGAGGCTCAGGAACTGGCTCAGCATGAAGAACGCGACCAGGACAACAAGCCCTGCGATGATGCCCAAGATGATCAGAACGGGTTCCATGGCGCTCCTGGAGAATCGTCCGACAAGTCCGAACACCGAGGGGTCCAGCGACCCCTCCGGCAGACCGAATATATCAGGTGCGGACGCGCCCGGCTCAGGCCCTCCGGACCTTCACCACGCTCATTTCCACCGACACCACGCGGATCCGCGAGCCCTTCTCGATAAAAGGTCCATCAGTCACCGCGTCGTAGCGGGTCTCTCCGAGCTTGACCGTCCCCGAAGGATGCAGCTCGGTGAACGCGACGCCTTCGGCGCCGACAAGCGATTCCCACTCCGCTTTCGCCCTCGCGTCGGCGGTCTCTCGCTCCTGGATCTCGTCGAGGTCTGAAGTCCCATGGATCATGCGTCGGCCGATCGCTGTGTCGGGCCAGACCCGAAACGCGAACGCGATCACACAGGGCGCGGCGACGAGCATCACCAGCGTCCCGATGCCGCCCCACACCGGGTCGTGGCGGTACAGAAACACCAGCCCCGTAATCCCGCTGCCCGCGCTAATGAGCGCGATGAGCCCGCCGGAGGGCAAAAAGACCTCGACGACGATCAGCAGTAGCGAAAGGGCGAGCAGCGACAGCCCCCAGACCAGAGCAGCCTCCATCTACGCGTCCCCTTCATGCACATCAGGACCCGCTTCGCCGTCGGCTGGCTCGACGGTGACCCGGAAGCCATCGATCTCGATCACGCGCACGCGGACACCAGCCTCGATCCAACCCATGTCGGCAACGACATCGTGAATCTCCTCGGTCGCACCGTCGCCAGTGCTCATCCGGCCCGATGGCCTGAGAGGAATGGTCGTCACGCCCTCGTCACCGACGCGAAGCGTCGCCACGGGCCCGCTCATCGCCTCGAGCATGGTGTCGTTGTCGCCGGGCTCCGGGTTCTGGAGGATCAGCTTTCGGAACAGCGGGAGGCTCTCCACGTTTTTGCTCAGGAAATAGATGCCGATGCCGCTTGTTACCAGGCTCATCAGCAGCGTTACAACGCCGTACAGCAGGTCACGCTTCGCACCCTCCGTGCCCGGGAATAGCCCGCCCGGGTCTTCGCGCACGAATGTACCAACAAGCCCGCCGAAGAGGGCGATCATCCCGAGGACGCCGAAGACCCCGAACCCTGGCAACAGAAACAGCTCGACACCGATGAATGCGATCCCGACCGCGATCGCGGCGATCTCCCACCAGTTTGCCATCCCGATGAGCATGGGCGGGGCAAGGAGCCCGAACAACGCGACCGCCGCGAGCCCCCCCGGGAGTCCCAGTCCCGGGCTCGTCAGCTCCAGGAACAAGCCGATGATGAAGACGACGATGAGCAACCCACGCACGGGCAGGATGGTCATGAACCGGGCAAACGATTCAGACCACGATCGGTCGAGCCTCCGCAGGTTCGAGGCGCCTAGATGCTGCCTTAGTTCATCGTCGTCCAGTACAACACCAGGGCCGAATCCGAGCAGCTCAGCGTTTTCGGTGGTGACGATGAGCGGCCCGTTCCCGTCCTGGATGTAGCCGACCAGTTCGTACCGGCCACGGTCGCCCTCGCTGATCGCGGGGCGCCGAGTCGGTTCATCGAGCTCAAGATCGACCGTGCCCGAGAGGTCCTCCACCGAAGGGCCAGCGGGCCGGAACGCTCGATCGCCCTCCTCGATGGGCGGGAGCTGCGCGCCGCCGCTGACCGTCTCCGCTGGCGGGGGCGGTGTGGCGAGTGGATCTGCGCCCTTTGTGGGATCGACGGCTTCGTCCGTGACACCTTCGGCGTTCCTTGCAAAGTCCCGATCCGCGAGAACATTCCGACCGATCGAAGGCGCGATGGGGGATGACCGCGGAGGCTCGCCCTCGAACAACATGCGGTACTCCGCCTCGTTGATCGCCATTGTGCGGCCTGTTTCCGTGTCGCGTACGAGCCAGAGTTCCAGCCCAAGTGTCACGAATGCCTGCACGAGGTACTCGTCATAGCCATTCCGTCGCGCCGAATCGACGGTGTCCGCGAGGAGCGGGCTGAGGAACTTCGGGCGGAGCTCTTCCGGCAACGCTTCGGCGCCCGTTGGTCCGGCCTGGATGATCAGCGCATCACCAAACCGCGCGGGGTCATTGACCACGATCTCCTCGCAGGCGACCGCGATGATCGCACCGCCCGAATAAGCCGTGGGGTTGATCCATGCGACCGTTCGGGGCACGGTCGTGCCCTTGATCGCCTGTGTGATCTCGAGCACGCTGACGACCTCGCCGCCGGGCGTATCAAGATCGATCACCACAGCGTCCGCACCAGATGCCTCGGCGATCTTCAGCCGACGCACCACGCTCAGCGCTGTGTACCGATCGATCTCACCGCGGATCGTGATGATCACCACGTTCTCGGCCTGGCGGCCCGCCGCGACCCCGGAGGGCACAGGGGCGCTCGGCGTTGGCGTCGCAGGCGCTACCGCCGCGACCAGTCCCAGCATGAGCAGCGTGAGCCGCACAAACCGGGTCAGTCCCGGAGTGTCAGGTGTCAGCATGCTCGGGATCCGCGTTGTCAGGTGAGACACCCGTCATTATACGGAATGCACACGGGGTGGCTTCACCCTCCCCTTCCAGGATGCCCCTGCTGGACCTCCCAGACCAACTTCTCCCCCGTGCAATCGACATGGACGGCAAAGAAGCCGGGCCCGCCATCGGCGCCCGCGTGCTCATGCTCGCGGACGAGGGGCCAGATGATCTCCCGATCGGTCTCCGGGAGTGGCAGGGCCTCGATGTCCTCGGGCGCGTGCCATTCGAGCCAGCCCTCGTCCATCTCGTGGGGCTCGATCTCCACCGGCCCCATCACACGGAAGTAGAACAGGAGCCAGTGGCCCGTCCCCTCGAAGCCCGCCTCGCTGATGATCCCGAGCAGCCTGATCCGCTCGATAGGGATCTCGATACCGGCCTCTTCCATGATCTCGCGCTGGGCACACGCTGTGGGGCTTTCGCCAATCGAGGTCTCCAGCTTCCCGCCGATCGGCGAGCAGAGCCCCTTGTTCGGGGATCGTTTGCGGCGGAGCAGCAGCACCCGCCCGTCGGCGTCGCGCAAATCGCAGAGACAAGCCAGCTTGTACGGCAACTCGGGCAGTGTGGTCACGGCCCATCGTAAGGCCCCGAGCCCCGGTTCACGCTGTCAGCTCCAGCGGGCCGATACGCTCCCTTGGTCTGCACCCCGCCGGAGTCAGGATGACCGTCACCGAGCCCAAACCCATCGCGGCCAGCCGAGTCGCCCACCCCGGGGCCCCGGCCTGGGCGCTGCGGGACCGCAACGCCTATCTCATCGGGATCGGTGGTTGCGGGATGTCTGGGCTCGCCCGGATGCTCAGCGCTCGCGGTGCATCGGTCGGCGGAAGCGATATGACGAGGACCGAGGTGACCGATCTGCTTCGGGCCGATGGCATCACGGTGGGTCTGAATCAGTCGGATGCGCTGCCGGACGACGTGGATCTGGTCATCGCCACCGCTGCCGTCCCGCCGGACCATCCCCAACTCCTCGACGCTCAGAACCGCGGCATCGAGACACTCAGTTACGCCGAGGCTCTGGGCCGCTGCATGCTGGGCCACACCGGTGTCGCGATCGCGGGCACGCACGGCAAGAGCACCACGGTCGCGATGCTCGGCGCCGCGCTTGTGGATGCCGGCATCGATCCCAACGTCATCGTCGGCGCGACCTGCGCCCAACTCGCGGGCGGGTCGCTCGCCGGGCCCGGCAAGCCGACCGGTTTCAGGTTGGGGGGGCAGACGATCGCCTCGGGCCAGCACGCTGGTGAACCCGGTGTCCTGCTCGCGGAAGCCTGCGAGTACAACCGCTCATTCCACCACCTGCGACCGAGGATCGGCGCAATCGGACCGATCGAGGCGGACCACCTCGATATCTATGGGTCGCTCGATGCCGTCCTCGAAGCCTTCCAGGGCTTCGCGAAGCTCTTGCCAGACGCGAGCGAGGGCGGGCGGCTGCTTATCGCGCACGAGGGTGCAAACCGCCGCACGGTCGCGGCGGGCTGCCGAGCGAAGATCGAGACCATCGGTTTTAGCCCCGAGGCCGACTGGTCTATCCGGATCGACCCAGACACCCGATCGGTCGCGTTGCTCAATCAACGCCGCGAGCTCTGCTCGTGGACAATGTCGATGCCAGGCGTCCACAACGCGATCAACAGCGCCGTTGCCGCTGCGCTCGCGATCACAGTGGGTGCCGACCCGAGCACAATCGCCGACAGCCTCGGCGCTTTCCGGGGACTCGACCGACGCATGCAACTGCTCGGGGAAAAACCGGTCCGCGGCGGTGTGGTTCGGGTCTGGGACGATTACGGCCACCACCCGACCGAGATCGATTCGACCCTCCGTGCACTCCGTGAGTTTGACCGCCCCGCCGAGAGGGGCGGGCGCCTGATCTGTGTCTTTCAGCCGCACCAGCACAGCCGAACACGGTTCTTGCTGGAGGAGTTCGCCAACGCATTTGAGCACGCCGATGCCGTGATCGTCCCGCATATCTATTTCGTTCGCGACTCGGAGGCTGAGAAGCAACGGATTAGCGCGGGCGACCTCGTGGATCGCCTCCGCGATCGCGGCGTGCGCGCGATGCACCTCTACCCGTTCGATGCGATCGTCGAGCATCTTGGTGAGCTGTGTCGCGCGGGTGACACACTCGTCGCGATGGGCGCGGGCCCAGTGTGGAAGGTCGCACGCGGCTATCTGGAAGGGGTCAACGCATGAGCCCCATCGCAGCAGCCCCAGAGATCATCGAGCACGCGCCAATAAGCACCTGGTTCCGCTGCGGCGGCTCTGCCGATCGTTTCGCACGCCCCCGTGGTCTCGATGAACTCCGCCGGTGCGTGGATGTTGATCCGGATCTCCGCATCGTCGGCGACGGCGCGAACCTGCTGGTTTCCGACGAGGGGGTCGGGGAACTCGTCGTTGCGCTCGACGCTCCGGAGTTGAGTCAGGTCGATATCGATCCAGCGACGGGTCGGGTTGAGGCCGGCGCCGGCGCACCGCTCCCCAAGGTCATCAGCCAGAGCGTGAAGTCGGGGCTTGGTGGGCTTGAGAAGCTGGCCGGCATCCCGGCAAGTGTGGGTGGTGCCATCGCGATGAACGCGGGAGGCAGCTTTGGCGCGATCAGTGACACGCTCGAGTCGGTGCGCACCGTCGATCGTGCGGGCAACGTGCATGAGCGCAGCGCTGAGGATCTGGGCCTGGGCTACCGCACGGCTCACCTCAACAACGAGATCGTCGTCAGTGCTGTTTTCAGACTCGAACCGGGCGACAGCCAGGCTTTGCACGACCGCTTGGTCGAGGTCATGGGATACAAGAAGCGGACCCAGCCCCTGAGCGATCGCTCCGCGGGCTGCGCGTTCCGCAACCCGACACTGGAACTTGATCTCGACGGCATCGGCGCCGCGGGCGAACGAGTCAGCGCGGGCTTGCTCATCGACCGCGCGGGGTGCAAGGGCCTCCGCGTCGGCGGCGCCGAGGTCTCGAGCCGGCACGCGAACTTCGTGACCACCGACGATGATGCCCTCGCGGCCGACGTCGTCGGTCTCATGGTTGAGGTCGCCGGACGCGTCCACGAGCACTCGGGTGTCAGGCTCCGCCCCGAGATCGTGATCTGGCGCCGCGAGCCCAATCAACGCCCGGCATGATGCACGAGCCAGATGCGCTCGTCCTCGCCGGCGGGCCAGATCCAGAACGTGAGGTATCGATCATGAGCGCGGAAAGCGTCACCGACGCCCTCCGCGCTGCGGGCCTGGTTGTCAACCACCAGGTGATCGATGCTCCCTCCGTTGGCGAACTCGCCGAGATGTCGGGTGCGGTCGTGTTCCCCGTACTCCATGGGCCCTGGGGTGAGGGCGGCACGCTCCAGGAACTACTCGAAGAGACGGGCCGGCCCTTCGTCGGGTCTGGACCCGCCGCCGCCCGTCTCGCGATGGACAAGATCGCGACCAAGCTCTTGGCCGCGAGTCTCGGGGTGCCCACCGCCCAGACGGCGCTCTTTGATCAGCGCGATCCAATCCCACCCATCGACCCGCCTGTGGTCGTGAAGCCAGTGCGAGACGGATCGAGCAAAGGCGTCCATCTCGTCCACGATCGCGAGGGGTGGGACCGAGTCTGGGGAGAGCTGTCTGTCGTCCACGATCTACCGACGCACATGGTCGAGACGCTGATCGCCGGCCGCGAGCTCACGATCGGGCTGCTGGACCGTGGTAAAGCCGGTGGGGTGAGCCCGTGCAACGGGCTCGAATCACTGTCACCGATCGAGATCCGGCCCGCCTCGGATTCGTATGACTACGAGGCCAAATACGAGCGGGAAGACACCGGATACGTGGTCAACCCGCGATTGGCCCCGGGTGTTGCCTCGCTGGCCTCGGACTATGCGCTCCGCCTTGCACGGGGCCTTGGCATCCGCGATCTGGCGCGCGTTGACTTTCTGATGGACAACGAAGACCGAGTTTGGATGCTGGAGATCAACACGATGCCGGGTTTCACCAGCCACTCCTTGCTCCCGATGGCCGCCGCCGATATGGGCATACCAATGCCGCAGCTATGCGCCGGGCTTGTTCAACTCGCGAGCGCCCGGGGCGCCGATCGTGTGGAGGCCTGAATATGGCTTCGAAGAAGAAAGCCGCGAAGAAGCCGGCGAAAAAGAGCGCCTCGGGTTCGCCGCTGATGGACTCGCTCCGCGAGCGTGCCGCGGCGTTTCTGGGGGATGGACGGATTCTCACCGTTTCGTTGGTGGTTGTTGTGCTGGCCAGTGCTGGGCTTGTTGCCGCGGGCCAGCTCAAGAGCCGCGCCGCGACGATGCTGGAAAATACCGAGCCCGAGATCGTCTTCACTTGGCCGACTATCGGCAAGACCAACAAGACGTGGCTTCCACCGAGCCAGCAGGAGCGGGTCCGGAAGCTCGCCGCGGACGCCGCACGCTCTGAACCCTCGGTTTTTAGCGGGGCTCAGCTCGCGGCCATCGGCGATGCACTCGATGCGACGGGCTGGTTCAGCGGCCAGCCCCAAGTTCGACGGATGGCGGGTGAGCGCATCGAGATCTCTGGTGATTGGCGCAGCGCGGTTGCCGCGGTCCGCCACGGGCGCCGGGACTACCCCGTTGCCGCTGATGGCGCACGCCTCCCGATCGATTACGACCTCGACACTTCCGGCCTGCCGCTGATCCTGGACGTGCGCGAAGCCCCGCCAACCCAGCGTGATGCTGCGGGCGAAGTGGTCGCCGACTACCGCACGCCTTGGTCGGGTCAGGATGTTGGGCGATCGATTCTTCTGATCCGCGCCCTGCGAAGTCAGGACTTCTGGGCCCAGGTTGCGGGTGTCAAGGTGCGCCATCCAGAGTCACGCGGCGGGCTCACGCTCATCACAGACCGCGGCGGGCTGGTGATCTGGGGCAGCGAGCCGGGCACCTTCAAGGCAGGCGAGGTCGCCGAGGCCGACCGCCTTACCAGGCTCCGCGAGTACTACCAGCGTCACGGCCGCATCGACCTTGACCGTCCGTTGATCGATATCTCCAAGCCGGAACCGGTCGAGATCGTTGAGCCTTCGGTGCTCGATGACGCGGCGAACGCCGGCCCGCCCGGTGAGCCAGTCCCATGAGCGGAGATGCGCCAGAGATCGAAAACCCTGAGCTGGGGCTCCTGATGGGGCCACCCGCGCCGACCAAGCACGCCGAGGGCGGATCGCTGCCGCCAGAGGAACTCGACGTTTTTGGGAAGCCGCCTCCGCCTGGGACGCGGGACTGGTCGCATCGGAAGGGTGAGCCGCGGATGCTCGCGTTCTTCTGGTGCATGATCCTGCTCGCTGCAACGCTCGGGACGTTCTGGATTGCCGGGCGTGGTGGCCTGATTTCGACAGAAAGCTACCGAGCGGCGGCTCGCGGCCTCCTGCTCGTGGTCACGCTCGGGCTGGCCGTCATCTGGCCAGTCATCCGACTCAGTCAGCTCAGGCCGATTCGGGAGTCTGGTGTCGTCGTCGTGCTCAAGGACATCGCTGTGCTGCTGGTTCCCGTGCAGGCCATTGTGTGGACCCAGCTGTTTCTGGCAAGGTGGCCCGTCTCGGCGCTGCTCGCGGTAACCGCGGCCATCGGCGCGTGGAGCCTCGTAGCGGGTGGGCTGGTCGCTCTTGCGATCGGACCCTCTCGTGATTCCGCCGAGCCCATCTCGAAGCCTGCTGCATGGACGCTCCTGCTCGGATTCCTGGTGCTCGCGGCGCCGGTTGCCTCGGTGTTTGTTGGGATGCAGGCCGGTGTGATGCTGCAGGAGGGGCCCAACTGGCTGCTTGCCTCTTCGCCCGTCACGGTGATCCATGAGCTCCTCAGGGACCGTACCGGCGAGGGTGTCGCTGTCCGCATTGAGGAGCAGCACTGGGCAGCGCTGGCCGGGACGGGTGCCCTGGGCCTTCTGATGGCCCACATCGCGATCGTCCGTGCGGTCGCCGGGAGGCGGCAAGCAGCCTAAGTTCTCGGTCCGGAGCCTCGCGAAAACGCGATGGTGACCCAGTACCGGACCCCGACGCGGCCCGCGAGCCGCGTCTTTTCATGAAAGGCCCCGTGAATCGGGGTGCCAAGAAAGGGCGGAGCATGGAACTGATCACCGCAGACGAGAAGGCTCAGCTGGAGCAGCGGCTGAACGACCTGATCGTCAACCGCCCCAAGATCAGCAACCGCATCGCCGAGGCCCGAGAGCTGGGGGATCTCAAGGAGAACTCCGAGTACCACTCCGCTCGGGAACAACAAGGCCTTGAGGAGGCCGAGATCCGCCGCCTTGAGGAGCGTCTGGCGACTGCCAAGGTTGTCGAGGCTGGTTCCACAGCCGAGGGGGTCGTTTTCCTAGGTTCGACGGTCAAGCTCCGCGAGATCGATACGGGCGATGAGGACTTCTACCGCCTGGTGGGCGAGGCCAGCGGTCAGATCCACGCCGATTACGACGAGGTCACCACGAGCAGCCCGATGGGCGAAGCCCTCATGAAGGCACGGGTCGGAGAAACCATCAGTGTCCGGGGCCCCCGAGGCGTCATGAAGTTCGAGATCGTTGAGATCACCTGAAACCGCCGGGTGGGCCTGCCCAACGCGTCTCTTGCTCTCGGAGAAACCCTTGGGAGACGCCAATGAACGGTCTAGCGACACGTACGACAGCCATCCTGATCGCCACCACCTTCGCCGGGCTGTGTGCCCTCAGTGGGTGTGTATCTGTCGGCGACCCTCGGTACGAGGAACGCCTCTCGATCACCGAGCGGCACCGTTCTGGAGGGATCGCCGTTGAGACCGACAACGGCTCTGTCCGGATCCAGCGTGGCGGGCAGGACCGGGTCGAGATCACCGCGGTGGTCCGAGCGCAGACCGCGAGCCGCGCCGAACGCGTCGGGATTAGCACCCGGCGTGACCGCGACGGCTATCTCCACATCGAAGCATTGTGGCCCGAGGGAAGACGGCTCGAGCGAGAGAGCTGCGCATTCGACATCGTTGTGCCGGATGCCGAGGGGGTGCGCGTGCGTTCGTCGAACGGGGCCGTCAAGATCGACGGCCTCTCCGGTCTCGCCGACATCCAGACCTCGAACGGCCCGATCAGCGTGCTCGATCACGATGGTCCACTCGACGCCGACACAAGTAACGGCGCGGTCCAGTTTGAGACCTACGGCTCTCCCGCCAAGGTGCGGACCACCAACGGGCGAGTCGAGCTCACGAGCGTGGGTGCTCCGCTCGAAATCGATACATCCAACGGCAGTGTCGTCGTCAGGCTCGACCGTGACGCAAGGGGGCCGGTCGAGATTGAGAGCAGCAGTGGCTCCATTCTCTTCGAGGTTGGTGAGGCCTTTGGGGGCAGCGTCGAGGCCCGGACAGACAATGGCCGCATCACCGTCGAGCGGCTCGGAAGGCGCCCGGATCTGTTGATGCAGTCCAAGCGGCACGTGCTGATCCAGCTCGATGAGGGGCGCGACGAGAGCAGCCTCCGGACCGGGAACGGATCGATCCGCATCCGGACGGCCGACGGGCGAATGACCTCAGAGCGTGATCATCGCTCGCGCTGAGATCGCAACAGCTTGAGTGCAAAGACAAGAGTGGCCGGACCGCCCCAACGGAGCGGTCCGGCCGCGAGTTTGCCGCCGCCTAGCTTCACGTTCATCCCCGGCCCCGGAAACCCCCCGGAAACCAAGAAACCAGAACGCTGGCATGGCCGCGTCGAACTCAAGCCGTGAGGGCTTGGTCGCAAGCCCTCACGAGCAAAGTATATCGCAAGGTCCTGAATGTGCCAGCACGACACCGGGGTTGGAATCAGCCGGTCCTGTCACTCTCGACACACTCGGCGCACCGCCCGTAGAGCGTCAGATCATGTGCCTGGAGCTCGAAGCCAGCTGGCAAGAGAGCCGATAGCCGGCCAGGGCAGCCCTCAAGCTCGAACGCCCGATCGCAGCTGCGGCAGAGAAAGTGGTGGTGGTGGTCTTTCCCAGCCAGCTCGTAGCGGGTGAGTTCGCCAGGGAAATCAACCGGTACGATTTCCCCATTATCTTGGAGTCGTTTCAGAGCCCGATAGACAGTGGCAATCCCAAGCTCTGGCACCTCTGCCATGGCCAGTTGATGGACCTCAGGAGGGCTGAGCGGGCGGTCAGCATGCACGAATGCCCCGCGAATCGCGCGGCGTTGCTTCGTGTCCCTGTTGCTCCGCTGCTCGCCTGCCACGCACCATGATAGGGGCGAGCCGTTGGCGCTCGAAGTTTCGTGCTCAGGGCTCGCTGATGCCCTCTCGGATCGCGAATCTGGCAAGTTCGACACGATCGTGGATGTCCAGCTTGTTCATCAGGCTCGTGCAGTGATTGTCCACCGTCTTGACGCTGATACCGGCGATCTCCGCGATGGCTTTTTTGCTTAGGCCTCGCGCGATGTAGCGCAGCGTCTCCATCTCCCGAGGTGTGAGTGTGCCGATCCTTGTCGTTGTCCGCGCTGTTCCGTGGCCTCCCCCGCGCGCCGAAACCAGGCGTTCCTGGACGTCGTACCCGAACACAGTGTCACCCTTCGCCACCGTGCGGAGCGCCGCGGCGACCCGATCGGCCGGCTCCGACTTCGTCATAAAGCCCGCCGCGCCGGCCTCTCTTGCCGCCTCGATGTAGCGGTCTCGCCCGTAGGCGCTCAGGAACAGCACAGCGGTCCCTGGTAGTTCCTTGGCGAGTTGGCGGCAGAGCCCGAAGACCTCGCGGCCCGGCATGTCCACGTCGAGCACGAGTACGTCTGGTGTCTGATTCGCTACGACTTCCCAGGTTGTATCTCCGTTGTCGGCCTCCCCGACCACCTCGAATCCACCCCTCGACGAGAGGAATGACTTCAGTCCATCCCGTATCAAGGCATGGTCATCGGCGATCACGACCCTGATCGGCCTCTCACTGATTTGCATCACTGCACGCCCTAGTAAGCGGCTGAGTCCGGTGGCAGCCCGCCCTGCTCCGGCTCGCCTGTCCTGCTGCCCCCAAGCCGGTCACCCGGCTGTTCATCCCGCACGGCAACCGCCGCTGGGAACGTCATTTCGAATGCCGCACCACCAGTTGTGCGTGCGACCTGAAATGTGCCGCCGTGCAGACGGCATACCTGATCAGTGATCGCGAGGCCGAGGCCCCGGACCGCTGTGTTCGATCCTCGTCGGGACCCCGCTCCAGTATTCTGGCTGAGTCCCGGGCCGTTGTCCGCAACGCGAACAACGACCCCGCGTCCCTTTGCGTGGACAGATACTGAGATCTTGCCCTTCCGGCTCACAGAGTTGAGCGCTTCTGCCGCGTTAGTCACGAGGTTCGTGACTGCGCGGCGGATCGCGAGCGCATCAACATCACAAAGACACCCGCCGCAGTCCGAACGATCAAGCCTGACATGTACATTGTCCGGGAGGCTTGGCTCGAACCGTTTCAACGCGTCGCGAACCAGTGCGCACATTCGGATGGGGCGGATCGCGTCGGTGTCAACGATGCTCTCTCGCCCGAGGCGATCGATAAGCTCCCGCGCCTCGCGGATTCCGCGGATGATCCGCGAAAGTGAAGCGTCTGGCACACGCGGTGCTTGCGTGGAGGATACCGCGGCGGTCTCGAACTCAATTGCCGCAAGTACGCCGCGGAGCTCGTGGCTGACTGCTGCAGAGGAGTGGCCCGACAGCCTTGTTGGTGCGTCGGTCTTACCAGCGCCGGTTGTAATTGTGACGAGAAGCGGCGCTGGAGCGCCCAATCCGGGCACGGGCTCGAGACGCGCGAACACACCTCCTCGGACTTGGACGCTGGGGCTGTGCGTCTGATCATCAGTTGCCCGATCTTCGAAGCCCGGGAGCAGTTCGCCGAGGCGGGCGCCGGTGCGCAGACCAGGTATCAACGCCTCTAATCCAGGTGAAAACCACTGGATCTGACGCCCCTCGGGATTTACAAAGGCTACCCCGGCGAGTGACTCGGACCGATCTTGGTAGCGACCGGTCTCAGTTTCTGAGAGGAATGGTCCAAAGCCGAGTTGGTCTGAACTCAACATCCGCAAGATGCTCCCCGGATAATGCATAGTCATGCATCGGCAGCGGAGTATACCAAGAACGTGTTAGACGTGTTCAAGTCCTGCGTAAAAAGTGATTTGCGGGGTTTTTCCCCCTGGGGTATCACGCAGTCGAGTGACAAGAATCATCTTTTTCGGTCATTTTTATGCATATTAGATATAAATAAGAATATTTAAAGTGCCCAGTTCAAGTATTCGATTGGCTCGTCTCAAGGGATGCACCATTAGGTCTATGTTTTCCAGAGTTTTCCCTCGCAAAGACTGGGGCATCGGCTAAGGACTCGCCTGCAGAGCACCATCCCAGGTGGGCAGGCGCGGTCTCCGCCGCTGGGGGTGTTCATCTCTGTTCGTTGGTGTATGGCCGACCGCATTGCTGCTCCCGTTTGCAGGGGAGTCATTGGGGCACGGTGGGTCCGAATATCAGCGATGCACGATCCCAGAAGCGAGGTGCGTTTCCCCGCATCCCCGTTCGGGAACCGCGGAGCGCCAGTCTCGCTCCTGTGTGTCTCAGGGGCCGTGAAGGGGGATTACCACCCGGGCTAGACCTCGCCGGTTTGTACATAGCGGATCACCAACGCCACCTGCTCTGGTGTCTCGCAGGCCGCTTGTGAGGCCGCATCGATCTCTTTCAACGCGTGCCTGTGCTCCGGGGGATGGAGCGTGATCAGTGGCTTGCCATGGGCGACGGCAAATCCGGCGTCGAAGGCCGCGTTCCATTGCCGGTAATTCTCGCCGAATCGTACAACGACCAGGTCCGCGTCCTGGATCAGCATTCGGCTCCGGATCGCATTGATCCCGGCCCCCTTACGGTCGTGCCAGATCGGATCTGGCTCGGCCCCAAGGATGCGGACGCCGCAGTCGTCGCTCGCGGCATGGTCGGTCACGGGATGCGTAAACACGACATCGAGGCCCTGGCAGGAGAGTTGGATCTCGTCGCGCCAGTCTGAGTGGATCTCGCCCGCCAGGTAGACAGTCATTGGCATAGCGCAGGCTATGGCCGATCGGTATGTTGAGCGTCGAACCCCGTCCAAGCCAGCGAGGGCATGCCCGTTGATCAAATACATCGGCTCAAAGAGGGTGCTCATCTCCGTGCTGCGCGACATCGTTACATCGCTGGAAGGGGTCGAGACGGTCGTTGATTTCTTCTCCGGTACATCGCGTGTCGGGCACGCGCTCAAGGGCGATGGGTACCGCGTGGTCGCGAACGACCTGCTGACCTATGCCCACACGCTCGCGACCTGCTACGTCCAGGCTGATCGCGATGCGGTGATCGCCGACGCATCAAAGCTGCTCGATGAGTTCGGCAGGATTCGGGGCGCCCCTGGGTACTTCACGGAGACGTTCTGCGAGCGGAGCCGGTTCTTCAAGCCTCACAACGGTGAACGCATCGACGCGATCCGAGAAGCGATCGCGGCGAAGAGCCTCGATCCTGAACTCGAAGCGGTATGCCTCGTGTCATTGATGGAGGCCGCGGACCGGGTGGATTCGACGACGGGCTTTCAGATGGCGTATCTCAAGCAGTGGGCCCCCCGTGCATCGAATGATCTTGAGCTGCGCCTGCCCGATGTTCAACCCGCGGCCAGCTTTGGCAAGTGCGAAGCTCATCAACTTGAGTCCCGTGACGCGGCCCGAGTTCTCAAGGGCGACCTCGCCTACATCGATCCGCCCTACAACCAGCACAGCTATATCGGGAACTACCACATCTGGGAAACGCTCGTTCGGTGGGACAAACCCGAGTTCTACGGAGTCGCCTGTAAACGTATCGACTGCAAAGAGCGCAAGAGCGACTTCAACAGCAAGCGTCGCACCCTTGATGCCTTCCGATCTTTCCTGGCGGCGGTGGATTGCCGTTATCTCGTGGTGTCGTTCAGTAACGAGGGATACATCCCGCGAGACATCATGGAAGAACTCCTGGGCGAGCATGGAGATGTCTACACCGTCGAGAAGGAACACAAGAGATACGTTGGTGCGCAGATCGGTATTTACAACCCGAGCGGGAAGGTTGTGGGAGAGGTGAGCCACCTTGGGAACAAGGAGTACATCTACGTGGTGGTGCCAAGTGGTTATGCGGGGCCGCTAGGCGTGGCGCCTTGCGCTCATGGATAGCGGGACAGTTTCTGGAGCCTGCGAGGACAGCCCGGCAGTCGCAGGCGGCTGGCCACCAAGATCCAACCAGCGCTCAAGCCCTCGCCGGCCCGCATGGAGCTGACGCGCCCTAATTAGCAAGTTCCACGCGGGCTCTAGCCGCTTCCACCCAACGGCGTACCCGAAGTGCTTGAGTCCCTGAAGTGCCGAACAGTGCCGGAGACTGCCACGAGCGATCGAGCCCATTGAGTAAAACCTGCGATAGCTCCTCCAGTATCCGGACTCAAGCTCGTCGGCGCTAAGCGACGGGTGCTCGAACACAGCATGCCGCGTGTCGAAAAGATCCCAGTTGGTCGTCCGGAGACGCCCCGCACGTTCGATCTGCTTGTAGAAGGCTGTCCCCGGGTACGGCGTTGCGATGTGGAATGTCGCGGTCGTTATCCCGCAATCGATCGCCCAATCGACGGTCTGGTCGAACACGCGGGCGTCATCTCCATCGAGGCCGAACACGAAGCTGCCGTTTACCATGACGCCGAGGCTGTCGAGCCTCCGGACCGCTTCCCGATAGTCGCGCCCGAGGTTCTGTCGCTTGTTCGAGCCCTGCAGCCCTTCGTCACGGATGCTCTCAAACCCTACGAATATCGAACGCAATCCGGCCTCTACCGCCTGCTCGATCAGATTGCCACGGAGGATCGCATCGACTGTCGATGCCCCCTGAAACAGCCGGCCCATGCCGCGCATGCCGTCGAACAACGCTGTTGCGAACCGCTGGTGGCCGAGAAGATGGTCGTCCAAAAAATACAGATGCTTGCCTGGGAGTCGTTCGAGCTCGGCAAGCGCATCATCGACGGGCTGTGTGTATGAACCACGCCCTCCCTCGAAGAATGCGTCCTTGTAGCAGAAGTTGCAGTGGTGGGGGCACCCTCTCGTCACCACAATCGAGTTTGGGACAAGGTACAGGTCACGTTTGATCAGATCACGCCGGACCGGTGGTAGGCCGGCAAGCGTTCGGGGCTTTGCGCGCGAGTCGTACACCAGCCGCGGATGTCCGTGCCGGAGATCGCTGATGAACTCGGGGAATGTCGCGTCTCCTGGACCGAGAAAGAGGTGATCGGTGTGCAGGGCTGCTTCTTCAGGCAGGCTCGTTGCGTGGAGACCCCCGAGCGCAACACGCACACCCTGGCTCCGGAAGTAGTCAGCGATGCGATAGCTGCGCTTCGCGTTTGTGATGTACGTCTGGATGACAACCAGGTCAGGGCGCGGCTCAAAGCCGCCCTCCGTGCGCACCGGTGACATTGTGTGTTCGTCGATGATCTCGATGTCATCTCGGCCCGGATCAAAGTGACTCGCAAGCGATGCCAGCCCCAGCGGCGGGAAGAGCGAGTACTTGATGGGGCGGAAGAACGGGCTGACCGCTTCGGTCAGCGCCGGCAAGATCATGAGCACACGCATTGGCCACCTCCCGATGCTCATATCGAGTACGGGGGGGCAAGAGCCGGTGTTCAGCGCCTAGCTAGGTCTTGGGAAGGCCTCATGGGGCCTTTGAAGCACGGGCGGAAGGATTCGAACCCTCAACCTCCTGATCCGTAGTCAGGTGCTCTATCCAATTGAGCTACGCCCGCTGGTTGTCAGGCCGCGAGCATAGGGGGCATGGGGGCTCGGGCCAAGGGGCCTCGCGCTCAGATCGAGCCTGGGACCGGCTTGCACTTGATTTCCATCGCTAGACCGCAACAATCCTGGTCCGCCCGGGAAGCCCTCTCGGGGGACCGGATCACAGATAGCCGCAGCACTGCTGAGGAGCACCATGGCCCACTCGGTCACCGCACGCAAGCGCATCCGTCAGAACGCCCGCCGCCGCGCCCGCAACCGCTGGCGTCTCCGTGCCATGCGGGCCGCCGTGAAGAACCTGCGTGGGCAGATACTCCACGGCTCGGAGGCCGACATGCGTGAGGCCTATCGCCTTGCCGCAAGCGCCATCGACAAGACCGCCCAGAAGGGTGTGATCCACAAGAACACCGCCGCTCGTTACAAGAGCCGCCTCAACAAGCGGGTCAAGACCCGCATCCAGGCTGGCTGAGGAGCGGTCGATTCATTGATCTCAAGACCCGTGCCCGGCTTGGGCACGGGTTTTTTCGTGGATCCAGCATAGTTTCGCGGCGGTACGCTCCCGCCTCGGGCCGATGGATCGGCTTCGAACCCGGGTGGTGGAGCGTTTGGCCAAGCGACGTCGATCCAAGTCAGGCCGTGGGCAGCTCAGCTTGTTCTCAGCGAACGAGCGGGCTCGTGCGTCAGCGCCCGCCAACACCCCCTCGATGCAGGCCCGCGAGAGCTATCTCGCGGCAACACACCGCCCAATTCACGTCCTGCTCTTCCTCCTGCCGCTGATTCTGATTTATGAGTTTGCCTCGCTCTGGGCCGACCCCGAGGTGACGGCAACGGGCGGGATCGCCGCGGAGAGAGCGCTGACCAGGGTCTTTGAAGCCTTCGGAGCGGTCGGGCCGCACACACCCGCGATCGCGCTTGTCATCGTTCTGGTGGTGTGGCAGATCCTGGTGGGTCGCGGCTGGAAGCCGAGGCCCGTGGTGCTCTTTGGCATGGGCTTCGAGAGCGTGATGGCGGCTGTCCCCTTGGTCATCCTCGGGACGCTGCTCAGCCCCGGCCCAACCCCCGAGCCAGCGGTTGTTGCGGCGAGCGGATCGGCGGGTTCGGAGCTGATCGCGAAGCTGCATATTGCAGTTGGAGCAGGGATTTACGAAGAGCTTCTGTTCCGCCTAGTCGGCATCGCAGCCGCTCATTTCATCCTTGGTGACTTGATCCGAATGCCCAGGAATCTCGCCACGAGCGGCGCTGTACTTATCTCCGCTTTGGCGTTCGCCTTCTACCACGACCCGTTCTCGAGACCCGGGGGTGGGCAGCTGTTTGTGTTCTACCTGCTTGCCGGGCTCTACTTTGGGGCCCTGTTCGTGGGGAGGGGCTTCGGAATCGCGGTCGCGACCCATGCGATCTATGACGTCTTTGCCCTTGTGATCGCCGATAACTAGCGGACCAAGGGCGGAGCCCGTGGCTGTTGGACCGCGCGTGCGGCCGGCCGTAAACTTATTCCAGACAACGACTCGGGCGCGAGCGGTGGGGAATCGCTGGCTCACGCAGATGCATTCCGAACGCCGCGGGTTTCTGACGCCCGCGTAGATGGTGTCCGGTGCCAGAAAGGTGGCAGCCCCATGGGCCTCGACTTTGCGATCGATGAGCTGTACGCGGCCGGTTGGTCTGCTCTGGACACGTCCGAGTGCGAGTTCGCCCCCGACGGCCGTGCATTCCCGATGCTGGATCGGATCCGACGCGAGTTCGAGAGCCGTGGGAGCACGATCGAGACTCGGCATGTTCAGCTTTTCGACTGCTACCGGGCCGAGTGGACCGAGTGCTCTGATGCGCCCGCTGGTGCCGTCGTTGGCCATACTGAGGCCGAGTCCGCTGTGTACGCCCTGAGCCAGTTCCTGCGTTCGATGGCCGCAACCGCGGTCGCCGGTAGCTGAGAAGTCGCCTATCGTTTCCGTCCGATGTACGTCCCATCGGTTGCAAGAGACCCTTAAGGGTTCTCTGGCTGACTTGCTGGCCCCATCGTCTAGCCTGGTCCAGGACGTCAGGTTCTCATCCTGAAAACGGGGGTTCGAATCCCCCTGGGGTCACTTGAGACACAGGCCGGCTCTCGCGAGCCGGCCTTTTCTCATGCGCAAACCTGGCGGGTCGATCCGCGGACCGAGTGGGTTTCGGGTCGGTAGCATGAAGTGGGAGTCGCAGGTTCCCAGGCTTCACGGAGGATCGATCAATGCCCTTTACGCTCGAACTCGGCGCCGCGGCGCCCGATTTCAGCCTCCCGGCGACCGACGGGAAGAGCTACGGACTCGGAGACTTTGATGCCGACATCCTCGTGGTGTTCTTTACGTGCAATCACTGCCCGTACGTGACGGGTTCGGACGAACTGACTGCGCAGACCGCGCAGAAGTTCGGGGGTCAGGGTGTCGCGTTCGTCGGGATCAACTCCAACAGCGCGAACACGTATGCCGAGGACGACTTTGACCACATGGTTGAGCGAATGAACGAGCACGGGTTCCCCTGGACCTATCTCCACGACGAGACCCAGGAGATCGCGAAGGCGTACGGCGCGTTGCGCACCCCGCACTTCTACGTGTTCGACAGGGAACGGAAACTCATCTACACCGGCCGTGGGTGCGATTCGCCGCGCGACTGGACGCAGGCGAAGGTTAACGACCTAGATCGCGCCCTTGAGCAGGCAACGAGCGGCGAGGCATGCGAGCCGGCGGTGACGAACCCGGTCGGATGCAACGTCAAGTGGGACGGCAAGGACGCGCACTGGATGCCCGCCGAGGCATGCGATCTGGTGTGATGCTGATCGGGGTGTCTCGATGCTGATGCGACTCATCGCACTTCTGCTCTCGTTGCTGTTCGGCGCTGATGTGGCGATTGCGCAGCAGATGACCGAGCGTTCGAGTGATATCACGCGTCTTACTCGCGCGGCCGGTGGCCTGCTCCGTATCGAAGATCCGCATGCGGCGGTCGAGGTCCGCTTCGTTGATCGGCCAAGCGCCGAGACACAGATCCAGGTGATCTACGGCGCCACCGATGCGACGCTGTTTGATCAACTCGAGTTGGTCGTCGAGACCGATGAGTCGGGGCTGCTCAGCATCGACGTAGTCGGTCCCAGCGAGACCCGAGGCTCAAGCTGGCGTGTTGAGCTCATCGACATCACAATGACGATGCCCGATCGCATCGAGATCGATGGCGGGCAGGGTGATGTCGGGATCTTTGGGTTTGCGCCGGCAACCCCGGGCCCGGCGTCAAAGCCGGTTGAGCCCCCGGTCTTCGGGCTCTGGATGGATGCGCAGGAGCCGAGTCGGATCAACACGACGGACGGCGACATCACGCTCGGTCGGTGCCGCGGGCCATTTGTCCTTCGCTCGACTCGGGGCGATATCAGCGCCGAGTACCATCGCGGTGCGATCGATATCCAGTCCGACTTCGGTGATGTCACGGCTCTCGGGCTCGTGGCTCCGTTCGGCGTGTGGGCTAACCGCGGCGACGTGGAGATCACGGTCATCGAGCCACCCGCGGGGGGCATACGGGCGTTGACCACGCGTGGCAGGATTGAGATCGGTGAGGGTGTGTCTCTGCTCGACGCGACGACGCCGCTGCGCCGTCGTGATGGTGAGATTGTGTCCATCGTCACGACCTCGACAGGCGACATCGAGATCCGTCGTATCACGAGCCGATAGCGCGCGATGTTTGACGCGTCTGGCGAGCCCAGGCCCATCCCGAGTCCGCCCGATCGTGCGATCTACACGCCGCACGGAGGGCCGCCGGCCACCGGGGGTATCGATCGCGGGCTGTATGAACGAATGGGCGAGCCGGCGATCAGGAGGCTCACGGACGACTTCTATGGCCGCCTTGCTCGTTCCTCGGTTGTGGGCCGCATGTTCCCAGCGGACCCGAAGGAACTCGTTGAGGCTGCGGGCCGCACGGCGGATTTCTTTGTCTTCTTGTTCGGCGGTCCACCGCTGTATCAGCAGCGGTGGGGGAGGCCCATGATGCGGGCTCGGCATCTGCCTTTCGTGATCGACGAGGCGGCACGAGCCGAGTGGGTGCGATGCTTCGAGGGCGCCGCGGAGGAAGCTGTTACGCGAGGGGATTGGTCTGCTCAGGATCGGGACGGCGTTGTCGCGTTCCTCGCAGCGTTTAGCGGTTGGATGGTCAACAGCGGGCCCTGAGCGTCAACAGTCTCGCTTGAACAGCTTGTCGAGTGCGTGCTCGAACGAATCGAGTTTCTCGGCACGCTGCATCTCCTTGACCGACCTCGTCCCGCCGCTCTCGTCGAGCCACCCGTTCCGATCGAGCAGGTCGATCCAGCGGACCACGCTCGGCGTATCACGATCGCTCAGAAACGCGAAGCCGGAGTCGAGGTCCATGCTGAACTCGAAATCGAGTGAGGTGCGCGATCCGATCGTGATCGCGGCGACACCTTCGATAACACACTCGACCCCGACGACCGCCGCACCGCTGAGCATGTCGCGCGTGTGGGTGCTTTTGCGGAGCAGACGCTTGAAGTCGATCTTGCGGCCACTGACCGATGAGTACCGGTTGGCGACCACTCGATCGATTGCTTCTTCGAGTGCGGGCACAACCGCGTAGTTGGCCCAGATCCGGTCTATGCGTTCCTGTTCGGCATATCCCAGCGCGCAGAGCGCTGCACCGATCGGTTCCTGTGTCGCTTCCTGCCGTTCCACCGCGGTATTGATCTGTTCCTCGGTGACGAGGCCGGACTTCACCAAGATGTTCCCGATCGGGTCTCGCACGTGGCAACTTCTCCGGAGCTGGTATCGGGCCGGGCTCGGCATGAGGCGAGGTTGTGCGTTTGGTCTCGCGTCTTCGTGGGCTGGTTGGGCCGATTCGTGGGCAATCCCGGTGCCCCAGACACGGGGATCAGACCCATAATTTCAGCGCTCGACCTGCGAAGGCTGCAGCGGCTCCGGTTCGCCCGAGCGCTCGAAGAGTCCGTGCTTCTTGAAATGGCGCGTCATCCAGATGAACCCGAGCCCGCCAGTTATGGTGAGCGCAAGGCATCCGGCGATGAAGGGCGTAGCTCCACCCTCGGCGCCGCCTAACAGAAGATAGACCTGGACACCAAGCACCCCGCACAGCAGACCTCTGACTCCGGTGAGCGTCACGTGGACGCCCATGTACTGGCTGGATTTTTCCGGCGTCGCGAAGTCGAGGTGCCCAAGCGTCCACCCAAGGACACCGCCGCCGAACGCGATGCCCTTCAGGATCGCGTAGCCGTACAGCAGCCAGAACGCTTTGGTTTCGACACCGATCAGCAGCACGATGAGCGCGGCGACGAAGAACCATGAGTGAACAGCTCGGAACCGGACGATGTGTGTCCCGTCGAGGAACTTCGCCCAGAACGGGATCGCGATCGGCATGATTCCGAACTGGAGCACGGTGGTGACAAGCAGACTGTCGCGATAGTTGACGTCGAACGTCTCACGGATGATCACCGCGAGCAGCGTCACGCTCGCGATGTTGCCGAGCCCGAGCAGGAACTGACAGAGCATGTACGCGGCGTAGCGCCGGTCGTCGGCGAGCACCTGCACCATGCTGAGTGGGTTGAACGACGGGCCGCCTCGCGCGCCTGTTTCCTGCTCGCCAGCGATGAGTTTGGAGTGCCCGCGGACACGAACACCCGTCCAGGCCCAACGCCCGAGCAGTCCGAGCACACACCCGACCGGGATGAGCACGCGGAACGCGCGTTCGTCGATGTCCATCAGCTTTCCCAGCCCAAGGCTGAGCGCCGCGAGCAGGAGGACCTGGATCATCGCGAAACGGCCGGTGATCGTCGCGCGCGCCCCGTCGGGGTAGTTCAGCTTCCAGATTGTTGAGCGGATCGTCGAGACTCCGGCCCAGCATGTACGCCCGAGCAGGCACAGCGCGGCGATCATAATCAGGCCCGTGGTGTTCACGGGTACGAACGCGACGCCCAGAGCGAGCAAGACCATCACGCCTTGCAGCAGCGTGATGAAGCGGACCTTGTTTCGCCCGTTACTCAGGCGAACCCAGATGAAACTCGACAGGTTCGCAAGCGCAGGCACGACCGCGATCACACCGGTGACCGTGTTCAGCAGTGCGGGCGCGACCTCGCCCTCGAAGAGCAGACGCGCCAGCACGCTCATCACGCTGCCCTCGAACACCACGAGCAGGAAGGGCAGCACGCCGGCTGCCATCAGCTCGCGCCTGTAGTTGCCCCGGCTCATGAGCGGCACACGCGAGGGGCTGAAACTGCGGAGCAGGTTGGTCAATGGGCTTGCGACCGACCCGCCTACGCCTCCCGCCCTGTCGGGCGGGCTGGCGGTCTCGGCGGATGGTTCGCTCACCTTGCACGATTGGCGGGCAAACCCGTGAAGGCAAGCGGTTCTCTGCGAGGAGCGCGCTTAGAGTGAACCGACCCGCGTGGCGCACCTCTCAGAGAGACTTTGCCCATGACAACAGAGCAGGAATATGTGCTCGGCACCGATGCCGAGGAGTTGACCCGTCTCGGCATCCAGCACCGGTTATGGTCCGACCGTGCGGTCGATCTCTGGCGTCGCGGTGGCCTGCGCGTTGGCTCGCGCATGCTCGATATTGGATGTGGGCCTGGTTACGCCTCGCTTGACGCGGCTCAGCTCATCGGTACCGACGGCGCGGTATTCGGTGTCGACATGTCCGGGCGCTTCATCGATGAGGCAGCCCGCCGAGCGCGTGATCTCGGACTTCCCTGGGCCGAGTTCGTCGAAGGCAACGTCCAGGAACTCGCGAGCGTGTGCGCTGATCGTCGGTTTGATCTCGCCTATGCCCGCTGGGTGCTGTGCTTCTGTCCGGACCCCGGGGCGGTCATCGCGGGTGCCGCGGAAGTCCTCGAGCCGGGCGGTTCGATCCTGATCCAGGATTACTACAACTACCACGCAATGACCACCGGCCCGCGTATCGACGCCGTGCAGCGCTACGTCGACGCGATCAAACGACAGTGGCGCGACAATGGGGGCAACCCGGATGTCATGGGCGATGTCCCGGGCCTACTCGCCGAGCATGGGTTTGAGGTCGTCCACCATGCGGTCTACCAGAAGGTCGCGAGACCTACCGACCAGATCTGGGCCTGGCCCGAGACCTGGATCGCGAGCAGCCTCCACCGCCTGATCGATTCCGGACACCTGGAAGAGGCGGACGCCGAAGCCATGCGGGACTGGTTCCGTGCGGCTCCGAGCGTGCCGGGGCGGTTCTACATGCCCCCGCCGGTCCATGAGATTCACGCCGTGAAGAGGTAAGCAGCCGATCTACAGTTCCAGTACCACATGAGCGACCTGCCCCTGCACATCCGGAACTTCTCGATCGTGGCGCACATCGACCACGGCAAGAGCACCCTCGCAGACCGCCTGATGCAGGCGACGCGCGCCGTCAGCGACCGCGAGGCCAAACAGCAGCTGCTCGATTCGATGGATCTGGAGCGCGAGCGGGGCATCACGATCAAGGCCTCGGCGGTCACGGTGATCCACGAGATCGCCGAGGGTGAGCACCGCGGGCGCTACATGCTCAACTTCATCGACACGCCGGGCCACGTGGACTTCGGCTACGAGGTGTCGCGGGCGCTCAAGGCGTGCGAGGGGGCGCTGCTGGTCGTCGATGCGGCCCAGGGCGTCGAGGCCCAGACCGTCGTCAACGCCTATCTGACCATCGAGCAGGACCTCGAGATCATCCCGGTCCTCAACAAGATCGACCTCCCCGGCGCGCGCCCCGACGAGATCCGCGAGGAGGTCGATCAGGTGCTGGGCCTGCCGGGTGAGGACTGCGTCGAGTGCAGCGCCAAGACCGGCGAGGGCATCCCGGAGCTGCTGGATTCGATCTGCCAGCGTCTGCCCGAGCCCCGCAAGAGCGAGATCCCGCAGACCAGGGCGCTGATCTTCGACGCGGTGTACGACGACTACCGGGGCGTGGTCGTGTACGTCCGCGTGATGGACGGCGAGCTCAAGGTCGGCGACAAGATCCTCATGATGGGGATGGAGCGGACCTTCCACGTCACCGAGCTTGGGAAGAACACGCCCAAGCCCACCAAGACCGACAGGCTCGCGGCCGGCGAGGTCGGCTACATGATCGCCGCGATCAAGACGCTGGGCGATGTCCGGGTGGGTGACACCATCACGATCGAGCACAATCCGGCGCCCGAGGCGTTGGCCGGTTACGAGCCCGCCCGCCAGATGGTCTATTGCGACTTCTACCCCGCGACGACGGATAAGAAGGGCAACGACTTCGAGGAGATGCGCGAGGCCGTTGAGAAGCTCAGCATTAACGACGCGAGCTTCACGTACCAGGCGGTCCACAGCGAGGCCCTGGGCTTCGGCTTCCGCTGCGGCTTCCTGGGCCTGCTGCACATGGACATCATCCAGGAGCGCCTCGAACGCGAGTTTGATCTAGAGCTCGTGCAGACCGCGCCGACGGTGAGCTACAAGGTCGATGTCCGAGGCAAAGAGGGCGCTGTCAGCGAGGTTGAGGTGCACAACCCCGCCGACCTTCCCGACATGGGCAGCGTGCTGGCGATCAAGGAGCCCATCTGTCGCGTCGAGATCATGGCGCCCAAGAACATGGTGGGCGATGTGATGAAGCTCGCGCTCGATCGGCGCGGCATCTTCCGCAACCAGACGTACGTCAGCGAGGCTCGAGACATGCTGACCTTCGGCATCCCGCTGGCCGAGCTGATCTACGACTTCTACGACCGGCTCAAGAGCATCACCAGCGGTTACGGCACCATGGACTACGAGGTCGAGAGCTTCGAGACCGACAACCTCGTGAAGGTCGATGTTCTGATCAACGGCGACAAGGTCGAGGCCCTGAGCCTGATCACGCACCGCGAGAAGGCCGAGGGCCGCGGGCGTCAGCTCTTGGTGAAGCTCAAGAAGCAGATCGACCGGCACAACTTCGAGATCCCGCTGCAGGCCGCTATCGGCGGCAAGATCATCGCCCGCGAGACGATCAAGGGCTACCGCAAGGACGTGACCGCCAAGTGCTACGGCGGCGACGTGACCCGCAAGCGGAAGCTGCTCGAGAAGCAGAAGAAGGGCAAGGCCCGCATGAAGAACGTCGGGAGCGTGAACATCCCGCAAGAGGCGTTCATGGCGGTGCTGGATACCGGGGAATAGGCCGGTAACACCTGTCTTTGATCCGGTGCCGGCGCAGACCTTCAGACACCTCAGGATCTACCCGACTCCTCAGGCGACTGGAGGTCCACCTATGGCCCGTTTCCTTTCGCGTGTCGGTGCATTTGTCACTCTGCAGATCGGTATTGCCTCGTTCCTGGGCTCTCCTGTCGCCGCGGGGGCGACTGCGTTCCGGGATGTCGCCGAGGTCTCGGCGGGCGTCCAGGCCACATTCGAGCGGTACGAGGCCGCGGTCCGCGATCAGGATGGCGTCGGAGCTGTCTCTTGCATCGCTGCGCCCACGCTTGCCTATTACCAGAGGGTCGTGGATCTCGCGATCGACGCCGAGCCTGAAGAGCTTCGTGGGCTCGACGTCGGCATTCAGATCGATGTGCTCAAGCTGCGCGGCCGCACCTCGCCCGAGCTGATCCGGCGGCTCGACGGAGAGCGTCTGATTGGGCTCTCGGTCCAGCAGGGTTGGATCTCGATGAACATGCCCGAGGGGATCTCGTTGGGCACACCGATACTCGATGGTGACCGAGCCGCGGTTCCGCTCTTCCTCAACGGTGCGTCGGTTGGGGCATCCATGGAGTTCCGTCTCGAGGACGGGGTCTGGAAGATCAACATCGCGTCGAACTTCGACATCGTGGAGATGCTCCACCGCGACGCGGCAACGCAAGCGGGGATGCCGATCGATGTGTATGCCAGGATTCAGGTTGAGTACATCCTCCGGCGGCAGGTGCCGGACAGCATGTACGAGCCGGTCGGGCGCGGGATGGCCTCGGCGCGCTAGCAGCGGGATTCTCTGACAGGGTGGTTCTGCTGGCGCATCTGGGACCGCGTCGCGCCGGAGCCCCCAATGCGTCTGCTCACAACCCTCCTCGTCCTCACCATTTCCCTCCCCGCGCTCGCCCAGGAGGCGATCCTCGAAGGCCTCCCGACCCCCTCGGGCCGGGTCGATGTCGCGTGTGAGGTCGCCGAGCTCCGGCTCACCGACGATCGCGGCCGCGCGATGGCGGACATGACAGGCTTCGCGTATCTCGCCCAGAGCGGCGTCGATGTGGGCGATGACCGGCCCATCACGTTCTTCTGGAACGGCGGGCCCGGCGCGGCCGCGGCCCTCCTCCACACCGGCTTCGGCGCACCGCTGAGCGCCGATTCCGGGGTTGAGGGCGATGGCCAGTTCGGCGTGAACCCCTACACGTTCATCGATCTGACCGACCTGGTCTATGTCGATCCGGTGGGAACGGGTTTTAGCAGCGCGGCCGGTCGATACGAGGACGCGGACTTCTGGGGTGTCGTGCCCGATGCCGACGCGGCAGCGGAGTTCGTCGAGACCTTCCTCGAAGAGTGGGGCATTGAGAATCGGCCGGTCTACCTGTGCGGCGAGAGCTACGGGGCGGTGCGGGTCGCCGCGATGCTCGCGCCGCTCGAAGAACGCGGCATCGAGGTCGAGGGATTGATCCTGATCTCGCCCGCCCTCGAATCGGCGACAATCACGCGCTCCAGGGCGAGGGGGGCGGGCCGGGCGGACCGGCTCCCGACGTTCGCGGCGCTCGCGGCCCACCGGGGTCTGCGCGAGGTCGAGGACGAGGCGGAGTTCGTCGATCAGGCGTACCTCTTCAGCCGCGAGGTGTACCTGCCAGCGCTCCAGGGCCAGGACCGGCTCGACGAGGCGACGCTCGACCTGGTTCGCGAGACGCGGGACCTCTACACCGCGCGGGCGTCCGGCAGCGGGTACGACCAGCACGATGCCCGCTTCCGGGCCAGCGAGGGAGCACTGGGCGGCATCGAGACCTCGACCCTGGGCAACGCGGTCAAGACCCTGCTCTCGGGTCTCTTCGGGGTCGAGACCGACGGGCGGTACCGGCTCATGAACGGTCGAGCCAATGGCTCCTGGCGCAGCGCCGACGGTCGTACGAGGCTCTTTGAAGGTGGGTTCGGCGTGCCTCCCCTGATCGCCGAGGCCGCCACCGTCGGTCGGCGTCCGAGTGTATTTATCGCCGGTGGCTGGTACGACTTGGTTACCCCGTTCGCGACCAACCGCCGGCTCGCGGAGTCTGGGGCGTTCGGGCGAGCGGATGTGACGGTCCGTGATTTTCCCGCCGGCCACGTGATTTATGCGGACCCTCGCTCCCATGAGGGGCTGGTTTCAGACCTCCGCTTGTGGCTCAACAGCCGCTGACCGGCGTGTTTTTCTCAGTCTGAGAACGCCCCAACTTTGCTTGAAATCCAACGTAGGGAGTGATTTACGGCAGACCTCGGTGTACAGTGATGCATCGAGAGTCCAACTGCCGGGTGGCTTTGTCATCGGGCGGATTCCCGGTAGAGATCTGAGGGAAGCGCGGCCGCCGCACTCGGCCGCAAGGGGAAGACTGGGATGAATCGCGGAATCATCGGAGCCCTGGGCGTTGTCGCTGCCGCCAGCTGTGCGGCCGGCGAATCGTTCTCTTTCGGCTTTGCGCAGAGCGCGTCAGGTCCTTCTGCCTCCTCGGTTGCCAGCCAGCTCAATCTCAGGGTTTCGAGCGTTCAGGGCACCTCTTCGCTCGTTGACTTCACCTTCACGAACTCGGCCGAGACCGCGAGCTCGATCTCGTCGGTGTTTTTCGCGAATGACGACACCGAGGGGCGCATGCTGCTCGGTGCTCTTGTCAGCGGCGATGGCACGGATTTCCAGTTTGGCCTCGGCAGCACGCTCCCGTCGGGCCCTGCTTTGGCGAGCGGTGATCCGTTCAACGCGGTGCTCGGCTTCCAGGCCAAGGACGGCGAGGGCACCGAAGCGGGCGTGGATTCCGCTGCGGATTCGCTGACCGTGCGGGTCTTCCTCGCCGCGGGGTACTCGTTCCGCACTGTGATCGATCGCATGCTTGAGGGCGATCTGCGGGTGCAGATCGGTGTCGATTCGATCGGCGAAGCCGGCCTCTCGGCGTCCTATCTCAACGTGGTTCCCATGTCGGCGAACCCGGTAGTGCCGGTGCCAACCGCTGCCGGTCTCGCGCTCGCCGGTCTTGCCGGCGTTGTGACGCGTCGCCGCCGCTGAACCCGAGTTTCGTTCTGTTTTCTCGGCGAGAACCCCTTGGGTATGAATACCCGAGTTTGGAAGTTCTTGAACAGGCGTATCTGATCTGAGCCGATCAACAATCGCCTAAACAGGCGATTGTGGTGCTTCATGACGCGCCCGATTGTCCTTGTCTGACCGTATAACGGATCCGGACGAAGGGATTGGCTCCCTAGTTCGCCATTGCCATCAACAGCGACTTCCCGGGTGCCGACTGAAGAACCCGGAGGTGGTTGCCATGAGCGAACCGCAGGCCGCTGGTTCACCGATCTACTCCGAGTTTCGCTCGGACGAGGATATGGCGGAACTCGTCGAGCTCTTCGTCGAGGACATGCAGGGTCGGATCGATAGCATGACCTCCGCGCTCGACGCTCAGGATTGGGCCCAACTGACGACGCTTGCGCACCAGCTCAAGGGCGCCAGTGGCGGCTATGGCTTCGGGCCTGTCGGCGAAGCGGCCGCGAAGCTCGAACACACGCTCCGTGCTGGTGACTTCAGCGATGTTGATCGTCTTCGTCAGGAGACGGACGATCTCATCGGCTTGTGCAGGCGGGTTAGGGCCTGAGTGTCGGTCGATTCTTGAGGGGGTCTGCCCGAAATCGGGTGGAGGGTGACGAGAGGTACAGCGACCAATGACGGCGAGTGAAGCACACAATGCCGCCCGGCCTCGGGTGCTGGTGATCGACGACTCGGTCGATGTTCACCGTCTGCTGCGCGCTCGCCTCAAGCATGAAGACCTCGACGTGGTCAGCGCTGAAGGCGGTGCCGAGGGGCTCGAGGCCGCGGACAATGAGCCGCCGGCGATCGTCCTGCTCGATCTCTCGATGCCAGAAGTTGACGGTTTCGAGGTGCTCCGCCGCCTGAAGGACAACCCGAAGCTCGCGGACATCCCGGTGATCGTCCTGAGCGGGCTTAGCAGCAGTCAGGACAAGGTGACCGCGTTCGATCTCGGTGCGGTGGACTACATCACCAAGCCGTTCGATCTGACGGAGCTCCGTGTCCGGGTCCGCTCGGCGCTGCGGATGAGCCAGCTCATGCTGATGCTCGCGCAGAAGGCTCAGATTGACGGTCTCACCGGGCTCTGGAACCGCGCTTATCTCGACAGCCGTTGGCCCCAGGAGGTGGCGGCTTGCCATCGTCACGAGCGCCCCCTGAGCCTCGCGTTGCTGGATGCTGATCACTTCAAGTCGATCAACGACCTCTACGGACACCCCGCAGGCGACAAGGTGCTCGAGGGCATCGCCCAGGCCATCAGGTCGCAGATCCGCGAGAGCGACGTGGCATGCAGGTACGGCGGTGAGGAGTTCGCGATCCTGATGCCCGAGACGACGACGCCTGAGGCGTTCGTCGTGTGCGAGCGGATCCGCCAGCACATCGAGTCGATCACTTGGGCCCGCCACCCAGAACGAACCGTCACCATCTCGATCGGACTCTGCGGCGCCAGCAAAGCACCTTCCGAAGATGCCGCGGCCTGGCTCGAGTGCGCCGACAAGCTGTTGTACGCCAGCAAGCAGAACGGGCGCAACCGTGTGACGATGGAAGAGATCGCGGTCGAGCAGCTCCGCACGGCGGGCTGATTGCGGATACCGCTTAGACTGGGCGGCTGTGCCCGACTCCCAAGACAACAGAATCCAGAAGCTCGAAGAGAGCGGCGCGTTCACCGACCGCACGGTGGAGCAGCTGTCCGACGAGGTGCTGCAACTCAACCGCAAACTCGAACGGATGACCACGAGGCTTGAGCGGCTTGAGGCGAAGCTGCTCCGGGTCGAGGACGACGTGCGGGAGGCGATGGGCGGTGGGGGCGGCGATGACGATCCGCTGGCGGAGGCGCCGCCGCACGCGTCAGGCGGGCCCCGACATCCGACGCAGGGCTGACGGGACTCGTATCAGGTGAGCAGGCTCTTGCCCGTCATGTCCGACGGTTGCTCGACGCCAATCATCTCCAGCATCGTCGGGATCAGATCGCCGAGGCATCCGCCCTCGCGGAGTGTGCGGTTCTTGAACGCTTCGCCGACAACGATCGCGGGCACGTCATAGGTCGTGTGCGCGGTGTGGGGGCTGTCGTTCTCGGGTGACCACATCTGCTCGGCGTTGCCGTGATCAGCGGTGACGATGCATGCTCCGCCCTTCGCAAGCGTTCTCTCAACGACTCTGCCAACACAATCGTCGACAACCTCGCATGCCCGGATGGCGGCCTCGAGCGAGCCTGTGTGGCCCACCATGTCGCCGTTGGCGAAGTTCACGACGAGGACGTCCTCGCACTCCTCGGCGTCGAGCCGGCGGAGGACAGCGTCGCGTACACCCGAGGCCGACATCTCCGGCGCGAGGTCGTAGGTCGCGACCTTCGGGCTCTGGATGATCTCGCGGTGTTCGCCCTCGAACTCGTCATCGCGGTAGTCGTTGAAGAAGAACGTAACGTGCGGGTACTTCTCGGTCTCGGCGCAGCGGAACTGCGTCATGCCCAGCTCGCTGAGCCACGCGCCGCCGATGCGTTCCATCTTCGCGGGGCGCGGGAAGGCCACCGACGCCAGGTCCGCGAGTCGCTCTGAATAGGGGCTCATGATCACGAAGTTGAGCTCGAGCCTGTCGCCTCGGTCGAAGCCGTGCTCGCCAGAGTCGGGGCTGGGCTTGAGCTCGCCTGACCCGTGGAACTCGGGCAGGAGGAACGCGCTGCAGAGCTCACGTGGGCGGTCGCCCCGATAGTTGTAGAAGACAACGGAATCACCGCTCTCGATGCGGCTTTCGCCTGCATCTCCGACCGTGCGTGGATCGATGAACTCATCGCCCACCAAGCCCTTTGCTGGGTTGTCGTAGTAATCGCCGATTGCCTCGGGGGCGCTCGCGAAGTTTGGGAGCGTTTCGTCGCGGCCTGTCAGGCAGTCATACGCCCGACGCACACGCTCCCAGCGGTTGTCCCGGTCCATCGCCCAGTAGCGGCCCACGACGCTGGCGACGCGGCCAACGCCGATCTCGGTGCACGATCGCTCGACATGCTCGGCATAGCCCTTGCCGGTCTTCGGCCCAGTGTCGCGCCCATCGGTGAACAGGTGGATGTAGACCCTGTCCTGGCCCAGCAACTTGCACAGGCGGAGCAGGGCTTCGAGGTGCTCGATGAGTCCGTGCACGCCCGCGTCAGAGTTGATCCCCATCAGGTGGACCGCACTGCCCGCTGCCTTTGCGGCCTTCACCGCCTCGACTAGCGCAGCGTTGTCCTCGAGGCCGGCTCGGCACACCTTGGTGATCCGAACGGCCTCCTGGTCGACGATGCGTCCAGCGCCGATGTTCTGGTGGCCAACCTCGCTGTTGCCCATCGTGCCCTCGGGCAGGCCGACATCCTCGCCGCTGGTGCGGATCAGCGCGTTTGGGTAGTTCGCCATCAGTCGATCGGCGATGGGCGTATCGGCGAGTTCGATGGCATTGAACTCGCGGTGCTCGGGGTTCGGGTTGGACCCCCAGCCGTCACGGATGATGAGTACGAAGGGCGTGTTGTTCGGCATGCGGGCTCTCGGGTTCGCGTTAGCTGATCGCGGCGAGGACTTCATCGAAGTTCATCGCGTTCGGAATGTCACGGGACTGGACCCACTTGACGACAGGGCCGCCGTCGCCCTTGCTTACAACCACGGTGCCCCGGCTCGAGACGTTCAGGTCGGGCCAATAGAAGCCATATGCCTTGCACACCTCACGGTGCATGTCGGCGAGCAGGGTCTGCTTGAGCCCCAGTTCCTTCGCCCAGGCCTCGTGGACGAAGAACGAATCACAGCTGACACCCACGACCTGCGCGCCCTTGGCCTCCCACTTGGCGAAATCGTCGGTGACGCATTTCATCTCAGTCGAGCAGACTGAGCTGAAGTCCATCGGGTAGAAGCACAGGACGACGTCCCCCTTCTCGAGCTCGGCGCTCAGGGTCCAGTCGTCCTTGGTCTGTGTCTTGAGCGTGAAATCCGGGGCCTCGGCGCCCACCTCGATTGGGGTCTCCCGGGGGGGGAGTGTCACGTTCATGGCATCGTCCTCCTCATGGACAGCGAGTCTGGTCCGAACGCCGCGTTGGGGCGGCAGCGGGGCCGGGTGTGCGAAGATCCGGGGGAGACCTGACACACACCGCGGTCTCAGTTATCCTACGGAGAGGCGCGTCGCCCGGTCCGGTCCTCCCGGGCCTGATGCCGCGGAGAAAGCAGAGGACGCCGAGCGGTCGAATGTGATCACCGGCACACAGGGCAGGAGGCCCAGGCTTGGATGAGCACCAGGCGTTACTCGAACGCTACCGCGCGGTGATGGACCGGGTCGCCGCGGCTGCGGTTCGCAGCGGGCGTCGGCCCGAGGACATCATCACCATCGCGGTGACCAAGTTTGCTGCGGCCGACGAGATTCGGGCATTGATCGACGCCGGTCACCAGGACTTCGGCGAGAACAAGGCTCAGCAACTCGAGAAGCGGGTCGCGATGGCCGCGGAGTACGCGGAGCGGCTCCGCGTGCTGACGCACACCCGAGCCGCGCCGCCCGATCCGGAACGTGTGCCGACCGAGCGAGGCGAAGCCGATCACCTCCGCTGGCACATGATCGGTCACCTCCAGCGGAACAAGGCGAAGAAGGTCGCCGGGATCATCCGGCTCGTTCACTCCGTCGATTCGCTTCGGCTCGTTGAGGAGCTCCAGGCGTTCGGGCTGAAGAAAGACAAGCCCATCGATGTACTTGTGCAGGTCAATGTTTCGGGTGAGGAGAGCAAGTACGGCGTGCCTCTCCCCGCGGCTCAGGCACTCTGCGAGCAGATCGATTCGTTGGTGTATGTCCGCGTCCGGGGTCTGATGACTATGGCGCCCTTCGTGGACAACCCGGAGGAAGTGCGGTGGGTATTCGCTCGGGCGCGTGAGCTCTTCGAAGAGATCCGGCGCACCGGGATCAGTGAGGGCCGGTTCAACCTTCTCAGCATGGGCATGACGCGGGACTTCGATGTCGCGATCGAAGAAGGGGCAAACCTTGTCCGTGTGGGCACCGCGATCTTCGGCGAGCGCGATGGCCCGGTCGACGAAGAAGACGATGCTCCTGGCGCGGATGAGGCGGAGCCTGTTGCCGCCGAGGGCGATGCGTAGCAACAACGACTTGCGTTAGGACCGATTCGTGGGCCCAAACTGACGCCGAGTTCAGGCGATCATGCCTCGGCGGCGGATCTCGTCAAAGCGACGTTGCAGGTTGTGCCCAGGACACTCGGTGGGCCGCAGTTCGCGGTGGGTGTAGACCCTTGACGCCGGTACACGGTACTCGGTCTGCTTCGCGCGGACGAAGCGGGCGAGCGCGCCCAGCGCCTCGTCGGTCGGCGCTTGCAGGCTGTGGTGTCCAAGAACCAGGATCCCGAGGTTCTGCTCGTTGTTGTGCTTGACGTGTGCGCCTTGGAGGCTGACGGGCCGACACTCGTACACGCGGCCCGCCGGGTCCACTGCATAGTGGTAGCCGATGTCTGCCCAGCCGAGCTTGATGTGGCGGTCGCGGAACAGCTCAAGCCTTTCCGCCGCGTCGGTCTGATGTGGCGAGCCGAACACGTCGTAACCATCGTGGTGGATCGTAATTCTTGAGATCCGGCCCATCGGGTCGGCGAGCCACGGGCGGGGCTGCTCGTGCGCCCAGGCACTTCGAGCGATGACACCACGGGCCGCGGTGCCTTCCCAGACCGGTTCCGGGTTCTGCGGGCGGTAGGGCCTGTCATCGCGGTCAGTCAGGCTGCCCACCGGGGCACGGTCTTCCCACTCTGCTCTGGCTCGCTTGGTGCGGCTCGATCCACACCCCGCAAGGGCGGCGAGCCCGAAGAGGCCCCCGATGGCCGACAGTGCCCTGCGGCGGCCTTGGTCGGGCGTGAGTTTCCGCTGCGCATCGTCCATCACGCCGAGCCTATCGACTGCACCGAGGGCGCGTGTCCAGAGATTGGTCTCCGCCCGAAGCCCACGGCATTTCAAATAGGCTGGATTCGGATCTAAATACCCGATAAAGTCGCCGCTCAAACCCCTGCCATCGGGGGTCGAGCAGCGGGCACACAAGGACAGAGATCGGGGGACGAGATGACGATCGGCACGGCAAGAGTGGCTTCCATCGGCGGCGCCGCGGCATTGCTCATCGCGGGTGCGGCGAGCGCTGAGGTGATCGAGGGGCTTGGAGGAGAGACGGTGCTCCGGGCGCCGGCGATCAGTGCCGCGTCCTTCGTCCAAGACGAGACGCCAGTTGTTGAGGACGCGCCTCCTTCGTATTGGGAGTTCCACAAGTGGGATGGCAGCGTCGGGCTCGGGCTGAATGGCTCGACGGGCAACAACGAGCGTGTGAACCTGCGTGCGGGACTTGACCTGAAGCGCACCACCGATTATCTCGAGAGCATTATCTCGTTTGCCTATTGGTACGCGAACGAAGAAGCCGAGGTGACCGAGCAGGCCGCTCGCGCGATCTGGGGCAATGACTTCCTGTTCGAGGATGCGCCGCGTTGGCGGGCGTTCACGCGGGTGGTCTACGACTACGACGAGTTCCAGAACTACCAGCACCGCATCTCGCTCCGCGGCGGTGCGGGCTACACCTTCATCGACCGCGAGAAGCACGTGCTGATCGGCCGGGTTGGTGCGGGTGCTACGAAGAACCTGCGCGGCGATGAGCTCGCGTGGCGTCCCGAGCTGATCGTCGGCGCCGACTACACGTGGGACATCAGTGAGAAGCAGGACTTCGAGGCGCACACGGACTTCTTCCTCGACGTTGACGAGGCGGGGGAGACGCGTGTCGAATCCACCGCCGAGTGGCGCGTGCTGCTCGACGAAGAGACGAATCTGAATCTCGTGGTCGGGGCGTTGCACCGCTATGACACCCAGCCGGGTTCCGATACGAATCGGAGCGATCTCGACTACTACGTCCAGCTCGCGTGGACCTTCTGACGCACGCACACCTTGGGGAACACCATGACACTGGAAACGCTGATGAGCACCCTCGGGACGCTGGCCATGACCCAGCCCGAGGCGGGGGCTGAGGATGCCGCCGGCGCCGCCGAGGACGCCGCGACGGGCGCGGACGGCGCTGCAGCTGAGGCCGAAACGGGGATCGATGTTGCATCGATCGCCGAGGACCCGCAGGCCGCGATCGAGGCGCTGACAAACCTCGCTGTCGAGTACGGCCCGAAGATCGTGCTCGCGCTGGCGATGCTGATCGCCGGTTTCATCGTCGCCGGTTGGATCGGCTCGCTGGTGAGCCGGGCGGTTGGGAAGGCCAACGTCGATCAGACGCTGAGCCGGTTCATCGGCACGTTCACGCGTTACGGTGTGCTGCTTCTGGTCATCCTGAGCGTGCTCCAGACGCTCGGTGTCGAGACGACGAGCTTCGCGGCTGTCATCGCGGCGATGGGCTTCGCGGTGGGTCTGGCGCTCCAGGGCACGCTGAGCAACTTCGCCTCTGGCGTGATGCTGCTTTTCTTCCGGCCGTTCAACTCGGGCCAGTTCATCAAGGTCGCAGGTGAGGCAGGCACGGTCGAGGCGATCGGCTTGTTCACCACGACGCTCGACACCCCCGACAAGCGTCGGATCATTCTGCCCAACTCGTCGGTGTTCGGGAACACAATCGAGAACGTCAGCCACCACCCGATCCGACGCATTGAGGTGGCCGTCGGCACCGCGTATGACGCCGATCTCGACAAGACCCGTGAGGTCTTGCTCCGCGCGATCGACACATTGGGCGGGACGGTCCTCGCCGATCCTCCCAAGTCGGTATTCCTGAATGCCCTGGGTGACTCGGCGATCGACTGGCGAGTCCGCGCGTTTGTCAATGCCCCGGATTACTGGGACGCGATGGATGCGCTGACCCGCGCTGTGAAGGTTGAGCTCGACAAGGACGGGATCGGCATCCCGTTCCCGCAGACAGAGGTCACGCTCTTCAAGGCGAACTGAGCCGATTCACGATCGAGTCGGGCCGATCAGGCGGCCGCGGGGCTGCCGTCGGGCCCATCGGCAAGCGGGTCATCGAACCCGACCCCGTCGGGCCCGGCTTGCACAGACGTGATCGGCGGATGGCCCGCGAGCCACCTCGACCAGACCGAGAGCGATAGGAGCTGGAACAGCCGCTGGCTGTGGTCGCGTCTGCCCTTCTTGTGCTCGCTAATGAGCCTCAGGGCGTGCTTGGGCGGGATCGTCACATCAAGGCCCGGGAATGGCTCTTGGCCCTTGAGCAGGTCGCCAAGCGCCGATGTCAGGCCCCCGTGGTCCTCTCGGAACCATCGGGCGAGCGGCAGGGCGAATCCCATCTTCGGGCGATCGACTAGCTCGGCGTTCAGGTGAGCTCGGGCGATGCGGCGGAGCAGCCCCTTGCGCTGACGACCCGGCATGAGCGCCGAGATCGGCTCGCGGAAGGCCGCGGCGATCAGCCCGCGGTCGAGAAACGGTGCTCGGACCTCGAGGCCGACCGCCATGCTCGCGGTGTCCACCTTTCGGAGGATGTCGCGGGGCAGGTAGCTCAGGAAGTCGTGCATGAGCGGGTCACCCACGTTCTTGCCCGCCTCGGGACGTTTCAGCCATTCGTCGGCCTGAGGCCCGATCAGCCGCCGGAGCTCGTGTGACGGGAACACGGCGCGGAGATCCGCGTACCCCCGGTTCCGCGCTGCCTTGATGAGCCTTGCCAGCTTTGCGCCGCCGCTCTTCGGATCACGCTGGGGCAGAAGCCGTTCCGGGATTATTCGGAGCAGTGGCCCGTATGAATCGAGCAGGCTCGCGGCGACGTGGCGCTGATAGCCTCCGAACAGCTCGTCGGCGCCGTCTCCCGTGAGCGCGACTGTGATGCTGTTGCGGGCGCACTTGCAGAGCCAATAGGTCGGCAGGATCGAGCTATCGCCAAGGGGCAAGCCACTCGAACGGACGAGCGTCTCCAGGTCCTCAAGCGGCGAGCCGTCGTAAAGGAACGTCTGGTGCTCGGTGCCGAGCTGGTGCGCCACAGCTTCGGCGTACCCCGACTCGTCGTGCTGGTCGTCGGGCATGCGGAGGCAGAAGCTCAAGAGCCTCATTTGCTGCGTACGCATCCGTTTGGACGCGTAGTACGCGATGAGTGAGGAGTCCACGCCTCCCGACAGGAACACGCCCAGTGGGACGTCTGATTGCATCCGAGCCGCGACGATGCCCTCGAGGGACTGGTCGAACTGCTGCGCAGTGACCATCGAGCGACGTTCGCGCTTCGGGGGCGGCGCCCAGTGGGTCTTGCTCTCGGCTTCCGCCTGGCCCCTGACCATCTGGATGGTGACACGCGTGCCGGGTGGCACGACGTGGACACCGTCGATCGGCGCGTTGCGTCCCCCTCCGGTCGCGACCCACTCGACCGAGCCGAGAGGCCTGGGCGTGTGGCGCCGCTCGATCTCCCGATCGATCGATCGGAGGAAGTTGACGAGCGCAGAGGCCGTGCTCGCGAAGGCGTAGCCAGAGCCATCGGGCAGACGCGCGGTGTACAGCGGTTTCTCACCCGCGGGGTCGCGGCCAAGAATCACCTGCGCCTTGCGCGCATCCCACACACCGAACGCGTACATGCCCTCGATCTGCTCGAGCATGTCGCGGCCCCAGTTGCGGTAGGCCTGGAGCAATACCTCGGTGTCACTGCTGCCCGTCTCGAAGCGAGCGCCAGCGCTCTTGAGCTGGTGGCGGAGTGGGCCGTTGTTGTAGATGCAGCCGTTGAAGACCAGCGCGACGCGGCCCCGGTGGGCGTGCCCGCCCGCAACCATCGGCTGTGCACCACCATCCGGGTCGATCACCGTAAGCCGACGGTGGACGAACGCGACATCGACGGTGGATCCGTCTTCCATCGCGACTCGGTCGCGGTGCCGGCCCTGGTCATCCGGTCCGCGGTGCATGATCCCGGAGTCGAGCGCATCGAGCCATCGCTCGGGGATGCGCGACTCGGGCGCAGGGGGCCACTCACCGGGTTCGAGACCGGTGGGCGCAGGGGCCACACGCAGGATGCCGGCAATGCCGCACATGTTCGGGCATTATCGACAGGCGAGGGGGGTCGCGACCTAGCACCCTGGCGAGGCGGGGTCTGCCCGGCTTGCCAAGGCCCTACAGACCGGACGGCCCTTTCGACCCGCTGGCTCCACCTGGTTCCGGGGCTCTGGCGGTCTGCTCGTGGTGGTCCCGGAACCGGCCGCTGCGGAGGCCCCAGATGGTGTGAATGACACGGGTGATCACCAGGGCCGATGAGAATCCGACGATCATCGCGAGGGATGCGTGCCAGCCCAGTGCCCGCTGGAGCGTCTCCATGCCCCCGGCGCTGAGCAGATAAAAGATCGGGCTCAGGATCGCCCGCTCGAACTGGACGAGCGTCGCATCCTTCCAGAATGGCGGCGGGTCGGCCTCCAGAGCCCGCTTCTCCTTTTCCGTGCGTCCTTTGACCGGCCGCCAGTGGTTCGCGGCCCAATGGAGCGCGAAATAGAGTCCGACATCGATGATCACGTCGGCGATGAGGCCCGTGGTGGTGTACGCGTAGGTGGGGAGGCCAGGGAACGCCTTCTTGAAGATCCACACGACACCCGCACCGATCGCGATCGCGGTCAGGCCCGCTGTGGCGATGTTCACATTGATGTTGATGATGCGCTTGCGCTGGTAGAGTCTGAACAGTCGCTTCGGCATGGCGCGAGGCTCTTCCCCCGGGGTTCAGCCGGCTGGGTCAGCGGGCGGAGCGTAGCCGCTCGTGAGCGATTGCGATCGCCTGCTCGTTGGTATCGCAGCCGATCGGGTTTCGTCCCAGCTTTGCGGCCGCGACCAGCGTGGTGCCCGAGCCGCACACTGGGTCGAGCACATTGCCATTCGGCGGGCAGCACGCGCCGACGAGCATCTGAAGCAGATTCAGCGGCTTCTGGGTGGGGTAACCCGTTCGCTCCGTGGACATGTTGTTGATCGCTGGGATGTCGAGCACATCGGTGGCTTTCTTGAGCTCGCCCTTCATCCGGTTGCTGGTCGCGGGGATCATGGGGGGATCGAAGTAGTAGCGGTCGGGATCGACGCAATAGAACAAGATGTCGTCGTGCTTGCGCGCAAAGCGACGGGGGCTGGATCCGCCAAGCCCGTACGTCCAGATCAAGTGATTCACAAACCGATCGTTGCCGAGTAGACCGTCAAGAAGAAGGCGGGCATGGTGGCTGGTGCGCCAGTCCACATGGAGCAGAAGGCAGGCGGTCGGCTTGAGTGCGGGGAGCGTGGCCTCGAGGCGCTCACGGAGCCACGCTATCCAGGCCTGAACCGTGGGCCAGGCGTCTTCGTACTCCGCGCCGTCAGCGCCTCGTTGTTTCTTGCCGGTGTTGAACGGCGGATCGGCATAGAGCAGATCGATCGAATTGGGCGTGAGCGCTCGGGCGAGATCGCGCCAGTCCCCCTGCTCGATCTTCACCCCTGGGCCCGCACCGGCGGGCGACCCACGCTGAAGTAGTCGAACCCGAGCTTTTCAAAGCTCTGGCGTCGGTACAGGTTGCGACCATCGAATATCACGCGGCCCGACATCCGATCCTTCAGCTTGGCAAAATCTGGGCTCTTGAAGTCGTCCCAGTCGGTCGAGATGACGAGACCGTCCGCGCCGTCAACGCAGTCGTACATGTCATCGCAGATCTCAAGACCCGGGCCGATCTCAGCTGCGCTGTTGGCCGCGGCGACGGGATCGAAGCCCTTGCAGGTGACGCTGTAGCCAAGGGCACTGCGGATCAAGCTGAGCGCCGGGGCCTGGCGTATATCATCGGTGCGGGGCTTAAAAGCGAGGCCCCAGAAGGCGAGCGTCTTGCCGGTCAGCCCGCCCTTCTCCTGGAAGTAACCCTGGATCTTCTTGAAGAACAGCTCTCGCTGGCGCTGGTTGACCTCGTGCACAGCGGTCGAGAGCTGCATCGGTGTGCCGGTCTGTTCGCCCATCATCATGCAGGCCTGGGTGTCCTTCGGGAAGCACGAGCCCCCGTAACCCAGCCCTGGGTAGAGGAACGCACTGCCGATCCGCTTGTCGGAGCACATGCCCTCACGGACGCGGTTGATGTTGGCGCCGAACGTCTCGCAGAGGTTGGCCATCTCATTGATAAAGCTGATCTTCGTGGCCAGAAAGTTGTTGCTGGCGTATTTGACCATCTCCGCACTGACGACGTCCATGATGTAGATCGGGTGCCCGTTGCGGACGAACGGGTCGTAAAGGTCGCGGAAGATCTCGGCGGTGACCTCATCGCCTTCCTCGATGCCGACCACGATGCGGTCGGGCTTCTGGAAGTCGAGGATGGCGTCGCCCTCTTTGAGGAACTCGGGGTTGTCGGCGACACTGAAGGGGATGTCCGGCCCGACGCGAGCGCGGATTCGCTCCTTGACCGCCAGCGTCGTGCCGACGGGCACCGTGGACTTCATCACGACGACCTTGGGTTTCTGGTTGGGGCCCAGCTCCTTGATGACGTCGGCGATGTCGTCGGCGGCGGAGTGAACGTACTTCATGTCTGTGTGGCCGCGTTCATCGCTCGGGGTACCCACGCAGATGAAGACCATGTCGGCGTCGCGATAGGCCTCTTGCTTATCGAGGGTGTACACCAGGCGCCCGGCCTCGCGGTTCTTGATCATGAGTTCGGTTAGCCCCGGCTCGTAGATCGGACATACGTCCTGCTTGAGCTTCTCGACCTTGTCCGGATCGACGTCGAGGCACACAACGTCGTTGCCGGTGTTCGCGAAGCAGACGCCGGTGACAAGGCCGACGTACCCGGTACCAACCATGGCGATGCGCACGCTTGTACTCCCTCAGAGTGGTGCCGCCCCGGAACTGTTCCGGGCGGGCGGCAAGCGCCACTCTAGTGCTCGACCGTGTCCACGTCGCCGTCGCCGGCGGTTGCCGCGACCCTTCGGGTCGGTACACTCCCGCCACATGGCAAGGAAGTCCACAGCGTCGGTCGTACAGGCCGCTCCCACAAAGAAGAAGACCCCGAAGAGGACCGCGAAGAAGGTGGCTTCACGGAAGCAAAAGCTGACCGCGGAGACCGCAGACCGGCACGTGCTCTACGAGGCCAGTGTCCAGAATGTCGAGAGCGAGATCGACTTCGTGGACGAGACGTTTAAGCGGGTCCGGGGGCGAACCGCGAGTCTGCTCCGCGAAGACTTCTGCGGCACGGGCAACACCAGCTGCGAGTGGGTCAGGCGACGCCGGGCCAACCGGGCGATCGGCCTGGACCTGGATCGTCCGACCCTTGACTGGGGCCTGGAGCACCACGTCGCGAAGCTGTCTCCCGCCCAGCGCGAGCGGGTCGATCTGCGTGAGTGCAACGTGCTGACGCCGGGTGACGCGGTGAACGTGGACTGCGTGCTCGCGATGAACTTCAGCTACTGGATCCTGGATACACGTGATCAGCTCAGGTCGTACTTCGAGGCGGTGCGCGAGAGCCTCGCCGACGACGGCATGTTCTTCCTCGATTTCTACGGTGGCTATGAGTCCATGAAGGAGACGAAGGAGAAGCGCGAGATCGACTTGGAGGCAGACAGCCCGTACGGAAAGACGAAGTTCACCTACGTCTGGCACCAGGCCCGCTACGAGCCCATCAGCGGGCGCATGGAGTGCAAGATCCACTTCAACTTCAAGGATGGGACCAAGTTCCGCAACGCCTTCGAGTACACGTGGAGGCTCTGGACACTCCCCGAGATCCGTGAGCTGCTGACCGAGGCGGGCTTCTCCAATGTCACCGTCTATTGGGAGGGTGAAGACGAGGACGGCGAAGGCGATGGCGAGTTCGAGCCCGTTGAGTCGGGCGACGCGGATCCGGCGTTCATCTGCTACCTGACCGCCGAGAAGTAACGCCCGGGCTCCCTTGCCCGTCGAACCTAGAGTGCGCCATGCGAGGCGTGTTCGAGTTCCCAGAGTCCCTCCGTCCTGTCCAGGCCGTGATCGATGATGCGCTCGAGCGCGTCGAGATCCGCTTCGATACCCAGCTGGATTCAGACCTGCCGCCTGTGCGTGGGCTGACTTCGCACGTCGAGCGTTACAGGGGCAAGATGCTCCGCCCAAGTGTCGCCGTGCTCTGTGCGTTGGCGAACGAGCGCGACATCGACGAGCGGCTGGCCGCGGGTCGGGCCAAGGCGAACGTCGAGACGGTCACGCTTGGTGCGGTCTGTGAGATGGTCCACATGGCCACCCTGGTCCACGACGACGTGCTCGACGAGGCCGACGTGCGCCGGCGCGGCGAGACGATCAACGCCCTGCGCGGGAACGAGACCGCCGTGATCCTCGGCGACTATCTGATCGCGTCCGCGTATCACCTGTGTTGCCAGATCGACGACCAGGCGTACGCCAAAGAGATCGGGCGCGTCAGCATGGAGTTGTGTGCCGGTGAACTCCTCCAACTCCACAACCGCGATTCCTTCAGCCTCGATGAGATGACTTACTTCGAGATCGTCAAGCGGAAGACGGGCTCATTGATCGGCGCGGCTTGCGGTCTCGGTGCGAGGACCGGGGGCGCGAGCGACCGGATGTGCGACGCGTTCCGCGAGTTTGGCATCGCCCTCGGCGTTGCGTTCCAGGTGCAAGACGACCTGCTCGACTTGCTGGGCGAGGAGCGGACCGTCGGCAAGAGCGTGAACAAGGACATCGAGAAGGGCAAGATGACCCTGCCGATGATCCACCACCTGGCAAGGGCAACGCCGGAGGATCGGGGCAAGGCGTTGAGCCTGCTCGATGCGGCTGGGCACTCGACGGAGGAGGCCGCGGATGCGCGCACAGCGCTTCAAGCGGCGCTGGAGTCCACCGGTTCCATCACGTTCGCCGAGAACGAGGCACGGAAGCTGGTTGAGAGCGCGAAATCCGGTATCGAGTCTCTGCCCGAGACGTTGCCCAAGCTCGTGCTGATGCTGATGGCAGACGCTGTCGTCGCGCGGTCGTTCTAGGGCCTGGTTTGGCTGATGCTCAGACGGCTGCGAGCTCTTCGGCGCTGACCTCGCCGCCGCCCATTTCGACCATGCCGAGGAACAGCTCATTTGCGCCGCTCAGCAGGAGGCCCTCCTGCTCGGGCGTAAAGGTCTGGGCGAGCATGTCGGCCTTGAACTCGGCCCATTTGCCGCGCTGGGCCTCGCCGTATGGGTCAAGGTAGCGGTCGCCCTTGCCGGGCTTGAGCTCGTAGGTCTTGCGGACCGCCATCGCGATGAAGCGGCCGCCGTTGTTCGAGCCCTCGAGCACGTACTGCATGCCGAGCAGCTTGAGCGGTGCCTCGTTCGCGGCCTTCTCGATCCGGTCGATCATGGCCTGCGTGTGCGCGGTCGGGCTGAACGAGCCTGCCTCGATACCGAAGAACGCGAAATCCTCGAGCAGGTACGGCACCTGGAACTGGTAGTCCTTCACGACTGCCTTGATCGCCGGCTCGCTCTCGACGGCCTCGCGCAGCTTGGTCTCGAGCGCGTCGTGGAGCAGGTAGAGCTGGCCCAGGTGCTCGATGAACTCGGCTTTGGGCATCTCGCCCTTGACGAGTGCCTTCTGCTGGGGCGCGGTCTCCGCACGCTGGTGCAGGGGCCAGGTCTCGGTCTTGAGGCGGTCCATGATCGTCTGCGGGCCGTCGTTGGTTTCGGGGGCGTGACCGTGGGGGTGCTGGTCCATCTGCTGCTGCTCCTGCGTCAAGAAAACCGAGCGGAATGGTAGGTCCCTACCCTGACCGCCGATGCCTGAAGACACCCGCACCGATGCCGCGATCGACCTCATCAGCGAGCTGAAGGCCCGCGGGATGTTCTATCAGTGCACCGGCGAGGACGACCTCCGTGAGCATCTCAAGACGCCTGGTCGTAAGGGGTACATCGGGTACGACCCCACAGGGGACAGCCTCACGGTTGGCAACCTCGTCACGATCATGATGCTGGTGCACCTGGCCCGCGCCGGGCATGAGCCGGTGGTGGTCATGGGAGGTGCGACAGGGCTGATCGGCGATCCGTCGGGCAAGAGTGCTGAGCGTCAGCTCCGGACGCGCGAAGAGATCGAGGCGAATATCGCCGCCCAACGGCCGATCTTCTCGAACGTGTTTTCGAACGCCGGGCTGCCCGAGCCCACCATCGTGAACAACCTCGACTGGACACGCGAGATCGGCTACATCGATGCGCTGCGCGACATCGGCAAGCACTTCAGCGTGAATCAGATGGTGCAGAAGGAGTCGGTCAAGGAACGCCTGAATAACCGCGAGCAAGGGATCAGCTACACCGAGTTCAGCTACATGGTGCTGCAAGGGTTCGACTACGCGCATCTCCATGAGTCGATGGGTGTGACCCTCCAGATGGGGGGCAGCGATCAGTGGGGGAACATCACCGCGGGTTCGGATCTGATCCGCAAGCGTCACCCGGGTGAAGATCGGGACTGTTTCGCGATCACGACGCCTCTCCTGACCAAGCCCGATGGTGGCAAGTTCGGGAAGACCGAGAGCGGCGCGGTCTGGCTTACCGCGGCGCGCACGAGCCCATACGCCTTCTTCCAGTTCTGGCTCAACACACCCGACAGCGAGGTCTTCAAGTACCTCAGGATCTTCACACTCTCGAAAGAGGATGAGATCGCGGCGTTGGAGTTGGCGCACGCCGAGGCTCCCGGCAAGCGTGAGCCGCACCGAGTGCTCGCGCGGGCCGCGACGACGCTGGTTCACGGGATCGACCAGGCTGAGCTTGCCGAACGTGCTGGGCAGGCGTTGTTCAGTGGGGATCTCTCGGGGCTGCCGGAGTCAATCCTCATCGATGTGTTCGAGGGGGTCCCGAGCAGTGAGCATCCGATCGATGAGCTCGACGGCGAGGGCACCGATCTGGTTGACCTGCTGCTCAAGACCGAGCTTGCCAAGAGCAAGCGCGAGGCCCGCGAGTTCCTCTCAAATGGGTCGGTGTCGGTAAACGGCACGAAGGTGGGAGAGGGTGACCGCCTGATGCGGGGGGCATTACTCCACGGCACGATCGCGGCAGTTCGCCGGGGGAAGAAGGCCTGGCATCTGACCCGTTGGGTGAGCTGAGAGCCGTTTATCTCCCCGTGTCTGGGCTCCCGCTGCGATCCTGTCTCAAGCACGATTTTTGGCTTTGAGTACGTTCTGATCTCGTGCATAATGTGTGGTGGTCCATTTCTCGGACTGCGTCCCCGGAGGATGGAGGGACGCTGCCCTCAACGCATCTTGGTGTTGAGGGGGACTGTGCAGAGCCGCCGTAGCACGTGGATGTGCGTGCGGACGGCTCCTGATCGGCGTGCGAGAACAGGTTGCCGCGATTCTCTCGCGGCGGCTCACGGAGGGTCCGCATGGAAAAGGTCGCCGAGCTCATCGAGGTCAAGCGTCGCCAGGGGATCACGGGTGTTCAGAAGATCGAGTCGAGCGCGACGGCGCTCGATGCCGCGAGGGTGATGACCAAACGAGGTGTTGGGTCGTTGCTCGTGATCGATGACGACGCAAAGCCAGTCGGTATCGTGACAGAGCGTGATCTGCTTGCGCGCGTCGTCGCTGAGGCGAGGCCCGCGGCTCAAACGCCCGTGAGCGAGATCATGTCGAGCCCCGTACTGACCTGCCGGTTGACAACGTGTCTTGATGAGTTGCGTCAGGTCATGAGGCACGAGCGCATAAGGCATGTGCCCGTGGTGAACGCGGGGCAGATCGAGGGCATGATTTCCATTGGTGATTTGAACTATGCGCGAAGTGAGACGATGGTTGAAACCATTCGTGCATTAGAAGCCTACATTACAAGTGCCTAGCACCGTCTGGTGCTTGGGGTCGTGCTCCGGGGGGCGGAACGGCCGACAACTGAACTCTGTCCACAGGACCCGCCCGGGAGAGAGTCGCGGAACGCTGTTCCGTGCTGGGGTGGGGGACACGCAAGGATCCGTGTGATCGGCCTGGCGCCCGCATGTGTGCGGCCCGCCGCCACCTGTCGCATTTGGGGGGGTGATGCGGCGCTGCGGGGCCGCCGGTGTCAGGCCGATCGCACGATCCTGCCCACCATGTCGGGTCGCTCGGCTTGGCCCGTCGTCATGCTTAAAAGTGCTGCTTGCGCCACGGTAAGCAGGTGGATGGTATCGATCGGGCTCGAGATGCCGCCCGGCTTGAGCGTTCGTCGAATTGCGGCGCTGATTCCCTCGGCCGCGTCGAGCGACTCGGTGCCAAGGTCTGTCGATCGGTCGCGCTCTGCGCCGTCTGGACCCCACCAACCGATGGCGTCATCGAAGGCAACGATCGCGCCCTCGGGGCCATCGAATCGGGCGACAAGTGTGGGCCGCGGGGCGCCCGATGTGAGTCGCAGTGTGCAGAGCGTGCCGCTGCCACGGAGTGTCGCATGAGCGTCACCCGTCAGGTTGCGCAGGGTGTCGCCCGGCACGGCGTGAAGCCCGCCGCCGGAGACAGATGGCGCATGTGCCGCGTACACGGTCTCACACTCGCCCACGATTTCTATCGCGAGTTCGAGTGCGCCGATCATGAGCGAGCCGAGCGACCCCGCAGCGGCGGGCAACGCGACGCCGATTGCCGCGCTGCGCACGGGCCCGAAGTGTTCGAGCATGTCACGAGTCGTTCGCCAGAGCTTGGTGGTCGTCGGCCGGTAGAGCTGAGTGATTCCGCGGTAGGGCTCACGCCCGGCCTTCGCTTTCGTCCACCCGTTGTTTTGCAGTTCGATCGCGCTTGCCGGAACTGGCGCCAGTGAGACGATACGGCATCCGTCAGCCGCGGCGTTGAGCACGGCCTCGGCGTCCCCACGGATCTCGCCGAGGTCGCCCGGGTCGGCGAGAAGCATGAGTTTGGGCGGTGAGCCGCGCAAGAGTGCGCGGATATCACCTGCAAAGTCTGCGCCTAGGGCGTCCGCGGCGGCGGTGCCTGTGCGATGGTCCGGAGAACCGGCGACGCTGATCTTGAGACCGGCGAGATCGGCCAGGGCGCGGACGAAGTCGGCCTGATCGGGCCTGAGCCAGACGCCGGTTTCGACCAGGTCACTCACCATCCGGACTCATGCTATCGCAAACAGCGTACGATCCTGGTGTTACGACGCGGCAAGGCGGCCGCGCGGGGGGCCGGGCGTCCGGTGCTCCCGTGAGGAAAGTCCGGGCACGACAGGACAGGGCGGTGGGCAAACCCCACCTGGGATACCAGCGTCGCGAGACGGCGGTCGATCCCAAGGGAGCAGTGCAAAGAAACCAGACCGCCGATGGCTGGGGCCGTTCTTCGGAGTAGGCCCAGCACAGGTAAGGGTGTGAGGGTGCGGTAAGAGCGCACCGCCCGGCGTGCGAGCGTCGGAGGCTAGTAAACCCCGCTCCGTGCAAGCCCAAGCAGGTCTCTCAGGCGCAAGCCTCGCCCTCTGTCCGGGGGTGACAGGGACCGGGTAGGGTGCCGAGGGCTCGACGATGCCGAGCCTTCCGCCGGGTTGGAGACAGCCCGGTGCAGAGAAATGGTCGCCCACCGCGGCAGGCGCGCCTCGCAGGAGGACGCGAACCGACGCGGGGACACAACCCGGCTTATCAGCCGCGTCCGACCGCAATCGCCGGCCCCGGGGAGACCCGGGGCCGGCGGCCGTTTTGAGCTCGCGGAACGACTGGTCCCCGCGTGCGGGCGAGTTGATTCGTTCTTGAACCGCCTGGCAGGTCTTTAAACCCGAGGTATCTTCGGTTTAGACGGCAGAAGATCGTCAGCTATCTCGGAGGGGATCCATCATGCATCGCTGTGTCTTGACGGGCCTCATGCTCGCATCAGTTGCCTCGGTTTCTGACGGAAGCATTACCTCCACCTTCGACAGCGATGCCGAGGGATGGTCCACGCTCAACGACGCTCAGGGCTTCATGTGGCGAAGCGATGTCGGGAATCCGCTCGGTGCGATCCGTGCCAACGACATCGGCAACGGTGACTACTGGTACTTCGCGGCCTCCGATGATTACAAGGGCGACCTGAGCGCGTTCTACGGCGGCACGCTGAGCTGGGAGCTGCTCGGAATCGTTGGCAACCACCTCGATGATGAGCCGGCCGAGGTGATGGTCTCCGGCGCGGGGCTGATGATCGGGATCGACATCGACTACCTGCCGACGAATGGCACGTGGGCCGGCGCCGAGGTCTCCCTCTTCGCCGATTCATGGCGGCTCGTCGATGATTCTTCGGACGGAGACCTAAGCACGACGGCCGTGACCGAGCAGCAGATGCGTGATGTGCTTGCGGATGTGACCGGGTTGTTCATTCGCGGGGAGTTCACGACCGGTGGGGACTCGACGGCACTGGACAATGTCATGCTGGTACCGACGCCGGCGAGCGGGTTCCTGATGGGTCTTGGATCGCTCGCGATGTGGCGGCGACGGGGTTCCTGACCCGCAACCTACCCCCCAAGACAACCTCTGCCTCCTTTCTACACGGATCCCTACAGCGGGTTGTTTTTCTGGTTCCTGGCGTTGCCAGCGGTTTGGGCGGCGACGCTGTCTGTCATGGCATACGCGATGATGGGCGCGTTGCAGATCCGATCCGTGCGTGGCGCGTTCTTGTGCTGGCTCACGGCTTTAGGACAGATCGTTTTCGGATGTGTGCTCGTAGCAGCGGCGTTTGGCATGGGGTTCCGAGTTCTGGTAGGGGCGGCGTGGTGAGGACACGGCTTTGAAGACAAGAGCGTGGCACGGCCGGCGCGTTGGCCTGGCCACCTGCCTCTGCCCACCCCCGCGCGCATGTGGTTTCCTTGCCAGCAGATCCCGAGAAAAAATCTACTTTTTGTTGCCGTTCGCGCCGCTTGTGCTAGGACTTGAGTGTGGGACATCAACGAACACTGTCGTCATTCCTCGCCCTGTGCTTGCTGCCGGCGGGTGCCGTTGCGGCCCAGATCGAGTTCATTACCCAGCGGCACATCCTCAGCGAGCCATTGATCGCGCCGATCGCGGCCATTGACTTCTTCGCGCAGGTCGACCTCTCGACCATCTCTGGTACCGGGGACGAGTTCGCCGTCATCACGCTCGCTTCGATCCGGTACCTCGAGCGGGCGGACGTTGACAGCGAGTTCTTCATCGCGGCCGCCGGGAACCTGAACACTCCCGCGGATCCTTACGCCGAGGTGCCGCTCAATCTGCGGGCCCGGTTCATGGATGGGGTGTTCACCAACGAGGTCTCCGTCATCAGCAACCCCGCGAGCGGTGGGCTCGACCTCATCGGTGTTGGGCCTGGGAATTCTGGGGGGCTCTTCACGACCCGTCCCGGCGGTGTGATCCACGGTTTCAGCGTGCTGAACCTCAACCGCTACGCGCTTTCATCGTCGACCATTACGCCCTCGCCCTCGACGGCCGCGCTGCTCGGCCTTGCTTGCCTGTCCCGCCGCCGGCGGGCGGCGGCGTAGTGGCGAGAGACCGTTGCGGGCTCAGCATTCATGCTCGTCGACGCTGCGAGTAACTCCGATCCGGCGACCTATCTAGCGCCCGTCTAGCGCCGCCCAGATGCCCTCGATCGGCGCGCCGTTCTCGGGTTCGGTCAGGAACAGCGGGTTGAACTCGTCGCTGAAGCCGGTGTCCCTGGTGTCTTCCCAGGTCAGCCCATCGACGTTGACGCCATCGATCACGGAACGATCGACCCAGGCCGCCGACCCGTCGGCGCGAGCCGCGTTGATCCCGTCTTCGTGCCGGGTGTCGAGGCGTTCCGGCTTATGGATGAGATCGGCGACGACGGCGGTGCCTGCGAACAGGCGGCTGAGCCTCGGCATCCCGCTCGGCATGGGCCCGTTGCTGGGGAATGGCCAGCCGATCATGGGCCGGACGCCGTAGCCGATGCGGCTCGACTTGCCTTCCGGCGCCGTCTCGTTGGGTGGCCACGGGTTGGACTCGGTGTTGAGGCTGACGAGTTCGTCGGACTCGGCGGGGCAGTAGTACGCCTCGGGACTGTCGAGGGCGCCGTGGAGGTAGAGCAGGCCCATCCAGCGCATGCCGGGGTTGCCGCTCGCGGGGTTCGTGCGCGCGAGGTAGTTGTATTGCTTCCAGCCGCTCGTTCCGTCGGGCCCCCCAGGGCCCAGGCTGTAGCCCAGCGGGACCTGGTCGTCGTAGGTATCGGCATAGCTGGTGAGGCCGAACACCAGCTGACGCTGATTTGAGAGGCACTGCATGCGCGTGGCGCTCTCGCGCGCGGCCCCGAGGCTCGGCAGGAGAATGCCGATGAGCAGCGCGATGATCGAGATCACCACGAGCAACTCAATCAGCGTGAAGGCGGGTATCCGGCTCTTCGCCCTGGGCATCAGCTGGCCGGTTCGATGCGGTAGAGACCGCCGTCGGTGACGTCGGTCAGGATGTACAGCCCGCCATCGGGACCCATGCCGACCCAGCGGATGCGGTCGTCGAACTGGAGCGTCGTTTGGCCCTCGATCTCGCCCGTGTCGTTGAAGTGGACGCGGCGGATCTGCTTAAGCACCAGCCCACCGGCGAGCAGGTCGCCCTTCCACTCTGGGAAGGCATCGCCCGTGTAGAAGGTGAGGCCGCACGGGGCGATGCAGGGGGTCCACACAGCGACGGGATCGAGGGCTCCCTCGAGCGTCGCGCTCTCGCTGATCCGAGGGCCCCAGTACTCGATCGAATAGGTGGCTTTGGGCCAGCCATAGTTGGCCCCCTTCTGAAGCAGGTTGAGCTCATCGCCACCACGTGCGCCGTGCTCGGTTGACCAGAGCTCTTGTGTGCCCGGGCGGATCGCAACGCCCTGGACGTTGCGGTGGCCGTAGGTGTACACGTATGGGGCGTCGCCGTCGCCATCGAAGAACGGGTTGTCGGGGTGCGGCTCGCCGTTCTCGGTCATGCGCAGCGTCTTACCGAAGGCGAGCTCTGGGTTCTGCGCATTGTTGCGGATGAAGTCGTCATCGAGGCGCACGGGCGGGTTGCCACCGTCGCCGATCGACATAAGGAGCGAGCCATCTGACAGCCAGGTGAGGACAGAGCCGAAGTGCTGGCCGCCGCGCTTGTCGCGGCTGACGCGGTAGAGTTCCTCTACGTCAGTGAGCGCAGTGAGGTCCTCGCTGAGGCGACCGCGGAAGAGGCATGTCCGGTTTGCGGATTGGGTGCCGGTCGCGGCGGTGAAGTACACCAACCGGTTGCGTTCGAAACCGGGGTGGAGTTTGACATCCATCAGCCCGCCCTGGCCGATGCCGCTGATCTCGGGCAGGCCCTCGACGGGGTCGAGGCGGATGGCGCCGTCGGTGAAGACACGGAGCCGGCCCTCGCGCTCGGTGAGCAGGATGGTCTTACCGTCGGGCAACCACGCGGCGGACCAGGGGTGGATGAGGCCGCGGGTGATCTCGACCTGCTTCCAGCCGGTGTCGAGCGGGGTCTCGCCGACAGGAGTGACCGGGCCCTCCGGCGGGGTGGATGGCTGGGCGCAGGCGGCTGGAACAGCGAAGAGGGCGGCAGCGGCTAGGGCTTTGGCGGTCAAACTCGACTCCCCTGTCTCCCCCGGGTCAAAGACGATAGCGGAGGGTATTCGGCGAGTTGCGAGACCGCATTTATCAGCGTCGTCGGCGTGTTCCGAGAGCACCAACTGCCGCGAAGAGGGCGAGGGCGGTGCTCGGTGCCGGGATGATCACCGTGGAGTGAAGGTCGTACCGGCTGATGTTTAGGATGTCAGCTCCGTAAAACACCGTGGTCGCCCCGATTGTGAAGAGGCCGCCGAACCCGGTTGTGGGCTCGAACAGGTGGAGGTAATCGCCGCCGGTTGTGGCCGGGTTGTCGATCACGAAGAAGCCAGTGAACACACCATCGAGAAACTCGGCGCGGATGTTGCCGGGGGTGTCAAGGTACGGATCGGAGTTGTCAAAGCCCGGGAGCGATCCCCGGCCTCCCACCTGACCGATGGCGTCGGGCCGGATGATCGTGTCTGGGGTTTGACTCCAGAGGTTCGCAAAGTGTGCTGTTACCACCGCCTGTTCGGCACCAACGCCTGTGATGGTCGAGGTGTCTACGGCCGCGTCGAACGAGATGAATGACGAGAACTCATCGCCAGCCTCGCCGGTCAGGTTCTGCAAGCGAAAGTACTGCGTAACTGCGAGTACATCTGCCGCAGCAACAGGCGCGCAGGACGCGATCATGAAGAGGAGGATGGCCAAACGCATGGTGATTTCCCATCGATCTCGGACGAGCGTGACCTCCACCTACGAACAGTAGTTTACATAGATCCGGGTCGATCGCGGCAGCTATTGCTTTGGATTTCAGAGGATGCTCTGTTCGCTGCGCGCTACCGGACCTGGTTGTGCCCAGATCTGGATCTGCTGCTGAAATCCTCGGTTAGCGTTTCCTAAGAACAGTGCTGAGCGGCCCGCGTGGGTCGCGTTGGACGGGCCTTTGAAGGCACACGGGCTCCCGCGCCCCGCCCCTAACCCGCACGCACTTGGGTCTGGGTCAGAGGGGATTTTCGGGGGGCCAGCTAGGACGAATGTCGGGAGGCACGAAGCCATGCACAGCACGAACGAGAACAGCAAGAACACGAACGTTGTCCGCCTTGGCGTTGGCGTTGCGGCGTTGGCCGTGATCATCGGCGCGGGCGCCATCTTCGGGCCGAGGGCGATTGAAGCTGTCACCGGATCTGAAGAGCCAACGGTCGAGCAGGTTGCAGCGGACAACGGCGCTGAAGCAACGATCGAAACTCCCGCCGAGTAATCGGCGATCCCGGACCCCATCCCTTCCCGCGCCGGCCGGAGCAGACGCTCCGGCCGGCGTGTTTCGTATCCTGCTGGTATGCGATGTGTGTTGCTTGCCATGCTGGCGGGGGTCGTGTTCGGCTGTGCCTCGTCGCCCGAGCATCACCCGGCGTACAAGGGTGTTTTCGAGGCCAACCGCGAGCTTGAGCGTCGATTCACGGCGGATGACGGGCTCGGTGTCGCCGCGATGTACACCGACGACGGTCTCCTGCTGAGCCCTGGTCTCGGTCGGACCGAAGGCCGTGAGGCGTTGGACGCTTCATGGGATCGTCCGCGTGTTGATCCCGAGTGGGCGCTGACGATCGATCGGCTTGAGGGTGACGAGGATCGGCCGATCCAGCGTGGACGGAGCGTCCTGTCACACTCGCGCGACGGTGAGCGTGTCGTGAGTGAGGTTGAGTTCGTCGTGATTTGGGAGCGTCAAGACGATGGCAGCTACCGCATCGTTGTGGATGCGTACTGGCGGGACTAGGCGTTGCGGGCCTCGATCGCGCTGAGCACGCGCAGTTCGGCTCGCTTGAGTTCCATGAGCAGCTTCTGCCGTTCCATCTGCATCCAGTACCAGACTTTGGCGAGGCCGATCCAGATGTAGGTCCCGGTCGCGGCCATCGACCAGAGGATCTGGCTCTGGGTCGTGTCCGACTCGAACACCTTCCAGACCGAGAACACGAAGAACGCCATCGCGACTAGCGACATCACGAACAGCAGGATGACGAAGGGCCTCATCGCGCTCTTGAAGGATCGCGACATCAGCGTGAAGATGTTGTCGTAGTCTGGCATCTCTTCGAGCAAGCGGTGCTCATCGTCGCTGAGCGCGGCGGACAGCTTCTTGTCAACATGGCTCATGGTGTGATCCTTTCGGGTACTTCGGTGTCTGCTTCGATCTTGGCGCGGAGGCGCGCTCGGAGGTTGTGGAGCCGGGACTTGGCGGTCCCGACGGGTATATCGAAGATCTCCGCGATGTAGCGGAGGGGCATGTCGTCGACGTGGGCCAGCGTGAGCAACGCACGCTCGTCCCCTGATAGCTCAGCGAGCGCAGCCTGCAGGGGTTCGGTTAGATCGCTAGGTGGGCGATCACGTGACTCCGCCGTGTCGAGCGCCCCGTTCATGGACTGTCTCGCACGCCGGCGCTGCCGCACCATGTCAGCGCAGCGGCGGGTGACGATGCGATAGGCCCAGGGGCCGAAGCGGCCGGGGTCCGCGAGAGACTTTCGGTTCCGCACCATCGACGCCCAGGACGCCTGAACGGCTTCGGTCGCATCCTCGGATGAGTCGGTCAGCAGGCGGGCGTGACGCCAGAGCCTGGGTTGCCAGCGGCGGATGAGCTGCTCGGCGGCGGCCGGGAACCCGTGCTGCCAGGCGAGCACGAGCAGCTCGTCGTAAGCGGATTGGACGTGTGAGCGTCCCATTGCATCAGTGTGTCGCGGATCGAGCCGGGTGGTTCAGTGGCTTGGCGAGAAATCATCGGGCCGCGACGAGGACGAAGAAGCTGTCGTCTAGTTCGTCCGGGTCCGTGACAGGGCTGACGTAGGCGTTGCCCTCGTCGTCCACGGCATCGGGCAGCTGGCTGTAGACCTCGGTGATCTCAAAGCCCGCTTCGTGCATCGCGTCACGGAGTTCTGGGACGCTCCAGAGGCGCCAGTCGTAGATGAAGGCGTCGGTGAACTCTTCTTCGATGGTGCCGCTGCGTTCGACGCGGAAGTGCAGCGCATTGATCACGCGGCCCGTCAGCGGGTCGGCCTCGCGTTGCTCCCACGTGTAGCGGATGAACGTGCCGGGCTCGTAGGGGTGGGGGTGCGAGCGATGGACATCGACGGGCAGGAAGGCGTCGGCACCGCCATAGGTATCGCAACACAGCACGCCGCCCCGGGCCTTGGTGCGTGCGCGGCAATGCTTCAGGTATTCGATGAGCGCTGCGCGGTCGTGGATCTCACCGATCGAGAAGTTGCCGACGAAGAGGACATCACAGGCGTGCTTGCCCGGGTTAGTCGCGGTGCGGACATCGCCGACGATCCGTTCGATGCGGTCATCTCCGTCCCGCAGGTTGAGTGTCTCTGGGTCCAGGTCGACCGCGATCGAGCGTCCGTTCTCGATCACGCCGACCCAGTGCGAGCTGAGCTGGGCGGTGCCCGCAAAGTCTTCGCCCAGGATGGTCGGATCGTTCCCGTGGACCGCCCGTAGCAGCGGCAGCGCCTGGCGCACGTTCTGCACACATGTCTCGTAGCAGTCGTGCCGGTCCACGGGAGCGAGCGTAGACGGGTTACGCCATGCGGACCCAGCGGATAAGGGTCTTGAAGTTTGGCGGTTTGCCGTACATCAGGAGCCCGACCCGGAAGACCTTCGCAGCGAACCAGACAAACGCGTACGCGCCGACTGCACCGATGAGCGCTGAGACGAGCACCTGCCAGAGCGGTGGCGGACTGTTGGTGCCCATTCGGATCACCATGACGAACGGGTTCACGGGTGGGATGAAGCTCAGGACTGTGCTCAGCGTGCTGTTGGGGGCGCGGCTGATTGGGAAGACAAGGAAGTAGGGAATCATGAACGTCATCATGACCGGCGTCATGAGGCTCTGGGCCTCACGCAGGTCGTTGACCGCGGCGCCGATGGCGGCCATCAGCGATGCGATCATGATGTACGCGAGCACGAAGAACACCGCGAGCGAGACGAAGAGCTGGGGCGTCAGCAAGCCCGTCGTTGAGCTGAAGTAGAGCAATGCACCCGCGCCGACACCGCTGTAGATCGCCATCAGCACCAGCCCGACGCCCATCTGGCCAAGGATCTTGCCGAACATCAGCTCCATCGGGCTGACGGCGCTGAGCAAGACCTCAACGATGCGGCTCGATTTTTCTTCGATCGTCGTTGTGAGTAGGTACTGGCCGCCTGTCATCACGCTGATCATCAGAAGGATCATCATTGCGATGGGCAGAAGGATGCCGAATAGCGGGTTTGACTCGGTGGTCTCGCCTGTCTCGCTGACCTCCTGCGTGTCAGAGTTGACCGAGCTGAGGATCGCGAGCTGCTTCTCGTCGATCTCGGCGCGATCGAAACGGATGTCCTTGATCGCACCGCGGATCGAGCCCCGCATCTTGCTGATTACGCGATCGTCGAGCTTGCGGCGGTGGAGCAGCTCGAATCCCGAGTAGTCCCCCCCGTCAGGCGTGATCGCGTGCTCACTGATGATTGCGAGGGCGAGAACCTCACCGTTCACATCCTCGGTGTACTGGGTCCGCAGCGCCTCACGGACCTCCGTGTCGTCGGCGTCAGCGCCCAGCGGGTCGAGCTCGATGACCGATTCGCTTCCGGTGACCGCGCCGACCGCCTCAAGCGGGTTCGTCGGGTCTATGGCCGCGAAGTCTTCGGCCTGGAGCCTGAAAGAGATCCGGTCGGTGAGTTGCTCGCCACCGCCCGAGTTGTCGATCAGGGCAATCGTTCCCTCGACGACCGGAGCGTCTTCTTCGGCTTTGGCGGCGAGCCAGCCGATGCCGGGGATTGCGGCCGCCATGATCGCCGGCAGGATGATCGCGCCGAACAGAAAGCCTTTGGTGAGTGCCGTGGAGGCGAACTCGCGACGTGCGACCTGGAGCACCCGCTTCATGACTCACCCCCTTCATCCTCGGTGGCGACGCCGCCGCGGAGCTGGGCCCGAAGCGAGGCGTCATCGCCGCTCTCGCCCTGAACAATGTTGATAAATACATCCTCGAGTGTCGGTCGGCGGAGTTCGACGCGGTCCAGAGGGGCGGCGTTCATCATCTGCCGCATCACGTCCCGTCCATCGAAGCCCTGGGCGATCTCGGCCTCGTGCTGGCCCTCGATCTGCGCGACCGAGGCGACACCCTCGACCGCCGCGAGCTGCTCGGGGTCGAACGCGCGATCGGCGAGCCCGAACGCGATGCTGGTCGGCTCGTGGCTCGCGCGGATCTCTTCGATCGTCGAATCGAGCATCTTCTCGCCGTTGTGGATCATGACGATGTGGTCGCAGACCTGCTCGGCCTGCTGCATCACGTGCGTCGAGAAGATCACGGTTGCGCCTCGGTTGTGCTCCTCGGCGATCAGCTCGCGGAGCAGCCTCATGTTCACGGGATCGAGCCCGCTGAAGGGCTCGTCGAGGATGATCAGATCTGGTTCGTGGATCACCGACCCGATGAACTGGATCTTCTGCTGCATGCCCTTGGACAGCTCTTCGCATTTTTTGCCCGCCACCTCGGGCAGCTTCACGCGGGTGAGCCAATCAGGGATGCGCTGGCGGAGCACCTGGGAGTCGATGCCCTTGAGCTTGCCCATGTGGGTCAGGAAGTCCCACACTTTCATCTTCTTGTAGACGCCGCGCTCCTCGGGGAGGTAGCCGATGCGGTCCTTGCTCTCGACCGCCGACGCCTTGCCGAGCACCTCGAGCGCCCCGGAGTCGGGGAACAGGATCGACATGATCATGCGGATCGATGTCGTCTTGCCTGCGCCGTTGGGCCCGATGAACCCGTAGAGCGCCCCTTGTGGGATCGCCAGGTCCATGCCGGCGACGGCCACTTTTTCGCCGAAGGTCTTGCGGACCTTCTCCATCACGATCGCATCTGCCATGTAGCTGATCCCCGCGAGTCCCCACACTGGATGGGCCGCATGGCGGCGCAGGTGCCGCCCGACCCCGTTCGGGGCATTATTGGGGCCTGACCACCCGAGGTTTCGGGGGGTCGCCTCCTATCTTTGAGCCCTATGCGCGGCGTGCCTGATGGAATCGTTGAAAAGCTCGATGCGCTCAGCGATCAGCACGCGCAGCTGGTGGCCCAGCTTGAGGATCCTGAGGTCCTCGCGAACCACGTGCGCGTGCGGGATCTCTCGATCAAGAAGGCCGCGCTCGATCCGGTGGTGGCCGGGTGGAGCAAGGCTCGGGACCTCGAGGCGCAGGCCGCGGAGCTCGAAGAAGCGATCGAATCCGGAGACGATCCCGAGTTGGTCGAGCTGGCCAAGGACGAGCTCCCATCGTTGAAGGCCGAGCGAGATTCACTGATCGAGCAGGTGAAAGCAAGCCTCGTGAATGCGGACGATCGGCGGGTCGGCAGCGTGATCATGGAGATCCGGGCGGGCGCTGGCGGGGATGAAGCGGGCTTGTGGGCGCGTGACATGCTCGGCATCTACGAGAAGTACGCCGCGAGCAAGTCGTGGAGCGTGGACCTGATGGACGCGTCCGAGGACGGCGGCATCGGCGGTCTCCGCTCGGCCGTCGTGAACATCAAGGGCGAGGGAGTCTGGAGCGAGCTGAGCTTCGAGGCGGGGGTGCACAGCGTGAAGCGGGTCCCCGCGACCGAGACCCAGGGCCGGATCCACACCAGCACATGCACGGTTGCCGTTCTGCCCGAAGCCGAAGACGTCGAGGTGAACATCGACTGGTCCAAGGACGTCGAGGAGCACATCACAACCAGCCAGGGCCCGGGCGGTCAGAACGTGAACAAGGTCGCCACCGCGGTCCACCTGATCCACACGCCGACTGGCATCGAGGTCCGCATGCAGGAGACCAAGAGCCAGGCCCAGAACCGCGAGAAGGCAAGGCGGCTCTTGACTGCCCGCGTTGCGGAGATCGAGCGGCAGAAGGCGGAGGCCGAGCGCTCGGGCGAGCGCCGGAGCCAGATCGGCACGGGCGAGCGGAGCGAGAAGATCCGCGTGTACCGCTATCAGGACGGCATCGTCGCGGATCAGCGGTTGGGCGAGAAGTTCCAGCTTCGCGAGGTGCTGGAGGGGAAGCTGGGGGGGATGATGGATGCGTTGATCGAGCAGCAGACGGCGGCGCGTTTGGCGGAGCTGTAACGGCCAAGCCAACCAAAGCGAAGGGCATTGGCATGCGGGTCGCGATCATTGGTGGGTCATACGCGGGGTTATGTGCGGCGCTATCGCTAAGGTGCGCGGGCGTCGAAGCAACCGTCTACGAACGCTCGAGAGACTACGACCGGACCGGTGGTGGCATCGTTGTTCAGCCAGACTTTGCTGAGTATCTCGAAGGTTTCGGATACGCGAGACCGCAGGTTGTGGCGGTTCCAACGAGCAGACGTGTGTTCCTTCGGCGTGATGGCTCGATCGCCGGGAAGACCCGGGACGCGACGTTCTACACTGGCTGGGACACACTCCTCAAGACACTCAGAGACGCGGTTGGTTCGGGCGGGATTGTCAACAATCACGAGCTCTGTCGCCTTGAGCAAACCGAGAGCGAAGTCAAACTCAGCTTTGTCGATGGTACGATGCAGCGAGCTGATCTGGTCGTTGCCGCCGATGGAATCGGATCGTTCATCCGGCGACAGTTGCTCCCAGATGTATCGCCCCGGTTTGCCGGATACGTTGGTTACCGCGGTGTCATTCCCGAGCGTGAGATGCCTGTCGAGACGCTCAAGATCGCTCTGGATAGCTTTGTTCTGTTTAGCTACCCGAACTCGCACATCCTGGCATATTTGATTCCAGGGAGTGATGGATCGGTCGAGCCCGGCCACAGGCGATTCAACTGGGTTTGGTATCTTGGCAAGGCTGATCAGGACTTGAGCGAAGTTCTTACTGATCGGAGTGGGCACACCCATCGATCTTCGCTAGCCCCTGGGGAAATGCGTGATGCGGCACGCGAGCGCCTGATCCGTCGGGCCTCTGAGGAACTGCCCGCGTCGATGTCAGCAGCAGTACAAGCCACATCAGACCCGTTTGTCCAAGCGATCTTTGATCTTGCTGTCCCAAGTATGGTTCACGGAAGAGTGGTGCTCGTTGGTGACGCGGCTTACTTGGTGAGGCCGCACACTGCCTCGGGCACATCGAAGGCAGCAGGCGACTCGGTCTCGCTTGGTCACGCGCTCGCGAACGAGAATAATGACCTCTCCGCCGCCCTCTCGGAATGGGAATCGGAACGCCAAGCTGTGGCAAAGCACATCATGGCTGTTGGTCTTCGTATTGCGGCCGCGAACGGGCTGGGGGCCACAGTTGGCCGTCGCGAGGATGCGTGAGAGAATGACCCTCGCCTGCGTCCCCATCATGGTCGCCGACCGCCCGTCGGCCCTCGCCGATGCACAGCTCGCCGCGGACCTCGGCGCCGACATCGTCGAGTTCCGCATCGACGAACTCTTCAGCGGCGCCGACGACCCGCAAGAAGAAGCCGACATCCTCGCGATCGTCGCAGAGTCGCCCTTGCCGTGCATCGTCACGTGTCGGCCCACCTGGGAGGGCGGGCTGTACGACGGGCCAGAAGACGCCCGGATCAGCCTCTACGAGCGGCTCGGCACCGCCGACTCGCCCCCGGCCTACATCGATGTCGAGCTCAAGGCCTACACCGCCAGCGACAACATCCGTCAGAAGGTCAACCTCGCGGTCCAGCACCCGAAGCAGCAACGCGACGTCCGCACGCGGCTCATCCTCTCTATGCACGATTTCGACGGTCGCCCGAGCGACCTGACCCGGCGCCTCGCGAAGGCCCGATCGTTCGACGCGGTCAGTGTGATCAAGGTCGCCTATCGGGCCCGGTCGCTGCGTGACAATCTCGAACTGTTCGAGATCCTGCGCGACGCCGACCGGCCGACGATCGCGCTCGGCATGGGCGAGTTCGGGCTGATGAGCCGCGTGCTCGCGCCGAAGTTCGGCGGGTTCCTGACCTTTGCGAGCCTGCGCGATACCAGCGCGACGGCGCCGGGTCAGCCAACCCTCCGCGACCTGCTGGAGACCTATCGGTTCCGCGCGATCGGCAACAACACGAAGCTCTATGGCGTCGTCGGATGGCCCGTGAGCCAGAGCATGGGTCCGCTGATCCACAACGCGGGGTTCGAAGCGGTTGGGCATGACGGGGTGTACCTGCCGCTGCCGATCGTGGCGGATCCGGGTGATATGGATCTGACGCGCACGAGCTTCGAGGCGACTTTTGGGGCGCTTGCAGAAGCCGATGGCTTGCACTTCGCTGGCGCGAGCGTGACGGTCCCATTTAAAGAGCACCTGTTGCGCATGGGCGATGCGGATGAGGCGGCAAGTGCCTGCGGCGCGGCAAACACCTGGGCGTCTGGCTCGGTCACAAACACGGATGTCCTTGGTCTAGTCGAGCCGCTCGAGGGGGCGCTCGGTGAGCTTGAAGCTAAATCGATCGCGGTTGTTGGCGCGGGTGGCGCTGGACGCGCCGCCGCGTGGGTGTGCGCGAGCCGTGGTGCATCGGTCACCGTGTACAACCGCGATCCCGCGCGAGCGGAGCGGCTGGCTGCAGAGCTACGGGTTGCGTGCGCATTGTTCGAAACGCTGGCTGACGCGGAGGCTGACGCGTTCATCAACTGCACGCCGGTTGGTATGGCGGGCGGGCCCGACCCAGACGGCCTGTCCATCCCAGAGTCCGCGATGGGGAACCGGGGGACGGTGTTCTTCGATACCGTCTACAACCCAGTTGATACCCCCATGATCCGGGCAGCGAGGGCCCATACGGGCCGCGTGATCGATGGTGTAGAGATGTTCGTACGGCAGGCTGCGGCCCAGTTCGCCCTTTGGACGGGGCATCCGGCGCCGAGAGCCTTGTTTGACCGTCTCGTTCGTGAGACACTGAGTTCTCAAGCGGACGGGGCCTGAACCGTCCCGCGGCGTCGTTCCGGCCGCGGGGGCCCGTCCGGAACGTGGGAGCGTTCGATATGCGTTCCGACCGTTTCGCCTCGGCCCAGGACGGGCCGCTTGGGGCGAGAGCTTCGATCCTGCGCCTGCAGACGGCTTTCGCCGCACCGCTTCGGTACACCGATGGCTACGCGTGGCTGCTGCTGGTTGCCACGCTTGACATCGTGCTTACTTGGACGATCTTGCACATGGGCGGGACAGAACTGAACCCGCTTGCCGCGACCGCCATCGAGCACGGCGGCCGCGCGGGCATCATCGGGTGGAAGTTCATGACCGTTGTGATCTTCGTGTTCACCTGCGAGGCGGTCGGGCGGCGGCACGTGATGGCCGGTCAGCGGTTGATCTTCACTGCCGTGGCGATCTCGGCGTTCCCGGTTGTGTGGAGTACGGTGCTGCTGGCGAGGTACTAGCTTGGCACGGCTCATTCTTCTGGGTCTTTGTGTCGTGTTATCGCTACCTAATGCTGGCTGTCAATGTCTGCATGAGTTCGAGGTGTCGAATGAAACGTCAATGCCAGTGCTGGTTTCGGTAACGAAGACTGGTCACTGGAGCGCTCTTTGGTATGGATGGGTCGGTCCTATCTGCGGTGTCGAGTTCGATCTCGAACCTGGGGAGCATTTTGTGATTGGACGCGATAAGCCGCGACGTCGGCTTGGGTCTTGGTGGAGAGAGCTCCGTCACACGTACCGCCCTAACGACAGATCAGACGGCGAGGTGTGCATCCGTGCTCGCCGTTGGCTGGTTCCAAGTGCAACGCTCTGCTCGAGTTGGGACGATGTCCATCGCGCAGGGGTTGTGATATCTCCCGGTTTTGATGAACACCCCTTCGAGATCCAGCTTCGCGAATAACTAAAGTCCCGGTGGCGCTCAGCGGGTAACTAGAAATCCGCCTCGATCCCGCTCGTTGTCAGTAGCGTCCGGAACTGCTCGGTGAACACGAAGTTCTCTTCAGGGAACTCTGTGCCCGCCATGTTCTGATCGATGTGGCTGAACACGAGTTCGGCCTGGCCGATCTCGCGGTATGCCGAACCGGGCTGTCCGTGATCGAGCAGTTCAATGATCGTCGTCGTCTGCGCCCCGCGCTCGTCGAATCGGTCGAGCGTCGCGGTGTAGCGCAGGGTGGTGCCGGGCACGGCGTCGGCGCTGAGTTCCGCTTTACTGACCTTGGCGAGGATGACCTTCTCTTTGAATCCGCCTGCGTGACCGACCAGGATGCCCGCGGTCTGCGCAACGCCCTCGATGATCAGCGGTCCCGGCATCACCGGGTGCGCGGGGCGACAGCTCGATGCTTCGAAGTGGTCGTGCAGGTGTTCCTCGGCGAGGCTGACGTTCTTAATCGCGACCATCCGCTCGCGGGGGGCAAGCTCGACGATCCGATCGATCCACATCCAACGCATGGTGAAGGCAGGCTCAGGCGGCCTGGAGTTTGTTCTCGCAGAAGGTCACGAGGGCCTCAACCGTGAACACCTCGCTCACCTGCTCGATCGAGCGGGAGCTGTCGATCTTGGAGAAGTCCGCGTGGGGCAGGCGGTCCTTGAGCTCCTCGAAGCCCTTATCGGTGAGCTTGCCGTCCTGGACGTACTCGTCGTTCTGCATCACGTTGTCTGGGAAGAGCTCGCCGTCGGCGACCTTGAACCCGAAGCTCTGCTCAAGCTTGAACTTGATGTCCAGGAAGTCGATCGACTCGGCGCCGAGGTCACCCGTGAGGCTCGCCTCGTTAGTGACCTCATCCTCATCCACCGCCAGGGCGTCCACGAGGATGTCCCGAACCTTCTCGAAGATCTCGTCGCGCGTCATCGGCCTTCCTTGCTCACGGCTTCCGTGCCAGCGGAGTACACACACCACTCCCGGAGCCTGCCTAAGGCCCGGTGACCGGTACGGCACCAGATCTTTTATGGTAGCGACCGCCGCGATCACTCGGCGGATCTGGTCAGTCGGCGGAGCGTGATCCGCCCGGCGACCGCCGTCGCGGGTTCCTCGAGCCCCTCCGGATCGATCACGGTGCCCATGCCCTTGAACGAGAGCTCTCCGCTTGCGCGGGTCACCTCGACCCGGAGGAGCCGGCCCGGACGGACGAACGCGCCGTACTTGATCGCCTTTGCCGAGCCAAGGACAAGACGGTCGGCCCAATCGACTCCTGCCTCGGCTGCAGCGATCCGGGAGGCCTCAACCAGGGCCTCCAGCATCATCACGCCCGGGAGGACGGGGAACGTCGGAAAGTGGTCGCCCAGGTACTCCTCGGCGCCGGTGACCAGCTTCGTCGCGACAACACGCTCGGGTGAGCGTTCCAGGACCCGGTCGATGAGTGTGAACCTCATGGCGGCCAGCGTAGCGCGATAGCCTCGCCGCGTGCCTTCGACGACCCACGACGCGTTGTGCGTCCGACTTTGGGACTGGAGCGAGACGAGCCAGACCGTCTCCTTGCTCACCCGCGATGCGGGTTTGATCCGGTGTGTCGCCAAGGGTGCCAAACGCGACAAATCCCCTTTTTCTGGTGGTCTTGAACTGTGCACGCGCGGCGAAGCCGAGTTGATCATCAAGACAACCGGAGCGATGTCCACACTGACCGCCTGGGACCTCGTTGAGCCCTATCCGGGGCTGCGCAGGAGCCTGTCTGCGTTCCGCATGTCGGCCTATGGCGTTGATCTGGCGCGGCACCTGGTGCCCGAGGGCGAGGCCCACCCGGATCTATTCGATGCGCTGGCCGCGCTGCTCAGGGGCCTTGGTTCTGCCAGTTCCGAGGAGCAGCCGGGCCACCTTCTGCGCTTCCAGTGGGATGCACTCTCGGACGCCGGCTATCAGCCCGGACTGCCTCCACCAGGTGAGGTCCAGCGGGGTTATGTGCTCGATCCAATGGTCGGGCGTTTTGTTCCGGACAAGGGTCGCCACCCGGACTGGCGCGTCCGTCGCTCAACGGTGGAAACGCTCCGGTTTGTGGCATCGGCGGGGACGCCGCTGGAGACTCCCGCAATTGAGGGGATTCTGAGGGCCTCTCGGCTGTTGGCGGCTTACGCGGCTCACCTCTTGGGGGGCCGACTGTTCTCGGAGCGAGGACTTTTCCTGGAACAGCCCTGACAAGCCGTGCGATCGGTTTCGTTAAGTCTGAGCGTCGAACCGCCGACGCATGACCTTTGCGTGTCTGTGTGCACGTGCCCGAGGGTCCGATGTTCCAGGGGTTTGCCCGTCGATGAGTGACACGACGCTTGAGGACATCCTGAGCTGCCCATCATTACCGTCGATGCCGGCGGTTGCGGCGCAGGTGATCGAGCTCGTTGGCGATCCCGAAGTCAGCATCGATGATCTCTCGAGCACCATCATTATGGATCAGGGTCTGAGCGCGAAGATCCTGCGCACCGCGAACTCGAGCTTCTATGCAGTCCGGACCAAGACCACGACGATCGATCGAGCCCTGGTCCAACTGGGCTTGAGTGCAGTCAAGACGCTGGCGCTTGGATTTGCACTTGTGGATGCGCTCAAGGGCTCTGGAGGCGATGGCTTCGACCACGAGGCGTACTGGCGTCGGTCGCTCTTCACCGCGGTCTCGGCCCGCGTGCTCGCGGAGAAGGCCAAGGTCGCGGAGAGCAATGAGGCATTCCTTGGTGGCCTGCTGAGTGAGATCGGGATGATCGCGATGAACACCGCGATCGGGCCCGAATATGCCGATGTTCTCGCCGCGACTGATGGTGATCATCGCAAGCTGGTCAAAGAGGAACTCGCGGCATTCGATCTTCAGCATCCTGAGATCGGCGCCATGCTCGCGACCCGCTGGAAGCTGCCCGACGAGATGGTCCTTCCCATCAAGTACCACGAGCGGCCGACCGCTGCGCCGGCGGCATGCACAAACATCGTCCGCTCTGTGGGTCTTGGTGGGTATGCCTGCGACGTGATGATCAACGAGGACCCGAGCCCGGCGCTCCGGACGCTGTACACCAGGGCTTCGGAGTGGTTCAAGCTCAGCACTGACACCATTGACGAGGCCCTCGCCGAGATCCGCACGCAGGTTAAGGAGGCGGGACGCCTGTTCGACATCTCGCCCGGTGAGACGCCCGACGTCGATGGGCTGCTCTCGGACGCGCGTGAGCGCCTGATCGAGGTGGCCGAGCAAGAGGCGCCGTCGTTCATGGGTCTCGAAGAGATCGAAGGCCTCGACATCGAGGTCGATGAGCCAACGGGAGCGCTGGTTCGGGCGAGCTTCGACTCGGGTGTGGAGGCTTTGTGCATCGCTGGGCGCGAGGGCCCGGAGCCGATCACCGTGGTCGGGGTGCTCGCCGAGGGCCTCGAGTCGTGCGGCACGCCCCAGAACCGCGACCAGTTTCTCCGGTCGAAGGTGACACTGCTTCGGAAGCACTTCGATCCGCTTGGCGCCGTGGTTGGCAGGCTCAGCGCGAGCCTGATGGTCGTCGCGATCCGCGGGGCTGAGCCGTCGGAGATCGTGCAGACCGCTGAGCGGTTCAAGGCCGAGTATGCATCGGCCGCCCCGGGATGGCTCGAGAGCATCGAGATCACACGCGTCGCGGTGGGTATGGGCACCGCGACCGAGGCCGAGGTGCTTGCCGGGGTCGAGCCCATGGCTCTGATTGGTGCTGCGGTTCGAGGCGTCCAGGAATCCCTCGCCGGCGGCTGCCAGCAAGTCGTCACGCCCGCCCTCAGGCTCGCGGCCGCCTAGCTCTGGCTTGGCTCCGCTGGCGTGAGTGTGCCAAAGCTGCTCGGCGCTAGCGGGAATGCCTCGAACACCGTTGAGAGGTCGTCGAGGGTGACGGCTCGTATCCGTTCGAGCTCTACTTCGAGTGGTGTGTACGCGCCGAGATACGTCCACTGACGCCCCAGCCGCTGCATGCGGTCGTTGGGTCGCTCGCCACCAACGGTCACGCCCGTTGCGGTCTTTGCCCTCAGGCGTTCCAGATCTGCGTCGGTCGTGCCTTCGAGCACACGCTGGGCCTCGTTTGTGAGCACCTCGGCGACATCGTCAGCGTTTTCTGGATCGGTTGAGGCGTATATGAAGTACGAGCCCGTCCCGTCATGCGGGTCATAGGCGGCCTGCGCCTCCTCGGCGATGCCCGTCTCGATGAGTGCCCAGTGCAGACGGCTGTTGTCTGAGTCACCCAGCAGTTTGGCGAGCAGCGACGCGGCGTATCGACGTTCGTCGCCGTATGACGGGGCGCGCGCGAGGCCGAGGAGATAGGCGCGGTTGACCCGCTCGTCGGTCAGCCTCAGTGGCATCGATCCGGTTTCGGGTTCGCTGCTGTTGCGTTCGGCGCCTGTGGTGTTCCAGGACCCGCAGAGCGTTTCGGCTTGCCGACAGGCCTGGTCGAAGTCCACGCGGCCAGCGAGAGCCAGCACGGTGTTGTCAGCCGAGTACCGCGCGTCGAAATAGGCCTGCATCGCATCGCGCTCGAGCGCCTTGATCGTGTCATCGGTTCCGAGCACGCGGTGGCCCAGGGTGTGGCCCCGGTAGTGCTGCTCGCACAAGGCTTCGTACAGGACCCAGAACGGGTTGTCCTTGTACATCGCGATCTCTTCGAGGATGACGCCTTTCTCTGTGTCGAAGTCGGTCTGCCGCAATGCGGGCCTCATCATTTTTGCGAGCAGGTCGAGGCACCCTGCCTGGTGCTCGGGGAGGCTGTGCGCGTAGAAGCAGGTCATCTCGGTCGATGTGTACGCGTTGTTGCGTGCACCGAGACGGTCGAAGCCCTCGTTGATGTCCTCGGCACTGAGCGTGTCGGTCCCCTTGAACATCATGTGCTCGAGGAAGTGGCTGACGCCCATCAGGGCGGGCTGCTCGTCGCGGGCTCCCGTGCGGACGAAGAAGCCCGAGGCCGAAGAGTCGGCCTCCGGATCGACCTCGGCAATTACGGTGAGTCCGTTGTCGAGTGTTCGCTGCTCGAATGAGACTGGCATGGCGCGAGTGTAGCTCCGCCCCGCGCGAGCGCGTTACAGATGTCTGCCGCGGCCCGCTTCGGGTCATCGGCGGCGCAGACCGCGGCGCAGACCGCGACGCCCCGGCAGCCTGCTGCGCCGAGGGTCTCTGCGCCCGCGGCGTCGATCCCGCCGATTGCGAGATGGGGGATCGCTGCGACGTCCTCGTGCTCGAGGCACGCCCTGAGAAGCTCTGGACCGCCGCTTCGGTTGGTGGGCTTCGTTGTGGACTCGAACATCGGGCCGATCCCGATCAGGTCGGCGCCGCCAGTTGCCGCGGAAACCGCGTCGTCCACGTTCGCGCAGCTGACTCCGATGAAGAGCCGATCACCGACGATCCGCCGTGCATCCGCGAGCGCGATGTCGGACTGGCCGAGGTGGACCCCCTGAGCGCCGGACGCAAGCGCGATGTCGAGACGGTCATTAACAATCACCATCGCCGCGCCGTCGAGCTCACGAACCAGCGACTTTGTTCGTTCGACGAGTTCCCGGCTCCCAAGTTCCTTCTCTCGGAGTTGGATCAGCCCGGCGCCGCCTTCCGCTGCTGCCAGCGCGACCTCGAGCCAGGGGTAGTTGGTACACAATGCTTCGGTGATGAGCACGCACAGCGTGTTCTGCATGAGATGCCGAGACATTCGTTGCTCAAGCCTTGCGGCGATGCCGTAAGCGCTGTATCTCGCCTGCTCGAACTCGCGGCCCGTCGCCCCGAATGTCTTCGTGATTTCTTCGAGCGATCGGAGGCTCTCGGTGAGCCGCCCACCGGCGGCGGCGATTACCGAGGCATAATCGCGCCGGGTCGTCTCGCTTGGCGTTGAGAAGAGGCTGCCAACGTCTCGCTCGATGTCGCGGGCCGCAATCAAGGACTGGCGATCGACCGGGAGCCGGTCGATCGCGGCAGTCACCTCGTGGCGCAGGACCTTGAGCCCGGCGGTCAGTCCCCCGTCATCGAGCACGAAGCGTGAGGCGTCTTCGAGCACGCGAAGGGCCTCACGCGCGCGGTTGGCGCAGGCATCGATCAGGCGGATCCGCTGGTCCATCGCCTGACGCTACGCTAGTTCCCGATGGCGTTCTCCCCGTCTCTCAAAGCTGAGCCCTGTGTTGTCGTGATCTTCGGAGCCTCGGGCGATCTCACCGGGCGCAAGCTGATTCCTGCGCTTTTCGAGCTCTTCCGGCGGGGCGATCTCCCCAAGGATGTCCGGGTTCTGGGGGTCAGCCGTACCCCAATGAGCGACGACGACTTCCGTGAGCGTCTTCGCCCGATGAGCGCCGAGCACGCAAGCGGCTTCGATCCGGAACGCTGGCGTGCGTTTTCTGAGCGGGTCCACTACGAGCCGGGCGATGCGACCGACTCCGCATCTTTCGAGCGGCTCGCGGCCCGTATCCGGCACCTCGGAGAGCTGGACGGGCTCGCCCGGACCGGTGGTGCGCCGAATACATTGTTCTACCTCTCGGTTGCGCCAGGCCTTTACGAGCCGATCATCGAACAACTCGGGGCTGCGGGGCTGGTGACCGAGGGCAAGCGGTGGTGCTCGCTCGAACCACAGCACACGGCATGGCAACGCGTGATCGTGGAGAAGCCATTCGGGACCGATCTGGAGTCGGCCGCGAGTCTGAACAGGGCGCTTGGGCGGGTCTTCGAGGAGGAAGCGGTCTTCCGGATCGACCACTACCTGGGCAAAGAGCTCGTCCAGAACATCTCGGTTCTGCGGTTCGCCAACTCGATCTTTGAGCCGGTCTGGAACGGCCGGTACATCGATCACGTCCAGGTGACGGCGGCCGAGAGTCTGGGCGTGGGCTCGCGAGCCGGAACGTTCTATGACTCGGCGGGCGCCGTGCGCGACATGATCCAGAGTCACCTGCTCCAGGTGTTGAGTCTTGTCGCGATCGAGCCGCCGTCTTCGGTCACCGCGGATGCTCTCATGCGGGAGAAGATCAAGCTGATCAACAGCGCGCGGCTCGCTGAGACGGAGGAAGCGGTGCTCGCGTCGGCGGTGCTGGGCCGGTATGGCGCAGGTGGGGGCGAGCCGGCCTACGAGGATCTCGAGGGCGTCGATCCTGCTCGTCGGACCGAGACCTACGGGGCTCTGCGTGTGGAGTTCGACAACTGGCGGTGGGCGGGCGTGCCGTTCTTCCTCCGCTCGGGCAAGCGGCTCGCTGCGAAGTCGAGCGAGGTGGTGGTCCGGTTCAAGCAGCCGCCGGTGGATGTTTTTCGGCTGAGCGCAGGGGCTTTGCCGCCTGACGCCGCGGAGGGCGCCAACGAGCTGGTGATCAGCTTCGCCCCGAAGGACCGCCTGAGCCTGACCATTCGCGGCAAGGTGCCGGGCCCTGGGCTTCGGATCGCCTCGGCCGAGTTGGACCTGGATTATCAGGAGGAGTTTGGCGGCGAACCCATCGAGGCATATGGGCCGCTGCTGCTCGACGCGATGCGGGGCGACCGGACGCTTTTCCGTCACCGCGACGAGGTCGAGGGCGGATGGCGGATTGTCGATCCGATCCTGTCCTCCGAGGCGCTCCGATCTCGGATCGAGACCTACGCACCGGGGAGTTGGGGGCCCGCTGGTGCGGACGGACTGCTTGGGGAGGGCGGGCGCCGCTGGCATGTGCCATCGCTCGGCTCCTAGCCTCGCCTCGTGATTGAGCCCTACGAACTCGCGCCCGAACCCGAAGCGCCGAAGCTGCCCGGCACAGTCATCGTGCGCGAAACCGCCGATGCGATCATCGATTTCCTGGGCGCTGAGCTTGTCGGGCACGCGATGGAGTGTGTCCGGGCGTTCGGCGACTTCCACCTCGCGCTGAGCGGTGGTTCAACGCCCGAGCCACTCTACCGCCGGCTGATGTACGACCCGCCGCTCCGAAAGCTCCCCTGGAAGCGGACACACCTATGGATCGTTGATGAACGACGTGTGCCGGAGGACGACGAGCGATCTAACTTTCGGATGATCCGCTCGTACATCTGTGAGCACTCAGACATCCCGGCTGAGCAGGTCCACCCGATGCCAGCGACGGATGCGAACGGGGACATCCTCTACGAAAAGGAACTCCGCGAGCATCTTGGTTGGCGCGAGAAGGGACATGATCGGCTCGACTACGTGCTTCTCGGAATGGGCGACGATGCACATACCGCGAGCCTGTTCCCGAACTCGCCGGCGCTTGATGCTGGCGAGCGTCTTGTCGTCGGGAACGACGGCCCCAACGTGACGCCCCCGGCGCGGCTCACGATGACGTACCGGCTGATCAACGCGTCCCGGTTTATCGCAGTCCTGGTCACGGGCAGCCGAAAGCGGGACACGATCGCCCGTGTCGAGGCCGCCGCGACGGGAGGCGGGGGGATGCCGCGCGAGCTCCCAATTCTTGGTGTGGATCCGGTTGGGGGCGAGTTGCGTTGGTATCTCGATCGTGATGCCTGTTCCGACCCGGAAGCCCGGGAGCAGGGCGGCGCGTGAGCGGTCCATCGGCGATCCCGGAGCCCAACGAACGCGTGCGGTTTGCGCTGCGGCACGAGGACGCCCATCTCGTCGTTGTGGATAAGCCTTCCCGCTTGGTCACGCAACCAGGCAAGGGCCACGAGCGTGACACCCTGGTGAATGGGGTCATGGCGCACTGGGGGCGCGAGCTGACGAACCTCGGGGCCTCACGAGACTTCGGGCTGCTTCACAGGCTCGACAAAGAGACCAGTGGGCTCGTGATCGTCGCGCGGACCCCCTCGGCCTATGACGCGATGCGCGAGGCATTCGAGCAGCGACGCGTCGAGAAGTTCTACTACGCGCTGACCAACAAAGCACCGAACGACGAGTCGGGAGTGATCCGGCTGCCGCTCGATGAGCAGGTCGAGCGCACCGGGCGGTACACCAGCGTGCGCACAGGGCGGGTTGTGCGTGGCAACTCGGGCAAGCCCGCGCTTACGGCGTACCGCGTGCTTGCACGGAGCGATCTTGGCGCGCTGATCGAAGCGCGTCCCGTGACCGGTCGCCTTCATCAGGTTCGGCTGCACCTCGATGCGATCGGTGCGACGGTGCTCGGGGATCCCGCGTACGGGCCTCGTGCGGCAAGGCTCTCTTCGAGTCGGCTTGCGCTCCATGCCCATCGGCTCCGTTTCGTGCATCCCGCGACCGACGAGATGACCGAGGTCCGAAGCGCGATGCCCAAGGAGCTGCGTTCGTTGATGAGGCGGCTCGACCTGCCCGTCGAGGCGTTGCATGGCTCGGCAGGATCAGGGGATCCGGGCCATGAAGCCGGAGGCAAGACGGTCGGCGACGAGGAAGCCTGAGTCGGTCGGACGCCATCGGCCTCCAGCGTCTTCGAGCAGTCCTTGCTCTTTTGCCCTGCGTGCTTCGTCAGCGAGATCCGGAGCGCACCCGAGCCTTTCTGCGCTGGCCAAAATCGCATCCGCGTCGATGCCCTCGCGCAAACGCAGACCCGTCATGATCTTCTCGGACAGGTTTCGCGCGGGATCGGGCGGCTCGAAGTCGATCACCGGCGCATAGCCCGGCTGTGCGATGTAGTCGTCGAGGCGTGGGACGTTTTTCCACCGAGCGCCGCGCGCGTGTCCTGAGGCGGATGGGCCTGCTGCGAGCCAATCGTCCTGGCGCCAATACGCGAGGTTGTGCGCACATTCGGCCCCGGGCCTCGCGAAGTTGGACACCTCGTAGCGGTTGAGGCCCGCGCGTGCGAGTGTGTCACGCGTCTGGAGCAGCATCTGGGCCTCGATCTCTTCGGACGCAGGCTCAAACTCACCCCGTGAGAGCCTGGAGGTCATCGCGGTGCCCGGCTCATATGTCAGGGCGTAGCAGGACAGATGCTCGGTGCCAAGGTCGAGTGCCCGATCGAGATCATCGGCGTGCTCGGTTAGGGTTTGGCCCGGGATCCCGAAGATGAGATCGATGCTGAGCCGGTCGATGCCCGCGGCCCTCGCGTGGGTTGCGGCGCGGGCGACGCTCTCGGGGTCGTGATGGCGTTCGAGCGTCCTGAGGTGCTCAAGGTTGAACGACTGGGCCCCCATGCTCAGCCTGCTGACCCCGCCAGCACGGAGCGTGTCGAAGAGTTTGGGCGATGCGGTCTCCGGGTTGCACTCGACGGTGAACTCGCTGAGCAATGAACAGTCGTATGACCCGTTGAGCGTCTCGAGTAGCCGCTTCCAGAGATCGTGGCGCAGCAGCGTGGGCGTCCCACCCCCCACGAAGATTGTGCGGAGCTTTCCGGCGTGGGGCGCGAGGGTGCCCAGTTCCTCAATGAGCCGATCGGTGAAGGTGTCCTGCCGGTCACGGGTATCAACGAGCGAGTAGAAGTCGCAATAGTGACACTTGTGGAAGCAAAAGGGGATGTGGATGTATAGGGACTCGATACCGCTCGCCGATGGTTTCGCGTCCGGAACCAGGGCTGCCGCCGCGGTGTGGCGGGGCCGTTGCCGGAGGACCTTGAGGCCGGTAGGCTCCACTGGGAAGAGCTCACTTCGTGTGCCGCGCGGCGGTTATTGACCGACAACGCGCGGTCGGCGAACGGGACGTGTCGGGCCTCTGTGGCCCAGGCGACGCAGAAGGGTAGTGACGGGGTGGACGCGGCGATTGTGTTCGTGCTGCAGGACGGTAAGACGCGGGAAGTCCCGCTGAAGCCTCATACCTACACGATTGGCCGCCACACCGATTGTCAGCTCAGGCTGCCTGAGTCGGCTGTCAGCAGGCACCACGCGAAGCTGGAGCACGAAGGCTCACGGCTCACGGTTGAGGACCTGGGATCGAGCAACGGGACATACGTCAACGGGGACAAAGCCGAGGGTGTCCGGGAACTGGCAGCGGGCGACGTTGTCGCGATCGGCTCGACCGTGATGCTGGTCCGTGTTGACGGCGACCCTGATGACTTCGACCCCGCGGCGGTCTGGAAAATGGGACAACCTGAAGAGGCCATTGCATCTCCTCCCGCTGAGGCGTCCGCTGGTGCGAACGGGCCCAAGACGGCGTCTTTTGTGCCGGATTCGGCGGGCGACGACAGCGACGATGGCGATGAACCTTTCGGTGGAGGGCTCTTGGGCGGGGTCGGCGGCGATCCGGACGGCAGCAGCTTCGGCGACTTCGACTTCGACCTCGACGATGACGACGAGGACGATCAGCCCAGTCTGTAGCCCGCGGTCCTTGGTTCCATGCTCAGCTGCGAGGGATCCCAGTGGGTCCCCCTCTGGTTGGGCGCGGATCGACTAGGCCGACCTCTTCTTGGTTTTGCTCTTGGATCCGGCCGCTCCCGCGTCTTCGGCCGATCCTGCGCTGGCCTGTGGATTCGGGATGCGGATGCTTGTGCCGCATGACCGGCAGCGGACTGTCTTGCCGCGCGCAGTTTTCGGGACCGCGAGGATCTTGCGGCAGACCAGGTTCGGGCACATGATTCGGAGGGTCTCGGGCGACATCGTCTGTGGGAACTCCCGGTATTCATCGACAACTGGGCTTTCGAGCTTTGATCGGACCTATCCGTGATATGGCCAATGGATCCGATCGGGCGGGCCGCACGGGCCTTGCAGGGGCGGTCCCAGCGTCTGTATCGCCTAGGCTTACGGCTCGCCTGTTTAGAGCCCCCAGCGGAGCCCAGGTCTTGACTCAGCCGAGCCCGGATAACTCGCCGTTTCGTTCGCAGGCCGTGGTGGGGTTGCAGTGGGGCGACGAGGGCAAGGGCAAGGCGGTGGACGTGATCGCGCCGCGGCACGACGCGGTGGTCCGCTACAACGGGGGGGCCAACGCGGGCCACTCCGTGGTTGTCGGTGGTGAGCGATTCGCGCTCCACCTCATGCCCTCGGGGATTCTCACGCCCGGCGTGAAAGCGGTAATCGGCAACGGGGTCGTGGTCGATCCGATTCAGATTTTGGCGGAGCGAGATGGGCTCGAAGCCAAGGGCGTGGACTGCTCGGGCCTTGTCGTGAGCGATCGGGCTCACGTGGTGATGCCCCAGCACAAAGCGGAAGACGGCATCCGCGAAGCGCTGCTCGCGCGGGGTGTTGGCGAGCAGAGCGGCGGCGAGCCGGGCAGGCTCGGGGAGATCGGAACGACGCGGCGCGGTATCGGGCCTGCGTATGCGGAGAAAGTGAATCGCGGCCTCGCGGTGCGTGTGGGCGATCTGCTCAGGCCCGGAACGCTGGTCGAGCGGGTCGCGCTCGGGTGCGAGCTGCGCAACGCGATGTTCCGAGATGTTGGGGTGGATGTTGAGCCGCTGGATGCTCACGCGATCGCGGCCGCTCTGATCGAGGCTGGCGACCGGTTGAAACCCTGCATCACCGACACGGTGTACCTGCTTCACGAGATGCTCGCGGCGGGTAAGAGCTTGCTGTTTGAGGGCGCGAACGCCACCCTCCTCGATGTCGATCACGGGACGTACCCGTACGTCACGAGTTCGAGTTGCAGCGTGCTCGGGATCGGGCCCGGGACCGGTGTGCCGGCGTCACGCGTCGGATCTGTCCTTGGTGTGATGAAGGCGTATACGACGCGTGTCGGGGCCGGGCCCATGCCGACCGAGCTTGACTCCCCAGTGGCGGAGCACATTCGCGAGGTTGGCCGGGAGTACGGCACGACGACCGGCCGACCCAGGCGGGTTGGCTGGCTCGATCTGGTCGCGGCGAAATATTCGGCGATGGTCAATGGGGCGACCGGGCTCTGCTTGACGATGGTGGACGTGCTTGCGGGGCTCGACGAGATCCTGGTGTGTACCGCTTACGAGATGGACGGCGAGCGCACCGAGCGGTTCCTGCCCGATGCCGAGTCACTTGAGCGTGTGCGGCCTGTCTTCGAGTCGATGCCGGGGTATGGCGGCGATGTCGGGAGCGCTGAGCGACGGACGGATCTTCCCGCGAACGCACAGGCCTTCATCGAGCGTATCGAATCATTCGTGGGCGTACCTGTTGAGATCATCTCGGTGGGCCCAGAGCGTGAGAAGACGATCCTGAGCTAGCACGGCTTGTGTGGGGCTGGTGAGCGTGGCCGACGCGATGGACAGCCAGGGGGTGCCGGAGGGCGCGACCGATTACCGCGGGGATCCAGCCGCTTTGGAAGCTGCGCAGCGGCTCAAGGCTCGTGGAGGCGATGTTGACCCACTGGGTGTACTCCCGGATGTCCACCCCGATCGGATCCCGAGACATATCGCGTTCATCATGGATGGGAATGGACGCTGGGCGAATGAGAGGGGATTCCCACGTAGCTTCGGACATCGCAACGGCGCACGTGCGGTTCGAGAGATGATCACCTCATGCGTGCGGCTCGGGATCGAGCAGATCACGCTGTATTCATTCAGCACCGAGAACTGGAGCCGACCAGAAGACGAGGTGAACGCACTGATGGAACTGTGCGGGGCGTACATCGAGGGCAACCACGAACTGCTCCGGGGTCACGGCGTGCGGTTCCGATCGATCGGGCGCCGCGCTGGGTTGCCAGCCGAACTTACCCGGTCGATCGAGCACCTCGAAGATGTGACGAGCGATTGCAACACAATGACGCTGTGCGTGGCGCTGAACTACGGCTCGCGAGACGAGATCGTGGATGCGGCGCGTGCGATCGCTGAGCAGGTAAAGTCGGGTGATCTCGAGCCCGGTGCGATCAACACGGACGTAATCAGCGAGCACTTATACACGGCGGGTATGCCAGAGCCCGATCTGCTCGTTAGAACCGCGGGTGAGATGCGGGTGAGCAACTACCTGTTATGGCAGATCAGTTACGCGGAGCTGTATGTGACCGAGACGCTCTGGCCCGACTTCGACGAGGGTTGCCTGCATGATGCGGTGCGGGCGTTCGCATCGCGGAAGCGGCGGTTCGGTGGGCTCGACTCACCCGAGCATGCCGACGATGCCGGGGGCTGAGACGCGGTGCTGTGGCAGCGGCTTACTTTCGGTCCCTTGTTCATCGTGCTTCTGTTCGTTGCGCTTTGGCTCGACGAGGTCGTCGATCGGGCGGTCCTCCCTGAAGCCATCCAGAGCCTGATCGGCAGGGAAACGATGCCCCCCGGGACGGTGACCTTCATGCTCTGTGCCCCGCTGAGCGTGCTGGGTGCTCGCGAGCTGACCAGGCTGCTTCGGGCCAAGGGACTGCCAGCGAGCAAGCGGGTGCTCGGGCTCGCAGCAATGGTTGGGCTCGTTGCGAGTGGGCTGGTGCCTGATGATGCCGGGGGGGTTCGGGCGATGGCGGCGGTCGGGTTCGCCTCGGTCGCGGTGATGGCGGGCTCGATCGCGTTCTATGGGCGGAAGCAGTCGCTGGAGGGCGTCGTCGCGGGTGCGGGCGGAGCCGTTTTGGCGTTTGTCTACCTCGGGCTGATGTTCGGGTTCATCCTGGCGATCCGGCGTGAGCACTCGGTCTGGGTGCTGCTCTGGGTGCTGGGGACGACGAAAGCTTGCGATATCGGGGCGTTCTTCACAGGCCGTGCGGTGGGGAAACACAAGTTGATCAGCTGGTTGAGCCCGGGAAAGACCTGGGAGGGGCTGTACGGAGGGGTGGCCACCTCGGCCGTGGTGGGCGGGCTCGGGGCGTGGGGACTTCGAACGCTCGAGGTTGGGGACGCGGGTCCATGGTGGGCTGGAGCGCTCATGGGGGCGATCTTTGGGCTGGTGGGCCAGGCTGGGGACCTCATGGCGAGTGCCCTGAAGCGCGATGCGGGCGCGAAAGACTCGGGCGGGAGTCTTCCTGGCTTCGGCGGTGTTCTGGACGTACTCGATTCGCCGCTGCTCGTCGCACCGGTGGCGTATTGGGCGCTGGTTGGTGTGGGTCTTTGGCTCTGAGCACACCGTCACGGGCTATGCTTTTTGTGGTCATTGAGATGAGCTCCCTTCGGTGCGTCAGTCGCGGAATACGGCGTACCGGTTTGGAGCGGTCGTGAGTGAGCGGAGCCGGATTTGAGCACCACAGCGAAGCTGTATCGCCTGTTCATGGTTGAGAGGCAGCTCCGGGGGCTGAAGTCGAGGCTGAATCAGGCCGAGCGCTTTTTGAAGGCGCAGACATCAGAGCTTGGGACCATCGGTAAAAACATCGAGGCCGTGGAGGGCCAGATCCGCCAGCTCCGCGCGGCGGCCGCGGATCACGAGGGCGAGGCCAAGCGACTTGACGAGAAGATCAACACGCTCCGCGAGCAGATGAACGAGGCGAAGACCAACAAGGAATACAAGGCCTTCCTGACCGAGGTGAACACATTCACCGCTGACAAGGATCGCTCCGAGGCCGAGGCGCTTGAGCATCTGGAGAAGATCGAGACGCTCGAGGAGAAGCTCACCGAGCTGAACTCGGCACGCGAGGAACGCGAGAAGATGCAGGGTGTCGCGACCCAGCAGCGCGATGAGCGGGCCGAGGAGATCAAGGACAAGGTCGCCGAGCTCGAGACCGAGTACCAGAAGCGACGCAGCGAGGTGCCCGCCGATGGGCTCGCTGCCTACGACGAGCTGATTGAGATGGATGCCGACGAGGACCCGATGGCCCCGATCGAGATCCAGAACAAGCGGCGCCACGAGTACAGCTGCGGATCTTGCATGGTGATCGTCCCGATGGAGACGGTCAGCGCGATCCTGAGCCACGGCGGGCTGACTCGTTGCCCTTCGTGCCAGGTCATCCTCTATCTCGAAGAGGAGACCGCGAAGCAGCTTCAGCCGAGTTGACCTTCGGCGGCCGTCTGGTGACGGCGAGGCGTTCACACCGAATAATGATGCATGGTGTCTGATCGGGCGCCCGCGTTGGGTGTGCATCGGTTTTGGGCGAGGTTGCGGCCGGTCGTGGTGCCGGTTGTGTTGTTCCTTGCGATCGCTCTGCCGCACATCGACCAGGGGGCATTCCGGACCGATACCGGCCGCTACGGCGCGATCGGGCTTGAGGCAGTGACCCGGCTGCTCGCGGGTGACCTGGGGTCTTTCTTCACCCTCCATGCGCCGCCCGGCGAGGTGTACTTCAACAAGCCGCCGCTCGGGATCTGGATCCACGGGTTCGTGCTGAAGCTGCTGGGGCCTGAGGTGTGGGCCGCGAGGCTGCCGACACTTTTCGCGGCGGCGGTATGCGTGGGGCTGACCGTCTCGATCGCGCGGCGGCTGACCTCGGCCCAGCTCGGGTTGGTGGCGGGGCTCCTGCTCGCGATGACGTACGAGTTCTTCCGGCGCGTGCGTGAGATCAGTCTGGACATGTGGCAGCTGCTGTTTGTGCTGGCTGCGATGTGGTTTGTGGTGCGCGCGGTTCGGAGTGGGAAGGCCTCTTGGGCTGTCGCGTGCGGCGTCCCTATCGGGTTGGCGCTGATGACCAAGCCGTTGGTCGGGCTTGTTGCGCTGCCGATCCTGGCGGGTTGGGCGGCGTGGCGCGGGGGCATGCGTATCGGGGCGGCAACGCTCGGCGGTGTTGTGCCTGCGCTGGTGGTTGGGCTTCCCTGGCACCTCGCGATGCATGTCATCCACGGTGACCTTTTCCTGGATCTGTACTTTGGCCGTGAGATCGCTTCGAGGGCGGCTGGAGAGATGGAGACTGACCCCTGGTGGTACTACGCACCGGTGCTTGCGAGCTCGGCGCCTTTCCTGCTCGGGCTCGTGTTCTCATGTGTGCAGTGGAAGCGGGGGAGGCTTCGGCGGGAGGCGGTAGATCTTGTCTCACTGGGGCTCTTCTGGAGCGGCGTGTGGCTGCTGCTGATTTCGCTGTTCAGTGACAAGTCGCCGCGGTACGCGTTGTTGGTGCACCCAGGGGTCGCGCTCGCCGCGGCTCCGGGAGTCGTTTGGGCGGTGCACGGCTTATCGAGGTCCCTTGCACGCCGGGCCGGTGTGCTTGCCGCGCCCGTCGCGGCGGTTGCGGGATTGGTCTTTGCGCTGGCGCCCGTCCGGGTCCAGCCCGGGCCTCATGAGCGTTGGACAGGGCTGTTTGCGTGGCTGCGGGATAACAACGTTGAGCAAGCGTGGGTTGGTGGCGACGACGTTGTCGGGATGGGATACCCCAAGGCGGCAAGGGTCTATCTGGAGCTGGGGTGGTGGCCCAAGATGCCGGAGGGCCGGGCATTTGAGTCGGGGGATGTTCAGCTGTACCACACCCCGCGGGCAAGGCAGTGGATGAGGCCCGAGGAGCAGATCGTCTATGAGGCGGGGGAGCTGTTCATCACCGTCTGGGCCCCTGATCAGAACAGATCGGAGCCGTCTTCGGACGGCGTGATCTCTGGCGGTTGAACGCCGAGGTGCTCCGCGGCGGCTTTGGTGAGCATGCGTCCACGCCGCGTGCGTGCGAGAAACCCGATCTGGAGCAGGTAGGGTTCGCTGACGTCCTCGAGGGTGCCAGGGTCCTCGTTCATCGTTGCGGCCGCGGTCTCGAGACCAACCGGCCCTCCGGCGTACGTTGTCGCGATCGTGCGGAGATAGGCGCGATCCAGCTCGTCGAGACCCAGCTCATCCACGCCTTCGAGTTCGAGTGCGGCGTTGACGGCGCCGGCGGTGATCGACCCTTGTGTGCGAACCTGCGCGTAGTCGCGTACGCGGCGGAGCAACCGGTTGGCGATGCGTGGAGTGCCGCGGCATCGCTCGGCGACGGCAGAGAGTGCTCCCGGCTGTGCCAAGATTTCGAGGAGCCTCGCGCTGCGTTCAAGGATTGTGAGTAGGTCCTCGGTCTCGTAGTACTTCAGGTGATGCGTTACGCCGAAGCGGCTGCGGAGCGGGCTCGAGAGCATCCCTGCGCGGGTGGTGGCGCCGATGAGTGTGAAGGGCTTGCAGTTGATCTGGACGGTTCGCGCGTTGAGCCCGCTCTCGACCGGGACGTCGATGCGGAAGTCCTCCATCGCGGGGTAGATGAACTCCTCGACTGCGGTGGGCAGGCGGTGGATCTCATCGATGAACAGGACATCGCCGGCCTGGAGCCGGGTGAGGTGCGCGACGAGGTCGGTGCCCTTGGTCAGCGCTGGGCCGCTGGTGGTGTGGAACTGGGTTCCCATCTCGCGGGCTATGACGTGGGCGAGTGTCGTCTTGCCGAGGCCCGGTGGCCCGTGGAGCAGGACGTGCTCGAGCGCGTCGCCTCGGGCGCGCGCGGCTTCGAGGGTGATCCGCATGCGCTCGATGAGCGCGGGCTGGCCTGTGTACTCGTCGAGTGTGGTGGGCCGGAGGGCCCAGTTGGCCTGCTCGTCGATCGGATTTGCTGTCGCGGAAACGACCCGTTCCGTGGGCATGCGACGAGTGTAGCGGGGGGGTGAATTAGTCGATCGGCAGGCCTTTGTCGCGCCAGATCCCGGCAAGGCGTTGGGGCTGGACGGGGGTCCACACGGCGGGCTGCTGGTGCGCGCCGGTGGGAAGCGCCGTCGAGCGGAACGAGCCGTCGGGGTTGTAGCGGGTGATCTGGGCGCGGGTGTCGGCGCCCATCGTGCTCGAGACTGTGATCGACTCGGGAAGGCGGGTGATCGTGTCGCGCCGCTGCGTGACGCTGGTGGTGTTGCTCGACCAGTGCTGGAACGCGTGGTCTCCGCTGGCGCCCGCGGCGACCAGCAGATCACCCAGCAGGAACCTCTCCACCTGGGTCAGTGTGATGTCGGGATCGACGGTCGGGTCGAACGCGGCGACGGAGCCGTCTGACTGGGTCACGCGGACGCGGAGCTGATCGTTCTCGCGGACGCCGCGCTCGGTCCAGATGAGCGGAGTGCTTTTGGGGTTGGCGCGATCGCGGATTGTGAGTGTGAGGACCCAAGCCTCGCGTCGTCTGTCGGAGGTCATAAAGAACGTGCCGCGGCTGTCGACGATCTGCTCGGGGGTGAGGTATCGGCTATCGATGCCGACGAGGTAGCCGCGCTCGTTCTGTGGGCTGGCGAGCTGGTTCCCGCCTGCGGACTGGGCGAGTTCGCCCCGGTTGCCGACGCGTGCGTTGACCCGGCGGTAGCTCAGCTCGCGATCGTCGGTGATGCGGCCGGTGCTTGCGGGCTCGGCGAGTCGGTGCCACGCGTTGGTATTGGCGTTGATGGCGCGGAGGTAGTCCTCGCTGGTGAGATCGGTGAGGAAGCTTTTGGCCGCATCTGTGGCGCTGGCAAGGGAGGCCTGGTCGTCGTCGGGGTCGACCACCTCGACTGTGGCGACGACGGTTTCAAACGTAGCGCGGGAGTCGGCGAACGAGGGCTCTGTGGTGACAAGCTCGAACGTTGCGAAGAGGCCTGGCTCGAGCGGGAGCACGGTGTAGCCCCTGATGATCGGTGTGCCCGGGCGGTTGCCTTTGCCGGGCTGGGGCTGGCGGACGTAGAAGCGTTCGGCGGTCAGCCCGTTGACGATCAGGTTCCGCTCGCGGCTGAGTAGGGTGGGAGTTAGGCGGGGCCCTGACTGGCTCTGGAGGAGTTGCTGGCTGATCGCGTCGGCCACGTCTGCGGCGGTCTGGTCCAGGTTCGTTGAGGCAGGGGTTTGGACGTTAATGAACCAGGACTGATCCTCAGCGGTGACCTGTGTGGACCCGTTGCCGAGACCTCGGAAGCGCTGCCAGGTGCTTCCCGCCGGCGGATAGAACCGGACGCGCCCCGATTCGAGCGCGACGGGTTGATCGGAGAGGGTGACCATCGCTGTGGTCGTGCCGGTGCTCCGGCCGGGTTGTCGGGAGAGCTGGGCGGCGGCGAGTGGGGCCGAGGCGCTGGCGAGAAGGGCGGTCAGCACGGCGATCCGGGTCTGTTTCTTCATGTCAGGCCTTATCGACTCGCTGGGGGTGGGGCCTTTGGGTCTTCCCTTTGTGTTCGTCGTGTTCCGATCTGAACAGAATCATGGGCAAAAAGCGGCCTCTCGGTGGGGCGGGTCGGTTGACTCTGCCGGGTGCCCTTCTACGCTTGCGGGCTCCAGGCGCGGGTAACCCACGCGACTGGCGTGGTCTGCGGGCCGGGCATCCGTGCTGAATTCCCTCGGGAGTGGGACTTCAGGGCGAGCCGGTGGACGCTGGCCAGTGCTGCTCCCAGGGATTTGGAGCGACATTCCTTTCACGGACGGCTCGTTCACAGGCCCCGACGGTCGTAGACGTCGGCGGAACCAGGAGTGAGGTCCGGGCGGTGTCGCGGCCTTTGTCTGGGGGTCGACAAAGTGGGTAAACCTTGGGTGGTCCTGGGTTTACAAGAGTTGCTGGACGATGGGTGAGCCCATCGCTGTTCGAGGCGTTTGATGACTGGTCAGAAGATCCGCATCCGGATGGAGGCCTACGACCACCTCGCGCTCGATGCTTCGGCGCGGGAGATCGTGGACAACGCCAAGCGCACCCAGGCGAAGGTTGCTGGCCCAGTGCCGCTGCCAACGCGGATCGAGCGCTACACGGTGCTGCGGAGCCCGTTCGTTAATAAGAAGAGCCGCGAGCAGTACGAGATCCGCACCCACAAAAGGATCATTGACATCCTCGAGCCGACCGCTCGCACCATCGAGGCGCTGAACCGTCTTGTGGTTCCGGCCGGTGTGTTTGTCAAGATCAAGGCAACGTGAGTGAAATCCACCCGGAGGCTCCTGTCAGGAGTGTCCGGGTTTTTCGTTGAGCGGGGACGGCCCCGGACAGCTCGTAAGACTTCCTCTGGGCGGCTCGGCCGATTAGGCCGGGTGAGAACCATGAAGCGGATCGGATAGAAACGATGGCAGCCAAGGCAGACGTGAAACCCAACCAGACCGCGAGCGGCAAGCAGTTCAGCCTGCTCGGCACCAAGGTCGGCATGACCCAGGTGTACATCGACGATGGCACGGTCGTGCCCGTCACGGTGGTTGAGGTGCACCCCAACGTTGTCACCCAGGTGAAGACGGACGAAACTGACGGCTACAACGCGGTGCAGGTCGCCACAGGCGACGTCGCGGCCCGGAACAGCACCATCCCGATGATCGCCCACGATCACAAGGCCGGCACGGCTCCCAAGCGTCACCACCGCGAGTTCCGCGTCGATGACGCCAGCGGATTCGAGCTCGGTCAGCAGATCGGGCTTGATCAGCTTGAGGGCGTCGTGTTCGTGGACGTCACCGGCCAGAGCAAGGGAAAAGGCTTCGCGGGTGGCATGAAGCGTCACGGCTTCAAGGGTCAGCTCGCGAGTCACGGTGTTGAGCGGAAGCACCGCTCGCCCGGTTCGATCGGTGGTCACGCGAACAACGCGGGTAAGGCCGGTCGGATCAAGAAGGGCAAGAAGATGGCGGGTCACATGGGCGATGAGCGGGTCACCGTTCGCAGCCTCGATGTGGTCCGCGTGGATGCCGAGAAGAACCTGGTCCTGATTAAGGGTCCGGTTCCGGGTGCGAACAAGAGCCTCGTGGAGATCCGGCCCAGCCGCCGGCTCTACCGCGGCAAGGCCGCCAAGCAGGCGGAGGCCGCGGGCTGAGGTTGATGGTTTTGGCCTCGGGCGGGTGACCGCCTGGGGGGTGAGCAGGCCCGAGAGGGAACCGGTCACCGAGACAACTGATTGGGTCTCACTTTCGGGTGAGACAGACAGCCGAGTCGGAGTCGAGTCGACCCCACCCGTCGAAGATGGGAGCGAGCGAGAGCTTGCAAGAGGAGGCGGCCGGCGAAGGCGAGGGCAGTGGGGTGAAACCCGCTGCGTACGAAGGTGTCAGGCGAGGTAAGACAGATGGATGTCCCCGTCTACAACATGCAGGGCCAGGAGGCAGGCAGTGTCTCCATTGACGAGGCCGCGCTCGGCGGTGTAGTCAACCCGGCTCTGATCAAGCAGGCGTATGTGCGCTATCACGCCAACCTGCGTCAGGGATCGGCCCGGAACAAGGGTCGCGGCGATCTGACGAAGACCGGCAAGAAGTGGTACAAGCAGAAGGGCACGGGCCGCGCCCGCCACGGCGATCGGAAGGTGCCGATCATGGTCGGCGGTGGCGTGACCTTCGCGAAGCGGAAGCATCGCGAGGACTACCACCTCGACATGCCAAAGAAGATGCGGCGGAAGGCGAACCGCAATGCGCTGCTCGCCAAGCTCGTTGACAACGAGGTCAAGATCATCGATGACCTGTCGATGGATGCGCCGAAGACCAAGGCCTTTGTGGATCTGATGGCGGCGCTTGGCCTTGACCGCGGCACGCTGCTCGCCCTCTCGGGTGACCCCGAGAAGAGCAAGAACGCCCGCCTCAGCGCCCGAAACGTCGAGGACATCACGATGTGCCGGGCTGATCAGCTCACAGCATTCGAGATGCTCAACCACCGTTACCTCGTGATCGGCAAGTCGGAGCTTGAGGCCTGGCTCTCGGGTCCGAGCAGCCAGACCGACAAGTCGGCGAAGACCGATCCGCAGGGGCGGGTCGAGAAGGTCTCCCGCGTGCGTCGCAAGGATCCGCGGAAGGAGCGGGCGCAGGCCCGCAAGGCGGCGGCCGCCGGTAAGGGTGGTGAGTGATGATGGAGAGCACGCACGTCATCCGCAAGCCTCTGGTTACCGAGAAGGCGACCGCCGGGATGGAAGAGAACCAGTACACGTTCGAGGTTGACCGTCGCGCGACGAAGGACGACATCCGTCGTGCGGTCGAGGTCATCTACGGCGTGAAGGTCGAGCGTGTGCAGACGCAGCTCCGCAAGGGCAAGCGTCGTCGCCTGAAGTACGGCTGGGTCCAGGAGCGGCCGACCAAGAAGGCGGTCGTGAGGCTCCGTGATGAGGACACGATCGAGTTGTTCTGACCTTCGGGTTAGAACCGCTCTGATAGGGAAAGACAGGAAGCACCATGCCCATCCGCGTCTACAAGCCGACAAGCCCTGGTCGCCGCAACGCGTCGGTGAACACCAATGCCGAGGTGACCAAGACTCGTCCTGAGACGAGTCTGCTCGCTCCGATCAAGAAATCGGGCGGCCGCAACCACCACGGCAAGATCACTGTGAAGGGCCGAGGCGGCGGCGCCAAGCGTCGCTACCGCAAGATCGATTTCAAGCGGGCCGATCGCAACGGGATCGAGGGCACCGTGCTCGGGATTGAGTACGACCCGAACCGCACGTGCCATATTGCCTTGGTCGAGTACACCGACGGCGTGAAGCGGTACATCATCGCCCCGGCGGGTCTGACTGATGGCGACAAGGTCGTCGCGACACAGGATGAGGCGGCGGAGCCGAAGCCCGGCAACTGCATGCCGCTGCGGTTCATCCCCTCGGGCCTGAATGTCCACTGTGTCGAGCTTGCCCCGGGCAAGGGCGGCCAGATCTGCCGCTCGGCCGGTTCGTCTGCTCGCCTGACGAATAAAGAAGGTCGCTACGCGACGCTGGTGCTTCCCTCGGGCGAGCAGCGTCGTGTGCTGCTTGAGTGTCGCGCGGTTGTCGGTGTTGTTGGCAACAGTGATCACCAGAACCGTCGGCTGGGCAAGGCGGGCATCAGCCGCCACCTCGGGCGTCGCCCGAAGGTCCGTGGTGTGGCGATGAGCCACCACGAGCACCCGCTGGGTGGTGGTGAGGGTCGTTCGAAGGGTGGTCGCGCTCCGGTGAGCGAGACAGGCACCCCGGCGAAGGGCGGCGGTACGCGTGACCGCAAGAAGCCGTCGAGCAAGCTGATCGTCCGTCGTCGCAAGAGCAAGCGTTATGGACAGCTGAAGTAAGGGCCTTTAGGAAGGACTGGAGCGAAGCATGAGCCGCAGCCTGAAGAAGGGCCCGTTCGTCGATGAGAAGCTCTACCGGAAGGTGGAGAAGGCGTCGGAGTCCGGCAACCGGGAGCCCATCAAGACGTGGGCGCGTGCGTGCACGATTGTGCCCGAGTTTGTGGGTGTCACCTTCATGGTGCACAACGGCCGGGTGTTTAACGAGGTGTATGTGACCGAGGACATGGTCGGGCACAAGCTCGGCGAGTTCAGCATCACGCGCACGTTTCGTGGGCACACGAACAAGAAGGAAGGCATCAAGTCGGGCCGCTGAGGCCTGTCTTGAACCCTTGGGAGCGAAGCCTTGAGACTGGCCGCGAACAAGTTGAAGAGCCGGATCGCCGAGAGCGGCGTGAGCATCGACGACCTCGCCGAGGCGATCGATCGCACTGGGCTCTCGGGCGAGAACGCCAAGAAGGCGATCCGCAACTGGCGTGACGGGCGTGATCAGCCCAAGGCCAAGGCCTCGGACATCGCGAAGCTCGCTTCGGCGTTGGGCTGCGAGGTCAAGGACTTGGTGATGTTCGTCAGCGAGGTCCGTCACCATCGCGGGAGCCCCATGAAGGCCCGCCTGGTTGCCGACCTTGTGCGTGGCAAGAGCTTCGCAGAGGCCGAGACCCTGCTCTCGTTCAGCCAGAAGCGTGCGGCGACCAACGTCCGCAAGGCGTTGATGGCGGCGTACGCGGAGGCCGAGCAGGCGGGAGCTGGCGATCCGTCGAACCTGGTTGTTGCGAAGTGCACCGTTGACGGCGCGAGTCACATCAAGCGATTCCAGCCCAAGGACAGGGGCCGGGCGCACCCGATCCTGAAGAGGACCAGCCACATCACCATCGGTCTGAGCGAGATCGATGGGGGAGGCGCGTAAGCATGGGACAGAAGACGCACCCCTTCGGGCTTCGGCTCGGCATCACCGAGGCGCACCGCAGCCGCTGGTACGCGCCGAAGGCGCTCTACGGCGAGCTGCTGATCGAGGATCAGAAGATCCGGGAGTTCCTGGACACGCGGCTCAATCGAAAGCCGCCGAACGCCGCGGTCAGCCAGATCCTGATCGAGCGCACGCGTGAAGAGCTGAAGGTCATCGTCAAGAGCGCCCGACCGGGCCTGGTGATCGGCCCGAAGGGTGCCGAGATCGATGCGATGACCGAAGAGCTGCAGTACATGACGGGCCGTAAGGTCGGTCTGAGCGTCGTCGAGGTGAAGAACCCGGAGCTCGACGCGCAGCTCGTCGCTGAGAATGTTGCAGAGCAGCTCCGCCGCCAGCGTGGCTTCCGACGCATCGTGAAGATGCGTTCGGAGAGCGTGATGCAGCAGGGAGCCAAGGGTGTCAAGATCGCGATCAGCGGTCGTCTCGGTGGTGCAGAGATGTCGCGCCGTCTCGAGGTGCGGCTTGGGTCGCTGCCCCTGAGCACGCTGCAGGCCAACATCGACTACGGGTTCGCCGAGAGCAGGACGACCTATGGGGTGATCGGCGTGAAGGCGTGGATCTTTAAGGGCCTCTACAGCGAGGAGCAGGTCGATGAGACCGCTTCGAGCGCGGCCGGTGGGCGGGCGCGTGCCCGCGGGCGTCGCTAAGGCACCAGCCTCTGGGCGCAGAGATAGCGAAGGACTGACAGATGCCTCCTTACAAGATCCCGAAGCGAGTCAAGCACCGCAAGGAGTTCCGGCGTGTGCGCGATCGCAAGGCGACGAAGGGCAACTACGTCGCGTTCGGCGAGTTCGGACTGCAGGCGCTCGAGGGCTGCTGGCTCAAGAGCAATCAGATCGAGGCCGGGCGTATCACGTGCCAGCACTTCCTCAAGCGTGAGGGCAAGCTCTTTATTCGTGTGTTCCCGGACAAGCCGGTGAGCAAGAAGCCGCTTGAGACGCGCATGGGCAAGGGCAAGGCGGACGTGGACTATTGGGCGGCTCGGGTCAAGCCCGGGACCGTGCTCTACGAGCTCGCCGGCGTGAGCGAGGAGCGTGCCAAGGGCGCGTTCGTCCGCGTCGCGATGAAGATGCCCGTGCGGTGCCGGTTCATCGGTCGCCGGGTGACGGCGTAAGGCATTCGAGCCAGGAGTTGGTCATGAACGGCGAAGAGGTTCGGAAGCTGAGCGATGAGGAGATCTCGGTCGAGATGCGTCGGCTGCGTGAGAAGCTGTTCACGCTCAAGAGCCAGACGGTGACCGAGAAGGTCGAGGACACGAGCCAGTTCGGCAAGATCAAGCGTGACATCGCCCGGCTCCTGACCGAGCAGAACAGCAGGAAGCGGGCCGCGGCGACCGCGTGAGCGGGAGCCAGCCCTTAGGGATACACATGAGCGACACCACCACCGAGACCCAGACCCGCACGACGATCGGCGTCGTCGAGAGCGACGCGCGGGACAAGACCCGCAAGGTCGTCGTGAGCTACGTGGCGCGGCACCCGAAGTACGGGAAGTTCGTCAAGCGGCGGACTGTGCTGCAGGTCCACGACGAGAACAACGAGTCGGGCAAGGGCGACAGGGTCGAGGTGGCCGAGTGCCGGCCCATCAGCAAGACGAAGAGTCACAAGCTGGTGCGCGTGGTCGAGAAGGCCGCTCGGGCGGACTGACGGTCGGGCCCTGAGGGCCTGCGAGGAAAGGAAGCGGCGGCGATGCTGCAGCAAGAATCCAGGTGCGAAGTCGCGGACAACTCTGGCGCCAAGGTCGCCATGGTGATCCGCGTGTACGGTGGCTCGACCCGCCGCGCCGGGCAGACCCGCCGCCATGCGGGGGTGGGTGACCGCGTGCTGGTGACGGTGAAGAAGGCGCTGCCGGGGTCGGATGTGAAGCCCGGCACGCTGAGCAAGGCGGTGATCGTGCGGACCGCGCGGAACACCCGCCGTCGTGATGGTTCGTACGTGAAGTTTGACTCGAGCGCCGTCGTGCTGATTAACGACGAGGGTAATCCGAAGGGCACACGCATCTTCGGCCCGGTGGCTCGCGAGCTTCGCGACCGCAACTACATGAAGATCGTCAGCCTTGCGCCGGAGGTGCTGTGATGCCGAGGCACGTGAAGAAGGGCGACATCGTCATCGTGACGTCGGGGAGCCATAAGGGCAAGACCGGCGAGGTGGCGCGGGTGGTGCCCGACCGTGAGCAGGTGTTCATCAAGGGCGTGAATCTCCGGACCAAGCACGTCAAGCCGACGCAGCTGAACCCGCAGGGCGGCGTGACGACCAAGGAGGCTCCGCTCCACTGGTCGAAGGTGAGCCCCGTTGTGGATGGCAAGCCGACGCGCGTGCGTTTTGAGACGAAGGACGACGGCACCAAGGTCCGCGTCGCGGTTCGCGGCGGCAAGGAGCTGGGCGTCGTGCATGGTCCGCGCAAACCGAAGGGCGAGGGCTGATCGATGGCGAAGAAGCAGGACACCCCGGTCGAAGCCGCGCCGAAGCCTCGTCTGAAGAAGACGTACGAGGATGAGGTGCGCGGGAAGGTCGCCGAGAAGTTCGGCATCTCCAACCCGATGGCGCAGCCCAAGCTCGAGAAGATCACGATTAACGTGAACATGGGTCGGCATCTCGATGGCACGAAGGTGCCGGCGAACATCAAGACGACCGTGATCGACACGCTCCGCACGATCTCGGGTCAGCACCCCGTGATCGTCAAGGCGAAGAAGAGTGTGTCGAACTTCAAGGTGCGCGAGGGCTACGACTCTGCGGCGATGGTGACCATCCGCCGCGAGAAGATGTGGGATTTCCTCGACCGGTTCATCAACCTGGCGAGCCCGCGTATCAAGGACTTCCGGGGCGTGAGCCGCCGCTCGTTCGACCGCCAGGGCAACTACTCCCTGGGCCTGAACGAGCAGGGCGTGTTCCCCGAGATCAACATGGCCGAGGTGAGCTTCACCCACGGCATGAATATCAACTTCAGCTTCAAGAACTCGGACGCTGAGAAGAGCGAGTTCGTGCTTGAGCAGCTTGGCATGCCCTTTAGCAAGGAAGAAGAGGGCAAGAAGAAGCGGAAGAAGAAGGGCGGCGGCGGCAGGGGCCGCAGGCGCTGACCGGCGCAACTACAAGGCCCGCCGTTAGACCCCACACGAGACCGAAGGGAACCGACCAGTCATGGCTAGCAAGTGCCAGATCGCCAAGAGCCAGAAGGAGCCGAAGTTCAGCACGCGGAAGGTTCGCCGCTGCGAACTGACCGGGCGGGGCAAGGGCGTCTACCGCAAGTTCCGGATCAGCCGGATCATGCTGCGGAAGCTCGCGCTTGAGGGCAAGATCCCGGGCATGAGGAAGGCGAGCTGGTAAGCGGCCCTGGCACGCAACCCAGAGCTGACAGGACAACGACGTAGCAAACCCGGTAAGGGCACGCGAGTGCCAACTGCCGAGAGGACACGAGCGAATGCTGACCGACCCGATCGCAGACATGCTGACCCGGATCCGCAATGCTGTGCGGAACCGCGCCAAGGTCGTGAACTGCCGCAGCAACAAGGTGTGCCGCGGCATCGCGCAGGTGCTGAAGGACGAGGGCTACATCTCGGACTTCGATCTCATCGATGATGGCAAGAGCGGTGTGATACGGATCCACCTGAAGTATGGAGAGCGGGGCGAGCCGCTGCTGCACCGTTTGACGCGTGAGAGCAAGCCGGGCCGGCGGGTGTACCGCAAGGTCGAGGACATCCCGCGTCCCCTGCAGGGCCTGGGTATCGCGGTGGTGAGTACCTCGAGCGGTGTGATGAGTGATCGCAAGGCGCGTGAGGCGCGCGTTGGCGGGGAGCTGCTCTGCACGATCGACTGATGCCCTTTGAGGCGACAGCCGGTCGGAGCTTGCAAGAAGCTCTGGAAGGAAGACGACGATGAGCCGAGTGGGCCGCAAACCAGTGAGTGTTCCGGGCGGGGTTAAGGTGTCGATCGCCGACCGCATGGTCACCATCGAGGGCTCGAAGGGCACGCTCAAGTTCGAGCACCGCCCCGAGGTCACGGTCGAGTGGACCGAGGCCAGCAAAGAGCTTGGCGTCACGATCCCCGAGGGCAAGGGCGACGATCGTGTGTCCAAGGCGCTCTGGGGGACGACCCGCGCAATTCTCTCGAACATGGTCGAGGGCGTGAGCAAGGGCTACGAGAAGAAGCTCGAGATCGTCGGCGTCGGTTGGAACGCTCAGCAGGCCGGCACCGACCTGAAGGTCAACGTTGGCTACGCGGACCCGGTGATGATCGCGATCCCGGATGGCGTCAGTGTCGCGGTTGATAAGCAACTCGTCACCGTTTCGGGCGCTGACAAGCAGAAGGTTGGTCAGTTCGCCGCGGAGGTCCGCGCGAGCCGACCGCCGGAGCCTTACAACGGCAAGGGTGTCAAGTACGCCGACGAGGTCATCCAGAAGAAGGCCGGCAAGAGCGCCCAGTAAGGGCGCACAGGGGCACGAGTGCAGCTATGAACAAGCAGAAGCTCAAGCAGGTCAGGAAGCAGCGCCGGCGGATCGGTATCCGCAAGGTTGTCTCGGGCACGCCCGAGCGCCCGCGCCTGGCGGTGTTCCGCAGTCTGAACCACATCTATGTGCAGGTGATCGACGACCTGGCCGGCAAGACGTTGGCGTCGGCGAGCACACGCGACAAGGCCTTCGGTGGCGAGAGCGGCGGCAACGCCGAGGCCGCAAAGAAGGTCGGTGCGATGATCGCCGAGCGTGCCAAGGGCGCCGGCGTGGAGAAGGTCGTCTTCGACCGTGGCGGCACCCGCTACCACGGGCGGATCAAGGCGCTGGCCGATGCGGCCCGCGAAGGCGGACTGAGCTTCTAACCCCGAAGGCTTACAGGCCCCACGGGGGCAACGAAGGCAGGAACCAGCATGGCAGAGATCCTCGACGAGCAGTCGAATATCGAGTCCACGACCGTCAAGATCCTCCGCACCGCCGCGACGGTGAAGGGTGGACGGCGCTTCAGCTTTGGCGCGATCTGCGTCGTCGGTGACCGGCGCGGCAAGGTTGGCTTCGGTCACGGCAAGAGCAACGAGGTGCCGGCGGCCATCGAGAAGGCCCAGAAGTACGCTCGCAAGACCATGATCAGCATCCCGCGTTCGGGTCAGACGATCCCGCACGAGGTGACCGGTCGGTTCAGTGCGAGCCAGGTCCGCCTGATCCCGGCCGCGCCAGGTACCGGTGTCGTTGCCGGTGCGACGGTGCGTGCTGTGCTTGAGATGGCCGGCATCACCGACTGCTTGACCAAGTGCTACGGCTCGAACAACCCTGTGAACATGCTTAAGGCTGTGTTTGCGGGTCTTGAGCAGCTCCGCACGCGTGAGCTCGTCGGCGATCTCCGCGGCGTCGAGCTTGAGCAGACCGAGATCGAGGCCAAGGTTGAGCGCGGTCAGCGCTTCATGCCCTCGACAGGATCTGGCGAGAAGATGCGTGCCCCTGTCAACACCATCGGTCAGGACCGCGGCGGTCGCGGTGGCCGGGGTGGTGGTCGCGGTGGTCGCGGCGGCGGGCGTGGCGGCCCGGGTCGTGGTGGCCCGCGTGATGGTGCTCCGCAGCAGCAGGCTGAAGGCGGCGCCGACAGCAAGCCGGCCGACGGCGGCGATGCGCCAGCGGCTGAGAAGCCGGCAGAGTAAGTAGATCGACAGAAGCAACCCCGCACCGCGGCACGAGCCCGCTGGGACGATCAGCCATGATGATTCACGACATCACCGAGCAGGCCGGCAAGTACAAGGGCAAGAAGCGCATCGGTCGCGGCCAGGGCAGCGGCTGGGGCAAGCAGTCCGGGCGCGGCCACAAGGGCGCCAAGAGCCGCCGCGGATACAGCCGCCGCGTGAGCTTCGAGGGTGGCCAGATGCCGTACTTCCGCCGCCTCCCCAAGTTCGGCTTTACGAATGCACAGTTCAAGACCCAGTTCTGGATCGTGAACTTGGGCGACATCGTGGCCCACGAGTCATTCAAATCCGGCGGCGCTGTGACTGCCGAGGCGTTGGTTGCCGCGGGTCTGGTCCGTGATAACAGCCGGGATCTCAAGATCCTGGCTGGCAGCGGCCGCGCGGGCGAGGACGTCTCGAAGCTGTCTATCAAGCTGGAAGTCACGGCGAACCGAGTCACAGACTCGGCTCGCAAGCTGATTACCGACGCCGGCGGCTCGGTCAACGAGACCGGTACCCGTCGTGACCGTGTACGTGGTGTGGACCGGAACAGCGACGATCGCACACCGAAGAATCTGACCAAGAAGCTCCGCCGTCCGAGCGGTGCGAAGCCGGTCGGCGGCTGATCGGGCCGCTTTCCGAGGCCCGCCGGGCCCCTCGCTTGCTTGCAGGTGGGGGGTTGCACACCCCGGGTAGCGCCCCAACGATCAGCTGAGGCTTGCTCGCGACCAGGGATGGCGGGCGAGCGGGAGAAGCCGTTCGATGCTGATTCAGACGATCACGAACGTGTTCCGCGTCAAAGAACTGCGGGACAAGATCCTGTTCACCCTCGGCATGCTTGTGGTGTATCGGATCGGGTTCTGGATTCCGCTCCCGGGCGTGAACCAAGGCCAGCTGCAGGAGTACTTCCGTACCGCGAGCGAGACGGGCAGCGCGGCGGGGCGCGCCGCCGATTTCGTCAGTATTTTCTCGGGCGGGGCGTTCGGCCAAAGCACGATCTTTGGTTTGGGGATCATGCCGTACATCTCGGCGGCGATCATCTTCCAGCTCCTTGGCTCGGCAGTTCCAGCACTGAAGCAGCTGCAGCAAGAGGGTCCGACGGGTCGGCAAAAGATCCAGGAGTGGACCCGATACGCGACTGTTGGTCTTTGCATCGTGCAAGCCGGTGCATGGCTGTCGTTCATCCGCAGCCAGGGCCTCGTCTACTCATCGGCGGCTGCCGACCCGCTGTGGTGGGTGATGGCGATTACCGCGCTGACCGCGGGCACCGTGTTCCTCATGTGGCTGGGCGAGCAGATCGATCGCTACGGCATCGGCAACGGCGTCTCGATGATCATCATGGCGGGCATCCTCGCGGGTATGCCCGGCGCCATCAACTGGGTGATCAACAACTTTGACCCTGGTGATACGCAGAAGCTCGGGTGGATGGGGCTGCTGGTACTGCTCGCGGGGTTCGTGCTCGTCGTCGCGGGCTCCGTTTTGCTGACGGTCGCCCAGCGGCGCATCCCGGTTCAGCAAGCGAAGCACACGCGGGGCCGCAAGGTGTTCGGCGGTCAGCGGAGCTACCTGCCGCTGCGTGTGAACCATGGCGGTGTCATGCCGATCATCTTCGCGTCGAGCCTGATGATCTTCCCGGCGGTGCTGTTTGGCTCGCTGGCGGAGTCCGTGAGTCAGGGTGGGGCGAACACGGGCTTTTTCGTGTCACTCACGACATGGCTGAGCAACAACTTCAACACCGGCCAGTTCCTGTACACGCTGCTGTACATCGCGATGGTCTACTTCTTTGCGTATTTCTGGATCACCGTGCAGTTCAACCCAGAGGAGATGTCCAAGCAGCTCCGCGATCATGGGTCGTTCGTGCCAGGTCTGCGCCCGGGCCCGCGGACAGCGGAGTATCTCGAGACGGTCATGGAACGCATCACATACGTTGGCGCGGGCTTCCTCGCGGTCATTGCGGTCTTGCCCATGCTCGCGTCGAGTGCGATGAACATCGACTTTATGGTGACCCAGTTCCTTGGGGGAACCGGCTTGCTCATTGTTGTGAGTGTGTCGCTCGACTTCCTCCAGAGGGTCGAAGCCGCGCTGCTGATGCGCAACTACGAGGGCTTCCTGTCTGGTGAGGGTGATAAGAAGGGCCCGCGCCTGCGAAGCTCACGCGGCTAGCACCGGTTGTTCGCATCATTATCTGTACCTCGTTTTTGTAGCCTCTACTCGCCCGCCCAGGTCGATGGGATCACCGAAGCCGCGCGTGTCGCGAGCGGTGTCCTGCTCGATGTTGCGCGAGCGGCGGTCGCAGGAGTCACAACGCACGAGCTTGACAAGCTTGCGCGCGAACGGATTGCGATCGCTGGTGCCGAGACGCTCTTCGAAGGCGTGCGTGAGGGGAGTGGGCCGGCGTTCAGTGCCGCCACCTGTATCAGTGTCAACGATGCTGTTGTGCACGGCCTGCCAGATGGCACGCGCCTGAGCACAGGGGACATCGTCACCCTGGATGTCGGGCTGCGGTACCGCGGCTGGTGTGCTGATCTGGCGCTGCCTGTCGCGGTGGGGGTGCCGGGTGACCGGTTAGTGGAAGCCGCAGACGCGGCGACGCAGGCGGTTGTTGAGCGGGCTGGCCCGGATGTGGCATGGTCGGTCTGCGCAGCGGCAGCGAGTGCGGCGGCGGAGTCGCGGGGCGTTGTCCTCGTTGAGGGCTTCGGTGGGCACGGTCTTGGGGTGAGCCTCCACGAGAAGCCTGCTGCGGGATTCGATCAAGACCAGCGCAGGGCCGGGCCCCGTGATTGGTTCCTCCGGCCGGGGATGGTGCTGACAGTGGAGCCGATCGTTGCAGAGCGGTCAGCAGAGGTGAGTGTCGATCGGGATGGTTGGACAGTTCGGCTGGCAGGCGGGGTCCGTGCCGCATATCGGGAGCGGATGGTCGCGGTGACCTCGAGTGGTGTTCGGGTCCTGGATGGGCTGGGGGATTAGAGGATTCTCGGGGTCCAGACTGGCCTTGGCTTCTGTCGGGTCTAGGATTGCGGCCCGGATCGTCGGACCGACGAGAGTTGGTCAGTCGGACTGGTATCTGCGCTGTTTCGATCGGCTCGGGAGTGAGCCGGGAGGTGCGTAGCGCGTGTCAGATGTGAGGTGACCCGTGAAGGTCCGATCGAGTGTGAAGCGCATGTGCAATGCTTGCCAGGTGATCCGGCGCAAGGGCAAAGTGCGCGTCATTTGCAAGAGCAACCCGAAGCACAAGCAAGTTCAGGGCTAATCGAGCTCTAGAGCGAGGACGAACGCATGCCCCGTATCGCCGGCACCGACGTGCCCGACAGGAAGAAGATCTACTACTCCCTGCAGTATGTACACGGGATTGGCGCCAAGTACGCCATGGATATCCTGATCGAGGCCGGGATTGAGCCGAATCAGCGAGCCAACGAGCTTAGCGAGGCCGACATCTCGAAGATCAACGGGATCATCGATGGTGGGTTCATCGTTGAGGGTGCGCTGCGTCGTCAGGTGAGCCAGAACATCCAGCGGCTCAAGGACATCCGCAGCTACCGGGGTGATCGTCATCGCCGAGGACTGCCAGTTCATGGGCAGCGGACCAAATGCAACGCCCGCACGCGTAAGGGTCGTCGTAAGACCGTTGCCGGCAAGAAGGGCGTCAAGGGCTAAAGCACAAACTCCGAGGGGCTTCGAGGGCCCCTCTGCACGCAAGGAACCAGCTCCTAGAGAGACGTGGTTCCGCTTGAAGCGAGCGAGACATGGCGAAAAAGCAAAAGAAGATCCGCAAGAACGTCGTTCGTGGTGTCTGCCACATCAAGGCGACACAGAACAACACGATCGTCACCATCAGCGATACCAACGGCGAGGTCGTTGCGTGGGACTCGGCCGGCACGATGGGCTTCAAAGGCGCGCGCAAGGCGACCCCGTTCGCCGCGACCCGTGCTGGTGAGACCGTCGGCGGCAAGGTCCGCAAGATGGGGATGAGCGAGGTTGAGGTAAAGGTCAAGGGCACGGGTGCTGGGCGTGAAGCCGCGGTGAACGGCCTGGTCTCTACCGGGATCCGGGTGACTGCGCTCGAGGATCACACGCCTGTGCCGCACAACGGCTGCCGCCCCCGCAAGAAGCGTCGCGTGTAGACACGCGTCATTGAGTTGATCCCCGTTCGACAGCAGGGGGGCGTTCGGTCGTCGGCGGCCGGCAAGCCCACCCGAGAGCGGGCGAGGGATCCGGTTCGAGATCGAATCACCACCGCCGACGAGAGTTAGGAAGAAACGCATGCGCATCCGCTGGAGAGGCCTGGAACTGCCGGCCCGTGTCGTTGCCGATCCGAAGTTCAGTGGCGACAGCTTTGGTCGCTTCACCGTCGAGCCGTTCGAGCGCGGCTTCGGTACCACCGTGGGCAACTCACTCCGTCGTGTGCTGCTGAGCAGCCTTGAGGGCGCGGCGGTCCGGAGCGTGAAGATCAAGGGCGCTGAGCACGAGTTCTCGAGCATCCCCGGCGTCCTCGAGGACGTCACCGAGATCATCCTCAACGTCAAGAACCTCGTTGTTAAGATGGACGGCGAGGGGCCGAAGACCATGCGGCTCGCGGCCCAAGGCCCGGGCGAGGTCGCCGCGGAGCTGATCGAGGCCGACACCAGCATCACCATCGAGAACAAGGACTTGGTCATCTGCACGCTGACCGAGGAGGTTCCGTTCGAGATGGAGTTCGAGGTGGGTACCGGTCGGGGCTACGTCCCGGCGAGCGAGCACATTGACCCCGCCGAGGACCAGGAGGTCGGGCGGATCTACGTCGATTCGATCTACAGCCCGGTTCAGCGTGTCCGCTACAAGACCGAGGACACCCGTGTTGGTCAGCGGACCAACTATGACAAGCTGACGCTTGAGATCTGGACCGATGGCACCATCCGTCCGGACATGGCGCTGGTCGAGGCAGGCAAGATCCTGCGCAAGCACCTCAACCCGTTTGTCCAGTACTTCGAGCTGGGTGAGGAGCGGGTCAGCCAGGAGGCTGCGGCTGCCGCGGGCGTGGACGAGGAACTCGTCCGCAAGCTGCAGACCCCGATCGCGGATCTGGACCTGTCGGTGCGTGCGAGCAACTGTCTCGAGAGCGCCCGCATCCAGACGGTTGCCCAGCTGGTGACCTACACCGACGCGGACCTGCTGAAGCTTCGTTCGTTCGGCCGCACTTCGCTGCGTGAAGTGAAGCGCAAGCTTCTGGAGATGGAACTGGATCTCGGGATGGAGCTGCCGGAGGGCTTCGCTCCGGCGGGCGTCTGAGCCCGACTGAGTCTGGCCTTCTGAGCCTGGGAAGAAGAAGATCAGCCGCGAGGCTCGTCGATGTGAGGAGTTCGTCATGCGTCACCGCAAGGCCGGATACAAGCTCAACCGCACAAGCGCGCACCGCCAGGCGATGCTTCGCAACCTCGCGGTGAGCCTCTTCCAGCACGGTCAGATCACCACGACTCGGCAGAAAGCGAAGCTGCTCCAGCCGTTTGTTGAGAAGATCGTGACGCTCGCCAAGCGGGGCGATCAGTCGGCGCGTCGGCAGGTCATCGCGAAGCTGGGCGGCGACAAGCGTGCCTTCGATTGGACCTACCTCGCAAAGAACGCGACGGATTCCGAGAAGGAGCACGTAAACCAGCTCCGTGGTCGGGCCGAGCGGTTTTTCGATATCCCGAGCTCGGCCGAGGTCAAGCGCAACCGCTATGGCGAGTTGAAGACCGCTCCAAAGATCGTCAAGCACATCTTTGAGAACGTTGCGCCACGGTTCGAGGACCGCAACGGCGGGTACACCCGGATCGTCAAGCTCGGTTATCACAGACTCGGCGATGCCGCCGAGGTCGTGGTGATCCAGTTCGTTGGCGCGGAGGAAGGACCGGAGATTGGTCACTCCGGTTCGGGCTCTTCGAGGCGTCGCGCTGCCGACCGTCGCACGGCTTACTACGCCCAGCTCACAAAGGGTTCGGGCGCCGCGGCCGCTGTTGCTGACGAGCCGGTGGTGGCCCCTTCGCAGGAAGATTCCGAGCTTGCTGGCGATGCGCCCGAGGCTGAGGGTGGCGACAGCGGAGACACCAAACCGGAGGCCTGAACCCGGCCTTTCCAGTTTGGTGGGTCGGTTCTTGCGTCTTTGTGCTTAGGATGCCCTGCGTGCACACTGGCTCTCTTCCGACTCGCGATCGGCCTTTGTCTTTGCGCGATTCTCTAGCAGTTCCCGGACCGATCGTGCCGCTGACTCGTAACTGAAATGGCCCTCGATCAGATGCGAGGCGGCGTCGGTGATCCCGCGGCGGTGGGCACTGTCTTCGCGCACCCGCTTGATCACGTCCGCGAGTTCCTCCGCACTGGCGAACGCCGTCATCGAGAGCAGGTGGAGCAGGCGGATGTGGGCTTGGGCGGGCTCGGACTCGGCGATGTCTGGGTTGGTCGACAGATCTCCCGTCCCGCATGGGATCAGGCCATCGCGCAGAGTCTGGGCGGCGCTGAATCCGCGAGTGTCGGCCTCGATCATCTCAGGCCGAGCGATCCGTTGCATCGCGGCGACGGAGCCTGCCGTGATGGGGTGGTCGACCGCTTGCACGCAGTGGAGCCGATCGGCGAGTCTGCAGCACGTCGGTTTGAGGCGTTCGGCGAGGTTTCGTGCTGGGCGGAGTGCGTGGGCGGCGTCGTCCGGCTTGAGCATGACTGCGGGGAGCCCGCCAGCGAGGAGGCACTCGTAGATGCGCTGGTGGGTCACCCAGCTCGCGCTTGTATGGAGCGTGACCGCCGCGGACGCGTAGGCGTCCCGTAGGTCGGCGCCGTGGACGAGCGGCCCGTGGACATATCCGGCCCATGGGCCCGCGTCGTCCCAGCCGCGGCCGTGAATCCGGACGGTCGCTTCACCTTGTTTGGCGAGTTCGAGTGCCCATCCGATCATCCGGTGCCTGAGCACACGGTTGGCGTAAGGCACGAGGACCGATTGATGCAGTCGGTTGGCGGTGTCACTCTTGGGCTGGATACCGAATCGATCGAAAACGGCGCCGGCCGCGTCTTCGAGGAGCCACTCGAGCCATCCCGAACGCCACTCGTCGAGTGCCTGCGCGGTGGCTTCACAGAGCGCGGCGCCGAGGCCCGGGGGGGCTGATGCAGCACACAGTTCAGACTCGAGGCGTGCGGCCATCTGCTGCGGTGGTTCGCTGTGGTTGGTCGCGATGAGCACGTCGCACGCCAGATCATCCCGCTCGCACCCGCCTCGGAACTTTGCGACCGATGCGGGAACGCCGAAGCGAAGACACCCTCGCGCGGGATAGCCGTGGTCGGTCACGAAGCTCTTGTGGATGTTGCCGACAGCGACATCGAGTGGGCCGATCGATTCGCCGGTTGCGCGATCGAACAGGTGAGCCATCGAATCCTGGATCCAGCACGCACAAGGGAGGCCTGCGGGCACCGCGGGTTCGAGGTGGCTCCTGGGGTAGTTGATTGTCACAAGGAGATCTGGATCGTGATCGCGAACCGCGCGGGCGATATGCAGGCCATTAATCGTGGACGAATCATCGGGCTCGATAAGCAGGTGGGTATCGGCACCAAGGGCTTCAAAGGCCGCCGTGATGTCCGAAGCCGCATGCTGGACATAGGTCGTGAACCGAGTGGTCGCTGCGAGCACACGGAGCGGGCGGCTTCCGCGGTGCTGCGCGAAACGCTCGGCGAACCACGCTGCATCTCGGGCGGCGTACGCGGCGGTGTTGCGTGCACATAGGGACTTGAACTCGTCCGCCTGAGAGACGGCCAGGCGTTTGAGTCTTGACGGGAGATCGAGTGGCTCGGCGACCATCCCGCCTGAGACGAACGACAGCTCCGACCAGTGCCCGATGCTCGACTCGAGTACCGCTTGTGTGCGCTCGGCGGCGTCCACTCCTGCGATGAATCTGAGCCTTCGGAACCCGAGTGGCGTGGTGAGGTCGAGCTCTGCAAGGGCATCCAGCGCAGCGGTGGTGTCCGGTTCGACAGCATAGAGCCGTGCGATGCGTCCGAAATCTAACGGCTGATATGCCTCGTGGATTCGTGCGATATGCGCACCGGCCGCGATTCCCTGGAGGATCAGTGGGCGCGGCGGGCGTGACCCTTCGGGTCGATTCGGCGGGAGGTCGAGCGCGGCCGCGAGGTCGATGCCGCTGCGGAAACGCACGAGCGCCTCGGGATCGTTGATTGCTCGGCCGGCTCGCATTCCGGTATGCGAACCATCGGACGCCCGGAACCAGGTGATGGTCTCGTCGCCCACACGCCATGCGTCGAAGGCAGCTCGGAGCGGGGCAGCGTCTTCGTTATCGAGTGACGCAATGTTTCGATTCGCGGTCTCGGCTCGCTGCTGTGGCGGGATCATCGCGGGGGGCATGCTCTTCAGCCGTTCGGCGAGGGACGACAGCCGCCGGGCGTACTCCGGTGGTGGTGGAGCGGCCTTTACCCATGCGGCTGAGAGCTCAAGTAACCCAAGATCGGCGAGTGCCTCAGCGATTGCCAACGGCAAGTCGGACCGTCTCGTGGCGTTGAAGGCCCCGACGAGTGCCTTGGTACTCGTCCACGGGGAGTCGGAGATCTGCGTGTGATGAACACCCACCGGGCATGCACGCTGTTGAGCGGTGGGGGCCGGTGGGGTGGTCATAGCGGTGTATCGGTGGCGGGTTCGTGGTGCGGCCAGAATCCGCTGGTCCTGGTTTTCTAGCGCCAGACCTTGGTTTGTCGATACATAGATGTTACCCGGATGCTCGGTGAGCAGATGTCGCTCGAGCCGTGGCGCGGGGTGCTTCCAGGAGCGGCGCATTGAGCGGAGGCGGAGCTGATGTTTGGCTGCTGCTGCCCTCGGCGAACGCCGCCAACTGTGCGAAGCACTTGACCGCCTGGCGGGACATGGGTTACCGGGTCGCGGTCCTGATGGACCGGGTCCGGTTCGAGCCGCCATGTGACGCATCGCTCATGGTCGATCGGTACGAGGGCTGGTTCTCCGCCGTTGCGGATCTCCTTGAGCAGACCCCGGCGGGTGGGGCCGAGGTGATCGTGGCCGCGGGTGACGACATGTTGCCCGATGCGTGCCTCAGAGCCGCCCAACTCCGTGATCAGTTTTTGGATTATTTCAAGGGGTCATTCGGGGTGATGCAGCCCACGGGCGAGTGTTTCGAGGGGCGGGAAACGATCTGTGGGAGTCCATGGATCGGGCGCGGTTGGCTTGAGGCGATGTACCCGCGCAGCCGTGGGTTGCCGACGATGTACCGTCACAACTGGGCCGACGAGGAGTTGTATTGGGTGGCACGCTGCGCCGGTAAGCTCTGGCTCAGGCCTGATGTTTGCCAAGAGCACCGGCACTTCCGCCGTATCGGTGAGCCGGCGCCGGCGTACTGGGTTGCCTCGGCAGCCGGGAATGACAGGTCGGATTGCTTGGCGTTCATCGCACGCTCTGGCTCGGGTTTTCCTGGTGCATCGCCCGTGGATAGGCCGGACATGCTGGAGATGGCCGAGTTCCGAACTGCATATGACGGATCGGCGGAGCGTTGGTTTGCTGGGATGCACGCAGGCGGGGACGCAGGGCCCGTCGAAGCGGTGCGCGCGGGGTTCGAGCGTTGTCGAGCGGCGGGGCACCAGCGAGTGCTTGTATTCGGGGCGGGACAGCACACGCATCGTGCGGGCGATGCGTTCCGTGAGCCCTGTATAGAAGTCCTTGCCTTTGTCGATGATGACCCAGCCAGGATCGGTGGCCGGCTATGGAACTACCCGGTGATCAGCCCAGCGGATGCTGCACTGTCGGGGGATGCGACGGCGGTCGTGCTCTCATCGGACTCGATGGAGGACCGGCTTATGGCAGCGGCGTCAGGACTCGCGGCAGCCGGGCTTGAGATCGTCCGACTCTACGGGGCGGCGGAGATGGACTTGGAAACGCGGGCGCCCTGAGGTCATAGCAGGAAGGTGGTCTGGCGTGTGGGTCTTTGCGTGCGGGATGTTCAGGTCGGGTTCGACCCTCCAGTTTCAGCTGGTGTCTGAGATCGTGGAGCGGGCCGGTGTCGGTGAGCGGCAGCCCTGGTGTATGCCCGAAGAGTTTGGTGCGATCGCTCCGGAGCTGGATTCATCACCCGAGCTGTTTGTCTTCAAGACGCATGTGTGCAAGCACCCGATGCGCGAGCGGCTGCTCGATGGGCGTGCGATCGGTGTGTCTGTGCACCGCGACATCCGGGACGTGGTCGTCAGTGGGGCTCAGAAAGCAGGTGCTGATCCCGACGAGTCGTATTGCAGAGATCTGGTCGAGGGTGTGCTCGCGAGTCTGCGAGGCTGGCCCGAGACCGAGGCCATACTCGAGACAAGCTATGAGCGGCTGACAACAGAGACCGCCGCGTGTTGCCTGGAGATCGCTCGGCACCTTGGGGTGCCGCTCGCGCCCAGCGCAGCGACGGCGCTCGCGGCGGAGTTCTCGCCTGCTCGGCAGGCCGAGCGGATAGAGCGTGCTCTTGAGGAGGGCACAATGCGCCCGGCGGTCCCCGGTGGTTCGATTAGCCACATGGACCGTGAACTGCTCCATCCGAACCACATCGCTGATGGCCGCAACGGCAAGTGGCGCGAGGCTTTGCCTGATGCCAGCTTGCGTGTGATCGAGGACTTGGCGGGCGAGTGGATGCTATCGAAGGGCTACCGCCTCGCCGCGGCCTGAATCGGGAGCAAGCGATGGAACTCGTCGGGTTGATGCACGTGCGGGATGAGCAGTGGGTTTTGGGGCTCTCGTTGCCTGCCTTGCTTCGGTTCTGTGATCGTGTGGTTCTCCTCGATCATGGTTCGACAGATCGAACGCCGGCGATTGCCGACAAGGTCGCCGAGACCCACCCGGATCGGCTGATCCGGACTCAGTGGGAGGGACGCCACTACAACGAGATGGGTATTCGCCAGAAGCTGCTCGATACCGGTCGTGAGGTGGGTGGGACACACTTCTTCATGATTGACGCCGATGAGGTGCTCACAGGGAATCTGTTGTCTCGGGTCCGGGGTCTGGTCGCCGAGCTGGAGCCTGGGTTCGGATTGGAGCTGCCCTGGCCAGCAATGTGGGGCAACCCCGATCGGTACCGGAGCGATGCAAGCGTCTGGTCCAACAACACTAAACTGTTTGCGTACGCCGACGAGCCATCGCTCGGGCACAGGCCGCACGGCGATGGGTACGACATGCACCACCAGGCCCCACGCGGGTTGCGCATGCCCACGAAGCGACCGCTCGGGGCAGATTCTGACGGTGGGGTGATGCACCTTCAGTTCGCCAACAGGCGGCGGCTGGTCGCGAAACACGCGTGGTACAAGATGTCGGAGACAGTTCGATTCCCTGGGCGTGAACCAGCGGAGCTGATCGATCGGAAGTACAACCAGGCGCTCGATGAGACGGGTCTTGGTTTAGCAGAGGCACCCGATTCTTGGTGGGCACCTTACGCGGATCTTCGATCGGAGATGAATCTCAACGATTCACCTTGGCACGAAGCCGAAGTGCTTCGCTTCTGGCAGGAGCATGGCTCCGAGATGTTCGAGGGTCTTGAGCTCTGGGGACTGCCCGAACGGCTTGTGCTGCATGCGGATGCCAGCCGGCGGTCGGAGCGTGTGGCATGAGCAGTTTGGGGATCAACATCCTGGTAACGGGACAGCTCCGAACGCCGGCGTTGTTCCGTCGCAGCTTGGCGGATTGGGTGGCGCTTCGCGATGAGGGTGTGCTGGGCCGGGTTGTTGTTGCAACTTGGAAAGAGGATGCCGAGCGCGAACCAGATCTTGTTCGTGAACTCCACGAGCAGGGGTGCGAAGTGATCACGGCAGTGCCACCTCCCGTACGCGGTATTGGGCACATTTGGCCTCAGACACTGTCGCTCGATCTCGGGCTTCGGGAGTTTTCGTCGACTGACCGGGTACTGAAGACCCGGGCGGATTTGCACATCGATGCCGAGTTCGTCAGGAAGCTTGCCACCGATCCCGGGATGCATGAGATTACCGATCAGGCCGCGGCGTTCGGTGTGTTCGGTGGCCGGGTGTGGCTCCCTTGGTTTGAGCTGACAAAGCCTTTCTACATGGCTGACGAGTGCTTCGCGGGCGCAGCCAAAGACCTCGCGAGGCTGATCAACTACGACGAGTCGTATTCGGTGCTCTACGACATCGGATGCGGTGTGACCCATGTGAGGCGATTCATTCACGCTTTCCGAGAGCCATTCGGGATCTTTGACAGATTTCTATCGCGCTATGCAGATGCGGGTCACTTCAGCCCCGAGCGTTGGCAAAGGGTCGAGGCGTTGTTGAGCGACGATGGTTTTCTCGACGTTCTTGCTTCTTACTACATGGTGCTGGCCGCCTTTTTCCGAATCGAAGGCGGACAGGGCACGATCACATTCCGCGACTGGTCGTCCGGTGTGCGCTCGCCGGGAGCGGGGCCGATGCAAACGGCGTTTGGGCCGGATCAGAGCTGGTCGAAAGATGGCGGGCACCTGTACAGCTACGACGAACAATGGCTTCGTACGGTACTCAATGGGAAGTTGCCACAGGATGCCCTTGCTAAGCGGTTTGTCGAGGCGGTTGAACGACAGAAATCTGTCGGGTTGCCGCTCGATCCACAGGTTGCTCCAGTTGTTCCTTCGCGGATGCCAGCTTGATGTCAAGCGTTGGGTTGCTGGTCGCGTTGCCGGTCGGGCTCTCTTTGGGTGGAGTTACGACGTGGGTTCGCTCAACCGCAGAAGCGTTGGGTTTGGATAGCGTGGGCCCATGTTCCTCGTTCGTGGTAGCACACACGGGCGAGGGGGCAGGGGGTGGGGCGCCGCAACCGGTCGGTATGGCGGGGATCCGGATGGCCGCGGGGTGGTATGCGGCGATCGCTGCATCGATGCTGCGGAGGGGTGTGTCAAAGGTTCTGCTCCTTCCTCAGCTATCAGCGGGGTGCTACGCAGCCGCCGTATGTGCGGCGGCACAAGTGGGTGTTGAGCGGGTGGGTGTGGTTGGATGGATGCATACCCAGAATCGGTACGACACGGAACTGCTGCGGCGCTTTGCGCCGTGCTGCAGCGCGATCGGATCGGTAAGCGAGGCATCGCGGCAGACGCTGCTGGATGCGGGAGTAACCCATCCAGATCTGGTCATGACCGCCCGGACCGGCGTACTAGATCTTACACGCCCGCTTTCGAACCGCAGCGATGGGCGGGCTCGCACGATCGAGATCCTCTACACAGGCCGGCTTGATGCCTATACGAAGCGTGTGCTTGCGCTCCCATCGATGATTCGGTGCTTGCGTGAGGCTGGCATCGATTGCGGGCTCAGTATTGTTGGTGAGGGCCCGGCCATCGAGATGTTGCAGTCTTGCGCAGAGCAGGACAAATCGATTTCATTGATCCCGGCGATGCGGTCGGATGAACTCCGTTTGCATTATGACCGCGCTGATCTGATCGTGTTGCCCTCGCGCACAGAGGGGCTCGGGTTGAGCCGAGTTGAGGGTGCGCTCGCGGGGTGTGTCCCCCTCGTGGCGCATCGGGGCGGTGCCGCAGAGGGAATCGAAGACGGGATCGATGGACTCATTGCAGGTGTTGCGCCGCTTGAGGACGATGACGTGGCGGCGGAGGCGCTCGCTGCGCGTCTGGCTGCCGCGTTTAATGAGGGTCTCGATCTCTCGGCGATGGGGCAGCGAGCTCGATTGGCGGCCAAGCGGGACTTCTCGATTAGTGGGTATCTCAAGAGGCTCGACGCCGTGATCGAACTCGCGTGCAACAACGAGGTGGACCCGCAAGCCTGGGCGATGATCGAGGCGGATCCGGTCTCGGCGGCTTCGTTCTCGGTTCCAGCCGATGCGGGGTCCAGGGCCGCGGCGCTTGCGGAGCGGCTCGGATTGCGGGATGTGGTCCTTATGGGCGCTGGTGCACACACCGCTGCGATCCGGCCTGCGCTTGCGGCCAATAGCGTGCGTGTGGTTGCGGTTGCCGATGATGACCCCGCACAGAGGGTCGGGCTCGGCGTCCCGGTTGTTTCGGCGGCGCAGGCATCACGTCTCGGTGCGGATGCGGTGCTGATCAGCTCGTGGATTCATCAGGAAGAGATGTGGTCGCGACGACACGTCTTCGAGGATGCCGGTATGCCCGTGTACAGGATCTACGACGCAGCCTGAAGTTGCTGCGAGAGTTGGTTGCATATCCCGAGATCGGATAGAGCCTTTGCAGGGTCTATCTCAGTACCGCCCGATTCCGGAGCGTCGAGCAGACCTCGACGCCAGAGCCACCGGCGCGCAGGAACGTGCAGCTTGACGATTTCGCCGATGAGATCGTTGCTCAGATTGCTCGCCGGGACATCAGCAAGTGATAGAAAAGCCGCGGCTGCTCGTTGGGCATCGCGGCGTTCCGTATCGATGTACAGCCGGTAGTAATCGAGCGTTTCGGGGGCGCAGACATCGTGACCAGCAATGGCACTTCCGAAGTCCGGATTCAGCCTGGCGTAGTGAGCCATAGAGGCTCCGAGCAGGTACTCCCGTTGCAGCAGATCCTCGGCGGTGTGCCGATGGTCATGATGAGCAGTTGCGCCGGGCACGAAATGGACCGGGCAGCCGAGCCGGGTCTGCATGCGGTGGGCGAGTTCGATGTCGTCGTGGCCGTACCGGCCAAGGCTGACGGCGAACCCACCGGCCGCGATGATCGCGTCTCGAGGTGCCGAGAAGTTCAGCGTGACAGCGCAGCGGAACCCGTGATCGTGTGCAGGGTTTGGGCTGTCGAGCATTCGGCGCCAGAAGAAGACCAGATCGGTTTCCGAAACCAGCCGATCGATGGCGGTGGGCTTGCCTACCGGCAGATAGGGCGAATAACCGACCGCAATCATCGGGTGCCCCATTCTCGGTTCATGGGCACGCCGGTGGGCTTCCAGGAACCCGTCTTCGGGAACCACATCGTCATTCAGCGTGATCACGAGTGGGCCGGTCGAGGCTTCGAGCAATGAGGTCCGAGACTCGTTCGCTCCGCGGCGCGGTAGGTGCATGAAGCGGAGGTGTTCAGGATCACCACCGGCTTGGGACCAGGCGCGTTCCGCTGTCTCGCTCGCGCTCTCGTCGGGGCCGTCGAAGCCAATGAGGACTTCGGCGTCGAGATCACGGGTTTGTTCGGCAAGCGGCGCAATGCACGCCGCGAGCTTTCTTGCCCGACCGTGGCTAGGAATCAGGACACTGATCGCGGGCACAGGCTCAGGCTCCTGGCCCGGGCCGGCGGGTGATGCGTACCTTGCCAACGTTCTGCACATGGACCAACTCGGCTGTTTCGAGCAAGCCATCGATCAGGTGGTAGGGCCCGACGGCGGGGTCGTGGGCGTCGTCGAACGCGACGATCGCACCGGGCAGCAGGTGGCCCTTCCAGCACTCCCAGTCGCGGGTGACACCCTCAAGGGTGTGGTCCCCATCGATCCAGAGCATCCCGACGGGTCTGTCCCAGCCGGGGGTGACAACCTCGCTTGACAGGTTGACCAGTCGGACCCTCTCATAGCCACCGCTTCGGATCATCGCCTCAAAGAATGCCGCACGGTCCTCGGGCCCATAGGTGAGGGCATCGCTCTCAACGACCAGTTCGTGTGGATCGATCGCAAATACCGGGACATCATCCCTCGCACCGGCGGCCAGGGCGATCGCTGAGCGGCCTCGGTAGCTCCCGACCTCGACGATGCACCCCTGGGTGACTTTCGTGGCGAGGCCCTGGAGGACCTCTGCCTCGTCGGTGCTGAGCCAGCCTTTGGTGGCTTCGACATGGGCGAGCCAATCGGGGGTGGTTGCGGTGGTCATTTGATCGCTCCGGCTTCGGGCAATGATCGCCCACGGAAAGACGGCTTTGTATCGAGCGAGAGCTGGCCTCCGCAGGACAATTTGCCCGGCCTGAGCACTTCGTCAGCGAGGCCCTCGATGGAGTCGGGAGTCTGGAGCGGGTTGGCTCTGAACCCCGATAGCACATGAATGGATCAGACCCGTCCCGGCTCGCTCGGCGGAGTGCCGATTGCGTTTGTGCTCGATGTCGATGGTGTCATGACTGACGGCAGGTCGGTGTATACCGAGGCCGGCAAGGTCCAGAAGGTCTTCGGGCCCGATGATCACGATGCGCTGTGCTTGCTGAGGGAAACGCTCGATATCCACTTCGTGAGCGGTGACCGGCGGGGGTTCCCGATCAGTGCCGCCAGAATCGAGCGGGATATGGGTTTCCCGATCGAGGCGGTGAGTTCGATCGATCGGCTCGCGTGGATCGGTGCTAGGTGGTCTGCTGAGCAGGTGATCTACATGGGCGATGGCATCTACGACCATCTGGTATTCAGGGGTGTGGGTTACGGGATCTGCGTCGCTGATGGTGACGCGGATGCTCGGGCGGAAGCCGACTATGTGACTGTACGGCGGGGGGGCGATCGGGCGGTCGCCGAGGCCTGCAAGCACATCATGGATCTGTTCTTCGGTGGCCGCCAGCGGTTCTTCGAAGCGGCTCAGGTCGGGCGCGGGCCGGCGGTCGCCGGGGATTGGAGCAGCCGTGCGACCGCGTGAGCTTCGTGCGTATCTCGATCATCGGGCGCACCCGGTGCTTTGTCTTGGTCCCATGTCGAGGCTGTGTGTCGAGGCCGTGGTGCAGCATGCGGATGCGATCGGGCGTCCGATCCCATTGATCGCCAGCCGGCGACAGATCGAGGCCGGATGCTTGGGTGGCGGCTATGTCGAGAACTGGACAACCGAGTCGTTCGCGGCGTTTGTCAGGTCGCTCGGTGGAAGCCAGACGGTCCTGTGCCGTGATCATGGCGGTCCGTGGCAAGGCGCGGGCGAGGAGGAACTCGGTCGCGACGTCGCGATGGAACGTGCGAAGACGTCGATCGCAGAGGATCTTGCGCAGGGCTTCGGTCTGATCCACCTTGATCCGAGCATCGGTGAGGATGAGCGGCCGCTCGATGAGACGCTTGAGATGCTGTTCGAGCTCTATGAGTTCACGCTCGCGACAGCCAGCAAACTCGGGTGTGAGGTAGAGCTTGAGATTGGTGCTGAGCAGCAGTCCGGAGATGTCGCCGGCCCGGAGGCACTGATCGCGTTTCTGAAAGCGGTTACACGTTTCTGCCGTGAGCAGCGTCGGCAGCACCCGCTGTTCTGCGTTGTCCAGACCGGCACGCTGGTCCGCGAGATGCGCAATGTGGGTCTGACCGAGGGGCGACTGAACGAGGAGATCGATCAGCGGTATGCGGTCTCGAAGATGGGCCAGAACGTTCGGGCACTCGCGGATGTTGCATACATCAACGGTGTATACGTCAAAGAGCACAACGGCGACTATCTGAGTGATGGATCCATGGCGACCCGACGGGCCTGGGAACTCGGCGGGGTCAATGTTGCTCCGGAACTCGGGGTTACCGAGACGCGAACGTTGCTTTCGATGTGCACCGAGTTCGGCCTGAAGCGTGAGCGAGACGAGATGATCCGTATTGCAATCGAGACCCGCAAATGGCGCAAGTGGATGCGCCGAGATTCGACGGCCGACGAGATCGATCGCGCGATCATCGCGGGGCACTACGCGTTCGCTCATCCCGAATTTGTTGAGGCACGCGAGAAGCTCAGGCGCGCGGCTGATGCTCGAGGCGTTGACGCGGACAGGGTTGTGCGTGAGGCGTTGATCGCTTCGATCCGGCGCATGCTCTGGTGTCTCGGCTACCACAATCAAGGGGCGGAGGTGAAGGCCGTGGCACCTGTGGACTGCCATGCGGCCTAACGGGTCTTGCACGGAGGATCGCGAGATGGAAACCACGGCTTCTGCACGGCAAGCAGCATCGGGTGAGGATCAGATCGAGCGTTTCGGCGGGTGCGCTGTTCGTCGACTTGGTCACATGATTCATCGGAGCACGCCGCTCGCGGCGGGCCCGTACCACTACGAGGCTCTGGTATTGGCACCTGGTGATCAGGTCGAACGGCCTTTGCTAGGTTCCGCGGCGCTATGGATGCTCGAGGGTGAGGCTGTGGTTCTGACCCCTGATGGCTCGGCGGCTGTCCCTGCAGGTTCGGCTGCGCTGATCGAATCGGGTGGGCTCTCAGTTTCGACCTCGGTCCGATCGGTCATGTTGCTTGCGGGTGTAGAGGCGGTAGACGCTGATGGGCCTCGTGGTGTTAGGACAGTTGGGGCTGATGAGATCAAGCTTGTTGAGAAGCCTTGGGGTGAAGAGCGATGGATAAATGGTCGGAGTCCAGGCTTCGCGTTTAAGCGGATCGTGCTGCGCGCTGGTTTCAAGACGAGCCTGCAGTACCACGAGATGAAGCAGGAGACGAATCTGCTCCTTGATGGGGCGGCGAAGCTTCACCATGCCGTTTCGGCGGGTGACCACGAGGGCCCGACGGCGGCAGAGCCGATTTGTGGTGTGACCGCGGTGGATATCGAGCCCGAGATTCTCCACCGGATCGAGGCGGTCACCGATTTGGTGCTCTTCGAGGTGTCGACGCCACACCTCGACGATGTGATCCGAATCAGTGATGATGCGGGCAGGCCCGACGGCTACATCCCGGCCGAGCACGGCGGCGGCGGATGACCTCGGGCGTTGTCTGCATTCTGACGGCTGGGCGCGGCACGCGGATGGGCCAGTCGCTGGCATGGCTCAACAAGGCCTTGCTCCCCGTCGGTGATCGTGCGGCAATCTCACACCTGATCGATCGATTCGGTCCGGAGAAGCGGTATGTGATCGGGCTCGGTCATTTAGCGGATCAGGTACGGGGCTATCTGGAGATCGCGCACCCCGGTATCGTCTTCGACTTTGTTGATATTGAACCCGTGAGCGGGCCCGGGAGTGGGCCGGGCCGGTCATTGCTGTGCTGTGCCGACGCGATCGGGCATGATGAGCCGTTCTTCTTTGCGCCGTGTGATGCTCTGATCGGCCCGGGTATCGATCTGAACGCCCCAGGCGACTGGGTTGGAACGGCTCGTGTCAGCGAGGCAGAATCCGTGGAGTTCTGCAACTTCAGGCTTGATGGTGGCTTGGTTGCTGGAATCGCTGACAAAGTCCGGGTTTCGCCTGAGGATCACAGCGCATTTACCGGTGTGATGCGCATCGAGTCGTGCAGTGCGTTCTGGCGCGCCCTTGCTGAATCGGGTGAGCGAGGCGGGACCGTGCAGGGTGAACTGCAGGTCTCGGCAGGTCTGGATGCGATCCGTGCTGGCGGAAATCTCCGTGCCCAGGAAATCGAGTGGACCGACCTTGGGAACCAAGAGGCCTATCGAGCCGAGTTGCGGCGCCGGAGCGGATTTGACTTCACGAAGCCGGGTGAGGCGCTCTATGTTCTCCATGGGCGCGTGATCAAGCTATTCGAACGGGTATCGTCAGCAAGCGGGCGTGTGCAGCGTGCGCGGGCTGCTCGGTGCGGTGTGTTCCCGGAGGTGCTTGATGCCGCTGAAGGCTTCGTGGCGTACCGCTTTGTAGAGGGTGAGACGCTGTACGGCACGATTGATCATGAGCTGTTGGGCCGTCTCCTTCGGTGGGTCAAGGCGGAACTCTGGACACCAGTCAAGGTCGCTCGTGACGAGTTTGCCGGTGCATGCGACGCGTTCTATCGAGGCAAAACGTTCGAGCGGCTGGAGATGCTCGAGGCGAGCGGAGGGCTGATTCATGAGCCGTCGTTCGTGGACGGAGTAGCGTTACCTCCCGTGCGTGATTTGCTGGCAGGCATCGATTGGGATCGGCTGGCTTCGGGTGGAACTCCGGTCGTCTTCCACGGCGATCTTCAGTTTGACAATGTGCTGCTGCGTGTGGATGGTGGGTTTACATTGCTCGATTGGCGCCAAGACTTCGCAGGCCGTCTCGATGCCGGTGATCTGGACTATGACCTCGCGAAGATGATTGGTGGAATCCGACTGGATTACGCCGCGATCAAGGCGAAGGGTGTGCGCTACGAGGACGCTCATCGAGGTTCGGTGTTGGGATATCCATCGTGCCGGCACGCAGAAGAGCTTGAGCGATCTGTCTTCACGTTTGCGCGATCGATTGGGCGCGATGTATGGCGACTGGAGCTCCTTGTGGGTTTGATCCATCTGAACATGGCGCCGTTACATGCCGCTCCGTTCGATCTGTTATTGCGTGATCTGGCGCGCCAAGAACTCGCTCTGGCGCTTGGGATAGGCAAGGACGCGACCGAGCGGGCGGCTGTGTGAAGATCGGGCCCGATTCAAAGGTATTCATCTCGGTATCCGCCAGGCCTGGTCGGTTTGGGGCGACCGTGTACGCTGCGCTCTTTGAACGGTGCTGCATTGATGCTGTCTACCTGCCGCGCCCGGCGCCTGTGGATGCACGAGAGATAGTGGCCGCGATTCGTGGGCTTGATCTTGCGGGCTGCAGTGTGTCGAGTCCGCATAAGACCGCGATCATCGAGCACCTCGATAGAATCACCCATGAGGCTCGCACGGCTAATGCGGTGAACACGATCACCCGCGATGGTGCCGGTCAGCTGGTTGGAGCTTGCACTGATATCGATGGCATTCGAGGTTCGCTCCGGGATGCGGGTATCACGGGCGAGAGGGCACTGATCTATGGTGCTGGCGGTGTAGTTGGGCCAGCGGTTGTTGCGCTTCGCTCACTCGGATTCACGACGCTCTCGGTTACCGCGAGACGAGTCGAAGCGATGGAGCAGGCCGCGGCGCGTTGGGGACTCCGCGCGTATTCGCTCGATGTCCAGCGCCCTGAGCGATTCGATCTATTGATTAACGCGACGCCAGTTGGGCGGTCGGAGGGCGATGCTCCTGATCTAATCCTGGCGCTCGAACAATCGGTGAGCTTGCTCGATATGACTGTTTCGACGATGCCGACAGCGATCATCGATGCCGCTCGTGCGAGTGGTATGCGAACGGTGGATGGTGTTTCGATGTGCGTGCATCAGATCGCCGCCCAAGCCAAGCTCTATCTTGGCGAAGCTGCGATGGGTTCGATCGGTGTTACAGAGATTGAGCAGATTGTCCGCGAGCATTACCTGGGCCACGAGCGCAGCTTCTAGAAAGCTAAATGATCATTCCGGCGCCAGCTGTCCGGTTGGTTGCCTCATCGATAAGGATGAACGAGCCTGTTGCGCGGCATCGCTTATAGGGATCGCACAGCAGCGGCTTTGTTGTGCGGAGTGCGACCCGGCCGATCTCATTGAGCCCGAGTCCTTCCGCCGATTGATCACGGCGAAGATCGGTGATGTTTACGCGATAACGCAGATCTTCAACGAGTGCCCGGCACGTGCTTGTCGTGTGCTGAATCGCATACTTCCGCCGCGGCGCGAGCGGCTCTTCTGTGAGCCAGACAATCATCGACTCGATGTCCTGTCGAGCTTCGGCGCGGTTGTTTGGCCTGCACAGCATGTCGCCACGGGCTATGTCGATGTCGTCTTCGAGCCTGATGACGACGGAGAGTGGTGGGAAGGCGGCGTCGAGCTTTGCGATCGATCCGCCAGCACCGGGGTCGTCGATCGAAACGATCCGGCTCGGCATGCCGCTGGGCAACGCGATGACTTCGTCTCCCGGTTTGAAAACGCCGGACGCGACTGTTCCGGCGTAGCCCCGGTAGTCGGGGTGCTCATCGCTTTGGGGTCTGACGACCCACTGAACCGGGAATCGGCAGTCGATCAGTTCTCGGTCACTCCCGATGTATACGTGCTCGAGGTGATGCAGGAGGCTTTGGCCCTCATACCAGGGCGTCTTGACGGAGCGCGAAGCGAGGTTGTCGCCGTGTAACGCTGAGACGGGGATGAATGAAACATCACTGATTTCAAGGCGCGCAGCAAACGCACGGAACTCATCGCAGATTTCCTCAAAGCGAACTTGATCGTAGTCGACGAGATCCATCTTGTTCACACATAGGACCATGTGCGGTATGCGGAGCAGCGATGCGATGAAAGCGTGTCGGCGGGTCTGCTCAGAGACGCCATGCCGTGCGTCTACAAGGATCAACGCGAGCTGTGCTGAGGAAGCGCCCGTGACCATGTTCCGGGTGTACTGCGTGTGCCCCGGGCAATCGGCGATTATGAACTTTCGCCTGGGTGTAGCAAAGTATCGGTAGGCGACGTCGATCGTGATGCCCTGCTCACGTTCGGCGCGCAGCCCGTCTGTGAGCAACGCGAGATCAATGCGATCATTGCCTCGTGTGAGCGAGGCTCGCTCAGCGGCTTCGAGTTGATCCTCAAAGACAGTCTTGGTGTCATAGAGCAGCCGGCCGATCAGGGTCGACTTTCCGTCGTCTACTGAGCCACAGGTGAGCAGCCGGAGCAGCTCGGTTCCGCGCGACGTTTGCGCCGGTGGCGATGGTGCGTGCGCTGTGGTCATAGTCCTAGAAATAGCCTTCCTTTTTGCGGTCTTCCATCGCGGCCTCACTCACGCGATCGTCGAGCCTTGCGCCACGCTCTGAAGTCCGTGCGGCCGCGACTTCGGCCACGATGTCCGCCGCTGTGGACGCCGGGCTTTCCACACCCGCGGTGCAGGTCATGTCGCCCACAGTCCTGAAACGGACCGTCATGGTTTTTCGCATTTCCCCATCCGCGGGTGTCAGGAACTCGCTAACGGGGACGATCTGGCCCTGGCGTTCGATGACCGACCTCGGGTGGCTGAAATAAATGCTCGGAACCTCCACCCCCTCTGAGGCGATGTACTCCCACACATCCATCTCGGTCCAGTTGGAGATCGGGAATACACGGATGTGCTCGCTCTGCCGGATGCGCCCGTTGTAGAGCGACCACAGCTCGGGGCGCTGATTCCGTGGTTCCCACTGACCGAACTCGTCGCGGAAGCTGAAGATGCGCTCCTTGGCTCTTGCCTTCTCCTCGTCCCGTCTGGCGCCGCCAAAGAGAGCATCGAAGTTGTACATCTCGATCGCCTCGAGCAATGTCGGGATCTGGGCCCGATTCCTGCTCGGGAGTGGCCCGGGATCTTCTTGTGCAACGCCGCGTCGTATCGCGTCCTCGACCGACGCGACCACGAGCCGTTCGCCGATGCGGCTCACGAGTGCGTCGCGGAACGCAAGGACCTCCGGGAAGTTGTGCCCGGTATCGATGTGCAGCAGCGGGAATGGGAGTCGCGCCGGGCGAAACGCCTTGAGCGCCAGGTGCACCATCAGGATTGAGTCCTTGCCGCCGCTGAACATCAGGGCGGGACGCTCGAACTGAGCGGCGACCTCCCGGAGGATGTGTATCGACTCTGCTTCCAGGGCGCGTAAATGCGGGACGCGGTAGCTGCTCATGTCAATCGCATACATCGGCCCATGAGCAACAGCGCCGGCCGTTTTTGCCGGATTCTGGTACAATCTTGCCGTGTCACATCAGCCGATCGTGTGGAGCGAGGGCGGTGCGAGCCGGGTCGATCGCCGCGACAAGCTCGGGCTGGTCGGCGCAACGCTCTGGATGACAGGCCTCTCCGGGTCTGGCAAGAGCACCCTCGCGGGCATGCTTGAGCAGCGGCTCATCAACTCGGGGCGGCCCGCGTATCGACTCGACGGCGACAATCTCCGTCACGGCCTCTGCGAGGGACTTGGTTTCGGTGCTGAGGACCGCCGCGAAAACATCCGGCGGGTGGGAGAGGTCGCTCGGCTCATTGCCGACGCGGGTTTGGTCGCGATTGCGAGTCTGATCAGCCCATACCGAGCCGATCGTGAACGGGTGCGGGCCTTGCACGTCGACGCCGGGTTGCCATTCGCCGAGGTGTATATCCGGGCGCCGCTTGAGGTGTGCGAAGCACGCGACCCGAAGGGCCTGTATAAGCGCGCCCGGGCCGGGCAAATCCAGGGATTTACGGGCATCGACGACCCGTATGAACCGCCAGAGCTCAGCGATACCTTCGGCTCGGGCCCCGCGAAGCCAGGCTCTGTTCACACTGTGGTCATCCGTACCGACGAGCAATCACCTGAGATCTGCGTTGGCCAACTCGTGAGCCTTGTTCATGAACTCACAGGGCGGGACTGAACGGGCTCTGGCCCGTTGACTGTTGCCTCGGGCGCGCATATAGTCGAGGCCAGATTGCGGGGTGGAGCAGCCTGGTAGCTCGTCGGGCTCATAACCCGAAGGTCGCAGGTTCAAATCCTGCCCCCGCTATTCGACGGTGATCTGTCCGACTCTGGCCCCGATATGGGGCCAGATGTCGTTTTGGAGGCGGATGACCTTCTGCAGTCAGACGAGCCATGGCGGCGGTTGAATGCGGGACACCCATCAGGCGCGATTCAATCGATTTGGCTACGCGTTGCACGGAGCGTGCTTGTTCATGGCCGCACGTCGGAAGTGCAGTCACTACGAGTTGGGCGACCTGCGGGGGATTCTGGCATGCCCCCCTTGCGGTGATCCAATTCCAGACTGGTAGTCTTGGGTTCGGATCACGGAGGATCGGGCATGGCACGACGGAAGTACTCGGCTGAGGAGATCGTCAACAAGCTCCGCGAGAGCGAGGTGCTGATCGCAGGCGGGGCGACGGTTGCGGAGGCGTCGAGGAAGCTGGGGATCAGCGACCAGACGTACTACAAGTGGCGTCGCGAGTACGGCGGATTAAAGACCGACCAGGCGAAGCGGTTCAAGGAGCTCGAGCGTGAGAACGCGCAGCTCAAGAAGTTGGTGGCGGAGCTCTCGCTCGACAAGCGGATGCTGCAGGACGTCGCCTCGGGAAACTTTTGAGCCCGCGGAAGACGCGCGGTGCGGTGCGCGTGGTGCGTACCCGGTACCGCGTGTCCGAGAGGCGGGCGTGCAGAGTCCTGAGGCAGCCGAGGTCGACCCAGCGGTACGCGCCGATCGAGCGTGACGACGAGCTGCCGCTGACGCGTCGGATCATCGAGCTGGCGTCGGCGTTCGGGCGGTACGGCTATCGCCGGATCACGGCGTTGCTCCGGTGGGATGGCTGGCGTGTGAACCACAAACGCGTGGAACGCATCTGGCGTGCCGAGGGCTTGAAGGTGCCCAAGAAGCAGCGGAAGCGTGGGCGGCTGTGGCTCAACGACGGCAGCTGCGTGCGTCTTCGGCCCGAGCGTCGTGATCACGTCTGGGCGTACGACTTCGTGCACGACCGGACGAAGGACGGGCGGCCGATCCGGCTGCTGGTGGTCGTCGATGAGTTCACGCGTGAGTGCCTGGCGATCGATGTGGATCGGAAGCTCAAGAGCGACGACGTGCTCGAACGGCTCGCGTGGCTGATGGCGACACGCGGCGTGCCCGAGCACATCCGCTCGGATAACGGCCCGGAGATGACCGCGAAGGTCGTGCGGACCTGGCTGAAGCGGGTCGGGGTAAAGACGCTGTTCATCGAGCCGGGCTCGCCGTGGGAGAACGGGTATGTCGAGTCGTTCAACGGCAAGCTGCGTGACGAACTGCTGGCTCGCGAACGCTTCGACACGCTGAAGGAGGCGAAGGTGCTCATCGAGCGGTGGCGGCATCACTACAACACCGAGCGGCCTCACTCGGCCCTCGGCTATCCGCCGCCAGCCCCTGAAGCCGTGATGATGGGGTCATCGAACGAGGCTGCTGAGCCGTGCTCCGCTCCGCTCCGCACGCCTCAGCAGCGGGCAGGGACCAGGCGGTTACACTGTTGAAGAATGGTACAAAGGCTGGGGGCACGCCATAACTCCTTGGGAGTCAGCCGCCTGTGCCACATCTGAATGGCCAGCATAGTGAACGACATCATACACACCCTGGTTCATCCGCTCGGCAATACGACTCACAGTTGCCTCGGATTCGAAGAGGACGTCGTGGGTGATGTACGGACTGCTCTTGAAGAATGCGGACAAGGCATCCGCTTCACGCGCGGCCCCATCCAAATCTAAAGTTGGATTCGCAATGATGAGCACATTGAGCTCGCGGATCGGCGAATCGGGTGCTATGCGCTTCAGTGGTCGCTGAGTGACGAGACTGCGCCCGGTCGGATACTTGAGTCCGATGATGTTGCCATTTATGCGCGACACCTCCCACGGAACATTGGGGAGGTTCGTGCGTATCAGCAACGACGCTGGTGCAAAGTCGCGTACATGAGTCAGAAACTCATCAGGGAACAGAAATGAGCGAATGGTCTCGGCTAATTCATAGATCGCTTCGCCCGAGTCCGAGGAACCGGATGGTGCGGAGGCGTCGCCCGCACGCCGTGACACATCGCCTCTCACGGTTGTGAGCAAAGCGGTGTGTGAATCAGCTATTCCCTGGAGTACGCCTATAGGAACTCTGAGAGACTGCTCGAAGCTGAGCGAGGGTCGCGCCCGATCCAAGAAGGTGAACCGGAGGTCATCGCCGGTCCAAAACACCTCAAGGAGTGAGTTGCCCTGTCGGTCCATTTGCGAATCCGCGATAATCGCCCGTTATCCAAAGCTGAAAGTGGCTGGAGACGCCTCCACCTGAAAGAGTGTACCTCGCACGCCGGAAGCACGGCGGCGGATGTTGTCGCGGGAGAATGTTCCACAAGTTTGTGTCTCACTCGCGGTCCCTGTGGGCACGCAATGGCTAGACATCACAGGCAGGATGAAACAGCAGATCGTGCCCAGAGGACCCGCCTAGCGACCGCTCGAGATCAACTCCCGTCACATCTGCGAACCGGCGGCATGTTGCCGGTGCGTGCCCGCTGTAGCCGTTACCGAAGAAGCCGAAGACGCCGTTCAGCTCCGGTCTCTTCGACAGGACGGCATTGAGACGCGCGTCCCACCAGGCGAGCCTGTTCACGGGGTTGAGATGCTCGCGAGCGAGATCGGGGAACTGCTCGTGCCAGCCAATCCAGCGTATGTACAGGTAGTCGGTCGTGGGAACGATCGGTCTGGGTTTGTAGAGGCCGGGCGGTGAATCGGCCTCGTGCTTCTTGACCTCGTCCGCCGCGACCCAGCACACACCGAGTTCTCGGAATAGCTCGGCCGTTCGCGGAACCCACCAGGAGTCCTGTCGTAGCTCAACGGCGTAGCGGTGCTCACCGGGGAGTCCGCTCAGGAACTCAGCGAGTTCATCGTGTCGATCAACACCACACGTGCCCGGAAACTGGATCAGGATGACGGAGAGCTTGTCGCCGAGTTCGGAGCCGACGGCGAGAAACTGCCGCATGTGCATCCTCGTCTCCGGCTTGAGAAGGTTTCCAGCGTCAGAGCTGTGCGTGATCTCTCGCGGGGTTTTCAAGCAGAAGTTGAACCCTACAGGCACGGCATCGCCCCACCGCTGAACGGTCTTGGCGGCGGGGATCGCGTGGAAGGTCGCGTCGACTTCCACGGCGTTGAAGTATTGGGCGTAGTGCGACAGCCGGTTTGGGCCGCTGGTGCCGGGCGGATAGAACGGACCGTTCCAGTCGGCGTATGCAAACCCGATGGTGCCCAGCGACCAGGCGATGTCGTGTGATTGGCTCGGGGGATCATTCGTCAATGAAAGTCTCGGGAGGAAGAAGCGATCCGCGGGAGGCAGTAATCGAGTGACTCGAGGTGGCTCGCGTGCAGGTGCACGACCGCGCCCTCGCGCTCGATCGTACCCCGTGTGAGCATCAACGTGCTGAGCCGCCCAACGCGGCGGTACCGCTCGAACGTGTCGCGCCAGATAATGAGGTTCGCGATGCCGGTCTCGTCTTCGAGGGTGATGAAGGTGACGCCAGAAGCCGTGCTCGGACGCTGCCGGCTGAGGACGAGGCCGGCGACGGTCACGCGCCGCTTGGCTGGGCAGAGACGCTCGAGCCGGAGATCGCCCGCGGGCGTGACGCCGCGCTCGTCGAGCTGCGCGCGCAGAAACGACAGCGGGTGCGCTTTGAGCGAGAGCCCGGCCGAGCTGTAGTCGTGCAGCACGCGATCAACCGCAGAGATGACTGGCAGCCGATCGAGCCCCGCCTCGCTGCTGGCATCGGCTCGCTCGAACAGCGGCATCGGCTCGTCGCGCAGCGGCTTGATCTGCCACAGCGCGCGCTGGCGGTCGAGGTCCATGGAGCCGAACGCGTCGGCCCGCGCCAGGCACCGCAGCGACTTGACGCTTACGCCGCTCACCCGCCACAGCGATTCGATGGTCGAAAACCGCCCGTGAATTCCGACAGCATCGGCGATCCGCTCGGCATCGGCCTGCGCGAGCCCTTTGGCGAGCCGCATGCCGAGCCGCAGCGCACCGTCTTCGACCGAGCACTCCCAGCCGCTGCGGTTCACATCGATCGGTTGCACCTCGACGCCGTGCTCCTGCGCGTCTCGGACGATCTGGGCGGGCTTGTAGAACCCCATCGGCTGGCTGTTGATGAGCGCCGCGGCGAATGCAGCGGGGTGGTGCCGCTTCAGCCACGCCGAGGCATAGACAAGGATCGCGAAGCTCGCGGCGTGGCTCTCGGGGAAGCCGTACTCGCTGAAGCCCTTGATCTGATCGAAGCACTGCTCGGCGAACTCCTGCTCGTACCCGTTGGCGACCATGCCGTCGATCAGCTGCTCGCCGTACCTCGCGATCGCGTTGCCCTTGCGTTTCCACGACGCCATCGACCGACGAAGCCCGTCGGCCTGATCGGGCGTGAACCCACCAGCGACGATCGCGAGCTGCATCGCCTGCTCCTGGAACAGCGGCACGCCGAGCGTCCGCTCGAGCACATCTCGGACGGCATCGCTTGGGAACTCGACCGGGTCTTTGCCCTCACGCCGTCGCAGGTACGGATGCACCATCCCGCCCTGGATCGGTCCAGGCCGAACGATCGCAACCTCGATGACCAGGTCGTAGAACGTTCGTGGTATCAGCCTCGGCAGCATCGACATCTGCGCCCGGCTCTCGATCTGGAATACACCGATCGTATCGGCGTGGCCGATCATCTCGTAGACCGCGTCGCCTGTGGCTTCTTGTTCCATGACATCGGCGATCGTGAGCCGTTTGCCGGTGGTGCTGCGGACGCCGATCCCATCGAGCAGCTCGAACGCCCGGCGCAAACACGTCAGCATGCCGAGCCCCAGGCAGTCGACCTTGAGCATCCCCATCGCGTCGATGTCGTCCTTGTCCCATTCGATGACCGTCCGGTTATCCATTGCCGCGTTCTCGATCGGGACCAGATCGCACAGCGGCCCGCGGGTGATGACCATGCCGCCGACGTGCTGGGAGAGGTGCCGCGGGAATCCGATCAGCTCGGCCGAGAGCTCGATCACGCGGCGGATCGTCGGGTCGCTCGGGTTCAGCCCGCACTCGCGCACCCGATCGGGCGTCGCTGCCTCGCCCCACGGGCTGAGGTTCTTCGCGAGCGCATCGACCGCGTCTTCGGGCAGCCCCATCGCCTTGCCGACATCGCGGATGGCGCTGCGCCCGCGGTAGCTGATGACCTCGGCCGTCATCGCGGCCCGCTCGCGCCCGTACTTCTCGTAGACGTACTGGAGCACCTCCTCGCGTCGCTCGTGCTCGAAGTCGATGTCGATATCTGGCGGTTCGTTCCTCTCCCGGCTGATGAACCGCTCGAAGAGTAGGCTGTGCTTGTTGGGGTCAACCTCGGTGATACCCAGGCAGTAGCAGACCGCCGAGTTCGCGGCCCCGCCGCGACCCTGGCACAGGATCCCGCGGCTGCGCGCGAACCGCACGATGTCGTAGCACGTCAGGAAGTACGCCTCGTACTTGAGCTCGGCAATGAGCGCGAGCTCGTGCTCAAGCGCACCGCGGGTCTTCTCAGGAACACCGTTGGGGTAACGGCGTGCTGCGCCGGCCCGGGCTTCGCGTTCGAGGTACGCCGTCGGTGACAAACCGGTCGGGCACGGCTCGGCCGGGTACTCATACCGCAGTTCGTCCAGGCTGAACGCCGCACGCTCGGCGATCTCGACGGTCCTCGAGATCGCGTCCCGGTACGCCGCGAACAACCGTGCCATTTCATCGGCGGGTTTGATGTGCCGCTCGGCGTTCGCTTCGAGCCGGTACCCCGCCTGCTCGATCGTGCAGCCGTGGCGGATGCAGGTGAGTACGTCCTGGAGCGGTCGCCTGCCGGGCTCGTGATAGAGGACCCGGTTCGTCGCGACCATCGGCACGCGAGTATGCGTGGCGAGAGCCGCGATCTGGCGAAGCCGATTCTCGTCATCGCCCGTGTAGAGAAAGGACGCCGCGATCGACAGGCGATCGTCGTCGAACACATCCCGCAGGCCGTGGACAACTTTGATGAACGCGTCATCCAGTACCGAAGCCGGCTCGACCACCGCCAGCAACCCCTTGGCGTGCTCGATCAGGTCGTGCAGCGTGAGATGGCACTCGCCCTTCGGCGCCCGCCGCTTGCCGAGTGTCAACAACCGGCACAGCCGCGAATATGCGGGCCGATCGATCGGATACACGCAGATTGCGAGCCCGCCCTCGAGCACCAGCCGGCACCCCACGACGAGCGGGATCCCCGCTGTCTTTGCCGCGACGTGCGCACGGACGACGCCCGCGAGCGAGTTCGTGTCTGTGATCGCGACGGCCCGGTGCCCCAACGCCGCGGCCCGCTCGACCAGCTCCTCCGGATGGCTCGCCCCGGTCAGGAACGTGAAGTTGCTCGTCACCGACAACTCGGCATATGCCACGAGCGACGAAGTGAAACCGCCGTTGGCGCTGCCCGGCCCTGTACCCAGCTTCACCGGGTGCGGCCGCAGCTTCTGGAAGTCGTTCTCCGGCATCGTCTACGCCAGCCTCACGCCCATACACCGTGGACGAACCACCGTCCGCTCTCGACGCCTCGACCCAGCCAAAGCCACCGCCCGCGTTCGTCGCGCACCGCGAAGTAATCACGCGTCCGGTCGGGCTGCGTTGGATGCGCCCGCCACCACTCGCCGCCGATCCGCTCGGGTCCGACGCACGCCGTGGCCCCGTGCTCCTCGCCGCGCCACGTCAGCCGGTGCACGGGCCCGTCGGGCGTCAGCGCGATCACCTCCGAAGGCGAAGGCCGATCGAACAGCACCGACGGCCGATCAGACATCAAGACACCCGCGGTCACCGAGCCCGTGTCCGAAGCATCGCGCATCTCGAACGCTCGCTCCGGCAATCTCGACTCACGCAGCGACGCCCGCAGCACTCGCCCCTCGCCAAGCCGGTTCCGCAGCGTGTCGAGCAACTCGCCGCAAGATCGCTCGATCTCCGCCGCCGAGGCATCCCCCGCAACACCATCGCACTCGGCTTGCTCGTGCCGGATCTTCGCGGCGACGCATGCGCACACACGCACCGCCTCGACGCCGAAGCCGAGGTGCGCCCGCTCGAGCTTCGGCCGTAGCAACTGCCACAGGTGCTTGGCGTTCTGGCTCGGGCGACCGAGCGTGATGGTCAGTCGCTCCGGCCCGAGATCCGACCGAAGCAACTCCACATCGACCCGCCGAGCGCCACAGCTGCGCCGCTCGAGCTCGCCCGTCACCTCATCCAGCAGCTCGCGCACCGTCAGCTCGATCGCCTCAACACGGTCTGTCGGTCCGTCGAACATCCGTTCGACCGCCGCCGGCGGTACCGGCCGGACCGGCTCGATCGTCTCGATTGCTTGCCCGAGTGCCTGATCGAGACGGAGCAGCAGCTCAGACCCGAACCGCGCCGGCAGTGTTGATCGGGGCAGTTCCAGAAGATCACCGACGCGCTCGATCCCAACCTCGCCGAGCTGCGTCGCGACAGCACCATCGACACGCAACGCCGCGGTCGGCAACGGCGCCAGGGCTTCCCGCACGCTATCGGGCGACACCAGGCAGGCCCGCTTAGATCCGAAGCGCGACACCGCCCACGCACACCCGAGCGTCGGTGCGATCATCACGCGTGCCGCAAACCCGAGCCGTTGCATCGCATCGACGACGGCCCGAAGAAGCCGTTCCTCTCCGCCCCAGACCCGCGCACACCCCGTCACATCCAGCAACAAGCCGTCCGTCCCATCAGCCGCGACCACCGGCGAAAAACGCTGCGCCCACACCGCGAGCCGGTACAGCGCCGCCGCGTCTGCTGATGGGTCGTGCGTCTCGATACGCACGCTCGGTGTCGCGAACAGCGCCCGCGCTTGCGCCAGCGGCATGTCCGCACGCACACCCGCCTGGGCTGCTTGCTGGCAACACGCCGTAATCACCTGACGCTGACGCTCCTGCGTCACCAGCAACAGCGGACGATCAGGAACTCCATCCCGATCACGCAATCTGCGTTCGAGACGCCGGATCCGGTCCGTCGCCCACCGCGGCAGCCACACCGCCATCGCCCGCCGACCACGCGCGCCAAGTGTCTTCGATCTGATCTGCGCTTCGACTTGTGCTCCAACCTGTTCCATGATCTCGCCGCACGACCCACCGCCGTGCGTCCCCGGGTGTCTCGGGCCGCAGTCCCTTGCAGCGCAGCAGTTCCACGGCCCATTCCTGACAGCGGTCGTTCTCGGTCTCATTCATCGCGAGCGGTGAGACCCGCCACCGCGTCCTCGCTGCCGACAGCTCGCGGACCTCCCGCGAGGGCCGAGCGAGCATCAGCGGGGTGTCCTTCGATGCGAGTTGCAGCCGGCGCGACTCGGCCATCGCCAGCTCGCTGCCGTCGCCGATCACGATCCCCACGCCTGCGCAACGGGCCGCGAGCTCGACCGCCCACACCCGCTCTTGCCTCGACGCCGGATCGACGAACACCGACGCATCGAGCAGCCGCCGATCGGCTCCATCAGGGCCGTGTCGCACCAGCGCCGGCGGATACGGCCAGCATCGCCGCCCGACCCACACCACCCGCCGACTCGGCCCCGCCCCTGGCACCGTCGCTGACCCGGCCACCCGCCACGCCAGCCCGATCAGCACACCCATCGGCGGCAACCACGCCGATCCCCGCTTCCGGTCGTCAGCCCCGAACCACTCGTGCAGCCCGCCGCGCAGTGCGAGCTCGGGGCTATCGGGACGGCTCTCGAACGCTATCCTCGAAGACCCACCAGCCCGATTCATCTCGCACGCAGCCAGAGCGGCCCGGGCGATCTCGACCCGTGACCCGAGGTATGCTTCCGTGTCGATGAATGATGGCTCGCGAGCATGTGTTCGCATTCTGATAGGATATCAAGCGCCCTTCATGGATCAAGGCCAAAGCATGCCCAGAAGCATGCCGCGTGCATCCTCTAGATCGTGAGACTTTGAGACTGCCCCCCGATTGGCCGCGTTTCTGGCTCAGAAATGGCGATTTCTGAGTCTCATGGGTTGGTCTCATTCGAGGCCTATGAGACCGACTCATGCCGCTGGAAGACGATCGTGATGCACTCGATCAGATGCCACAAACTCCGGAACTTCGGGCTCACCAAGGCCGGCTCCCCGGCGTGTCCGGGGCCATCAGGGCGGACATCGCCGGAATCGCCTAAAACAGTCATTCACATCGTCTCAAACACGATATTACCGGACGTCTGTTCCATTGCGTGGCCGGAATCCCAGACACATCGGACATCATCGAGAGACAACAAACTGCTGGCCCACCTGCCCTGAGGGCTCGCCGAGCGGCATCTGCTGCTCACAGCATCGTGCCCCCGCTATTTGACAGCGTTCTGTCCGAATCTGGCCCCATACGGGGCCAGATGTCGTTTTGCTGGCAAAGAAGCCGCGGCAGACGGTTGCGATCCTGAGGGATTCAGTCTAGCTTTTCGACGAACGCTGCGATCGCCTCGTCGACAGCTGTCGGGTTGTCGAACATCACGAAGTGCATCGCATCCTCCACGTACACAATCTCGGCGTCGACCTTGCCCGACATCTGGTCGGCCCAGGTTGCGCGGACCGCGGCGCGATCGGTGCCCATCGCGGCGAACGCGTCGTTGATCGCCGTGACGGCGAGCACCGGCGCCTCGATCTGCCCGACGGCCTCGGTCGCATCGCTCTTGTAGTACTCGATCATGTAGGTCTTCGTAACCTCCACCGGTGTCTTGCTCGACATCGCATACACGAAATCCTGGTCTTCTTTACTCGCTGCCATGCCCGATATCGTGCTCTGGAGTTGAGCGTTCCATTGCTCTTCGGTCACCTGCGCGAGCTGTGGGGCCATGAACTGCTCGATCATCTGCTTGCGCTGCTCCAGGCCCATACCGGGTGGGCCGACCGGAACCGCCGGCAGCCCGTCCACGGTTACCACGCCGCCGACAATCCCAGGGTGCTCGGCGCCGAGCCGGATTGCGGTGAATCCGCCAAGCGAGTGGCCAACGACAACGGGCTCATCGAGATCCTTGTCCTTGATGAGATCTGCGACGGCCGAGACCGCATTGTCGAGCCACGGCGTGCCCTCGCCAGACGCCTCTGGCGGCTCTGTGCCCACCATGCCCGGCAGCGTGACTGCATGCATCGTGTACGCGTCGGCGTTGCGGTCCATGAAAGTGTCCCACACCGTCCAATCGTTGCTTAGCCCAGGGATCAGGACCAGGTGTACCGGGCCCGTGCCGCGTGTCTCCACGTGCGCACAGGGCGTGACCTCTGCGGCGCTCGTTGTTACCGAGAAGACCGAAACCATCGCCGCCGTGATCATTGCTCGCATCTTAATCCTCCGCACAGTACTGCTAACGCCTCGCCAGGGACCTTTGGCGCTGATGCACAGCAGCGTATTGGCAGGCTGAAGAACCCGCTTTCATTGAGTGTTTCGCCGCTTCCGGTTCATACTTGGGGTCGACGGCAAGGTTGGGAGCCACCGGTAACCACATCTGGCGGGTCCTATGGAGAGTGTCCGCTGGATCCTGATGCGGTGCCTGACCCCAAACGGGGCTCCTCACGGCTCACCACGAGGTCCGCTCTCGGAGTCTTCCAGCTGAATATGACCTTGCTGGGCCGTGGCCGTTTCGCTCGCCCTGTGTCAGACGGCTCAGGTCTCATCGTCGAGAATGGCTGAGAGTGTTCGTGTGGCCAGTTCTTCCATGCGGGTATTGCGTTTCCTGTAGTACGGGAGTTGGATCGCTGCCACACTGAGTGCCCAGCCCTTGGCCCGGAGCCACAGGTCATCGTTGGCACCGAGCTCACTTCTGAACCGTTCTCTTCCCCGCCTGTCGAGCACATACCACGCGAACGCCAGATCGCACGCGGGATCGCCGACTGCTAGCCCACCAAAGTCGATGACGGCCGCGAGTATGCCATTTTTCATAATCATGTTTCCGCCGTGAAGATCGCCGTGAATCCACGTCGCGGATTGCGGTTGCATTGCCGAGAGGGCCCGATCCCACAACGCTTCGAGTCGATTGGCTGGTATGAACTCAGAGGCTTTGCACAGCGCTTCGCGCGTTGGTCGGTCTCTCTCGCTCAGATCTATGCCCCGACCGAAGTTGTGGGCTCCAGGACCGGGTCCTCCCATCGGTGGGATAGCCGAGAGGGCTTTGATGAAGTTCGCGACGTTCACGGCCAGCGTGATCCACTCAAGACTTGGCTCATCCCAAATGGCCCTGCCTGCAAACCACCTGGTTATGGACCACTGTGCAGGGTAGTGGTTGCTTGGTGATCCCATGTGAATCGGGACAGGCACAGGAACCGGGAGCGCGGTCGCGATTTCTCGAAGCCATCGATGTTCCTTCTCGCATTGCAGCGAAGCAGCCGGTGTCATAGGGAAGCGGGCGACAAGGTCCGATCCGAGTCTGAACAACGCATGGGCGGTGCCCGCAGTTGTCTGTCGGATAAGCGGTAGCGGGGCGAGTTCCGGAAACTGCTCGTGGATGAGATGGCGAGCTAGCGCCTCGTTAACCGAAAAAGCCTCCGCAGGTGACACTGGGTTAGAGCGTACAGCAAAGTCATGAGTGTTTGGAGCTTGCTAGACACGGCTTGCGTGCTTGCATGTCTTTTGATCTATTGGGCTGATTGATCGATGCTCCCAAGCCGTGACCTCGTTATCGAATGCATGGAATGGAGAATCAATCAGTTGGGTAGGTACGGTGTCCGTATCAGCCAGTCGTTTGGGGGATCGAGACAGCATGCTCGTATGCAAAGCCGGGGTGTAGTTTAGAGGCTGCTCGCGGTCTTTCGTGTGTGCGCAGATATCGCTACTGTACGGTTATTCCTGGCGAGCAGACCGAGCTTCTAGGTCGGCACGCCTGGTGAAACCGCATTGCAGATTTCTGCGACTCTGCAGCCTTGGCATACAGCGCCTTGTGTCGCATTCCGAGGCACCGTTCGGCTGGATCGAACCGCAGGCGAGCCGCCTATTGGTCAGGAACGCGGCATCGTTAATGTTAAGTATCGCACCGCGGTCAACGAGCTGGTTGGCTACCAGACATTCGATGCGCTCATGCATCAGGGTCTGGCTGGAACACCCATTCTGGAAAGGGGTCGGGCCATGACGCCCACGCGGCCGGACCCATCTGCAGTTCCTCATCGGTGAGAAGACACGAGTCGAGTAGATATCGTGTGTACGCCTGGTCGAGGTCGACACCGATCATCACGACTTCCTGCCGGCGATCACCGAACGGCTCTTCCCATTTGGATGCGATCCACTCACGCGACTCGATCTCACTCGGCCAATGGTCGGGTGGCGCGACTGCCCACCATCTCCCCGCGGGCTCAAGTCGGAATGATCCCCCGGCTTGCGACCAGAGCGCCGCAAAGTCGTGCTTGGTCGCGAGCCAGCAGAACCCCTTTGAACGGGTGGTTTTCAGGAAACCGCCGGAGCACATGTCGTGCAGACGCTGGGGGTGGAAAGGCCGGCGGGCTGTGTAGACGAAACTTGAGATGCCGTACTCTTCGGTCTCCGGCGTGTGCTCGCTGTTGAGCTCCTTGATCCACTGCGGCGATGCCATCGCCTGTTCCATGTCGAACCGCTCTGTACCGACGATCTCTCGGACATCGACCTCAGCGTTAATGGTGCGGATCACCTTTGCGTCGGCATTGAGCGATCTGATCATGCCCTCAACCTGGCGGAGTCCCTCTTCATCCACAATGTCGCACTTGTTGACCAGGATCACGTCGGCAAACTCAACCTGATCAGTCAGGAGGTCAGCGATCGATCGCTCATCTTCTTCGGAGACTCCCATCTCGCGGTCCGCGAGATCGTCGTAGCTCTGGAACTCGGACCGGAAGGTTGACGCATCCACGACCGTCACCATCGTGTCAAGCCTGGACAGCTTCGAGAGCGAATGGCCCTCCACATCTTCAAATGTGAATGTTTGTGCAACGGGCAACGGCTCGGAGATTCCGGTTGACTCGATGAGCAGGTAGTCGAAGCGACCCTCGCGTGCGAGGCGTGAGACCGCCTTGAGCAGATCATCCCGCAGCGTGCAGCAGATGCAGCCGTTGGACATCTCCACGAGTTCTTCCTCGACACGGTCGAGGCTGGCATCACCCTGGCGGACCAGATCGGCGTCGATGTTGATCTCGCTCATGTCGTTGACAATGACGGCGACGCGCAACCCACTCCGGTTGCGCAGCACGTGGTTCAAGAGCGTGGTCTTGCCCGAGCCCAGGAACCCGGAGAGGACGGTGACCGGGAGACGCTTCTTCGAGTCGGTGAGAGCGGGGATGGACTCTGTCAAGAGAATCTCCTGCGCTTGAGGTCGTGGGGCGTCGCAAGCCCGTGCTCGGCAAGGATATTCTAATGAGAACTGATTATCAATAAGGCGGTTTTCGTCTTCCCGTTGTGGCGTGCTTTCGCCGGTTCCCGGCTTGAGTGCTGACCCGTGTCGGCGAAAACGACATACCAACGCGCGGATGCTGGCGAATCAGTCAGGCCTGTGTTGCTTGACAGTGTGAGCGAACGAGCGGATCTGGTTGGCCACCCACTCTGCACCTTTGGCCAGCTCGGACGCCATGATGTCAGCCACGGGCTCGGCGAGCCCCGATGAACCAGCGGCATCAAGGAGCAGGCAGCGACTCCGTCGAGCGAGTATGTCTCCGACGGTGCGCGCCATCGTGTGTGAGCACGCCGAGCGGACGCCCTCTGCTGTGACCGGGAAGGCTTCTATGAGTCGGCCTTGGCCATCAAGCGATACGTCGCGTGCAATCGCCAGGTCGTGCGTCACACACCGACGTGGCTCTAGATCCGCAAGCGACGCGGCCTGGTCGATCACCTCTTCGGCCATCCTCCGATACGTCGTCCATTTGCCGCCTGCGATCGTGATAAGCCCCGAGTCCTGGTCGATCAGGATGCTGTGGTCTCGACTGATCGAAGAGGTCGAGTCACCACCGGCGTCTTGCACGAGCGGGCGAATGCCGGCAAACACACTGAGGATGTCGGCTCGGGTGGCGGGCTGAGCGAGGTACCGGTTGGCTGTGTCCAGGATGAAGTCGATCTCGGCATGAGTGGGAGTCGGCTCGGCGGTGACTTCATCCAGAGGGACATCGGTCGTGCCAAGAACGCACACGCCCATCCATGGGATGGCGAACAGCACGCGCCCATCAGTAGTGTGAGGGACCATGATCGCGTGATCGCCCGGCAAGAACGACCCGTCGAGCACGATGTGCGTTCCTTGGCTCGGGCGGATGATCCGCTTGGTGTCAGCATGGTCGAGGCGGCGGACTTCGTCGCTGAACGGGCCCGTTGCGTTGATGACAGCCCGCGCCGGCACGCGGAGTATCTCGTCTGTCTCGGCGTCTTGTGCGACCAGCCCCGTTACAACGCCGCCCGACTTGATGAACTCAATGACCGGTGTGTAGTTGGCGAGCGTCGCGCCGTGCTGGGTTGCTGTAAGTGCCAAGCAAATCGCGAGGCGTGCGTCATCGAACTGTCCGTCGTAGTACCGCGTGCCACCCCGGAGACCGTCGGTACTGATGGATGGAATCGCTTCCACGACTTCACGACGGCTGAGGTGTCCCGACCGTCCGAAGCCGTACCTTCCCGCGAGCGTGTCGTACACTTTCAGCCCGATGCCGTACCACGGCAATTCCCACCACTCGTAGCTCGGGACGACGAAGGCGAGATCACTCACTATGTGCGGGGCGTTGCGCAGGAGCCTGCCACGCTCGCGGAGCGCTTCCATCACAAGCCCGATGTTGCCCTGCTGGAGGTAGCGCACGCCCCCGTGCACGAGCTTGGTGCTCCTACTGCTGGTGCCCTGGGCAAAGTCGGCGCGTTCGAGTAGGCACACGTCATATCCACGGCTCGCTGCATCGACCGCGGCACCGAGCCCCGTGGCACCGCCACCGATGATCGCGATATCCCAGGGCTCGGCCCGATCTCGAAGACGTGCCATGGAGTCGTCGCGGTTCACGCTTGCTCGGCCCAGCCTTTGGCTCGCTCTACCGCGTTCGCCCAGCGCCCGATTATTGTGGCGGCGTCGCTCGCGCTCATTATCGGTTCGAACCGGGTGTCCTCGTACCAGCATGTCGAGAGCTCATCGAGCGAGCCCCAGATGCCAGCGCCGATTCCTGCCAGGAACGCGGCGCCGAGCGCGGTCGTCTCGACATTCAATGGACGAACGACAGGAATCTGCAGCAGATCCGCCTGAATCTGCATCAGTGTGTTGCTCGCCGCGGCACCGCCATCGACACGCAACTCCCGGAAGGGGTGGGCTGCGTCGGCTTCCATAGCGCGTGCCAGGTCAGTGACCGAGCAAGCGATCGCTTCGAGCGCCGCACGGCACAGGTGCGCGCTCGTTGTGCCCCTGGTCAGACCCAGGATTGTTCCGCGGGCGTGGGGGTCCCAGTGTGGGGCCCCGAGCCCGACGAATGCCGGGACAACTACAACGCCTGCCGAATCAGGGACCGTCTCGGCCAGTTTCCCAGAGTCTGAGGCATGCTCAATGATGCCCAGCCCATCGCGGAGCCACTGGATCAGCGCCCCTCCAATAAACACCGAGCCTTCGAGCGCGTAGGTCATTCTGTCATTTCTGCGCCAAGCGGCGGTCGTCAGCAGCTTGTTCGATGATGGTCGGGCATCGGGCCCTGTGTTCATCAGCATGAAGCAGCCGGTGCCGTAGGTGTTCTTCGCGAGACCGGGTTCCCAGCAGAGCTGCCCCGCGAGTGCTGCCTGCTGATCGCCTGCAATACCGCAGATCGGTACGCCCTCGGCGGGCAGCCCGGGGGCAATGCGGCCTGCCTCACCGATGGAGTCGACGACTTCCGGCAACATCGACCGAGGCACACCGAGCAGTTCGAGCAGTTCGTCGTCCCAGGCCTGCTCGTGGATGTTCCACATGAGCGTACGGCTGGCGTTCGAGACATCCGTCGCGTGGCGTGCGCCACAGGTGAGCTTCCAGATGAGCCAGCAGTCGATCGTACCGAATGCCAGATCACCGCGGTGCGCTGCGTCACGAGCGCCGGAGACATGGTCCAGGAGCCATTTTATCTTCGTGCCCGAGAAGTAAGCATCAATCACGAGACCCGTCTTTGACGCGAACGTCTGCCTGTGTCCATCGGTCGTCAGGCGGTCGCATATGTCCGCCGTCCGCCGGTCTTGCCAGACGATTGCGTTCGCGATCGGTTCCCCCGTTTTCCGATCCCAGACGACGGTGGTCTCACGCTGATTCGTGATCCCGAGTGCACGGATCTCTTTGCGATCGATGCCAGCAATCGCTTCGGCCAGTACGTCACGCTGGCACCGCCAGATCTCCTCTGGGTTGTGCTCGACCCAGCCAGGTTCTGGGTACTGTTGCGCGAACTCTTCCTGCGAAGAAGCCACAACGCGGGCTTCTCGATCGAACACAATCGCTCGGCTGCTCGTGGTGCCCTGGTCAAGCGCGACGATGTAGCTCAAAGATAACTCCCCGGGCGGCAGCAGCCACCCGGGGAGAATCTAATCGATCTGGATTGTCCTGGGAGGCTTAGCTAAGGTCTTTACGGTCGGCGCTCACGCGACGCTCGCCGTTGGCCTGGAGAACGCTTTCCAGCAACCCTTCATTTGCATTGGCGCTTGCGAGATCCCCAAGGAGCGCGGTGTACACCGCTCGTAGTTCCTCATTGGTCAGGCCGACCCGCCGCACTTCGCGGAGCAGAAGATCGATCTGGGCCAAGGTAACCCCCGTCCGCAGCTCGCTGTCGGTCCGGTTGACCCACTCGCGGAACGCCGCGGGATCGATCTCGGCCGCATCGTCGAGGCGCAGGGCGAGGCGGTAGCGGTCCGCCGCGTCGGCGAGTTGCTGGGCGACTTCCGCACGCCGGTCCGCGTCTGGGCCACCGAATAGGGCGTCATAGATGCCGATGGCCCGTGCGGCAGCGGCACTGTCGAGCCGCGTCGAAGCGGTGCTCCTCGGAGCGTCCGCCGAGGACGGTGCGGGATCGAAATCGCTGTAGACCGCTCGACCGACATTGGCCCCGGCGATTTCGGCACCGTCGGGATCCCGGGCGTTGAGCCCGAGCCGGCGGAGTACAGAGGCTTCGTACGCGGTTACTTTCACCTCGTCGGTGAGCGGGAGCTCGCGTTGTGAGGCACCGGCGAGGTCTGAGGCGAGATCGAACATGGGCTCGGTCGGGTCGCCGTCGCCGTCACCGTCTCCATCTCCGTCACCGTCGCTATCTCCGTCGCCGTCTCCATCGCCGTCACCATCGCCGTCTCCATCGCCGTCACCGTCTCCATCGCCGTCACCGTCACCGTCGCCGTCTCCATCTCCGTCACCGTCTCCATCGCCGTCTCCATCTCCGTCACCGTCACCGTCGCCATCTCCGTCACCATCTCCGTCGTCGTCGCGCTTGCAGTCGTCTCGGTCTGGAAGGACGTTGAGTTCAATGATTTCGCCGTCTTCCCCTGCGAGACCGCTGAGCAGGATGTCGCCATCAAGCACCAGTTCCCCACCTGCATCGATCTTCAGCGTGCCGCCGTTGTTACTGGCGCTCAAGTCAATCGTTGATCCCGCCTCCATCACCAGGTTGCACTCGGCAAGCAGGAGGATCTCGCCGGCGTTGCCGCTCTGGTTCTCACCGGTGGCCAGCAAGCTGCCCGATGCAAGCGTGATGTCATGGAACGCATAGAACGCGATGCCGATGCGGCCTTCGCCCGTGTGCCCACGCACCATGCCTTCGTTATAAAAGTTGAGAACTTCCCCGCGGACGATGCCCGGGTTCATTCCGTCGATACTCGCGACGATGTCACCCGAGTTGAACACGTCGCCTTCGAGGGCATCGATGATGATCGTGCCGCCGTCAGCCTGGATCGTCCCCGTGTTCCAGATCCCGATGCTCGCTGTGTCGCCCGCGCCGAGCGAGGCAACGCCGTCCGACTCAGTAGGCGTCTCCATCGGCACCCCCGCACCGACGGGGACGAGCACGCTCGAGTTGGCATCCCGGAGATAGACATCACCCTGCGCCATGAGCGTGATGATGCCTTCGTCCGCGACAATGGTGCCGGAGTTCGTGATCCGGTTCGCGACCAATGCGACCGCGTCTGCAGTGATCAGGCCTTGGGCGGTGATGTCGCCCGTCAGGTTGACCGCAAAGTCGATCCCGCCGAGGAAGGCGTCGTCTGTGAGCGTTCCAGCGCCCACTGTGAACCGGCTCGCCTCGACAATCGAGTTCGGGCCAAAGACGACGCCCGCGGGGTTGATGATGATCACCTCGCCGTTGGCGAGCAGGGACCCGTCGATGGAGGTAGGCGAATCGGTCACCACGCGGTTGAGCACGCGCGACGCGGCCCCCGGCTGGACGAACTCCACGGTGCTCCCAATCGGGATGTCGAAGCTCTGCCAGTTGATGATCGAGTTGTTCGACGCCTCGATGGTTGTGGTGGTTCCGCTGGCGGAGATATCAACCTGGCCCACAACGACATCCGCACCCGATGGCTGTCCCAGGGCCGCTGGGGCAAGCGCGCACGCGGCACCGGCCGCGACAATGAGCGCAGCCGCAGGCGCGAACCCCCAGTTTTTGGGGGTAAATCCCGGCGCGAACGGATGGCGTGTCTGGTTCTTCATCTGTGCAGCATCCCCCGCGGCCTTCGCCGCGACGTGATCCAGAGGGTCCTTAACGATTAGACCACCTGGACCGGACGCTGCAAGGCTAATACACGAGAGTCACCAGGAAGTGGACCTCAAAATCGCCAGTGTTGACCCGGTTTGCCCCAGCCGCATCCTCGACATCCAGGCCCGCCCAGGCGAAATCGATCTCGCCGCGGAGGTTACGTCCGATTACCGCTTCGAGCCCGAATCCCGCCCCGAGCAGGGTCTGATTGGTCTCGAAGCTCTCGACATCGCTGTTGAGCACGCGGCCCACGTCGACAAAGCCCTTGAAGATCAGATCCCAATCGGTGGGCCCCGAAACGAACTGGGGTGCAATCCGGAAGGGTGATCCCGCTACCCGCGCGGGTTCGACCCGCGGTGCAAGGCCCTGAGGCAGATGGAACCGGTACTCGGCACTCGCGACGAATACCGAATCGCCCGCGGTGAGCGACTCCGGATAGCCGCGGACCGTGAACTGTCCGCCCGCGACCTGCTGGAAGTTGGGCGGGAGGCGGTTGTCAAAGGCCCACTGGCCCCTGGTGCTGAAGCTCAGTTCGTGCGCGAGTGGGGTCGGCGTGTTCGGGTCGCTCTCGAAGAGCGGTTCGAGATAGAACGAGTATGCGGCGTCGTACTTCAGGAGCGTCCACACCTCGCTCGTGTTTGTCCGGCCGAGCGCTGTCAGGTCATCATCGTTGCCGCTGATCGTGTTGACCTCGTAGGTCAGTCCCGCATTGAACCGGTCGGTGCGACGGAAGCGCTCGCCGCGCAGGCCGGCGGACGCGATCAGGAAAGTCTCGCTGCCATCGGTGCCAGCAAGCTGGTTGTCCACGGAAGCGCCTTCGACGCGCAGGCCCCCCAAGGCATCAATAAAGAAGTCATCGTCCTGGTGGATGTTGCCTCTAGCTTCGAGCCCGACGCTGTAGCCCTCTCCCTCGAAGTCCAGCCCGGTCTGGCCGACATCGCTCGATGTGTACTCGTAAGCGGAGCCAAAGATCCGTCCGCGGAGCCGGCCATCCTTTGTGAGAGGGCGGTCGTACGAGGCGGTGAGTGCGTTTACCTCGTCAAAGTTGCCCGTCAGGTAGCTGACGTTCAGGATGTCGTCACTATCCGTGAGCTGGTAGTGCAGGAATCCGAACCGCTCTTGGAGTTCGCTTGTGCCGCTTGAGCCGGTGTTCCCGATCTGTGCGTAGACAAGCCAGGGCTTGTTCTCGGTGACCAGGTAGTCGAGGGAAACACCGCCAAACTCCTCGCCTGTCGGTACAACCGCCACATCCACCTGACGGCCCGGGTGGCGATTGAGGCGATGAACGTAGCGGTCGATTAGGTCACGGCGGATCAATGCGGGGCGTTCGGATGGCGTGTCTTCTCCGCTCTCGGCGGCCTCTGTGTCGGGTCTTCGTGCCGGGGTATCGGTGCCGAGCGGCGCGACCGGAGTGTTCTCGAGGATCCGGTCGTGCTGTGGAATATTGATCGTTTCTTCGCCTTCGAATCGTGCCCCCAGCGCGAGCGTGCGCACGTCGGCGACCACACCCATGGTGACGAAGACTGTCAGCGATGTGTCGCCTTCAGCGCGGGCATCGACGACAGCGCCGTCCTCGATGCGGATCTGGCGCGGATCGGGCTCCGCGTAGACACCGATGAAACCCAACTCCTGGAACCGCCGCACGATTGCGCTCGAGATCAGCGGGATTGTCGCGTCGAAGAAGTTGTTGGTGTCCAGCTGTCCCAGATCGCTGAGCGAGACCACGTACTCGGTTGCCGGGCGGCGGACCGGTACCCAGCCCTCGGTTGTCTTCGATACCAAGAGCCGGGCTCCGAGGAGATCCGCTTCCGTGGGCTGGCCCACGACATCGCGGGCATAGCGGATGCGGATCTCGGTGATTTCCCGAGGGGCGCCGTCGGTATCGATCCGCTGTGCGAGGATCGGGGCTGGATCGGTCGGGAGCCGGAACGTCTCGGAGGCCGCGTCAATCGGCTCGGCGGTCCCCTCGCTCTGGGGCCCGGGTTGACCCTCGGTCTCAGCGGGTTGCACCTGAGCCGTGGCGAATGGCGCCGTGGCGGCAAGCAGCATGCTCAGGGCGATGGCTCGGGTCGGGAGCGTGTGTCGCCTTGCGGGCATCCGGGGCCTCCAGTCTTCGGGTCTCTCGGGCCGGTTCTGGCCTTGGGCTAATGCGACGATACCGCGGAAGGTGACTCCATCGGTCCGAGAATCTGGTGGGATGAAGCAAAGTCCCTCGACCTCGCACTGAACTCCGCCCTTGGGACGCCCGATCTCGATGCCAGGCGGGATTCCGCCGGAATCGAGGACCCAATGGCCGACCGCACGAAGACCGCGATCGCAGGGCTCTGTCTACTTTTTAGCGCCGGCGCTGGTGGCTGTGCTCATATCTGGCGGGACGCTGAGACTCGCGTGACGTATCAGACACCGCAGAGCCAGGTGATGGACGGTCCCGCGCTCGCCGCGGCCGATGCCGCGTTTTACTCGTTAGGTGCCGGCGACATGCTTGGGCGTCTGGTCTATCTCAACGACACAGTGCTCGCGCAGCGACAAGGCGTGGAGCTCTGGGCGATCGTCGAGGCAGAGGGCTCGTTCGCGGATTGAATCTCAGTCCCCGCCCATCGCCCGCTTCGGTGTGCGATCTGCGTTGTACAGGCCCCAGTGCTTTTCGACCTCCGAAGGGTCGGGCCCGCCCTTCCAGTTCTCGTCGAACGCTGAAAAGTAGAAGAAGGGCATCTGCGCCGCCTCTGCCCAGTGGCGGTACGCGCGATAGTACAGCTCCTGCTGGCCCTCGCCCGGGAGACCAACGATGAGTTCCGCTTGTTCACCCGAGTCGGCGACATCGGTGGCCCAGCCCCCCTCGGCGTGGACGATCGGGTGGTTGGGATACACATTGCGGACCGCCTCGATCTGCTCCCTGTTCCAGCGGAGCGCATCCTCGAGCAGGCGCCCGTTCCACATCGCGTAGGCGTGCAGCCCGATGAAGTCGCATACATCAGCGACCGGCTTCGACTCTGCGGGCCTGTTCCAGAACTGATAGTCATCGCAGGTCGTCACGGGAACGGATGTCCCTTCCCGCGCCTGCTTGAGGTATGCGATCAGCTTCGCTCGCTCGATCTTGTGGCCCGACCAGAACACCTGTGACTCGTTGCCAACGTTGATCGCGACGACCACGTCCGGGTAGCTGTTGGCGACACGGATTGCGTTCACGACCTCCGACCGGTTTGCGGCGGCGGTCTCTGGCGAGTCCTCAGTGCCGATCCATGCGCCGACCATAACCTTTAGTGGGAGATCATCTTCCCGGATGATCCGGCACACGGTCTCGATGCTCCGAGTGCCGTACATGCGGAGCCACGCGAAGTCTGGCGCGAGGATGTGCAGATCCTCTCGGAGTTCCGCTTCGCTCGGCGCGCCATCGTCGGGCCCTTGTCCGTCGCGATACTCGCCGTAGCAGATGCCGCTTCCTCGCCACTGACCATCAACCACAAACTTCAGTGGACGCTGGTCGATGGGCTGAGCGATGACGGCCTGTGCAGTAAGCAATACGATAGTGATCGCGATCCGCATGTCGGCGCTCCCTTCTGTGTCGGGGACTCTGTGCTATTCGTTGACACGGAACGGCGCATTAGCTGTTGCGACGTTTCCCTGTCCATCTTCAACAAACACGAACAGTCGGTAGTTTCCGGGATCGTTTGGTGCCTGCATCCTGAAGCGTGGGCCACCTTCTACGGTGCGGATTGTCTTGGGCTCGTCCTCTTCAACCCCGCCCAGGCGACGGTCGGTGCTCTCTAGCTTGAGCACCCAGGTGTAGGACAGATCATCGCCGTCCGGATCTTCGACGCGGACCGAGGTGCTGACTGTTGTGCCTGGCGCGATAGTTTCCGAGAGCGCCGAGCAGCGGAAACTCTGGAGCATGGGTGCTTGGTTCGCGCGGGGCGTGCCGCCCCACATGCGTTGCATGACGTCCACGACCTCCATGGCGAGGCCCTGCTTCGTGAACATGCCGTACCAGGTCTCGGTTCTCTCTTGCTTCCATCCCCACAGGAAGACATACCCGCCGAGGCACTGCGAGGGATTGTCCAAGATCCCACGCTCGTAGCTGAGTTGGTAGTGGTCAGCCTTTTCGCCGCTGGTCTGTTCGATGGGGGCATCCCAGTCGGTTTTGCCCGATTCCCAGTGCCCGCGTGGACCGTACTCGGTCACAACGTACGGGCGGGTAAACCCGAACTTCTCGAAGTCTTCGCGGAGTGCGACGATGCCCGCGTACGAGTTGACACCGTAGATATCAACGTCGGGGCAGAGCTCGTCGAACAGCCTGGGCTTGTCTGCCCATGTGCCCGAGACAACGTGCATAATGGGCCGGGTTGGATCCTCCTCTTTCACGATCTGAGCGAGGATGTTCACCTCTGGGAACACAACTCTCGGATCAACGGTCAGCGCGAGCTCGTTGCCGACTCCCCAGACAAGGATTGCTGGGTGGTGCTTCCACTTGCGGACGAACGCGCGGAGTTCCTCGCGCTGGCGTTCAAGAAACACCGGGTCGGTGTAGTCGTAACCGTGCTCGGGGTGAGCGGCCCAGAATCCGGCGCAGACGGTGAGGCCCTTTTCGTGCGCGACATCGAGGATGGAGCGCACGCTTCCATCCCGCTGACGCGTGGGTTCGAGCTCGCCGTGTCCCCACGTGCGGATGCTGTTCGCACCGATGCTCGCGAGCATGTCGAGGTCCTGCTCGCGGTTCCCGCCTGCGCCCTTGATGAAGTAGGGCTCCCCGTTGCGGAGCAGCCGCCAGCCGTTGTCGGTCTGTTCGAGACGAACGCTCATGGGCTGGGCGCACGCGGCGGTTGGGAGCAACAGGAGAAGCAGCAGCAGAGCATTGATCGTTCGCATGGTGGGTGTCCGTTCACGTCTCGGTGTTCAGCCCTTCACCGCGCCGGCGGTGAGGCCGCTGATGAACTCGCGTTGCAGGAAGAGGAATAGCACCATCACGGGGGCGATGCTCACAAGAGTGCCCGCCATGATGAGTCCGTAATCGATGCCGTAGACGCCCTTGAGCTGCGCCACGGCCACTGAGAGCGGGAACTTCTCGGGGCTCTGCAGCACGATCTGGGGACTGATAAAGTTGTTCCAGGTTCCAAGGAATGTGATCAGCAGGAACGCGCCGATCATCGGCCTGAGCAGTGGCAGTCCGACGAACGCAAAGATCGCGGGCTCGGGGCAGCCGTCGATTCGAGCGGCCTCGACCATCGCTTTCGGCACGCCCTGCTTCGCGGCTTGCCTGAAGAGAAACACGCCGAATGCCGGCGCGATCGCGGGTAGGATCAACCCCGCGTAGCTGTCCAGCAGCCCAAGCGTGAACAGCCATTTGTACGACGGCGCGAGCAGCAGCGGTGGGGGGATGATCAGTGCGCCTAAGACGAGTCCGGTCGCAAGCTTGCGGCCTCTGAACTCGTACACCGCAAGAGCGTAGCCACCCGCCGCGCAGAACAGCGTTGCGAGCAGTGCTGTTGTCGAGCTTAAGAACAGCGAGTTGAGCATCGCTCGACCGATGCCCTCCTCGGCGAACAATCTGACAAAGTTCGCTGCGCTGAGTGCCGCCCAGTCGATCGATCCGGCTTCGGTCTTTGGAAAAAAGACACCGCTAAAGAACGCATCTCGCCCCTTGAGCGATGCGAGCACGAGCCATAAGAACGGGATCAGGGTCAGGATCGCCGTTGGGATAAGCACGGCGTACATGGCGGTCTGCCCGCTTAGACGCGCTGCTTTAGCTCCGAGCGTCATCAGGCTTCCTCCCCGCGAGCAGAAATCAATCTGTAAAGCACCGCGAGAACGATCAGCCCGAGCGCAAGCATCCAGCCGACTGCGGAGGCGTAGCCCAGATCTCCTTGCTCGAAGCCCTGGAGGTAGAGGTAGGTGACGATCGTGAGCCCACGGTTCTCCGGCCCCGCGCCCGCGCCTGCCGCTCCGCTGCCTCCACCCAGCATGAGCCACGGGAGTTCGAACAGCTGAAGACTGCCGATGATGCTGAGGAGCGTCACAAAGCCCGCGATCGGTGCGATGGAGGGCAGCGTGACGGCGAAGAAACGCCCTAAGGGTCCGGCGCCGTCGAGTGTCGCGGCCTCGACAAGCGAGCGGTCGACATTCTGAAGGGCGGCGAGGAAGTAGACCATATTGAAGCCGACGTACATCCAGAGCGCCGCGAGGATGAGCGCGGGCATGACGTAGACTTCAAGCCAAGCGAAGTCGAGATCCCACGCGGGCGAGACCGCGTTCAGTCCGACGTTGAGCAGGCCGACCTGCTTCTCGAACACCACTGCCGCAAGGATCCCCACGAACACGAGGCCGACCAGCTGAGGGCTGAAGAACACGAGTCGGAAGAACGCTCGGCCCTTCAGCAGTCTCGAGTTGAGCAGCAGCGCGAGCCCGAGTGCGAGCGGGAGTTGGATGAACACGCTACCGGCGGTGAAGAAGAGCGTATTGATGACTGCCTTAGCGAATAATGGGTCGCGTACGAGGAAGAAGAAGTTCCCGAGCCCCACGTTCATGGTCGCCTCGGGCCCGAACGTCTGCTGCGTGCTCAGCCGGAGGCTGATCAGCAATGGGTAGGCGATGAAGATCGCGAACACCAAAACGAAGGGTGCGAGCAGCACATATGGCGTGAGCATGGAGCGGCCTCGGCGGGTCACTCATCACTCCCAGCGGTGAGGAAGCGGTTCCGGACCAGCCGAGACTCGACCTGGAGCTGAGCCTGTCTCAGCAGATCTGCCGCCTGACGCTCGAGCGATTCGGTATCGAAATCTCCCGATTCTTCGGCATCACGTTTGAGCCTGATCAGGACGTCCATCATGCGCTCGATCGCGAACTTGTCGAGCGGGTGTGTCACTCGAGCGGGGATCTGGTCGATCAACGCGATGTAATCGCGTCCCTTGATCTGTCCCCCGAAGTATGGGTCTGGGGCATCGAAGACTGGGTCGTCCCAGAGGGTGCTGACTGGGGTGATGATGTCGCCCTCGGTGTAGAGCCGCCGCGCGAGGTCTTCGTCAAGGTAGAGGTGTTTCGCGAAGGCCCAGAGCTCGTCTTGTGCGGGAGCGTCCCGAGCGATACCAAGCATGGTCCCGCCTCGCACGCTGGTCCGGCGCCCCCCGTCATCCCAAGCTGGCAGCGGCATCAGTCTCATCTTGCCTGCGAGCGGCTTGATGTTCGTCTTCCAGACGTTGCACATCCAGTCGGGCGCGAACCCGCTGAGGACGAAGCCGTTGGCGAACAGGCTGTCGCCGGCAGCTGTGAACTCGCGGGCCTCGGCGGCGATCCGTCGGGGGCCGGCGACCCAGGTCGTCAGTTCTGCCAGGACACGGATGTTCGCGTCGCAGTCGATGATCGGGGTTCCGCTCGCGTCGAAGAGCCCGCCCCCAGCCTGAAGGATGAGAACCTCGATGTTGTGGGCCTCGTTGGGCCAGAACTCGATAGGCCACTGATCGATCTCGCCGTCGCCATCGGTGTCCTTGACCAGCGGAAGGACCGCATCATGGAACGCGTCCCACGTGGTGAGCGACTCCGCATCGATGCCTGCCTCTTCGAACACATCCGCGCGGTAGCCCAGCATCACTGGATGGACGTCATGCGGCAGGCCGAAGATGCGGCCCTCTTTGGTCCAGGCGCTGTACGCGGCGGTGGGAATGAGTTCGTTGATCCCTTCGGCTTCGAGCCGTTCGGTAAGATCGACAAAGCCAACGGACTCGACCGGCCCTGCGAACAGGCCGCCCACGATCCTGGTTTCGACCTCGATCAGGCCCGCGGTCGGAACGCGCGCGAGAAAACCGTCCATCGTCCGGCGCGAGAGCCCCGCCATGCCGATCAGGCTCATGTCGATCGCGGCATCTGGATTCTCGGAGTTCCAGTCGGCAATGACTGGTTCATAGAGCGCCTCGTGTCGGTTCGCGAAGAGCCACAACTCGTTCGGCGCGTCTTCTCCGTGATCGTTCTGGGTTGCGAGGATGGCAATGCCGGTCGCCGCAGAGAGAAGCGTCATTGCAGCCGCGGCCGGTGGCACGCAAGACAGAGTCATGCCGATGAGACCCGAATCGGTGCCGCGTTGGGTCAAGACTTCGGTGCTCCCGCCGATAAGGCTCACAGTTTAGTAACAAAGAACCGCCGGGGGAACGACAGGTGTGCGGGCCATGTCGTCCCCCCGGCGGTGTCCGAGGAAGCTGAAGTTGCTTCGATTAGGCGCGGCGGCGACGGCCGGCCAGAACGCCCAGACCCAGGACCGCAACGGCACCCGGGGTCGGAACCTTGAAGAGGTTCAGGTTGTCATAGAAGACGGTGCTGGGGTCGTTTCCACCACCGAGGGCCCAGAAGCCGATCTGGAAGATGTGGCCGACCTGGCTGTTGTCGATGTTCACCTGAATCGAGCCGCCAGCCCACAGATCGTTGCTGTTGGTGGTGTCGAAGGTCAGGACCGGGCCGCTGAAGTTAGCGTTCGGATCGAGGACCTTAACGAACGCGACGGCGGTCATGCCGCCCTGGCTGATGTCGCCGTTCTTGTAGTCGAAGTCGAACTGCCAGAGGCCCTCGTCGCCGGCGGCGACGGTGTACTCACGGAAGGTGTTGGCCTCGATGATGCTGCCATCGGTCTGCGAACCCTGGTTGTTGTAGTCGCTGAAGATTGCGAGCTGGTTGGCTCCCTGGTCCACACCGCCCTGGCCGGTCTGGATGTTGCTGAAACGGGCGGACTCGACGCCGGTGCCGTCGAAGTTCGGCGCCGGGAAGGCGAAGTAGTTGAACAGGAAGTTGTTGCTGCTGTCGAAGATGTTGGCGCCGACAAGCCAGCCGTCGTCGCCTGGACCGTTAAGGCCGTCTGCGTTCGCAACGCTGAAGCCCTCGAAGTCTTCCGAGTAAGTCGCGATCTGACCGTTGGCCGCGCCGGCGAGCAGCGCGAGGGCGGCCGTCGCCGCCAGCGTGTTCTGAAGCTTCATATTTTGTCTCCCATCTCTCACGTACGTTGGGCGGCCGTCATAACGCATGACAGCCTGTCTTGTCACTTGCTCACGGTGTGTGGGTCAGTTGCACCCCGCAAGCCAGTAGCCGAGGTAAAACCCGAGGTCGTCGAGATCGACCGCACCATCGGGGATGCCGAAACCGGCCTGGCCCGCGAGGGTCGCGCCGGTGGTCGTGGTGTCCGCGGCGATGTCGCCGGGCAGCCAGATGTTGAGGTAGTAGCCGAGGTCGTCGAGCGTCACGACGCCGTCGGGCGTGCCGAAGCCGGGCTGGCCAGGCAGTGTCGCGCCAGAGGTCGTCAGATCCGCGATGCTGCAGCCGGTCGCCTGAATTAGCTGCAGATCGATGTAGTTGAAGTTGAAACGCTCGCTGAGACCGTCGACCTCGAAGCGAAGGATCTGCTCACCGGTTGATAGCTCGATCTGAGTTGACACATCGGTCCACGCCTGCCAGCCGCCGGTCGCGGGAACCGGGACTTCCCCTGTCAAGTCTGTCTGGTCGCTAAGCAGCCTGAACGCACCGTTGCCGGTCGGGCTCGCGACCCGAGCCGTTAGTGCGTATGCGCCCGGGGTCTGGACATCGACGGTGTACTCCATCCAATCGCCCAGCGCGAGCCAGCCGACGTTGAAGCCGCCTTCGGCTGAGGCTTCGATATCGACGCCAGTGGCCGGCCTGTACGCACCGCCGTTGTTCCCTGCCTCTTGGTCGTTGTACGCGAGCGATTCGTATCCGAGATCGAAGTTCTCCGCTTCGATACGGCCCGGGATGGAGGCCGGCAAACCGCTGAACGGCTCCTGCACCGACTCGAACACACGAACGTAATCCACTTCCATCATCTGAGGCCAAGTGGTGCTTGCGTCCGGTCCTGTGCCGGGGTAGTTCCCACCGATCGCGACATTCAGGAGCATGTGGAAAGGTTGGTTAAACGGGGCTTGGCTCAGTGAACTCCCGTTGCTGTACCAGTTGTTGCTGGTCGCAACGAAGTACTGGACACCGTCCAAGAACCAGCGGATGGTGTCGGGCTCCCACTCGATCGCGTACTCGTGGAAGCTCGCGCCAAGGTCGACGCCTGGTTCGTACTCGCCACCGAAGAATGTGTTGGCTGGCGAAGCGCCGCCGAAGTGGATCGTTCCACCCACGCGGGTTGCGACGTTCCGTGTCTCGAGGATGTCGATCTCGCCGCTCGCGGCCCAGCCGCCGTACACGTTGCCGGTTGGGAGCATCCAGAACGCGGGCCACATGCCGGTGGCGCTCGGGACCTTGATTCGTCCCTCGAAGCGCCCGTATCGGAAGTCGGCAAGGTTGATCGAGCGGAGTCTTGCCGATGAATACGCCCGGTTGCCGAAGCCGTCATCGAGCGCGATGATCTTGAGCGAGCCGTCCGAAACCTGGATGTTCTCGGGGCGATCGGTGTACCACTGGAGCTCGTTGTTGCCCCAGCCAGGGATCCCGTAGGCAGACCCGTCCCCGAACATCGGCTCCCAGTTGGACGGGTTCAGTGATGTCCCGTCGAACTCATCCGACCAGATGTAACGCCAGCCTGGGATGTCGGACTGAGCCAAGGCCGTTCCTGCTGCTGCTAAAGCGGTCGCTGCGGCCAATGCTGAGAGCTTGTTTACATCCCGGATCATCACTGTGTGGTCTTCTCTCTTGAGTGATTTACGTATCGTGTTCTCTAGCTCAACGGAATCCCGGCGCCCGCCGGTGAGCGGGCGCCGGGTGTGCGTGTCATTAGTCTCCGTTGCCGGAGTCGCGACTCACTGTGGGCAGCCGGCGAGCCACAGGTTCAGGTAGAACCCGAGGTCATCGAGATCGACGACGCCGTCAGGCACGCCGAAGCCGGGCTGACCTTCGAGGGTCGCGCCGCTGGTGGTGAGGTCCGCGACGCTCGCATCGTTGGAGAGGAAGAAGCCGAGGTAGTAGCCGAGGTCGTCGAGATCGACGGTGTCGTCGGGCTCGCCGAAGCCGGGCTGGCCCGGGAGGGTTGCGCCGGTGGTGGTCACGTCGGCGGGGCTGCAGCCACCCGGGAGCGGCGGGCCCTCGACGAGACGCTCGAGTGTGACATCATCGAAGAAGACCGAACCGGCGCGGGGCTCGGTGACATCTTGGAAGAGTCCGACCGAGATGCGAGCGAAGCGTGTGCCCGCTGGTGCGAGGCCTTCGGGGGCGGTCATTCCGCCGACGGTGCTCTCGGTCCAGACGTTGAAGCTCGTGAAGAAGTCAACCGCGAAGACCTCGTTGGTCTGCAGCACCGTGGTGCCGTCGGCACCCAGGAACTCGAGACGGAGGAAGCCGAAGTCGTCGAAGCTCTGAAGCGGGTCGGTTGCCTGCTGGCGCCCGTACGCCGTTGCCAGGAAGATATCGCCCGGAACGGAGTCGATGGTCTGGAAGAGAGAGGTCTCGTTAGCGGTCGGGTTCATCATCTCGTCGGAGGTGAACTGGCCGAAGATCTTGGCGCTGGTGCCGAACGAGCGGGCGAACCCACCGGTCGTGTCGGGGAAGATGTTGCCCGAGGGGAACGGGGGGTTCTCGTCCCAGCCCTGGAACGTGCTTGCGCCGCTCGGCAGCTCAATGCCCGGGTTGTTGAGTTCGTTCGACCCGCCATTGATGGTGAGACTCAGGGTGTCGTAGTAGATTGCGCCACCACTGAACGCGTCGTCCTGGTTGTAGCCGACGACGTAGCGGGCTTCGGCGGTGCCGGCCGGAGCAACGATGGTCTGCGTGAAGAACTCCCATCCGGCGGTTGGGTTCATCGGGTCATAGGTGTTCTGGGTGCTCGAAGCATTGAGCGTTGGGAGGCTGTTGACTTCGATCACGTTGCCGCCGGCATCGATGAACTCAAGGTTCAGGAAGCCTTCGTTCCCGCCCGAGATCGCATCGGTGATGTCATTGAATGCGTAGCACGAGACGGTGACGCTATCGCCCGGGGCGGCCGGGACGTCTTGGAACGCGCCCTGGCTGGTGATGAACGGGTTGAATGCGCCGAACATCTTGAAGTGGCTGTCACCCTCACGCGGGGCGAGCGTGATGCCCTCGACCTGGTTAATGAACTGTCCGGTCGTGAAGATCTCCCAGCCATTGGTCGCATTCGGGCCCAGGAGTTCGAAGCTCTGAACCGGGTCCACAGGCGGGATCGCGACCTGCAGGCTCACGTTGTCAACGAGCCACGATGAGTCGGGCACGGTCGAACCGGCGAGCTGAACATGCACGAACAGGATGCGGGCCTGGGTTGCGCCCGTCGAAGCGATGCCATCGAACACCACCTCTGAATAGCTCGCTTCCGCAATGGGTGAGTTCTGGTCGAATACGAAGTTCGTTGAGACACCAACAACATTGTCCAGGGCGTCGAGGAACTGGATCTCGGCGATGCCGATCGCACCGTCGCTGTTGGCCTTCGAGTCAAAGCTCACCTCGACGAGGTCGCCTTCGTTCACAGCGATGGTGCTCGAGAACAGGCCCGCATCGACCTGGCCCGGAGACGACGCGTAGGTGCCGGCGAACATCTCGCAGGCGAACATGCCGGCTGAGGCGTCCATGCTCTGGCGCACGGAGAGATCGCCGTCGTCGTCCGTGAAGTTGTTGAACTCTGTCCAGTCGGCGATGGTGTCACCGCCAACCGGGTCCGCGCCTGCGGTCTCAAAGCTCGGGTTGAGCTGGGCCGATGCCGATGCGGCCACAAGCGCCGCGGCGGACAGGCCGATCTTGGTCTCGATACGCATCTCGAATTACCTCCAGTGGGCCGGCTCGTGGCTCGGCTTTCTCTCTTCTGGGTCCTGAACTAGGGCTGCGATGCGCCGCCCCCGGGCGATGAATCGATGCGAGCCACACCCGCGGGTGTCAGACGCACCATTTGGAGTGGCCTGATCGCCGTGGACTGTTGCACGCTGAACGTGGTTGGGCGCCGCTCGCGCAGCGGCCCGTCATGCATCCCGCTGATGCTCCTCGTGAGCCAGCGAGCGGCCTCGAAACCCATCTGCTGAGCGTCCTGGCAGACGGCGGTGTAATGCGGGAACGAGTGGAACCTTGTGTCAGAGTCGTCAAACCCGACAATCGAGAGTTCTTTCGGGACAGCGATGCCAAGTTCGAGACAGCGCTGGAGCGCCCCGAGCGTTGCGGGCGGGGTCGTGAAGTAGATCGCGGTGGGAGGGCTCTCGAGTGAGAGAAGCCGCTCAATCGCCTGTCGGCCGCCATCGAGTGTGCCGATCGACGAAACGATAAGGCCGGGATCAGGATCGATGCCGTGTCGGCGCAGACCTTCAAGGTATCCGTCGCGCCGATCGCGGTGGTCGGAGTCGAGAAACGTGTGAGAGACGATCGAGATCCGGGTGTGGCCCAGATGCACGAGGTGATCAACGGCACGTGCCGAGTCGGCTCGAGAATCGCTCCAGATGCAGTTCACCCGCGCATCGTCGCTGCGGTCCGCCATCAGCACGCACGGGAAGCCCTCGGATGCGAGTTCCTCGCCGATCTCGGACTCGGGCACAATTGTGCGGACGATGACGCCGCTGAGTCCCTTGCGCCGGAAGAACTCGACATGAGACTCATGAGGGGACTTGTCGCGCTCGACATTTACCCATGTCACGTCGAAACGCTGCTCATTAATCCCGCGGAGCACGCCCGAGAGCATCGCTGACTCGAAGCTCCCATGGTCCGGCCTCACGGGATCGGTGGGGTAGGCCAGCCCGATGGTGGGAGTTGCCGGCTTGCGGGTCTTGACCTGGTAGCCGCTGACCGCCGCGAGCTCAAGCACTCGGGCCCGTGTCTCGCTGCTGACCTCAGGATGATCGTTGAGTGCGCGCGAGACGGTTGCGTTGCTCACGCCGAGCTGTGCGGCCAGGTCTCTGACCGAAACTCGTCTATCTCTTGGTGCCCTCGACACGATCTCTGCCCAATCTCTCGCTTTGCTCTTGTGCTGCTCAACTCTCCGGTGGATCTACTCGTCCGATGGGATGCCCAGCATTTCGCGATCGATATCTGTGTCGATCGGGGTCCAAAGGATGTCGTACCGGCTACGGACACGGCCTCGGGTGTCATAGGGCGTGCCGAGATCCTCGGGCCGCTTGGTTTTAACGCTGCCGTCGGCCATGGCGAAGCGGGCTTCGCCCTCACGAGTCTGCGGGTTACTGCGGTCCCGGGTGAAGTGCCGGTTGAAGGGCACATACCCGATTCCCTCGCGTATGTTGTCTCGATCACCTCGCGAGTAGTTGCTGAGCGATGGGTGCTCTTCGAAGAAGCGGATGAACTCCGGCTGGCTCGTGTAGAAGTCTTCCGCTTCGAGTGAGAACTGTGCGTTCTGACCGCCAGCGAATCGCTCTCCGGGGGTGAGGTCGGAGGAGTACGCGCGGTTCGCACGATCTCCGGACCCGACGCCTCCCGCGGTGAACCACGTGTTATCAGCGCCGCGATCGTTCTCGGTTCGCCAAGGCGCCCAGGCCTCGGCGACGAGGATCATGTCCGAGGCTCGTTCGACCGTGATGTCCCATGCCTGACCGAGACGCTCATCTTTGGGCTGATCGAAGCCTGGCTTGCCAACGCCATCGATGCCGCCAACCGCTGACTGGGCCCAGTAGTTGATCGAGTACGACCTGCCGGCCTGGAGCGCCGAAGGGCACGCCACGGCGCCGCCGCCGATCGTCTGATTGCGTTCGTTGTCTGCCGAGAGGTTGCTGTTATCCCAGTTGGGCAGGTACTCGCCGAGTCGGACGACGTCGTACCAGTACTGGCCCTGCTTGCCTGTGAGAGGATCGGTCAGTTCGATCCCTTGCGGGAACTTCTCTCGATAGTCCCCGGCATACACCATGAGGGATTGTGCGATCGACCTCACGTTGTTTGCGCATTGGAGGGCCTTGGCGGTCTCCCTGGCTTGTCCAAGCGAGGGAAGCAAAATCCCGATCAGCAGCGCGATGATTGAGATGACCACCAGCAGTTCGATAAGCGTGAACCCGCGGTGGGCAACGCTTGCATCGGTCGAGGTGCGGCTTGCAGACCTGGACAACTTGGCCTCCTTCCGGCGGGCTGTGGCCGCCGGGTTGGGCGACGAGGGGCTCCCTCGACGACACCGGGACGCATCCGGCCGGGAAAGTCCCGGCCCGTCGGAACAACGTACCGGGGTTCCGGAAACGAAACAAGTCGATTCCGTTTGTTTTGGCAAGATTTCCAATGGATCCCATTTTACAGCTGTAAATTGCTATTTTCAAAGCACTTACAGCTTGGTCTTTGGTGTGGGATCACGAGAGATCTGGGCAGAACTCCGGAGAAAGTTGCCCGGATTCATCTGGATGATCGGTCCTTGTTCCGGATCTCTGGAACATCTTGCGTATATTCCGGAACGTTCCGGAGTGCGGCCAAGTATTTTTACCGCAGCTTCGTGAGCTCGGCGGGGATCGAACGGCCGTTGCTCGCGATGACCTCTCGGTACCAGTGGTATGAGTCCTTCGGGATGCGCTCGAGTGTCTCGTAATCGACGTAGGCCAGCCCGAATCGCTTGTGATAGCCCTCGGCCCATTCGAAGTTGTCCATGATCGACCACTGGAAGTACCCGCGCACATCCACTCCCTCGCGGACCGCCTTGCGCAGCGCATGCAGGTGTCGGCAGAGGTAGTCGATTCGTCCCGTGTCGTGGACCTTGCCGTCGGCGTGGACCCAGTCCATGCTGCTCAAGCCGTTCTCGGTTATGTAGACGGGGAGGCCGTACCGCTCGCTCAGGAACTTCGGACCCCAGTAGAGGCTGTCGGGTTCGACCGCCCACCCGAAGGTGTTGACGGGGTAGCCGCGCACGCGTTTGCTGGGCCGGCCTCGCCCGTCCGGTCCGAGCTCGATGGGCTGAGCGGAATAGATGTTGACACCGAAGAAGTCGAGCGGTTGGCAGATGGTCGCCATGTCGTCGGCGCCGATCTCGGGCATGTCCGCCTCGAACATCTCGAGCCCGTCTTCCGGGTACTTGCCGAGGATGACCGGGTCGGAGTACCAGGTGTTGTGCGCGAACCATGAGGCCCGGTCCTCGGGGGTACGGAACATCCATCGGCGCGAGGCCTCGACGGTCGCACCGTCGTTGCTCGTTGGATATGCCGTCGCGCCTACTGGCGCCCAGCCGATCTGGCATTTCTCGGGCGATGCCGAGCGGATCGCCTGCACGGCACGCCCGTGGGCGAGCAGCACGTTGTGGGAGATCTCGAGAAGCTCCCTTTGGGGAAGTTCTAGCCCGGGTGCGTGGATGCCTCGGGCGTAGCCGTGGCCAACAAAGATCTGGGGCTCGTTGAACGTGAACCAGTGCTTGACGCGGTCTCCGAGCCGCTCTGCGAGTAGTTCTGTGTATTGCTCGAACCAGCCTGGGCTGTCGGCGTGGAGCCATCCGCCTTTGTCGTGCAATACCTGGGGGAGATCCCAGTGAAACACGGTCACCCATGGCTCGACACCGCGCGCGAGAAGTGCATCGATCAGGCGGTTGTAGTAGTCGAGCCCCTCAACATTCGCGGTGCCCGTCCCGTTCGGGAGTACGCGTGGCCAAGAGATGCTCAGGCGGTATGCCGCCGCACCGAGCTTTGCGATCAGTTCGGCGTCCTCATCTGGACGGTCATACGAGCCGCACGCGATATCTCCGGTGTGACCCTCGTACACCTTGCCGGGTGTATGGCTGAAGGTGTCCCAGACGCTCGGTGTGCGGCCATCGCGGTTGGCGGCGCCTTCGACTTGGTACGCGGCGCTCGCGACGCCCCACAGGAATCCATCGGGGAAGCTCGGTGCATTGGTCTTCTCGGCCATGCGCCGAGCGTAGGCCCAGGCCGTGAGGCCTCGGTAGAGGTTGGTGCCGTGAATGCAGTACCAATCTGCAGTTTCTTTTGCATCGGAACACACCGGTCGGTCCGGTACGTTCCGGTTTGACTCACGGGCTCCACCCAGGGTTGGCGCTTGGGGCGCCGAGTTTGAGTTCCATCTCAGTCGTCGTGAACACCGTTCGCTCGGCGCAGGTGCAGTCGGGCCTGAGCCGGCAAGCGACGATGTGAAGATCATCGTGGACACGCCTCACGCGCCGCACTTCCGCGAGCAGGTTTGGATGATCGGATCGTGTTACGTCGAGTTCGACAAGGATGAGCCTCCCCGGCTGGGGTACCTTTGCCGATCGGTGTGCGAATGCGAACCCCTCTGTGGAGGATTCGAGCAACCACCCAACCTCGGGGTGTTCGCGTTCGTCGGCACGAAAGATGATCGGGTCCGATCTCGTTGTGCGGTGAGAAGCGCGGAGTTCGAGTCTTTCGTTGGGGTCAGTCATGTCGGAGACCTCGGGTTTTGCCAGGTACTCTGGCCCGGCATTGCCAGAACAGTCGCTACGAGCATCGGGAGCTCATGGGGTCTCGGGTCCTCAGCCATCGACACCCCATACGGACGCCTGCATGGAACGCGCCGACCGCGAGATTTGCGAGACCAGGCCACCTGCGCATGCACGTAGTCATCACCTTTCGGATCAACGAGCCGTATCGCGTCGCCGTGACGAACTGGGGTGATTCCAGGAAGCTGAACCTGAGTCCCCGAGTCTGATAGATCACGGAGTACCCCGCGGAACACAGGCCCGGCGGTGTACATCTGAATACCTATTTGGCGGTGTGTCACCCTTGAACGTTGTGCATGCCGGCGTGAAGGCATAGTGCTGCTCCTTTCTCTGAATGAGCAGACGGGAACCCTGTGCTACGCCGCGCGGCGTGTGCTTCGGTCAACGGATCGGAGTACGTCTATGACGTCGTGGTCGAACTGACGGCCTCGGCCATCGGTGAGTTCCGTGAGTGCTTCCTGCGGAGCGAGCGGTGGGGCATAGGCACGCTTGCTGGTCATGGCTGCGTAGGCATCACAGGCGCCGATGATCCTGGCGAGACGGTAGGGGCATCGCCAAACTGGAACGCTTTGGTCGAAACGGTTCTGATGACACTCGATCGCGGCTGTTGCGAGTTCTGACCCGCCGCAGGCCGCGACAATCTGTGCGCCGAACCACGGGTGCTGCAATACAAGCAGTCGCTCATCTTTCGTAAGCCGGCGTTCCAATCTGAGAATAGAATCTGGAATAGCGAGCTTTCCGATGTCGTGGAACTCGGCGGCGAGATCGAGCGAGGCTTGTTCTTCTTCACTCAGGCTGATCGCGGTGCCTACGGCGTTCGATAGCGCACGGACCCGCGCACCGTGCGTGCCCACTTGTTCGAGCTGTGTTGGGCCGAGCGTGGATCGGAGTCGTTTGATCAGGGTCAATAGCTTCGTGCGCGGCGTCATGCGCGGGGTGCTTGCGATGTCGAGCGCGTGTGCGTGGATCGCGACCATGTCGTATGTGCATACACGGTTGCGGCCGGAGTCCTTTGCGAAGTAGAGCGCCCCATCGGCACGCTCGATGATCCTTGTGGTGAACTCGGCTGTCGGAATAAGGTCAACACCGATACTGACTGTCTGTGATTGATCACCGAGCGGGAGATGGACTTCCGTCTCGACGCGTCTGCGGACCCGTTCTGCCCAGGCCCACGCTGAGGCGAGGTCGGCCTCGTGATTGAATGCGACGAACTCCTCACCTCCCCAGCGGCCTGCGATCGTGTTCGTCCCAGCTTCCTGCGCTAGGATTCGGCCGAACGCTTGCAACACTCGATCGCCCTCGTGGTGACCGAAGGTGTCGTTGATGCGTTTGAAGTGGTCCAGATCGAAGAGATAGATCGCGAGCGTCCCGCGCCGATCACCTGAAAGGAGTCGCCCTGTCATGATGCGTTCGAGGCCGCGGCGGTTGAGCAGGCCGGTGAGAGCATCGGTGTTTGCGTGAGCCTCAAGGTTCTGCATCCGGCGGTGAATCCGGCGCTGTTCCCGCGCTCTTCGCTTGGCATTGCTGACAGCTTGTTGGACCCGCTCGGCGAGGGCCGGGGTCTGTATCGCGTCGTTCTTCGGGATGAAGTCGGCCACACCCTTGCGGAGCGACTCGATAACAACAAGCTGGGCTTCGCTGCTTGAGACGACGATGATCGGGACGTCGGGCTGGATCTCGTTGAGCTTTGGTACCAAGTCCGACGCGGTATCTGGCGGGATGCTGTAGTCGAGCACGAAGCAGTCGAACTTTTCGTTCCGTGCCGCGTCGATGAGCTCGGTGCCGTTCCTTGCTGTGGTCAACCCGAACTGGGGACCACCCGCACGGAGTGCGAGCAGGAGAAGCCGGCGGTGGTCGTAGTTGTCCTCCGCAAGAAGCACTCGGATCTGTTCCACGCTTTGCCCTCCGGAAAGTCTCTCGAACACTGAGTCGGCGAAGCCGTAATGCGACTGTGATCGGTAATTGGCAGGATGGTGTGCTTCGCTCGAGAGGGCTGCGCTTGGCGCGTCTGCGCGTATCGAGCGTCGAAGCCTGTCGGGTGTTCCCCGTTACATGGGGTCCCGCTGTGCGTGGTCGAGCGGCCTACCTGGGTGTGTTCCAGGTACCCCAGTACGTCGTGAGTTCCTTCACGAGCTCATGAAACTTCTGGAAATCGAGTGGCTTGACGAGGTAGCTGTTGACATGCGCTTTGTATGCCCGCTCTCGGTCTCGCTCGGCTGAAGAGGTTGTCAGCACGACAACTGGGATCGAGGCCAGATTCGGATCGGCTTTCACGACCTCGAGCACCTCGTGTCCGCTGATTCTGGGGAGATTCAGATCGAGAATGATCACATCGGGACGGACCGAATCTTCGTACGGGGGCTGCTTTCGGAGGTGCCTGAGCGCCTGCTCACCATCGGCGATGCGTTCGATGTTGTTTGCGACATTTTGTTCGTGCATCGCACGGAACACGAGGTCCGCGTGGTCCTCGTCATCCTCAATGAGCAAAAATTTAATGGGGCGTCTGTTCAGGGAGGCCTCGGTCATGCTGCGTTCCCTTGGGCCTGCTCGGATCCACCGCTTTGATGGCGGAAGATGATGCGGAATGACGCGCCGCCTCCCGGGGTTTCGTCGACTGAAGCGGACCCGCCGTAGTACGACGCGATGCGGCTAACGATCGCGAGCCCTACGCCGTTGCCCTCGGTCCCCGCGTCAAGCCGTTGGAACAGCTCGAATACGCGCATTCTGTAATGCGGATCGATACCAGGGCCATTATCTTCGACGACCAGCTCGCAGGCCCCATCGTCGAGACGCTTGGTGGCGATTCGGACGCGAGGATGTGATACGCTTATGCCGTAGCGGAGCGCGTTAGAGATGAGGTTGTCGAGCACTTGGTGAAGCCGCGCGGGATCGCAGAAGAGCTCTGGGACCTGCAGGTCCTGCTCCACATAGATCTCTCGTTCGTTGATCGTGGCGCAGTGATCGTCAAGAACCGCCCCGACCACACTCGCGATATCGACTGGGCGGGGCGCTTCCTCGGTGCGCCCGACGCGACTGAGCTTGAGCAGTCCATCAATATGCTCGCGCATCCGCTCTGCGGCCCGCCTGATGCGCCCTATGAAGTCTGCAAGTTCGGAGTAGTCTTGGGTCTTGATGCTCCGATCGATATGGCTCGCGTAGCCCAGGATCGTGACAACGGGTGACTTCAGGTCGTGGGATGCGGTGTATACGAACCGCTCAAGCTCGTCATTCTTGGTTTGCAGGTCCTGACTCGCTTCGGCGAGTGCGGCCTCGACCCGTTTCTTCTCCGTGATATCGAGCCGAAGCGAGATGTACGAATGGATTCGGCCTCGCGCATCGGAGCGTGGGATGATCGTGGAGTCCACCCAGTAGAGCGAGCCGTCCTTGGCGCGGTTGCACACCTCCCCACGCCAGGCGACACCACTTGTAATCTGTCGCCAGACATCCACCCAGAACTGCTTCGGGTGTATGCCCGAGTTGATGATGCGATGGTTCTGTCCGATCAGTTCCTCGCGCGAGTAGCCGCTGAGTTCGCAGAATCCTGTGTTCGCATCGGTGATCGTGCCTGATCGATCGGTCTCAGAGAGCAGCGTGTGCTCGTCGAGGGCGCGGCGTAGGTTCTCGATCTGGCCGTGGGCGGACGTGATGTCCGTGATGTCGGTCGCGATAACAAGCACTCGGTCGAAGCCGCCTGCGCTGTTGGCGAGGGGGAACTTGCTGGTCTGCACCCGTCGAATTTCGCCGGAAGCTGTGGGGAGGTCTTCCTCGACACCGATCATCGGCTTGCCTGTTGAAAGCACTAATCGATCTGCAGCGAGCTGTGTCGCGGCATGTTGAACGGGAAAGAGCTCTTCAGTTTTTCGACCGATGATCTCTTCCGGGTTCTTGCCTATTGAGTCCGCCGCGGCCCGGTTGAGGTCGAGGATCGTGTTGTCACCATCCTTGTAAAAGATGAATGCGGGGACTTCGTCGAGGATGAGCCAGAGCTCGGACCTCGCTTGCTCACTTTGATTGAGCTCCGATGTGCGGTTGCCAGCCATGGTGGCAAGTTCGGCGATTGCCTCGAGTATCTCGCACCTCGCGGCGGTTGCTTGTCGTGGCTCGCGCCAGAGCACAGCGAGCAGCGAATCGGGATCGCGGTCTGCGCTGAGCCTGACTACGAGCCAAGATCCAAAGGCGAGTCCATCGATGCTGAGTGGTGATGCACATTCGGGCGAAGCGTTCGCTCCCTTGTGTGGGTGTGGGTGTGGGTGGGGTGGCACGACCGCAGTCAGAGCGCGAAGTCCTTCGGTGCTTATCCCATCGGTCGCGAGCAGGCGGGGGCCGGTAGATAAGGGCTGCCAGCACACCGCTGCGTCGGCGGAGAGTGCGCTGCGCGAAGTGCGCAGGGTCTGTTGCCAGACGAGCGACTGCTTTGTGGCCGCAGCGCCTGAGTACGGCTTGATTTTTTGCTGTTCTGCAAAGCTCGGCTGGGTTCGTGCCTTAGACATCGTTCCCCATATGCGTAGAGAAATGTTGTTTCAATCCATATTACAATACAAAGGCGATGTCTGATATCAACACGCGAACAGGATCGGGCCATAGGGCGGCGCACTCAATGACTCATGGGCACGGCGTGGATCTGAATGCATGCCTTGGCCGTCTCTTTGGCCTGGGCATGTTGGTCGGCTTTCGGGCTGGATCCGGGGAGGCGGCTACGATCCGCGGCGGATGCTCGCGCAGTCCGCTGGTTGGGCCTGCTATCGCGGGTGGCGGAAGCTCGCAGGAGCTTTAGCCAAGCTGCTGATTTGAAGGCTTTTGCGTCGCCGGAGCGGTGACCGAGTGGCTGAAGGTACCGGTTTGCTAAACCGGCGTGCATCAATAGATGTACCGAGGGTTCGAATCCCTCCCGCTCCGCTTTCTGGCTTTGCATTCGGAGGGGTATCCGCGATCAGGCCAGAATGTCTTCATGCTCATCTCGGCCGTTACCCTGGTATTCCTATGCATTCAGAGTCTTCTTCGAGCAACTACTCGCGGTTCGCTCTGTGGCTCGTTGCATTCGTTGTCGCTGCGACGAGCTTCGTAGATATCGCGTCCGCTCAGCCAACGGAACGAGTTGTTGCTGCCGATGTGTCATCGCTGAGCCGCGTTATAGATTCTGGAGGCGCATTCACCACATTCCGGGGCGAAGCCCCGCTCCTCGAAGCAATGAAGGACGCCGGATTCAACACGGTTCGGCTTCGCTTGTGGGTCGATCCTGCGGATGGCTATAGCGATCTGAACGATGTAGTAGAAATCGCTGGCGTTGCACATGCCGCTGGGCTTGATGTCTGGCTGAACATCCACTATTCCGATTTGTGGGCTGACCCAGGAACGCAGACCAAGCCCGCCGCGTGGCAGACGCTCACCTTTCCCGAACTTGTGCAGCATGTCCGTCAGTACACTCGCGATACGGTTTCGACATTCGAGTTTGCGGGTATTCCGCTGGCACTGGTCCAGATCGGAAACGAGGTTCAAGACGGCATGCTCTGGCCGGATGGGCAGATCTCCGTCAGCGGATACACCCCGCTCGTGACGCTCCTGGAGTCCTGCATCGCTGGTCTACGCGATGCTGATCTTTCGCGTCAGCCCTACGTCATCATCCACTCCGGAGGGCCTGCGCCGGCCTCGTTTTTCTTTGATGAACTCGAGAGCCGCGATGTTGAATACGACATAGCTGCGATCTCGTACTACCCGTATTTTCACGGCACGCTCTCGGACTTTGAGCACGGGCTCGCTCAGCTTGTTGCTACATCCGACAAGCAGATCATGATCGCAGAAATCGGATACCCATGGACCTTCGAGTTCGGAGATGGTCAGAACAACATTGTTGGTGACACATCCGTTCCGGCTGATGTTCTCGCTGCGTACCCCGCAAACCCTGCCGGGCAGGCTGCCTATGTCGAAGAGATCTGGGATACTGTGATTTCATTGCCCGAGAATCGTGGTCTTGGTGTTGCGTACTGGGAGCCCGCCTGGCTGCCCGGTGTCGTAGGTGGATCTGCACTCGAGAATCTCGCCTTGTTCGATTTCGGAGGGGGCGCACTGCCGGCGTTCTACAAGTTCGGAACTGCGGCGTCTCCAGTCGATGGGTTTGGCATTGGCGTTGATCCTGTGTATGCACCGCCGGTTGCTGTACAGACTCTGCAGCCTGCACGGCCGCTTGTCAGGCAGCTTGATGCGCTGTTTGTAAGCCAAGTCTCTGGCGGACTGCTGATCGGGATTCCTGGCAATATCGAAGCGGATGCTGGATCGCTATTTCTGTTCATTGATACAGACGCCGGGTCGGGTATGGAGACCCTCTCGATGCCACATGGTCTCCAGAATGGCTGGTCTGCGCTCGATGGGCTTGATTTCGATGACACCTTTGCCCCCGAACTCGCGGTTGCGATCACCCTGGCTGATGAATCGCTATTCGCAGATCTCTTTGACTTGTCTGGAGCAAGCGCAACATTCTCGTACCTCGGTACCGCCCCGGTCGATGGCGGCAAGCAGCCCCTGTTGTACGGGGCGAATCCGGCCGGGATTGAAGCTGCGTATTGCAGTTTGAACAGTGCAGGTATTGGGGCTGCATGTGGGCGACCTCTCAGCGCAACAGACGGGCTTGAAGTCTTTTTGCCTCGCTCAGTCCTTGCGGAGGGACTGTCATCTGTCTCGCGGGTGGGGTTGGGTGTTTGCTACATCACGCGAGAGGGAAACGCGAGTTTGCAGTGGTTGCCGGCACTTCCCGAAAGCGTCGTTGGGCCACTGGATGTGAGTGGCCTCGATTTAGGTCAGATCCCGGGAGAGCAGCATGTCTGGGCGTCGTTGGCATCTGATCCGCGGCGGCCTGTTCAGCGAGCAATCGCCGATCTGAATGGTGATGGAGCAACGGACGAGCACGACATCGCGATATTGATCTCCGAGCTTGGTGATGGGCGCCGCTCCGGAGATGTGAACGCCGATGGTATCTTGGATTTCTTTGATGTCGTGATGTTGTTACGGTTGATTGATGACCACTGCGATTAGGTGTTCTCGGGCCGCGCCGACAGCTGAGCCCGAAGCGGCGTCAGCTAACGAGGACTTGAGACCGGCCGTCTAAAACTGTCGAACAATGGCCCGAGCTGGCCGGGCTTTAGAGCAGGCAGATCAGCTGCGATAAACCACTGGCCGCAATCGAGTACCACACGATGGATTCAATCCGTCGCTGGTTGGCATTCTCCCAAGCCAGATGGTGTATTGGCCATCGATCTACTCTTTGGATAACAAGATCTGTTCTTGATGACAACATCCTTGGAGGTTCAAGCTTGAAGCTCCCGCTTGAGGTAGTCTCATACAGGATCCGCACCGTCCAGGGCGAGTGGTCAGCAATTGTGTTGTTTGCTACGACGCAGTGAGCAGAGTATCCCCACAAGAGAGGCTTCGATTTTCTCGCGTGCCGTGATCATCGCAGGCGCAAGACACGTGACGAAAAGATCGTGTGATCTGGCTTTGTTGCGGGTCACGGCATGCCGCTCTGGTGGGGCGATCCGTAGCGGCGCTATCAGCGTGATTGAGGTGTTCTTCACGTTATCCCAGTTGGTCAGTGCATCGAATCTCAGCATTTGTGGCCGGCAACAGCGATAGGATCGGCACATGAAGAAGACCGATCTCGCAGTTCGCTCTGTGTTCTTGACCTGGTTCGTGCTAGCGACGTGTTTACTGCTAGTCCCTGGGGGCTGTGAGCAAGCGGCAGAAGCTCCGCCGGAGGCAGAAGCGGTGCGGGTGGAGGCTCAGCCCGCCGCGGGCATGTCAGAGTCGGGCCGGGTGCAGGAAGGGTCGGCGAACGCAGTGACGGCTGGCGCCGGGATCCCGGGCACCATTCCCGATTCCTGGACCATGGACCCAGAGCCCCGGCAGATGCGAATCGCCACGTTCCTGATCCCCGATGTTGACGGTGAGATTGAACTCGCTGTCACTCGATTCCCTGGGCGCGTTGGGGGGGATCTGGCGAATGTCAACCGCTGGCGTAGGCAGATGGGCTTGGACTCGGTGACACATACCGAACTCGAATCAGTACTCGCCCGATTCGAGTCACGGGGTTTCGATGGATATGAAACCAGGATTCAGTCCGACAGCGGGGTGCTGCTCGCCGCGGCCGTGTACGAGCAGTCTGAAGACAGGACCTGGTTTGTCCGAGTCAATACGAGCATCGCCGCGGCGGCTCGAGTTGAGGGGCAGGTCTCCGCTTTCGCTCGCTCGATGGCGGGTATTGCGCAGTAGGTCGCTAGGTTTCTGACTCTGGTCGTATCAAAACGCATGCATGTTCAATAATCGGCGATATGAGCGACTTCGTGCGCCTGGGCAATAGACGCCTCTGGCGACGTTCAATTTGGACGCAGTTGGATCGGCAGCAGCACAAGAGGTGGATCGGCCCACCGAGAATCATCATCCGCTCCCAAGGCTGTGGCGGTTGGGCCCTCTGCCGCATCCCTAAGAGAACAGTTCGAACTGCCCACTCGTATCGGGCCGGCGGAAGTGTGCTGCAGAGAGTGGTCGGATATGCCGGTTCAGCCCGTGCTTGCGAGTGAAGACGTCAAAGACTTGGGAGAGTTGTTCGACCAGGCGTCCACGCCCACGGCGGTGGGCGTACGAGCTCTTGTAGAGCTTGCCTTCATACATCTGTCTGATCTGTGATTCGACTTTCCGGGCACGGTCGGGCGGAACGGACCGATCCAGCCAATCCAGAAAAAGTTCCTTGATCTGATACGGTAATCGGAGCATCACCCACGCGGCTTGCTTCGCGCCCGCATCGGCGACCGCCTCGATGATTTGTGGGAGCTCGGTATCAGTCAGGCCCGGAATGATCGGAGCGATGTTGACCGATACCGGAATCCCAGCCGCGGATAACTCGCGGATGGTCCGAAGCCGACCTGCTGGAGAGGATGCCCGAGGCTCAAGCTTTCGAGCGAGCTCGGAGTCGAGTGTTACGAGTGTGACCGTCACACGTCCGGCGTTGAGTTCTGCAAGCCGTGACCAGAGATCCGTGTCACGGAGCACAAGAGCGCTCTTGGTCATCGTGCCAACGGGTTGGCCGCATTCTGCGAGCACTTCGAGACATCTTCGAGCGATGCGCATCTCGTGCTCGATTGGTTGGTAAATGTCCGTTACCGCCGACATCACGATTGGCTCGGGGTTCCAGTTCAGTGCGGCGAGTTCCTTCTTGAGTAGGTTTGGTGCTTCGGGCTTTGCCATCAGCTTGGTCTCGAAGTCGAGCCCGCAGCTCATACCGAGGTACTCGTGGTAGGGACGGGCAAAGCAGTAGATACATCCGTGCTCACAGCCCCGGTACGGGTTGAGCGTCCAGTTGAATGGGACGTCAGAAGTCCTGGAAACGCGGTTGATGATCCGGCGGGTCCGATCGGAGAAGACCTGGCGTTCGACGCGTTTGAGAGAGCCGTCGTCGTTCTCTCGTTCGACGTACTGCCGATCGAGTTCCTCTCCCAGGACATGCAAGCGCACACGCTCGAAGCGATTGCCCGGGTTCAGGCCGGCCCCTCGTCTGTGTGCGAGTCCGTCTGGGAGCGCGTCTTGATTAGAGAAGTCATCTGATCCGATCATATACCAAACATAATGCAAACAATCTGATTATGCAATCCCCCTGTTGAGGGCGATGCGGTTTTTCGTGTTCGTCGCTTCCTGGGCTGTCCGTGTGGAGTGCCGCGCTGAGCACTCAGAGTTCAGTGATGCTTAAGCACAATGGGCTGGTCTGACGATGTGCGAGGCCATGTTTGGTCCAGCTGGCGGTCACGAGGCGCACCCGTTGCCTGGGCGTACCGCTGTCGAGCGGTCTTCCTGTGCTCATCTGGTGTCTGCTTCCCGTCAGGGTGCCTTGCTAAGACAGCCAGGAGCCCTGTGAGATACTCAGCCCCCCTGTGATGCATTGATGACGAAGAACGTTCCGGCGCCGATCAATGCTACACCGAGAACGGCGAACGCAATCTTCCAGATGCTCCAGGGCCGCTCGCCACGTACTTCTCCAGTCCTCGCGTTGATCACAAAGCGATAGACCTTGCGTTTGTAGCGGTATGCACTGATCCAGACGGGCAGCAGCACGTGCTTGAATGTGACATCTTCATAGCCGACCTGGAGCGATAGGATCCGCTGTGCATCCCCCCCGATGTCGCGGCGGACCGCGGCTCGAATGCCCGGGTCCATCTTCTGCTTTGCGCCCTCGAACCCTTCGGCCAGGTCAACCTCGTAGCGTTGCGCTATAAATCCGGCGAGGTATTCTTCGCTATACGGTTTGAGCTCCGCAAGATCCCACGGCTCGAGTGCTTCGGTCAGTGCCTTCGGTGTTGCATGGGAGGCCAGCACAAGCACATCGTCGAATGGGACCTCAACGCGGCCTGATGCCGGCCACCAACGGGTTTTGCGGACCCGGCGCGTGCGGGTCTCACGTTTACCATTCACGGTGACCGTGTAGCGTTCGGTCACATAGTAGTGCTCGCCGCGCATGCCAGTGTAACGGGAATCGGTGTATGCGTCGTATGTCCAGTACGGGATGTAGAGGCCGTTGAGTTTGCTGTTGAGCTTGTGGGCTTTCTTGAGCGCGTTCGGTGCGAACCACAGCCTTTTGATCCAGCTCCGGAACAGCTCGCGGGCCTCTTTGCGCTCGATCCGGAACGGTAATACCGAGCGGGGGCGGAGCAGTCGGCGCTTGGTAGGCTCGGCGACAATCGCTTGGTCGCAATATGGGCAACTGAACGCATCGAGATTCGGGGGGAGTTCAGTTTGCGCACCGCACCCCCTACAGAGAGCGCTCGTCGTCTCGTGGCTCTCGCCCTGTCGCTCTAAGAGCCCAAGATACTCATAGAAGTCGAGTTCCTCGACACCCTCGCCTGAGTCGGGAACCGCGGTCTCGTGCGTGCAGTATGGACACTTGAGGCTCGAACGACCAGGGGAGAACTGCAGCTTTGCGCCGCACTGTGCGCACGGGAACTGCTTTACCCGCGCAACTTCGGTCTCGGCTTCAGGCTTGGACTCGTCGAAGCCCCGTGATTCTTCGAGCTCAGGCATCGGTCGGTAGCGGGGGGGGGCCGCCGGCCGGTGGCGCGAAGAGTGCCGCGACATCGGGGACCTCCGCAGCCTTCGCCCAGTCCGCCATGCCCGTGGTCCAGACCAGGGTTTCGGGCATGACCTCGCCCGAGGACACGCGGAGCCTCAGCTCGGAGAGAGTGAACGGACCGGTTTGCAGGCCGTTGATCGCCGCGTGGTACTGCGCGGCGGTGGGCAAAGGAGGCGGTGCGATTTGTTGTGAGCCCGTGCCATGCTGGAGCTGGCCGGCCATCTGCTGACCCATCGCGAGGCCGATTCCGGCGCCGAGCGCACCAGAGGCTAGGCCGCCGCCCTCGCCGCCCTGCCCGGCGGCCTGCTCAAGTGCGTTGGCGGCCTGGAACCGTGTGTAGGCATTCAGATCGCCGACGATGCCCATGCTCGTGCGTTTATCGAGCGCCTTCTCGACCTCTTCGGGCAGTGAAACGTTCTCGACCAGCAGGCTGAGGAGACCGAGCCCGTAGCCCTCGAACTCAGGGCCGATCTTGACCGCGAGGAGCTTACCGAGTTCGTCGTAGCTTGCCGCGAGATCGAGGATGGGGATCTTGTGCTCGGCGAGGATGTCGGCGAAGCGGCTGACCACCACGTTGCGAAGCTGATTGATGATCTCGTCGATTGTGAAGCGGCCGTCAGTGCCGACGACTTCCCGGATGAGCGCCGCGGGGTTGGACACGCGGGTCTCATAGGTGCCGAACGCACGGACTCTGATGGGTCCGAACTCAGCATCGCGCATGACGACCGGGTTCTTTGTTCCCCACTTAAGGTCGCTGAACCGGCGGGTGGAGACAAAGTAAACCTCGGCCTTGAACGGGCTCTCGAACCCGTGCTTCCAGCCCTGTATCGTCGAGAGGATTGGGATGTTGGCGGTCTCGAGCGTGTGCATCCCTGGCGCGAAGACATCCGCGATCTCGCCTTCGTTGACGAAGACCGCCGCTTGGCCTTCGCGGACGGTGAGCCGAGCGCCGTGCTTAATCTCATGGTTGTGCCGTTCGAACCGGTATACCAGCGTGTCCCGAGTGTCGTCGGTCCACTCGATGACATCGATCAACTCGCCGCGGAGTTTCTCCCAGATCGCCATGTGGTCTGCCCTCCGAGCAGTCGTCCTGTGGGGATGCTTTCCCCCGTGCACCAGTGTATTCGGGTTCTACAAAGTCTCGTGTCGACAGCATTCCCGCGCATGTGTCGGCATGCGGTCCCACATGGGTATCTCAAAGCAACGGGGTGATCACCAGCAGGTCTGGGTATTTGAACGGCTGTGCTGGTACTGCTTCGGATACGCACAGGCGCTGGGCGCACTGGCGGACGCCTCCGAACTGACCGAGTCTTGACAGGGGCTATCCATTTGGATAGTTTGAATTCAATCCTTTTTGGGGGCCAATGGATGGACACGATGAACAAGATCCTAATCTCAACGGCGGGGGTGCTGTGCGCGTGTCAGTCTCTCGCATTCGGCGTGCAGCCGGCAACCGCCTCTGAGGGACAAGCACGCCCGCAAGCCGAGGCGATCCTTGGCTCGATGGGTCAGATGCTGTCCGGGTTGGAGCAGTTCTCGTTCGTAGCGGACGTCACGTACGATCGATTTGGCGAGTCGGGTGGTCTCCTTGAGACGCATGAGCGGCACGAGGTATCGGTCCGGCGCCCAGGAGATCTCCGGGCAACCGTGATCGGTCATGGCGGTGCCTTGGCGGCTCTGGTTCGCAACGGCACACTGACGATCATTGACCCGCTTCGCAATCAGTACTTCCAGGCCGACGCGACCGGTACGCTCGGTGATGCGATCGACACGATGGTGATCGATCTTGGCCTGTCTCTTCCGACTGCAGATCTGCTCTATGACAATCCGGCTGAGACGCTTCTGGCGCAGGCTACTACTGCGACGTATGCGGGCGTGACGCCGATCGATGGCGTGCCTTGTCACCATCTTGCATTTTCCCAGGATGGGCTCAACTGGCAGGTCTGGATCGACTCGGGTGTCTATCCACTTCCGCTTCGAGTTGTGATGCAGTACACGGATCTTCCTGAGCGCCCACGATTCGCAGCAGACCTCAAGTGGACCCTCTCCTCGCTTCCTTACCAAGATACCGCGTTCACCTTTGAGCCGACCAGTGCGATGACGCAGGTGGCCGATATCGAGTCGATCGTGCCAAATCGGGGTAAGTAATGATTGGGAATGCCATCGCACTTCTGACGCTGTGTCTTGCGAGCGCAGCATCGCTCCTTGAGCCTGCTGGCACACCGAGGGCTATCGGTAGTGTGCGGCACATCGACTCAGCGGGATGGCGCGCGCCCAACCCGCGTCCAGCGCCGCCTGCTGGCGAAGTTGCCGATTCTGTGCGGCAGACTCGGCAAGGTGCCATCGGGAGTGTGCGCCATGCGCGTCCACCGAGGGGCCCGCGTCCACCCCGCAGGCCACGCCCGCCGCGTCCCCCGAGGCGGCCGCGCCCGCCGCGTTGAGAACGTCATCCACGGCTTTGTAGGGTGAGTTCAGTCGTGCAGCGATTGCACGGTTGGGACACTTCCGGAGGCATAGGGCCATACCTATAGTGCGCGAATGCCACGTCGTGCCGCCGTAGTTGCCGCCGTTCGCACACCATTTGGTCGGTTTGGTGGTGCAATGGCGGGTGTCCGACCGGATGACCTGGCTGCAACCGTGATCAGGACCGTGATCGAGCGGGCTGGTCTCGACCCCGCTGAGATCGATGATGTCTACTTTGGTGCCGCGAATCAGTCTGGCGAAGACAACCGAAACGTCGCGCGTATGGCGGCCTTGCTGGCGGGCTTGCCAACCGGTGTCCCCGGGGTAACGGTGAATCGTCTCTGCGCCTCGGGTCTCGAAGCTGTCAACATCGCGGCACGCATGATCGAAGCCGGCTCGGGCGATGTGTTCGTCGCTGGTGGTGTTGAATCGATGAGCCGAGCTCCATACGTGCTCAGCAAGGCTGAGTCTTCGTACGGACGTATGCAAGAGATCTTTGATACCACGATCGGATGGCGCTTTGTCAACCCGCGGATGGCTGAGATGGGTCACACCGATTCACTCGGCATAACCGCCGAGAATGTGGCGAAGCGGTACGGGGTCACTCGTGCTGATCAGGACCGCTTTGCCTTGCTTAGTCAGCAGCGCTGGGGTGATGCGCAGGCCAAGGGCCGGTTCAAGGATGAACTTGTATCGGTCCAGATCCCACAGCGCCGAGGCGATCCAATCATCTTTGAAGCCGACGAGCACCCGCGCCCAGACACGACACTCGAGAAGCTGTCGAAGCTCCGCCCGGCATTCGCGGACCATGGGACAGTGACTGCCGGCAACTCCGCCGGGGTCAACGACGGTGCTGCCGCGTTGCTGCTCGTCGAGGAAGATCGGGCAAAATCGCTCGGGATGACACCTCTGGCGTTCATCGGCGCGAGCGCCACGGCGGGTGTCGAGCCGGCATACATGGGCATCGGCCCTGTGCCCGCGATTCAAAAAGTTCTTAGCCGAACGGGCAAGTCGATCGGTCACATCGGTCTCGTGGAACTCAACGAGGCGTTCGCGGCGCAGGCCGTCGCCTGCGCTCGTGAACTTGAGCTCAATGAAGCTACGCTGAACGTTAATGGGGGAGCAATCTCGATCGGTCACCCGCTCGGCGCGAGCGGTGCACGCCTCGCTGCGACGCTTATTTACGAGATGAACCGACGCGATGTCGAGTACGGGCTGGTCTCACTCTGTGTCGGAGTTGGTCAGGGAATCGCGACCGTGATCGAACGAGCCTGACCCGGCCAGCTGCTTTGCTCAGGGCATCACTGAGATCTTCTCGAATCCAGAGCGAATCGAGGAGACAAGCGAATCGATGTCATGCTCTGTCATAGGCGTCGAGAGAGTGGCCGTGCACGTATTGATCATTACGTGACCGTCGCCAAACAGGTGCTCAAGCAACGCCCTAAGGCGTGCGTTCTCCTCCGGACTGGTAAATGCCTCGCGGAAGTTCTGGGGCTGGGAGGGCTTCATGTGGACCCGGAACATCGAGCCGGCTCCGGTGACGCATGCGCCCGTCCCGGTGTCCCGCGCGGCTCGGTCGATACCCAGCATCGCGCGCTCCGCAAGTGCATTGAGGCGAGAGACCGATGCTGGATCGAACTTCTGCATCGCCGCGAGGCCGGCGGACATGGTGATCGGATTAGCCGAGAACGTCCCTGAGTGCGGGAAACGATATTCGGCGCCCGAAGGGTTCATGACTTCAAGCACTTCGCTCCGGCCAGCAACAGCGCCGACCGGGAAGCCGCCACCAATCATTTTTCCCAGTGCGGTCAGGTCGGGACGTACGTTGTATCGAGACTGGAGCCCGCCGTACTCCGAGCGGAACGTAATCACCTCGTCGAGCACGAGCAGCGCCCCGTTGCGTTCGGTCCAGTCGCGGATGGCTTGGACGAACTCCGGGTTGGCAGGGTTGAGCCCGACTCGGTGCGGCATGAGATCGAGGAGCACGCATGCGAGGTCAGGCGCATGGTCATCAAGGAGACTCAGCGCTCGCTGGGTGTCATTGAACGGGAGCACGATGACATCACTTAGTGCGGAGGGCGGCGTGCCGTGAGCAAGTGGGACGCTGTTGGGGCGATCGGGGCTACCCCAGGTTTCGGGCCTTGGGGCCTGGCTCACTTCGGCGTAGTCGTACCCGCCGTGGTATGCACCCTCCACCTTCGCGATCTTCGGACGGCCGGTAAACGCGCGCGATGCCTTGAGCATCACCAGAACTGCTTCGCTCCCGGAGTTCACGAACCGGAGCTTCTCGAAGGAGTCGCTGCGTGAGCACAGGTGCTCGGCATACTCGACCTCGATCTCGGTCGCCATCATGAACGCGGTGCCCCGCTCAACCTGCGCAGAAACAGCATCGATCACTTCAGGGCAAGCGTGCCCGTGGATGAGAGAGGCCATGTTGTTCGAGAAGTCGAGGCGAGTGATTCCGTCGAGGTCGGTGATTCGGCATCCTCGCCCGAAATCCGCGTAGGACGGATGCGGGGCACGGAGCACTGTGTTGCGGCTCACGCCTCCCGGAAGAACCCTTTTGGCACGCTCGAACAGCTCGGCGCTCCGCGATGTTTGGGTCTGGCTGCTCATAGTTGTCCTGGGTGTACTGGCATTACGCGTGCCGTGTCAGCGGTGCGCCGGTGCGTTCCTGAACGGTCTCGAAGGAGACACCCGGCGCGAGCTCCCGAAGGCTGAACCCCTCTGGGGTGACATCGATCACCGCGAGGTCGGTGTACACACGATCCACAACGCCTAGCCCAGTGAGCGGGTAGGTGCACCGCTCGACGAGCTTTGGCGCACCGTCGCGAGTCGTGTGCTGTGTGATCACGAATACTTCCTTGACACCTGCCACGAGGTCCATGGCGCCGCCGACCGCGGGAATCGCTCCTGGCTCGCCGGTTGACCAGTTCGCGAGGTCACCAGTCTGGCCGACCTGGAGCGCACCGAGCACGGAGAGATCCAGGTGCCCACCCCGGATCATCGCAAAGCTATCGGCATGATGGAAGTAAGCAGCACCTGGGTTCGCGGTCACGTACCGCTTGCCCGCATTGATCAGCTCTGGATCCTCGGCGCCCTCTTCGGGCGAGGACCCCATGCCTAGGAGCCCGTTCTCGGTGTGGTACACCAGTGTTCGCCCTTCCGGGACGAAGCGAGCGACAAGCTCGGGTATGCCGATACCGAGGTTGACATAGGAACCGTCTGCGATGTCGCTTGCAAGCCGCTGTGCCATCTGCTCGCGCGTCCAGCATGCGGTAGCGGTGTGCTGGCTCATGGATAGCTCGCTCCTGTAGCAACAAGCGCCGATTCGTGCGCGGGTTCGGCGATCTCGACGACACGGTCTATGAAGATGCCGGGTGTGACCACAGCTTCGGGGTCTAACCCGCCCGCTTCGACGATGCGCTCGGCTTGTATGACCGTGGTCTTCGCGGCCATCGCCATGATGGGGCCGAAGTTTCGGGCGGTCTTGTTGTACAGCACATTTCCGTGCGTGTCGGCTATCCGGCCCTTGATGAGTGCGAAATCGGCCTTCAGCCCGTACTCAAGCAGATACTCGCGCCCATCGAAGCTGCGTGATTCCTTGCCCTCCCCGAGCGGTGTGCCAACAGCGGTGGGGGTGTAGAAGGCGTGCACCCCCGCACCGCCAGCGCGGATTCGCTCGGCCAGCGTGCCTTGTGGGACGAGTTCCAACTCGGTAAATCCCTCGCGGTAGAGCTCGGGAAAAACCGTCGAGTTCGCTGTCCGCGGGAACGAACAAATGACCTTGGTGACACGCCGCGCCTTGAGCAGAGCAGCAAGTCCCACCTCACCGCTGCCACAGTTGTTGCTTATGACCGTCAGATCCTTTGCGCCTTGGTCAATAAGCGCATGGATGAGTTCAATCGGGCTTCCGGCTTCGCCAAAGCCCCCGATCATGATCGCTGCGCTATCAGAAACATCCGCGACCGCATCGGCGGCGCTGGATACCCGCTTATTGATCATCCGCACCCGCCCTGCCGCGGCATCGAATCGATCAGGCGCTTCGGCGCCTCTCCCGATTTGGAAACACGGGTGTAATCAAACAGCCCCGCTTCGTCGAAAAGAACACGGTCTTCGTAGTCGTCGAACCAGAGCGCTTCGGGGTTTCGGCCCACGATGCAAACCTTTCCAACATCCGGAGCGCTGCCGGCGTTCCGCAGGAGCTTGAAGATCACCACTCCGTTCTCGCCGCCTTTGAGCCCAGGAACCGGCTCGTTGGTAACGGCTGCCACCTCGGTCTTTCCTTTGTAGTGCGTGATAGACATCCGGGCATGCTTCTCGATGCCCGAGAGGCCTTTCTGCGAGTCATTCAGAACTCGCCAGGCTTTCTCGATCGGGATGTTGAACGCCTTGTACGCCACGATGTCGCGTCCGCAGAAGAAATAGTGATTCTCACCGCCCGCTCGCTTGAACTCACGCTGCAGGATCCGGAGCGCATCCGAGTCGTCATTGATACCCCGGATGATCGGGGCCTGGTTCTCAACGCTTACCCAGCCGCGGGTCGCGAAGCCTCGCATGGCATCGCCCGTCGCGGGGATCCACTGCAGGAAGCCCTGCTCATCACGTATGTACTCGCCGTGTTCGTCTTTGGCGAGGATCTCATCAGGGTGCTCGAAGTGGAGCATCATGTGCAGGCCAACCTGTGGGTAGGTTTCGTGGAAGCGGTCGAGCATGTCGAAGAAGCTCTTGTCAAAGCGCTGCGGGAAGAACGCCATTTCTTTGGTGCCTACGCGGATCGACTCCACGCCTGCCTCGGCAAGCGCCCCGAACCACGCCGCGAGCTTCGAGTTGTTTAGCACCATCGGATCACCCCCGGAGAGGAGAATCTCGCGGAGCTTCTCGCGGCCCGACTCGGGGTGGATGCCGCCGTTCTGAGCGACCGCCGCGTTGTGCTTCCGGATGTAGGCCGTGATCTCTGGGATCTTCGCGAGTTCCTTTTTCTTGACGCTGCCGTCCTGGCGCTCGATCTCCTTGCGAGCGATCAGTTCCTCCCGGTAGCAGAAGCGGCAGTGAGCCGAGCATGTTGAGACCACATACATCAGGCCCATCTCGTACTTGTGAAGCAGGCCTTCGACGGGGGAATAGTCCATCTGATTGCCGGGGTCTTCCGAGCCCTGGAGATTCTCGGTTTCGTCCGGGCTGGCCTTGACGATCCGCTGGATCGAGGGGCTGGTCTTCGCGAGCTCGTAGTAGTGGCGGGTGATTTTCACGGGCATCCGCGACTCGACGTCGCGATCGGTGCCCTTGAGCACCCGCAGGCTGACTACCTCGTCCTTGGTGTAGAAGCTAAGCATGTCCTCGGGTGCCTTCTCGTTGAAGAAGGGCGAGAGCCCGTTGATGATTTCGCGCTGGTACTTGGTGTCCTCGACCGAGTCGAGAAAAGCCTGCTCGCGATCGCTCGGGACATAGGGCTGCGGCTGGATCATGAAATGCTCCGGTTGGATAGCTGTTGCCTTCGGTAGCCTTGGGCTGGAACATATAGTACAGTTTCGTGGTCAGATTGCAACGATTCGATCAGGGCGAGGCCACACATTGTCTGTTCAGGACCTCATCGCGGCGGTTGGGGATCGGCTTACGCCAACCGAACGACGCATCGCTGAGTTGGTGTCGGCCGAGCCGACGCTGCTGGCGTTCGGCACGGTGTCGGTTCTCGCCGACCGGGCTGATACCAGTCCGCCCTCGATCGTGCGGTTTGCGACGAAGCTTGGGTTCTCGGGCTTTTCGGAGCTCCAAAGCTTCGCCCGCGAGGGACTATCCCGCCAGCTATCGAGTCCGAGTGCTCGCATCCGCAGCCAGAAGGGTGACCCGGAGGGCATCCGTGCGGACATCACGGGCGCGGTCGAGCGAACCTTCGATGCTCTTGAGCCGGAACGGCTCGCAGCGATGGCGGCCCCGCTTGTCGAGGCACGACGGGTTTGGGTGCTCTCGGGCGAGACCTCGATGGCCGGGGCTCGGGTGATGCAGAGCGGGCTCTCGATGGTCCGGCCCGACGTGGTGTTGGTCCATGAGCAGTCGGTCGGGCGCGACCTGAGTGGCGCCGCCCCCGGTGATGCGGTTGTCGTCTTTGACTTCGCGCGATATCGCAGGAGTTCGGTCGCGGCGGCACGGATGCTGGCGAGTCTTGGTGTCACGATCGTCGCGATCACGGACGGGCCGCTGTCGCCGCTTGCGTCGCTCACCAAGCTGTGGTGCGAGCTGCGTGTACCGGCAGTCGGGCCTTTTGATAGCTCGATTCCCGCGGTAATCGCCGCGGAGTTGCTGGTCGCGCAGGTGGTGAGTGACCTGGGGGATCGCGCGAGGGATCGGATCGATCAGCTTGAGGCGCTTTGGCGCGCCACAGGGACTTTCTCTCCCGACGGGTAAGGCGTCACGCGGTCAGCTCTAGCGAGCGAGTGTCGCGCCGATGCCGATTACCGCGCCGTCCCTTCGGAGGATGCCTCGGCTGATCTCAATCGGGAGCCGGCGAGCATCGATGGTTTCGGTTGTCTGATCGGCTCGACGGAGTTCGAGCCGATCTGCGGTGCCCAGTGAAACGGTGATGGGCACACCGCAGAGCGAGAAACCGATACCGCCCGCTGGGACTTCGACTGTGGTCGCACCATCACAGGACAGTTCTTGTGGGCTGGTCAGAAGCTCTGCCGGGTCGATCAGCGATGGATCGAACTGGAGGCATCCGTCTTCGAGGCGTAGACCGACCTCGCCGAAGCGGGCAAGCACGCCCTCCTTGACCTGGCCGGTCATGCCGGGCTGCTGGGCGCCCATGCCCCAGGGTGTGTGTGAGTACGGCTCATGGGGGATCGCCCCGAACTCACGCGGCGACTTGCGGAAGCCGAGCCCGTCACGGATCCGCCAGTAATGCTGTCGGAGTCGGTCAATCTGCTCGGTTGGAGCGCCGCGATCGACCGCTGCGAACACGGTCTCTTGCACCGAGAGCAGCAGCTTGGACACCATGTGCCAGTAGACCGATCCGAGCCCCTCGTACTTATGCATGGTCCCCGAGCGGCCAGTGAATCGTGCGTGTCTGAAGGTCCGCTCAAAGGCATGTCGCGCGGCACCGCCGTCCTGGCTGACTAGTGCCCCGATGCCGGAGTCACGGGTGAGCCGGTCGATGCGTTCTTGGAGTGCTTCGTGTGAGGTAAGGTCGGCATCGAATCGAGCGACTCCGGATGCATCGCGTCGCACGAGTGCCCATGATGGTTCGCCGAGCGCGGCTGTGAGCAACGGGCTTTGTGCCAGAGCCTCTTCAGGAACTGCGTTGCGCTCGCCGAATGGTGGCAGCTCGATCATCGGGTAGAGGATGAAGGTCCTCTGGTCTTCGCGGTACAGCTCCGAGTCAAAGAGTGTGTCGAGCAGATCGATGGACTCGGCCTCGTCCAGGACCCCCGATGCAAGAATCGCGACCTGGCCCTCGAGCATGGGGGCGAGCGGCTCAACGCCTGCACGAGACACACCCTGGTGGAGGACCCGGTAGGACTCGTAGAGCCCGTCAGGCCGGCGAGCCGTCGCGATCGAGTTGTCGCATGCGTGCCTGACGAGCCGGAAAAAGTCCCCCAGCAGCTTCCGATCGACCGCGACGCGGGCACCGAGGCCCGTCTCATTCATCCTGTTTCGCGCACGCTCGGCGACGTTTCCCAGCGCAGAAACGAACTCCCAGCGCTGGGTGTCCGTTGCCGCTTGACCTTTGCCCATTGCTTCGAGTGACCGGACAAGCACATCATTGGTCTGCGTACACCATTCCGCGACGACACCCGAGAGCGTCGCTTCGCCCTCATCGAGCCCGTCGATGAGCTCGACGCACCAGTCGGCGTACCGGCGCAGCTGGTAGAGGGTGACCATCGAGAGCCCGTAGCCTGCGAGGGCGTTATTCGCATCGTTCCACTCGGGGCGCTGGGTGTTCATCCAGATGCCCCCGCCCGGCACAAGGTTGGCGACCTTTGCAAGCGCCGGCACCAACAGTTTTTCGAGCAGGGTGACGAGCTCGGGCTCTCGTGACCCGTTCATGCGGAGGCATCCATCGCCCCCGATCCGCTCGGCTCGGGCACGGAGTTCGGTGTCGAACGCTTCATCGAAAACGAGTGAGTCCCTTGGGTTCGACGCGATCTCGTCGAAGGGCTTGAAGCGGTATGGCACTTCGGCATATGAGAACACCGGCTTGTCGGACATCGCGCGGAGCCATTCGGGATGCACCTCGGCGCACTGTTCGAGCAGCCGGTGCAGGTACACGATCTGGTGATCGCCCCAATACCCGATCCCCGAACGCGGGTTGTGTGGCTCGGGCACTTCCCAGTCGATGCCGCGCTCGTTTATTCGGTACGGGTTGTAGCCCTCCGCTGTCGTGGCGTTAAGGAACTTGGTCACGACTCCCGGAAGCATCGACGGGTAGCTGCGGCAGGTCGCTTCCCAGTTCTGGAAGATGTCGCGCCAGTTGCCTTCGTAGCCCGTAACGCGCTTTCCCTGATCATCACGAACGCGGATTCGGTAGCGGTTCCAAGGACGGCTCGGATCGCCGTGCCGCCTGCCGAACGTGAGCGGGAGGTACTCGAGCGCGATGCGTTCAAGCTGGCGGTCACGGGTCTCGCCCGCCTTCTCTGCAAGGGTATCGAGCAGCAGCGTTGGCTCAAGCCCGTCGAGAAACGCGCGGTGTCGCTGCGCGACCTCGAAGTTGCGTGTCTGAACGAAACGCCTGAACTCGCCGGCATCAACCCGGTGACCATCGATCGGAACTCCGCCGCGCATCGCGTTGAAGAGCACGTTGGACTGGTGGGCCGCGACCGCGGCGTGATCAGCGCTGACTTGGCACGCGTCGGCGTCGGCGAGAAGACGGGCAAGGCCTTCGCGGTCCCGGGCGAGGGAGGCGTCGATCCGAGTCACCTGATCAGTATCCGAGGCGAGGGAATCTGCGAGCCTGACCACCGCGGCGTGGTCGAGGTGAGCATCGACCACGATGGTCCAGGATCTCTCTGCACCACCCTCAAGCTCGATCCGTGCCTGGCAGAGGTAAGCGCCGCGGCGTCCGGTCACGGTGCGGTCGGGTTCGGCGGTCTCGCCCTTGAGAAACGCGTCGATCACACCATCCGAAAGGAAGACCTCGCTGCCGACGAGGCCCGCATGCCAGGCGCAGTTCACCCGAAGCGATTCCTTTGCCTGCGGGCTGTCCGAGATCGCAGCCTCGAGCGTGTAAATCGCGGGCCCCGACTGCGCGAAGAGTTCCGAGCGTTTGTACGCGTCAACGAGCGTGCTCATGCTCTGCTGAAGCACGAGGGGCACGTTTGCCGGCATGATGTTTCGGTAACCATCCAGCACGACGAGCTTGGTCCCCGCGGTCTCCGGCGGGAGCCACAAGGAGGTTCGGCGGGCAACTCCCAGCTCATCGCAAAGCCTGTACTCAACCCTGAGGCGCAGGCCAGTATCGGCATCTGTCTCTTCGAACTCGACCATGTCTCCGACGGGCGTGCGGCGGAGGACGCGGCTCGGGCTGCTCGCCGATGGCCTCGTATCGAAGGGGCGCCAGATGCGGCCGTTATCGAAGCGGATGAGCGTGATCGGGCCGGTGAGGCCTCCCAGCTCGAGCAAGCGGTCGTCGGTCTCGTACGGGAAGATGCAGCGATCGGGCTCGACCCGGCCCGCCGTGAACGAGCCGGTGGAGGCGATGTACATCCAGAGGTCTGTGTCACCGACCACCGTCATGAGGAACGGGGGCATCTCTTCGAGCTGTCGGATCTCGAATAGCTGCTCACCACACCGTTCGACGAACCCGGCGGACGGCGACTGGGCATTCTCGGAAGAGGTTGGATTCAGTGTGGTTGCGGGCATTTTTCGCGTGATCTCCGTCCTGCGGCGGCTGGACCCTCAGGGTAGCTGGTGTCTTCTGGTGTGGGTGTGCCCCCTGGCTTCCTCGCGGTCTCAAGACGGGCATATCATCGGCCTAGCGCTCAGGAGCGGTGACCGAGTGGCTGAAGGTACCGGTTTGCTAAACCGGCGTGCATCGATAGGTGTACCGAGGGTTCGAATCCCTCCCGCTCCGCTTCTTCACGACCCCCCGGTCGCGGTCTTGCGGGCCTCGATCTGGGCGCGGATCTCATTGCTCCGCTTCTCGTCGAGGTCATAGCCCAGCATGACGAGGATCGCGATGAACGCCCCGACGCTCGGCAGGATGATGTAGGAGAGGCGGAGGCCAGTCAGGGCCTCCTCGGTCTGCTGCGCGGCATTCGGGTCGAACCCGATTGCGCTCATGATGACCCCGGCGAGCAGGAAAGCGACGGCTTGTCCGAGCTTTACCATCCACCAGTAGACGGCCCCGAAGATACCCTCGCGGCGTGCCCCAGTGTTGAGCTCGTCCAGGTCGCAGACGTCCGCGGTCATTGACATCATGATGGTGAATAGGCCACCAATGCCAAAGCTGAATAGCGGCAGCGGCAAGAACAACAGCCACGGTGTATCTTCGCTAAAGCACCACCAGAAAAGCCCATACCCGAGGATCGAGGCGCTCTGTGACATCACGAACGCCGACTTCTTGCCAAATGTCTTCGCCAGCCAAGCGACGACGGGAATTGCCAGGAAGCAGGTGGTCAGCGCGCCCGCGGTGCCATGCCAGGTTGGCCAGCGGCCCGCATCGTCCGGGCTACCGCCGAACATGTAGTGGACAATGATGAAGTATGCAAAGCCCGCGATAATCTGAAAGCTCCCGAACACCAAGAAGGTTGCCGTGCAGAGCCGGAAGAATGGCCAGCATCTGAGCGCGATGAAGACCCCCCGGAACAGACTTGCGAGGCTCGCGAAGGTTCTGGATGGCGAGAGAGGTTCGAGGGTGCTTTCATCGACGGGCTTTGTACGGCAAAAAATCGCCGGAATCATTGCGAGGAGGATGCAGCCCCCACCCACCCAAACAGCGAGTCCGCGTGCACCAGCAACGCCGTTTGACTCGCCCGTCTCGGGGTCAGGAAACACGTCTGCATTGAAGATCACGATCCAGAACCATGGTGCAATGACCCAGGCCCACTGGCCGATCCACTGCGCGATCGCCATGATCTGTGTGCGCTCGTGGAAGTTGTCGCTCATCTCGTAGCCCATCGCGACGTAGGGCGTCGCGAAGATCGTGAGCCCGAGGTAGAACGCCAGCGAGAGCAGCAAGAAGTACCAGAAGTTGTACATCATGCTGTTCTCGGCATCGAGCTGCCACATCAGGGCAAACGACACTCCGGCGAGGATCGAGCCGATGAACACATAGGGGCGGCGCCGTCCCCAGCGAGACTTTGTGTTGTCTGTGATGTACCCCATCAAGGGATCGGTAATCGCGTCAAAGACTCGTGGTGCGGCCGCGAGCACGCCCGCCATCCATGGCTCCATCTTCAGGCTCTGGACGAGTACCACGTTGAACACCGCAACGGCTGCCGGGAACAGCTGGTTCCCGAGCATGCCGAACCCGAAGGCGATTTTTTGTGCCATCGGCACAGGGTCGGTGGGGCTAGAAGAGGGTGCAGCGTTGGTCATCTTGACTCCCGCGAAACCGCGCCGCGACGGAGATCGCGGGGCATTTCGCAGAGTAGTCGAACGCGAGCAACGTGTTGCGTGCCGTGCGACTGCGCTGCATCACTCCGATTGCCGGAAATGTTCCGGAATCATGAGGCGATTGGGTCTGCAAGTGGTATGGGTACGTGGCTGGCAGCTCAGACGCAACCAGCCAACCACTCGCTCAGGAAGTACCCGAGATCATCGAGGTCGATGGTGCCATCCGGAATGCCGAAGCCAGACTGTCCTTGAAGCGTCGCACCGGTAGTCGTGAGATCGGCGACGAACGTTCCACCGAGCCACTCTGTCAGTATGTAACCCAGATCGTCGAGATCGACATTGCCGTCGGGCATGCCGAAGCCGGATTGACCTTCGAGTGTCGCGCCGGTGGTGGTGAGGTCTGATTTGCACGACTGATCATCGCCTGCGTAGCGATTATTGATCACGTTCCCATCGGGGCCCGAGATCGTGATCTCACTCGCCGACACACCCGGTGCGGTGCTCACGATGCTGAAGACCGAGCCGGTGAGGGTCGAGTCGAGGCGCAGACCCTGCATGAAATTCACGGCGCCACCCTCCGCATATGCCCTGTTGTTGTCGGAGAACATGCTTAGGATGATGCGTACCGGTGTGTTGGTGGGGACGCTGACCTCGTTCGTCGAGAATCTTGAATAGGTGTTCTCAGCGAAGCTTGCGAGCATACCTTGCCGGATGGTGTCACCAACGATCTGCCAGAATGCGCCAGTAGAGTTGGTCCCCCCAATGCTTGCCGAGATTAGCACACGCCTGTACTGTTCGTTCATCTCCTGGATGTTCCCGAGCAGCGCAAGGTTCATCCGTACGGTGATCGGGTCGTTGGTGGGGGAGCCGAAGACGACGTCAAACTCGTGGCTCGCGCTCGCCCCGACCAACGACCCTGCGGGTCCGCAACCGAAAGTGTTGCAGCCGTTCCAAGTGTGTTCTACATCGATACCGATCACGCCCTGGGCGGCTCGTGCCGAGGCCGAGCCGATAGATTCGCCCCAGAAGCTGTCGCAGTGGACTGTTGGTCCGTAGCTGTTTTGTACGGGGGTGGCTCCTTGCGCGGTGATCGTTCCCGGGGGCTGTGTCTCGCAACCCCCAGCGCCACCGAGTTGGAGCGACGCCAAGTAGGACGGTTGGGCAAACGCTGGGGCTGACACCAGGCCGAAGCCCGAAATGATCGTCAGGGCGAGTGTGGTTTTGTGCGGCATGTTGGTCTCCGTATATGGGGACCAGAACGGCCACCACAACATCACCAGCACGGAAACCGCGTGTGACCCATCAAGTTTTTATGGACTTTGAACGCCCGGGCCCGGGATACCTCCGAGCGCGTCGGGTCGGTCGAGGTGTTCTGGCCCGTACAGTGTGCGCAATGTCGTGTAAAGCGTCTGCGTAGGTGGGGCGTTGGGGCCCATCGTCGCCTCGAACACCGCCCGGGCTTCGAGCAGCAGCGGCTCGGCCTGCTCGCCGGATCCCGCGCCGGCCAGCAGCGCCTCGGCGAGGCTCGCCTTGCTCATAGCGGTTTCCGGGTGATTCGGGCCAACGGTGGCGGTCTGGACCTCGATGCACTGCTCGAACATGTCTGCGGCTTCGAAGGGGTCTCCATGCTTGAGCAGGTGCCTAGCGAGGTTGAACAGGGTGCTTATCGAGTCGATGTGGTCGGCGCCAACCGTTCGGCTCTGAGCTGCAAACACTTCCCGAAGCGCAGCCTCACCCTCCGCTGGTGGCGAGACTCTGCTGAGCAACGCCGCACGGTTCGACCTGCCCTTCAGCGTTGCCGGGTGGTCTGGGCCCAGCAGCTGTGTACTGAGTTCAATTGAGTTTGCGTATTCGGCGAGCGCTTCTTCGGAACGGCCGCTCCGGCTTAGAACTACAGATAGATTGTTGTACAGGCCAAGGAGGCCGATCGAGAGGGGTTGATCGTCTTCGGTCGCGGAACGGATCGCGTTCCGGAGTAGGAGCTCAGCTGCTCCAGTGTCGCCCATCATGAACTCAAGGCTCGCTCTATTCGCGGTAAGAGAAAGCACGGCACGATCAGATGGCGCCAGCGTTGAGGACAGAAGCGCTGCCCCCTTCGAGAAGCTCTCGCGTGCTCGCTCTGGTTGTCGTTGCATTGCGTAAACCATGCCTGAAAGCCCGAAAGCGCTGCCGATCCTGGCGGGCAGCTGTTCGGCTTGCTGTTGGAGCATTGGCATTGCCTGTTCGATCAACTCGCTCGCGAGAGCAAACTCGCCTTGATCCATCGCGAGCGCGGCGAGCTCGGTGCGGATCAACGCAACCTCGATGCTCTGCTCGCCGTGGGCCTCAATGCCGAGGCGCTCCGCGGTGCTCAGTCGCCGGGACGCGCGCTCGAGTTCGCCGATCTCGCGGTACCCACTGCCGAGTGTGCGTTCGATCTCGGCGCGCACGCCGGGTGATGCCTCCAGGCCCGTCTCGAGCCTGATCTCAGCACTTCGGAGCATTTGGCGGAGCACCTCCGGGTCTTGGCCCGCCGCACGGTCAGGGGTCGCCGAAGCGAGCATTCCTTGGAGGAACGAGGTGATCGCCTCGGCGTCATTGGCCCGCGATTCGGCGAGCTCGGCGAGCTCGGCTTGGCGTTGCTCAGCGGCCCGAGCATCAACCAGCAACAGCGAGATCACGACCAGCGCCGACGCTACCGCGGTGATCCCGAGCGCAGAACTCACCACGAGCCCGGCATTGCGGCGTGTGAACTTCGCGACGCGGTATGCGACGCTGTCAGGGCGTGCGGCGACGGGGCGGTTTTCGAGGTAGCGACGCAGATCATCTGCGAGCGCATCGGCGCCGGTGTACCTCCGGTCGGGCTCTTTGCGTAGCGCAGCCATCACAATGACATCGAGGTCCCCGGCGAGCTGGCGCTTGAGACGGTGGGGGGCCTCCGTGGTTGCACGAGTCACCGCCGTGCTCGGGCGCGGTGGCGTGTGCTCACAGATCACCTGCTGCATGGGTGCACCAGAGGTCGTCGCTTCGTCGTGAGGGTTCGATCCGGTGAGGAGTTCGTAAAGTACGACACCCAGCGAATAGACATCGGCGGCAACGCCAACGGGTTCACCCCGTACCTGCTCGGGTGAGGCGTACCTGGGTGTCAGGATCCGCTGCTCGGTCGCCGTGAGTATCGGATCGTGGTCGAGGAGCTTGGCGATGCCAAAGTCGATCAGCTTCGGCTCGTTCGATGTGCTCACCAGGATGTTGGATGGCTTAAGATCACGATGAACGATGAGCCGCCGGTGCGCGTGCGCGACGGCATCACATACACCAATGAACAGCTTCACGCGGTCGGCAATCCCGAGCCGGGTGTCCTCACAATGCTGATCTATTGGCACGCCCTCGACGAGCTCCATGATGATCGCGGGGCGGCCATCGGGGAGTTCAGTAACGTCGATGAGCCGTGCGATCCCGGGATGCTCTAGCGATGCCAGAGCCCGTTGCTCGAGCCTGAACCGTGGGACGAGCCGATCTGCACCGGCGCGGACTACCTTGACTGCGACGCGTCGGTCGAACTCAATGTCGGTCCGCTCGGCGGTCCAGACCGAGCCCATCCCGCCTATTCCGAGGCGTGAACTGATGGTGTACCCACCCAGGCTTGTTCCGGTGAGGTCCTCATTGTCTTGGGTCGGCTGGGCGCCCGAGAGCCTAAATGCTGGCGTGCTCATGAAGCCACCGGCGGCCTGCTCAGACTCAAGCAGCTTCAGAACCTCGGCCAGCAGTTCGGGCTGGGTTGCAAATCTCGCTCGAGCGAACTCGGCACGCTCGTCGGGTGGTGCTTGGATCGCAAGCTCGAAAGCCCGCTCGATCTCGCCCAGCGGCGGCTTGCCCATCGACTGTTACTCCTCGGCGAGCTTGGAGTAGAGCCACGCGCGAGCGAATCGCCAGTGCCGTTCGGCGGTCGCGAGGCTTACACCAAGTACATCGGCGGCTTGCGGCATCGTACATCCGGCAAAGAACCTGAGTTCCACAAGCCGCGACTTGGTCGGGTCTTCGGCCTCCAGCTCGTGCAAGGCCGCATCCAAGCTCAGGAGGTCGATGAGATCTTCTGGGTCTTCCGAGGCGCCGTCGGCTCGGGTGAGCGACAGTCTCACACCGCCGCCCCCTCGCTTCTGTGCGCGGCGATCGCGTTCATGGTTGATCAGGATGTGGCGCATCGCCTGGGCCGCGGCTCGGAACAGGTGAGCACGGTCGTTCCAGGGATCCTCGCGCGACGCGAGCGACATGAACGCCTCGTTGACAAGTGCTGTCGCCTGGAGAGTGTGCCCCACGCGTTCGTTGGTGAGGTACGCGGCCGAGAGCCGGCGGAGTTCGTCGTAGAGGCCCTCGAACTCGGCGTTGGGTTGGCACTCGTCGGTCGTCATGCTCCGGATCCCGATCTTGCGATCACCGGAGTTTAGCGCAGATGCCGATCCCAATGAACCATACAGGCCACGAGCAGAAACCCCGCACCGCCGCGCTAGCGGCGGTGCGGATGGAGACAGATGTTTATCAGGCGCGGCGGCGACGCGAGGTCAGCGCGAGCGCGGCGGGCGCCAGCAGCGCGACGCCAGCGGGGGTCGGGACGGCACCCGGCGATCCGATGAGGACCGCCGAATCGCCCGGGAGGCTCAGGTTGTCGTTGAAGAACGCGTTCGACTCGAACGCACCGTTCTCACCCAGGACCGAGAGACGCAGGCCGTCTGGGCCGTTTTCGGTGGTCATAAGCTGACCGCCTGCAGCGTACGAAAGGGTCGAGATGATGTTGCCAGTGCTATCGAGGATGTTGGCCGAGTCAGAGCCCTGGCCGAGGTTGCCGCCACCATTGGTGAGGCCGACGTTGGCGATGTTGCCCCAGATCGCCAGGAACTCGGTGATCGAATCGTTGAAGGTCACGTCGTCGGCGGCGTCCCCGTCGAGCAGGAAGATCGCGGACTCGCCGGCATTGAGGATGAAGCTATCGAGTTGGCCGCCGCTGCCGAGCGACGGGTTGCTGTCGTCAAAGAAGAAGTTGCCGGTGTCGATCTGGGTGAGTCCTGTGTTGGTGACCTCGATCCAGTCGACCGTACCGTCCTCGCCAGAGAGGCCGGTGTAGACCTCGGTGATGCTGAGCTGCGCGGAAGCTGAGCCCGCCGCGATCGCGATGGCGATACCACAAGTTACGCTCTTCATTGGTGTTGCCCTCTCCAAGTTTGCTGCTGGCCCGGGTACGAGGCCGGACCTGAGTCGAGGCTACACCCTGCCGGTCACTATCCGCACGCCTGAGTGAGGGGTCATGTGGCTGGTTTAGTCCTATCTTTACGAACGCTTTAACTCATGAAGCACGTGTGAGTGTGTACCTTGCTTGCACGCAAGGTGCCGATGGCCACCATCGCTTAGGGAGCAGCATGCAGCGAGCGCATCGGGCTGGTTTTACACTGATTGAACTCCTTGTCGTCATCGCGATCATCGCGATCCTGATCGGCATACTGCTGCCGGCGCTCGGCTCGGCCCGGGCAGTCGCGCAGCAGACCGCGTGTGCGAGCGGGCTGCGTCAGTTCGGTGTCGGATTCGCGGCTTACGCCGGGAGCAATGACGACTACCTGTCGAGCGGTCGATCGGACAACCGGATTGGTCGGGGCCTTGGGGCGTTCGACGAGGCGGGTTGGATTGCCGACCTGGTCAATAGTGGCGCCGCGAAGCCTGGCGATCTGCTCTGCCCGTCCAACCAGTCACAGCATCATCAGAATCTGGCACTCGATCGGCTAAACGAGAACCCCCACAAAGAGTTCACGGAAGCGGAGCGGGACGAACTGATTCGTCGCGGGTACAACTCGAACTATACGCAGTCCTGGTACATGGCCAACACCGAGCGCAAGCGGCCGCGCACCCGCATCAGCGTCGGGGGTCAAGAAGTCGTCGGACCACTCTCGTACAGATATCTGACGGCAGTCTCCCCGTCGGTTGTGCCGCTGCTCGGTGATGGCCGATCGAACGAGCTCAACTCGGGAGACGACATTGTGATCAACGGCGAAGCGCTGCCGACGGTTAAGGACCTGACCGACGGCCCCGCGTTCGCGACACGGCAAGGGATCCCTGCATGGCAGGACTACGACGACTTCGGCCCCACGCACGGCAAGGGCCAGTTCAGGTCGGGTAAGACGAACTCTGGCGTGTTCGCGAACTTCCTGTTCGCCGATGGGCACGTGGCGGTGATCCGAGACGTAAGTAACGACAAGGAGTTCAGCGGGAGGCTCGTCGATGGCGTGTACGTCTACGACGACTTCGATTCTGAGACCGTGTTTGGTGGCCACCTGTCCTCCGGGGCGTTCCGCTGAGCGGACAGACAAGCAGATCGATCCAGTTCACGAGGAGCAACTAGAGATGAAGAGAGCATGTGCACTGATGGCTGCGGCCGCCGCGACGGCTGCACACGGGCAGGTCGTGATCAATGAGATCTTCCAGAATCCCCCGGGATCTGGGAGCAGCGCTGATGTCTTCTATGAGTACATCGAACTCTACGGCGAGCCAGGGCTTGACCTGACGGGCTACGCAATTGCTCTCTTCAAGGGCGGCGCCGATGATGGGGACGACATCCCTGAGACTGTTCCCGAGATCGATGAGGCCTACAGCCTCGATGGCCTCAGTATCGGCGCGAACGGATTTCTTGTGATCGCCAACGATAACAGCGGTTTCAGCGAGATCGGTCTGCTCACTCCGGCGGCCGCGACGTTTGCGGGTTTCTCGGGAACGCATATCCCTTCAACGGATACCCCGGGCAACCTCGCCAATGGTGATTCGTCAACCTACTTGCTCGTTCGTCGGCGTCCGCTTCATTCGGTTGTGAATGGCATGAGTGTCTACGCACCGGGCTATGCATTCCGCAAGGATCCGAACCCGGACATCGACTTCGATGGCAAGCTCGATTTCGGTATCGAAGCCGGTGGATCTGCCGAGATGCTCGACCCGCTCCAGATCGTTGACGAGGTCGCCTGGAGCGACAACGGCGGTAAGGAGTATGTGCGCAGCAGCGAGCAGGAGATCTCGGACACCCCGGGCTTCGATCCCGACGCGCTGAGTCGTCAGGCGTACTTCGGGACAAACCCGATGCTGGGCTTGCGACTCGACTCCATGAACGCCACCGTCCCGACCCGGACCGCCGATGAAGAATGGGTGTACGGCGACATGACCCCAACACTAGTCGATCTCGAGTACGACCCGCTGGAGACCGGTGCTCCGACCGATCCCGCGGGTGATGGTTTCGCGGATATCGATGTCACAGGGTTCACGCTCACGCCTGGCGATTTCAACGATGCGGCGGGCCTGACTCAGTTCCGGTTCGTTCGTGGCGACTTCGACTTCGACGGAGTTGTCACAGAGGATGACGCATCGATCATCTCCGCGAGCCTGGGCCGCCACCTCGATGAACTGTCGGATTGTCTCGACGAGATGGGGATGCCGATCATCGATCCCAGCACCAGCCAGCCCTTCCAGTGTTGGGTCGAGGGCCGCGAGTTGCAGGGTATCATGGCGATGCGTCGCATGGATCCTGCCGATGGTGTGGGAGGCGCGAATGCCGACGATGTGACGCAGTCAGATATAGATGCGTTCAACACCGAGTTCCCGTTCGCTCCGGATTGCATCGGCGATGTGACAACAACCGGCGCGACCCTGCCGGGCCAACCCGGGTTCGGCGAGCCTGATGGCGCAGCCGATCTCGACGACCTCGGCTACTTCCTCGGGTTTTTCCTGGTCAATGACGCCTCGGTTGCTGACCTGACCAGTACCGGTGCGACACTCGATGGCCAGCCGGGCTTTGGCATCCCCGACAGCTTCGTTGATATCGACGATCTCGGGTACTTCCTGAACTTCTGGCTGCAGGGCTGCAGCTAAGGCGTCTCGCACACCTTCTCAATGCGTAACATCGACAGGGAGCCTCCCGGGTTCGCCGGGGGGCTCTCATTATATTTCGAGGGATTGCGAATACGGCGAAAACCTGTCGCCACAAAGCTCAGCTTGGGATCATGAACAAGATCTATCCGCCGAGATCCTTGACGCAATGGAAGCCGACATGTGCAGCAGCGCTATCACGTGTATTGGGCATCCACGCCGCCGGGCGATCGCTCGCGCAATAGCGATTGTCACAAAGGAAAGACCCGCCGCGCTGAACGAATCATACGGGGCCACGGTGACCGGCCTCGCCTTGCCGCACTGTAGTACGTGGGTCCCGGATCGGCGCATCGGGCATGCTGTTTGTATAAGTCGTAGATGTACGCGTCGGCGGTCCACTCCCAGACGTTGTGTGCCATGTTAACGAACTCATAGCCAGTTGGGGGGAACGAGCCCACCGGCGCAGTCGCCGCGAAGCCATCGGCCTCCGTATTGACCGCTGGGAATCGTCCCTGCAATGTGTTTGCACGTTCTGGTCGATCGGTGATCGCCCCATGTGTTGTTTACGCCGTCGAGTCTCCCGCGTGCGGCGAGCTCCAATTCGGCTTCGGTTGGCAGCCGCTTACCGGCCCAGTCTGCGTAGGACATCGCGCCGTCGAGTGCGACATCAATCACCGGGTGCTCAATGCGGTCTTTGATCGAACTCCCGAGTCCCTCGGGTGAGCGCCAGCTGGCACCGAGTGTCCACCGCCACCACTTTTGGAAACGACCGAGATCGACATCACCCGGAGGGGGTACGAATACAAGGGAGCCCGGTTTGAGCATCTCGTCTGGTGGTTTCGGTGTGCCGGGGGCGACCTGCTGCTTCAGATCTTCCAGTCCACGGCCGCTCTGCAATCGTTATGTACCCGGTTTCCTCTACGAAGGCCGCGAACTAGTGTGGGTTTGCTCTGTGCGATCGATATAGAAGCCACTCACGCGCGCGGTGGATCGGGCGTTCGTCGGAGCGTCCGAGTGGGTGAATCGATCCCATTGAAAACTCGCCACCACAGATGAGCATCATGCCGGGTGGAGTCGCTTGGCCGTAACTCGATTGGGCAAGCAGTGCGCAGCACAGCATGCACAGCCAGTGGGATTATCCTGTTGAGCTTTGGAATCGGCTCACTCTTACTGCCGATCACCCTGCTTGTACGGGGGGAGCCATGGATTGTTGGTGCCCTTTGGTCTCAGAAACCGAGCATCAGTACGGCGTAGATACGCGTGCAACTCCGACACCAGCTCATTGGCGAGTTGCGGGCGTGCTTCGATCAGGTTTGAACGCTCGCCGATATCACGGTTCAGGTCGAATAGTTCAAGCATCCCGTCCTCGTAGCGTTGGATGAGCTTCCAGTTGCCCCGCCGGATGGCGCCGCCCGGGTGCCCGCCCTGATTCGAGTAGTGGGGGTAGTGCCAGAAGATCGAACGTGGAACCGGGGGCGGATCATTGCTCAGTACACCGCGCAGTGAGATGCCGTCACCCGAGATCGGGTCGAGCCCGGCGGCGTCGATGATCGTTGCAAAGACATCGGCTCCAGTTGCTGGCTCTGAGATCGCTGCGCCGGGTACACCGATGCCAGGCCAGCGAAGTATCAGCGGGACACGGACCCCCCCCTCGTAGAGCCAGCCCTTGCCTCCCCGAAGGGGCAGGTTGCTTGTCGGGCTGCCCTCCGCAGTGGATAAGCCACCATTGTCCGAAGTGAAGATGACCAGTGTGCGATGCGCGAGGCCCTGGTCATCAATCGCATCGATGAGCCTGCCGATGTGCTCATCCATTGCGTCGACCATAGCCGCGTACACCGCGTGATCCTGTCGCTCTCTAACGCGTCGGGTTGGATGACGCTCGCGTGCGCCGGGCCAGACTTGTGCTTCGTCCCCCCAGCGCTCGTCATCGGCATATGCAAGTTTGTCCGCGCGGACCTGATAGTCCTCAATGAGATCCTCGCGCCCATCGAGGGGTGTGTGCACCGAGTAGTAGCTAAGTGTCAAGAAGAATGGACGATCGTCGTCGCGATCCATCCAAGCGATGGCCTCATCGGTCAGTCTCGCGGGCAGGTGCTCGCCCTCTGGTGCCTCAGAAAGACCTGGCATGTCCGGTGCGTAGGGGGCGAAGTAGCCCCCCTTGCCCGGCGCGCCGCGCCAGGTGCCACCGATGTTGTGCTCGAAGCCGCGGGCATCGGGCGAGCGATCCGCTTCGTGGCCCAGGTGCCATTTCCCGAAGAATGCCGTCCGGTACCCCGTATCGCGGAGGAGTTCGGCGACCGTGCGTTCCGAGAGCGGGAGTTGGTTCACATATGTCGCGGTGCGGTAGCTCGCGTTCCGGAGCGGCTTGGTCCAGAACCACGAGGTCGTCGCGGTATGGGCCGGATCGCGACCGGTCATCAGGCTAACTCGGGAGGGGCTGCAGACGGGGCTCGTCGCGTATCCGGCCGTGAAGTTCGTGCCGCTTGCGGCAAACGCGTTGAGCTCGGGGGTGCTGTAGAAGCAGTCCGGGTTGTTCACGCCCACATCCGCCCAGCCCAGGTCGTCGGCGATAATCAGCACGATGTTCGGGGGGCCGGGTTCAGAGGCCTCGGGACGGTCACAAAGCAAGATGGCTAAGGCGAGTGCGACCGAGCGGGTGAGCATTTTCATACGCCAAGTGTACAAAGTTTCAGAAACTGTTCCATTCTTGGGAGAATCTCGTCTGAGCCCGCGCCTGGCGGGGGTATACCGCGATGGGCTCAGGCCGAGCCCTTGGAGGGCGTCCGCCGTGGAAATGCTGTTTGGTCTGATTGCGGTCCTGATCGTCACGGCCGGTGAGGCGCCGTATGCGCCGGAACGGGCTGACATGGACGCGGTGCTCGCGTCGATACCCGCGGCGCATGCACCGCGTTACGAGCGCTTCCATCGTTTCTACATCCGCGGTGTGTGTGGCACTCGTGATCTCGATCGCAAGCGTGCGTTCGGGATCAACGCAGTCCGCGGGTACACGATGACTGGCGATGGCGCAACCAACCGTCTGCTCGACGAAGCGCACGCACGCGGCATGATGGTCGTCGTGAGCGAGTGGATGCCCAAGCACGGCGAGAACAAGGGTCGAGACGGCGCGACCTGGACGTTCGACTACACCGCACAGGCCGACACGATGGTCGCGGGTTTTACGGAAAAGATCGAAGCAATCGGGGATCACCCTGCCATCCTGATGTGGGGACTGGGCAATGAGGTGCCGCTTGAGGAGCCGTACCTTCGCGTTGTTGACCGGATGTCGAGGGCGATCCATGAGCGGTACCCGGATCATCTGACAAGCCTCACGATGATCAATGCGAAGCCGGAGCACATCGCGCGGATTCAGCGATTCGCGCCCGATCTTGATGTGATCGGCGTTCAGAGCTACAGCCCCGGCGCCGTGCGTGGCGCGATCAAGAACATGGAGACGCACTGGCGCAAGCCCTTTTATTTCTCCGAGTTCAACGGTAAAGGGCCGTGGAACTTTCGGAAGACCGAATGGGGCACTGCACACGACAACTTGTCGGCCGAGAAGGTCGAGGATGTCCGGCAGTGCTTCGAGGCGATCCACGCGTCGCCGTTGTGCCTCGGATCGACGATTTTTACCTGGGGCCACTTCGGTCAGAACAGGCCGACCTACTTCAGCCTGCACCTCGGTCAGCATCCCGACGGTCCGGTCGCGGGCCAGGGGGCGATGATGGCAACGCCCCAGGCGGAAGTTGTGGCGGAGGTGTTTCGTGGCGCCATCCCGGGTTCGAATCGAGCACCCCGACTCACATCGCTCACGTTTAAGGACGGTTCGCGCGAGGCGAGAGTTGCGCAAGGGAGGCGGTTCGGCCTTTTTGCCACGGCCATCGACCCGGACGGGCCTGCTCCGAAGATCGAGTTCTGGGTGCTGGACGCCTCGGTTCCAAGGGCGCAGGCGGTCTCGGGCCCATATAGGGCGGATGAACACGGCTCCGCTCGCTTGCCAGCGCCGGGTCGCACGGGTCCATACTTGGTTATCGCATATGCGACCGATGGTGATGGTGGGGTCTCGGCAAGCACGATGCCGATGCTCGTGGAGCCCCGGACAAAGAGGGATTGATCGTATTTTGATAGGGGAATTGAGCCCAGGGCCTGTAATCTGTGACTAGCTCGTATGCAGGGCTTGCATGAGGCAGGGATTCTTGATATCTTCTGAGACAGTTACTGAAACAGACATCAGCAACCAGTGGTCGGGTTCGCCCGCCGGAGGAGGATGTGCAATGAACCGTGCGACAAAGACCGCTGCCGTTCTGACCGCCGCGCTTGTCGGAGGTGCGGCCCCCGCGTTGGGTCAGACCGCCAGTCTTGAGGTTGTTCCGCAGAGCACCACTGCAGCGCCTGGTGACCTTGTGGGCGTTGATCTCATTGTGACGTTCGATACTGCTGGCGCACCCGCCGGCGCGTTCGGTTCCTCTGGGCTTTACGGATTCGGTGGCGAGGCGCTGCTGCTCGCCGGCAACGGCGCTGATGCATCGGTCTCGGGGCCATCGGTGAACCCAAGCCTCAGTTTCGGAGCGACGGCAGCGGCGGGCACTGGTTCTACGCTCCTGCGCGCTGCAGCCGGGCGAGGCTTCGCGGGCGGCTTGACGGCGGGACCGTTGAGTGTTGCCGGGTTCGGTTTCGATATCAGCGCCGGCGCAGCGGATGGATCGTTCGAGATCGGGTTTGACGGCGCCGTTGTGCTCGCTATCGGAGATCAACTCCAGACCTTCTCAACGAACCCGGGCCCAAATCAGAACGCGCTCACGGTCACCTCCGGCACGATCATGGTCATGTCCGCCACGACTTGTATCGCCGACCTGACGACCACTGGGGCGACGCTGGCCGGCCAGCCCGGCTTCGGAGTCCCAGATGGCACCGCCGACCTCGATGACCTTGGCTACTTCCTCGGCTTCTTCCTCAACAACGATGCGTCGGTCGCTGATGTGACTACGAGCGGCGCCACGCTTGAGGGCCAGCCTGGCTTTGGTATCCCTGATGGTTCAGTTGATCTCGATGACCTTGGTTACTACCTGAACTTCTGGTTGCTGGGTTGCCCCTGATCTCAGGCTTTCGTCACGCTTCCTCTAAGGGACGCTCGGGCGGGCTCCGAATCCAGGCTCTCGCGTAGGAGGTCGAAGCCGCACCGCACAGCGGCTTCCCACCATCGCGTCACACAGAGCAGGGGTTTGTCCCGTCCGGACCGTCCCTTTTTCTTTTCTGCCGATCTCAAGCAGAACGTGTGCTTGAGCTTTATCGGTGCGGCCCTTCTTGGTGTTGATGATGCACGCATGTGCGGCGAGTGATTTTGAGGCGCGTGGTTCCAGCTTTGATGGGGGTTTGCATGCTTCAGACTTTGGTGCTCGCGGCGTTGCTCTGGGTCGGTGATGCTGTACCCGAGTTGCCCGGTTACGAACTCGTGTGGGCCGAAGAGTTCAGCATCGATGGGCGCCCTGACCCGACCAACTGGGGCTTTGAGCGGGGCTTTCGACGCAACCACGAACTCCAGTGGTACCAGCCGGAGAATGCTTTGGTGCGCGATGGCATGCTGATCATTGAGGCGCGGCGTGAGTCACGGCCCAACCCCGGGTATCACCCCGGTTCTCAGGGCTGGCGCGAATCGCGGCCAATGGTCGAGTACACCTCCTCATCGCTTCTCACTCGCGGGAAGCATGAGTGGCTCTATGGCATCTTCGAGATGCGGGCTCGCATCGATACGAGGCCCGGCATGTGGCCGGCATGGTGGACGCTCGGCAGCGCCCGTCCATGGCCCGGGTGTGGCGAGATCGACATTATGGAGTACTACCAAGGCAAGGTCCTTGCCAACGCCTGCTGGCTCGGTGGTAGCGGCCGGTGGGATAGCAAGTGGGATGCTGAGCAGACCCCTATTGATGAGCTTGGGGGCCCGGGTTGGTCGGACGAGTTCCATGTCTGGCGGATGGACTGGAATAAGGACCGTATCGGTTTGTACCTCGATGGGCGGCTCTTGAACGAGATCGATGTCAACGAGACAGTCAACCCAGACGGTTCCAACCCCTTCCGTGAGCCGCACTACATGCTCGTCAACCTGGCGATTGGTGGCAAAGCGGGTGGCGACCCAAGCGGGACCGAGTTCCCAGGTGTTTACGAGATCGACTACATACGTGTGTACCAGCCGACAAGTAACGATTCGCGTTAGACCAACGGGAGCCCAACCCTTGATTCGACGAGCGGCCGCGTTGCTCTCGTGCTGCATCGCAGCGGTCGGTTTGGCTAATGATCGGCCACCCAACCTTGTGCTGATCGTGGCTGACGATCTTGGTTACGCAGATGTTGGCTTCAATGGTTGTGAGGATATCCCGACGCCACACATCGACCGGATCGCTGATGAGGGAGCCAGGTTCGGTGCGGGGTATGTGACCGCTGCGGTCTGCGCGCCGAGCCGGGCGGGATTTATCACGGGTCGGCACCAGGACCGCTTCGGGTGCTCGATTAACCCGACGGTCGATCCGTCGCAACTTAACGGCATCCCGGCTGACGAGCGGAACATCGCAGAGCTGCTTGCGCCCGCGGGGTACACAAGCATGGCGGTTGGGAAATGGCACCTCGGGACGCACCCGAGCGAGGCCCCGAGGGTTCGGGGGTTCGACGAGTTCTACGGCTTTCTCACGGGTGGTCACGTCTACTTCCCGGAGCAACTCGATCTGAATGATCTCTCGGAGGTCCGGCGGAAGTGGGGGTGGTACCGAACGAAGCTCTTGCATAACGGAGAACGTGTCGGTACAGATCAGTACCTCACCGATGAGCTCAGCAAGCGAGCGGCGGAGTTCATCGAGCGCGAAGCGGGGCGAGGGCCGTTCTTCCTCTATCTCGCGTACAACGCCCCGCATACACCTCTCCAGGCGCTCGAGCAGGACCTAGCGCGGTTTGATCACATAAGCGATCCAGACCGGCGGACCTATGCCGCGATGGTCGGTGCGATGGACAGAGGGATCGGCTGGGTACTGGATGCGATTGAGCAGCGTGGCATCGACGACGACACGCTTGTCGTATTCCTGTCAGACAACGGTGGTGCATCGAACAACGCCTCGCGGAACGACCCGTTGCGTGGACACAAGGGGAGTGCGTTTGAGGGTGGGCTTCGGGTGCCGTTCGCGATGCGCTGGCCGCGCGTGATCCCAGAAGGCCTCGATTACCCACATCCCGTCAGCTCCCTGGATATCGCGGCGACCTTTGTTGCGGCTGCAGGCGATATGGCTCAGGCCGCGGTGCGCGAAACGCACCCGCTCGATGGCGTGGACCTCATGCCGCATCTAAACGATCCGGGTTTGCCGCCACCGCATGCCGCGCTGTTCTGGCGCTGGCATGGGCGCGATTCTTGGGCTGCTCGGGATGCGACCGGCAAGCTGATCGTTGGGCGACGTGGTGCGCAGACCTACGCGATCGAGCAGGATGTTTCAGAGTCAGAAGACCTAGATGGCACAGTTCAGGGTGAGGCGATCATGAATCGAATCCAGGCGCTGTACAGACGCTGGGTCGAACCGATGATCGCGCCCATCCATCAACCGTTGGGCTCCTGGAGGCCCGGAGCGCGCGATCGCAATGACTAGCGGCGGCGGCGGGCTGCGGCAGCAACTCCGAGCAACGCGAGCGCGGTCCCCGGTGTGGGGATCAGCACGGCGTTAAAGTTGTCCTCGATGGTTTGAGCGCCCAGCTCTTCGTTCCAGTAGTTGAAGAGAGCGATGCCGCCGTCAAAGGTTGTCGCGCCGCTCAGATCGAAAGAAGTCGCGACACTGTCGACCTGTGTGGGATTAATCCCACCCAGTGTCCCTTCATTGCCGCCCACCCAGCCGGTGGTGCTCCCCGCGAGTGCCTCGGTGCCCACGAGCTGGCCATCGAGGTAGAACGAGGTCGTGAGCGTGTTCCGGTTCCAGACGCCGACCGCGTAGTGCCAACCGGTACCAAGGCCTGAAGCGTTGATCGCGATGGTTGGGTCGGCGTTGCCTCCGACATTGGTATTCCAGGTGAGTGTATCACCCTGCATCACCATGCTGACACCTGCGCCAGCACCCCCGATCTCCATCAGTACGTGAGTGCCCGAGACGTCATCAAGCCTGAAGATCAGTTCGAATGTGTTTGCCGGGTTGTTGGCGCGGCCGCCACCCGCCTGGCCAAAGAACGCCCAGCCCTTGCCCAATGCAGGGCCATCGGCGAACTCGTAGACAGAAGTGATACCGGGCGCGGCCGGATCATTGACCACGGTCGGCGACAGCGGGGCGCCGAATGTGTAGTTCTGTGCCGCGGCCCCGTTTCCTCCGGTGTTCTCCCAGATATCGTCGCCCGCGGTGTCGGCAGAAGCGTCGAAGGACCGGACGAGCGCGGCCTGCGACGTCGATACGCCGATGGACGCGGCACAAAGCAGAGCTGCGTGGACATACATAACGGAATCCCTCTCTCGTGTTGTCGGCTCCGTCTGGAGCCCAATCGTTCCCCACGAATACACCCGGTGGACCTTTCGGACCACCGGGTGTCATGCTTGTATTTAGCGGCCGGCGTCGATCATCTTGAGCTGCTCGAGGATGTCGAAGAAGTTCGCCTCGCTGTCGTCGTTGACGTCACTGCGGAGGTTGATCGTGTTCTGCCCGGAGTTCTGGGCGATCTGGGCCTGAATATCCGCTTCAGTCGGTTGGGTCTGGAGAATCGAGATCGGGCCAGCCATGCCGTTGACCGGGTCGAGGTCGCCTGTCGTCAGGCCCGCGGGTAGGAGCACCGCACCCTGGAAGTTGCCGTAACCAGACTGGTTGCCGCCGATGTAGTTTGTGCTGCCTCCGTTGCCGACGTTCCATTGGTTGATGTCATCAGCGGTACCAAACTCGCCGTCCGGACCGGGCAGATCGCCGTCTTGGGCGACCAGTGTGCCGTCCAGGTAGAGCTCGATACCCTGGCCCTGTGTCGCGCTAGCGAAGCGGCGGACAACGAAATCGATGCGGTGCCAGCCCGGGGTGAGTACGCCGGCGCCGCTTGAGATTTCGAGGGCATCAAGGGTCGGAGCGGTCGTGTTGATGGCGGCGACGAGCTCGTCACCAAGCGAGAAGACGCTCAGGCCTGTGGCCCCGCCTGCCTCGAATAGGCAGTGGTTGCCGGTGACATCGTCGAAGAACATCCAGAAGAACACGGTGGTTGCGCTGGTGTCCTCGGCCTGTTCCAGCTTCGGACCTCGGAACCCTTCAACGCCGTTGAGCACAAACGCCTCACGGACGTTCGGCATCATCGGGTCGAGGATGGTGACCGGCTCGAGCACGTTCATCGCGGGGAACTGGAAGCTCGGCTCTTGCGTGCTCGTCGGGTTAAAGCCATCATCTCGCTGCCACCAGAAGTCACCGCCGAAGGTGTCGTCGAGCGCGGGGTCGTTGGTCTGGACACCGCCCTCAGTTGCGGGGAATGGCCAGCTGAAGTCCGTGATCGGATCGGTGTTCGCGTTTGATGCGAAGGTGATCAGGTCGAACTGATCGGTGTTGTTGACGGAGCCATCGCCGTTGTAATCACCACGGGCGGTGATTGCCGCGGCGTCGATGATCGCGTTGTAGTTGCCGAGTGCCTCGCTCGCGAAGAGGTCGAAGTTGTAGAACCGGTGGATACCGATCAGGCCGTTGAAGTCTGTGAACGTCAACGGGTCGATCGGGTCAGCTGCGACACCGGAGTCCGGGAAGGCCGGATCGCTACCCAGCGTGCCAAGGCCCGCTGGGTTTGCGCCGGACCAACGGTAACTCGACGAGGCTGGGACCATCTCGCTGGTCACTGGCTGTCCGTTGTGGTAGCTCGAGATGATGTACGAGATGTAGTCGATCGTGATGACGGCCTGGTGCCATCCGGTGTTGGTCAGCGTGGTGCGATGGATTGTGGTGTAGGCGTTGCCACCCATGCCGTCGTTGGCCGCCGTCGAGAAGACCAGGTCAGCGCCCTCGAGGCAGATTGCGATGCCCTTGTTGCTAGCACCGATCTCCCAGATCACATGGTTGCCGACGAGATCATCAGGCTTGAACCAGATCTCGAAGGTGCCGGGTGTACCGGCGGTCGCCTGGTTCTCCCAGTTTGCGCCGCGGTTGCCGGTACCATCGGGGTTGATGGTCGCCGCGCGGCTCGCGGGCATGCGGAATGCTTTCTCGATCCCAGGGACCGTTGGGTCAAACACGGGCTCGGTCCGGGAGGGCAGGATCGCGCCCATACCGTCGGTTTCTTGGAACACCCAGCGGAGGCCCTCATTCCAGTTGGTCGCTGGAGCCTCTGAACGCCACTCATCGTCACCGTTCAGTTGGCCGTTAGCGTTCCAGAACTGTTGAGCGAACCCGCCCACCCAGGTGATTGCGGGCTGCGCTGCCGCGTGTCCCGCGGTGAGCGTGGCGCCGGCGACTGCGGCGAGGATGGCGCCAGTGGAAACTGTCCGGTTCTTCTCTCGGTTACGCATGGTGGCCTCCCTCGGCGCTCCTCGGGCGAGTGCCCGGTTTCTCTCTCTATTCACACCCTGAGTCGAAGACGCCCAGGTAGCTGATGAGGTCGAACATGTTGGCGTCGCCGCTCCCGTCGAAGTCGAGGCCGAGCTCGACCTCGCCGATAACGGCGAGTACATCAGATGAACCGACGGTGAAGTCGGCGTTGAAGTCTGCCGGGCACGTGTCCACGGCGATGGCTGGCAGGTTGGTTGCATCCGACGGGCCGGTGTCGCCAATCGCGATGACGCAGTAGCTGTATGTGCCAACGGCGGGCACCTGGTCGATGAATGAGGTTCCTTCGACGCCCGATGCGATGAGCTGCATCGCGCCGCCGCTCGGTCCCGCGCGGTGGATCTCAAAGCCTTCAATATCACGAAAACCATGGGTGTCCCAGGTCAGTTCAACCTGGCCGCTTCCGCCGCCCAGGCTGGTGCCAGAGAGATTGCGCACCGGACCCGGCGCGCCATTGAACACCGGTACGAAGCGGAACTGGACGTTCTGACCGGTGAACCCGGTCTGCGTGACCCCCTCTATCGCGAGTCCATCGCTGACGCGGAGGCGGCCCGACGTACTCACCTCGTCGATATAGAACCAGCCATGAGAAGACTCGCTGAGTTCAAACTCGGTGCCCGGTGAGCCGGCGTTCGCCGAATCCACCAGCGAAGCGGCGGTCGTGCTATCAAAGTGCAAGATGCGCCCATCGTCGGCGAGGAGGTTGTACCGATCGACCTGCCCCGAAGGAACGAGCGTCCACTGGTAGTCGGCGATGGTGTCGAAGCGGTCGCCAACGATCGGCGTGGCTGCGGCGCCGTTGAGACCGAGCCTCCTGAACACCTTCCGGTTCTGGATGTAGTAGGGGGTATCGGGGCGGATCGTAGTATCGCCGTCCCAGGCCGCGAGCAACTCGCCAAGTGGGGTGAGATCGCCGTTGATGTCGACCGTCTCGCCTCGGTTGTCACTGATACTGCTCGACGGGTCTTCCTGAAACATGAAAACGGCAAACTGGCGCAGTATGTCGAGGTTTTCCATTCGCCAGAACACCTCTAGGAAGAAGTGGTAGACCTCGTCTTTGTTGAAGTTATTGTTGTTGTTCCAGTCAACACAGCTGAACTCAGTGATGGCGACGCGGCGGCCATACACGTTGTACGTGTTGTTGATGTTGTTGATGAAGTTGTCGGCGTTCGGATTTGCGTACCAGTGGATTGGTTGAAAGTCGATGCGGAGCTCTTCGGCCTGCGCTCCAGCTTCGAAATCCGTGATCCACTGGTTGGTTGCGCCGACGGGGGCCGGAGCCAGCAACGGCATGTCGCGGGCTTCGAGTCTGGGCCACATCGCGACAGCAATATCGACGGGGATATCGCTCTGTTCGGCACCGTCGGGTTCGTTGAACCCCATGTAGATGAATGGCTCGTCCCTGCGTTGCCACAGCGGCGCACGGTAATGACCCATCCAGTTGAACGTTCCCCACTGCATGGGCCAGAAATCAACGTCAACTGGGAACCCGTCGTCCTGACCCCAGTTGTAAGCCCAGGTCGGTTTGGTGTCATCAGCGAGTTGCGGGTATCCGCCGTGACCCTTCTTGTCGTTGGTGTCTCGCTCGGAGATGTTCCAGAGCTCGTTTCCCGCGCCTGCGGGCTGCTGGCTCAGGCCCGAGCCATCGATCGCGGCGTCGGCAACGAGCGCAAGACCTGTGTACGCGTTGATGAAGCGGACAGAGCCGCCGATATCTTCCATACGCCAGTGCTGGTGCGGGAGCGCTGCATAGGGCTCCTCGACAACCGATGTGCCGGCCGCCATGCCCATGCCGCTCGGCGCGAGGCCCAGCCCCGATTCGCGGTTGCGGATCCAGTATTCATCGGTGTTGACCTTGAGCAATACCTGGTAGTGCTCGTCTCGGTTACCCGATTCGTTCTTGAGTTCGCCCCCCTCGGCAACGACAAGCGAGGAACCCGACAGGGACATCGCACAGAAGCGGTCGTCGAACTCGACAAACGCAGGCCTGACGCCGTCACGGACTCCCGCGCCGAAAGGCCAAGAGGCGTTATTGTCTCTGGGCGGGAGCGGCACGATCTCTCGGATCACACGGTCGGCTCCATCCTCGATCAGAAGGCGGAGGTACGAAGCAACGACCGGCGCGTCAAATACGATGTCGAGTTCTGGGCTGGTGTTGCCGCTGAATGGTGATCCAGGGACGGTGACCCAAGACATGGTTGTCTCGTCCCATGTCTGGACACGGCCTCGGCCGATCGGGGGCTCGGCGCCAGAATCCAGGCCCGAGTACAGGTGGACGCTCCCGATCTCAACCGGTGAGGTCACCGTGCGAACGCGCGGCGGGTCGGTCTCGGGTGGGTCTCGGAGATCAAGCTCGATCGACTTCGAGCCGCTCCCCGAGTTCGACTTCCAGTACTCGGAGTCGCTGACGAAGCCATCAACGACCGAGCGGCGGCGTGTGCCGGCTTCGGTCGTCGGCGCATAGGTCATCGCGACGCGGTGCTGTCGCGCCATGTGGGGCTCGATCCCCGCATGAATCGGTGGCGTGCCAACGTCCACCGATGAGAACATCACAACCTCGAGAACCGAGGCGACACGGCTTCCCGAAAGCAGTTGGAACTGCGATCCCGTAACCGGCGGGAATGTGACCTCGATCTCACGGGCTGTGTTCCCTGAAATCGAGGCGCCCGTGACCGGGACGAACTGGAGATTCGCATTCAGAACTTGGAGTTGGAAGTCTTCAAGGATGTCGTCGCCGTAGCCATCGGTCGTGAAGATCCGGATTGTGTCAACGGTAACTGGCGTCTCAAAGAAGAGGTTCAGCCTCGGGCCCCGGTTGTCGGTGACCCACTGGTTTTCGGGTCCGAGTTTTCCATCGGTGACAAAGTCGACGACAAAGTCACCAGTCGCAAGGCCCGTTGCCATCCTGTACTTGGCCAGGTTGACAGCGGGCGCCTGCGCCATGCCTTGGCCAGCCAAGAGCGTGGATGCAGTGATGATGACCCATCGGCTCAGCAGGTTGGCTTCCCACATGGTGCTCATACGGATCTGGTTCTCTCAATCTTGATCGACTACAGGATGGGGAACCCGGATTGGATTAGCGGCGGGTTCCGCTGCTGCGTGTGTCCTCGGCCTTGGAGCGGAAAGTCTGGCTGCCCCACCCGACGACCATCGCCGCGTCTTGGGTCTTGCTCGTGTATCCGGTGTTGATGTGGAAGATGCTGTCGCCGCTACGGTCGATCTCGCCGCTGTTCCCACTGGCGCTGTTGTTGCCTTCGGTGACATAGTTTCCATAGCGCACGGTTCCGAGCAGCGGGTTGTCACGGAACTCGACGTGCCCGTCACCGAAGCCGATGTGCCCGCTCCAGCCGGCTTCGCTTGCATCGCTCCACAGGCTCTGTGAGAAGGCAGCCTGGGACTCCTTGTCCGTGGCGTTCTTGTAGCGGTCGTGGATCTCTTCACTCTTGAAGACAAGACGATCGCTGATCAGCGGCCCGAGCGCGTCAGCACCGCGCAGCGACCATGCGGTGAGCAGCGATTGGAACACTACCGGCACGTCCTGGTTGAACAGATCCAGCATGGCATAGGAGTAGAACATCGTTCCGACCCGGTAGTCATACACCGCGCCGTTTTTGGGGAAGACCCAGCCATCGGGCCTGTAGTCAACCCAGAATGTCGTGTTCTGGTTGGGGTTGCTGATGTCATCGACGGTGTTGGTCTGGTCGTAGTCGGGGAGGGTGTACTTCGGCTCGGCAGGCGAGACGATCATCTCCGCATCGACGTACTCGTTCTGCAGCAGAATCAGGTAACGCGCGGGGATGTGCCTGCCAGCGCTCGAACCGCTAGTGGACCACGCATCAATCTCACTGGCATCGGTAAACACGTCGTTGAAGTTCCGCCCCTTGCGGTCCACGCCCGGCAGGAACTCGTCGTTGCTCTCGGCATAGGTCGTCTTTGCGACGAGGCTCTGCTTCTGGTTGTTCGCGCTGAGCACTTGCTGGGCGGTTTTCCGTGCCGCGCCAAGCGCGGGCAGGAGAATCCCGATCAACAGCGCGATGATCGAGATCACAACCAAGAGCTCGATGAGTGTGAACGCGGTCCGTGTACGAGTCATGCTTGCCTGCCGAGTCGGGTGGCTGTCGATCATCGCGGCCTCCTCGTGTCTGTTTCAGAAACTGTTCCTCAAGAGTACCACAAAGCTTTCTCAGCCACAAGCTGCGGATTGCCGGACCAGGAAGGATTTCTTTGGGATTTTTGTTCGGTATTAGTTCGTACCGAAGCGAAAGCGCGAAGATGGGGTCCGGCTTTCGTCCATGAGGGCGGCAAGCTTGGCAGCAACCTCTGGATACCGCTCACTCAAGTCGATCTGCTCGCCGGGGTCGGCCTGAAGATCAAAGAGCTCAACCGGGCCACCAGGGACAGCGCCAACGTTGAGACGGACTGCTTTCCACTGACCGAACCTGACCGCTTGCTTTCCCCCATGCTCGTGGAACTCCCAATAGAGGTGGCGCCCCGTCGCCGCAGCGGGGGGGTGCGTCGCTCCTTTCATGATGGGCACGATCGAGATTCCGTCCAACGAATCAGGGGTCGGAAGGCCCGCGAGTTCCAAGAAGGTCGGGGTGAGGTCCCAGAACGCGGTCACAAAGGAAGTCTCGGACCCTGCGCGGACGAACCCGGGCGCCCACAGGAGCTGAGGTGTGCGGATGCCGCCTTCGTATAGGTCCCGCTTGCCGCCCCGGAATGGCCCGTTCGAATCGAAGAACTCAATAACCGCACCGCCTTCGCGAGCGGGACCGTTGTCAGATGCGAACACAACCACAGTCCGTTCGTCTATCCCTATATCGCGAAGGCGTTGGAGCACCTGGCCGACAGCGTCGTCAATAAAGGCCACCATCCCGGCGTAGGTTGCGCGGGGTTCGGGCTGTTTGTAGTAGCCACCGTACCCCCGGCCGTTCTCTTCGAATCGTCCTCGGAAGGGGGCGGCAAATCGGTCCGGCACGGTGAGATCTGCATGGGGCGGTGTCAGCGCGAGGTGCAGAAAGAAGGGATCTTCGTGGTGGGCTTCGATCCACTCAAGTGCCTCAGCAACGAAGAGTTCGCTTGCGTACTGCTCGCCAAGGTATCCGCTGTTCCCTGCGAGCTCGACAAGCTCACCGTTTCGGAACAGAACCTTCGGGTAGTGTCGATGCGCGGCCTTATGCGCGAGCAGCCCATAGAAATGGTCGAAGCCCTTTCGGTTCGGCAGCATCGCGTCGGTTGAGTTGCATGCGAGTCCCGACTTGCCGATCATCGCGGTCGCGTACCCCGCATCGGAGAGCATTGACGCGATGGTCAGTTCATCGGGATCTTCCGGGAACTGGACATCGCCGTTACCCCGCATGTACACGTGACCCGTGTGGAGACCCGTCAGCAGCGTCGCGCGGCTCGGTGCGCACACCGTGGATCCCGCGTACGCGTCTGTAAAACGCATGCCCTCCGCGGCCATCCGATCGAGCTGTGGTGTTGTCCAGTTGCGTTGTCCATAGCAAGAAAGATCGCCCCACCCGAGATCATCGGCGAGGATCATGATGATGTTTGGGCGATCGGTGGCGTCTGGTGCCGCGCAGCCCTGCCCAACTGATGCAAAAAAGATGAGCAGCGCGGCGGAGAGCTGGCGGATCATCCCTCGAATCGCACTTCGAACGCCCAGCGGCGGGTCTCGCCGGGAGCCGCGATCTGCACGCCCGGCCCCGGGACCTCATGTGCCGACGAAGTTGGCTCGATCCCGATATTTGTGAGCGCGGGCCCGCCATCTCCCGACCAGCCGCCGAGGTTGAGCCAGATCGCGACGTATGGCACGCTTTCGTCGAGAGGTACGATGCTCATGCGTTCGCCCGTGCGCGAGTCGGCAAGCCCGATCGTCGGTCCGTGGCCCACAGCAACGAAGATCTTCGCGGAAAACTCGCTTGTCAGGCAAGTTTCAGACAGCGGCTTGCCCCCATCGAACACGGAGTGCAGAGCCGCGAGATCAGACCAGCGGGCGAACTCCGAGCCCTGAGCGGGACGCACGCCCCCGATCGATCCGATCACGACCGGAGTCGCTGGGTCCACCAGCAGGCTCATTCCGGGGTGCAGGCTGAAGATCGGATGAGCTGCCCATACGAACGGCATGGGTGCTCGATCGTGGTTCGTGAACTCGTACTCGGCGCGGAGCGTTGGGCAGGCTGAACTGGTCGATAGGGTCCGGTCGAGCCTGTATCCAGGGCGCAAGCTCTCGCAGAACGTACGGCAGACCGAGAGATCGGAATGCTGTACGGTCCACGGTCTGCACCAGATTTCACCATGATCGGTGAGCCTAAGGCCGGCCCAGGCGCCGGTGTCACTCCCTGCGTACACCGGGCTGACGTTCGGGAAGAGCTCGTCCCATCCTCCGCTGTCGAAGTCCTGTTCGTAGCTTGAGCCAGGTGCGCCCGGGCGGTGCGGCAGGCGATCGTTGTTCCAGAGCCAGTCGCGTCCCGAGCGGGAGCGGAGTTCGGTCACCTTTGCGCCAAGCTCTGGAACCACGGTGGCTTCAAGGCCGCGACCGCGCAGAAGCACCTCGCGGACCGCGGGCGTCTCCACATGGACGGGGCGCAGTGCACGCGTCATCGGTCAACTCCGGTCTGTGCTGCCGAGATCGGCGTGACGATGAATGAAAATCGATGAGGCTTCGTCGCGTCAAGCGTGTATCTTGGCATCGGCTTCGCGCCCCACGAGTTGTCGCCTCCTATCCCGGTTTGTGCGAGATCGAGCGACAGATGGGTTCGCCCATCAGCTACCAACTCGTCTGGGTAGCGGGCGAACTCGAGCTGCTCAATAGAGTACGGAAGTGCGCTAAAGCTCAGCGGTTGCCCTTCGATTGAGCAGCCGGCGCGATCGGGGGTCACACGGATCCCGTCGCCGTTTTCATCGGTGAGCTCAAGCCAGCGGACCGCCGCGTGGTTACCCGTCTCTTGTGGCTCGGAATAGTCGAAGAACTGCTCAGAGACCCTTGATGACCAGCGACCGAGGGGAAGCTCCATACGGTCCCAATAGGTCTCCTGCGGACCGGGTCCAAACCATTCAACCCGGTCGAGCGAGCCGATGAACTTTCCGCGCATCCCGAATCGTGGGAGATCCGTTGGCAGGCCGTCGGTGGGTTGCATGGCCATCGTGACCGTCAGCCGGCCTGATTGATCAAGCGTGTAGCTGATCGTAAGGTCCGGGCCATCGCCGTAAAGTGAGTGTTCCGAGATGACGGTAGCCGAGCCATCGTCGTTCCGGTCTGCCTTCGTTGAAGGAAAAGCGCTTGAGAGCTTTGCGACATCGGTCTTCTGGCGCACCGAAACCGGAAGGTTTGAGGCGTCGCGCCACGCGGACAGCCGCGCTGGCATCCGATTACCGCGGTCGTTGTCGGTTGGGGCGCGCCAGAAGTTCGGACGCAGCTCCCCATCGAGTAGCTCACGCCCAGTGACGCGTAGTGATACGAGTCGGCCGGTTTTGGTCTCGATCGCGACTTCCGTGCCTGAGGCTTCAAGCAGGAAGACACCATCAAGCGAGCTGAGTTGCACTTGCTCACCAGTTGGCGTTGGCGTCGCAGGGGTCGTGGGGCTCTTTAGCGAGAACTCATTCCACGCGACGAGATGGCCAGCATCGGCGTAGGCCGTGTCGTTGGCGAGCAGCCACTCGAAACGAATCGAGTACTCCAGGTCCGGAGCACGCTCTGGTGGATATGTCACACTCGCGTTGCTTTGCCCAACGCTCATCGGTGCGATGCTTGGGGCATCGATCGGACCGGTAGCGATCTCGCGTCCATCTTCTGTGATTACGTAGCGTCCTGTGAGCAAGTCAGCCGGGTTGGTGAACGCGTAGCGGTTGACAAACCGGAGCCGCCCAAGCCGTTCGTCGAACGCGGTGACGGTGAGCGGCTGGTGAATGTGTTTGATATGTGCGAGCGCCGGCTTCGGTGAACGGTCTGCGTTCACGATCCCGTTCATGCAGAAGTTGTCATCGGTGTAGGTGCCCGCGGGCTCGAATGCCCCACCATACGCGAAGCGGGTCTTGCCACTCGCTTCAAGTTCGATAATGTGATCATTGTCCAGAAGCGCTTCGAGCACAAGGCCTTCATGGTCCGCTTCTCCGACGATCTCTCGGGTTGAGAGAGCCCTGGTCCACATCCGCGCGGCTCTGATTTCCCCCGGGAAGCGGCGTACAAGGAACTGGGTGTTCACGCCAATGCCAACCGGGGTGGAGGTCGGTTGAAGCTCGATGTCACCGGTCTCCGTCACTGCAATCTCTTTGCCGTTGGCAAAGAGTCTGACCGATGACTCGTCGTACACGCCTGTAAACGTGATCGAGCCGCGCAGCCAGGCGGGGTCACGATTGGCTCTTGCGGCGTGCCATTTGCCGCCGCCGAACACAACGAACAGCACCGAGCCATCGGTCTTGGCCTTAAGCGCCCACTGCTTGTCGCCCTTGCCGATGATCGTTGCATCCCGCGGGAGCGGGCCGTTTGGCATGACAACCTGGGCCTGTACTGTGATTGGGCCGGCAACATTGAGCTCGGCAAGTTCGGGGAGAACCGCGGTCCCGTCGTAGGCGACGGTGATATCGGGCCGAATGAGGCTCAACTCCTGCCTCGGGGGAGCATCTGTTACGAGCCCCTGATCGACGAAGTCCCAGATGAACCCGCCCTGCAGGTTGGGTTCACGGTGGAACAACTCCCAGTACTCCTTGTAGTTGCCGTTGCTGTTACCCATCGCGTGGGTGTACTCGCACAGAATGAGCGGTTTGTCGCTTTCCGCACCGCCCGCGTATCGAGCAATGCGGTTGGGCCTCGCGTACATCGGGCAGAAGATATCTGTGTTGCGTCCGAGCACCGCACGCTCGGACTGCACGGGCCTTGTGGGATCGAACGCCTTCAGCCAGTCGTAGCACGCGCTGATCGCGACACCATCGCCCATCTCATTGCCCAGTGACCAGATGACCACGGAGGCAAAGTTCTTGTCGCGATGGGCCATCCGTTTCACACGGTCAAGATGATGGGGGATCCAGGCGGCTCGATTCGCCAGAGTTTCGGCGGGTTTGTAGCCGACGCCGTGCGATTCGATGTTGGCCTCATCGATGACGTAAAGCCCGTACTCATCGCATAGCTGGTACCAGACCGGATGATTCGGATAATGGCTTGTGCGTACGGCGTTGAAGTTATTTTGCTTGATGACTTTGATATCACGGATCATGTCTTCGACATCGATCGCGTGCCCAGTGTCGGGCTCGTGCTCATGCCGGTTGACACCGCGGAAGAGGATGGACTTACCGTTGATCTTGAGCTGGCGATCCGCGATCTCGATCTCTCGGATGCCGACACGTTGTGCTGTCGCTTCAAGTAGTTCGCCGTCACCGCCGAGGAGCTCGAGTACGAGCGTGTATAGATATGGTGTCTCGGCCGTCCAGAAGCTCGCGTCATAGACCTCGAGGTCGACATGGATGGGGATATCCACGCCCGGGGCGGTTGAGATCGGGGGGCTGTTCGCGGCCGCGACCTCTCCACCCTGATGATCCAGAAGCCGTGCGTTGAGTGTCGGCCATTCCCCAGGGTCGCTTGGGACCTTAGCGCTCGTCGTGATCTGCGCGGAAAGCCGAACCCATGCGTCCACACCGTCGTCCTCAATTTCGGTGACGATCCTGGTGTCTCTCACACGTGTGGTGGGTGCCGACCAGAGGAGCACATCGCGGTAGATGCCGCTGAGTCGCCAGAAGTCCTGGTCTTCGAGCCAGCTTCCGTTGCTCAGGCGGTAGGTTTCGACAGCAACCGTGTTCGCTCCGTCGGTAAGCGCATCGGTGACATTGAACTCGCAGGAAGCGCGGCCACCTTCGTTGTAGCCGACCTCTTCGCCGTTGACCCACACTGTGAACGCACTTGCAACGCCCTCGAAGCGCAGGAACACATCGCGTTCGTTCCAGTCGCATGGTACCTCAAACGTGCGCCGATAGCGGCCTACCCAGTTCATCTCCACGGGCACGTTGGGCTGCTGCGCGCGATCGCGCCAGACATAGCCAATATTGACGTAGTTCGGGTACCCGTGGCCGTGCAGTTCCATGTTGGCCGGGACCGTGAGGGTGGTCCAAGACGCATCGGGACGGAACTCGGGTGTTGCAAAGGCTGGAGCGCGAGAAGCGTGCTCCGGCTCTGGCAGCCATCTGAAGTCCCATTCGCCGTTCAGGGACTCAACGAAAGATGACGCGAGATAGCCCGCGGGGCCAGCGTGATTGACCGCTTCGGCTGCGCTCGGGAACGGATACACCGGCGAACGAGCGGGCTCCCGATTCACCGAGATGACGCTGTGGTCAGCCCATCGAGGCGTTTCGCCCGCGGAGCAAACCCCCGCGAAGGAGACGCCAATAGCGAGTATCACACTCGATAGCTTGCCTTTGTGTCTGATCACTGCCGCCTCCCTGGCTCCGGAAGTGTACCAGAAACAGTTCCAGAAAGGAAGTGCGGAGTTGATCTAGGTGTCCGGGCCCATTCGGAGTTATCGGAACACGATATAGAGCACGATGGTCGCGGCGACCACGACGAGCCCGGCGATCTTGGCGCCCTTCGAGCCCGTTACATCCATGTTCTCTTGGACCGGCAGCTTGGCCGGTTCCGGAAGGGGCTTGACGGCAGTCATCACCCCAAGCACGATCGAGATCACGATGATCGTGATCGCCATCCTGTTGAGGAACGGATCGATCATCAGGTTCAGCAGCGAGCCCTGCTCGAAGTCCGTATTCGCGGTCACAAGGAACAGCCCGCCATAGATCACCGGGCTCAAGACCAGTCCGACGGCACCCGCGAGCCGGGGTGCCCGCGGGACGAAGAGCCCGAACAAGAAGATTGTCAGGATGCCCGGGCTGATAAAGCCCTGGAACTCCTGGATGAAGTTGAACGCCCCCTTGAGCGCTGGGTTATTGATGAGCGGGGCGACCAGGCATCCGATGACCGTTGCGACGACGACCAGAACCCGGCCCGTCCAGACGAGTTGCTTCTGGCTGGCGTCCTTCTTGATGAACTTGTTGTAGATGTCAACGGTAAAGATCGTCGAGGCCGCGTTCATCATGGACGCGAGCGAGCTGACAACAGCACCCATAACCGCCGCGATCACGAAGCCCTTTAGGCCTATCGGCAGCAGTTGCTGCACGAGGAGCGGGAAGGCATCGTCGTAGTCGTATCCGACGAGCATCGGCTGACGCTCGGTGTCCTCGGGCGCATCGGCGAGCAGTGTGTCGTTGGCCGATGCGAGCACTTCGCCGGGTGTGCGAGGCTCGGCCTCTTGCGGGTCATTGCCCTCGCCGCCCGTAAGCAGTTCGTCGCGATCCCCGCCAACCACCGACAGATTGTGTGCGAACATCCTTGATGCCAGCTCATAGTCACGCTCGGCGAAGTCATCGCGGAACGGGAAGACCTGGTTGCCTGGATCGGCCTGAAAGACCTCGATAATTGCGGTGTTCGTGTCCGCATCGGCCTTTGCAGCGAGTTGGTTCGAATACAGCGTGAAGGCGATTATCCCCGGCACGCAGACAACAAACGGAATGACGAGCTTGAGGCTTGCGGCGAAGACGATGCCCTTCTGCCCCTCGGCCAATGTCTTCGAGCCGAGCGTGCGCTGGACGATGTACTGGTTGAGGCCCCAGTAGTAGAAGTTTGGGATCCAGAGCCCGATGATGAGTGCTGTCCAAGGGATCGCGTTGTGCGTCTCGGGGAGGAACATGTGCATGTTCTCCTCCTTGAGCCGCGCGAGGCGTTCGCCAACACCGGCGTCTTCGCTGACGCCGAGTGAGGCTGCAACTGAGGCCGCGTCGTTCATGCCCTGAGACGCATCGGGTGAGCCGAGCGCATTGATCGCCAGGATGGTGACGACCGCACCGCCCAGCACGAGCGCGGTGCCCTGGATGACATCGGCCCAGGCACTGGCCCGCAAGCCGCCGATGGCGATATAGATACCGGCGATGATGCCAACAATCCAAGACAGGACGTGGATGTCGGCCCCGCCAAGGTCCACGTAGGGATCGAGGAACTTTGCACCTAGATAGGTGACTGTTGAGATGTTCACAAGGACGAAGGTGATGAACATGAGCACCGACATCACGGTCCTGGCGAGTGTGCCGTATCGGTACTCGAGGAACTGTGGGATGGTGTAGATGCCGGCTTTCAGGAACGTCGGCAAGAACGCGAAGGCAACGACAACGAGCGTGATCGCGGCCATCCACTCGTAGCTGGCGATCGCGAAACCCATTTCGCTGTTTGCGGCAGCGCCGGCCATGCCCACCATCTGCTCGGCGGAGATGTTGGCGGCGATCAGGCTTATGCCGATGAGGGGCCAGGTCAGGCCGCGACCCGCGAGGAAGTAGTCCTCGGCGGTGTCCTTCTCGCCGCGGCTCTTGTAAAGGCCGATCGCGATGACGCTGATCGCGAAGACTACGAAGACGGCGATATCAACGAACTCGAGGTCCATGCGGGTCTCCACGAGGATTTGGGCCCGCTAATGTATCTGAATGAATCAGTTTATGCAACTGTCCCGAAAGTGACCGGTTTGTGGGCAAACCAAGTGACTTCAGGAGGTAGGCTCATGCTACAGGATTGGCTTCACATCGGACAACAGACGGCTGGGGGATTCTGATTGGCTTCTGTTCGTCAAGTCGCTGCTGAGGCGGGGGTTTCCCCGGCTACTGTCTCTCGCATCCTTAATAACGATCCGGATGTGGATCAGGGCACGCGGGAGCGTGTGCTCGGCATCGCAAACTCGCTCGGGTACACGCCCAAGATTGGGCGCCGCATCAACACGGTCATTGGCATCGCTCTCCCGAGCCAGTTGCCTCCCGATCTGGGGGCGTTTGATGGCGCGCTAGTCAGCGGAGCGAGCCAGGCAGCACGAGATGAGGGCTTTCGGCTCGCGATCGTGGACCTTGTGGCGGAAAAGAAGCCAAATGAGGCGTATACGCAGTTCTTCAATAGGTGTGGCCTCAGAGCGATCGTCCTGAGGCGGTTGCCTGATCTCGACAAGATCCTCGAAGATCTGGCGCGTGAGAAGTTCCCGCACATCCTGATCGCCGATCGTTCGGACACCGACGGGGTTTCGTGGATCGATACCGACTCGAAGGCCCCAAGCCGCGCGGCTGTGAAGCACCTCATCGACTTGGGTCACAGGCGGATCGCGGTAGGGCACTACCGTCGCGGCGGCGTGGACACGCACGATCGCGTCGCGGGCTACGTCGAGGCGCACGAGGCCGCGGGGCTCCAGGTAGATGAGTCGCTCATCGTGGACAGCGGCTTCACACTTGAAGACGGCGAGAGCTTCGTGAACAACGTCCTTAGCATACCAGACCCGCCGACGGCGCTCTATCTGACGCACTCGATGTCGTCGCTCGGTGCGCTTCGACGATTGCTGCAGCGCGGTGTGCGAATTCCTGAAGATGTTTCGATTGTCGGTTTCGATGACTGCATCTCACGCGTCTATACCCATCCGCTGATGTCGGTCGTGCGCCAAGACACCGTGGACATGGCGCATCGTGCAACAAAGTGGTTGATCCGATCGCTTACGCATCCCGATCAGGATCCCATGCGCGAGTCGATCCCGGGTGTATTTGATAGCAACGAAACGACGACGCTCGCTCGGGACGTGCCCGTGCGAGTGTTGCCCGACGGTCGGATCGCTGTAAAGGACATCGAGTGATGATGACCCACGAAGCGAGCCTAACAGCCGATCGGTTCGTAGCAAGCATCCGTGAGCGATTCGGTTCTGATCCGATTGTGGTGGGCCGTGCCCCGGGCCGGGTCAACCTTATCGGTGATCACGTGGACTACTGCGGCGGTGTGGTTCTGCCGATGGCGATCCCCCAGGCGTGTTTCTGCGGGGTTGTTGGCGATGACTCGCTCGGTGATCGCCTCGCGATCAGTACCGCTGCGTTCGAGTCCGAGGTCATCCTGGATACAAAGGCACCGCTTGAGCCGGGCACAGGGGGTGAGATCGGTTCATGGGCCTCGTACCCGATCGGTGTAATCGCTGGACTCGGTGAGCTAAGCGATCTCAGCAAACTTGCGGGACAACGCGTGCATCTCGAGAGTGAGGTCCCGCTGGGTGGTGGTCTTTCGAGTTCGGCATCGCTGGAGGTTTCTACCGCAACCGCGGTTGCACATTTTCTTGGCATTGATCTTCACGGCCTTCAGCTCGCAAAGTTGTGCCAACGGGCCGAGCACCGGTTCGCGGGTATGCCATGCGGGCTGATGGATCAGGCGGTAAGCGTGCTCGGCGCTGAAGGGCACGCAATTCGGCTCGACTGCGCCGACGATGAAGTGGTGCGTGTGCCGATCCCGTCTGAGGCTTCGTTCCTCGTTTTTCATAGCGGTGTGAGCCACGCGCTCGCGGATGGTGAGTACGGCAAACGCCGCGCGGCCTGCGAACGCAGTACGGCGTTGCTTGGTGTCGATCATCTGGCTCGTGCAGATGCTTCCGCCATTGATGGTTTGCCAGAGGATCTGAAGCCATTTGCACGCCACGTCATCACGGAGACAAGCCGCGTGAACGATGCCTGCACGGCGCTCAAGCAGGGAGAGCTTGATCGATTCGGTACGGCGATGTCGGAGTCACATGCGTCGCTGCGCGATGACTTTCGTGTTTCTTGCGTCGAGGTCGATCGCTTGTGCCAGGTGCTCAGTGAAGCATCTGGATGTTTAGGCGCGAGGATGACCGGTGGTGGTTTCGGTGGTTGTGTCGTTGCGCTCGCGATGCCAGGTTCTGAAGCATCGCTTGTTGAAGCGGCGGAGGGGGCGCGTGACGCGTGCCCGGATATGAGCCTCGTCCAGGTTCGCCCATCCGCGGGCGCTTCGATCGAGTGCTAGCCCGGAGGTTCTCTGGTGTTCTCACTTTTCACGGCGTGGCTGTTTCTGCTCGGCGCGGCTTTCCCGAACGGTGCGACTGAGCAGCCCCGCCCGAACATCATCGTGATCATCACCGATGATGCCGGGTATATCGACTATGGGTTTAGCGGTGAGGGAGTGGTCCCGACGCCGAACATCGATTCGATTGCAAAGCGTGGAGCCGTCTTCGAGCAGGGCTACGTTACCGCATCGGTGTGCAGCCCCTCGCGCGCCGGGTTGCTCAGCGGGCGATACCAGCAACGCTTTGGGCATGAGTTCAACCTCGCGCCACGTGCGCGCGAACGCCGGCTTGGGATGCCACCATCAGAGGTCACGATCGCCGAGGCGCTCCGTGCTCAGGGTTACCGCACGGGTGCAGTTGGCAAATGGCACGTGGGCTCGGCGGATGGGCTGACTCCGACCGATCAGGGTTTCGATTGGTTCGCGGGACTGCTCGGCGGGTCGAGGTCGTATTTCCAAGATCCGGAGCCGAGCCACGCTCATGCGCTCCGCATCGATGGCGCCCCGATCGGCGAACCCGATGGTCTGTATGTCACAGACTGGATCGGTGACCGAGCGATCGATTTTGTACGGCAAGACGACACACGGCCCTTCTTCCTCTACGTCTCATACACCGCACCACACACGCCGATGCACGCGTCTCCCGAGGATTTTGGGGCAGTGCGAGATCTCGAGCCGGAGCTGCGCAGGACATACGGTGCGATGGTCCGTGCGCTCGATCGGTCGGTTGGTCAGATTCTCGCCGAGCTTGACACGAGCGGTGCCAGAGATGACACACTGATTTTCTTCATCAACGACAACGGTGGGGCGACAAACAACGGCAGTGATAACGGGTTGTACCGAGGTATGAAGGGATCAAAGTGGGAGGGCGGCATCCGCGTTCCTTTCGCGGCAAGTTGGCCCGGTGTAATTCCGGCGGGCACGATGCTGAGCGACCCGGTGATGTCCTTCGATATATACGCAACAGCGCTCGCCGCGGCGGGTGGCGTGAGCGATCGAACCGATGGGGCAAACGTGCTCCCCGCACTGACCATCGGCGATACCACGGCGCTCGATCGCGACCTGTTCTGGCGTCGCGGGGTTGCAGCGGCGGTTCGGCGCGATAACTGGAAGCTGATCCGTTCTGAAGGCAACCCAACACTTCTATTCGATCTGAGTACGGATCCGAGGGAACGCCAGGATGTCGCTGATGAGCACCCTGAGGTCGTTGAAGATCTCCTCCGTGCGCTTGAGGCGTGGGAGGTAGATCTGGCTGAGCCGGGTTGGGTTGAAGCCCCGAAGTGGCGACGAAACCAGATCCGGAAGCATCGGCTCGAGGTCGAGACCAGAGAGCAGGAGCGTAAGTTCCCGTAGATCTTGAACGCGGTAGCTCTCGCGGGCCGGCAATCAGCGACGGTAGACTCGGGGGATGCTATCTCAAACCAAGCTTGTAGTTGCGCTTGTCGTGCTGTGCGTTCTATTCCCCGTGCGGTATGCCGGTGCGCAAGACGCCACAGACCAACCATTTGATTACTTTGCCGCAAACCGTGAGATGGTTCGCAACGGTGTTCAAGCCGTACTGATGTGCAACGGTTTGTTCACGTCGGGTCGGACATTGGAGCAGGTATACGCGCAGGAACTTGCGTACTTAGCGGATCCGATTGGCACCGCCGCGGGCGGGAGCTACAGCATCGACTGGGACCGCCGCGCTGTCGAGATCGGTGGGGGGGACGATGGGCCGGTCATGCGTGCTGCGTTTCGCGAGGGCATCGGTGCCGTCATCCTTTCGCCCGACCAAACCCTCGACGACCTTGATGAGTTGCCGACCTGGCCGCCGCCTTGTGCTGACGAGGATCGGCGAGCGGTTGCTTGGCCATACGGTGATCTGGTTGAGCCATCGCCAACGCCCGTGTCTGTTGACATTGATGCCCTGGCTGCGGCCTCGGAATGGGCATTCGATCGTGCCTCCGATGAACAGGTCACGGTGAGTCTGCTGATCGTCCACAAGGATCAGATCATCCATGAGCGATACGCTCCCGGATTCGACGTGGGAACCCGGACGCGCACGTGGTCTACAGCAAAGAGCATCGCCGCGACACTCATCGGCATCCTCGTTGATGACGGCCGGTTGTCGTTGGACGACCCCGTCGGTATCGAGTGGCTACCGAGCCTGCCGGCGCAAGAGACTGATCCGCGGCGTGCGATCACGCTCCGCGATCTGCTGCAGATGGCGAGCGGGCTCGATCCTGTGGATAGCTTCGGTATGGAGTATGCGACCGGATCTGGGCTCGCGTACTGGGCGGGGGCGAGTTCTACTCAAGGGGCCCGACGGCGGGCACTTGTCCGAGAACCAGGAGCCGTTTGGGAATACGAGAACTACGACACGCTGCTCGCAGTGCTAGAGATGAAGCGTGTATTGGGCTCGGCCGCCGCGTATCAACGCTTCCCACGCGAGGCATTGCTCGAACGGATCGGCATGTGCAGCACGCTGCTCAGCACCGATCGCTTTGGTGACTTCATTCTCTCCAGCCAGGTTTATACAAACGCTCGTGACCTTGCGCGTTTCGGCATGCTCTACCTCAATGGCGGTGTCTGGGATGGTCAGCGGATTATCTCAGAAGACTGGATCGAGTTCGTGCGTACGCCCGCGCCTTCAACCGAAGACCGCGGCAACTTCTACGGCGGGCAATGGTGGCTCGTCCCCGATGGTCGGACGGATGTCCCCGCTGACGCATACTCGACCGCGGGAAACCGGGGTCAATATGTGATCGTCGTACCGTCGCACGATCTGGTTATTGTCAGGCGTGGCCTCGATTATGGGCGACAAGGATTCAACCGCTGGGATCTTACGCGCGAGGTGCTTAAGGCGGTCAAAGCCGACTGACTCGCCGAGCGCGACGGCATCGGCAATCGGCTCGGGATCTTTGCTGTACAAGCCTCTGGTCGCGTTGCCTAGCATTTTGGTCTGATCTGACCCCAGCTCAGATTGAACTTTGCGAGGTACTTCCTGAGCCGGTCTGAGTCGTTTGTGTTCTGTTTTTGTGTACGAGACGCGGCGTACAGCTTCCATCCGGCTTCCGACGCGGTTGTACAGGACTGGCAGACCACGAGCACAGACGTGAGCTGCACTCGCAAAGGCTGAATCCTTCGTGACCGGTCTTCTCACCACGCGCACGCGAACCAACCTCGATGTCATCCAGCGTTCAGTGGTGTGCCACTCTCACAACAGCAGTATGGCGACAAAGTCCAAATCTCAGTCGATAAGCGATAATGCCTGTCGGTTGCCGGGATCCTGATTTGCTTCTTGAAAGAGAATCTCGTTAGCGTGCAGTGGGTATCGTGAGGATCGGTTTGGGCGAGTCTCCACGGACTGAATCTGACAGGCGAACCGAGATCAGTGTGGTCAATAGCTTGAAGAACCTCTTCGTCTGAAGATCTGTTGTGGCGATCCAATACCATTGGCCGTGCTGCTGAACCGCGATGTAGGGCTTGTTTGGACGGGTTCGGCTGCCCCGAATCGTGATCAGGCCTTCCACTCCCGGGTCGATCGGGATATCGCGAGCGAGCCCAGACTCAACGTGCTCGTGCGGCACATTCATCGCTGCACCGGCGAGGCGTACTAAGTCACCGATTGACCTTGTTCTTACCACCAGATCGCCTTGGGTGGACCGCGTATTGGGGTCTAGGACTCGAATACGCAGAATGCGCTCGGAGGGGTGTTCCATACGGAGCGCCGCTGTAAGTGCCTTGGCAGCAGGCTCGCCTTCGTCAGACCACCGGAGGACAAGCGTGCTTTCGCGATCCGGCTCCAAGTTCCAGCGCACACTGCCATGCAGCTCCAGCTCACGGAGCAATCCAATAAACAGTGCGACATCGATACTGTCGGATCCCGTTGCCTCGCCGATGGCTGCGGTCTTGCTTGTGCTCACGCTGTCTACTAGGAAAGCGAAGATGTCGATGGGCTCATAGTCGGCCGCGATGAGCAAAAGTGCGAGATCGAGCGGGAGAGGGGAAAGCAGTTCGCGTATGAACCGCTCTCCATCGAGTGGGCTGTATGAAATCGTTGGATTCTCTTCGACCAGCACGCTTGTACTGAGCGGCACAAGGTTTCCTGCGAAGTTTGAATCGGGGCCCAGACCGATCTCGGACCCAACCCGAGCCGATACACGCATATTGGCCGTAACGCTTGATACAGCCAGCAGCTGGGCGTTCTCCGCATAGCGGTGGCGGACGATGAGCGATAGCACCTGCTCATTGCCTGTGCTAATTATCGCATCGTTATACGCCGACCGCCCACCACGGATGGCATGTGGGCCAATCGTGTTGCACCCTGCGACAAGGAATGCAGTGATTGCTAAAGCAACTGGTGTAATCCAACAGCGCATTAGCTGGCTCCGTGCTGCATCACCGGTGCTGCGAGGAAGAACTTGATCACGAGCGAGTTCACGATATCAATAAAGAACGCTCCGACGAGTGGCACCACAAGCATTGCCTTGGGCGAAGGCTTGTACTTTGTCGTGATGGCATGCATGTTCGCGATGGCCACAGGGGTTGCTCCAAGTCCCAGGCCAACGAATCCCCCGGCGATGACCGCCGCGTCGTAGTCGCGGCCCATGACTCGAAAGACAATAAGCGTTGCAAAGATTGTGATGACGAGCATCTGGACAAATATACCGACGAGAATGGGCCCTGCGGATGTCGTGAGTGATGCAACGTCCATACTCATCAAGCTGATCGCGAGAAAGAGGTTGAGCGAGATGTCAGCAACTGTGTCGATCGCATCAGCATTCACAGGGCGGTGAGCGAACTCACGGATATTTGTGATGACGATTCCAACCACCATCGCGGTCAGGAATCCTGGTAGCAGCACGCCTTGTGCGAAGAGTGCTCTGTTTACGATGTCGCCGAGGGATACACAGACCGCGAGCATCAGGATGGTGCCAAGAATGTCCGGCAGCAACAGCGGCCCACGTTGCGGGTTATCTTGTGCGCCATCAGCGCCTTGATCCGTTGATTCCCCGGCCGCATCGTCCGGGAGCTTTGAGATCAGTCGCCCCGCAATCGGTCCTCCGATTATTCCGCCAGCGATGAGTCCGAACGTTGCGAAAGCGATACCGATCTCCGCGGCGTTGTCAAGCCCCGATTCTTGGGCGACTTCCCCCCATGCGATCGCGGTCCCATGTCCACCAGCAAACGAGATGCTTCCCGCAAAGAGGCCGTAACCAGGATGTGCGCCGAACAGCATCGCCAGCGTCACGCCGGTGAAGTCTTGGACAAAGAGGAAAACGGTAGCGAGAATAAGAAGAAGTATTAGTGCCCTTCCACCCGCGAGTAGTGAGTGGATCTTTGCGCTGAGTCCGATGGTGCTGAAAAAGACAAGCAGCAACAAGTCTCGGAGACGCATATCGAAGCTGATATCGATATCGCCGAACAATCCAAGCGACGCCACCACCAGGCTGCACAGAAGCCCGCCAACGACTGGGATCGGGATATTCAGCCGTTTGAGAAGCGGGAGCCGCTCTGTGACCAGATAGCCAAGGCCAAGAACCATGATTGCGATGATGACAATATCAGCTCCCGCGATCTCGTAGCTCATGTGTCATCTCTCAAACCGAGTTGTAACAAATCGATCTGAATTATTTCAATATTTGGAAAATACAGATACATACTCGTGTGCCGTCCCTCTTTGTGTCTCGGTGGTGTGCACCAGATTGGTTTTGGACTCCGGTAATGGATGGGGCTGCAGCTCACATGCATCTTCTAATAAATAATCAAGGACACTAGAAAATAGATTAAATTTGAGGTAATCCGTGTCTATGCTGAACTGTCTTTGGCGGATTTTGCTGCTCGGCGGATGACCACGACAGTCAGGTCGTCGGGTTGTGGTGTACCCCCGGTAAATGACTCAACATCGCGGATGAGCCCATCGATCAGCTGTTGTGGAGGATCTTGGCGGTGCTTTGCGAGTGTTTCTTGCAAACGTGCTGTGCCAAACTGGTCTCCTTCGCTATTCGCCCATTCGAAAAAGCCGTCTGTGAGTAGCACGAACGTATCGCCTTCGGCTAGCGAGTGCGTGACCGAGTCCACATCCTCATCGACACCATGAACACCCAGTGGGAGTGCGTCTGCTCCGAAGCTCTCGACGGTGCTGCTCGAGTTCCGGAGGACCAGCAGTGGCCCATGCCCCGCCGAAACCGAAAGCACGCTGTCTTGGCCAGGGGTGACAACCACGGCCGCGAATGTCACGAAACGGCCATCTCCCAAATCGTTGACAAGCTCTGAGTTCAGTCGGCTCATGGCATTTGCTAGCCGATCTTCGCCGCGAAGCGCTGTTCTCGCGTAGGCACGGCAGAAGCATGTAATCATCGCCGGACCGAGTCCGTGGCCCGTTACGTCCGCAATGCAGATCGCAAACCGGCCATCGTCCAGTGGAACCCAATCAAAGTAGTCGCCGCCCGTTTCATCGGCGGACCTGTTCCAGCCAACAATCTCGAAGCCATCTACCTGAGGAGGCATCGTCGGCATGAGACTTTGCTGAATCAAAGCCGCTGCTTGTAGATCTCGTTCCGCCTTCATCCGCCGTTCGGCCTCAATGACCGAAGATTCAAGGTATCCCCTAACCTTCAGGGCCACTAGGCCAGCGGTAACTCCTGTGAGCAAGACAAAGACTGCTGAAAGCCCCTCGAGCGAGCGCGGAAGCCCCATGGCGAGGGCTGCCTCATCGGTCTCCCATACCACCGAGACGACGACGACTGATGCCAAGCCAATAGCCGCGATTCCACCGGCGACCAAGGAGAGAAGAAGGCGTACGTGCAGGATGCTCAATACGATAAAGATCGCATAGAGGTGGCTTGCGGGACCCAGCGCAGCGCCTTGTAGTGACACGTCGCTGGTCAGTCCGATTGAAAACACGAGGGCTGTTGGGGCCAAGGCCTCGATCGCCGCGTTTGAGTACATCCACCATTCGGGAAGCGGCTTTGATCGATCACGCCTGCGAAATAGCCACACAAGTGTCAGCGCTTCATATAGCATAAGGCTGCCCATGACGATCGGTGCGCTGACGGGCTCGTCGGATGCATTCTGATCGGGAGCCGTCAGCACCCGCATGACGTTGCCCAATGCCGTTGCGAGCAAGACGAACAAGACAACCGCCGTGCGGAACCGCACAGCGGCGTTAATCGCCTTGGTGAACGAAGCGCTGCTCTTGCTTCGTGCTGTGATAGTCATCCGGGCACCTTCTTCATCGTGTTGCCAGATCGGCTTCGGCATCTGTCCGATAGAAGCAATCGATGCTGGATAAGCGAGCCTACCAGAGTCAGTGATCCGGAGCGCACTCCGAACACCACTGCTTGTGTATTTGATTTGGTAAAAGCAAATATATTATCAAAAAATGCCTATTGAATAGATATGTTAATTTAATTTCATCAAAAAAATGATAGGCGTGGTCATGGTAGCAAATGAGTATTACAGAGCTATTGAGATACATCCGAAGATCCGCCTTGAATCTGAAATGTGCCAGCCGCGTTTTGTCAGAACGCCGGTATCTCTTGTCTGCCCAGCTGTAGTCTCGTGACAACGCACGGGAGAGTGGTTACTCGGCAATGTCGTGAACTTCACGCAGAATCATGTGGCCCTGCTTGATACCCAGCTGGGGTGCGAGCAACACCGCAGGATCCTCAAGAGGATTGTCGTCGAGCACCAAGAGGCTTGCTTCGAAGCCCACATCAAATGATCCGATCCGTCTCCCTGGAAAAATCGATCGTGGTGTATCAACCGACATGCATCGGAGCAGCTCCGCCGGTTCACAGATGTCTGCTTCTATCCATGCTTCAACTTCAGGGCGGAGGGTCATCCCGAAGCGATCCAGAGCTTGCCACCGGCGTCCAGGAAACGCCTTATGAAGTCCTGGACATAGCCCAGCCGTGCAGCCGACTGCTCCTCATCGAGATTGAGAGCCAGAATCGAGAGCGTCGGTGTGAGCCCGACGTTTCTTTTACCGGCCGCGAGCATTGTCTCATCGGAGATGCGGTGCGCAGCGAGAGTGTTGGCCGATCCGTTCCAGCTCGGGATATGCGCAAATGCGTCAATACCGATCCGGAGTGCGGTCTCGAAGTCCTCGGCGGTATCGATATGAGCAATCGTTCGGAGTCCCCGCTGCCTTGCCTGCGCAACGATGTACCGTGCGACATCTTCAGTAAGTCCGGTGTTTCCCGGTACATCATCTCTGGTCTTAATGGCGTGTGAGCCGATGTCACTGAAGAATAGTTTTACGATGTCCGGGCCAGCCTCAAAGTAGCCAGGAAGTTTCTCCCGGGCATCTTCAACTGTGTCCATGAACAAATAGCTGTTGCCCTCGTCGAGGCGGCTCTTCTTGATCTCGTCCATCCGTGCCGGCCACTCGCGGCTGTCGTTGATTCCCATGGCGAAGGGCTCATACGCCATGAATGGGTGGCCGAGTGTGCTCGTGAGGCCTTGATGCGAATAGGCAACATCGATCGTGTCGGTACTGGCGAACCGTTTCCGATAGTTGTCGACGCGCTTGGTCTTTGTCGTGAGATTCTGAACGTAGAACGTTCCTTCTGAGACATATTGGTCGGGGAGGAACCCGAACTGCCATTCGCGGTCGAGGTTGTGCGTGTGGGCGTCACCGTATGGCGGAACGATGTAGCGGCCCTCTGCGTCGATCTCGGTGACGCTGCCCGTCGGTCTCTTGCTGACGAAGAGCCCTTTTGCGATGTACAGATCTCGTTGCTCGAAGCCGCTGCCGTTGTAGACCCAGCCCCCGGTTATTGCGAACGAGGTTTGAATATCTGTCTGGATGAAGAGCAGTGTGATCGCGTGCGCAAGAACCAGAAACCAGGGCGTCATCTGTGTGTCTCCGACTGGAGTTGGGGTGGGCTTCTCGTTGTGGTCTTCAATTGGTATCTGACGTGCTTGCCACAATATGGGTCGGGCATCTGAGCTAGGTCAGTCCGCAAAGGGTGTAAGCTCGATATACGGCGCGTGTGAACCGGACCGGTGGACAGTCTGAGTAACGGCTAGGAGAGCCATCGCCTTCTCGATCGATTCGCCGGTGTCCGGGCTGCGTGTGTACTTCGAGAAGATCGCGCTCGTGATCTCGACGCGGATCGCCTCTCCCGCGTCGATTCGAATGGCAGCGTCAGCCAAATCGATCCTGAACTGATACGTGTCTGCCGGGGTCATCTGTGCACCCGCCTCGAGTTCATCCGTTTCACAGAGGATACCGTCGGCAAGTGGAGCGGCGTATCCATCGGCACGCACTACAAGCAAGTAGCAGTGAAGTCGGTATACCGCCTGCTTGTCTCCGGGAGGATCACGTCATGAATCGAGCCGACAATGGTGATCGCTGCATGGAGTTGTGGGGGGTATAGGTCAACAGATTCGAGCGGTCCTGGATCGCGGCTTGATCGTGGATGCCGACATAGTGCTTGGGGAAGTTGCTGTTCGGTCCACCCATGACACGGGTCGCGTCTGTGAGGTCCTGGTCAAAGGAGTCCGCTCCATCACCGATCGGAACAGCTGCCGGACTGAGCTTGAGCCGTCGTTCGAGCCGAAGTACCACGGCTGCGATACCAACCGTTTCGAAGAGGTTCGCTATCTTGCGATCGGCCAGGTGTCTAGCTGAAAGCGGGTGATCGGGATCGAACCAACGGCATTCAGCTTGGGAAGCACGCGTCCCCTGTGTGCCTACGGCGGGAACTACTTGTTTGCCCAGAGCTTGCGGCAGATCCTGCGAGTCGCAAGCCGATGCAGTTCGTTCCATACAGAGGTGTTTCAAGGCAGGACCAGGTCGGGTTCCGGTCATATGTCTTGGAATGACTCCCCGCGTTTCGTTGAACTCACACATGGATCAAGAACACCGAATCGGAGCTGAGCTCTTGATGACGCCAACTGGTCGAGTTGTGCTGTCAACTGCCGCCAGCTGGCATAGCTCCGAGGATCTCTCACCTGGACCGATGCAGAGCGGTCGGTGATGTCGCCCCGATCGGGGCCGGCTTCCTGGACATGCGCCGCGTTTGCTCCCCCGGCTGCCCAGTCTGGCCGTCCCGCGCCAACCGAGCCCCGGTCTTCCCTGCGGCTGCGTGCTGCTTGAGACCCCGGGCCCGTACCGGCTTTCCTGTATGGCGCGGTCACGATGGGATTGTCACACGCGCGTAAGGGCAGGGGCCGCGAGACCCCACCGGGGAGCCTTTCTGGCGGCGCGCGGCGGGGCAAGGTGCATCTTTTTTGGAACTTGATGATGGTTCTGGCTTCGGATTGTCGCGATCCCTTAGAGACCGCTGCGATTGAGCGGTTTCGCCAAACAGGAGTCGAACCATGAAGTGCTCAACCGGATGTCAAAATAGAGTCTCCCTTGCGGTAGGGATCGCCTTGCTCGCAACGCACCAATCTGCGCCAGCCCAAACATGCTTGTTGATCGAAAGACCTGCTATCCAGACGCCCACGCTTGGAATCCAGGGTACCGCCGCGCTCAGCGAATCCACTGCCTCGGGAAGCCGCCTCTACATTCCATACTTTGTGCTGTCCTCGCCCGGCGGCGATGGTGTCGCGGTCCTTGACATCGGGGTGAATGGACTCACGCCGATCGGAACGGTCTCCGGCCTCTCGGAGCCGCTTGTGGCGACCGGTACCGAGGCGGCGATGGGCGATTTCTACGTCGGTGCCTCACCAAGTGGACCCGACGCTGGAGACCTCGTGGTATGGGACTTCTCGAGCCCTGCCACGCCGGTAAAGATCGGTGCTGCAAGCATGCCCGAGCCACACATTGCAGTTGGGGGAGTCAAGAGCTCGTTTTGGGGCAGTGTTGAAACAGTTTCAGTCTTGAAATATGGCTCATAGCCTCTAGACAGGCCTGAAATCTTTCGTTACGCTGCTTTACATGAAACGCTTGAGAAACGGTTTCACGCTCATCGAACTCCTTGTTGTCATCTCGATCATCGCCCTTTTGATCGGGATACTCCTCCCCGCGCTCGGTAGTGCTCGCGGCTCTGCACAAGCAGTTCTGTGCCTCGGCAACATGAAGCAGCTTGGCGTTGCGACAACCGCGTATGCACAGGACTTCGACGATCGGATCTGGGTCGCCACCGAGGAGTGGGCCCAGAAGTTGAACACCGACACGGGACGCTATGAGCGCGGCGTCGTGTTTGAATATGTCAGCAATGAAGAGATCTTCGAGTGCCCAAAGAACAAGCGTCGCCCGGGCGTTGACCATAACCCCTCAGCCATCGCTCCACTGTTAGCAACGAGCGGCGAAGAGCTCAACTTCGACTATACAAGGCCCGGCGGAACGGGTGGTGCTCTCCTGGGTGCAGAGGTGCGTGTGTACCAGACGGACCGCGTGAAAGGCCAAGTCCCGAACGCTTTGCCCGACTCGTTCAATCAGTCAATCGCCGACCGGACCGCAATGACCGAGTTCGCGGGCGTCCCGGTATTCATCGAGGAGAGCGAGCACATCAACAACTCGAGCGTGCATGATGGGCGATGGTCGAACACGGATCAGTTCGGTCCTCGCCACGATGGCAAGGCGACCATTGCACTGCTCGATGGTCAAGCGATCTTCTTTGAACCGTCGCAGGGCAAAGACCCAGAATCGGCCGAGCCCCTTGACTTCATCGCGAATGATCTATTCGTCCGCGATGCCTCTCGGATCTACCACCGGATCGCCGTAGGCGATCCGAGCAGGCGGCCTTATGGCTGGATCAACCGGCCCAAGGTGATCCCCTAATGCCTTGGCTCTTTCCCAGGCCGCACTGCCACTAATCAGTTTGGACTTGAATAAGGGCCTGCGCGAACGCAAACGCATCATTGCTGCTCATGGCAATACCGACGAGCGGTGTGTCATCCCAGGTGCCCAGGCCGATCTCTCGAACCTGCCCGCCGGGCCATGAGATCGAAGCCTTTGGATGATCAGAGCCAAGATCAGATGCCGTGATCGTCACCGGGAACAGTGCGGATCCAAGCGAATGCTGTTCGCCCACCCCGCCTTTTGTGGAGCGTTCAAGCAGCAGAACCTCACCGTTCTCGAAAACGTGAACCATCGCCATGCGGCTGTCGCTGTCGAGATCTTCTCGCAGCATCAGCCCAAGCTTGCCCCAGGTCTTCGCCGACTCGAACGATTCGATAACAATCGTGCACAAACCCGAGTCCTGGGCAGGCTCGGTAAGGTCATACCACCCGAATGTGTCGTGCCTTCCCCAGATATCCGCGCCCGCAGCAGTGAGTTTGAGCCTCTGGCCCGAGTCGTCGATCCACGCCTCGGCCTGTGCACCAACGGTCTGTGTCTGGCGCCCGGTGGGGGTGTCGGGTTCGGAAATCTCGAAGGGCAGAGCCGTGTGGGGCGAGATCGAGGCCTCGAAGTCCGGGTCGAGCACGGTCTCACCCGTCGCCGCAACGGTCAGCATCTCCAGGATCTGACCGTACGCCATCGTCCGGATGTCGAGCGGGGCGGGTGCCGCGTTGGTCGCGATGTACCAGTTGTCTCTGAGCACGCCGGGCTCAGACTTGTGGAGCCGGTAGGACCAGAGCGTTGAGGCCCATCCGAGATCATCGAATAGCTCGATGTATCCAGTGTTGAGTCGTGGCGCATCGAGCGCATCGAACACAACATTGAACTCGCCCGCAAGCAGCGGGACACCCATCGACTGAGTGTAACTGGCACGTGCGCTCAGCGGACCTGCGACGAACCCGCGGTGAAAGTCCATTGTCCGCGGTTCGCCACCGAAGACCCCCGGGTAGTAGTGTTCGGTGAACGCGACACCCGACCAGCCCCGGTCCTTCGGGTCGCCGTAGAACCGGAAGCCCCGCTCGGTCGCAGGCGCGAGCAGTGGGGTGAGGGGATCTACCTCTCGGATCGTGTCGTGGAGTCGTCCAACGAGCGCGACCAAGTCATCCTCGACATTCATCGAGAAATCGCCGTAAGGCTCGTTCAGCAGGTCATACATCGCAAGCGATCGGCGCTTTGCGTATCGATCCGCGAGCGCTCGCCAAAGGTTCACCAGGCGATCGAGGTTCTCCTCGTTCTCCCAGAGTTTGTTCTGGTGGCGTCGCCCGGTCGGCGCATCGTCGCTCTGGCCACCGGGTGCGCCGTGCATATCGAGCACGACGTACAGGCCGTGGGTCTCAGCCCAGTCGAAGCATCGGTCGATCAGGTGGATGCCCTCGGCGTTGAGTTGGCCGGGTTGATCGGGATCCTCTATCACTGAGTAATGGATTGGTAGCCTGATCATGTTGAGCCCGACCGAAGCGATTCGTTCGAGGTCGGGCTCGGTGATCCATGAAGCTCGGTGAGCCTCAAGCAACGCTTGTGTATCAGTCCGACCGAAGCGCTCTGTCAGCACAGTGATGAACTCGTGCTGATCGTCGATGGCTTCCTCAAAGATCCCGAACATCCAAGGCTCTATCAGCAGCCAGTTGCCAAGGTTCACTCCGCGTAGCGAGACCCGCTCGCCCGAGCGGGTCTCGAACTGGCCATCGCCAACGACGATTTTGGGCAACGGATTTGCGATGCCAGAAGACGCTGGCTGTGCCCCGGCGGTTCCGAACACCGCCAGGGGCACGGCCAGCGCGGCGGCGTGTGTGCGAGCCCGCCGCCCAGAAAGATCGCGGATCATGAGCGGAGTCCCTTCCGGTTCAGCGCCGCACTACGCTCAACTGGCTCGATGCCGGCGCACTGCAAAGACAGCGCCGAGGCCCGCGATCATTGCGGTCGCCGGCGCCGGGACGACAACGAGCGAGGCGTTGTCCCAGGTCGAGGCACGCTGGCTGCCGCCGCTCTGTACGTTGTCGAACAGCACGATCGGGCGAATGATTGCAGTGTCCGTCGGTGCGATCGCGCTCATTACGAAGGTGTTGTAACCGGTGCCCGCGAGATCACTGTCGTTTGTGATCTCTACGAGCGCCTCACCGATCTTTGTCGTGTCATCGGCGAGGTAGAACTCGAGGCCGAAGCGAAGCCTGGCGTCCCATTCGGCCTCGAACTGGCCATCAATTGAGAACTCGTACTCGGTGCCTTCCGTCCCCGCGATGCCGAGCTGGAAGATTCCGCCGAAGTTGGAGACGTTATCGCCGAAGAGTGTCCCGTGGCCCGGATTGCCATTCGGGAAGAACTCGAAGTTGACGGCGGCGGCGCCGAAGGTGAACCAGTCGTCACCGAAGTTGCCATCGGTGTTCGTGTCCTCGAACGTGCCGTTGGTGATGAGGTTGCCGGAGGCAACCCCCGCAGCCACTGTGACCGCAAGGAATGCTGCTCTATACATCTTGTTTCTCCCTCACTAGAACACATGAACCGAACAGGTTGTCGAATGGCTCAGGGGCAACCCGCGAGCCAAGCGTTCAGGAAAAAGCCGAGGTCGTCGAGATCGACCACCCCGTCAGCAATGCCGAAGCCGGGCTGGCCCTCGAGCGTTGCACCGCTCGTGGTGAGATCCGCGATGCTGGCGTCGTTGGCCAAGAAGAAGCCCAAGTAGAAGCCCAGGTCATCGAGGTCAGCAGTTCCATCAGGCACACCAAAGCCCGGCTGGCCCACGAGCGTGGCGCCAGTGGTGGTCAGGTCCGCGATGCAGTCGGGCGGGGTGATGGCACCCTCGGTTACAAAGACGTTGTCAACGGTTGCGGCACGCATTGCGCCTTCGGTCGCCACATTGTCGAAGAAGATGAGCGGGCGGACGAACGCCGTACCTGCGGGCGCGGTGCCCGAGAGCTGGAGCGTGCTGTAGCCGCCGCCCGGGGTCAGCGAGGCGACACTGACCGATTCACCGAGCTTGGTAGCATCATCGGCGGCGAAGAACTCGAGTCCGTAGCCGAGGCTGGCGTCAAAGTTCTCCTCGATGGCAACATCAGCGGTGACCGTGTAGTCCTGGCCCGGGGCACCCGCGATACCGGTCTGAAACAAGAATCCGGTGTTCCCAAGCAGGTCCGCGAAGAGTGTTGCGTGTCCCTCGTTCCCGTTATTGAAGAAGTCGAGATCGAGCGCAGCGCTGCCCGCAACGCCCCAGCCCGAGCCATTGCCCGCAGCGTACAGGTCACGCAGGCCCGGGTTGAAGTTGATGAACGAGTCGTCTGCGATCTGTACGACGATGTTGTCAACCGTCGTGGCGCGTGACACGCCCGCCGACTGCACTTTGTTGAAGAATATCAGCGGCCGAGCGAACGCAGCGCCTGCGGGCGCGGTCGCCTGCATCGAGAAGCGGCTATACCCCGTGTCGGGCGTGGGCTGGAAAGGCAGGATCGTCTCACCGAGCTTCGTCGAGTCATCTTCCGCATAGAACTCGATCCCGTAGAAGAGGTCCGCTTCCCAGTTCACCTCTGACTGGGCGTCGAGCGATAGCTCGTAGGTCTCACCCGGGATCGCCGAGAGGCCGAGCTGGAAAAGGAAGCCTTCATTCGGGAGGGCGTCGCCGAACAGCGTGCCGTGGCCAGGGTTCCCGCTGCCGAAGAAGTCGATCGTGGCGCTGGCGGCGCCGAAGGTCACCCATCCATCGCCCGGAGTTGTGTCCGCATTGGTGTCTTGCATGCTCGGGTTGATTGAGCGCTCCTGCGCAGGATCAACGACGACGAGCTCGGCATCATCGAACGTTGCAGCCTGGAGCGAACCGGTGAACGCAACATTGTCGAAACGCACGACCGGGCGGACAAAGGCCGTCCCGGCGGGAGCGATCGCGCAGATCTCGCGAACGCCGTAGCCAGCGTCAGGTGTCTCGTTGATGTTGAACTCGCGCGATGCAATCAGTGTTGTGTCGTCACCCTCGTAGAACTCGATCGCGATGAACGTGTCGGCGTCCCAGAAGAGCTCCCAGGATGCGGAGATGCGGAACCGATACTCAACACCTTCTGTGCCCGCGACTCCCTGCTGGAAGAAACCGCCTGCGTTACCAACGGTGTCGCCGAAGAGGATGGCGTGGCCAGGGCCGCTCCCCGGGAAGAAGTTATCGAAACCCGCTGCCCCGAAGGTGCCCCAGCTATCACCGAACACGGTGTCGGTGTCGAGGTCATCAAACCCGGGGTTTGTGAGCAGGTTTTGGGCAGTTACCTGGCCGGCGAATGAGACGGCGGCCGCCGCAGTCAGTACAAAGACGGTCTTCATCGCTCGATCTCCAAACGCCCGCGCCCGCGGGCTCTCTCTCAAATTCCTCAGGGTCCCAAGTGGCTCACGGCCGCTGGATGACCCGCACCTCGTCAAACTTGACTGCGCCATCGCGGTTGCCCCCCGATGCCGGCGCAAACGTGAGCCGCACTGTGATGCTGCTCGATGTCGCTTCAAACGGGAGCGTCAGACGGCTCCACTCGTTCCCTGTCTCGATCTGGTCCACCGGATAGACGCGCTTGTCGATGATGCGTCCAGTCGTGGAGAACTCCTCGACTTCAAGAGTGATGCTCTCGGCGAGCTGTGCGCCACCCGGAACCGTGTCTCGATTCGACGGAACGACCACCTCGTAGCGCTGGCCCGGGGTGAGCCCGCCGATGGTGGTGGTCGCCGAGGACGTAGCCGATGAGCTCGCTTCCCAATGCCGGTACGCAAGCAACGCGTTACCGTCTCGTACGGGCAACCAGCCGGTCTGGCGTCTCACGAGGGTGTCGCTCAATGACCAGCCGCTCGGAGTGCTCGCGTTCGAGGCCGACTCGAAGCTCCCATTGACCATGAAGTCGGGGGCGGTCGCCGGCGCGGGTACCGACGGGAGTGTCAGCGACGAGGCGATGCTCAACGAGTCGATGACCGTTGACGAGTAAAGCCGATCCTCGTACGAGTTCGACGCATAGCCGGCCTGGAACGCACCACCGAGGTTCACGGATTGTGGGAATCCTGAGCTGCGCCACGCCCCTTCGCTGTCCGTATACCACGCGGTAATGCTTGAGCCATTCGTCTCGATCGCAAGCCCCGCCGGGAACGACGTCGTCCCGAGGAAGACCTGACCACTCGAAGCATTCGTGCTCGTCCGGTACAGGAGGTACACGCGGCCATCGGCCAGCACATGGACCATCGCGTGCGCAGAGTCGGCCTGCAGACCCGCGCGGAGCATCACGCCCGACTTCGCAAACTGGGCTTCCGCATCGAATCGGTCTATGACCGCCGAGACCGCGGTGCTACCGCTGGCCGACTGGTGCAAGAACTGGAACTCATCCTGAGAGCCGAAGATGTCAGAGCCGCTGGCGTACACCGCCGCGAACCCGCCGCCGCTCGGATCGGCGGAGCCTTCATCGCTCGTGCCGATCTGGACAAGACCCCAGCCGACAGGAGCCGTCGCATCCGGGATGATCGCCAGGGGTGCGTACACCGTCGGCAGCGGGTCATTCGGGTTCGCCGCGGCGAGTGACGCCTCGGCCGCGAGGTCTGATGAAAGGGGCATCGTTGCGAACGAGGTGAAAACCGACTCGATCGTCGCGAGGCTGGGCTCGAAGAGGTTCGTCCCGAGGCCCAGGTCGTTGGTGTTGGTCACCAAGTACCAGTTGTTGCCGCCAACTCCGCCAGAAGGCTTGAGGATCTTGTACGACCACCAAGCAGTAGAAACGCCCACAGCCTCCGCACGATCAGCGTAGATACGGAGCAGATCCGGGTTGCCCGCGAAGTCCCAGACAGGGTTGAACTCGCCTACGAAGTACGGGGCTTCGAGCGACTGCGTGCGCAGCGCACGCTCCACAAGCCTGCCCTGCAAGAACCGGGCATGCACCGCCATCGTCGGGTCCTGGCCATCGAACAGGCCTGGATAGAAATGCTCCGTGAACCCGATGCCGGACCAGCCACGATCGGACGGCTTCCCGTAGAAGTCGATGCCGTTGATCGTGCCCGGGATGAAGATCGGGCGGTCTGGATCGATGAGTCGTACCGCGTCATGAACGCGTTGGGTGATCGATATCAACTCATTGCTGTAGTCGGTGACGAAGTCACCAAACGGCTCATTGAGCATGTCGTAGGCTGCGAACGCGGGATGACTCTTATAGCGTCGTGCAATCCGTTGCCAGATCCAGGCGAGCCGCTCCTGCGCCTGGTCGTTGCCCCAGAGGTTGTTTTCGGTCCGGTCGCCACTGGGTTGATCGAGGCTCTGGCCGCCCGGCGCTCCATGCATGTCAAGGATCACGTAGAGGCCCGCGTCCTCCGCCATATCCAGCGCACGATCGATCCACTCGAACCCGTCATCCCGGACCTCGAACGGCGCATCGATGCGCTCGATCAGCGCATGATCAAATGGCAGTCGCACCGCATTGAAACCGAGCGACGCGATGTGCTGCATGTCCCGATCGGTGATGTAGCCCGACCGATAGATGTCCATCAGCCGCTCGGCCTCCGCCGCGCCGAAGCGTGACTCGAGCACCGATAGAAACGTCGCTTGGTCAGGCGTAACTCCAGTGTTCAGCCCGAGCATCCAGGGCTCGATCATCAACCAGTTGCCGAGGTTGATCGCGCGCAGCACGACCTCCTGCCCCTGGTCATCAACAAGCGAAGACCCCTGGACACGCAGCGGACTGAGTTGCGCAGAAGCGCAGTGCGAAGCGGTGAGCACACCGGCCGCGATCAGGCTGAGAGTGAACTTGTTCATGTCTTGGGTGTCAGCCTCTGCCCGCTGGGCGATACCCGCACAGGTTGGGCGGGAGGTACATCGGTGGTCCTGTTGACCTCAAAGAAGGTTTCGTTTGTCAGGCGGAGCGTGCCAACGTTCTCGCCCATCCGCAGCTGTTGCGCCAGCCACTTCGTGGCGATCGTCGCAAGCCGCGATGAGTCCTGGCAAACCGCGGTGAAGGGGGGGTACGTCAGCTTCCTGAGGTGCCCGTCATCGAAACCGACGATGCTCAGGTCGCGGGGGATCTCGAGACCGATCTCCAGCGTGCGTCGGATCCCGCCAACCGTCGAGAGCGGGTCAGTAAAGAAGATCGCGGTGGGGGGCGAAGCCATACTGAGCAGGCGGTTCACCGCGGTCGCGCCGCCGTTGCTGTCGGCGATCACTTCGACCGTGAGCTCGGGGTCGTACTCAAGCCCCTTGGCCTCCAGTGCATCGCGGTACGCCTGACGACGATCGTCGTGGTCGGAGTCGCGCACCATGTGGATGCACATCGCGATCCGTTTGTGACCGAGATCCGCGAGGTGAGAAACAGCGCGGCGGCTGTCTGCAACCGAGTCGTAGCAAACGTAGTTCACCGCGGGGTTGTCGAACCGGTCGCCGATCACGACCGCCGGGAATCCCTCCTCCGCGATCGCTTCGCACAACTCGCGCCCCTCACCCATCGTCCGGATCACCGCGCCACGGATCCCGATCGTTCGGAACAGGTCCGTGTATGTCGTGAGCGGTGGGCCCAGTGAGTCGAGTCCCGTCACGATGACATCGAACCGTTCTTCCAATGCGGCTTGCGCCGATCCGGAGACCACCGCCGCATCGAAACCGCCGAACTCCGCGGTCACAGGCCCACCGGTGTAGACCAAGCCCAGGTGGTCGTTCGAGACGGGCCGCTCGGGGGGCGAATAGCCCGTCGCCCGGACGGCTCGGAGCACACGATCCCTCAACTCCGCGCTGACCATGCCCGGCTTGTTGAGCACCCGCGAAACGGTGGCGGGGGAGACATCCGCGTGCCTTGCTACATCCCTGACTGATGGCATCCCGACTCCTGCAAGGCGGCCTAGGCGACTCATTTCGCGACCGCTGAAACGATTCGCAACAATTGTAACAGTATCAGACTACTGGCGCGAATGGGCTTGTGCAAGAGCTTGATGCAAGATTTCCAATCTGTGCCAAACAACCCTGATTGGACGCTATCATGGAAGATTCCAGTGATCGTGGTCGGTCAGTCCGACGCTGAGCAGATTTGAAACTGTTTCAGGAGTTACCCATGTTCCCGGATGGATTTCTGTGGGGCGTTGCGTCCAGTGCGTACCAGATCGAGGGCGGAGCCGCCGCTGATGGCCGTACCCCGAGTGTCTGGGACAGCTTCAGCCAGCAGCCCGGAGCCGTCGTCCGAGGCGAGAGCGGCGCCGTCGCCTGCGACCACTTTGAGCGGTACCTCGAAGATGTGGACCTGATGGGCGAGCTAGGAGTTGGGGCGTATCGCTTCTCTGTCAGCTGGCCCCGTGTCATCCCCGATGGTGTTGGCTCGCCCTCTGCTGACGGGCTGGCGTTCTATGACCGGCTGGTCGATGCCCTGCTTGAGCGATCGATCCAGCCGTGGTGCACGCTCTACCACTGGGACATGCCCGAGGCCCTCTTCCGCAAGGGCGGGTGGCTCAACCGCGAGTCGGCGGACTGGTTTGCCGACTACGCCGCGCTTCTCGCGGACAGGCTGGGCGATCGTGTTGCGAACTGGATGACGCTTAACGAGCCTCAGGTCTACGTCCATCACGGCCACACCGCGGGTATCCATGCACCGGGCATGCGGTACGACGCGGCTCGGATCGTGCCGGTCATCCATCACAGCCTACTCGCTCACGGCCGCGCTACCCAGGCCCTGCGCAGCTTCTCGCGAGGCAAAGCCACGATCGGTTGGGCGCCGGTTGGCGAGACCCGTATCCCCCACACAAACTCACCCGATGACATCGAGGCGGCATGCGATGCGATGTTCCGCGTCGAGAAGCGCGAAGGCTGGGAGTTCAACAACTCCTGGTTCAGCGATCCGGCTGTCCTAGGTGAGTATCCCGCCGATGGGCTCAAGCACTACGGCACAATGCTGCCCGACCGGTTCGAGCGCGACCTTGAAATCATCCGGCAACCGCTCGACTTCTACGGCGTCAACATCTATCAGGCGCCGCGGATCGGGGTCAGGGACGGTTCGCCCTCGAAGATCGAGGAGCGTCCAGGCGAGCCTCGCACGCGGTTCGGCTGGCCAGTGACACCCGAGGCTCTCTACTGGGGCCCGAAGTTCCTCCACGATCGCTACCAACTCCCCATGTACATCACCGAGAACGGACTCTCGTCCATGGACTGGGTCCATCTCGACGGAAAGGTCCACGACGCTGGCCGTATCGACTTCCTGCACCGTTACCTCAGGGAGCTTGAGCGAGCCGTTAGTGACGGCGTGGATGTTAGGGGCTATTTCCAGTGGTCAATCCTGGACAACTTCGAATGGGCCGCGGGCTATGACCAACGCTTCGGTTTGGTCCATGTGGACTTCGAGACCGGGGTGCGGATCCCGAAGGACTCATACCACTGGTACCGATCGGTCATCGCAGAGAACGCACTTCCAAGCTAGGGCAGCAGATCAGGCTCCCGAGCCCCGGACCGAGAGTGCTCGCCACATGAGCTGGATGCCTTTTTGGGCGCAGTTGTCCGCCGCGATGTGAGTGATAGGGTGCCACTCACATCCGCTGTCGAATCGCGTATTGCTCTTCGATCTTAGGTAGCGATATGATAGAACGGGTAGATACCCGCTTATGGATCACAATGATCGAACTTGTCTAAGGAGTGATAAGCCGGTTCGGCTGAGGCCATTGGTTTGCCGGGAGTCAAACTGTTGCGGTGTCCAGGCTTGCTCGCTTCTAGCCGTGGCTGCCGGACTGTCTCAAAGAGCGGGTGATCGGACTCGAACCGACGACATTCAGCTTGGGAAGCGGCAAGTTACCGAGCGCAAGCGACTGTCCTGCCAAGGGTTTAGATGCCCGGTTCTCGATGCCTGCAGCGCCACACGCAGCGCGCGAGTTGCAGCCTTCTGCCGCGAAGGAGCTTGCGCTGCTCATAGAGGCTTGGCCAGCACTCAGAACTGAGATCCGGACTGCCGTCCTTGCACTGGTGGCCGCGGCACGGTCCGGCGGGGTAGCTGATGATCGGTAGCTCGCTCACTCTTTGGTCGAACACGATGGGCTGTGGGCGTTTAGCCTTGCGAGCCTTGAGGTCTCGCGGCCGATGTCGACACGTTCAGCGCTGCCGGGTACACCACGCCTCGTAGACGGTCGCGCTGCTGCAAGAGCGATAGCGTCAGGAGACCTTTATGCCTCGCGGCCAGTGGACTCATCGAACACAGCTGGATACGAGCCACGCTCGATTTCTTCAATCAGGCGGGCACGATGCGGCTGCCAGCCAAGACTGTCGCGTGCCCTCGCTGCGGAGATCCGCTTGTTGGACGCCAGTCCTTTCGCTAATGGGCCGAGGGCACTCTTGGCATCGTCGACAGGCCAAGCCACGGCCTCGCCTGTCAGATTCAAGGCGCGAGCGATAGCAGATGCGATATCGCGCATAGACGCTTCGTCCTCACTCGATGCATGGAAAATGCCTGTGGCCGACGCATTCTCAAGCGCGAGCAGATACAGATCGGCCAGGTCTTCGACATGAACCGCTGACCAGACGTTGCCGCCATCCCCCACGGTGTGTGTGCCCCCGGCTTGGCGGACCAATCCGGCCATCATGTGCACAATTCCGCTACCCCCTTTGCCGTAGACAAGGCCGGGGCGGATCACGACGGAGCGAACGTCTTGCGCTGAAGCCTGAATGACAGCCTGTTCGATCTCAGCTCGTAGAGCCACATCGCCTTCTGCAGTGGCTGCAACCGTCTCATCGAATACCTCGTCGCCGGTGTCCTCATAGATGCCGGCGCCGCTGGTGTAAATGAACGGTTGGCCGGTTCCCTGAAGGGCGGAGAGCATGGCTTCCACAGCCGCCCGCTCCTGTGCGAATGCCACGTCGAGTTTGCTCCAATCCTCAACGCTGAAGCCTGTATGTATCACACCCTCGGCTGCTGCTGAGCCCTCTCTAAGACTCGCGAGGTCTTGCAGATCGCCTCGGTGTGCCGTGGCACCCATGGCGGCGACTCGATCCGCTGATTCTTCGGATCGTGCGAGACCTACAACCTCGTGCCCTGCTGCGAGCAAACGCTGCGCGACCGTCCCACCGATGTATCCTGTTGCACCTGTCAGAAATACACGCATCTTGCTTCTCCTCAACTGATTGTCGCGTACCACCGCGCCAACGCTTCGCCGGTTTCGTGCGGGCAGTCTTCTTGGAAGAAATGCAATCCCTTGCCGACGTTCACGACCTCGGTGTTAGTGAATGTCTGGCGTACCTTCTCGGCGTCTTCTTCCATGACGCCGGAACCCGGTGTCGCATAGAGGCAGAGCTTCGGGATCTCAGACGTCGGCAACCAATCACGCCACGCCTCGAACGCTTTCCGCATAGGAGTCCGCTTGTTCGGATCCATGGGTGCGTCTTGCGGCCAGACCCACAGTGGACGCCGGCTTTCCTTTGTCTGGTATGGACCTGCGTAGACAGAGACTTCCTCTGCCGTGAGTTCGCGCATGATCATGCTGGGAAGGAGCTTCTTCATGAAGAGGTTGAAGTTGCCGACGAGCAGTTTGCCGGTGATCGGGCTCCGGATCAACGCGGACGCAAACCGCACTGGCAATGGAAGCTGTTTCAGGTTCGGCATGTCATGGAGCGACTCCATGAAGGCAATCGCTTTGATGTTCGAGCGATTCAGATTGGCGTAATGGAAGCCGAGCCCGGATCCCCAATCATGTACGACCAGGGTGATGTTCTTGAGGCCCATCTGCTCGATGAACGCTTCGAGATACCGGTAGGAGTCCATGAATCCGTATTTGATGTCGGGCTTCCCTGATTTGCCCATCCCGATCAGGTCTGGCGCGATGCACCGGGCGTGTCCAGACATGTACGGAATGATGTTGCGCCAGAGGTAGTTGCAGGTCGGATTCCCGTGAAGAAACAGAACCGGGTCTCCATCGCCTTCTTCGATGTAGTGGATCGGGCTTCCAAGTACGTCGAGATAGCGGGACTCGTATGGAAACAGCGGGGAAATGGACTTATCAGTGGTCATGAGTGGTCTCTTGGCAATGGGTTGGCGTTTGCATGCGCCGTGCAAGTTCACTTCGGAACTGCGCTGCCGAATACACATTCGTGGTGGCGACGGGGCTGCCGGTGCAATGGGGCGAGAGCCTTGCCCGTTCAAGCGGCGCGGTCCGGAAGCTACCCGTAGCCCAGCAAGACTCCTTGTGTCGAGAGTGCCCACAGTCGCTCATGCGCGACCTTTGCGTTTCGGTTCGAGGCTGCGTTTGGGACTGGGTAGTCCAAAAGAGCCCAGAGAAAGAAGATGCTCGACAAGTTGACCGAGAAACTCGGCCTCTCGCCGAACGGCGCGAGGGTCTGTGTAAGCCCGGGACATCACGGTCAAACCACCGCTCAAGGTGATCAAGAGTCGTGAAATCTGGCGGACGTCGAGATCGTCCGAGATGTCACCGTTTGACTGGGCTTCTCGAAGTCGTCCGTAGTAGAGTTCTTCAACACCATCAAGAGCCTCACGAACGGCTCTAGCCACCTCTTCGTCACGGCTGCTTAGCTCAATAGCCGTGCTGAACAGCATGCACCCGTTTTGATCGGCGCCTTCCCCAGTCGAATCGGCGGCCATTCCCAGCAGTTGGTGAATCGCTTCGAGTAGACCAGTACTCCCGAGTAAATCGCTGATCGCCTTATGGCTCACGCTTGCGTGATGCCGAAGGCATCGCAGAAACAGTGAGTGTTTGCTGTCGAAAGTTGCATAGAAACTGCTCTTGCTGATATCCATCTTGGCGAGCAGATCGTCGAGCGATGTGGGCTGGTAGCCGTTCAGCGCGAACACTTCCGTCGCTTTCGCCAGTGCTTCTGCTTCGTCGAATTCTCGGGGTCGTGCCATGCAAAGCCTCGATTCTGAGCAGATGATACCAATTCTGAACCGGACAGTCCAGAACAACCACACGTTCTTCCGCCCGGGCATTGCGCAACGTCGTCATCGAGAATCCACGATCGTCGAGGCTGGGGTTGACAGTGGAGAATGGCGCTCGATTGGGCAGTGACTCGAGGTAGCCCATCAAGGCTGCCCGGTTCGCTTCGTCAGAGGGCCCGTAGAAGCCCGCAGTCAGCCCTGGCACCTGACTGCGTGGCGACCAGACGGACGGACTGACCGGAGGCTGGCAGAAGCGCGGCCAACCAAGGACAGCTCGATCTCCTACCGTCCGGCGCATCAGCTCTCCGCTGATGAAGCTGCAGGCTGCCGAGCGTAACTGCCTGGCTAGCAGTCATTTGGTAGCAGGCAGTCCGTGGCATACAGCGCCTGGCGCAGCACCGGCTACCTCCGTCTACAGCAAGCTCAGCTCTTTGGACTCCTTGGACATCGCGTGTAAGCGGGACGTGGCACGCACGCGGATTCCATGAGACCTCTGCGATGCCGAGTTACAACGCGAGGTGCTTCCCATGCCGGTCGAGTCGTTCCCTTCGGAGTCGCCAGTCCGGCATCACCACATCAAGAAGCCGGTAGAAAGCTCTATTGTGTGCGGAATGCTTGAGGTGGCACAATTCATGCATCAGCACATAATCGACGCAGTCGATCGGCGTGAGCACGACTAGTGGATTGAGGATAAGGCGCCCACCTGGTGTGCAGCTTCCCCAACGCCTAGTCATCCACCGGATGGTCAACGCTGGTTTATGAATCCCGTGCGGCGCCGCGTGGGTCTGACAAAGCATGAGTCTCTTCGCAAGGACGTCTGAGGCCCGACTCTTGTACCAACCGCGAACAAGTTCACGCTCACTACCCTCGTGACATCGCGTCGGCAGCCGAACTATGAGGAACCGACCGCGGAGCTTCACGGAAGACTCGGATCCCCGCTCGATCTTGAGACGATACTGGCGTCCAAGGTAACGGACCGTCTCTCCCGAGACATACGTGCGGTTGGGGTCGCGTGGCCTGAAACGCTCAAAGTACTCCTGCTGTCGGAGAATCCACTGCGCCTTGGACTGCACCAGCTTCGCGATGGACGCGCCGCACCTGTCGCGGTCAGTACGCACCTCGACGCCACCGTCAGGAGTGACGATAAGCCGTGTCCGCGTCCGTGACGCCCGAACGATCGAATAGGCCAAGCGCTCACTCCCGACCACAACAGAGCTGCCGGTTGATCCGCAAGAGGGCATCAGAGAATTGCCCTTGCCCGCTCTAGAGCAATATCGACAACCTGATCAATTGTCTCAAGTGCCCAGCCAGCGGCCGTCTGTTCGTTGAGGTCAAATAGGAGATCGTCGATGGCCTGTCTCATCGACTTCTGGCAATCGGTGTTGTCCTTCCAGCCCACAATGGCTTGATCACAGATGATTGAATCAATGGCTAACGCAGCTGTCTCGCTTGCATCTCCTAGAATCTCCCTCGTGTTCCGGAAAACTACTGATCCGAGCCGCTTGTCCCTAAGTGACCCTGGAACGTCTTGTGCCGTTGGGTGAACAACCTCGTCTTCCACTGCTTCAACCTGGATCAGTGCCTCCGCGGCAGCGAGCCACCCCTGACGCATCCGTTCTATGATCTCTCGGAGCATTGCAGACAGCCTGCGATATGTAGCGGGATCTGCATTCTGAACACGCTCCTCAAGTACACGGTTAACGTTGCTGGCAATCGTCTCCGCTTTCGATGAAGCGGAACCAGCTGCCTCCAGCGCGGCGGCACGCTGGTCTCGGTCGTAGAGGTCGATCTTGCCGGTGATGCTTTCGACGCCGCTTGCGCTGATGTACTGATCGAGCAGCTTCCGAATCTTCGGCTCGTACTCAGAGAAGTCGACGACCTCGGCGTAGCGGATCCGCACCGCTCGGCGCAGCTCCCCGAAGAACTTCAGGTCCTCACGATACTTCGCCACTGTCGCATCAGGTGTCGCGTTGAGGAACGTGTGTGAGGACAAAGCGACATCGAGCACTCGAGCGAAAGCGGCGTACCGATCGTAGAACCGGATTCGCAAGGCCTCGTCAGCGAGGTGCTGCTCGTACGCCTCGCGGTCGCGGCTTCCCTCAAGCTCCTTGAACGTGTCCCAAAGCAGCGAATGTCGTTGCGGCAGATCGTCCCATGCCTTGTCGATGCTCGCGAGGGATTCAACAAATCCGAGGTCCGCCGCTTCTGGGTCATCAGGATCTCGGGAGTACATGGCGAACGCATCGTCGAGCTCTTCGAGCACGCCTCGGTAATCCAAGACATATCCACGCTCTTTGCCGGTCGCCAACCGGTTCACACGTGCGATGGCCTGCAGGAGGTTGTGCTCCCTGAGCCTTCGGCCCAGATAAAGCACTGTGTTCTCTGGGGCATCAAAGCCAGTCAGGAGCTTATCCACGACGATCATGATCTCGGGAGCATCGCTCTCTGGATCTGCAGTATCGACGTGCTTGAAGGCGTTGATGAGCTGCTTGGCGTACCGGACGTCCGTCCCGAATCGCTGCAATACGCCGTCCCAGAATCGATTGACGAGCTCACGGTTTGGCTTGTAGATGTCCTCGTCGCCTTCTCGGTCGTCCGGCGGGGAGATCAAGACCTCGGAGCGAACTTCGCCGAGGTCGTCGAGCCAGTGCTTGTAGCGGATCGCTGCAGCCTTGGATGGTGCGACGAGCTGAGCCTTGAGGCCGGTCCCCTGCAGGAAGTTGCGGTAGTGCTCCGAGACATCACGAGCAATCCGTCGGATGACCGGGTCGGCCTGCATGATCTGGTCTTCGGTACTGACCTTGCGACGCAGGTCCTGCTTCTGCTCATCGGACAGGCCCTCGGTGTACTTGTCGAACCAGTCGTCGATCTCGGCCTGATTGACGTCCTTGACGACGTGTCGACCCTCGTAGACGATCGGTAGCACCGCTCGGTCCTGTTCAGCCTGCTTGATGGTGTACGAGTCGATCATGCCACCGAACTTCTCAACGGTGCTCCGATCCTTCCGTCGGACAGGCGTGCCGGTGAACCCGATGTAGCACGCATTCGGAAGCACGCGTCTCATCGTCGAGTGACGAATGCCGAACTGGGTCCGGTGGCCCTCGTCAACCAGCACGAACACATTGGGATCGTCCACGCTGATCTGTTCTTTGCCGAGAGCGGCATCGAACTTGTTGATCACCGTGGTCACAATCTTGGCTTCGGTGTCCTTGAGGAGCCGGACCAGATCGCTTCCTTTGTTCGCCTGCAGAGCCTTCAGGCCGCAGTGCTTGAATGTCTTGTAGATCTGGTCATCAAGATCGACTCGGTCGGTGACCAGGACGATTCGCTCACCCCGCTCGCCGCCGGGAAGGTCACCCCGGTGCCGGTCCATTGCGATGGCCTTCACGAGCATGACCATCGTCAGGCTCTTTCCTGAGCCCTGGGTATGCCAGACGACGCCACCCCGACGCATCCCATCTGGTCCAAGGTCACGAATGCGACGGCGGATCTTCTCGACACAGAAATACTGCTGGTATCGAGCGATCTTCTTCACACCAGCATCGAACACGATGTAGTGATGTGACAATCGCAGCAGGCGTTGCGGAGAGAACACGCGGCACAGGAGCCGGTCCTGCTCGGTCGCGAGGCGTCCCTGGTCTTCCGCCGCGTGGAAGTCGGCCTGGACAGAAGCCGGTCGGTGCTTGAGCAGTCGCTCAACATCAGCTTGGCCGAGCCGATCGTTGACCGCCGCATCGACAGAGGCGTCGGGCACCTCACACTCGCCGTCGACGATCGCCGACTCACGCCAGCTTGCCCAGAACTTCTTCGGTGTACCCGTGGTCGCGTACCGGGCGGGCAGCTTGGCTTCGGACTCGTACTCGTCCGTGACCACTTCTTCAGAAGGAGCACCGGCAGGCGAGAGTGCCCCCAGAACCTGCGAGTACCAATAGAGCTTCGGGATTCCGTCGGGCTTCTGATTGCGGACGTGCTGCTCGATGGCCTGAATCACGGGAGCGGGCTTGCCACGCCCGAGGTCGCTCCGCTTGCACTCGATGACGCCCAAGGGGATGCCATTGACGAAGAGCACCAAATCCGGGCGGTACGTCTTATCCGATCCAGAGCGGTCGACGGAGAACTCCTCCGTCACGTGGTAGACGTTGTTCTCGGGAGCATCCCAGTCGATGTACTTGAGCTGGAAGCTCTTGCTGTCTCCGAGCACCGTCTGTTTGAGCGACTTGCCGAGCAGGAGATGGTCGTACAGCTTCTCATTGGTGCGGACGAGCCCGTCGTCCTGCTCATCGCGAAGCGTGGCGATCGCAGATGCGATGTTGGCCTCGGTGAAGGACACCGACTGACTGCGATACTCGATCCGATTGCTGTCACGGAGCCAGTCTTCGAGAACTCCGTACAACAGCACCTCCGATGCCCGGCTGCCCCGAAGCGTCAGAGCCTCGTCGGGAGTCAAGTACGTCCAGCCGAGGTTGATCAGCACTTTTAGTGCGGGCAGCTGACTGGTGGCGTCCTCGTCGTTGCGAGGTGCCTGCGGGATATCAGTCATGTCGCGCTCCATACCTGAGCGGACTCTGCATCAAAGAACTTGATCTCGAGCGGCTTTGGATTTGTACCACCTGCTGTCGCTCGCCGATCTGGCAAGGTCAACGCGCGGCTTACGAGCTCCTGATTCACCTCGCTGCCGATATCGTCGTACACAGAGACGAAGAGCTGCTCAACCTTGCCAGCCGCTATGGCGTGCAGGATGTGGTCATCGTTGTCACTCATTGACATTCCGTAGATGAAGAGCGTGCCACCGATCTGTCGGAAGCTACGTCGGCCGCGGCCGAGGAAATCGCTCCGGCGGATCCGCGTCATCTTGTCCCGCCATGTGCCTTCGGCGACGTAAAGCGGGAACCGGTTCTCGTCGAGAGCCCCACGGATCTGATCCATCAGCGGCAAGCCGGTGTTGCACCAAGTGAACTTCCGGATCTCCGGACCGGACTGGTAGATGTGCAGGCCGCCATGAAGGTAGAAGAGATCTTGGCTGTGGCGGTTCGATTCCCACACGACCCAGTCTTCGGGACCGTTCTCCGGCTGCCGAAACCCGTCGTCGAACTGAAGCTGCGGCTCGACATCGGACCGCATCAACGCCCAGTAGGTCAACAGGTCATAGTTGAGCAGGTAGATCTTCTGCTTGTCGCCCCGTCCACGGAAGTTGGACAAGAAGCGTTTCGCTGCCGCACACTCCCCGTCAGTGATCGCCTTGGGCAGGTCAGGGTGCGTCCCGGCAATCGTCTGAACGAGGACCTCTTTCAGGGCTTCGGCATCCTCGCGGAATCGGTCGGCGAGTGACCCATCAGAGGTGCCGTACACGTCTGCAAGCTCAGCGGCCCGGGAGAGGCCGTTCATCACGATCTCGAAGTCCGTCGTGCCGAGCCGGTCGAATGCCTCGCGTGCCTGTGGGCGATCGGTGAGGTTTGCCTGGTCCAGAAGACGGCTGTAGTTGAACAGATTGGGCCGGCAGGCCACACTGAAGCCGTTGCCGAGCAAGGCGTGTGGAGACTTGTTGCATTGCTTGATCGCGTCGTTGAAGTCGAGCAGCTCTGATGTCGTCATGTCGACACCTCCTCGGTGACAGGCTCGTCGGCGGGCACGCGGATCTCGCCGGTCAGCAGCTTCTGCATCAGGCCACGCTTCTGGAGCTGGATCTGCTCGCGGAGCTGTTCGCGCAGCTCGATCTCGCGTTGAGCGGTGTCGAGGATGTCGGCGATGGCACGCTGCTCATCGAGCAAGGTCGGCACACTAACCTTGATCTCGGCGAAGTGCGGGTACTTGAGGTTCAGGGTGTCGTCCACCAAGCCCTGCGAGTATCGGTAGAACAGGTTGACCACACGCGGGAACTTGAAGAACCAGCGAGCGAAGCGGCCGTCGACCTTCGGTCCCGGGATGCAGATCGTGTACGCGGGGCTGACGATGCCCTCCAGGCTCGACAGTGCCGACACGCCCTGCCACATCCGCATTGTGTTGTAGCCAATGTCGCCGGGGGCGATCCGCTTGTACTTGGACTTGTCCGCGTTGGAAGTGTCCTTCCGCTCGATCTCCTCCCGAGGAATCACGCCACGCTCGGCGGTGATGGAGAGAAGAGGCAGGTCGGCCCGGCCGGTTTCAGCACGCTCACCGAACAGATCACCGAGGTGATCCTCATCCCACGCCTCGCCCGCGAACGCCGGGAGGCGGCGGCGGCCGGTCAGGAGCTGCTGCATCAGGCCGCGGAGGTACTGGCGACGGTGCTCGGTCAGTTCCTCCAAGCATGTGCTCGCCTCGTCAAACTGGGTGAGTCGGTCAACGATCTGACTCTGTTCGTCGAGCGGTGGCAGCGGCAGAGGCATCTCTTTGACCTGTGTCGAGTTGATGCTCGCCAAGTTAGTCGACTGCTTTGAGCACCCGAGGAAGTAGGCCCGGCCCCACGGCCCACTGGTGATTGCGGCGAGGTATTCGGGCAGCAAGACAGAATCGTCCGGGCGAACCGCGAACACATGGTTCTGGTGTAGACACTCCGCAACCTCATCACGCCAGATGTGTCCGCGTCCGAGTTTGTCGAAGTCGCCGCCCTCGGTGAGGAGAACATCGCCGTACCGAAGGGAGTGCCTCGCAACCTTACTGCGTTCGACACGAACGGTCTTCACCTCGCGGAGGTCGAAGTATCCATCCTGCACATTCGCGACGCGAAGGTACGGACGCTCGACGGCATCCTTCAGATCCTTCCTGCCGAGAGCAAGACCCGTCTGGACCGTCGCGACATCGTCGAGGTGACACCACTTCCAGGATTCAGGCAATGTTGGTCGCAAGCCCAAGCTCCTTCAGCGTTGCCGCCATCTTGCCGCGGACCTCGGTCAGCTCGTTCTCAAGCCGCTCGATCTCGGTCTGCGTCTCCTCGATGTCGATCTCCTCCTCGTCCTCGAAGGTGTCGACATACCGCGGGATGTTCAGGTTGAAGTCGTTCGCGGCGAGCTCCTCGGCCGTCGCGGCGTGGGCGTACTTCTCGACGCTCTCGTATGCCTCGTAGGTCGCGAGAATCTTCTGGATGTTGTCCTCGGTCAGACGGTTTTGGTTGGTGCCCTGCTCAAACTCGCGGCTGGCGTCGATGAAGAGGACTGTGTCCTGCTTGGTGTTCCCCTTCCGCGACTTGTCGAAGATGAGGATTGCGGCGGGGATGCCGGTGCCGTAGAAGAGGTTGGGCGGCAGCCCGACGATGAGGTCGAGCAGGTTGTCCTCGATGAGCCTGCGGCGGATGCGGCCCTCAGCCCCCGAGCGGAAGAGCACGCCGTGAGGCACGATGACGCCGACGCGGCCGTGCCCCTCCAGGGCGGTCTCGATCATGTGGCTGATGAACGCGTAGTCGCCCCGGCTCTTAGGCGGCACGCCCCGCCAGAAGCGGTTGAAGCGGTCCTTCTCGGCGTCCTCCTGGCCCCATTTGTCGAGACTGAACGGGGGATTGGCGGTGACGATGTCGAACCGCATGAGCTCGTCGTTGTCGAGGAGCTTGGGTGAGCGGAGCGTGTCGCACCGCTCGATGCGGGCCTGGTCCATGCGGTGCAGGAACATGTTCTGCTTGCACAGGGCCCAGGTGGAGCCGTTGGACTCCTGGCCGAAGACGGCGAAGTTGTCCGAGCCGACCTCGCGGGCGACCTTGATGAGCAGCGAGCCCGAGCCGCAGGCGGGGTCGAGGATGCGGGCACCCTCCTCGGGTTTGAGCAGCTTGGCGAGGAGTGTCGACACGGCCGGCGGCGTATAGAACTCGCCAGCCTTCTTTCCAGCACCAGCGGCGAACCAGCCAATCAACTCCTCGTACGCGTCGCCGATCGTGTCTCGGCCATCGAGGTGTGATGGGCGGCAGTCGATCTTGTTGAAGTCCTCCAGCAGGTTCTTGAGACGCACGTTTCGCTCGCGGGTCTCGCCAAGCTCGGCCTCGCTATTGAAGTCAACGTTGCTGAAGACGTTCTCGAGCTTGGCCTTGTTGTTGTCCTCGAGCTCGGCCAGGGCGATGTTGATCAGCTCACCAATGTTGTCGGCATCCCGCTTCGTGTAGAGGTCGCGGAAGTCGGAGCCCGCCGGGAGCACGAACCGCTCGTTTCGGAGGGCACGCTCGACGCGAGCCTCGTCGCCCTTGTACTTCTCCAGCAGCTCGTCCCGGCGGTCGAGCATCATGTCGGAGAGGTACTTCAGGAAGAGCATGGTGAGGACGTAGTTCTTGTAGTTCGCCGGGTCGACAGCGCCTCGGAACGTGTCGCACGCGGCCCACACTGCGTTGGAGATCTGCGGTCTGGTGTGCTTGGTCTGGCTCATGCGTGGACGGCTCCTGTGGCGACCTGGAGTGCGAGGGCGTTGTTCAATTGCGATCTCGTATCACGCAGGTCGGTCATGATCTGGGATTCGCGGACAGTGAGGGCGTGAAATTCGGCGATGCGACGCTGGATATCGAGAGGTGGGATCGGGACCGCCACAGTCCGCAGTACCTTGATCGATAGCGTCGGAATGTTGCTGCCCTGGATGCCCTGCTGCAGTCGCTCACGAGCGCCGAACTCAATCCACCAACGGAGGTAATATGGATCAAGGTCATCAGCCCTCGGCCTCACTACGTGGAGGAAGGACGCCGCCACGAGCGGACGGCGGTCATCAGGATGCTCGATAATGGCGATGTGCAATCGATCACCACGGGCGGGGACCAGCAGATCACCATGCTCGAGAACTGCTCTGCCAGGGGCCTTCTTGGGCATGAATCGGGGGCAGCTCTGACGGATCAGAGCATGATCTGGCGCGGGGTCGATCGATGCGATGAACACCAGCCGATGCGTACCGGCGGGATCGTCACTTCCAGCGCCTTTCTCGTAATGACCGCTGAAGACCTCGGCGATCTGGTCGAGTTGTGCTGTTCGTGTGGTCATGAATGCGTCGGCGGGCGTTTCCGCCCGCCGACGGGAGGGTGCTTACTACTCGCGGGTGTGCGAGTTGATCTTGTACGCGTAGACGTACTTGGTGGCGGAGCTGCCGCCACCATCGCCGCCACGACATCCGAGGCGGAGGAAGTGGTCCTCGATCTGACGGGCGGCGGCGTCGGTGCCGGCATCCCGGAAGATCCAGGCGTCCCCGTTCTCGGCGACGTTGTGGTCGGCGAAGAGGCGGGCACGGGGATCGGCCGCGATGCCGATGTACCAGCTCTGGTATCCGCCTCCGCACTTGTGAATGTGTGCGTCGATCTCGCTCGCGACGCTCGAGGTGGTGGGCATGGTTGTGCCTCCAGTCAGGTGAATCGATCGGGAAGGAGCCGCCAGGTCTGACGGCACTCGTTCTGTCTCGGCTGGGAGCGACCTCCCTTCATCTCTGCGGCCGAGACTTGACCGACGCACCGGCGGACGGTTGAATGCCCGTAGCTGGTCCTGTGCGTCCGGCCTACTCGGCCTCGTTCAAGGATCTACTCGCCCGGTGTTGTCGCACCGGGCGTTTGTCATTTTGGAGGCAGTAGTCCCCCTACAACCATACTGAATCACAACTCAGAGTCAAGTTTACGAATGTGTAGCGGTGCTACTTTTCAAAAATTGTGCGATGTCGCTGGCTAAGTCCAATTTGTACGATCTTTGTTTGGTTTTCAGAACCCTGAGATCTATCGGCTATGCTCTCACTGTGAAGGGCAAGACCATCCGCCTCTATCTGGTTGACGGGACCGCAACCGGCACGTTGACGGCCGAGATCATCAACTGGACCGGCAAGGTCTTGGTCGTACCTCGCTCACAGCTCGCTGATGCTGCAAAGCGAGAGGAAGCTCGTCGGACAGGTGTGTACCTCCTGGTCGGCCCGGACCCCGACACAACTGGCCAAGACGCCGTGTACGTCGGTGAAGGTGACAGTGTCGCCACGCGCCTCGCCCACCACGACAAGGACGACTCGAAGGACTTCTGGTCTCGAACGGTCATCGTGGTGAGTAAGGACGACAACATCACGAAGGCTCACGGGCGTTATCTCGAGAGCCGCCTGATCGACATGATCAGCAAAGCCGGTCGCGCGCGATTGATGAACAGCGCGGCTCCAGTGCCACCTCCGCTTCCAGAGTCGGAGATCGCTGATATGGAGGGGTTTCTGGACCAGATGCGGCTTGTGCTGCCCGCGATCGGCTTCTCCTTCCTACACGAGCGCCCATCGGTCGAGGCTGGTCCGAGCGAGCTGGCGTCAAGCTCACCCATCTTCGAGCTGAATCGAGTCGGTGCCTCGGCGCGAGCGCGTGAGATCGACGGTGAGTTCGTTGTCTCTGTGGGGTCAACCGCTCGACGTGAAGGTGTCGAGTCGTGGACCAGCTACAAGGGGCTTCGCGAGCAACTGATCGAAGCAGGCAAGCTCACCCCTGACGATGATCCTGAACTTTTCGTGTTCGGTCAGGATGTCCCTTTCGCGAGTCCCAGCGCTGCGGCATCAGTCATCATGGCGCGCAATGCAAACGGGCGCAAGGAGTGGCGCGTTGCCGGGACAAGTACGACATTCCGCGAGTGGCAAAATGAAAGTGGTACCGGAGCAGATAGCTAGGTACTCACGATCAGGAGCCTTCCACGGCCCATTGGCTGACCCAGCCACGAATCGTCTGGCCTTCGCGCTCTAATTCCACCTCGTATCGGATCAGCTCCATATCAGAGGCAATCGGCGTCACGTACCGCTGCATGATCAAAGCTTCGGTGCCTGGCGTCACAGCGGCAATCTCGCTTTCTGAATCCCATCGATCACGACTGTTGGACACCCGGATTGCCCGATCACCCGAACTCCGCAATGTGACGGTGGTTCCGACTGCCCAGCGGTCGAGCCCATCCGGAGTACGGAAGTACTCGTCGCGTAGTCCGGTTAGCTGAAACGCCATCGGCGCATCCTTGGCGGCATCTCCCCACCTGCCATTGGGAGCAAACACGCCTTGGCCGATGGTAGCCATTCCGCTCGTGTCGTCACCCGGTGCGAAGGCTAGCACATCGGCAGCCTTTCCCCCGTACTGGGCGATGGCATCTCGTGCAGCAGTTTCGATGATTGATCCCACTTCGTCGCGAGTGTGCCCTGGCTGGATCTCGATTCGGACTTCCCATCGCCTGACGCCCGCATACGGAAAGCCGCGAACGCGACCAACTCGTATGTACTCCGGTTCGCTCAGCTCTTCGGCTGCCGGTGCTGACTGTTCGGGCTGGCGTATCCCTGGCGCAATGGGTGTGTTCCGGAGGCCGGCCGGAGTTCTCGTGTCATCGACTCGCTCTTCGGTCACACCAAGGGGAATAGACCTTCGCTTGTCTGCAGATTGCGACTCTTCCTCTCGTTCACAGCCGGTGATCGCAATGGCGACAGCAACAAGGGCAACGGCAACTCGATCATGTGTCATGGCGGTACCTCCTGCGGAGCTGCTGAGCCGGCAGGTTCGGTCCACCAAAAAAGGAGGCGCCGAACCATGGCTGCTCCGGAGGCCCCCGCCAAGGGGCACAGGAAGACAACACATGGCCGACACCCCCATACGGGGGCGCGGCACCAGTGCTGCCATTCCTGTTCAAGGGCCGAAGCCCAGGTTGGCGGTTTCTCCGGAAGCAGCAAAGACGCTCGCGCGTCGTTCGGATGTCGGCCCGTTCAGCCCGGGCCAGGCTCAGGTTCGTGGCTCCTTCATGTCCAAGCGGGCCGGGGCACGCTGCCCAGCAACTCCCGCACCTCAAGGGTATTGGCTAAACACCCGTCGCGCCAGCTCACCGCCCCTTGGCCGGATTGCCGACCTACAGATCCCCAGCAACGTAGATTGATACCGAGCATGAATCTTGGTGCTTTTTCGCGCATCGGGGTGCCGCCACCAAACCTGGTCTTGACTACCTGGCAGTCATCGCTACGCTGGATACATCGGGACCACACCCCGGCGGTACGGACCAGTCTTCAGCGGCCTTTTTGCGTCGTATCAATCGGATGACTGCCTGAACTTCCGGTCTTGGAGCCCGTTCCAAAGCTCCGGTGCCTCACTGATTCCAACCTCTCAACGCAGCAATGCGACGACGCTCAACGATCATCTTCATGTTCGTGAGCTGTTGCCGTTGAATCGTGTCTGGCTACCGGTGAAAGACACCGGGCAGCGGGTCGCGACAGCTCGTTATGGCCCGCTGCGGTTGCCATGGAATCACTCGAATGACAAGTCAGATTTTGGGCTACGAAGCCCACGACGGGGTTGAAGACTGTTTTCTCACACTCCACGAGATCGCCCGGTACCTCAAGATTGGCAAGCGAACTCTGCAGTCGCGTAGGTCCCAAGGACAGTTTCCTCCTCCAGATGTTGCGACGAAGCGAATTCGTCGCTGGCGCAAGTCCACAATCGACACGTTCATCCGCGCTGAGTGGGGACAGCGAGGTGGCGCGTGAATCACTCAACTCTCGATCGAATCGCATCGCGAATTGAAGATGTGACGTGGAGCCCAGACGGCACGTTTATCCGTGGTCGCTGCCCCGTGCCAGGTCACGATGATCAGCGACCGAGTTTTTGGGCCGGCGTGTGCGGCGATCGCGTCCACGTCAAGTGTCACGCAGGCTGTTCGCGCGGCAAGGTCTTGGCTGCTCTCGGCCTGACTGAGAGTGATCTCGGTTCGTTCCCTGGTGTTCGCGATGACTACGTGAATGCGTGGCCATACGAGGACGAGGACGGCGATATCGCGTACTGGGTGGTCAGATACCCAAACAAGCATTTCGCCATTGAACGGACGACACCAGAAGGCCGGGTTGATGGTCTTGGTGGTACTGATCGAATCCCGTTCAATCTGCGCGGGATTATGAGGGCAGATCACGCCGAGACTGTCTTCTTTGTCGAGGGCGAGAAGGACGCTGAGAACATCAACGACCTCGGTGGCGTAGCCACTACGACACTCGGCGGCGCGTCATCCCCGCACCTCACCGATCTCTCGAATCTGATGGGTCGGCGGGTATGCATCGTGCCTGATCACGACATTGCTGGCTTCCGATACGCAATGACCGTGTTTGAGCAGCTGCAAAGAGCGGGCGTTGCGTCCGTCTCGATCCTGTTGCTCGACGGCCTTGAGAACAAACAAGATGTGTCTGATTGGCTTGAGGCCGGGCACACCCTGGATGAGCTCTTGGTCCTAGCAAGCTCAAAGGCCGGCGGTCTCGACGTCCTTGCTGAGTACATCACCGGGGAGGGAGACGAGCGTGTGTCCGACCCGCGTGATGTGCTTCAGCTGTCACTGGGGTTCCTCAACGCCAAGTACACCCTTCGGGGAGATCCGACACTTGTCTACTACGCAGGCGACTTCTATGCGTACACAGAAGGAAGCTATCGAGTCATTGAGAGTGCCCACATCGAGAAAGAGCTGTACCTCTACCTGGCCAAGCTGAAGGTAGCGTCCAAGGTCAAAGGTGGGCCCGCAAGAACTTTGCTCAAGCCCGACAAAGCGCTGATCGAGCGAGTCAGGCATGCATTGAGTCGTTTGAGACACCGCGAGATTGATCGCGGGACTCATGAGTGGCTCGATGCCCGTTCAGCAAGCGTACCGGCCAAACAACTGCTTCCCGCTCGAAACGGTCTGGTTGATGTCCAGAGCGGGATGCTTGTGCCCGCAACGCCTCAGTTCTTCTGTACCTACCACGCCCCGATGGACTACGACCCCGGAGCAGGCCCACCCACCGCATGGTTCGATTTCCTCGATGATATTTTCGATGGAGACACCCAGCAGATGGGCGTTCTCCAGGAATTCATCGGGCTCTGCCTGACTCCGGATGTGCGGTTCCACAAGATGCTTCTCATCGTCGGGCCGCCGCGATCTGGAAAGGGCACTATTGCTCGTGTGATTCGTGGTCTTCTCGGGAACCAGAGTGTGAAGGGCCCGACGCTCTCGAGTCTTGGTGGCGAGTTCGGGCTTGCTCCATTGCTCAACGCGATTCTGGCAATCATCTCCGATGCCCGCATCCAACGAGGTGCCGCGGTTGGTCAGATCGCCGAACGTCTGCTGAGCATCAGCGGCGAGGACGCGTTGACCGTGAACCGAAAGTTCAAGGAGACCATCACAGTCACGCTGCAGTCTCGGTTGATCATCATGTCCAACGAACTCCCTCGGCTGCAAGATTCGAGTGGTGCTCTTGCGCAGCGTTTCATCGTTCTGTCGCTCAAGAAGTCGTTCTTGGGAAAGGAAGACACCCGGCTGACAGACCGGCTACTCGCCGATCTACCCGGCATCCTGATCTGGGCAATGGAAGGGCGGCGTCGGCTCTACGAGCGAGGTAAGTTCATCCAGCCTCGTGCGGGTGAGGAAGCCCTTGGCATGCTCACCGAGCTCGCGAGCCCCGTATCCACGTTCGTCAAAGAGTGTTGCGATCTGACGGATGGTGCGGAGACGTCAGTGACGGATCTGCATGGCTCGTACCGCGCCTGGTGCGAACGAGTCGGGATCGATCACCCCACGCCAGTTCAGACCTTTGGACGTGATCTGCTCGCAGCTCATCCGGAGGTATCGGTGTCACAGCGGGGCAGCAAGGAAAGCCGGTACCGCGTCTATCGCGGCGTTCGGCTGCTGCCCAACGCCCCCAGGCTTGGGTTCTAGCCCCGGGGCTGGGTGGGGCCCGGGGTGCACGCAATGACACGCGGTACCCAGGGCCCTTGGCGCTGGAAAGGGAACCTGTGTACATGGCCAATGGGGCAACGGCAGTGCCGCTGTACGCGTGCCTGCCCGTGCACGGCCCTGGCCCACGCCATGTGCCCTGCCCGGTGCCCAGTGGCCTCTGAGGGCATCTCAACGCCTCTCAGGCCTCGACAGGCCGGGTTGCCCTACCGGGCAGCCTGGTCATTGCCAAGCTTGCATACAGCACATATACTTGACAAATAGTCATGTATTAGGAACAGCCATGCCTCGCAAGAAACTGTCACTCAGCGATCAGCTTCGAGCAGCCGTGATCAAGGCCGACGAGAGCCAGTACCGGATCGCCAAGGACACCGGCATCGACCAATCGCTGCTCTCCAGATTCGTGAACAAGAAGAGCAGTCTCTCGCTCCGGTACGTCGACGCCCTCGCCGAGTACCTGGGGCTTGTGGTTGCGTACCAAGACAAGGACGCGTGAGATGGCCAGCATCTTCAAGCGAGCCTGCGACAAGGGCAAGAAGGGCCGCCCGTGGATGATCGCCTATACCGACGAACACGGACGTCGCCGGACCGTCACCGGCAGCACCGACAAGGCCGTCACCCAGGAGATTGCCCGGGAGTTCGAGTCCAAAGTCATGCGTCGTCGGTTCGGCGTCACGAATGCCGACGATGATCGATATGCGAGTGAGGGCGATCGAGACCTTGCGGAACATCTGACTGAGTACTACGAGCACTGCGAGCACGTGCGGATGTCTGGCCGGACAGTCGGCCAGAAGCGCAATCACCTCGACGCCTTCGTCTCGATGTCGCGGGCGACCCGACTGGCTCATCTTGACACCAACTCGTTCGAGCGATACCTCCACGGTCTGCGCAAAGAAGGGCTTGCGGCACGAACGGTGAATCATCGCCGTCAGGACATCGTCGCGTTCATGAACTGGTGCGTGAAGACCGGTCGGCTGCGCAGCAACCCGCTGGCGCGAGTGGCGAAGGCAGAAGAGCGGGTCGACCGTCGCCGCCAGCGACGCGCTTTGTCCGTTGAAGAACTCAGTTGGCTCATTGGTCAGACGGTTCATGAGGACCAACGACACACGAAGCGAAAGTACACGCCGCGGCATGTCGTGTACCTCGTGGCGGCACTCACTGGGCTGCGACGAGGCGAGATGGGCAAGATCGCCTGGAGCGACGTGGACCTCGACCAGCGGTCGCTTCGAGTGCGCATCAGCGTGGGCAAAGCCAAACGTGAGGACGTGATCCCGCTCCACTTGGCCGCGGTTGACGCCCTGGTCTCGATCCGCCCCGAGGCACCCGACCCGAACAGCCCGGTCTTCCAGACGATGCCCACGATCCGCACCTTCTACAGCGATCTCGATAGAGCCCGTCAAGCATGGATCGAGGCAGCGGAGACGGAAGACGATCGCGAAACCCGCTCGGCATCAGACTTCTTGAAGCAGACCGACAGCGAGGGTCGCGTCGTCGACTTTCACGCGATGCGGACCACACTGGGCACCTCGCTCGCGCGGGCGGGCGTGGCCCCGCAGCTGGCTCAGCAGATCATGCGGCACAGCGACTACCGCACCACCCTGTCGCACTACACCGTCCTGGGGCTGTCCGACACCACCAGAGCCATCGATGGCTTGCCCGGGGTTGCAGCGCCTGGCGCAGCGCGCACACAGCTTTCCAGTGCGGTTGGCCGCGCTTCGCTGCCATTCGGCGGCACCAAGACAGCCGCGGACGACGGTCAGTCGACCGATGGCGAAGTGCTGCAATTCGCGGGGCTTAGCACCGCCTCGCACCCCCATGCATCGGCGGAAACTGGAAAGCGGGTGACCGGAGTCGAACCGGCGACATTCAGCTTGGGAAGCTGACGTTCTACCACTGAACTACACCCGCAAGTCAATATTCTACGGTATTTTACGGCGACAAGACCTCTGGGTTGAAGTCGTGCAAAATCGCTCGACATCGCGCGACATTTTACTACGTTGCTCTTCAGAGTATGCGCCGAATCCCGCTCCAGCATCGCTCAGCCGGTATCGCGAGTCAGAACGTCAGCTCCCAAAGCTAGAATTTCTTTGAGTTCCCAGGCCGAATGCGATCGCCATCTGCCGCACCGGAGTGAAGCCGAACTCGCCAGGCTCGCCGCACACGTCCAGCATAATGGAGAACATGTCCGGGGCCAGCTCATATACGGATGCAACCGTCCTCATGAACGCCGCCGCTGGTGGCAACCGTGCAGCCGCGGATGCGCTCCTGCCACTGGTGTTCGAGCAACTTCGCGCGGCCGCCCGTGGGCATCTGGCGAGTGAACACCCAGGGCACACGCTATCGGCGACCGCATTGGTCCACGAGGCCTTTCTCAAACTCGCCGGGCATAGGCAGGTCCCGTGGGCCGGTCGGGCGCACTTCTATGCAGCGGCTGCCGAGGCCATGAGGCAAGTCCTGATCGATCACGCCCGCGCAAAAGTGGCCAAGAAACGAGGTGGCCCTGACGCTCGGAAATGCGCGCTGAACCTGGCATCCCTGCCAGACCCATCCTCTGTGTGCGAAAATGCGGGATTCCTGATCCTCCACGACGCGATCTTCCGCTTGGAGAGTGTGGATCCAAAATCGGCTCAGATCGTCCGCCTTCGGTACTTTGCGGGGCTGAGCATCGAGCAGACCGCGCTCGTGCTCAACGTCTCGGAGCCCACCGTGAAACGCACATGGGCCTTCGCTCGTGGCTGGCTGCGTGAAGCGATCGAGTCGACGCGTGACTGACAGGAGTGGCCATGACGCGATACTCCCAAGACGACATTCGCAGACTGTTCGACCTCGCGCTCGATACCAAGGGCAAAGAACGGGAGCAGTTGCTTCAACGCGAGTGTGGTGGTGATGAGGAACTCAAGCAGCGTGTGCTCACGATAGTGCGTGCAGCGGAGGACGATGGCTTTCTTGGCGATGTTACAGCCGAAGCGGCTCTCACCGAGAGCCCCGCGCCGGATGGTGTCCCATCGCCCGTCCCGGCATCACGGCAGCAAGAGTTTGTTGGACAGCAGATCGATCGATTCAAGCTTCTCGAGCAGCTCGGAGAGGGTGGGTTCGGCTCGGTCTGGGCTGCTGAACAAAAGGAACCCGTAAAACGACGCGTTGCGTTGAAGATCATCAAGCTGGGTATGGATACGAAGCAGGTGATCGCTCGATTCGAGGCCGAGCGGCAGGCCCTGGCGATGATGGACCACCCAAACATCGCCAAGGTGCTCGACGCGGGTGCGACAGAGACGGGCCGACCGTTCTTTGTCATGGAGCTGGTTCGAGGTGTCCCAATTCTCGAATACTGCGACACAGAGAGGCTCGGAACGAGGGAAAGGCTCGGGCTATTCACCCAAGTGTGCAACGCGATCCAGCACGCACATCAAAAGGGCATCATTCATCGGGACATCAAGCCTAACAACGTGCTGGTCACACTGCACGACAGTGTGCCGGTCGTCAAGGTTATCGACTTCGGTATCGCGAAGGCCACCAACCAGGAGCTTACCGAGAAGACCATCTACACACAGCACCGCCAGATGATTGGCACTCCTGCTTACATGAGCCCCGAACAGGCCGAGATGTCCGGGCTCGACATAGACACGAGGAGTGACATCTATTCGCTCGGCGTCCTGCTCTACGAGCTGCTGACCGGCACGACCCCCTTCACCGAAGAAGAGCTGGGGTCTGCGGGCTACGACGGCATGATGCGAATGATCCGCGAGGTCGAGCCGCACAAGCCCTCAACCCGGCTTTCGACGCTCGGCGCGACCGCAACCGAGACGGCGGACCAACGCCGAGCTGACGTGCAGAAGCTTGGCGCGCTGCTTCGGGGTGACATCGACTGGATCGTGATGAAGTGCCTTGAGAAGGACCGCACGCGGCGCTACGAGACCGCAAACGGGCTCGCCACAGATCTCCAGCGACATCTGCACGACGAGCCCGTGCTCGCGGGGCCCCCCAGCAGCGCGTACCGGGTCCGCAAGTTCGTCCGCCGGAACCGCGCTCCGGTGACTGTCGCCGGACTGTTCATCTTGCTCGCCGTCGGCGCCGTCGCTGGTTTAACAGGTCTCTACTTCCGAGCAGAGTCAGCACGTGAAGACGCTCACAATCAGTACATCGCGGCTCAGCAAGCAAGGCTCGATACGGAGTTACTCAACTCGTACTTCCTCGACATGTTCGGAGGGATCACGTGGGGTACAAGTTCCTCCGGTGAAATCAAGATTACATCTGAAAGCACAGTCCACGATGTCATCCAGCGTGCAATGGAGATGCTTCCTATCCGCTTTGAAGGCCGGCCGCTCCTAGAAGTAGAAGCCCGGATCGCGATCGAAGCAGCGATTTTCTCGACAGGTAACTTCGAGGGGATCCCTGATCAATCTCAGGACATCGTCCGTCTCTACCGCGAAGCAGGGCTCCCCGAAGGTGACCCCCGCCTTCTGATCGCCGAAGGTCTCGCCGCGCTGTACGACACGTCGCTTCCGATGGATGAGCGTCTGCGAGTTGCCATGAAAAAAGAGGCCGCGGTCAGCGGTCTCGTCGACGTTTGTCACGAGCGGTACCGGAATCTCTGCCATCTCATCGGAGGAACCGCATTCTTTGCGGGACAGTTCGAAGACACAATCGAGTTCCTGACGCCGCGTGTCGGGCTTTGCGAAGACGGCTCGATCAGCCAAATCGTGAGGGACTTCGCAGGTCTTGACCGCGTCTTTCTCGCAAACGCCCTACGGCGAACAGGTCGGTTCGAAGAGGCGATCCGGCAGCTTGAGATTGTACTGAACTCGGATCCCAAGACATTTCCGGGCCTCTCCCGCGGGTTCGCGCTGTTGACTACTGCCAGGCTGTACGGGGCGCACGGGATCCCGGGCGATGCCGTTGAGTATGGCACTGCAGGCCTCGAAGAATACCGATCTTTGCTGGGCGTAAAGCATGCCTACACCGCGAGCTGGGAGTCGTCTATCGCAACGTTCCATCTTTTTGAAGGCCAATCGGCAGAGGCGGTGCGCACGGCACATGACGCCCTCGCTGTGGTCCTCGATGTATTCGGTTCAGATTCAACCGAAACCTACTCTGCGCACACCGTGCTCGCCCTGACCCTGCTAGCCGATGGCCAGATCGCCGAAGCAGAACGCGCGCTTGAAGGACTGCCAGACGAGGATGACCTCACAGTGCCAATGCCATTCCGGGATCCTAGTGGAGAAGACCAGCTGCGCCACAAGGGGCAGCTTGCAGCGATCGCGCGCATGAAGGAAAGACCCAAGGAATCCCTGGAAGTGATCGGTCAGTTTCTGGATGAAGTCGAAGGGTTCGATCTTCAAGGCGCGCCCCTGCGCGAAGCCGGGGTCATCGTTCGCGAAAGCGGCTACGCGCTCGCCGCGTTGGGCCGGATCGAAGAAGCCGAGGCGGCATTCACGCGGGCTCGGGCGATGGTCGTCGCGGCCGACGGCGAGCAAGCCGTGTGGGCTCGGTGGATCGATCTCGATCTCGGCAAGCTTGAGGGTGGGCAACTGGACCAGCGCAAGTACCTGCAAGCAGGCTGGCAGACGGCAGTCGATCCAGAACGAGTTGAATTGACCAGTTGACCCACGCTCAATCTGCAAATCAGATTTGAGAGCTCATGAGCGGGAACTCTGATATGTGAAAGTCGTGCTTCTGTGCATTGAGAAGCTGACGTTCTACCACTGGGCTACACCGGAAAACTTCTCAGGAGCCTGGTTTGCAGCAAGCCTAGGACTCGCACACGAACATTGTTGTGCTCGCAGAAAACCCATCGTACCGTGCCATAAGCGCTGATCCCGAGCTGGCTGCAAACCGCTATCGAAACCGTGCAGGCGAGTACGGCTTGGGATCGATGTGGGGCACTTTGTCTGCCGCGATCTCCGCGACCAATCGGCCCGTCGCGGCAGCCATGCTGATTCCCAGCATGTTGTGGCCCGTCGCTAAAATCACGTTCGACAGCTCGTCGAGGCGTCCGATGATCGGCAGGCTATCCCATGTCATTGGTCGCCAGCCGTACCATCGATCGATCTCGTCTGGGCTGTGCGGCTCGACCAGGTATGGCTCTGCCGCCCGGCGAAGTTGTTGGATACGGCGCTCTGGTATGTGCTCATCGTAACCGGCGAACTCCATCATCGAGCCCAGGCGGTAGCCGTCCCTGAACGGGCTCACCCCGACGTGTTCTTCAGGGAAGAGCATCGGGTGGATCGGACATACGTCGGGCCTGCGCATCGTGATCGAGTAGCCCTTGCCGGGCTGGATTGGTATCGCGCAACCGAGTATGCTCGCGAACTGCGAACTCCACGCGCCAAGCGCAAACACAAATGAACCAGCGGGCATGTTCCCTCGATCGGTGCGAATCGCGCGTATACGCCCAGCATGGGTATCGAGGCCTTCAAAAGCGCAGCCTTCAATCAGTTCAACACCCTTTTCTTGCAGCGTATCAGCCCAGCTCGAAATGAGTGCCTCGGGCCTAACGGATGCGTCTCCCATGAAGTGGTAGGCACCGGCCATGCCTGGCCGTATAGCCGGATCAAAATCGGGAAGCTCTTCACGGTTGATGTTCGTCGCAGACACGCCCAGCGAATCTCGTATCAGTGCGACCTTCTCACCGAACCGGTCCAGGGCCGATGCCGATCGGAAGACGTACAGCAAGCCGCGGTCTTCCCATTCGCCATCGACCGTTCCCTGTCTGACAAGATCACGATACTCAGCAATCGATGAATCAAGCATCGCCTTAAGCGCTGGCGCGGCTCGCATCATCTGCTTCTTCGTACAGCGCGAACCGAACTGTGCGAGCCAGTACCACAACGCGGGAGATAGGCTAGGTCGTATCCGGAAGGCCGCGCCGGGATCGAACAACGACCGCAGGCCCTCCGCCAATGCTCCAGGCTCGGTGAGAGGCAGCACGTGGCTTGGGCAGATGTACCCACAGTTTCCGTGCGAACAAGCACCACCGATTGTGCCGCGGTCGATAACTGTGACGCGGCCCCCGAGCGCGCGCAGATAGTGCGCGCACGCGAGACCGATGATCCCGCCGCCGACGACCAAGAAGTCCGGCTTGTCGGCCATGATCAGTGGATCCCGTCTGCGAAAGGATCACCTGGCTGGCGCACGAGCACACCTTCGGCGCACACATATGCGCTCCCTTGGATCATCGGAACGATCCTGCCTTCGCGATCGGGACGGTAGCGAGCGTGAAACTGGCTGCCGAGAATGCTCTCTTGCACCCAGGTCTCGCCCGGCGCGAGCTTCCCCTCAGCCGCGAGACATGCGAGCTTTGCACTCGTGCCGGTGCCGCAAGGCGAGCGGTCGTAGGCGCCGCCCGGGCAGTTGACGAAGTTCTTGCCATTCGCGCTGGTGTCGTCAGGAGGGCCGAAGAACTCGACATGGTCGATATCACCGCCGTTTGCCCCGGTGATACCTGCGCGTCGAAGCGCTTCGCGTATGCGGTCGCTCGCTCGGAGCAAGTTGGGGATGTTCTCGCGCGTCAGCCTCAGCGTTGGATGTGTTGTCAGGTAGAACCAGTTTCCCCCCCATGCAATATCGCCCACGTACCGTCCATCTTCCTCCACATCGATCGCGACGGCCGAGGCGTATCGCCAACTCGGGACGTTCTCAATCTCCACTGTGTTGGTGTTGAGGAGCCGTACCTCGACGGGTCCGACCGGTGTTTCGAATAAATGGTTGCCCGGTCCGAGCCGGCCGAGATGTGCCAGTGTCACCATGAGCCCGATGGTCCCATGCCCACACATGCCGAGATAGGAAACATTGTTGAAAAAGATGACGCCCGCTGAATACTTCGGATCGGTTGGCTCGCACAGCAACGCACCAACCATCGCGTCCGAACCTCGCGGCTCAAGGATGACCGATGTCCGAAGCGTGTCATGATCGCGCGCAAGACGCTCGAGCCGCTCGTCGAGCGGCCCAGTACCAAGGTCTGGCCCACCCTCGAGGACGACACGAGTCGGTTCGCCACCGGTGTGGGAATCGATGTATCGGAGCTTGCCGGTCACCTAGGCTGCCCACGCCCTGGCCAGCAGTCCCACCAGGCACGGAACGCTTTCCACTGGGAATCGATGAACCCAAGCTGGCTGTCTGACAGCGAATCACTCCCGCAGATCTGGTGCTCGTACCCAGGATGGCCCTCAAGCGACATCAGCCGCTTGTAATACAGCACAAGATCCGGCCCCTCGTCGAACGATGCGAGCACCGAGAGCGCGTCGTCCAACTCTCGGGCAAGACGGGTCGCGTCGGCATCGCCGCTCGCGGCCTGGCGGCACAACTCGATGAGCCGCAATGCCTCCCGCGGCAAGGCGTTCCCAACGCCGGTGATCGCGCCGACAGCACCGCACCGCACATACCCGTGATATACCTGCGTATCGACGCCAACAAGCAGACACAGATCCGGATCGCCGCTTGTGATGTGCTCCGCCGCGTAGCTTAGTGCGCCGGCCCCCGCGAACTCTTTGAACCCGACGAGCGATGAAAAATCTCGCCTCAGATCGAAGAACAGATCCGCCTTGGTCTCGAACCCGTAGTACTTGCTGTTGTATATGACCGAGGGGATGCCGGCGCCGGCCCGAAGGATCGCGGCAAAGTGGTTCCGCTGAGCCTGCTGCGAAGAACCACGCGAGAGCACGCGCGGGATCACCATCAGGCCAGCGGCGCCGACCTCTTTCGCATGAGCAGCGTGCTCGGCAGCAAGCCTCGTGTTCTGAGCCCCCGTTCCGACGACGACAGGGATACCCGCATCCGCGAGTGCCTTGACACCCATTCGACGCTGCTCGTCGGTCAGTAAAGGCCAGTCACCCATCGAGCCGCAATAAACCACGCCGCACATGCCAGCGTCCATAAGTGATCGTGCGGTCTCCACGAGCCTCGCGTGATCGATGGTTCCTCCGCTATCACAAGGCGTCATCAGCGCCGGTAAACAGCCCTGAAAGATCTCGGTCCCGGTCATGCTGATCCTCTCGTGGGAGACCCCGGACTAGGAGCGCATATCGTACGCTTCCGCTCCAATCAGGCCCGTGTTGCCATGGCATGGGAGCAAACCAGGGAGGATCGACCAATGCCAGCACAGGACAACGCACAATGTCACCCTGTCCTGATCGATGGCGCATGGCGCAGTGCCCAGGTAAGCGGCATGTTCCGAGCGGTCGATCCCAAGCGTGGCGATGACCTCAGCGACCAATATCCGATGAGCAAGTGGGCCGACGCTGAGCTCGCACTCAATGCAGCCGCAAGCGCCTGTACTCAACTCCGCGATATCGAAGGCAGCAGCTTCGCCGCATTCCTGAGGTCATACGCGGACAACATCGAATCCAGAGCCGAGCAACTGATCGCCACGGCCGAAAAGGAAACCGCGTTACCCGCAGAGCCCAGATTCCGCAGTGTTGAACTCCCGCGCACAACGAACCAACTCCGTCTGGCCGCGTCCGCTGCCGAGGATCAGTCGTGGCGCTCGCCGATCATCGATACCGACAACAACCTTCGTTCCGTGCTCGAACCCGTCGGCCCGGTCGCGATCTTCGGGCCCAACAACTTCCCATTCGCATTCAACAGCGTGAGCGGGGGTGATTTCGCGACTGCCATTGCCGCTGGCAACCCAGTTATCGCAAAGGCACACCCGGCACACCCAACAACGACGCGCCTGCTAGCCGAGTCTGCTTGGGAAGCCCTCGTTGCATCTGGCCTCCCTGACACGTCGTTCCAACTTCTCTACGCCCTCGATCGAGATGACGGCCTCCGCCTCGCTCAAGACCGCCGTCTCGGTGCATTCGCCTTCACTGGTTCGCGTGAGGCGGGTGTAGCGCTCAAGGCCGAGGCAGACCGGGTCGGAACGCCCTTCTTCGGTGAGATGTCATCGATCAACCCGGTTGTCATCCTGCCCGGTGCTATTGCAGAACGCGGCGAGGCGATCGCTGACGAACTCGCTATGAGCGGGCTCATGGGCACCGGCCAGTTCTGCACCAGCCCTGGTCTTGTCGTGCTTTGGATGAGCGACACTTCCGAAGCGGTTCTGGACGCAGTCGCACGAAAGTATCAGGCAAGTCCATGCGGATCGCTCCTGACCGCTGGTGTCCGTGACAACCTCGCGACTTCTGTTGCGGCATTGATCGAAGCAGGCGCTGAGATTGTCTGTGGAGCGGGCAATGCCGAACCACACAATACCTTCAAAAACACTGTGCTCCGTGTGTCGGGTGAAGGGTTCCTTGAACGATCGGAAGACCTACAGGCCGAGGCGTTCGGCAATGCACTTCTCTTCGTGGTTGTACGCGGTGACGATGAGGCCGCCCGCGTGCTCGGCGTTCTGGGAGGCAATCTAACGGGCACGATTTATGCCTCCACCGATGGAACAGAAGAAGACCGATACCACCTCGTTGCTTCCGCGCTCCGCCCAAGAGTCGGCAGGCTCATCAATGACAAGATGCCCACCGGCGTTGCGGTCAGCCCCGCGATGAATCACGGTGGCCCGTTCCCCGCCACTGGGCACCCACATTTCACTGCAGTGGGGATCCCCGCATCACTCCGCAGGTTCACAAGGCTGGCGTGCTATGACAACGTGCCAGACCACAGACTCCCAAAGATCCTGGCCCTATAGCGGCAGAGCTGTCGCACAAGAGATCGCAGCATGCACTCAGGATAAGGACCGCCAATTCTCCAGAATCGAGAGAACTGCTCCGCGATTGCGCTGCGCATTCGGCCACCGAAACCCGAGATCCCCTACATCCGGTCGTCCGCAGAATAGGGGGGCGAGATCTATCAATACGGTGGATCGATCCTCCGATTGCGGTAGGGATGTCTCCTGCCATACCTACCTGGTTGATATGGAGCATCCGGGGAGTGAGCCTTATGCGTTGGACGATTTCCAGGAAACTGATTCTTGGGTTCGGTGTCATCCTTCTCCTTAACTGCATATTGAGCGCAGGTGTGTTCTGGCAGCTAAGACAGTCCGATGGGCTACTCGACGTGGCGATCCCGTCTGTCGAAGGCGCTCGAGGCATCCAGTCCGAACTTCACCATGCTCTGTCAATGCATCGCGGCTACATGATCCTGGGGATGCCGTCCCTCGCCAACGAGCGACTCGATGCCTGGGACAAGATTGGGGAATACCAGGGGCAACTCGAACAGCATGCGGTTGCATGGCAGGACGAGGAGTCGCGGCAAGCACTTCACGAGCTCGGCGTTGTCTTGGCAGACTTCCGCGCTCACCAGGACAAGATCGCCTCAGTGGCTCACACCCCGGCCGACCGGCCGGCCGATGCTCTCTTCTTTGGTAAAGGCGGCCCGCTTGGGAAGCGCATGCTCGAAGCCGTGGATGAAGTTCTACACCTCGAACGAAGCCAGCCGGCCACGGATGAACGCAAGCTGCTCGTCGAGCGCCTTGCCGAGGCCAAGGGCCACTTCCTGAAGACCAAAGCGGCCGCCACCACGTTTCTCTCGTCGGGTACCGACGAAGACTATGGCACATTCGAAAGCTACGCTGCCAACTGCTCTGCCTCCGTCGAGCGCTTGAAGACAATGACCGATCTGTTCACTCCCGAGCAAGCGAGTTCGTTCGGCGAGTACCTCGCCGTTCGAGATCAGTTTCTCGCGACCACATTGGAAGCCGTCGAGATCCGGCGCAGCGATGGGTGGTGCGTCTCGGAGGATGTGTGTCTTAACCAAGTCACGCCTCTCGCGAACAAAGCCAACGACTTGGCCGCTGTAATCGCTCAGCGGCAGACCGAGGTCCGCGACTCAGGGATCGCGTCCTTCAAGCAGTCCCGAGCAAAGCTCCTGACATTCGTGGGTATCGCAGCGGTCGCCGCGATCGGCGTGGGAGCCGCGATTGCCTTTGCGATCTCTCGCTCGATCGCGTCGGGCCTCGCCACCGTCCGGAATCGTGCTCAGGAAATCGCAGGTCGCAACCTGACCGGCGCGCCGCTCACGATGGAGCGCCAGGACGAGATCGGCGATGTCGGCCGCGCGGTTGATGAGATGCAGCGCTCGCTCACCAACCTTCTGGCCTCGGTGAGAGACTCCGCGGTGGAGGTCGCCTCGGATGTTGAAGACCTCGCCGCGACTTCTGAACAAATCGCTGATCGCGCCCGCGGCCAGAGTGCTCAGGTCTCGCGGATCGCCTCCGCGGCCAGCGAGATGGCGGCCTCCGTCGGCGACGTCGCCAGCAAGGCCACGGACGGTTCAACCCAGGCAGAAGAGGCCGGCAGCATCGCCGAGACGGGTGGGGTAACCGTTCGCGCGACCATCTCAACCATGGACGAGATCGTCGAGGCAGTCAGCATGTCGTCCGAATGTGTCAGTGAGCTTGGTAGCCGCAGCGAGCAGATCGGTGAGATCATCGCAGTCATCAACGACATCGCAGATCAGACCAACCTGTTGGCACTCAATGCCGCGATCGAGGCCGCCAGAGCGGGCGAGCACGGCCGCGGTTTCGCCGTTGTCGCCGACGAGGTTCGGAAGCTCGCCGACCGGACCACCCAGGCCACCGAGGGCATCGCCACAGCCATCCAGGCGATCCAAGAGAAGACAAGTGAGGCGGTCGAGCGTATGGATGCCGGCTCGACCAAGGTCAACGCCGGTGTCGCACGAGTCAACGAGGCGGGGGAGTCGCTCGACCGCATCGTCGACACCTCCCGTGACATCAGCAACGTCGTCTCCTCGATTGCCGCCGCGACCACCGAGCAAAGCGCAACCGCCGAAGAGGTTGGCCGTTCGGTCGAGGAGATCGCGGCCGCTGCCCAGAACACCACCGCGGCGTGTGAGGAGTCGGCCACCGCCATCGCCTCACTCTCGCATAAGGTGGGGGGTCTCCGGAACCTCACCGAGGAGTTCCGGGTCTAGTAGCGCCAACCGAGTTCAACAACGCGACACCGCCTCCGCCCGGGCTGCTCTCGCGCCTGAGGAGCTGTCTCGCGTGGGGTAGGGGACAGGGCCGGTTGAATGCCCCGCATACGCTAGGCCCATGCGCATGCAGCACCTCTTCGGCAAGCGGTCACCGGACGCACCCAGTGGCAGCCTTCTCCCCAGCCACCAGCTCCTTTCCAGGGGCGGCTACGTCCGCCAAGTCGGTCAGGGCATCTTCACGCTTCTGCCTCTCGGTGCTCGGATCGCGCGCAAAATCGAAGCCATTCTCCGAGAAGAGATGGACGCGATCGGCTGCCAAGAGCTGCTCATGCCCGTCGCGGTGCCCGACAGCCTCTGGCAGAAGTCAGGCCGGCTCGACGCTGTGGGCTCCGAGCTCGTTCGCTTCGAGGACCGCACCGGCCAAGGCCACGTCCTGAACATGACGCACGAGGAAGCCGTCGTGGACGCCGCGGCGGCCAACCTCGACAGCTACCGCCAACTCCCGGTCGCGGTGTACCAGATCCAGACCAAGTTCCGCGATGAGCCCCGGAGTCGAGGCGGGCTGGTTCGTGTCCGCGAGTTCACGATGAAGGACGCGTACTCCTTCCATCGCACCCAAGAGAGCCTCGAAGAGTTCTACGCCGAGTGCCACGCCGCATACGAGCGGATCTTCCAGCGCCTCGGCCTCTCGCGCGTACTCAGCATCAAGTCCGACGTGGGCATGATGGGCGGAAGCCTCGCTCACGAGTTCATGTTCCTCAGCGAGTTCGGCGAGGACCACCTGATCATCTGCCCCGAGTCAGGCTACAAAGCCAACCGAGAGATCGCGTCGTTCGACATCGATAAGACAGTCGTGCCGAGCGATGTCCGCGAGCTCGAGACCGTCGAGACGCCGAATGCCAAGACGATCGATGAGGTCGCAGCTTTCCTCGGGATGGAAACGACAGCCACCGCTCGCGCCAACGCCCTGGTCGCCGACAACGAGCGGATGATCCTCGTGTTCTGCCGAGGCGATCTCAACGTGAGCATCCCCAAGCTCCGGGCCCACCTGGACGCCCGCGACGTCCGGCCCATGCAAGAAGAAGAGCTCACCAATCTGGGCCTTGTCGCAGGCTTTATGGGCCCGATGGGGCTGCCAGACGGCGTTGAGATCATCATCGACCAGGTCATCGCCAAGTCCAACGCGATGGTGGTGGGGGCCAACGAACCAGACAAGCACGTCCTTGGTTACAACTACAGCCGCGACACCCCCGATGCAAATGTGGGCGACATCGCCGAGGCGGCGGCGGGCCTCCCGTGCCCGATCAGCGGGGAACCGCTGACCGCGCAGAACGGCATCGAGATCGGCAACATATTCCAGCTCGGCACCAAGTACTCCGAGTCGATGGGCTTCGTCTATTCCGAGGAGAACGGCGCCAAGGTCCACCCGATCATGGGCTGCTACGGCATCGGCGTCGGCCGATCCCTCGCCTGCATCATCGAGGAGCACCACGACGAGCACGGGCCGCTCTGGCCGATGGACATGGCTCCATTCCAGATCGCCCTCTGCTGTCTCCAGGCGAAGAAACCTGCGGTCCGTGAGGTCGCCGACAAGCTCTACGAAGAACTCAAAGCCCTGGGTGCCGACGTGCTCATCGACGATCGGAAGCTCAGCCCTGGCATCATGTTTGCCGACGCCGACCTGGTATCAGCGCCTGTACGGGTCGTGGTCTCACCTCGAAATCTCGACAACGGCGAGCTCGAACTCAAGTTCCGCACCGTGTCCGACTCCAGCGACAGGCACACCAGCCTCAAGGTCGAGGGCGCGGCACAGCAACTGATGGAACTCGTCGAAAGCGTCCGCGACGCCGACCGGCGCCTGATCGCTGAGCGCAGCCCACGCGACGCGTTTGGCGTCTTGAGTTGAGCCATGAATCCCGATCTCGCCGACTATCTCAAAGCACGCGAAGCTGAGCGGGACCAGATCCCGAGCGAGCGGCGCAATGAACTCGCCGCTCTCGCCGAGGTCATCAGCGAGCACCGCGATTCGGCTCTGATCTTCGTTTGTACCCACAACAGCCGCCGCAGCCACATGGCAGAGCGTTTCGCTGCGGCCGCCGCTGCACGAGCCGGTATCGAGTGTCCCACGTACTCCGCGGGCACCGAAGCCACCGCTTTCGACAAGCGAGCGCTCGCGTCCATCCACGGCGCGGGTTTTCTCATCGAGACCGCCGACCCCCAGGCACCCAACCCCAAGCACCGTATCACACTCGGTGCCACTACTGAACCCACAGAGTGCTTCAGCAAACGCTTCGATGACCCGTCGCTGCCTGCGTCGGGGCTTGTCGCTGTGATGGTCTGCGACTCCGCGAACGAAGCGTGCCCGACGCTTCCCAACGCCGATGCCCGCATCCCGCTTCTCTACAAGGATCCCAAAGCGTCCGATGGCACTGATCGTGAAACGGAGACCTATCGCGAGCGAGCGAAGGAGATCGCTCGCGAGATGATCTACCTGTTCTCGCTGATCGAGCGCTAACTCAAATCAGGCCGTCGCGATGCAACCCCGAGCCGCCTCTCGAGCGCTGCGCCGAGCCGGCAAACCTTCTCCTCGCCGTACAACCGGCCCCAGACGCTCACGCCCTTCGGCGTCCCATTGTCCCGGAAGCCGGCACGCAGGCAAAGCTGCGGATGGCCCGTGTAGTTCGTGATGAGGAGCATCGGCCCCGCAAAGCTTGGGCCGAACAAACAATCGAGTCCGTTCTCTTCATCACCAAAGATCCGATCCATCTCTACCACGATCTGTCGTCGGATCCGATCCGCCTGGATCAGCTCGATCATGGGCGTGAACCACGCCGTACGGAAGCTGTTGGGCCAGGCCTGTGGCTCTTGCCACTTCATCGTGTCATCGGAGTTTGTCAGTGTGATCTCCTCGAATGCCGCCGCGGCCTCACCGATCAGCTGGGTGTAGAGCGCGCCGTACGGAAGATCGGGGAGTTCGATCTCGACGAGTTCCACGCCGACCTGCCGGAGCTCCTCGAACGCTTTGCGGTCAATATCGTCCGCCGCGCCCTCGGCGAACCACGCGGGGCTGTATCCGACGCGCATGCCACGGACCGACCGCGTGCCGTCATAGGTGAACCCGCTCGCAACACTCGAAGCATCCAGGGGGTCGTGCCCATTCAGCGCCGACAGCACCAACGCCGTGTCTTCCACACCCCGGCAGATGGGCCCGACCTTGTCCAGGCTCCAGCAGAGCGCCATCGCGTTGCCGCGCCCGACCCTCCCGAACGTGGGCCGAAGCCCCGTCGTGCCGCACCGCATACTGGGTGACACGATCGAGCCAAGCGTCTCGGTGCCGATGCTGAAAGCGAACAGTCCAGCTGCTGTGCCGGACGCCGAGCCCGCGCTCGAACCGCTCGAACCCTCATCAAGGTTGAACGGGTTGTTCGTGCGGCCATCAAACCAGATGTCGCCATACGCCAGCGCGCCAAGCGTTGTTTTCGCGATCAGCACCGCGCCGGCTTCGGTCAGCTTTCGGTACACCGTGCTGTCCGACTGTGGTACGCGATCCTTGTAGGGCATCGCGCCGAAGCTCGTCCGGATCTGCTCTGTGTCGAACAGATCCTTCAGCCCGTACGGAAGCCCGTGGAGAGGTCCGCGGTAGTTGCCGGCCGCGATCTCCCGGTCCGCCTGCGTCGCTTGCTCGAGCGCCAGGGTCTCGGTCAGGGTCACGATGCACTCAAGCTTCGGATCGAGCCTTTTGATCCGCTCAAGGTAGATCCGCGTGAGGCGGGTGCTCGTCAGCTCCCGATCCCGGACCCAAACGCTCAAGCTCGTTACAGGTGCAAACGCGATGTCCTCTTCACTCGCGGGGAGAGGACCCGGGTCGGCGATCCCCGGGATGACCGGGCCATCGGCGGTGGGGGCATCCGCGCTGACCCGGAACACGGTCGCCGGCCCGACCCCGTTCGGGATCTGATGGGCTCGCCTGTCGTTGAACCGCTCGGCTCCGCCGATCGACTCGACGATCATGGCCCGCTCAGCATCCGTATACCGAAGCCCTGCCAGCTTCTCAGCCTCCCGCACCGTGCTTTTCGTGATGGCCCCGTCGTTCCCGCCCAACCCCGGAGCTTCCTCGCCAGGGAGCGACAGGGGCGACTGGGGCTGGCTGGCCCCCTCGGCGACCCTGACCTCATTGGCGATCAGCCAGGCCGAGAACGCTGCGCCAGCGCCCATGAACCCCCGCCTTGAGAACCCGTCCGGACCTCTACCGCTCGAAAGACCATCTTCCGCCATATCGCTCATCCTCCTGTCGGTTCGCAGCCGACCAACCTACCGGATCGGGCCCATACACTGACGCCCAACCGGCCATTTCCAGAGGGAGCCGTGACCGATGCCCGCCCCCGAAGTCCGTGAGTTGAAGATCCCCGGGGTCCTGGTCATTACCCCACCGAAGTTCGGGGACCACCGCGGCTTCTTTAGCGAAACCTACAACAAAGCCCACCTCGCCGAAGCCGGCATCAGCTGCGAGTTCGTCCAGGACAACCAGTCGAGGTCAGCCGTCCCCGGCACGCTCCGCGGGCTCCATTTCCAGCACGGCGCGTCCGTCCAAGCGAAGCTCGTTCGGGTGCTACGAGGCTCGATCTTTGATGTCGCGATCGACATCCGAAAAGGCTCGCCGACATTCGGCGAGTGGGTCGGCGCCGAGATCAGCGAATCGAACTGGTCGCAGATCTACATCCCTCGTGGTTTCGCTCACGGCTTCATGACGCTCGAGCCAGACACGGAGGTCGCCTACAAGGTTGACAGCCCATACGACCCGGATCGCGAGGCCGGGATCATGTGGAACGACCCGGACCTCGCAATCGACTGGCCCCTGAACGGGCTCACCCCGGTGCTGAGCGATAAGGACGCAAAGAACCCCGCCTTCGCGGCGACACCGGACTATTTCGAGTTCGACTGACGAATGAGCGGTGTGTCCGAATTAGTTGGGGAACGAGACGCACGAGCTCGCCGACATGCCGCGATCGCGGCGGTCGCGGCAATGCTCGTGCACACCGTGCTGCGCACGCTGGTGATCTTTGGCCCTGGGATCACGGGCCCGGCCGAAACCGACGCGCTCAACTTCCATCAACCCACTGTCGAGCAGTTCGTACAGCAGTGGCCATCGCCCGACGTCAGCGACTACGCCGCAGCCTCGACACCTGGCCACCACCTCGCACTCGCAGCCATTGACGATCGCTTCGACCCAAGCCTTGAGACACTCAGGCTTATCAGTGGGACGCCGGTCACACTCATGATCGGGCTCTTTGTTTTCTACTGCTCGGCCCGCGCAGGACCAACCGTGGCGATCCTCTCGGGCCTCCCGCTCATGTGCTCGCCGCACACCGTCGGCTTCTCGACCCATGTGTTGCCGGAATCGAGCGCTTGGGCATTCGTCCTCCTGCTCATGATTCTCGCGATGCGCGACCGGTTCACCAACTCGACAACGGTTGTTGCCGGTCTTGTCGTCCTGTTCTGCGTCCTCACCCGGCAGGTGAATCTCTGGACCGCATCGCTAGTCTGGCTGGCCGCCTGGCTCGGTCCCAAAGGCAACGACCCGCCATCCGACGTCTTCGCGCCGCCCATCCAGGATCGTGCATCGAGAGCCAAGCGAACAGCCATCGCTTTCGTTGCAACACTACCCGCGTTCGCGGTGATTGCATGGTTCTACAGCATCTGGGGCAGCCTCACCCCGGGCCGGTTCATCGCAGCAAATGTCGGGCCCAACCCGGTCACACCCGCGTTCATGCTCTCGCTCTGCGGGCTCGCCGGGCTCGCGTTCTTCCCGGTCTTCCTCCCCGCGCTACGCCAGGCGATATCGGGTGGCGCACCAGTGGTGCCGATCGTGGGATCGGCCGCTGCGCTCGGGCTGCTGATCGGCATACTCCCGGAATCGACCTACTCATTCGAGGAGGGCCGCGTGAGCGGGATCTGGGAGGCCGTGCGGGTAACACCCACGGTGTTTGATCGCAGTCCACTGATCGTCATCGGCAGCGCGGTCGGGGCCGGATTCGCCGCGGCCTGCCTTCTCGTTGCGCCAGGGTCGAGTTCACGCTGGCTACTCACCCTCGCGCTCGTCGCCTCGACCGCAGCGCAGTCGGCCAACGCACAGGCCTACCAGCGCTACATGGAGCCGATGGTCCTCCTGCTCTTCCCCATCGCCGCGGCTTGTGCGATCCGTGCCAGAGGAGCCTCGCCACATCCACTCGCCCTGCTCGGTCCCGTAACACTCGCCGCGCTCCTCGCGATCGTAACGCTCGGCCGCATCGTCTAGATCCAAAGCTCAGGCCCAACCGAGCCCCTCTGGCAGGCTGTTGAGATTCATTGCGCCGTCTTCCGTAACGATGACCATGTCCTCGATACGGATCCCACCGATCGCCGGGTCGTAGAGGCCGGGCTCGATTGTCACGGCGTCTCCCGCGATCAGCGGACCCTGGCCCTCATCCAGCAGCGGCGGCTCATGTACATCCAGCCCGATGCCGTGCCCGGTGCCGTGGAGCATCGCAGCACCAGTGCCCTCGATCCCGGGCCTCCTGAAAGCGAAACCGTGCTTCTCGATCACCGAGACAACATCGGCGTGCAGGTCGCCCGCCGGTGTCCCCGCCGATGCCCGGGCGATCCCCGCCGCCTTCGCCTCGACAACCGCCGCATGCATCCGTGTGATTGCATCGGGCACTTCCCCGTTGACTACGCAGCGCGTGCAATCGCCGTTGTAGAGCGTCCGCTTGTTCCTCGGGAAGATGTCGATGACCACCGCCTCAGCGGTGCGCAGCACACCGGAGCCGCGCTCGTGCGGGTCAGCCCCATGCACACCGCCTGCCACAACACAATCACCGTTCGAGTACCCAAGCTCGAGGAGCCTGACATCGATCATCGCCCGAACACGTTCACTCGTCAGCGCTGCCCCGTCGAGCGAGAGCGATCCGTCTGGCCCAGGGCTGGCTCGCGCAATGGTCTCGCACGCAAGACGCATCACTTCCTCGGTCGCGGCCTGTGCCTCGGTCAGCCACGCGACTTCCTGCTCATCCTTCGCACGTCGCTCGGCGGCGCCAAGATCCGGATCGCAGACCACCTCGAAGCCTGATCCCATGAGCACGTGGGCGAAGAGCATGGGTGTCGCACGATCAACGCGTACCCGCGAGGCGCCGCCTCGCCTGAGGCACTCGGCCACCGCCTGGGCGACCCCGGTGTCGCGGTCCTTGCTCAGCCCTCCCGCCGGTGCGAGTTCGGCCGGTGCGTAGACCCTGTCGGCCCTCGCCTGCTCGCGAGCGCGGAGCAGCTCGATGTCGCGCACGATGAACACGGTCTCGCCAGTCTGTTCGAACCGGAGGTAGGCCCCAGCGTCGTGGCAACCGAACCGTACCGCGTGGTACAGACCCATGTGGTCACCGGGGTTCCCGCCGATCAGCGTCGCGTCGTAGCCCATCGCATGCTCCTTTGGCTGAGCCATGCTACCGTTCCCTCCGTGCGTATCACGACCTGGAACCTCAACGGCATCCGCGCCGCGATCCGGAAAGGCCTCGACCTCCGCCTCCGCTCGCTCGACCCGGACGTCTTGCTCCTCCAGGAGGTCCGAGCGCTGCCCGAGCAACTCGACGACGAGTGGGCGAACCCAGAGGGCTATCACGCCCGCTGGCATCCGGCGGAGAAGAAGGGCTACTCGGGCACCGCGCTCTGGAGTCGTGAGAAGCACGCCGCGCCCAAGACCGGCATCGGTGAGCCCGACCCCGAGGGACGCTTGGTGATGGCCAAAGTCGGACCTGTCCGCGCGGCCAGCGTTTACCTCCCCAGTGGCACATCGGGCGACCACCGCCAAGCCGAGAAGGAACGCTGGATGAAGTCGTTCTTTCCCTGGGCAGAAGCGCTTGCTCGTTCTCGCGTGCCCACAGTTCTCGGCGGCGACTTCAACATCGCCCACACCGAGCGCGATATCTTCCATTGGCGATCGAACCAGAAAACGAGCGGCTTCCTCCCTCACGAACGAGCGTGGTTCGGAGAGCTACTCGCCCAGGGCTGGGCCGACCTTATCCGCCTTGACGCCGGCGACCGCGACGGGCCCTACACGTGGTGGTCGAATCGCGGCAACGCCCGCGAACTGGATCGCGGCTGGCGCATCGACTATCTGCTCGCGAACAAGGCAGCGGCCAAACTCGTCAAATCGGTCTCTATCGACCGCGAAGCGGGCCTAGCGATCTCAGATCACGCACCTGTCTCCGTTGATCTCGACGTGTAATCACGCGGGCATATGCTGGTTGTAGTGATTCAGAATGGGGGATCTTCATGACCGCGATCCTGCTCGTGTTCGGGCTCGTCATTGCTGGCGGCATCCTCGCACTCATCCCAAAGGTGAAGTCCTCAGCGCTGAGGGCATCGATCGCCACGGCTGCGATCATCGTGCTCGGCGTGTTCTTCGTGCTCGGGAGCTTCCGCTTCGTTCCCGAGGACCGCATCGGCGTTGTGATCAAGAACGTCGGCGGCAAGGGGCTCCCACCCGGGAAGATCATCGCGACAGAAGGCGAGAAAGGACCGCAGGCGGACATCCTCCCACCCGGCTGGCACCCGTTCCTGTGGCCCTTCATCTTCGATGTCGAGTTCCACCCAATCGTTCGCGTTGAGACGGGCTCGGTCGGGCTCGTAACCGCACGTGACGGGCTTCCACTCCCCGCCGATTCAATCTACGCGCCGGAGTGGGCCGAGAGTGACACGAAGCGCATGGCGCAGGATGCCGGTTACTTCTTGGGTGATGGCGGGGGGTACAAGGGCCCACAGACCAGCGTGCTCAGGCCCGGGTCCTACAGGATCAACCCCAAGCTCTTCGATGTCGAACTCGTCCGTCTGACCAACATCGAGCGGGCCACCGTTGGTGTCGTGAAGTCCAACGTTGGCGCCACGCCTCCAGCCATCTCGGACGACGGGCTTGTCGGCCCCGACGAGCGCGGCATCCGTCGCCAACCACTCGAGCCTAAGGAGTACTACCTGAACAGCAAAGCGCTCGAGGTCACCGTGATCAGCACCGCCAAACGCGTACTCGAGTTCACCAAGGCGCAACGTACGGAAGCCGAGAGCGAGATCACAGTCCGCTCAAGCGATGGGTTCACATTCCCCGTTGATGTGCGTGTCGAGTACGAGATCAAACCGATCGATGCCCCCTTGGTCGTCGCGACCTTCCGCGATGATGGAGAACTGCTCCAAGACCGCCTGATCTCCGCAGTCCGCTCCGTCTTTCGGAACAACGCCGAGGGTGTCAAGGCTCTTGACTATGTGCAGCAGCGTTCAAGCCAGGAAGCCCAATCGCTGAGCATGCTCCAGATGAGGCTTGCGCCGCTTGGTGTGACCGTCACCGGCGTCGCGATCGGTGATGTCGGAGATCGCGAAACGCTGGGAGAGCTGCTGCAGACCCAGACCGATCGGGAGATCGCGCTCCAGGAGCAGATCACGTTCCAGGAGCAGCAACGAGCCGCAGAACAACGCAAGCAGCTGACCAGAACCGAGCAGGAGGCCGAGGAAGAGCGGCGCCTCGCCACAGCGCGCTACGAGGTGCAGATCGCTGAGGAAGACAAGCGCAAGCGCATCATCGCCGCAGAGGCCGAAGCCGAGGCGATCCGCGTCCGCGCCGAGGCCCAGGCTGCGGCATTCCAGGCCATCGCCCGCGAGATCGGCCCCGGAAACGCCGCGCTCATCGAAGTGCTGCAGGTGATCGGCGAACGCGGGATCAACATCGCACCGCGTGTAATGGTCAACGGTGGTGGTGCGGATGAGAGCGATAGCGCCACGACCGCCCTCATCGGCACCATGCTCGACTCAATGATCGACCGCGATCCACAGCCGAGCCAACGAACGCCCTAACGCGTGTGACCTCGCAGCGCAAGATCCTTCGACGAGTCATGCTTCCAGCTTTCGAGCCGATGCACCGCTGCGCGGCCGCTCGCGATCCGCTGGCTCACCGGCAACAGCAGGCGCCCGAGCAGCGAGCGGAAAGGCGGAGGCGTTAGCCTGAGCGCCAGACGGCCGGTCGTGGGCATCGCGCCGCGCACCAGTTCATCGTCGAGCGAGACGAACATCTCTGCACGCCCAGGATCGCCCTGCCGTCCCGCACGGCCGAAGAGCTGGCGATCAACGCGTCGCTCGTTGTGCCGCTCTGTGGCAACAACCACCAGTCCGCCCAGCTTCTTGGCTTTCTTCGTCAGTTTGATATCCGTGCCGCGGCCAGCCATGTTCGTCGCGACCGTGACCGCGTGTTCTTCGCCGGCGGCAGCGATGATCTCCGCTTCTTCAGCCTCGCGGTAGGCGTTCAGGATCTTGCATCCGACGCCTCGTTCGTCAAGCAGCTTGCCAAGCCGCTCGCTTGCTGCAACACTCCGCGTCCCAATGAGCACGGGCCGTCCCACACCGCTGAGCTTCGCAGTTCGGTTCGCGACCGCCTCGAACTTCTGAGTCTCGCTCGTGAACACGCGATCACCCGCGTGCCTCCGCCGCACGCGTTTATGGGTTGGCACACGCGCAACCGGCAACCGATACATGCGCCACAGCTCGTGCCGTGTTTCCCAGCAAGTACCGCTCATGCCGCATAGCCGCCGGTAGCGAGCAAAGAACGCGGCATAACCGATCCGGCTCATGGTCTGCCGACCCGCGGTGATCGTGACGCCCTCTTTCGCCTCGACCGCCTGGTGCAACCCCTGCTGCCACTGCCGACCCGTCAGCACCCGCCCCGTCTGTCGGTCAACAAGCTCGACCGCACCGTCGCGGACGACATAGTCGTCGTCCCGCTCGAACGTCTCCCGAGCCATGAGTGAGAGCTTCACAAGTTCTTCTCGACGCCTCGGTCCCGACCAGAACGGGGGGAGTTCCACAGAACGCTCGTCAAGCACGTGTCGTCCCGCGTCGGTGAGCGCAACAAAGCGTTGCCCTTCATCCAGCTTGTAATGAACCCCCCGGGTCAACGAGGCCGCGATGGCGTCGGACGTCCGGTACCGCTCGGCTGCCGCCTCACCGAGTTCCTCCGGCGCGTCACGCCCGATGATCGCCGGCGTCCCGGCCTGGTCGATCAGCACGCTGTCCGCCTCGTCGATCACCGCCGCGTGCAGCCCGCGCTGGGTTACCGTTTGTGCCCATTTGGCGTCGCCCCGCTCGGTCTCCGCGCCGCGTACACGTCGGTCGTATCCCGCCACCTCGTCAAGCAACGCCGAGGCCATCCGGGGGTTCACGGGGGTCAGGAGGCGATCCCTCAGGTAGTCGAAGATCAGCTGCTTCTCCGCCGCGTAGGTGATATCTGCCGAATACGCCTCTCGACGCGCCTCCGTCGACGAAGTCTCCGTCACGAAGCCGACACGCAAGCCCAGCAACCGATACGCAGGACCAGTGATTTCCGCATCGCGCCCCGCGAGGTAGTCATTCACCGTGATCACGTGAACGCCGCGACCGACCATGCCGTCTAGCGCCGCAGGCAAGATCGCGGCCGCCGTCTTTCCCTCGCCGGTCGCCAGCTCGCAGCAGCAGCCTTTCGCCATCGCGAGCGCGGCCATCACCTGCACCGTGTGCAGTTCGAACCCGAGCGTGCGGCGCACCGCCTCGACCGCACAGGCGTACGCAGCGTCAACCGCGGCTCTGCTCGAGCGATCCAAGAGCACCAACGACTGCGCCTCACTCACCCGTTCAGCGAACGCCGCGGACGAGTGATCGCTGAGCGTTCGGGCCTCGGTGAGTATGGACTTTGCCCGACCTCGCTCGGTTCTTGCACGCCTGAACCGGGCACCGATTCCAACGACTGTCGAGCCAAACACGTCCGCGCCTCGAAGCGCGAGCGTTCGTTCCTGTGGCTTCGCGAGGTCTGCCCAGAGCCGCCCCGACCGGCCGATCGTGCCCCCGCCGACCACACCGCTCACAGGGCACCCCCGCCGCCCGCGAACCGCTCCTCGAAATAGCGGCTCGCACGCCTGAACCACTGCGCGCCGAGCGGTTCATCAGGAGCCGCGAAACGCACGCGGGCACGCAAACCAGCGCGGATCTCGCCCGCTTCGGCCCACCGCCCGTCATCAGATGGCTGGAGATCCACACGGAACTGGGGCACCATGGCGATCTGGTTCCCCTCGGCGTCCTGGGTGATCTCTACCTCTCCTCCAGCGAGCGTGGTCACCGCCAAGTCTGCGCCGCGCGACGCAACAGGCTCAGTCGCGGTCACCACCGCGGGCAGTTCCAGCCCCGCCCGGCCCCACAGCCGAACCGACGCGGGTACCGCACCCAGGTCGTCATTCCTGAATACGTACGCGTGCTCTCGATCAGAGACATACGCCCGCACGACCAACGAGTCTCGGCTCGCCACACTGCCCAGAGGTTCCCCGCGCGACACAAACACACCCGTCAGCCGGTCGAGCCCACCCGCGATCGCGCCGGGCGCGACGTACCGTCCGGCACGTGTCGCACGAACGGTCAGCGAGTCCCGTCTCCCGACCGCGTCCGCCAGGCGCTCGTTGATCAGATCGAGTTTCTGCCTCGCGAGCACCGCGAGCGCCGGAGATTCCGTCTCGGCCTGCGCGAGCTGCGCCTCAGTCAGCCTTCTGATCGACTCGAGCTCGGTGATCTGGATATCAAGCGGATCGTTGCGCAGCAGAATCAGCGGCTGGCCCGCCTCGACCTCGTCTCCGGGAGAAACAAGGAAGCTCTCAACGAACCCGTCGAGCGGTGCCCGGATGGGATCGGTCCACCGGGCCTCGATCGTTGCCGGCGAGATCTCCGCCGCCGGTGCGGGGACGAACCCGAGCCCACCGATCAACGCACCGAGCACGACCGCAACCACAGCGAACGCTCGAACACGCCGCCCGATAAGTGTGGGCGAACTCAGCAGGTACCACGCGCCCTTGAGTGATGGCCAGATCAACATGATCGTCGCGGTCGCGACCGCGATCACAACACCAACTGTCAGGTACTTCGACGAGACCAGAAGGATGATCGACACCGCGATGAACAATCGGTAGGGCGTGGATGCGAGTGCGTAGAAGAAAAGCCAGATTGCCTCGCTCCTGGATCGCAGTGTCGGAGGCCTGCTCCTCTTGACCCCGAACGCGATCCGCTCCGTCAGGTAGCGCCAGATCTCCTTGCTGCGCTGCGCCAGATTTGGCGCAGCGATGAGATCGCTCAGGATGTAGTACCCGTCGTATCGAAGCAGCGGATTGAGGTTGAACAGGAACGTCGCGACACCCGACACCAGCATCACGTGGTAGCACACGTTCTTTAGAGCGGGCGCATCCGTTGCGGATGTGTTCGCCCAAATCACCGCCGCAATCCCGGCAATGAACAGCTCAACCATCACGCCGCCCAACGCGACCATGATCCGCTTCCAACGCTCCGGGAAGCGCCACGAACTCGATGCATCGCAGTAGGGAAGCGGGAGAATGAGCGCCACCAGGAAAAGCCCAATCTCTGTGCAACGGCCGCCGTACGCCTTACAAGCCGTCGCATGCCCGAGCTCATGAACCGCACGAAGAACAATGAAGATCAGCCCCACCAGCATGAGCCGCGTGGGTGTCATCAACTCATTGATCGGATCCGCGAGCTGATCGGCGTTGGTCCAAACGCTGTACCCGCCCGCCACAACGGACGCGAGAAAGAGGATCAGCCCGAGGGGTCCCCATGCCGCTTTCCAGAGCCAGTTCGTCGCTGCCAGCGGCCGTTCCGGGTTGACCAGCGGCACGCTGAGGAAAAACCAGCGCCCTGTTCGCTTCTCGCGGCGGCTCTTCCGCCCCCGCCTGATCCGCTCGCCCACGAGATCCGCCGCTGCTACATCATCGCCAAGCAGCAGCCCGAAAGACTGGAGCTTCATCAGGATGTCGAGGCACGAACGCTGTGTCGGCGCCGCGTCCCCAAGTTGCGCGCAGCACGCCTCCCACGCGTCATCCACCGTCCGCCTGCCATCGAGGAGCGCGGCGAAGAAGTACGCCCCCTCACCCGCCCGGAAGTAGCGGCTCCCTGCCGGGTCCTCGATGATGTACCACACCGTGTCCCCGCTGCTCTGACGCACGACGTGTGCGATCGGGTTCAGCCTGGGCTGGAGCTGGCTGACCCTGTACCACTCGTCGGAATAGGTCCCGCCGGTGTCTACCTCGAAAAGCCGCACCGCGCGCCCCTTACCACCAAAGGTACAGCCTCGCCCGATCGATCAGCGGGTCCGCCAGCAAACGCATCACCGTGGTCTGCCCCTTGTCGAGCTTGGTCTTGCCCGACATGCCTGGGCGGAGCCAGGCCGGCACCTCACCAACAATCTCGGCCTCGACGCCGTACACGTTCCCACCCTCGATCGGCTCGGCAACAGGGCTAATCGAGACGACACGCACGTCGACGCTCTCGCCCGGGATTGCCTTCGAGACAAACCGGCCCGTCTGGCCCACCTCGACCTTTGTTACGACGGACTCGGGCACCTGAAGCACCAGCACCCGTTCCTCATCCACCAGTTCGAAGAGCGGCCGGCTCGGATCGACCTGTGCGCCGACCAACTCGTCCAGCCGGCCCCGGCCGACCACCCCGTCGATCGGCGCGGTCAGTGTGGCACGGCTAATGCGCAGGTCGAGCAGCATAAGCCTGGCGTCCTGCTGCTCAATCTGCGCTTCGAGCTGCCTGACTTCGGCGTTCCTGCGCCGAGCAGCCGCGCCGTCCCGCTCGCTTCGAAGCCGAGCCAACTCACCGAGGATTTCGGCGCGGTCCAACTCCATGTCGGAGGTATCGATCCGGGCCAGCTCATCGCCCACCTCAACCCGATCGCCGGGCTCAACGAAGACCCCGTTCAGGTACCCCGTGATCGCTGGAACCACCGTGCGCGACATCCCCGCTCTGACACGGGTTTCCGCCGTCACACGCCCGGGGATCGGCACGAGCGCGGATGCAACCGCAATCCCCAGCAGCAACGCACACACCAGCTTCGTCGCCGTGTACCTGGGCCCGACCAGGATCGACGCGATATCCATGCACCAGTCGTACACCACCCGGATCAGCCCGCGGTCCGCCAGACGCCTCGTCCAGAGCGCCGGTCCCGCATACTCCGCGACAAGCCTTGTCAGCGAAGCCGCGCCCGACGGGAAAGGCTCTTCTGGATCCCGCTCCAGGATCGCGACCCCGACCAGGTCGCCCTCCACACGCAGAGGAAGTCCCATGACCGCCGTAGGCCCAAACCGTTTGCTCAGCGCTTCGGCCGCACGAGTCACGCGCCGCAGCATCGGGTCATGCTCGGCCTCTGGAGGCTCCGGGTAGATCACCTCCGCGTCTTGTTGAGCAACCTCCTCCATCGCGGCTTCCAGCGCTTCGGCTGCCTCACCCTTTGGGTCAGGGTCGTCCGAGCCGCTCACCGCTGAGAGCCTGATCCGATCCCTGCCGACAAGCCCGACGCTCACGCGCACGCAGCCGAACCGCCGCGCGATCTCGTGAGCCAGGAGCGACGCCATTGCGCGTGCGTCTCGCCCTTGCTGCATCGTGTCCAGCAGTTCAAGCGTTTCGCGAAGCACCGTCTTCTGCTCGGCTTCGGCGATCGCACGCTGAGACCACAGATAGCTCTCGAACCGGTCCGCAGTCAGCTCAAGCTTGTCTAGGGCGTCACGCTCGTCTGTCCCGGGCGGTAACAGCAGCACCGCCGAGCCCTCACGCATGCCGGCGGCGAAGAGCCCAACGACGACCATCGGCCTCGCCTCGCCCTCGCCGTAGATCCCGCTGCCACCCAAATCCCGCAACTGACCCGCGACGCTCGATCTCGCAGGCGTGCGAAGCGAATCCGCACCCGCACGCTCAAGCCGGGCGCGGACCGATGGATCAAGCGGTCCGCCCCCGGGCCAGGCCCGCTCGGCGATCACCCCCCCTTGGCGCACCTTGGTCTCGCGTAGAACAACCACACCGCCCGTTGCGCCAACCAGCGAGCACTGGAACTCCAGCAGCTCACCCAGGAACGCACGGAGCCGCGCGGCACCCTCCGCGTTCGGGCTCGTGCGCCCGAGCGCAGCTTGTTCGCGTTCGGTCCCGGTTGTACTCATGTCTCAGTGGGGCCCCAGGCCCCGCTCGGAGCGGCGCTCGCTCAGCCCTCGGCCCCTGGCTGCTGCGGACGCTGGAGTTCGATCTCGCCGTTCCGCTCCTCATAGGCGCGGATGACTTGACCCAGATTAATCGCCAGACGCTTCGCGCCCGACCAGTTCATGATCACGCGGCTGGTGATCCCGAAGTTCATCGCCGGCTGCCCGTCCTGGCCCTGCACCGGGATGTTCACGCCGTAGTCCATGATGACCTCGTCCTGAGTTGTCGAGGTTCGGATCGTGTTGGCATAGGTCGTCTGCATCTTGCTCTCGTCGATGCGGAGCTGGACCTGACGCTGCTCGGGGTTGTCGCTCATGGGTTGCTCGCCTTTCGCGTGCGGTGCTCGGTGTACGTCGTCCCAGCCGCCCGCCCCGAGGGCCGGCTTCACGGGGCCCGAGGATCGTCCACGGGTGCCCGAAACAGGCATGGGTCCTGACTGGTGTCTGCCGGGCATGCGCCGCTGCTCACGGCTCTAGCCCCGCCGTCCCCTCCATGGGGTGCCGGAAGGGCTCTTTCCCCCCGGGTCAGGAGGATACGCAGGCCACCGCCCGCTGTCCCGAAGCACAGGTGCCACGAGCGGGTCGTGGTTTCTGGTACGTTCAGTTCATGCCAGCGGATCCCGCAGGAAGACTGATCGTTGTCGCCAACCGCCTGCCCGTTCGACGGGTGGACACGGGTGGCAAAGACGGCCAAGGCTGGAAGGTCAGTCCCGGGGGCCTCGTGAGCGCCCTTAAACCCATCCTCCAGGAACGCGAGGGCACCTGGGTCGGCTGGGCGGGCGAGACCGGGCCCGCCCCGCGCCCCTTTAAGCTCGACGGCATCCGCAACCGCCCGGTACCCCTCGATGAGGTTGAGTTCGAGGCCTTCTACGAGGGCTTCAGTAATCGGACCCTCTGGCCCCTCTACCACGACTGCGTCAGGCCGCCCGAGTTCCACCGTCACTGGTGGCGCCCATATGTCGAGATCAATAAGCGCTTCGCGAAGGCCGCGGCCAGCCAGGCCAAGCCGGGCGACACCATCTGGGTCCACGACTACCAGCTCCAACTGGTGCCCGAGATGATCCGGAAACTCCGCCCCGATTGCCGCATCGGGTTCTTCCTGCACATCCCCTTCCCGCCCGAAGAGCTCTTCGCACAGATGCCATGGCGTCGCGAGATCCTCCGCGGACTGCTCGGCGCCGACCTGGTCGGGTTCCAAACAGCTTCCGGTGCCCAGAACTTCGCACGCGCTGCGCGCATGCTCGCCGACGCCAAGGGCCGCGATCGCGACCTCCAGGTCGATGAGCACGTCTGCCGCGCACGATGCTTCCCGATAAGCGTGGACACGCCATTTTTCGACAAGATGGCTCGGGAACCGGAGGTCATCGCAAAGGCCGACGAACTCCGAACAGTTCTTGGTGATCGAAAGATCATCCTTGGTGTCGATCGCCTCGACTACACCAAGGGCATCGACATCCGCCTGAGGGCCTTCGAGGAGATCCTCTCCTCGGGCAAGGCGACATCCGACGACGTGGTCTTTGTTCAGGTCGCCGTTCCCAGCCGCGCCGGCGTCGAGGAGTACGCCACCGAGCGGGCCAACATCGAGCAGATCGTTGGTCGCATCAACGGCCAGCACGCCAGCCCCGGCTGGGTCGCGGTCCACTACCTGTACAGGGGCCTGCCCATCCGAGAACTGATCAGCTTCTACCTCGCCGCTGACATTCTGATGGTCACGCCTCTCCGCGACGGCATGAACCTGGTGTGCAAGGAGTACTGCGCGTGCAGGCTCGAATCCGACGGCGTACTCGTGCTCAGCGAGTTCGCCGGTGCCGCCGCCGAGCTCCGCGGCGCAATCCTGGTCAATCCTCATGACGTTGACGGCATGGCGGGCGCCCTGACCGAGGCTCTCGACATGACCAGCAACGAGGCCCGAAAACGCATGGCTACGCTCCGCAAGATCGTGACCCGGCACGACGTGTTCCGCTGGGCTGATGCCTTCTTGAGTGACCTCGCCGGCCAGCCGATGCTCGCCTGATCCCCGTGCCAACCATGACCGACCGACACAACGCCTCAGAACAACGGCCCGCAGAGCACCGCCCCGCCGAGACCCTCGACGAGGCCATCGCCCGTGTCGCTCGTTCGCCAGTACTGCTTGTCGCAACCGACTACGACGGAACCCTCGCGCCCATCGTCGAGAACCCCGCGGACGCCAGGCCCCACCGCGAGGCAGTCATCGCCGTGCGCACACTCGCCGAGATCCACAAGACCGAGGCCGCAATCATCTCGGGCCGCTCGCTGGCCGACCTCGCCGACCTCACCGGCTCCCCGGCAGGTGTCCATCTGGTCGGCAGCCACGGCAGCGAGTTCGACGTGGGCTTCGCCGACTCGCTCACCCCTGCCCAGCGCCGGCTGCTCGAGCGGGTGACAGAGCAGCTGGGCGATATCGCCAGCTCGGCCCAAGGCCTCGCGATCGAGACCAAGCCCGCGAGCACCGCGTTCCACTACCGCAACGCAGCCGAAGCCGAGGCCGACGCCGCGGTAAGCCGTGTCAACGCGGGGCCCGCATGCCTCCCGGGTGTGCACGTCCGCCGTGGGAAGAAGGTCATCGAGCTTGCCGTCGTGCCCACCGACAAGGGCCGGGCCCTCGCGACACTCCGTCAGCGCTTCGGCGCGAGCGCCGCGGTCTTCCTCGGTGACGACCGCACCGACGAGGACGCGTTTGCCGCGATGAGTGGGCCAGACGTCTCGGTCAAAGTCGGCGTTGGCGAGACCCTCGCGACATTCCGTGTGGATGACACCCAGGACGTCAGCCGCATCCTGGCCAAGCTCAGTGACCACCGCGCGGCCTGGCTCCGAGGCGAGGGTGCAGTTCCCATCGAGGAACACGCACTCCTGAGCGATGGTCGGACCGTTGCGCTTGTGACGCCTAAGGCTCGGGTGACGTGGATGTGCGCACCCCGGATCGACTCGCCCGCCCTCTTCGCCGACCTGCTGGGCGGCGACGCCGCCGGGCACTTCACAGTCCATCCCCTCTCGGGCGGGGAACCCAAACAGGCCTACGACAGCAACTCGCTGGTCCTGCGAACGTCCTGGCCTGATCTCTCGGTGACCGACTATCTCGACACCTCGGGCGGGCGAGCCACACAGCGTGCCGGCCGCACCGACCTGATCCGTGTGCTTGAAGGCAAGGGCCCCGTCCGGATCGAGTTTGCTCCGCGTCTGGACTTCGGCCGAACCGCGACCGCATTCGATGTAACCGATGAGGGGCTCAGCGTCTCTGACACCGTGGACCCCATCGTCCTCCGTGCGCCTGGTGTCAACTGGGAACTCCACCGCGAGGGCCAGCACGTGACGGCCACAGCCGAGATCACCCTGAAGGCCGGTGAGCCGCTCATGCTCGAACTCCGGTGCGGCACCGGCAACCTCCGTCCCGATTCCCGTGACGAGGCGGCAAGGCGGAGCGAGACCGCCCACGGCTGGACGAAGTGGGCTGACAAGCTCGAGTTGCCGGGCCTGCACACCGACCTCGTCCGGCGTAGCGCCCTCACCCTCCGCGCTCTCGCGTACGGTCCGACCGGCGCGTTCTCCGCCGCCGCTACGACGAGCCTCCCCGAGACCCTGGGGGGCGTTCGAAACTGGGACTACCGCTTCTGCTGGCCCCGCGACGCATCGATGAGTGCCCTGGCGCTCGTGCGCCTCGGCTCAACACAGGAGGCGATGCGTTTCCTCGATTGGTGCCTCAACATCGTCGATGAACTGCCGAGCCCAGACCGCATCCGGCCGATTTACAGCGTCACGGGCGGCGATCTACCTCCCGAGGCAGAGATCACCGAACTGGCCGGCTACGCGGGCAGCCGTCCGGTCCGTGTTGGCAACGCCGCGAGTGCACAAATCCAACTCGATGTCATCGGCCCGATCATCGAGCTCATCGACGAGCTCGGCGAACGCGGCGCCCCCATCAGCGCCGAGCACATGCGGCTGACCGAGTCTCTGCTCTCCGCCGTCGAAAAACGCTGGCATGAGCCGGACCACGGCATCTGGGAGATACGCCTCGCGAGACGCCACCACGTCCACTCCCGCGCCATGTGCTGGCTCGCTGCAGACCGCGGTGCTCGGATCGCCCGACGCTTCACAGGCCGCGACAAGCCCGAATGGGCCGCGCTCGCCGAGGAGATCAAGTCCGATCTGCTCCGCAACGGCGTCGATCCCGACACCGGCGCGTTCACGACCGCGTACGGCTATCCCGACCCCGATGCCTCGGCCCTGCTCGTCGGGCTGACCGGCATGCTCGATCCCATGGATGAGCGGTTCGTTAAGACCGTGGAACTGGTGGATGAGCAACTCCGCGAGGGCCCCGCCGTGTGGCGCTACCGCTACGACGACGGGCTCGCCGGCCGCGAGGGCGGGTTCCTGATCTGCACGGGCTGGCTGATCGAGTCGCTGGTACTGATCGGCCGGGTTGCTGCAGCTAGAGCCCTGCTGACCGACCTCTGCGCTCTGGCCGGGCCCACCGGGCTGCTCCCCGAGCAGTACGACCCGGCCCAGTCGGTGGCCCTTGGGAACCACCCCCAGGCCTACAGCCACCTCGCCGTGATCAATGCCTCGATCCGCCTCGATTCGGGTGCATGAGCTTTGACTAAAGCGGGGGGTCAGTCGTACACTCGTTGAGACTGGGTCTCAGTCGCTATTGCAGGTGGCTGAGGCTGCAATCCGGCACCCGTCGGATCGATGAACCCTCCAGACCCCATCCGGCGCAAATACTTGCGCAAGAGGCAAGAAATGAATACCCGCAAGACCATCGGGACACTTTCCGCAGCAGTGTTCGCGGCCTGCGCTGCCGCTCCGTCCGCTGCTCAGACATTCACCCTCAACCCTGCTTACGACGTCTATCACTATCCCCCGGTAGTGAATGGCCTTGTACGTACGAGTGCGGCTGTCTTCGCTTCTCCTTTCGGAGTCCCAGCCGATCCTGATCGGTTGAGTTTCTTCGTCCTGGTGTTTGATACCTCCGGCATCGATCTCTCTGGATTCTCGAACCCGCAGGTCACTCTCGATCTGACCACGTACATCCTCAACTCGAGCACGGGCGATCCGTTGGACACGATCATCTACGACCCGACCTACGACTCGATCGATACCTATCCGCCCGCCGGGACCTCGACCGACTCGGATCCGGGCCGCCCCCTCTCGCTCTTCGGCGCAGGGCTCACCGACACGTTCGATTTCATGACTTGGGAGGCGGCGAACGCGCCGCTCATCTCGGGTGGCGAGTACTCGGTCCAGCCGGTCCAAGCGGGTGAAGGTGGTACACCGGAATCCGTTCTCAGCAATGTTGATGATGTGATCGAAGCCCGCCCATTCGCTGTAGGACAGACCACACAGACCCAGATGTTTGGGGGCACCGAGCGTATCCAAGACGGTGCCGCGATCACGTTCTCAGTCGCCGCATCAGATAACCGGATAAATGACTATCTCGTGACCGAGATCGGGAACGGTTACCTGGGCCTGGTTATCTCCGGTCTCCATGGCGCCACCTCGCCGATCGATGGCTCAGGATTAGGCGATATCTACGCGCGGTTTGCCACAGAGAACCTGTTCACCTTCCCGCTGCCCGAACTAGACATCACGATCTTTGAGGGCCCGGTATTGGCTTGCAGCGAGGCCGACCTGACGACGACCGGCGCCACGCTCCCGGGCCAGGCAGGCTTTGGTGAGCCCGATGGCACCGCAGATCTCGACGATCTCGGTTATTTCCTCGGGTTCTGGCTCGTTGGTGATCCGGTCGGCGATGTCACGACGAGCGGTGCCACGCTGAGCGGTCAGCCGGGGTTTGGCATCTCCGATGGCGTCGTTGATCTCGACGACCTCGGGTACTTCCTGACGGTCTGGCTCCCCGGGTGCCCCTGAATGATCGATCGCGTGAGGGATAGAATGACTTGTTACCTCGCTCGTCCTGGTCGAGCCGGTGCTTTCACACTGATTGAGTTGCTGGTCTCGATCGCAATAATCGCAATCCTGATTGGTATCCTCCTCCCCGCCCTGGGCTCCGCTCGGAGTCAGGCGGCAAAGACCAAAGAACTGGCTGCGGTTCGCAACCTGGTCACCGCGTACACGTCGTATGCGATCGAGCACAACGACGCGTTTCTCCCGGCCTACACGAAGGATGAGGTCGAGGATCTCGTTGACGACCTCGGACAGCCGTTCGGGTCTGAGGGGCTGTCCGCCGGAGAGGTGCCTGCACGCTGGGTCTGGCGTCTCGTTCCCTACATCAATCGGAGCGTGGACGGCGTCTTCCTTGCCGGCCGTCAGTCAGGCCTCCTTGACGTCCGGAGCGAGTTGGGCGAGTGGTTCTACTACCTTGTGTCTCTCTATCCGTCGTTTGGCCTGAACGGCTATTACGTCGGGGGCGACTACAGCACATACAGCAGATCGCAGTACGGAAACCCGTTCTTTGACCAGTACGGGCCCGTCCGGCGTCTCAGCGAGGCCATTGCACCCGGCGAACTCCTTGTATTCGCGTCCGCCCGAAGCCGGGTCGATCCCGACGCCTTCGATCTGACGCTCCAGGATGCTGGCTTCCACGGTTCGTTCGATGGCTACTGGCGCATCAACCCTCCCGTCCGGGAAAACCCGTACCAGACCGACATCTTTTCTCGAAGCGAGTTCGGGACTCAGTCTGCAGACAGCGACTTCGGATATGTCGATCTGCGATGGGGTGGGAAAGCGATCGCCGCGACCCTCGACGGGGCTGTCAGTCTCCGCGATGAGGATGACTTCCGTGACCTGAGGTTCTGGGCCAATGAAGCCCGACGGTACGACAATCCGGACTGGAACGCTCGCGATGAACCGCCGATGGGTGTAGGCACCACGAGGCGCTAGATCACGCGCTACCGTGGCCCGAACGAGCGCCCGTCGCGTATCGGGTTACGCTCGGGCCCACCCATCGAGCCCGAGGCGAGCGTCCAGTGATCACCGTCATAGTTCCGGCACACAACGAGGCGTCGGTTATCGAGCGGACACTCACCGCGCTGACGCGTGATGCCTCACCAGGTGAACTCGACATCATCGTCGTTGCGAACGGCTGCACCGACGAGACCGCGGACCGGGCGCGGGGCATCGATTACCCGATCCGGGTCATCGAGACCGAGGTTGGGTCGAAGATCCACGCCCTCAATCTGGGCGATCAGCACGCGAGGTCCTTCCCGCGCATCTACCTCGATGCCGACGTTGATCTGCCGACCGATGACTGCCGGCGTCTCGCCAGCGCACTCGCGCCCACCGGCGATCTGCATCTGGTGAGCCCAAGGATGGATATCGATCTTGAGGACCGTCCCTGGTCGGTCCGCGCGTACTACCGGATCTGGACGAGGCTGCCTTACTACAGATCCAAGATCGGCGGAGTGTTCGCGTTCAGCGAGGAGGGACGAGGCCGTTTCGATGAGTGGCCCGATCTGATCGCGGATGACACCTTCGCATCCACGCGCGTCGAGCCAAAGGAGCAGGCCGTCATCGAAGGATCCAGGTTTCGGATGAGTCCACCCGCGACGCTCGAGGCCCTGCGTCGGATCGAGATCCGCCGCCGGTCCGGGTTCAGCGAGTTGGCCGAGCGGTACCCGGACCTGATGGAGCGGCGCCAACGGTCGCAGAAGACCGCGCTGTTGCTCCTCGGATTCCGCCCCTGGCTCTGGCCCGCCCTCGGTGTCTACCTCTGGACGAAGCTGCAAACCAGGTGGGAGGCGGCCCGTCGCATCGCCGATGGAGAGGGCAAAGCCTGGCTCCGTGATGAGACCACCAGGTGACTCACCCGAGCGATAGGATCCGCCGATAACGGGACGAGTACAAGGCCGATCGGACGGGATCAAAGGCGGATTGGGGCTGTGAGATGAAGGGTGTAATCCTCGCCGGCGGGCTCGGGACCAGGCTTCGGCCCCTGACCCTCGTTACCAACAAGCACCTCCTGCCGGTCTACGACCGCCCGATGATCTACTACCCGATCGAGTGCCTGCGCAATGCCGGGATCGACGAGGTTCTGATCGTCACCGGCGGTGAGCACGCAGGCGATTTCCTCAAGCTGCTCAAGAACGGTCAGGACACGGGCCTCAAACGCCTCGCCTACGCCTACCAGGAGGGCGAGGGCGGGATCGCCGATGCCCTCCGGCTGGCCGAGGACTTCGCCGAGGGCAGCAAGATCTGTGTCATTCTCGGTGACAACATCATCGAGGGAAACATCCGCCGAGCTGCGGGCGACTTCTTCAGCCAGCCCACAGGCGCAAAGCTTCTGCTCAAGGAGGTCCACGACCCCCAGCGCTTCGGCGTCGCGTCGCTCGACGACAACGGCAACATCACCGGCATCGTGGAGAAGCCCAAGGACCCGCCCAGCAACAAAGCGGTTACGGGGATCTATTTCTACGACGGCTCGGTCTTCGACATGTGCAACAACCTTGAGCCGAGTGCCCGGGGTGAGCTCGAGATCACCGATGTAAACAACATGTACCTCGAACGCGGCGACCTGAGCTGGACCGAACTCGACGGCTGGTGGACCGACGCCGGCACCTTCGAGAGTCTCCACCGAGCAGCAAGCTACGTCGCAAGGGACGGTGCGAACAAGACGCCCGAGCAGATGGCCGCCGGCTCCGTCGAGGTGGCCTCGTCCTGATGCTGGGCCGGGCCTTGCTCATCGGTGGCTCGGGCATGCTGGGCCGGGCGTGGCAGGAACTGCTGGAGCGCGAGGCGCTCGAGCACGACGCGCCCCCGCGTACCGAACTCGATCTTGGGGACGCAGACTGGGATCTTGCCGGCTATGGCACCGTCATCAACTGCGCCGCATGGACCGATGTAGACGGCGCAGAGACACACGAATCCGAAGCAACGAAGATCAACGGTGAAGCGGTGGGGCGGCTCGCCAGAGCCTGCGCAAACGAAGGCGCAACACTCATCCACTACAGCACCGATTACGTCTTCAACGGCAACGCCACCGAACCGTACCCCACAGAAGCTCCCATCGAGCCACTTAACGCCTACGGCCGCAGCAAGGCCGTCGGCGAAGCCGCGATCGCCGAGTCGGGCTGCCGACACCTCACCGCCCGCACGAGCTGGCTCTACGCCCCCTGGGGCAAGAACTTTGTGCTCACAATGGCGAACCTCACCCGCTCAAAGGATGAGCTCCGCGTGGTTGACGACCAGCGTGGTCGGCCCACCAGCGCCGAGCACCTGGCCTCGGCGTCCCTCGGCATGCTCCGGGCGGGCGTCGATGGATTCCATCACATCACCGACGGAGGCGAGTGCACCTGGCACGGTTTTGCCCAGGAGATCAACCGCACCGCAGCCGACGGACGATGCACTGTCCATCCCTGCACGAGCGATGAGTACCCCAGGCCCGCCAAGCGTCCGCCCTATAGCGTGATGGACCTCTCCGAGACCGAGGCCGCGATCGGCCCCATGCCCGATTGGCGCGAAAACCTCCGAGCCGTGATCAGCCGACTTGAGGACTGAGATGATGACCAAGCCAAGATCGTTCGAGCACATCCTGGTCACCGGCGGCGCCGGATTCATCGGGTCGAACTTCATCAGGTTCGTCCTCGAGAACCGCCCCGGCGTGCGCGTGACAAACCTGGACGTGCTGACATATGCCGCGAACCTCGAGAACCTCGCCGATGTCGATGGCGACGATCGCTACCGATTCGTCAAGGGTGACATCTGCGATGCTCGGCTCGTGAGTGATCTCTGTAGCGAGTGCGACGCCGTAGTCCACATGGCCGCCGAGAGCCACGTCGATCGGTCGATCATGGACTCGGGCCCGTTCATCAAGACCAACGTCCTCGGCACCCAGACCATGCTTGACGCCGCACGCCGCGCGTGCGATGGCAAAGGCCTAGCGGACGGCGCTGGCAGGTTCCTCCACGTCTCCACCGACGAGGTGTACGGCTCACTGCCGCTCGATGACAAGACGCAGCTCTTCACCGAGACCACGCCCTACGACCCGGGCAGTCCGTATTCGGCCAGCAAGGCCGCGAGCGATCTTCTCGTCAATGCCTACCACAACACGTTTGGTATGGATCTGGTGACGACCAACTGCTCGAACAACTTCGGGCCTTGGCAGTTCCCCGAGAAAGTCATCCCGCTGTTTGTCACCAATCTGCTCGACGGAAAGAAGGTCCCGCTGTACGGCGATGGCCAGAATGTCCGGGACTGGCTCCACGTGATAGATCACTGCGAAGCCGTCCTCGCGGCGCTTGAGAAGGGCCGGAGCGGCGAGACATACAACATTGGCGGGAACAATGAGCGCAGCAACCTGGAGCTCACTCGTTCGATCCTTGAGGGCATGGGCCACGGCGAGGAGATGATCGAGTACGTCCCCGACCGCCCGGGTCACGACCGCCGGTACGCGATCGATGCGACCAAGATCAAGAATGAACTTGGTTGGGAGCCAACTCGCTCGGCCTGGCCCGCCGCATTGGAAGACACCATCCGCTGGTACAGTAACAACCGCCAATGGTGGGAGCGTGTCCGATCGGGCGCGTACCGCGAGTACTACGAGAAGCAGTACGGCTGAGCCGCCTACTCCACGGTCCCGGTAGTCGACACAAAAGTGCTGAACGAAAAAGCGGCATCCGCTTACGCGGATGCCGCTTGGAGTGACGAATCGTGTCGTATCCGCGATTAGCGGCGACGACGGGTGGCGATACCGGCGAGGCCGGCAAGGCCGAGGCCAGCCGCGGTCGGGGCCGGGATGATCTGGGCAGAGATCTGGAACTCGCCGTCCGCGGTGCCCGACATGCCGCCGGCGAGGCGGAGGTTCAGGAAGTCACCGGTCGCGGGCAGCGGGGTGCCCATGTCAAAGAACTCGGAGGCATCGACCGCACCGAACATGTCGTCGCTGAAGACGAAGTCGATGAGCAGGCCGTCGATGGCGAAACCGCTGCCAGCGGTCGAGTTGAGGCTGCCGGCGTTGGCAACAACGTCGACGGTGATGGTGTCACCGGTGTCGTTGGTCCAGCTGAACGAGCCACCGGTCACGTTACCGCTGACGAAGGTCAGCATGCCGGTGAAGTCGGTCAGGGTGCCGCCGTCGCCAGCGCTCTCAAAGGTGCCGAACGCGCCGGAGTCCGAACCCTCAACCGAGTTCAGGAAGCCCGCGCCGAGCGTGTAGTTGATCGAACCGGTGTAGCTCTCGCTCAGCGCGCTGTCAGCCTCGTAGCTGAACTGCTGAATGTCGAAGCGCAGGTTCGGGTATGGGGCCGAGGCCATCGCCGAGCTGGCAAAGCCGGCTGCAGCGGCAACAGCCGCGATTGTTGCGATCTTCATTTGACGTCCCTCCAAGTGCATTTTCCCAAGTGCTGACCACCCATACGCCAAGGGCGCAGGGTGGGTTCTCTCTTTACTCTGATCAATGTATAGCCCGCCATTCCCTGCCCGACAAGCGATAAGTACCAGTTTCGCGCTAGCTTTGCGCGCTAGTCACGATCCAATGGTCCGATATGTGAAATGGCACAAAGGCTTGTTGAACAACGGATTAGCTTGAATTTCGAGCTTTCAACTCGCTAAGCCGACGCACCCGCTCCGGATCTGGCTCAGCCCCCACAAGAGTTTCCGCCCGTTCAAGTGTCCTGGCGGCTTGGCTCTGCTGTCCCAGCTCGACCTGAGCCTCAGCGAGGTCAAGGAGAATGCCCGCTCGGCTTCCAATAGCAAGACCCAGCCCGAGCTCGATCGCCTCGGCCGAGGCCGCCGCCGCCTCCTCGAATCGTCCCTGTCGTCGTTCGGCGTCCGCCAGTGTATCGAGGGCCTGAGCCACAACGTCGCCCGACGACCCACCTCGCCTGAGCAGCTCGACCGCCCGTCGTGCATATCCAGCCGCTTCGACACCGTCGTTGGACTCATCGGACAGCATCATGTAGGCCAGATTGTTGAGTGCCAGGACGTTGTCAGGACTCAGCTCGACCGCGGTCCGGTAGGCCTCGATCGCCGCGTCCTGGTTGTCGAGCAGTTCCTCACTGCGAGCGATCATGCCCCAGGCCGCGGCCGCGAACCTTGGCTCTCTCGCGACGAGCCGAAGCGTGTCCCGCGCGGTTTCGGCGCTCGCGGCCTCTCCCGTTGCTTCGGCGTCTTCGAGCCAAGCCTGGCCAATGATCGCGATACCCGCAGGCTTGTCTGCGACCACCTCGATTGCCCGCCGAAGGAAAGCACGCCGCTCTTCAAGGGCCGGAAGCCTCAGCCCGAGCTGCGTGTAGGACGCCACCCAGCCTTCCGCTTCGTCAAGCCTTGGGCGGAGCAAGGCCTCACCCTCCGCGAGTCGGCCCAGTGAGACCAACACCTCCGCGTAGGTCACCAGATCTCGCGGTCTGGCGTTGGCCTCTGCGATGATCCGATCGCGCGACGCGGACAGGATCTGCTCGGCTCCCGCGAGATCGCCACGGCGTGCGAGCGATGTCGCAAGCGCCATGTTGGCGCCGTGCGGATCCAGGGCCGATCGAGTCCGCCATGTCCGAGCGAATCGTTCGGCCTGGCCCCACTCACCGAGCCCGGCGGCGAGTTCCCAGCCGGTTGCCGGGATGACCGCCTCGTTCGGAACACGATCGCTGGCGTTCACGAGCACGCGCACTGCTTCGTTTGCATCGCCCGCGGCAACAAGTTCCGTCGCCAATGTCAGCCAAGATAGCGACCAGGTTGGGTGGTCCTCGGTGAAGCCACGAAGCCCGTCCAGGCTCGTGCGATCAGGCGAGGTCAGGTGCCTCTCGAGCGCCCCGAACAAAGCCTGCGCTCGCTCGCTCGGATCGGCCAACAGCCGACCGATCGATCGGATGGCATCAAGCCGGCCCGAGCCGGCGGCCTCGCGAGCGAGCGACACCGCTCGGCTATGAATGTCTGTTACTGCTCCGAGCGAGGCGCTCGCCTCGGCGCCCTCGAGATCGCCCCGGCTGAGCGCCGCGGCGATCAGAACACCCAGCTCGGTCGGCTCTGTCTCACCCATATCTACCAGGCGGCGAGCCGACGCCTCCGCAGAGGCCCAGGCGTTGACCGAAACAGCGATCCCGGTGCCGACGCGGAGCCGCTCGGCTTCGCTCGCATCGGGCATCGCACGCTCGATCGCACGGGTAAAGAGCTGCCGCTCGCCGATCTGAACAAAGAACTCGGCGGCATCCATGAGCACCGTCGCGGGCGCATCCTGAGCATCCAACAAGGTGATGAACGACGCCCTCGCGCCGGGTACATCGCCCGACATCGCGGCCACCATCGCCGATAGCGCGCGGTCCCGAGCGTCATCGCCCGCGAGCAGTTCGAGCTCACCTCGTGCCTCTGCGACGAGACCCCGCGCCAAGAGCCGCTCGATCAGCCTGCGGCGGTCAGGAGCCGCCAAGTCCTGATCACCGAGCCCCTGCAAGAGCACCGCGGTGGACTCTTCGGACTGCCCAGCCTCCGAGAGCGCATCAGCCAAAATCCGCGCCAGATCGCTGCGGTCCGGCGCTGTCCGCAATGCTGCTTCCAGATATTCGATCTTCTTCTCACGAAGCCCTGACAGTCCAGAGGCGTCGGCCGCGAGCACGAGCGCATCGGTGTTGTCGTTCCCAGATCGGAGTACGGGGTCGAGGAGCGTCAGCGCCTCGGCCGCGGCCTGCTCGGTCCTGTCGAAAGCCAGCACACGGCGCGCCGCGAATGTGCGCCAGTTCAGGGCACCGTCGCCGGTCAGTTCGCGGAGGCGGTTGATCACCTCGCCGCACGTGTCCTGATCATTCCAAATCGACCTCGTTCGGAGGATGTCGGCTTGCAACCCCGCGTTGTCTGGATACGCACGGCTGAGCTTGAGCAGCTCGTCCCGGGCTTCCGGGTCGTCGATCTCGTCGAGGTACACCGCGAGCCGGAGCTCGGCGCGGAGCCTTTCGACGCCCTCGGCACCGCTGATCGCCTCCCGGAGCCTGACCTTGCCAGCGTCCGCCCGCCCGGCCTCCGCCTCCGCTAGAGCCGCCTGCAACTCGCCGATGGGCGTGAGCCCGCGGAGCCGACGCGCTGCGGTGAGCTGCGCACCCTCCGCTGCAGCGACGAGCCTCGCCATCTCGCCCGTCGGGATCGATGGTTCTGATGCGAACAGGTCACTAATCAGTGCCTCGGCTTGCGCAGCGTCTCCGTCTGCGATCGCGATCCGGGCGAGTCGGCCCAGCGCTCGGCCCCGGAAATCCGGGATCTCGTCGGCCAGCCGACCGAGATCTTCCATCAGCGCGGCGCGCCAGGTCGCGCCCTGATCCGGCTCTGCTTCGTACGCGACTGTTGACGCTTCGAGCAACGCCTCACGAGCCGCCACCGACTCCGGCGCGAAGCGGTACCCGATCGCCGCGTTCTGGCGCGCCAGGCTCGGACTGCCGTGGTTGATCAGCACCTCCACAAGCTCGAGCCTCGGCCCCACCCACCGGGGGCTCCGGGATAGAGCCTGCTCGTAAAGATCGATCGCGTTGAGCGCCTCGCCCTGCTTCGCGTACGCCCTCGCGAGCATCGCGGCTGGCAACGCCTCGCCGGGGATTGTGAGCAGCAGGCCCTCAAGCAGATCACGCGCGCGTGCCGCGTCGTCTTCCTCAAGCGCGTCCGCAGCTTCGCAGAGCGACGCCCAGGACTGAGCGGCGGAGGACCCTCGCTCACGCAGCGCCGTGAGGAGCGGGCGGTCCGCATCATCATCCAGTGCGACGTGCTCGATGAAAGCCGCGAAGCCCAGCACTCCGTCGTCTGCCTCGATCAGCGCACTCGTGTGGGGCCGCAGACGATCAAGAGCTTCCTGCGGTCGGCCCGAGAGCCACGCACGGTCGGCATAGGCGATCGCGAACTCCCAGTCTGACCCGCCCTGCTCGACCATGTCCTCGAGCAGCCTGTCGGCCTCCGCGCGCAAGCCCAATGCGTCGAGGTTCTCCGTGTGTGCCCGCAGCGTTGCGGGCGACGTGATGCCCGCGTCGTTCGCGCGGATCGCCATCGCCCGAGCACCGGCGGTATCGCCAGTGCGCAAGAGCAGGTCGGTCGCCAGCACGAGATAGCCGGGCTCATCGGGATAGGCGTCGATGAGTCCCGTTGCCTCCGCGAGGACATCCTCGTTCGTCGCCCCTGCAGAGCGCATCGCCTGGAGCTTCATCAGCTCGGCGCGGAAATCACCCGGCATGCCTTCGGCGTAGCTCTCAGCGAGATCGACGGCTTCCTCGTGGCGATCGAACGCGCCGAGCAAAGCGATACGGGTGAGCACCGCCTCTTCGTTGTCCGGGTCGATGCGGAGCACCTCGGCACTCGCCTCGAGCGCTTCGGGTAGCCGACGGATCGCGGGATCCACGTTCAAACGCATCAGCAGAAGCCTCGCGTCGAGCGAGTCTGGCGCCAGACGTACAGCTTGGTTGGCCAGGCTCAATGCGTCGAGCTTGTGCCGGCTCGTGCGATCCTCGGGCACACGGCTCCGCGCCTCTGCGAGCCTGTACACCGCCTGGGCGTCGCCTTTGAACTCGTCGTAGCTCAGGTAGGCCGCCATCCCCGAGAGGGCATCGCGCCAGCGTTCCTCTTCGAACGCGGCATCGCCCGCCTCCTTCGCCTCCAGGGCCGAGGCCCGGCGTCCCGCGTCTCTCACCTGCACCAGCGCGAAGCCGGCCCCGGCGGTGACCACCAAGACCACGAGCAAGATCACAAGTCTCCGCAAGCCTCTGCTGGACATACCACGCCTCCGTCAGTCGTTCGCCGGGTCAGTTGGCCCCGTCGGTCTGTGCTACTTCGGCTGTTCCCTCAGCCGCGCAGCACGATCTGCCGCACCGTCTGGTAGATGATCCACAGGTCGAGGGCCCAGCTCTCGTGCTGGACGTACTCGAGGTCGTAGCGGATCCATTCTTGGAAGTCTGTCTTCGGCTCTCTCGTCCTCCGCACCTGCCAAAGCCCCGTGATCCCCGGCCGCACGCTCAGGCGGGCCTCGCGCCAAGCTGGGCAGAACTGATTTTCTTTGTCGGGGCTGGGCCTGGGCCCGACGACGCTCATGTGGCCCAAGAGCACGTTGAAGAACTGGGGGAACTCGTCGATCTGGAGCCGCCTCAGGACTTTCCCGCAGCGGAGCAGCCGAGGGTCGTCCCGCATGAAGAACTGCGGGCCGTCGGCCTGGTTCGCCTTGGCGAGTTCGGCTTTGATCTTCTCGGCGTCGCGCCGCATCGTGCGGAACTTGTAGCAGGGGAAGTCCCGCCCCCCGGCGGTCTGCCGCGTGTGGGCGAAGAAGAACGGTCGTCCATCTTCGCGCCAGATCAGGAACATCACGAGGGGATAAAGGGGAAGTGTCCCCAGGAGAGCGGCCAACGCGAACAAGACATCGAATGCCCGCTTGCTCACCCGCCTGACGCGTCGGCGCCTGAGCCTCGGCACGATCCGCCATCCCGGCGGGTGCTGCTCACGCCAATCGATGGGGGGCGGCTTGACCTCCGAGCCCGCGGCGTCGGGGATCAGGCCCGGGCCCACACGGATCTGATCGGCGCCGATCGAGGCGGCGCCACCGATCCAAAGCGGACCGACCAGTCTCGCGGACTGCGCGATTTCCGCGGTCTCGTGTAGCCAGACGCGCGGGGCAAATTCATAAACGCCATCGAGGGCAGCACCCACCTCACGCCACACCTGGGTGAGCTCGCGCACGAACGCCTCTTGCTCATGTGTCGAGCCGGCGTTGAGCGTCCGGCCGCGCGTGGTCAGCGCGAGGATCGCGTCTCGGCCAGCTTCGACACGCGCCGCGCGGAACGCCGAGACAGGTTCCTCCGACCGGGCCCAGGCTTCCGCAACTCGGTAGCTGGGTGTGAGCACGACCCGCACAGAGCCCCGAAGCGTGCCCCCGTAGATCCGCTTGATGCCCGAGATCCGTCCCTCTGCGTCTGTGACCACGCGCTCGGAATAGCGCTCGCCGGCGGGATCGCTGATCCTCAGACGGACCATCTTCGCCTGGGCCCACACGAACCGGCGGACGATCGGGTGGAGCTTGAAGAGCACAAGGTCCTCGGGCCCGCAAAGCAGGTACATGCTCGGCCCGCGTTTCTCTGGGGCCGGGCCGCCAGGGCGTACGACGCGGACACGCGCCGAAGCCCAGTACCTGTCGTGCAGCTCGACGGGCTCGAGCCCCCAGACCGTTCCCGGTGCGCCGCGCAATGTCGGCGATACCGGTCGGGCGATGGCGCCCTCCAGTTCGGACATGGCACGCCCCTGGGTCATCACAGCTTCGGAGCGCCCCCGCCTGAGGTGGTCCTCAGCCGGCGCTTCACACTCCGTCCCGATGAGCCGGGTCTGACCTCATCGGGCGCGACCGACCGGAGCGACGGCCCGCTGATCGAAACGCCGCTTACGCTGCTCCCAAGGTCACTCCAGAGCGCACGGTTGAACACAATCGACGCACGCGAGACACCCAGGCTCTTGAGCCGCGCGATCGCGGCTTTCACCATTCTGGCGCGCCGGCCTCGGCTCACAACGAGCAGTGTCTCGTCGGATGCCGAAACCACGAGACTCGCATCAAGGCTGCCGAGCAGGGGGCCGGTATCGATCAGCACTGTGTCGTACTGCTCGCGGAGGCGCGCGATGAGGCGGACCAAGGACTCGCCACTCATACGTTCGGGCTGCGCCGTCCGGAGGGCGCCGGAGGGCATCACGAACAGGCCCTCGTGCTCGCTCTCATGGACGCAGTCTTCGAGCGGAGCGTTATCGAGCGCCTGCCAGAGCCCGTCTTCCTCACCGAACCCGCTCTGCCTGCTCAGCGAGTGACCGATCATGTCAGCATCCACGACGAGTGCCTTGTGACCGACCTTCGCGAAGCTCGTTCCGAGGTGGTCAACAAGGCTCGTTTTGCCGTCGGATGGCGCCGGGCTCGTTACTGCGTAGATCCGGCAGACTTTCTGCCCCTGTCTTCGCACAAGAAGCAGGTTGCGGAGGTGGTGGACACTCAGCGACGCCATCGTCTGGTCGGCCGCGTCCGGATCGTCGCGGTCCGGCATCACGCCGATCGTCGGGGTCAGGTGGCCGAGCTCCTCGAGATCACCGATCCGCTCATATCCAAGACCGAGGAACCCGATCGCGAAGAAAAGCACACCGCTGAACCCGAAGCCCGCGGCGAGACCAGCCGCCGCGACCGCGTTTCGTTTGTCCGCGCTCGGTGTGAGCGGGATCGGTGCCGGTTCGACCTGAACACGATCGAAATCGTTGTTGCCCGCAAGCTCTGCTTCGATCTGTTCGAGCTCTCGGGTGACCTCGCCGAGGATTGATTCTTTGTCTCGTTTGACGCGCAGCCGCTCATCGATCTCGTTCCGCGCGAGCCTCATCACGTTCTGCTCGTTCTGGAGCGTCGTGAGGCGCTGCTCTTCCTGCTCGATAAGCCTGTTGATCTGGTCGAGCCGCTCCTGCGGATCGGACGCGGTGACCGTCGCATCTTCTGGGATTCCGAGTTCCTCGACGCGAGCGAGGAGGTCTTGCCGCGCCGCCGCAAGGCTCACGGCGTTCCGCTTCATCTGTCGGTGTTCGGGTGAAAACGTCAGGCTCATGCGGGTCCGCTGATCCTGAAGTGCGCGCCAGTAGTCGAGAAGGCCCTTGAGCCGCTCATCATTGGTGGCCATCGCCTCAAGCACTCGCTCGGGAGGGAGCTCACCTGCCGCCATGGCTTCTGGCGGGTCTTCCGGTTCCTCGTCTAGTTCTCCAGGACCATCCTCACCGGACCGGGCGAGCGATGCCGTTGCTTGGTTTCGGGCGAGGAGCAGATCATCGATCCGTGCGCTCAACTCGCTAATTCGCCGCGCACCGGCGGCCTCCAGCGGCGCGAGATCTGACGTCCCGTACGCCCGGCTCAGCCGGTCGATTTCTTCCTGGATCTCACGGATTTCGCGTGTCTGGTTGTCCCGCACGCTCTGGAGCGAGTCCCGGCGCTGGCGGTTCGACACGTTGTCGATGTACAGCTCTTTGTACGCGTCGAGTACCGCGTTGGCCATGCGCTCGGCGATCACCGCGCTCTGGTCGGTCGCCGAGCAGTAGACGATCGGCGCACGCCGTGAGTCGAAGATATCCATCGAGGAGATCAGTCTGACGACCCCGTCGTTCCCGATCGGCCAGCTGATTCCCTCACGCTCGAGCTTGGCGCTCGCACGCTCCATGACTCGGCGCTGGCCCAGCAGCTCGGCCTGCGTCGCCGCGACCAGGCTCACGGATCGCGGGCCGCGGGTCTCCTCGATATCGAAGAGCATCCGCTCTGGCTCGGTCTCGATCACCAGCTGTCCGGTGCTGGTGTACTCCTTCGGTATGAACTTGTAGCCCGCGTACGCGGCAGGGAGCCCGAGCACAAGCCCGAGCACGATCGCCCAGATGTAGTACTTGCGCATGATCCGATGGAACAGCGCGAGAGGCTGCACCTCCGGGGGCTCCGAGGTTTGGGCTGCGGGGCCCTGCGTCGAACCACCGATCGCCCCAACCGGTGGGGCGCCGTTCGGCGAGCCCGCCGAGACCGGCTCGGGTGTCACATCGCGGTCATAAATCGACCCGTAGTCGCTCATGCCCCTCCCCCTTCGCGCTCGGCCTCGGCGTCACCGGGCTGAACGCCACTCGCGATCTGATCGATCACGGGCTCGAGCGCCGCCATGAACGCTCGGGTCGCTTCATCTCGGAACTCTGCGTCCATGAGCGGATCGGTCAGGATCTGCACCTGCGCCGCCCCGAGTTCAGTCCAGCGTGCGCTGCGCCCGGCACGATCGAGCTCGTCATAGTCGGCCGCGACGCGTCCAGCGGTCTCATCCCCCGCCGGGAGAATAAAGAAGTTCTGCACACGCATCTCGTGGCGAAGGCCCTCGTGTTCGCGCCGGAACCCATAGGCCGTGCTAGAGACGCTCAGCGCGCCGACCGCGTTCGATTCGCGCTCCTGTCCCGTCAGCTCCCAACCCGCGTTCGGGTAACAGTTGAGCGGGTAGTGACCCACCATGTCGCGGACGTCCTTGCAGTGGACGATCAGGAGGGTGACGACCTGTCCCGTCTCTTGGTCGCGGTACCGCCGTTGCATCAGCTTGTTGGGCTTGAGCAGCGTCGTCGCGGCCTCTTGCGGGTCCTCGTCTTGGCCCACCCAGCGACCATCGATGATGTAGGGCACCGCCTCGATCGCGTCCTTGACCCGCTCGAAGTACACGGCGCTGCCAGGTGTCCTAGCACCGGCGATTCCGCCGGTTGAAGCGATCAACGCAATCAGCAGCGCCGCGGCGACCGCGGGGGATGCCATCCGGATCAGGTGAGGGGTCTTCATCGCTCGTCCTCCGCGATGGCGTACGGCGCGATCGGTACCTCGAGCCAACGGAGCAGGCCCAGGATGCCCCAGAGCAGCACCGCGGCGATCCCGAGCATCGCCCAGCCCGCGATGTCGTGGAACATGCCGGCCCCTCGCTCCGAGCCGTACCCGTGCCAAAGCGCCGTCGGCACAAGGCGGATGACGTTGACCAGCAGGGCGAGCACCGGGCTGATAAGGACCAGCCCGATTCGAACGCTGTTGCGCATGGGTGTTGAAAACACAAACGCGTAGGTGACGAGGAGCAATGCCGCCACCATGCGCATCCCGTTGCATGCCTCGGCGACCGCGATGTCCACGCCGTTGACGGTCATCAGGTTGCCCGCTTGGGTGATCGGGACACCGAAGGTATCGAGGACGAACGTTGTGACCGTGGCGCTCGACTCCTGGAGCGGCAACGCGATCTGCTGCCTGATCCGCCCCGGTACGGGGAGGAGGAACAGCAACGCGCCGAACGCCGGTGCGAATCGTCTGAGCGGCTCTACACCGACGACCGTTACGAGTGCCCCGAGCACGACGATCAGCCCGCCCAGATGCCAGAAGAGGTCGAACGCACCCCGGAATCCAAAGGCCGCGAGCGCCCAGCCTGCCGCGATCAGGACCGGCCCGACCGGGCTAAAGCCCGGCTTGCAGAACCGCAACCGCTCGCGCCGGACCCAGAAGAGCCAGGCCGCAACGAACGGGGCGAGCAGCACGTGGGATTGCTCCTCGTTGTGGCGCCCGATCCGCCAGATGACAGCCCAGATCTCGCTGGTGCCGACGAGTGCGAGTGCGACCAGGCCCATCGCGAGCAAGCCGTCACCGAAACGCCAAGAGCGGCGGGCCTGCTCGCGCCCGTCCCCGGATGTCCCGCCTAGGAACGCCATGCCGCCTCCGCTGTCGCGGGCTCGTCCTGAGCTGGCCCGCCCACGATTCGCCCGACAATCTCGGCTCCGGGGGGGATATCGGCCCCCGGGCACAGGATGCTGCGGGCAACGATCGCACCTGGGCCCACCTGCGCCCCGTTCATGACGATGCTGTCGATGACCCGAGCGGTTGGATCGACCTTGGCCCCTTCTTGCACCACTCGTACGCCCGCGTCTGTGGGCTGTTCATCGGTTATCGGGTGCTCGCCCGACTGGAATAGCTCCGAAGCCCAACGGGCCGCGTCGAGCGCAGCCTCCGCGCTCCGGATCAGGAAGCAGCCGGGTGTCTCGAGATCGTGGGGTCTGACCTCAGCGCCGTCCTTGATGAGCTTGCCAAGCCACTGTTCCTTGAGGTCGGTAAAGCCAAGTTCCGCGACGCTCGCGATCAGTTCACGCCGGAACAAAAACAGCCCCGCGGGTGATCGGTCGGGGTTCACGCCCAAGGTGACGTCGGCCCGGTGCTGGTGATGAGCAGCCGCCATGCCCGCGGCGCTGGGGCTCGGGAACCTTGCGGATTCGACGACGAGTACAAGGGCATCGTCGGCGAGGTCCTCGGTGACATCGCGGACGATCCCCGCTGGACCCCGGAAGTCATCGCGGTCCGCCTCGATCGAGATCTTGGTGCCTTCGGCCTCAGGCAGTTCTGCTTTGGGGGGAAGGTCGCGGTGATGGACGAGGCGTACCTCCCGAGCGCCCGAGAACGCTCGGAGCCAGAGCGAGAACAGCGTCGAGTCCCGCACCAGCGGCAGATCGACCGCTGGCTGGCCCAGTGCACGAGCGAGCGGGCTGGGCTTGAGCCCACCCGCGAGCAGCACCACGCGGTCGATCCCGTTGCCCCCGGCGCCCATGCTCCGCTCACCCCAATCCGCGGTTCGGCAGGACAGGCGGCCAGTCAGGCCTTGACAAGCCGGTCGCCCATCGCGTCCGCGTGTTCCGCCATCGCGTTCCTGGTATCGATCACGAGCCTCGCATGCTCGGCGACCTGCCCGTAGTCGAACGCCTTGTGGTCCGTCGCGATGAGCACCGCGTCGTACGAGGCCAGGGCCGCCGCAGTCGGCTCAACCGCCTGCATCTCGATGTCGTAATGCCGCATGCTCGGCGTCTGTGGTACGTGCGGGTCCGCGTAATCCACCATCGCGCCGCGGTCGAGCAGCAGGTCGATCAGCTCGAAGGCCGGGCTCTCGCGGACATCATCAACGTCCGGCTTGTACGCGAGGCCCATAACCAAGACCTTCGAGCCCTTGACCGCCTTGCCGCGTTCGTTCAGCGCGTCGGCGGCACGGTTGATCACGTAGGCAGGCATTGCGGTGTTGACCTCGCCAGCCAACTCGATGAACCGTGTCGTGACGCCTGCTTCGCGAGCCTTCCACGACAGGTAGAAGGGATCGATCGGGATGCAGTGGCCGCCCAGGCCCGGGCCCGGCGTGAACCGCATGAAGCCGAATGGCTTCGTGCTGGCCGCGTCGATGACCTTCCAAACATCGATCCCGAGACCATCCATCACGGTCTTCATCTCGTTCACCAACGCGATGTTCACCGCTCGGAAGATGTTCTCCAGCAGCTTCGCGGCCTCGGCAATCTCCGCAGACTCGACGCGGTGCACGTTCGCGATTCCCTTGGCGTACATCTGAACGGCGAGGTCCGTCGCCCGATCGTCCAGACCGCCGACGAGCTTCGGGATCGTGCTCGTTGTATGGTCCTTTCGGCCCGGATCCTCACGCTCGGGGCTGTAAGCGACGAAGTAGTCCTCGCCGCAGGCCAGATCCGTGCCGGATTCGCCCATGCCTTTCTTGATCGCCTCAAGGAACTCGCCGCGTGTCGTGCCCGGGTACGTCGTGCTCTCGAGGCTGATGAGCTGGCCGGCTCGCAGGTACTTGCCGATCGACTCGCCCGAGGCAACGACGTAGCTCAGATCCGGTTCGCGGTGGCGACCCAGCGGGGTCGGGAGGCAAACGATCACCACGTCCGCCTCGGCCTGCCGCGAGAAGTCGGCGCTGGCCTCGAAGCGATTGCTGGATGCCAGCTCGCTGGTCATCTCATCGCCAAGGTGCTTGAGGTAGTTCTCGCCCTTTTCGAGGGCCTCGATCTTCGCGGGATCGATATCGAGGCCAAGGACCCGGAGCCCGCCACGGTGCAGGCTGCTCGCCAGCGGGAGGCCCACATAGCCCATGCCGACAACCGCGGCAAGGGCATCGCCCGACTCGAGCTTCGACTTCAGCGTCTCGAACGCATTACTCACGGATCAGCCCCTGTGCAAGCGGCGGTGTGCGCTAACTCGACCGCCCATCGTCCATGATGAATCCGCGGATCGCGCGGATTAGCGACTCCGACGCGTGCGGCCCGATCGGGTCGGCAGCTGCCAACTCATCGATCCGATCGAGACGATCGGCAAGCCCGCGTTCGTCCATCGCCACGGCAACTTTAGCCATCGCGCCAAGCCGCTCGGCGGTTGCGACCTGGTGGTCGTTCCTGGTTTCCTGCAGCGCACCGCGCCGGGGCATGACCAGGATGGGCTTGCCGTGCCTGAGTGCGGTCAAGATGGAGCCCATTCCCGCATGGGCAACGATCACGTCCGAGCCCGCGACCCGTGCCTCGAACTCGCTCGGATCGAGCAACGGCGATGACTCGATGTGAGTGGGGGTCTCGGCATCGATCCCGATCTGAGCGAACACCTCGTCTGCCCGCCCCGACCGCGCGGCCCAGGCATCCACCGCCTGCACAAGCCGATCAAACGGCATCTGGGCTCCGACGGTGACAAAGATCACAGGACTGATCCCTGAAAACAGGGGTTCTTGCCCGTCTCACCCGCTGGCTTCTCCGCGAGATGGGCCCATTGGGTGAGCCAGAGGTCGGCGTGATTGGCCACCAGACGCCCGGTCATGCTGAGTTCTTCGACGTTGGCGATCGAGTCGAGCCAGACGGTTCGAGCCCCAAGGAGCCGGCCGATCCGAAACGCGAAATACCCGCACGCCGCCCCGGTCGAGACGATCACATCGGGCCTGGTTCGGGCGACGATCCAAGCGAGCCTGAGGGCCATCCGGAGGAGCCCAAGCTTGTCCCAGCGGGTCGCGTCGTTAATGACCTTGAACCGATCCCCAGGGACGTCCTGGGCGTAACCCGGACGGACCGTCACATAGGTCACGTCGCAGTCCTGGAACGCGGGGCGGAGGCGGAGAAGCTGCACCCAGTGCCCGCCCCCGCTGGAGACCGCCAGTACTCGCTTGGTTCTGGGCGTAGTTCGGGGCTTTGGCAACGAGGATTCCCGCGTGGGAGTGGGGTTCTACGACCGATAGACGCCATCGGCTCGCTGAGGGCATGATTGTGCCCCAACGTTGGGGCCAGGGAGGGATGATCGACGCGTGTGCGGGATCGGCGGCATCTATTGGGAAGGCGACCCGCCCCAGGGACCTCCACCAGCCGTAAGGGTGGGTCGGATGCTCGACGCGATGGCCCACCGCGGGCCCGATTCTCGGGGCCGGGCATCCGCGCCGTTCGCCGAGGTGGGTTTTGTCCGCCTGAGCATCCTCGACGTCGCGAACGGCACACAGCCCTTCGAGACAGCGGGTCCCGAGGAGGGCCGCGCGAGCTGCTTTCTGAACGGCGAGATCTTCAACCACAGGCGGCTCCGCGCTGGGCTGGCGCACGACGGGGCGTGCCTAGAGACCGGCAGCGATGCCGAGGTGTTGCCCCATCTGTTTACTCGCCACGGTGGGGCACTGTTCGATCACCTGGAGGGCATGTACACGGTGTGTGTGCTCGACCGCGCAGGCCGTCGGGTGCTGCTGGGTCGCGACCCGGTGGGTATCAAGCAGATGTACATCTACCGGGGCGCCGGTCTTGTGGTCTTCGCGAGCGAGATCAAGGGCCTGCTCGCGTCGGGTCTTGTACCAGCCGAGGTTGATGAGCGCCGGCTGCTCCCTTTATTGACCATGTTCTACGTCACGGGGTCCGGGACCCTGGTCCGCGATGTCGAGCAGCTTTTGCCCGGGCAGGTCGCAACAGTCGGGCCCGGTGCAACGGTCGAAATCCGTGATGCGGAGCCGCTGATTCCGGAGCAGTGCGACGGGTTTTCGGGTGATATCGCGAGTTCGATCGTGCGCAAGGCCCTCGTGGATGCGGTTGGTGGTCAGCTCGAGTCCGACGTGCCGCTGGGGCTGAGTCTGTCGGGTGGTGTTGATTCAAGCGCGATCGCGATCGCCGCTGCGGAAGCCGGGCACCGCGCGATGGTCACGCTGACCGTGAGCTATCCCGATACCGATCAGGCCGAGGCGACATCTGCACAGGAACTCGCGAGTCGCCTTGGTTTCGAGCACGTGTTGCTCTCGCCCGATACGGGGGCGCTGGCGCGAGACCTCCCGATGCTCGGATGGCTCGCGGATGCGCCGGTGCTCGATCCGGCGCTGTACTCCCAGTACCTGATCGCGAATGCGGCGCGGGAGCATGTCACGGTCTTGCTGTCCGGCGCCGGGGGCGACGAGGTGTTCGGCGGGTACGGAAGCTACTTCCCGAGCGGGGCTCAGCAGGTTTTGCTCGGGTTGCCCGGGCCGCTGCGTTCGCTCGCGTCGGTGCTCGTGAGGAATCCGAAGCACCGCGATCTTCTGAGGCATGCCCCGTCGAGGTACGGTCTGCATGCCGCGCTGATGAGCAGTCTGGGTCCGAGCGGGCGTGAGCGGGTGCGCGGGATGTTGCCGGGCTCGGCCGACCCTTACGCGAGGCTGTTTTCTGCGTTCGAGCGTCACGCCGGCCGCGATCCTGCTGGTCAGCAGATGGCGGCCGATCTGGAGACGTACCTGCCGGAGCAGGTGCTTCCGATGGCCGACCGCGCGAGCATGGCGGCCTCGGTCGAGCTCCGCGTGCCGTTGCTGGACGTATCGCTGATCCGCACCGGTTCGCCGCTGAACTCGGAGATCAAGCTGGGCACACCTCCCGCGCCGAAGCGGCTGCTCCGTGATGCGATCGCGGATGCTGTTCCCGCGGGATTTTTCGATCGTCCGAAGACGGGTCTTCCCAACCCAATGACAGGGTTTGTGCACGCCGAGTGGGACGGGCTCGTGCGGTCGGTGTTGCTTGCTGAGTCAGCGCCGCTCACCGGTTGGTTTGGCGCGGCTTGGCTCAGCGATTTGGTTGCGACCCGGGACTCAGCGGTGCGGAACTACCGAGTGATCGGCACGCTCGTCGCCCTCGCGGCTTGGCATCGCTGGTTCGTGCAACTGGGTCGCGTGGATCGTCCAGAGATCGGCACGCGCGAACTCTTCGAGATCCCCGCATGACGGACGCAGCCGCGACCGAAACCAGCCGCGACCGCTACGCGCACCACTTCGATACCGCGCATCTGGAGGGCGATCTCCGTGGGCGTTCGGCGCGCGGTGGTGCGATGATGTTCGTCGGCCAGATTACGAAGTTCAGCGTGCGCATGGGCTCGACCATGATCCTGGCACGACTCTTGGCACCCAGCGACTTCGGGTTGGTCGCGGCGGTCACCTCCGTTACGGGCTTTGTTGCGATCTTCAAGGATGCAGGGCTCAGCCACGCGACGGTCCAGAAGGAGACAGTCAACCACGCGCAGGTCTCGACCTTGTTCTGGATCAACGTGGGTCTGAGCCTCGCGCTTACCCTCGTCGTCGCGGCCTTATCACCCGTACTCGCCACGTTCTACAGCGATCCAAGGCTTGTGTGGATCACGCTGGCTGTCGCTGGCACGTTCTCGTTTGCGGGCGTCACCGTCCAGCACCATGCGTTGCTTCGGCGGCAGATGCGGTTCCGGGCGCTCGCGATCATCGAGGCGATCTCATTTACGGGCGGCGCTCTGATCGGCATCGCGATGGCATACGCGGGGCTGGGGTACTGGTCGCTGCTCGGCATCAGCGGCGGGACGGCGTTGATCAACGCCATCGCCGTGTGGATCGCCTGCGATTGGCGGCCCGGTCCACCCAAGCGGGGATGTGGCGTCGGTTCGATGGTGAAGTTCGGCGGTCACCTCTCGCTCGCAACGGTCATGGACTACATGGCGAGCAACGTAGACAACATCCTCATCGGTCGCGTTTGGGGCCCCGCGGCGTTGGGCCTGTACAGCAAAGCCTACGGGATCATCCTGCTCCCGCTCAGCCAGATGGACGGTGTTGTGTCCGCTGTTGCCCTGCCAGGCCTCGCGAGGCTGCAGTCGGAGCGTGAGCGATTTGCACGCGCGTTGTTACGTATGCAGCGGCTGATCCTGGTTCCGTCAATCGGGCCTCTGGTGGCGATTGCGATCTTCGCCGAGCCGGTGATCCGGGTGATGCTTGGCGATCAGTGGCTCGAGGCCGACATCATGTTCCGCGCGCTCACCAGCATCGCCATCGTGCAGCTCTACGCGAGGTTCGTCGGCTGGACGCTTGTCTCGCTCGGCAAGTCTCAGTGGGTTGTTCGCGTCGCGATCGGTGGATCGACACTGGCACTGGTCGCGATCGCGGTCGGCTTGCCCTGGGGGCCCGAGGGTGTTGCAATTGGACTGTTGATAATCAACCTGTTCTGGAACCCTGTAATCATGTGCATCGCACTCCGGGCGGCCGAGATCAGTGTCTGGCGTTTCGTCAAAGAGCTCGGGCCGGTGATCGCGCCGCCCAGCGTGCTGCTGATCGTTGGCGTGCAGTTGCCGGGGGCTTCCTCGGTTGATCTGCTGACACCCATGGGCTTTCTGATCTTCTGCGGTGTTGCGTTGTTGGGTGTCGGATCGACGTTGGTCGGGCGCGCGGCCCGCGAGGATCTTGTGACCGCGATCCGAGACATCCGCGGGAGGAAGAAGTGAGACCGAAGGCTCTGCTGATATGCGGCTACTTCCCCTACCCCGAGGCGTTCGGGACGAGCCTAAGGCTCCGCGCTGTGGCCGATGCGCTGAGTGACAGCCACGATGTCGGGCTCATCGTGGTCAACGAGATGCCCCCGGGTGATGATGAGGTCTCGGCCTGCCGCGAGCGGTTCGCGAGTGTGGATTGGTACCGGACGGTCCAGAACGCGGGTTCGCGCGGGATCGCCAACAAGGTCCGGCGCGCCTTGGACACGAGGTGGATCCAGGGCCGCGATGCGCTGATCAGTGAGGCCGACCGCGCCGCATTGGAAGCAGCCGTGCAGGGTGCGGCGGTCACGTGGGTCCACTCGCTCCGCGTCGCCGATCGTGCCGGGGTTGACCTGTGGCCCCGCACCGTGATCGATGTCGATGACCTGCACTCGGTGAAGTTTGAGCAGGAGGCGGACCTCGCGGCCTCACGCGGCAAGTCGCTCCAGCACCGCTGGACTGCGAGCCTCTGGGGCCGCTGGGAGCGCGACGCAATGAGGCGCTTCCCGGTCGCGGCGGTATGCAGCCCCGATGACCGGTCGCGGCTTGGTCGCTCGCCCTCAGAGATTGACCGCATCGCGGTCGTGCCGAACGGTTTCGAGACTCCCGTGTCTGATCCCGAGCGTTCGTTTGAAGACTCGGGCACGCTCGGCATGATCGGGACGCTGCGCTACCACGCGAACGTCGATGGGCTGGTGTGGTTCTGCCGTGAAGCGCTCCCACGTATCGCCGAACGCAGGCCCGGCGTGAGGCTCCGTGTCATCGGGCGGCTGCCCGACGGTGGGGCACCGGTCCATGACGACCGCATCGAGTTTCTTGGCTATGTAGATGATCCCGCGGCCGAGATGGCGACGTGGGGCGCCTCGGTCGTCCCCCTCAGGATTGGGGGCGGCACAAGGCTGAAGATTCTTGATGCCTTCAGCCGGCGTTGTCCTGTTGTGGCCACACCGCTCGGTGCCTTCGGTCTTGGTGCCGAGTCCGGGCACGAGCTGCTGCTCGCCGAAGATCCGGAGGCATTCGCCCGGGCGTGCCTTGACGTCATGTGTGACCCTGAGCTTGCCCGGGGATTGACCGATGCCGGGCTGAAGCTGCTGCGCGAGCGTTTCGATTGGGAGCGGATCAAGCCGGCGATCAGAGAGGCCGCTTCCAAGGCCGCGGGGTCTTAGCGGATCACGCCCAGCGCGGACACCCCCGCGAGCTGGAGCAGCTTGTCCTCGATCTTTCGGGTCTGAGCAGAGACCTCGAACCGCGGCGCGAGCTCGCGTGCCTCACGGCCCATACGCAGGCGCCGCTCTTCATCTCGGGCGAGCTCACGCATCATGTCGGCCTGCTGCTGGACATCGCCTGGCTCGAACAGCAGCCCGTTGCGTTGGTGCATGATCTGATCAGGGATGCCGCCGATGCGGCTCGCGATCGTGGGTACACCGGAGGCCGCGGCCTCAACGATCGTGACACCGAAGCCCTCTTCCTTGCCCTCGTGCGCGATCGAGTGCTGGAGGAAAACGTGTGCGTGGGCGAGTTCCTCCGCGATCCGGCTCGGGGCCTGCTTTCCGAGCAGCGTGACACCGCCCACCTGTTTGGCGAGTTTCTCGATCTCGCGCCGCTGCGGGCCGTCACCGATCACGAAGAACTCGGCGTTGTGGAGTGTCTGCTGCGCGATCTCGAACGCGCGGATCGACTCGGTCACGCCCTTCTCCGGACTGAGCCTCGCGACGGTAATGAAACGGATGGGTTTGAGGTGACGCTCCGGCACAGGCGACTTGCTGAAGTCCTCGATCGGTGCGCCGCACGGTGCGAGCAGCGCGTTCTGTTTCTTCAGGCCCATCTGGTGAAGGCGTTCGAGCTGGTGAGATCCGACGGCCGCGACGTGGGCGTCGGGCAAGAGGTTCTCGATGTGGCGCCGGTACGCCTTTTCAAGCAGGGTCTTCGAGACATCGTCCCCGTGAACGTGCCACAGCGTGCCGAGCTTAAGCGTGCGTGCGATGGGCTCGACGCGAGCGGCCGACCAGGCGAAGTGGCACAGCACCGCGCTGAAGCCTCGGTCGTACAGGACGCGCTTGATCGCTTCCTCTTCAACGGGCAGCGGGCCCGCGGTGTGGGGGAGTCCCGCCTTTACGCTGAGCCGATGACCCAGGCTCTTCCGTTCACCGCCCATCCACGGGATGCCGAGCGATTCGACCTCGTAGCCTTCGGGTTCTGGCGCTTCCGGTTCGCGTTCCCAGCAGAAGACCGTGGGCTTAACACGTGTAAACGTCTCCATCTGACGGCGCATCCAGACCTCGCTGGCGAGACCCCAGACGGGGATGAACACGGCGACGGTCGGTGTGTATCCGAGCGTCATGCCGCGTCCCTCCGTTCCATCCACTCGCGCCGCCGCGAGAATACCGACCGCCAGGCCGATGCCGACTCGCGGCCTCGTTCGCCCTTCAGCGGAGCGAGCAGGGTCCATGCGAGGGCCCTGGTCAGGGGCCAGAGCGTCAGCAGACCAACCCCAAGGCGAGGGAAAGGCCTGAGGTGCCTTCGGATCAAGTCCGTCTTCGCCTTGAGCAGGCGGACCAGCTTGTCCTCTCGGACGCGCTCGCTGGCCCCGCCGTAGTGCACGATCGTTGCATCCGGTGTGATCGTTGGTTTTGCGCCGAGGGTCCGGGCCCGGTGGCAGAGGTCCGCTTCCTCGCCGTACATGAAGAACAGCCGGTCGAAACCGCCCAGCTGGTCCCATAGCTTCCTATCGATGAGGAAGAAGCATCCCGAGACGATGTCCACCTCTCGCTCGGTCCCGCGATCCCAGCCGCCCAGCCCTTCCGGATTGAACAGGCCTGACTCTCGGAAGACGGAACTGAGGCCGAGGGCCTGGCTCATCAGCGACCAGAGCGTGATCTTGCCGTGGCAGCTCGCCGGGTTGAGCGATTCATCACCGAACAGTGTGCGGCCGCCCCAGATCCGTCGTTCCGGGTGCGCGTCGGCGAACTCAACGAGCCTGTCCACCGCGCTATCGAGTACGACGGTATCGGGGTTCAGCAGCAGCAGCAGCTTGCCGGTTGCCCGTTTGGCGGCCTCGTTGTTGCCTTGCGCAAAGCCGAGATTCTCTTCGGATCGGATGAGCTTCACGCCGGGTTCAGCCAGCGCGATCGCATCGGCGGAGCCGTCGGTGCTGGCGTTGTCGAGCACGATGGTCTCGAAGTCGGTGCGCACCGTCTGCTCGCGCAGGGACGCCAACGCCGTGAGCGTCAGCTCACGCGTGTTGTAGCTGACCAGAATGACCGACAGATCCACCGAGCGTCTCCGTGTTTGCCTTGGCCTTCTTGGTGTCGGCGACGAGCCCGGGCAGGCAGGCCGCGAGGGCGAGGCTGAGATACCACATGAGCATGATCTGACCGAAGTAGGACACCGCGAAGAAGCTCACCGTGTGAACGAAGAGCGACACGCCGACCCCCCATACGAGCCACATGCGCGGCTTGTGTCCCTCCACGCGGCGTACGGCCTTCCCTACGTAGTTGAACGCGATCAGGATCCCTGTGACGAACACCGCGAAGGTCAGGAACCCGCCGCGCACCGACTCGAGCACATACTGGTTGGTCACGTCCTGCATCTGATGCCCCCAGTACGTCGTGTCGGGTACGCCTAGGAAGAACCAGTCGCCGAAGTGGCGTATCCAGTTGTCGATCAGCAGATAGCGGTGGTAGCCGGTCGAGCCGCCGACGATTTCGATGCGCCCAATGAGGTGCCACACCGGTTTCTCGCGGATGAAGTGAAGGACCACGAGGAGGAAAAGGATCGAGTAGCGGACAACAGGGAGGTTCTTGCGCATCTTGAAGAGCAGCGCACCAAAGGCAGCGGCGCCGACCGCCGCAACAGGTGTGCTGCTGGCGCACATGACGATCGTCCCGAACGCGCCGATAAGACCGACGAAAGCGATCTTGCGCCAGCCGCGCCCGCCCCACCAGAGGCTCGCGATGAGCGGCAACGCCGCGGCCCAGAAGCAGCCAGCGGTGATCGGGTGACTGAACGCGCCCTGCGCACGCCGGCGGCCGTTCCGGAAGAGTGTCTCCTCGGGGACGCCTCCCATGGTCGCGAACAGGTTCCGACCTGTGAACTGCTCAACCGTGAAGAACATCACTACGGGAATACTCACGACGGCGAGGGTGGCACCGATTCGGGCAATGTCTGACCAGCTCCGGATGAACACCCGGAAGAACAAGTAGCCACCAACGGCGTCGTAAGAGCTGCCGAGGCGGTTGATCAGCGCACCCGTGGAACCCTGCTGCGCAGTGAATATCGCGGTGGTGCAGCAGGCCCACAGAATTAGCGCCAAGTCGAGCGCATTGAGCCTGAAGCCCTTCAGCTCCCCCCGCACGAGCAGCCTGGCCCAGCCGAACAGCACCATCAGGCGGACGAAGTTGAAGTCGATCCCCCCGAGCGCGATCCGCTGGCCCACGGGTACGAGACACGCGACCAGGATCATCGGGGTCACCGCCCACTTGCGCGGCGCGAGGAACTGTGCGATCCCCGCCACCAGTAGCACGGCGAGCCCGATGGGGTCCACGCGGCTCTGGTTGCTCCATGCGGTCTCTGAGCCCGCGATCTGGGCGAGTTGATCGCCCAAGTCGGGTAGAAGCCCAAAGAGCATGGTGACGGTCTCGGCGAGCGGGGCGGTCACGCAGAGATCCCAGATGCCGAGGAGATGCCGATGTCTGACAGCACCTCTGTCAGGCGGCGCGTGAGTTGCCGGCGCTCGAACCGAGCGGCGATCTCAGGACGATCGCGTTGTACCTCGCCTGCTTTCCAGCGTTCCACGAGTTGGATCACCGCCGAGGCTGCACGGGATTCATCACAGGGTGGGGCGACGGCGCTGTTGCCCGCCTCTGTGACCCAGTCGCGGCAATCACCTTCCGGGAGCAGGCCCAGGATGGGCGTGCCCGACGCGAGGTACTCGTAGGTTTTTCCGGGGACGAGCAGGCTCCGCCGGCCGGCCGGGAGACCGTGCAGAGGGAGAAATAACGCATCCGCCTCGAAGAGCCAACCAACACTTTCGCGGTGGGGGAGATAGCCGGTGCTCGTCACCAGATCGAATGCACCAGCTTCCCGGAAACAACGCATCGTCGCGTCGTCCGAGCGCCCGACAAGCACGATCCGAACTGCCTCGCTGATGTCGGGGCGATCAAAGCGGAGTTGTGCGAGCGCACGAGCCAGAAAATAGGGCGTGCGACCTCTGACATCGATCGGCTCGGGCCGGTGGCGGAGCAAAGCCTTCGCGGCCGCGACTGGGCCGGTAGGGGGGTAGAGCGCGCTGGACTGGAATGACCCCGTGTGCGCAATGACGAACTTGTTGGAGAGTGTCGGAGGTCGCTCGGGGCGATTCGGTGATGCGAAATCCTCTTCGTCCCACCCGTTGGTGATCACCATGAACTTGGTGGGATCGACTTCGGGGACTGCTCTTCTGAACGCCTCGCAAACGTCTGGGGTGTTTGCGATGACGCGTTCAGCGCTCGCGAACGCACGACGCATGCGGGTCATCTCGGCGTTCCACGCCCAGCGGGTGCGGTACGCCATCCAACCGTCGAGCGCCCAGGGGTCGCGGAGGTCCAGTACCCACGGCACGCCCAGTTTGGAACCAACAGTCTCGCCAGCAGCGGCGAGTTCGAACGGGCTGCACGTCACGATCATGGCGCCGACACGCTCTTCTCGTCCCACACGCTCTGCGGTCTCGATGGCGTTCGGCATCCACGCGGCAACCCGATCGCGGAAAGCTCCCTCTGTCGGCTCCTCGATACGCTCGACGCGGACATCCTTGGGAATGTCCTGCAGAAGTGAGTTATCTCCGTCAGGCGCGAAGCGGTTCTTGACGCCCCGAGTGGTGATCACAACAGGGGTGACGCCGAACGATGGCAGATGCTTGACGAACTTCGCGAAGCGCTGTGTGCCCGCCCCACCCATAGGCGGAAAAAAGTAGCTCAGGATGAGGACTTTGTGACTCATCGTGTACTGATGCCATATGCGGCGCGGAACCGTCCGTCGTGCCCGTGTCGCGCCTTCCGGGAGGCACGTCGTGCGAGCTTGGCGCGGAGATACGCCGGCAGCGCAAGGAGGCTGCCAGAATGGAGAATCGAGGCGCAGGTCGGGAGGACACTTCGCTTCCACTTCCGCATGAGCCATTCGCCAGACTCGAAGTACTTCGGATCGAGCGTGCCGCCAGAGAGGTGAACAACGGGAGCATCGACCGCGAGTGCATCGAGCCCGGCAGCGCGGGCGCTCAGCGCGATGTCGGTGCCGTAGCAGTGGAAGTGGGGCGTCTCGGGGTCGAAACGCAGCTTGGCGTCTGCTCGAAGCACGATCACGTGTTCATCGAACGCTGAGACCGGCGCTGGGAGCGGACCCCAGTAGCAATGCCCATGCGGATCGATGATGTGACCTCGGAAGCTCCCTGAAGGCTCAACGCCCACGAGTCCGATTGCGCCGATGTTGCCCTGCCAGTCTTGGATCTGCTCGAGCACGCGACCCCACCAGCCCGGCGGGAAGAGCACATCCTGATGCGCACAGACGACCCAGTCGCCCTCGCTCTGGTCGATGCCGTGGTTCAGCCCCTGGGCCGCGTTCCATCCGTTTCCGTTGGCATCGATGGGCAGCCTCTGTACCTCGACGGGGATGTGCTGTTCTTCAAGGGTCGAGGCGGTGCGCCCAAACTCCTCGGGCCTAGTCGTCAGCGTAACGAGGCTGAGCCTGGATGGACTGATTGGGCTCAAGCCGACGACTCCCCCGCCCACGTGAACCCAGACTCTTGGATCACGGATGACGCCCGGCGGGATGTCCCGCCGGGCGCCGATGGGCTTGTTCAGATTGTCGGCCTACTGGGGGCTCTCAGTCCACCTCGACCGCGCCGATGGTGGCGTTCGCGCCACGCTGACGGCCCACGATATCGAAGCTGTGCTTCGGATCGGGGATCCTGTTGTCGGCGGATGAGCCCGACTGTGGGACCCGGATGCCGTTGAACCAGTTGGCGGTCAGGGTGTAGGTCGGGAACCCGCCGACGACGCCCGTGGTCGAGTCGTCCACGTGGTTGAAACTCGACCAGGCGTAGTGGTTGTGGCTGAAGTAGGCGGGGTCCATCGGGTACTCCGAGCCCATCTCGTCGAAGAAGCACCCGTGCACCGAGATGTCCTTCATGACGGGGTCACCTGAGAAGAGCTGCTCATCGCGGCGGAACTGGAAGCCCATGCCCTGGTGAGTGATGTGCCAGAACAGGATGTGCTCCGAAACCGGGACACGCCACTGGCTGATGCCCACCTGCCCGTCTGCCTGGTCGAGGACGCAGTTGACGAACGCGGAGTTGGTGAGCTTGTCGAGGCCGCGGGCGAAGATGCCCTGGCTGGTGAAGTCCTGGGCGATCATGCCGTAGACGATCAGATTGTCGAGGTGCTGGCCCGGGGCGTAGATCTGGTAGATGTCGGGGTGGAAGCCGGTCGTGCCGTGATCCACACCGATGACGCGGCAGTTGACGACCATTGGGATGCCCGAGTAGGCGTCTGAGCCCAAATCGCGGATGGTCAGTCCGCGAGCGAGCACCGCGTTCGCAGGACCGTCGCGGCACGAGCGAGCCTCACCGCCCAGCACAAAGCTTGCGGTAAACCCGCCGATCCACTGCATGGAGGTGTGGGCGCCGGGGCCCTGCATGTCGCAGTTCTCAAGGAAGAGGAACGACTCGGGGCTGCTACGCGTCAGGAAGATGCTCTCGTTGGTCGAAGCGCGGACGTACATGTCCTTGACCTTGAGCCTGGATACGCCCAGGCCCGAGTTGTCCTCCGAGCCGATCAGCAGCACCTCGGTCGGGTCGCTATCCGGGTCGGGCGCAACCGTGAACCAGCGTTCACCGGTCGCGAAACGCTCACCGAACGAGTAGGGGCCCAGCTTGTGTTCGCCTGGGAGGAGGTAGGCGGTCGAGCCGTCGGCGGTGCCGCCGTTGGCCGCGGCCGCGATCTTGCCGGCATGCTGGATGGTGCGGAACGGGTTGTCACGCGAGCCATCGTTCTCGTCCGACCCGTTGGGCGAGACCCAGTACTCAGAACCGCTGAGGCTGCCGCCAGCGTTGTTGTAGACCACCATGCTGTGGTTGCCGCCGCGCAGGGTCGTGCCGTCGATATCGCCGCCCAGCACCCGCGGGATGCCAGTGCCATCTGGATAGACAACAGCGCGGAGTTCGATGCGGCCATCAGCGAAGAGCGCCGGGTCGAGCCGAACTGCATACTCCGCTGTACCTGTGCGCGAGTTCATCTTCAGCTCGGTCACGCTGACAGGGCTACCGCCCTCGGCGATGAAATCCACCCGATCGATGCCGTTGATGTGGAATGCGACTACGCCGACGACGAAGTCGTTGCCGTCTTCACCGAAGTCCTGGAAGGGCACGACGTTCCAGCGTGCGATCGCCTTGGCGTCGTACCCGGGCTGGCCGGGCAGGCCCAGACGGGGCGGGATCTCGGGCGGGCCAGAGAAGCCCAGGCCCGGGGCCAGGGACTGGAAGTCGCCGCTGGTGTCCGCGGGCGCATCCCCGCCGCTATCGCCGTTGCCCTGGTTGCCGTCCGACCCGCCGTTGCTGCCGTCGCCCGGATCACCGCCACCGTTGTCGCCGCCGCCCGTGTCGCCGCCGCCGTTGTCGCCGCCACCCGTGGCCGGGGGTGGCTCGCTCACGACGCGGCCGTCGGGATAGACGGTCTGGGTCGAGCCATCGGGGTTCTCGGTGACTCGGCGCCCATCCGGGAAATAAGCGATGACGGTGCCATCGGGATAGGTGTGGAGGCGGTAGCCGCCGTTCTGCACGCTCGCGGATCCGTCCGGGCGTGAGACGTAGGTGTTGCCATCGTTTGACTGCGTTACCACCGTGCCATCGTCGAACGTCCGGACGACGGTCCCATCGGGTTGAGTGACCTGCTCGTACCCGCGCGTCGAGATGAGACGCACGCTGCCGTCCGTCCGCGTGATGCGGCGGTCGCCGTTATCGTAGAACTCGATCACGAGACCGCTGGTGGTCTCAACCGATCGGACGACCTGGCCCTCCTGGGCGTACGTGCTCTGCACAAGCCCGGCGGCGGCAAGGCAGGCAGCAATGGTCAAACGGCGGATGGTCATGTGGCCTTCTCCCGTGGCTTCCATCGCGAACAGGACAAATCGCCGGCCTTCGCGGCAAGGGCGTTGCCCCGATCGCCCCCCTTCACCGTGGCCCCCAGGATGCGCGACCCGCACAGGTCTCACATCCGGCGTGGCGTCTCGGGATAGGCGACGGAAGCGGTCGTTTCGCCCGGGTGGGGGTCCGGGCAGGTCTTCGCAACGAGTCGGTCACGGCCGAATCGCTCGAAGCCTCAATCATTCACAGGTTATCGGTTTGGGCCGAGGGTCAGGCGCGAGAATTCGCAGACTCGCCCGGACTCAATCCGCCTCGGGGTCCTGAATCTGGGCTTTCTGTGAGTCTGGGTAATCGTGGTCCCGGGAAGCAACCTCGCTTGACCCCGCGGGACGACCCGCGAACAGTCTGATGTGATTCGCTGGATCGACGCCCATCATCACCATCATCGCCATACCGCGTCCGGCGGCCGGTGGTGTGCGTCTGTCCAGGGGTAACCCTCTCTCCCCTTCGCAGGATTCACCGAACCGACCACCGCCGGGCAGCCCTCTCGTGAGACCGAGGGCCGACGCCTTTCCGCGCTGGTGCGTCCTGGTCTCCATCTTCATCGAACCCGCTGGCGCAGACTCGCCGGCTCGCCAGTCACCGGAGACCGCCTTTGACAACGACCGCCCAAAACCAGCAAGCAATCTCTGATCTGACAAGCCCTCTTGCGCCGCTCAATCTCGCGTTGCCGAAGGGCCGCATGCGTGACAGCCTCTGGTCGCTCCTTGCGGACGCCGGCATCCGCGTTCGCGAGTCGAGCCGCGGATATCGCCCGGGCGTCAGCCTCGCGAACTGCTCCACCAAGATACTGAAGCCCCAGAACACGATCGAGATGCTCGCTCACGGCTCGCGCGACATCGGATTCGCCGGCCGTGACTGGGTCCATGAACTGGGCGTTGAGGACAAGCTTGTCGAGGTTTTAGACCTTGGACTTGATCCGGTCCGGATCGTCGCGGCCGCGCCGCGGTCCTTACTTGTTGACGGCAAGCTGCCCGATCGCCCACTGGTGATCGCCAGCGAGCTCGAGAACCTGACCAGGAAGTGGATCGTCGACCGCGGGCTCGATGCCGAGTTCGTCAGGGCGTACGGCGCGACGGAGGTCTTCCCGCCCGAGGACGCCGATTGCATCGTTGATATCACGCAGACCGGCGCAACACTCGAGGCCAATAACCTCGCCATCATTGATGATCTGCTCACGAGCAGCACGCGGATGTACGCCTCGAGGCAAGCGATGGACGACCCCGGGCGGCGTGCGAGAATCGATGACCTCGTGCTGCTACTCAGCGGCGTGCTCGAGGCTCGAAGCCGCGTGATGCTCGACTTGAACGTGAGCGCTGAGAACCTCGAAGCCGTGATCTCGATATTGCCTTGCATGAGGGAGCCGACGGTGTCGAGCCTGCGCAGCGGTGGTGGTCATGCCGTCAGGGCCGCGGTGCCGGAGCGTGAGCTGACCACGGTCGTGCCGGCGCTCAAGGCCGCCGGAGCAACCGACATCGTTGTGACCAACCCGTCGCAGATCGTCCCATGAGCGGACCGCGACCGGTCAGTGCACTCGAGGGCGTTAGGCCTTATGCGCTTCAGCCGATCGGTGCGCCGATCGATCTGAAGCTTGATCTGAACGAAGGACAGTCCCCGCCCGAGAGAGTGCTCGACTCCCTCGTGCATCTTGATCCGGAGCGGGTCAGGCTCTACCCGAGTGCGGTCTCGCTCGAGGCGAGGCTTGCGGAACGGGTCCGCGTTTCTGCAGATCGTGTGATCGTGACGAATGGCGGCGATGACGCGATCGACCGCGTGTGCCGGGCGACCATCGAGCCAGGGCGGAACGCGGTCCTCACAACGCCAACATTTGAGATGATCGGTCGCTCGGTCGCGCTGAGTGGGGGCAAGGCGCGGCAAGTCGAGTGGATCGAAGGCGAGTTGCCGCTCGATGAGATGCTCGGTGAAGTTGACGATGCCACCGGATTGATCGCGGTGGTCACCCCGAACAACCCGACGGGCCAAGTCGCATCGTTGGAAGCGTTGCGGTCGCTTTCGGAGGCTGCACCACACGCGGTGTTGCTGGTGGATCTCGCGTACACCGAGTTTGCAGATCTCGATCCGACCGAGTCGTTGCTGTCTTTGCCAAACGCGGTCATCATCAGAACCCTGAGCAAGGCCTGGGGTCTCGCGGGGGCTCGAGTTGGCTACGCGATTGGCCCGTTGGAAGTGATCGGCTGGCTCCGAGCCGCGGGTGGTCCCTTTGCGGTTTCGGGTCCGTCGATTGAGATCGCGTTACAGGCGATCGAGGGTGAGCAACCGAGAAGTTTTATCGATCAGGTGAAGAGCGAGCGGGCTCGCTTGGTCGAGTTGCTCCAAGAGCTCGGGCTACGAGCTGCCCCGAGCCAGGGTAACTTCGTCTTGGCACGAAGCGACCGACCGAGGCTGGTCCGCGATGCGCTCGCTGGGCTTGGCGTTGCCGTCCGGTACTTCGGTGACAAGCCAGGGCTCACAGATGCGATCCGGATCACATGCCCGGGTGATCAAAAGGCGTTCGATCGGCTCTGCCCCGCTCTGCTGGCGGCAGTTCGGCCCGAAGCGGTGCTCTTTGATCTCGATGGTGTTATCGCCGATGTCTCTCGCTCCTATCGGCAAGCGATCGTTAAGACCGCCGCGAGCTACGGCGTCGAGGTCACGGCCGCCGACATTGCCAATGCGAAAGCAGCGGGGGATGCAAACAACGACTGGGTGCTCACGCGTGACCTGCTTGCATCGAAGAGAGTCGAAGCGGACCTTGATGAGGTGACCGAAAGATTCGAGAGGCTCTACCAAGGGACAGAATCCGAGCCCGGTCTGCGGGAGCAGGAGTCGATGCTTGTCAGCCGCGATGAGCTATCGATGCTCGCTGGTCGGTATCGTCTCGGCATCGTGACGGGCAGGCCCCGGGCCGATGCCGAGCGGTTCCTTGAGCAGCACGAGATCGCTGGGCTTTTCGAGGTCACTGTGTGCATGGAAGACGCCGCGCTCAAGCCAGACCCCGCACCGGTCAGGCTGGCGCTCGCGAGGCTCGGGATCACGTCGGCCTGGATGATCGGCGATACACCCGATGACATCCGCGCGGCACGTGGCGCGGGGGTCGTCCCGGTTGGCGTCCCGGCGCCGGGTGAGCGGGCCGAATCCGTACGAACATCGCTCACCGCCGCCGGCGCGGGGATTGTGATCGAGCGAACACCAGAGCTCGCGAGGATCTTGCCATGACCGCACGCACCGCGACCGTGACCCGCAAGACGGGCGAGACGGACATCAATGTCGAACTAGATCTCGATGGCTCCGGTTTGAGCGAGATCTTGACCGGGATCGGCTTCCTTGACCACATGCTGACAGCGCTCAGCAAGCACAGCCGGATCGATCTCAAGCTTGTGTGCCGGGGTGACCTCGAGGTCGATGAGCACCACTCCGCCGAGGACTGCGGCATCGCGTTGGGCGAAGCGCTCGATCGGTCGTTGGGTGATCGGTCGGGCATTCGCCGCTTCGGCTCCGCTTACGCACCACTCGACGAATCACTTGCGAGGGCAGTCATCGACTTCTCTGGCAGGCCCCACGCGGATGTGAACCTGTATCTCCGCCGCGAGATGGTCGGCGAACTCTCATGCGAGATGGTGCCGCACGTGTTCGAGAGCCTCGCGATCACTGCGCGGATGACACTGCACCTGGACGTTCTCAAGGGGCGGAACGACCATCACCAGACGGAATCGGCTTTTAAGGCGTTCGCGATCGCGCTGCGTGCCGCGGTCTCGCGTGACGATTCCGCCGGCGTACCCAGCACGAAGGGTGTGCTGTGACCGGGCTCGCAGTGCATGTCCTCGCGACGGGCAGCGCGAACCTCGCATCGGTGTTCGCTGGGCTCAGGCGCGCTGGGGCCGAGCCCATACTGGCTGAGGACGTATCCCAGGTCGCGTCCGCTCGTGCGGTCATGCTCCCGGGTGTTGGTTCGTTCGGTGCCGCAATGGATCGGCTCGGATCGCTCGGGCTGGTTGCGGCGCTCCGTCAGCGGATCGACGCCGGGCGCCCGACCTTCGCGATCTGCCTCGGGCTGCAGATCCTCTTTGAGGCGAGCGAAGAGAGCCCGGGTGTTCGGGGACTCGGCGTCATCCCCGGTCGCATCGGCCGATTCGAGGTAAAGCTCCGCGTGCCGCAACTCGGCTGGAACAGCGTGAGGGCAGATGATGGTTGCGAGCTACTCACAGACGGCGAGGCGTACTTCGCCAACTCATTCAGATGCACTGAGCAGCCGGCTGGCTGGAACGCCGCGGTCACAGATCATGGCGGTCCATTCATCAGCGGAATCGAGCGGGGCCCGGTGCTCGCGTGCCAGTTCCACCCTGAGCTCAGTGACCAATGGGGGCTCGGGCTGATGCGTCGCTGGGTGCAGCGTGCGAGCGTGGAGGTCGCGGCATGCTGAAGGTCCGCATCGTCCCGTGTCTGGACTTCGCCGGCGGACGCGTTGTTAAGGGGATCAAGTTTCAGGGCCTCCGCGACGCGGGAGACCCCGTTCAACGCGCGGCCGCGTACCAGGATCAGGGTGCTGACGAGCTTGTCATGCTCGATGTGTCGGCGACGGTCGAGGATCGCAGGAACGCGGCTGAGACCATCGCCGCGGTCCGCGAGGTGCTCTGCATACCGCTCACTGTTGGCGGAGGTGTCCGCGCGATCGACGATGCACAGCGCTTGCTCGATGCCGGCGCCGACAAAGTCAGCGTGAACACCGCAGCGGTCGAGCGGTCCGAGTTGCTCGCGGAGATGAACGAGCGGTTCGGCGCCCAGTGCACGATACTCGCGATCGACGCCGCGCGGCGTGATCATGACAAAGGCTGGGAGGTCGTGGTCCGCTCCGGGCGTGAACGCACCGGCAGGGACGCGGTGGCGTGGGCGGTCGAAGCCGAACGCCTCGGTTGCGGCGAGATCCTGCTGACGAGTTGGGACCGGGACGGGACACGCAGCGGGTACGACACCCAGCTGCTTCGCGCGGTCGCCGGCGCGGTCGGTGTGCCCATCATCGCCTCGGGTGGTGCAGACAGCGCTGAGCACATGGCCGAAGCCGCGGGAGCGGGCGCCGACGCGCTGCTCGCAGCGAGCATCTTCCACGATGGGGATACGACCGTCGAAGATGTCAAGCGTTACCTGCTGGGCCGAGGCCTGCCGATGCGGCAGACCTGGTCCGATGCGAGAGAGGACCTTCCACAGTGATCATCCCTTCGATCGACTTGCAGAACGGGAACGCCGTCCAGCTCCGTGGGGGTAAGGAACTCGTGATCGATGCGGGCGATCCGTTCGCGATAGCCGAGCGATTCAGGCTTGCAGGTGAGATCGCGGTTGTCGATCTCGACGCCGCGATTGGTACAGGAAGCAACGCGGAGATCATGGAGCGGCTGTGCTCGGTTGCTGATTGCCGGGTCGGCGGTGGGATACGGGACGTGGATAGCGCGATCCGCTGGCTCGACGCCGGCGCGGCGGCGGTGGTGCTTGGGACAGCGGCGAAGCCGGACGTCCTGCGTGAACTCCCTCGGACACGTGTCGTCGCGGCCCTCGACGCGGTCGATGGTGAGGTCGTTATCGAAGGCTGGAAGACGAAGACTGGTCGCACCGTTGAGGACGAGATCGCGTCGCTTGCCGAGCATTGCGGTGGGTTCTTGCTGACCTTTGTCGAGCGTGAGGGCCGTAAGGTCGGGATCGACGCCGAACGTGTCGCGAAGCTGGTCGAAGCCGCGGGCCCCGATGTCCGGATCACGATCGCCGGCGGTGTCACGACGCCTGATGACATCGCGGTCCTCGATCGGTTGGGTTGTGAGGCGCAGGTCGGCATGGCGCTCTACGACGGCACCTTGCCGCTCGCAGACGCGGTTGTTGCTCCGATCACGAGTGACCGCCGGGACGGTCTCTGGCCCACAGTCGTCACCGACGAGCGAGGTGTTGCGCTGGGGCTCGCGTATTCGAATCTGGAGAGCGTCAGAGCCGCGGTTGAGTCCAAGGCGGGCGTCTACCACAGCAGGAGCAGGGGTGGGCTCTGGCGGAAGGGCGAGACGAGTGGTGCGACACAAGAGCTGCTCCGGATCGACGCGGATTGCGATCGCGACGCGCTCCGGTTCACCGTGCGGCAGGCCGGCGCAGGCTTCTGCCACCTCGCGACCGATACCTGCTGGGGCGACGAACGGGGCCTCGGCAAGCTCGCGCGGACGATTCGAACGCGGGTGTCCGAAGCACCGGCAGGTTCTTACACGAAGCGGCTGCTTGCGGACCCCGCGTTGCTTCGTGCGAAGCTCACGGAGGAGGCCGGTGAACTCGCCGATGCCGTAGCGCGGGACGACATCGCCTGGGAGGCCGCCGACGTGCTCTATTTCACGCTCGTCGCTATGGCCAGAGGCGAGGTCGATCTGAGCGAGGTTGAGACCCAGCTCAGGCGGCGCGCGATGAAGGTCACGCGGCGCAAGGGTGATGCCAAGCCCGGTGCGATCGGCGGTGGGGCGTGAGCGAGCCGCTGCTAAGACGCGTGGAGCCGGCCGATGTTCCCGAGTTGCGGCGGATGCCGGTCGATCCCGAGACGCTCGCGGAGGCGGCATCGATCATCGCCGAGGTACGCGAGGGTGGAACTGGCTCGCTCCGTGCTTGCGCCGAGCGGTTCGGTGATCGAGCCAAGGGTGAGCCGCTGGTGATCGAACGCGATGAGCTCGATGCCGCGCGGGATGCAATCGATCAGGTAAGCCTGGGCGTGCTTGAGCGTGCGGCCGAACGGATCAGGATCTTTGCCACCGCCCAGCGGGAGAGCCTCGGCGATTGCACGATCGGCATCCCCGGCGGGGAAGCTGGTCATTGGGTCGCTCCTGTCGAGCGTGCAGGGTGCTACGCACCGGGAGGCCGATTCCCGTTGCCCTCAAGTGTGCTGATGACCGCGGTGACCGCGCGGGCGGCGGGTGTTGATGAGGTGATCGTTGCCTCACCAAGACCCGCGCCCGTTACCCTCGCCGCGGCGTCGGTCGCGGGTGCCGATCGGCTTCTCGCGTGTGGCGGCGCCCACGCGATCGCGGCATTTGCGTACGGCGCGGGTAACGCCATCAGCCCGATGGATGCCGTCGTCGGGCCCGGCAACAGATGGGTCACCGCGGCAAAGCAGTTGGTTGCGGGCGTCGTCCGAATCGACATGCTCGCGGGGCCCAGCGAGCTGGTGGTTCTTGCCGATGCCAGCGCCAATCCCGCCACCATCGCCGCTGATCTGCTCGCGCAGGCTGAGCACGATATCGATGCGCAGGCGGTCTTGGTCTCGACCGATGCTTCGCTGATCGAACGTGTTGAGTCATGCCTCGAAGAGCAGATCGCGAAGCTGCCAACCGCAGAGACCGCGCGGGTCGCACTCCAGAACGGGTTCGCGGTCCTGGTGAACTCGATCGAGGATGGGATCGCCATCTGCGACCGTCTCGCACCGGAGCATCTTGAACTCGACGTAAAGCAGGCGGCGGAGGTCGCGCCGAGGCTCGCGCATTACGGCGGTCTCTTCATCGGTGACGCCTCGGCGGAGGTCCTGGGTGACTACGGCGCCGGACCAAACCACACCCTCCCGACGGGCGGCACCGCGCGATCGAATGCCGGGCTCAGCGTGTTCGACTTCCTGCGTGTTAGGACATGGATGCGCATCGATGAACCCGAGCGAGCGCAGGGCTTAGTCAGCGATGCGATCGGACTCGCAAGGCTTGAGGGCCTGGAGGGACACGCCCGTTCGGCCGAACGACGCCTGATCTAAGGCACGGCGTGGATCTGCTTACCAGTCCTCGCCGAGACGGCGCGGCCAGGCCTCATAAGGCTTCGCGCTGGTGTTATCGCGGTCGCCATCGGGTCGGACGTGGCTCAGCAGCCCGGCATCTGCCTTGTCGTATTCAAGCCGCCCATTGACGATCGCTTTCTGCACAAGCGTCTGGTAGTGCAGAATGTTGCCGTCCGTGATGATCAGATCCGCGTCCTTGCCTGCCTCCAGCGACCCGACCCGGTCATCGATCCCAAGGATCACCGCGCTGTCGAGTGTCATCGCGCGAACTGCATCCGCCTCGCTCATACCGCCCCGAACCGCAAACGCGGCGGTCAAGAAGTAGTGCTGCAGGTCGCGGCCGCCAAGGCCCGAGAGACTGATACCCGAACTGCTCCCGAAGAACCCGCCCGAGGGCATGAACGACAAACGGATGCCGTGATCTCGCAAGATCTTCGCGTTCTCGATGGTGGAGCCATTGTCACGCACGAGATCAGAGTTGCGATCCTGGCGCGCACGGGGACTAACAATCATGCTGATGTCGCCCCGAGCGAGTTGGGGCGCAACGGTCCAGCCCTCGAGCCCGCCACGGATTACGCAGCGGATACCGTATCGCTCGCTGAGATCGGCGATGGCGAGCAACGACCCCGCATCGTCGGCCTCAAAGAGCGCTGTCGCGTTGCCATCAAGCAACGCAACAAAGCGTGCATTGCGGCCCTTGGTTACTGAATCATCCGGTGCCTCAAGCTCAGACTCTTCGTCTTCTCCGAGATCCTCGTCGGCTTTCAGTTGCTCGTACTCAGCGAGGTCGCGGCGGTACTTGATGATGCCGTCGAGCGCCTCGCGGATACGCCGCGTGTCAGAGGGGGCGTTCGGGCCGTACTCCAACTCAACGAAGATGTCGGGCCTGATCAGCAGATCGTCGGCGGTACCGAACGTCATCTTGCCGGCTTCGTTGTCGCTGGTCGTCGAGGTGATGCCCGCAGCGAGCGCGATCTGCCTCGTGAGGCTGTACACATCTGTCGAGTCAGCGATGGGCGAACGGCCGAAGAGCCCATTGGAAAAGGGCGGGATCAGACCCGGATAGACGTGCATACCCGAGGCATCGATCGTCTCTGCTTCCTCGGGGATTTTGACGTTCCGCCCGATCGCATGAATGCGGCTGTTCTTGATCAGAAGCGTTGAGCCGCGCAGCACGGGGCCACTGATGGTGTGGATCGCGTCGGCGTTAACCACGGCAATAAAAGTGTCAGTCGGGGCTTGCTCTTCTTCCTCATCCTCCGCGGCCTCGTCTCCGTCCTCTGTGTCATCCTCAGGGCTGTCCCCATCGGAAGAGCCGGTGTCTTCACCCTCTTCGCCGTCTGCGGGTTCGGCGTCTTCCTCGGGCTGTTCCGGTTCTTCCTCAGGCTCTCCGTCCGGCTCATCCTCTGGCGGGTCGTCCTGAATTGGGGGCATCGAGATCGCGAACGCGTTCGACGAGAGCATTGCATTCCCGAGCAAAAACGCGATCGCGGCGATCAGGATTGTCAGCAGCTTGGTGGCTTCGGTCTTGAGCATCAATCTTCCCCGTCGCGGTCGTACTCGAAGCTGCCCTCGATCATGACGCGTGTCACGCGGCTCGTCGGGTCGAGCGGGTCACCATCAAAGAAGACGAGGTCCGCCTCCTTGCCCTTCTCGATCGACCCCACGATGTCATCGATACCCAGCAGCGCCGCGGGAACACTCGTGAGACCCTTGATCGCAGTCTCGCGGTCGAGCCCCTGCTTCATCAGCGTCGCGATGCCACTTCGGTAGTTCTCGATCGAACCCCTGGAATCGCTCTCCGGGCGGAACGCCAGGGTGACACCGCGGGTCGCGAGTTCGGCCGGGACGTTCAGTTGAATCTGCGTCGTCGTAAGCCGCGACATGATGGGCGGGACAACAATCGTCTCTTCGAACGAGGCGAGCAGATCGAGCACGCGACTGAGGTTTGATCCGAACGTGCCCCCGAAGAATCCGCCGCCACCCCCGGCTAAAGACGGGAGCCGATCGACCGATCCGAGCAGCAGGGGGGTGGCCAGATCGTCGTAGTCATCGAGCACCTGCTCAAGATGAACGACGGTTGAGGCGTTACCGACGACTACCAGCGCCTTCTTACCATCCTCGCCGCGAACGAGATCGACCACGGGCCTCAGCGGCGGATCGATCTCGGGCGGAACGAACTCGTTCGACTCTTCCTCGACCTCTGCGTCTTCGCCTTCAGCGGGTTCCCCGTCGCCGCCTTCATCCGGTGTGGGCTGAGGATCGGGCAGGCCCTCGCCCTCGGGCTTGGGCTCGTCGTCGCCCGATTCGTCTTCGCCTTCGGCGGGCGATTCACCCTCACCAGACTTCTCAGCCTGCGACTCTTCCCATGCTGTCCGCGCCTCCTCCTCGGCATCGATCGCGGCCTGGGCGCTCGCGAGCGCCGAGCGGAGAGTGTCCTTGTCGCGCGTCTGGCTGTTGAACGTGACAGAGAGATACGCGTCATCGTTCAGCAGGTAGTCACCATCGGGGTGAGCGACACGAGCGGCTGCACCGATTCCACGGATCCCAGAGCCAGACGGGCGGTAGCCGACGGCGGTCACACCGTTCTCAAGCCACAGCGTCGGGTCGAGTGAGTCGAAGTAGATCTCGCCTGCCACGCTGATATCGCCGTTGAGCCCGGTGCGCTGGGGCTGGGGCAGCCCGAACCGGGTCGCCGGAACGATGATGCCGGGCATGACGACCTCGTTCGTGGCATCGATGATCCTTGCGCCCGCGGGGGCCTCCAGTGCCGGGCCGACAAGGATGATCTCACCGTCCTCGATGATGATCGACGCGCCCTCGATCTCCTCGCCCGTGCCGGTGATCACCTTCTGGGTTCGGACCACAATCGTGTCGGGCTCGTACTGCGCGAACGCGGACGAAGCGATCACGGCCGCCAAGACACCGCTGGTCAAACGGATCGGGCCCATCAGAACTCCCGCTTCTCGGCCTTCGCCGCGTCGTACACGATCTTGCCGTCGATGACGGTCATAAGGCAGCTCGACCTGGGATCAACCGGGTTGCCCGTCCAGAGCCCAAAGTCCGCGTCCTTGCCGACCTCAATCGAACCGACCCGGTCCTCGATGTGCAGCGCCTTGGCGCCGACACGTGTGATCCCGGCCAACGCGTCATACGGATTGAACCCGTACCAGCACGCGATCGCGGCCTGCACCGGCAGCTCTTCCTGGGGGATGACCGGGCTGTCGGTGTTGATGCCCAGCTCTTCGATGCCCGAGCCGGCCCAACTCGCCACGTTGCCCATCAGACGCCGGTGGTAGGTGTCCATCTGGAACGCACGGGGACCCACGATCGTCATGACACGATCGGTGCCCACTTCCTTGACGAGCGGTGCCACCTTCCAGCTGTCGAATGTCGAGTGGTCGAGCACGACCCGGATCCCGAACTCCTGGGCGAGCATCGAGACCGTCGTCATCACGAGCTGATACGCCTGCGTGTGCACCGACGCGGGGAAGACCTCGTCGAAGAGTCCGATGAACCCGTGGAACGTCGGGTCATAGTCGGGCGGGTTATCCGCTTCGCCCTCCTCGTGAGCTTTCCAGCCGTCGTAGTAGTCTTTCGCTTTCTGCAGCGTGCGGCGGAGGTTGTAGTTCTGGAACGAACGCTGGACACCGAACCAGTAGCTCTCCGGATTACCCGCCTGGGCGATCTTGAGGCTGCCCGGTGATCGCATGACGGCTTCGTCGACCGTATCACCGGCGAACTTCGCGACCGTGCCAAACCCGCTCATGTTGTTGCCTGAGCCCGGGATCAGCAAGCCCGCGGTAACGCCCGCTGCGCGGGCTCGGGTCACATTCGAGTTGTTCGGCGTGACGGTCTCGAGCGTGCGGAGGCCCGGGTTGGTCAGATAGACCCCGTCGTTCAGATCTGCTAGCGAGCCCAGCACGTGGTTGTGCAGCTCAACGATCCCGGGGGTCAGCCACAGCGTCGGGTGCTCCACAACGGTCGCGCCTTCAGGGATCTCAACCCGCTTGCTCTTGCCGACCGCGGTGATGCGGCCGTCTTCGACGAGCACAGTCGCGTTGTTGATGATCCGGTCGTCGCCATCCATCGTGACGACCTTGCCAACACGGAACGCCGTGACATGACCGTCCGCCTTGGCCAGCGGAGCGCAGGTGAGCACACAGACAGCAGCGATGGCGAGACACTTCAGATTCACGGCCTGACCTCCTCGCCGCTCACGAATACACGTTCCACGGTGCTGCCCGTCTCAAACGGGTGACCGGAGAAGATCACGATGTCACCGTCCTTGCCGGGCTCGATAGAGCCGACACGGTCATCGATCTTAAAGAGCTTTGCGGCGCCCGCGGTCATCGCCCAGAGCGTCTGATCGGGCCCCAGCCCACGCTCGACCGCGTGCAGGCCGATCATGGGCAACGCTCGGCCGCCGTCCTCGGCGCCGGTGCCGAAGGCAACCGGGATACCTCGGCGCGAGAGGTCAACGGGTTGCACATAGTTCCGCGTGATCTCGCGGCGGTTGAGCGTCCGCGGGAGCGCGTTCTGGACCACCACGCCAACGTTGTGCTTCTCGATTAGGTCCGCGACCTCGTACGCCTCGCGGGCCCCGAGCAACACGAGCGGGAGCTCGAGCTCCCCAGCGATCGTTCGGACGGTCGCCTCGATCGCCGCGGCGCGGTCTGCACGCACAAAGACCGCAGAGCGGCCCTCGAGCACTGCACGGATGGGCTCCAACTCATGCTTCACAAGCGGGGGCAGCGGCTCGCCGTCCTTGCCGGTCGTGCGACGCTCACGCTTGCCGACGCTGAACTGCACGGCGTCCGTACTCGTCCGCTCGCCGCTCAGGTCGAGCGTCAGCGGACCGAACGCGAGTTCGCCCTCGAACAGGTCGTTCGCGACCGTGCCGTTGAACTGAGGGAAGTTGCCGTTGGGTGTCTCTATCTCGATCTGACCGTTGACGGTGCCGTCGGACTCAAGCGTGCCCACGATCCGGTGGGGCTGGCTCGCGATCGGCTGAGCCAGCATGCGGCCCTCGAACTCTTCGCCGTCCAGGTTGATCGCGACCGGGCCAGAGAGATCGTTCGGGAGCGGGCCGCCGCTGATGGTTGCCTGCCACGTCCCAGTCATCGGATCGGGTCCGGCTGCTTCATCACCGCCGGTTGACTCGGTTTCGGGTTCCGAGGAGCCTGCTGGCGTCTTGCCCGCCGCACGCTCGGCCTCCCAGGCCTCAAGCTTTTCGCGCCAGTCGGCCCACTCCTTGGCGTAGGCCTCGCCCGCCTCAACACGCTGTTTGAGACGACGCCCGATATCCCGCGGGTCGAGCCTGGTCATGTCGAACGCGAGCGCCACGGTGTCATCAATAACACGGTCGTCTCGCCCGGCACCAAAGGTTTTGATCGCGCTGGCCCGCGAGCCACGGCTGTTGAAGCGATAGGGGGCCTGGACAACGGTTGTCACACCAGCGCGGGCGAGCCTCGCGTCACTGATATCCGGCGCGCCGATCAGCTTGGTCATCGACAGTTCGGGACGAAGATCGGTCGGATCGCCATCGAGGCCCAGCCGGTTGAGACTATCGATCAGGCCCGGAACGATGAACGAGCCCGGGTTGGCATTCACTACTCGTGCCGAGGGCGGCTGTGCGACGCGGCGCCCGACCGCCGCGATCCGCCCATCCTCGATGAGGATCGATCCGTTCTCGATCTCCTCGCCGGGTGCAAGCCAGATCGTGCCGCCCTTGATGACAACCGAGTCTCCCGCGCCGGCGCCGGCCTTGAAGGCCGAGTTGCCTCCGACAAAGACACGCCGGACGTGGGCGTTGGTTGACGCGGGCGAGCCGCTAAGTACGAGGATGTCCGCGTCTTTCCCGGGTTCGAGGCTGCCGACACGATCGTCCACACCCAGAAGCTCGGCGGGCACACGGGTCAGCGACTCGACGATGCGTTCCTCGCTGACACCCGCACGCAACGCGGTCGCGGCCGCGAGACGGAGCTGGCTGAGCGAAGTGCCCGGCCGAACCGTGATCGCGAGATCGAGCTCGGTCAGCGCCGCGAGGTCGGCGACCGAGGGCACGTGTGCGTCGGGATCATCGCCAAGGTTATCGAGCCCATCAAAGCCAGGGTTCAGGGCATACGCAAGCGGGATGTTCGCCTGCGCGAGGCGATCGGCAACCTTGGCGGCCTCGGTGCCGCCGACGATGTAGCCCCGCTTGCCGTTGGTCTCGAGGAAGTTAATCGCGCTGACGAGGTCGCCCGCGTCGTCTGACTGGATGCGGAGTGTGGTGCCGGCACGCCAGTGGTGTGCAAGCTGCATCTCGTGGATGTTCTCAGGCGCATCCAGCGCCGAGGCAACCGCTTCCTTGATCGCCAGGTTACGGCCCATACGCCCGCCGGGGCGCTGGGGCGTGCCGGGCTCGATCTCGTTGTCGGCTCCGGGCGCGATCAGCAGGGTCTCGAGAACGGGCGGGTTATCCGCGTTGCCCGAGAGGTTGAGCGTCAGGTCGGACTCGTCGAGCAAGAACTCGATCCCGTCCTCGCCGCGTGCACGCAGCACGGCGCCGCGGCCGGAGATCAGCCGGTGCCAGCCGGGCGAGGCGTGCATCGTCGTGATGCCCGCCTCAAGGAACGCACGCGAATCGGTGAACGGGTCCACCGCGTCGGCGGCGCTGTAGCCCGCGCCGATCGACTCATCTCCGCGGTGCGCACTTGTGACATTGCTCGATACCGAAACAATGCCCGGCATCAGGGTCGCGTCGGGCATCTCCAGCACCGGGATCCCGGGCGGGATGCTCGCGTCGGTGCCAACCGAGACGATCTTTCCATCGCGCACGAGGACGTACCCGTTTTCGATCAGGCTGGGACCGCGTTCGGCGCCGGTGAAGATCTTCCCGGCATGGATCGCGAAGTCCTGCGCCGACGCCGACGCCGTGAGCGCAGCGGCCGCGAGCATCCCGAACGCGGAGGCCGAGGTGCGGCTGATGACACGCGTGAGTCGGTTCATTCGCTGTCCCCGCCGGTATCCCCGGCGTTGTCGCCATCGGTGCTCGCTGAAGGCGCATCGGCCGATCCGTCGTCGGAGGCCGTGTCGGCGGCGTCTTCAGCGGTCTCAGCAGACATGTCTTCATCGTTCGCCGAGGCGGCTTCGAGATTCAGCAACCGCTCAAGGCGGATGTCTTTCTGGCGGTCGTACGCGAGGATCCCCTCGATGAACACCATCTCGACGTGGCTCGCAAAGTCCAGCGGGTCGCCGCTGAATACGACCAGGTTCCCGCTCTTGCCCGTTTCGATCGAGCCGACTTCCTCTCCGACACCGATGATGTCCGCGGCGTTTTGGGTCACGGCCTTGATCGCATCGGCACGGGGCACGCCGTACCGGATCAGGAGCGCCGCCTGGTAGTTCGGGTAGCCCTCTGCCAGGGTTGCGTCGGGCTCGGGTGTGATGGCGAACGGGATCCCCGCGTCGTGGAGCACTTTCGGAGCGAACGTGTCGCTCAGGTCACCGGTGAACGGGTCACGCACGCGTTCGCGGAGTTCTCCGTCGAACACAACGCCCACGCCAGCTTCTTTCAGCGCCTCGGCGTTCTTGTGGGCGCTTGCATCGACGACCACGGTCGTGTGCTCAGTGACGCCCAAGTCGTCTGCCATCGCGAGCGCCGAGCGGACATCGCCCGCGGTCAGTGCTGCCATCCAGGTCTGCAGCTCGCCCCGAGCGACCTGACGGAGTCGCTGATCGCCCAGATCGAAGTCCTCGTCCTCCAGCAGTTCCATACCACGCTCGGCGGCCTCGTCGGGCAACACATCGAGCGGCTCGCCGTCGTCGCGCTTCGATTCTTCATACTTCTCTTCGGCGAGCGCCTTGGTTGTCTGCTCGAGCGTGAAGAAGGCCTCTCGGATCTCCGCAAGCTGACGCATCCGGTCGTAACCGGCCCTGGGCGTGGCGCTGAACTTCATCGCGGCGTGCTCGATGATCGTCATATCGCTGACGCTGCGCCCGATCGGGCTGACGACCATGCTTGTGCCGCCGATCACGGTGTTGTTGCCCGGGCTGACATGAACAGTCGTGATGCCCCGACGAAGGCAATCCTCGAAGTACAGCTGCACGGGATCGATCGCGTCTCGCACGCTTACGAACGGGGCGACGGGCAGCGGCTCGTTCTGCACGCTCATGCCAGCGGACGAGTGGGGGTCGATCATGCCGGGCATGATGAACTTGCCCTCGACGTCGTACTCGAACGCGTCGAACGGGATCTCAACATCGCCGCCGACCGCGGTGATCGTGCCGTTCTCGACCAGGATCGTCGCGTTCTCGATGTCATCGCCCGCGGCGGTGATCACCGTTGCGCCGGTCAGCGCGATCTTCTCAGGCGGCGGCGCGGCGTGAGCGGCGCCCGCGAAGAGCAGGGTTACCGCGGCGGCGGCAAGGGCGAATCGTGTGAACATCAGTGTCAACCTCCGTCGCCGGCGCTTCAGCGCCGGTCGACCACCGTCTTGCCCCCGACCACGACCTCGACGGGCTTCGCCGTCGCCGCGAAGGGCTCACCGTTCCAGAGCACGAGGTCGGCACGCTTGCCCGCCTCGAGGCTTCCGATCTCATTGTCAAGACCCAGGATCTCCGCCGGGGTCAGCGTGACAGCGCGGAGCGCGTCCTCAGGCGCGAGGCCATAGCGGATGGCATACATCGCCTGCCGCGCGAGCCCGTCCTCATCCCGGAGGTCTTGGGCGCTCAGCGCAGTTGGGATGCCCGCGTCGATCAGTGTCTTGAGCGTGTCGAGCTTGTTCGCGCCAACCTCGTTCGTAAAGAGGAAGAAGTCGAGGTCGAAGGCCGTACGCTCGCCGCTGGGTCTCATGTAGATGGGCCCGAACACCACGGGCACACCCGCTTCGCGGAGTTCCGGGATCAGCCCATAGGCCTCGGTCCCCTCGAGCAGCGTGAAGCCCATCCCGAACTCGGCGCTCAGTCGCAGCGCCGACTCGATATCGTTGAGCGCCCGCGAATGGATCCGCAGGCCCACATCACCATCACGCACTTCGTTGAGCACCGGGAACGCCTCGGTCGGCGCCGTATCGGCCCCGTCGGGTGTCAGGCCCCGGGCGAACTCCGCGGCGTCGTGGAACGCCTTGCGGAAGACCCAAGCGACACCCATGCGGGTCGTCGGCCGGCGCGAACGGTTCGTAACGCTGCCCTCGTTGGGCTGGTTGTTGCTCGGTCCGCTGAAATACGGCGCACTGTTAATTGCCGCGTGGACGTCCGACTCACGCTCGATTACCCGTCGTGACGTCCGCCCGGCGGTCCGGAGCACCGCGCCGCGCGGGCCGATCACAGCGGTTGAATCCGGGCTCAGGTAGGCCGTGGTTACGCCGCCCTCTACAAGACGGTCGAGGTCGGCGCCGCGGATGTTGACTGAGTCGATCACCCTTGTGTGGGGCACGACTTCGCTCGCAGCCTCGGTGTAGGTATCAACACTGATCAGCCCCGGCGCCATGGCGTCGGCCGCGACGTGGCTCGGGTAGGAGCACACCGGGCAGGTCAGCCCCTCGCTGGCGAGCGGCTCGTGCGTCCCGATCACCGGGCACAGCGCGTGACCGCTGCAGGAGCAGCTGATGACCTGGTCAGGCGAATGAACGCCCCGCATCACACGCTCAAGGACGGTCCCGCCCCGCACGCGGTACTCGGCGAACGCGTCGAGCCGTTCGACGCGGGCATTCGCGTCGATCAGACCGGGCGTGATTGCGCCCCAGTGAACCTCCGGGTCATCGCTGGGCATGGCGCCCATGTCGCCGCCCACCGCAACGATCTCGTCGCCCTCGATCGCAATCCAGCCCGGCGCATGCACTGTGCCGTTTCCGACGTGCACCGCGTCCGCCTGGATCACACGGAGCTGGCCGAGCGACGAGGAAGCGAAGACCGCGACCGCCCCCAGCGAAGTAACTACACCGAGACCGTTCATTCCATCGACTCCGTGCTGTTCGGGGCCGCATACACGAGTTGGCCGCCAACGTAAACCGCGAGCACCTGGCTGCTCATTGCAAGCGGGTCGCCGCTCCATACCACCAGGTCGGCACGCATGCCGGGCTCGATCGAGCCCGTGACATCCCCGACCCCCGCGATCCCCGCCGCGACCGAGGTGATGCCACGCCTCGCGGCCTGGGGGTTCATCCCGTATTGCACCGCCATGGCCGCGCTGAGCCGGAGCCCTTCCGCGCTCCCGCCTCGGAAGGCGACTTCGGCGCCGCCCCTTGCCATCAGCCCGGGCCCGGCGAGCGATTCTGGCGCCGCGTTGGGAGCGAACGGGCCCGCAATGAACCGGACCTCGTCGAGTTCCTCTTCGAGTTCGAGCGCGACGTCGATGCTCGCGTTGCTCAGCGCGATGACTGGTTCCGCGCCATAGGTCAGCAGCGCGGAATAACCGGCGAGTGCGCCATCCGAAGACTCCGCATAGATCACAGCCGGGCGATCGCCTCGTGCGACCTCCGCGAGCATCCCGTCTTCGGCTTCGCCGAGCGAACGCCTGATGAGTTCCAACGCTCCCGTCCGAGAGGTGGGGCCGAAGAGTGTGTCGAGCGCAATAGGAGCGACACTAAAGATGACTGCGCCTTGATCGACCCAGGCGTTGCCTGTCGATGTGTTGATCGTTGCCGAGAGTCCGCTGATCGGGTTGACGGGCGCAGGGATGATCATCGCCCCGGTCACGCCGCCCTCAAGCAGGTCAGTCAGTGACGCACTCGTGGGATCGAGCCCGTCGATCGCTCGTGCTTCAAGGTCCGACGCGTACGCGACTTCGGCGTTGTCGCCCTCAAGCCCCGCGAATGACGCCAAATCGAACAGCCCGGGCGTGATCACCGCGCCCTCGAACTCGACACGCTCGATACGCAGGCTATCGAGTTCCGACTGCTCAGCGACGCGGCGGATTCTCCCGTCCGAGCCGATCAGGAGCGCACGACCCTGCTGGATCGAGCCGTCGGCTGCGAGGATCGAGCTACCGGAGAGCACGAAACGCTCGGTGGGCTGGGCCTGAGCCGCCCCCGCAAGGGCCAGCGCGGCGATCGCCGCGGTCATCTCACGACCCGGCATCACGAGTCTCCTTCGCCTGCATTGGGTGATTCCCAGACGAGCTCACCTGCAACGTACACCTGGTAGGGCTGTGCGCCACCCAGCCTCGGATCGCTGCTCCAAACGACAAAGTCGGCGTTGAGGCCCTGGCCAAGCCTGCCCCAGGTCGGGGCTCCGAGAACGCCCGCGGCATCACGGGTCACAAGCGCGAGCGAGTCACGCTCATCAGCGCCCAGCCACTGGGCTTGCAGAAGCACGAAGCGGCCCCCGCTGGCCGAGTCGAAGCCGGAGCCGACGCACAAATCGATGTCGTGGTCGAGCAACGTCGAGATTCTTGCCGCAGCGTCGATGTGCGAGAACCGATCGGGCGCTGGGGTCAGGATCACCGAGCCCTCGGCGTCAGCGAGTTCCTCCGCGAGCAGATGCGATTCTGCGCCACCGACGATGGTGAGCTCAACACCCGCGGCCTCCGCGAGTTCGATCGCACTCGTGATGTCCGCCGAGGAGTGCGCGAGGATGCGGACAGGCAGCCGGCCCTCGATCGCTTCGAGCAGTACATCAGCCGCAGGGTCTGGACCTGGACGCTCGGGCTTCTCCGGACCCTCTGGGAGCTCGTCGTCGCCCTCTCCGTCATCGCCGTTCTCATTGTCCTCGGCACCGGGGCCTCGGCGTGAACGTGTCCGCTGGGCGGGCTCGTCGTCGCCGTTGTCCTCGTCGCCGGCTTCGTCCTCGCCCCCGTCGTCGCCCTCGGGATCTTCTTCTTGGGACTTCTCCCATTCCTCGAGGGCTTTCTTCAGCTCATCCTCATAATCCTCGAGTTCGCCCTCGTAGATATCACGGCTCTCCCGGAGCAGTTTGGCTTGCCGAAACGCCTCCCGGACCTCCGCGAAGACCGCGAGCCGTTCCGAAGCCGATGCCCCGTCGAGCCGGATGCAAAGCGCTGCCTCGTCGTCCTCGATCGTCGCGGTTGGTGTCAGCCTCACGAGCGCGCCCTTGCCGGCGATGCCGGGCTGACCGACCGCCGGCACAAATACCGACGTGACGCCGTTGCGCCATGCATCACGGATCGCGAGATCGTCGAATACGTCGATCGCGTCAGATGCTCGGCTCGTCGCGGCTGTGCCGCTCGTGCCGAATCCGCCCTGAAGTAGGATGGACGAGGCCGCGTCGATCAGTCCCGGGGTCACGAATCGGCCTTCGAGGTCGGTCTTGGGCCCGAAGGGTGAGCCGGCGACGTCAGGTCCGATCTGCATCACGCTCGGACCGGCGACCATCATGTTCACCTCGCGGACGTTGCCGCTCGGCGTGATCACCTTCGCGTTCTGGTACAGCCTGCCCCGGGCCCCGCCGAACTGCGCCTCAGCCGCAGGAGCGGCGAGACACACCGAGGCGGCCAGAGCGGTGGTCATCACGTGGATCGATCGCCCCACAGATGGCATCCCTTCCTTCAGCTTCACACCGACCCCTTTGCCGAGGGCCGGCGTCCCCCGAGCGGGGCGGCGTGCGATCCCAAGGCGGTCTCGCTACAGATCCGTCAGCCCGACGGAGATTACCGCGCCGTAGCCGGATCTGGGCGTTGGAAGTCCTACCCAGGGGCTCCGGAATCGGTTGCGGATCCAAATCGGGAATCTCGGACTTTGACGTGAGGTGTTCATCCGATAAATTCTCACTGATACCGGCCACTCTGAGCTGGGGCCTACCCCCAGTCTGAGCCGATACACACGTTGATGCCGCACGCGGCCCCAGGTTGCCCAGTCCGTCTGGGCCTAGCCAGGCGGCCCGGCACAACGCCCGCGCAAAACGGGCCAGGAGCCCGAGCACGCCACGCACAGCAACACCCCGGAACCGCGAGGGCCCAAGCCCTCGAACAGGAACCCGGGGGACCAGGTCGGAGAGCCCCGCCCATGCCCCGCAGTAACACGATGCCCGCCCGCACACCCTGTGGACTCGAGACGCTTGAACCCCGTGTCATGCTCGCCGGCGATCCGCTGGTCGGGCTGATCGGCTTCTGGCAAGACACCAGCGGGCTCGAGGGCTTCGCGATCGATGGGTCTGTCGACTCGATGGGCACCTTCTCTGGCACCGAGCAGTTCATCAACTCCGGTGGCATTGGGTCGGACAACAGCCCCTTTGTCAACAGCCTGACCTTCAACACCGAGGGCGGCGTCGCTGTTGGCTTCGAATCGGGCATTACCAGCGGTACTGGATCGGGCAGTCTCGGCTCTGGCGGGCTGGGCTGGTTCTACGGATCTGAAGGCGGTACCTCAAGCTTCGGTCTCTTCATCGAGCGGCCAATGAGCGAGATCGGTACGGCCGGGCTCGACGGTCAGTACAACGTTGGCCTCTACCGCTTCAGCCTTGCGGGCGGCAACGACGTATTCGCCGCGAACCCGATGGCCGACGATTTCGACGGCACGCTCTCCCTCGCGAACGGCCAGGGCACGTTTATCGCCTCAAATCTCGACGGCGCAAACCCATTCGTTCAGTCCATCGCGCTGACCGAGGCTGGCATCGGCGAGTACACGGGATCGGACGGCACCGTGTGGTTCTCCAACTCCGACGGCACGGCCCTGATCTTTATCGATCTCACCAGTGCCGACAACGCCGACGGCTTCATCACCATCGGTGTTGCGCTCCGCGAGCCCACCCAGCAGATTGGATCCGGTGATATCCAGGGCAATGTCTACCGCGTCGCCGAGATTAACGCCGCCGATAGCGGGGGCGACCTCGATCCCAACAGCGCCTTCACGACCGCGTTCCGCCTCGACGGCAGCGGCGTCGTGAGCTTCCTCGACCTCAACTCGCTCAACAGCGGCACAGAGGTTGTGACCTCGACCGGCCAGTGGACGCTGGCCCAGGACCGCCTGGTCATCTTCAACAGCAACGATGACTTCTTTGAGTTCATCCTGGGCCAGGATGGCGACGACGCGTTCGGTGACTTCTTCTTCGAGCTCAACGGCAACGCCTCGAGCCGATTCGCGGTTGCCTCGCTCAGCGTGCCCGACCCCGATGCACCGGGCCCCGACCCTGTCCCGGACCCCGATCCGGTGCTCATCACGCTCGTGCAGCCCGACGGAACGGTTTTCATCGAGGACCCGAGCGACGGCAGCTTCACACAGACCGATGTGTTCACGGCCTCGGGCAGCACGCTGTCGCAGGCCGACATCGTCGAGAGCTTCTCGTTCGAGGATGAGATCACGGGCCGCACCAGCGTCTTCGTGACGACGATCACGGGCGACTTCGTGGTGTTCAGCCTCGATGGCTCGAACAACTGGGTCGAGACCAATGTCACCGACGGCATCGCCGGCACGACGCCGCTCGTCAGCGATGTGGCGATCTTCAGCCGCAACAACGAGAGCGGCGGCGGCGACCAAGTCGTCGCAGTCGGCGTGGACATCACCGGCGATCTCATCATGTACATGCAGACCGGGGCAACCGATGGCAGCGGCAACCCCGTGTACGAGTTCGTCAACCTGACGGTCAATGAGCTGAGCCCGTTCGGCCAGGCCACCCCAACATTCCCGGGCGAGATCGTCGGCTTTAGTCCCGAATGGGGTGCAACGCACATCGCCGGCATCGATTCGAGCGGCGACCTCGTCGTCGTCTGGACCGCCCCGGGTCTCGACAACTGGTTCACGACCAACCTCAGCGACATCACCGGCGTGGGCAACCTCCAAGGCAACGTCACGCTCTGGGTGCAGCCCTGGGGCGGCATCAACATCGCCGCTGTCGATTCGGCCGGCGAGCTCGTCGTCCACTGGTGGACGCCGGGATTCGGCGGCACCTGGGTCGCCAGCAGCCTCACCGATATCGTCGGCACGAGCCAGCGATCGAGCACCACGGACGGAACGACGGGCTTCATCGCCAGCGACGGCTCCGCGGTCCTCGTCACGGTTCGCGACGACGGCTCACCTGCTGGCGACGAGAGCCTGCTCATCTACCGCTGGGACTTCACGACCGACACCTGGACGACGCAGATCGTCAACTCCACGCCTTCGATCAGTGTGCCGATCGCTGACCTGGTCGGGTTCTTCAATCTCGATGGCGATCTGCTGATCCTCGGCAGTGATAACGACGGGGATGCCACGCTGATCACGCTTGAGAACGGCGCGAGCCTCTTCACACTGACCGATCTGGATGCCGCAGCGGTGGTGGTTTGATCGGGGCCGTTGGGCCCACTAACGCTGGAGACGCTCACGAAGTGTCTGCTGCCAGTTGAGGATCAGGTTGACATACCCGGGTGGCTCGTTGTCTCCTCGCGCTTCGAGGAGATAGAAGCCCTCGCCGTCGAGCGTGGGTTCGATCGGGCGATCGCTGTATCCCACCTCAAACGGCGATTCCTCCTGATCAACGATCACCCGGGCCGGGCCGAACTCGATCTCGTCCGAGGCCGAGTCGCTGATCACCTCGGCACCCCAGAGGGATTCGTCGTCCCAGGTGCGCCAGTACAGCGTGCGTCCGTCGCGAGACCAGAACGGCGCGAACGAGGACGGTCCGTGCAAGGGCCACGCCTGGTTGCCGATCGACGGGCCCTCGGCGTCGAACGCCCGGACCTCGATCCGGGACTGGCCCCCGCTCTGATACCGGTAAGCCAGCCAGCGCCCGTTGGGCGAGATCGTCGGCAGGTCTTCCTTCGCTTCGGTGGCAAGCAAGCGTGTCGTCGCCCCGTCGGCGAGTTGCACAGCAACCAGGTCCCCGTCAAGGGTGTCATCCCTCGGCGGCGCGAACACCGCGATCGTCTCGTCTGGGTCGAAGCTGACCGGCGCGAAGAACGCTCCCTCGTAGCCAGGCATCAGCGGGCTTACCTCGCCCGGAGCATCGGGCCAGCCCGAGACGACCAGTTCCTGATCGCTGAACGCGCGGAAGACGGTGTAGGTGAGCTTTCCACTTGGTGTCCATGCAGGCGCCATGGCGAACTGATCGGGCGGCGACGCAAGCCTGAGGGAGCCCGCTGCGAGGTCGAACACGTGAACCTGAGGCCCTGTGTCGGTCTGGATCACCGTCGCGAGCGCCGATCCATCGGGCGATAGTCGAACCTGCCCGGCAAAGTCGCGCCGGAGATCCGATACCGGCCTAACCACGCCATCGCGGAGTTCCATCAGCCTCGATGTCGCAGCCGCTGTGTTCTCCGTGTACGCGATCACGCCCGCTTCGGAAACCGCCCACGTCGCTACACCGCCGAGACCACCGGCCACCGCAACCCGTGGGCCGACGAGCGTCCGAGTCTTTGTATCCCAACGCGAGACGCTCAGCGTCCGGCTGCTGTCGGCCGAGAACGCGGCGATATCACCATCGATGATCCGCAAGTCACTGATATTCTCCGCAACGAGCCGCGCGGTCTTCGCATCGATGTCTACTTCCCAGCACCCGACCGGTGACGCTTTCCCGGACTGCGAACGGACCCCCGAGATGTAGACAAGTTCTGACCCGCTTGGTGACCAGATATCGAAGAGGTAGGTGAACCCCTCCACGACATCGCGCATGTCGAGCGCGCGGATCGGGTTCCCGCCGGTCACCGGGGCGACATGCAGCGATGTCAGGTCGTCGCCCACCACGACGAGCCGGTCATCGCTCAGCCACGTCGGCCGGTAGTACGCGTCATAGCGAGATTCACCAACGAACAGCGTGGTGGCCGGTCCGCCGTCGAGGTTGACGAGCCGCCACTCCCAATCGCGCCCATCCATCGCGGGCCAGCTAAACGCGATGTTGCGCCCGCTCGGTGAATATGTCGCGCGGAACGCCCTGTCCGCGCCCGGGATGCGTGTCGGGTCACGCTCATCGAACCGGCGTCGATACACGACCGTCTCGCCAATTCCGCCTTCTGTGCCCGGTGCCGGGGCGATGTAGAGCATCTCAGTCCCATCGGGACTCACATCATGGCGCAACGGCTGGGTTGGCCCGCCCGTGATCGATGCGAGTTCGACCGGCGCCGCAAGGTAGAGCGTTTCCTTTATGGGCTTGGGCGAGGCAAGCCACACGCCGACCCCAGCCGCGACAGCGGTAAACACCGAGGCACCGATCGCGATCGGTGCGGTGGGGACCCTGCTCTTGCCGGATGGAACAGGTGTATCTGCGGGTACACCGTCCGCAAGCAGGTCGAGCCGAACGTCGCCGATGTCCCGATACCGCTGGTCTTTGTCACGAGAAGTACACCGACGGATGACATGCCGCACGGTTTCGGGTGTGCCGCGCGGCAGGGCGCTCAGATCAAGATCCATGTGCAGGATCGCACCGATCGAGTCGCTCACCGTTTCGCCTTGGAATGGTGAGCGCCCGGTCAGCATCTCGTAGAGAACCACGCCGAATGACCAGATGTCGGTCCGCTTGTCGATCCGCCGGCCCCGGGCCTGCTCGGGGCTCATGTACGCCGCGGTTCCCATGATCGCGCCCGGCATTGTGGGGCTGTGCATGGCAGGGGTCGTAACCGTCGCGGCTTCCATCGCGCCGGTTGATGTTGTCGCCCCGTCGTCAGCGCGGGCGAGCCCGAAGTCCAGCAGCTTCGCCTGCCCATCGGGCGTGATCATCACGTTCGCCGGTTTCAGGTCGCGGTGGATGATCCCCGCATCGTGCGCCGCGGCGAGTCCAGCCCCGATCTGGCACGCGATCTCGATTGCCTCATCAACAGGGAGAGCGCCCCGATCGAGCTGAGCCGCGAGCGTCTCTCCTTCAATCATCTCAAGCACGATGTACCGGGTGTCGCCCTCTCGCTCGACGCCGTAGATGCCCGCGATACCCGGATGCGTGACCTGAGCCAGTGTCTTCGCTTCGCGTTCGAACCGCCCGAGTCGCTCTGGGTCCGCCGCAACCTCATCCGGGAGGACCTTGATGGCGACGGGCCGATCGAGCCGCGTGTCGGTCCCGCGGTACACCACACCCATGCCTCCGCGACCAAGCTCGCGATCAATCAGGTATGGGCCAACGCTGGTTCCGGGTTCGATCCCCACGGGGCGGAGCATAGCGAGCCTGAGGCTCGCGCCTCACCCGGCTCGGCGTGCATCCTCAGGATCGATCCCGAGCTGGCGCATCTTTTTGTAGAGCGTCGTCCGGTTGATATCGAGCACCTCAGCGGTCCGCTGGCGGTTCCAGCCGTTTGCTTCGAGTGTCTTCAGGATGATGTCGCGTTCCGGCTCGCGCATCGCTTCGGCCAGCGGCTTCGGTTCGAAGGGTTGTTCGTCGCGAGCCTGTCCGGTAGTTGCGCCGGTCGGCAGCAGCGGCGCGACACCCGCACGGACGTGCTCCGGAAGATCCTCGGGGCTGATGGTCTGCCCCTTGGCGAGTACGGCCGCACGCTCAACGATGTTCGATAGCTCGCGCACGTTGCCCGGGAACGAGTAGCTCGAGAGCGCCCACATCGCTTCGTCGCTGAACCCCGCGTACCGCTTGCCAAGTGTCGCTTCGTGCAGATCGAGGAAGTGCCGTGCAAGTACAGGGATGTCTGCAGGCCTGTCGCGGAGCGGGGGCAGATCGATGTTCACAACGTTGATTCGGTAGTAGAGGTCTTGTCTGAAATCACCTCGGGCGACGAGGTCTTCAAGCGCCTGGTTGCTCGCGAGAATCACACGCACATCCGCATCGATCGTCTCGGCGCTCCCGACAGGCTCGAACCGTCGCTCCTGCAGCACACGCAGCAACTTCAGCTGCATCGCCTGGCTCGCGCTGTTGATCTCGTCGAGGAAGAGCGTCCCGCCCCGTGCCGCCTCGAACCGACCCACCTTGTCTACGTGCGCACCCGTGAAAGCGCCGCGCACATGGCCGAACAGCTCGCTCTCTAGCAGCGTCTCTGGAATCGAGCCGCACGAGATCTCGACGAACGGGCCATCTGCCCGTGTGCTCTGGTCGTGGATCGCGCGGGCAATAAGGCTCTTGCCCGTGCCACTCTCCCCGTTCATGAGGACAGTTGTTTTGCTTGGCGCGACCGACGACACGAGCTCCATGATCCGAGACATGCGCCCGTCGGCGCCGATCACGCCCCCGACATCCATCGCGTGCACGCGCCTTCTGCTCGCGTGCGCCTCTTCGAGCAGCTTCTGGTGCCGTGCCGCGCGCCCGAGCGAGTCGAGCAGCTCTGCATCGACGAGTGGCTTTGTGAGGAAGTCCACCGCGCCGCGCCGGAGCGACTCGACCGCAGCCTCGACCGTGCCGTACCCGGTGAGCATGACCACAGCGACCGTCGGGAACGACCGCCCGATCTTTGTCAGCAGATCAAACCCGCTCTCGCCCGGTAGCGAGACATCGATCACCGCGGCGTGGAACCCCACACCCTCACGATCCGCGTCCCCCAGGTAGACCAACGCGTCAGCGGTCCGGTGCGCCGCTACGGCCTCGTGGCCCTGCTCCTGGAGAAACGCCCGGAGCGACTCGGCCACGATCTCATCGTCATCAACGATCAGGACCCGCAGGGGACCCGGCGCATCAGCCATGACCCCCGACCTCCTCGTCGAGGGGCTTTGCGCGGTTCCGCGACTTCGGATACATCGCGCGGAGCAGCGCCCCCGGACGACCACTCGCGCCGGCTCCACGCTCGAGTGTTACCTCGCCTCCGAGCTCGCCGACAACCGAGCGGCAGATACCAAGCCCGATGCCGGCGTGCCGGTCCTTGGTGGTATATCCACGCTCGAACGCACGATCGGGACGAGGCCCAAGACCCGCCGGCGGTCCGATGCCATCGTCCTCAATCTCGATGAGCACACGCTTGCCCTCGGCGGGCATGATCCGCAGATGAACTGTGCCATGACCCCCGACCGCCGCGACCGCCTCGCACGCATTCCGTAGACCATTGAGCAGCAATGGGTACACAGCGCCCGCCGGCTCAGACTCGACGGATCGATCAACCTCGATATCGATACCGACGCGACGCTCCGCTGCGAATGGCCGGCACACGTCGGCCGCGTGCTGCGCGGCTTCGTGAAGCGTGATCGCGCCAGGAGGCCCCCCCACGCGTGGACCGAGCGACGTGTTGTAGGGCCCGCTCGCACGGGTCAGCGCCGCGGCCATCCGCTCGAGCGCGATGCGGACGGTCTCCATCTGCCGACGCGCGGCTCCGAGCTGCGCCGCGGTCGCCTCCGTGGCTTCATTCGGGAAGGATCGGGCCGCGAGGCTCAGACACCGCATCGAGCCATCGAGCAGGCCCGCCAGCTCGTGCACGAGTTCCGTCATCGCCTCGCTCGAGGCGGGGGCACTGGCAGGGTCTCGGGCGTCGGCTGGGGCCGGACGGGGCCTCGCACCGGTATCGCCCCGGCCCCCGGTCTGCTCCGGTTCATGGGTCATGCGTCACGCATCGACCCCAGGGGCGACCGGCTGAAGCGGGCAAGCACTCAAATGTTGCCAAAAGGCAACATCGGCCATCCAAACTGGCCAGATCGTAGTGCTGGCTCAGGAAACGCCCACCACATCTGCGTCGCGATCGCACAACATCCCACCGTCCGAACGCTCTCGCACGCTCTCCGAGCGCTTGCGGCTCCGGTCGCAACGCGGTGCATCGCGCAGATCCTGCACCTCGACCGCGTCACCGCCCAGAGACGCACGGCTCACGCCGCAGAGATCGGCCAGGTCCTCCAAGTCGAACCGGGCCAGATCCCCGGTCGCGTCGGGCAGGACGATCCCGGCGTCGAGAGGGTTCTCAACACCTTGCTCAACCTTCGCTTTCTCTAGCGAACCGAGCGCGTGATGCCGTGCCTCGATGACCGCGCCCCAGCCCGTATCGGGGGTCACGCCCGTCGGATCGAGCAGCGTCGCGAGATGGACGCACGCCGCGTCGTCCCCAGGGCGGAGTGTCCGGAACACCTCGTCTGCCGTGTGGCACAGGATCGGCGCGAGCAAACGGCAGAGCTGCTCGGTGACTCGATGCAGCACCGTTTGCGCTGCGCGTCTTCGGGGTGAATCGCTCCGGTCGCAGTACATGCGGTCCTTGATCGCCGCGAGATAGACCGCACTGAGTGTGTCGTTGCAGAAATCGTACAGGGCCTTGTGCGCATCGTGGAACAGGTAGCCGTTGTAGGCCTTCGCAACCCGTTCGGTGAGTGTGTCGAGTTCGCCGAGCACCCATGCCTCCATCGAGGTGGGGGCCAGCGACGATAACTCGACTGCATCGCTGCCCGGATCGAAATCACCCAGATTTGCGAGCGCAAACCGGAGGGTGTTGCGTACCTTCCTGTAGCTCTCGCCCGCAAGCGTGAAGAACTCAGCATCGACCTTGACGTCATTCTCGTAGGCCAGTGAGCTGACCCACCAGCGCATAACGTCGGCACCATACTTCTGGAACAGGTCCTCGACCGAATCGCCGCTCGACTTGCTGAGCTTGCGGCCTTCCTTGTTGACCATGAATCCATGGGTCAGCAGCGCCTTGAACGGCGCTTGCCCGGTCACCCCCAGCGCCGGCAGCAGCGACAGCTGGAACCACCCCCGGTGCTGGTCCGACCCCTCCAAATACAGCTCCACGGGGTAATCCGCCCCGCCCGAACGCTGTCGCATCACGGCGTTCCAGCTCGAACCAGACTCGAACCAGACATCAAGGATGTCCCGCCCTTTGGTCAGTGTCGCGACGTTCAGGTCATCCGGTGCGTCCGGATCCGCCGCCGGGTCATAGCTCGCGAGCAGTTCCCGTGGCTCCATCTGGAACCACGCATCGCTCCCACGCTCGCGCACAACCGTTGCAATGGCGCGCACACTCGCGGCTGTCATAAAGGCCTCGCCCGCGCCAGCGTTGAAGAAAGCCGGGATCGGTAGCCCCCACGAACGCTGGCGGCTGATGCACCAGTCGGGCCTGCTCTCGAGCATTCCGCGCATCCGGTTCCGGCCCCATTCCGGGATGAACCCCACCTGCTCCGCGGTCTGCTCGAGCGCCGCCTGCTTTAGCGACTGCTCCCTTTGTCCCAGATCGGCCGGGCGGTCAACGCCGACGAACCACTGCTCGGTCGCGCGGAAGATAACCGGCTTCTTGCTCCGCCAGTCGTGCGGGTAGCTGTGCATGAACTTGTGGTCATGCACAAGATGACCGCTCGCACGCACACGCTCGGTGATCTCCTCGTTCGCGTCCCAGATCAGCTTGCCTCGGAGCCAGTCCGGGGTGGTGTCGTCGTAGGTGCCGTCGCCCTTGACCGGGCAGTAGACCGGCAGGCCTTCACGAACACCCGTGTTGTAGTCGTCCGCACCGTGGCCCGGCGCTGTGTGCACGAGACCGGTGCCATCCTCAAGGGTGACGTATTCGGCGTGCAGCAACGACCAGACCTTCTCGAGTGATCCGCCCGTGGACTCCGTCGGGGTCGCTGGGACATCCCGCAGAGGATGGCGGTACTTGAGCCCAAGCAGGCTCGCGCCGCTCGTGGTTGCGAGCACCTCCGCCTCGCCGCCCGCAGCCTCGGCGACCTTCTCCACCAACTCTTCCGCAACGACCGACACCGCGCCGTTGAGCCGGACGAGCGCATACTCGAATCGCTCGTGAACACAGACCGCAAGGTTCGCGGGAAGCGTCCAGGGCGTTGTCGTCCAGATCATGAAGCTGGGTGTATCGCTCGGCCGTGCGTCACCCTCAATGCCGAACGCGTCGTAAACCGCGTTCGCGTCAGCAGCCTCGAAATCCACGTAAACGCTGATGTCCTCGCGTTGCTCGTATTCGAGCTCGGCATCCGCCAGCGCCGTCTCGTTGCTGATCGACCAGTGAACCGCTTTGAGCGAGCGGTACAGCAGGCCCTTCTCAAGCAGCCCCGCGAGCACATCAAGAACCGCCGCCTCGTACTCGGGCTGCATCGTGAGATAGGGGTGCTCGTAGTCCGCGAGCGTCAGCAGACGTGTCATCTGTTGCGTGTGCAGTTTGTGGAACTTCTGCGCGTACTTCTTGCACTCGCGCCGGATGGCCATCCGCCGATCGGTATCAGACAGCTCGGCCAGCTTCTCGATCTTGCCGCTCTCGACGAGCTCGGTCATCACCTTGTGCTCGATGGGCAGCCCGTGGCAGTCCCAGCCAGGCACGAACGGGCAGTCCCGCCCCGCCATCCCCTGGGAGCGGACGACAAAGTCCTTCAGGCACTTGTTCATCAGGTGCCCGAGGTGGATCGAGCCATTCGCATATGGAGGCCCGTCGTGGAAGACGAACCGTTCGCCATCGGCGCGTGCCTCGCGGAGCTTCTCATACACGCCCAGCTTGTCCCAGCGACTAAGGCTCGCTGGCTCGTTCTGCACCAGGTTCGCCTTCATCGCGAACGCGGTCTTGGGCAGGTTCAGGGTTTTGCGGTAATCCGGGGTCTGGCCGGTCTCGGTCATGGGTCACCCCCTCCCGGCACTGACATCCGCCGGGGTGGTCGTTCGTTCGGTTTGATCTGTTTCGTGCGCTCGAGAACGGCGTCTCACCGTGACCCCGTGGATCATCGGCAGACGCCGGGACGCCCCGCGACAGCTCGCTGTTGATGGAGCGAGGTCAGCGGGGCCGCGTAATTCGCGCAAGAGCAGCCTGTCTCGGACGGATCGCTGGCATGCCCCGAGCATAGGCCCAGGCGTGCGGAATCGAGCGGGCCCGGTTAGGCGGGCCCGATTAGGCGTGCTCGAAGATCGACTGTGTCCGCAGCACCAACCCCCCGGCGGACAGCAGGTGGTAGCTCTGGACATGGATCTCGCGGCTGTATTGCTGGATATCCAGCATGCTTAGGCATTCGCCCGACTCGTCGGCAAAGCGATGGCAGGTCGCATCGACCTCCTCCGCGTGCTCGAGCATCTCGCGGTAGGTGGCAAGGTACAGGTTCTCGGCGAGCTGCTCGGTCTGTACGGTCGTCATGTAATGGATCCCGCCAGGAAGGCGGTGATCGAGCTCTTGCTCACCAGCACACAAGGCCGCGTTGATCACGCCGAGGCGGGGCAGCCCGCTCTCTTGATCACTCACGAGCTCAGTGGCGCAGAGGCCCGCGTGCTCGAAGCGGAGGACGTGCCCGCCGTCGAGCACCCACGACTCCAGCTCATACGCCCCGTGCCTCACGACCGAGCGGGCGCAGAGTTGAAACAACTCCGGATGCAACGCGCGATCGTAAAGAAGGGTCTGATACGTCTGGAGACTGTTCGATTTCTGAGGCGTCGTCATTGTGCTCCCGACCCGCCGGCTCCGCCGGCATGCCCCGCGACGCGACCCACACAACCCCGGCACCTTGATGCCGCTGGCCATGACAGTCCGGGACGCGAGTCGCCCGGTACGAGGGTCAGCTTCCCCAAGGCCACGAGCCGATTCCTGACTCGTTTGTGCGGCCCGTAGGACCGTGCTGCCCGACTATACGCGTGACCGTGTTGATCACCCGCACACAATTTCGGACATCTGCGGTGGTTCTTACCCGAGATGCCCGAGAGCTAGCAGCGATCCAGCGAGACGCACTCTGAATCCGACCTGCCACAGGAAGTGTAGAGGTTGAGCCTGACCCACGACAAGTAGTAGTTCGCCCCAGACCGCCGCCTTTCTCAAAGCCTTCACGCCACAGGACGTGGCACAGAGGTCCAGCAACGTGAGAAATATAGATCAAAACCCAAACAAAGATCCTGATATGAATCCACTCGGGGCCGGGCTCGACGACCTCGCGCCAGACGAAATCCTCGCTCTGATCGAGGCTTTGATCGATCACCCCTCGAGGCTCGATGCGGCCTTGGGCCGACTCCTGTTCGGTCTTGCAAACGCCGAGGAAACGCCCAGATATTCCGCCTGGGTTGAGCGGCTGCAGAGACTCCTTGTTGGACCAGATCTTGAGACACTCGCGATCCCCGCGCTCGAGCATGCCGCGTTGCTTTGGCCGAGACTGACCGAGGCTGATAGGCGTCGGTTGCGCAGCGTGCGGCGTGATCGATGGGCGCGTGCCCTGGGCCGTCTCGCGGACTCTGACGATCCGAAGCATCGGCACGCGGTAGTCGAACTAGCCGGACCAGGCGGGCCCCGTCAGGCATTCGATTTACTACCGTCACTTCTCGCCGACCGGGACCCTTCCGTTGCTGCTGAGGCCGAGCGGGCGATCGTCCACCTCGCGGAACTCGCCCACGAACATCCTGAGCTACCCGCTCGGCAGACAATCGCACGTGCGATCGAAGCCGTCCCGATCCATAGGCGCCGGGGTGTTGTGCTGGCGGCGGTTGTATTGGGCGACCGGCCCGGTGCTCCGGGTCCGGTCGGAGAACTGCTCGCGCGACCCGATTGCCCCGCGGCGCGCGCGATGCGCAGCGTGATGCGCGCCATAAAACTGCCCATCGCACGCAGGCGTGCGCTTGAATGGGTGACGACACCCCACCTCGCAACTCCCGCGAGTGATCGTCTCTCGCGTTGCGAAGGAGCCAAAGACCACGAAGCTGCGCTCGAAGCGTGGCACCTTCTCCGGTCGCCCGATCGTGCTTCCGCGTTGAGAGGGATCCGAGTTCGGGCCCGGGTCAAGCGTGAGAAGCTGCCGATCGATGCTGAGCTGCCCTCCAAGGACATCGAGCACCTCGTGCCGGCACCGAAAGGCCCGTTGCCCGATCCCGACCTGGTGCCTCGTCTTTCGGTTGGAGCGCGTCGGGGTTTGCTCCGCTTCGTGTCGGTTTTCTCGTGCAGCAGGCCGCTGCGCCGATCGGTGAGTGCTCCACTGCTTGGTGATCCGGATCCGGTTGTGAGACTGACCCTTGCCAGCGATGGCGACTCCGCCGATCTCGGTGACCTGCTGTTTGATGTCCAGCCTTCGGTTGCCCGTGCTGCAGCGAACCGCTACTCGCTTGTCGGGCTTGATGCTGTTGGTGGTGCCGGTCACGAGCGGCGCATGGACGCGTTTGCATCGGCTCGCCGAGCAAGCAATCGCGCGGTCCGTACCATCGCAGTCCAGGAAACAGAGCGAGCGGACCCGTTCGCATCATCGGGTCCGGCTGCTCGTGTCGCGGCAAGGCGTGCGTTCGAGCGTGACGCCACCGCGTTTGAAGCACTTGTGCGCGAGACGATCGGGCATGGCTCGGCCGACCGCCGGCGCAACGCGGTCTCGTTGCTCGTGCCGCTCGGGCTCGCGCAGTCGTTGGCATCCGAACTCATGGCGTTGGTGCTCGACGATGATGCGCAGACCGCCGCGCGTGCTGTGGGGGGGCTCGTTTCTGTCTCGGGAGCGGACGCCTCGGCCGCGATCCAACGGGCGCTGCGCCACATCGATCCGCGGGTTCGCGCGAATGCGCTCGAGGCCCTTGATCGTCGGCTCCGTCTCGCTCGCGGCGCCGCATCGGCGCCCAGAGTCGAAGAGTTTGTGGAACACAAGACCGACGCGGCCCACCGCATCCGTGCCAACGCGACCGCCGCGATGTTGCGACACCTCAGGACAGGCGAAGGTGGGTTGTTCGATCCTGCTGGCGTTACCTCTCTCGCAGGGCTCCTGGGCGATGACCGAGCACCGCACCGCCGTGCCGGCGTGTGGCTCGCCAACAAGATTCTCCTCGGGCAAGGTCGCCGCGGGTTGGGCCTCGCGTGGCGCGACCTCGCGGATCGTGTGGAGGTAATCGCGGGCTCAGACCCAGACAGTGGGGTTCGCGCAAGGGCTCAGACCACGGTGCGCGGGCTCCGCTCGCTGACCCGCGGCGAATGGGCATCGCGACCGATTGGAATCGCCGGATGATGCAGCTCGCACTTACTCAACCCAGACAGAGCGGCCCGAGTGTGCTCATCACCCCTGATCAAGCCGAGCAGGGGGCGCGGGTGTCGGTCGCGACTCGCGAGCCTGGCGCGATACCAGCGCAAGAGACCGGGTCGGCTGGTGGCGCAGGCGTCATCATCGCGATCCCGCTTATCGCGGCGCCATTCATTCTGGCATTCGTGCTCTGGCGGCGCGTGCGTTGGCTCCGACGGCCCGCGGCCGACCGGGCCTTCGAGCGGCTCAGTCGGGCCCACGGCTACAGCGGTGCTGAGCGACGCGAAGTGATGGCTCAGGCGATCGAGGCCGGCACCGAGCCACTCGCTGCCCTGCTCGCCTCTGATGCGAAGGCGCAAACAATCCACGAGCCCTTGGCCCGGGCGTCTGCCTAATCAGTTGCGCGGCGGTGGGCCCGCCTCTAGCGCGATCGGCTCCTCGCCGCGAAGACGTTTGGCGATATCGACCAGGAACCACGGGTTGCTCGGCGCGTTGAAGTGGCTCCAGAACAGCGTGCCGCCCGTCCAATAGGGCTCCATGCCAGGGGGCGCCGTGTTTGTCGCGCCGACCCAACCATCACGTGTCTGCCCATAACACACCAGGATGTAGTCGCGCTCTTCGACGCGGCTATTCAGATCTTCTAAGAACGACGAGCCGGGACGAACATCCGCCGCCGCCTTGTCGGGCCTGATGTGTTCGGCGAGCGTTGCGCCGCGGTGGGGGGTCGCCAGGGTGAAGAGCCGCTTGATGCGGAGACGTTTGCCTTCGCGGTTGTGCAACGCAGGATCCTCGGCGGCGAGCCGTGCGACTAGCCCTCCCATGCTGATCGCAACGACATCCACCTCGATGGTCTCTTCAGGGTCGTTCGACGGATAACGGGCTTCGAGCTTGCGCACGGCGTGTTCCGCCATGTCCACGATCTCGCCCTTGAACGTGTACGCGACGGGCACGAACTCTTCGCTGTTGCCCGTGGTCATATCGCAGAGCCTTGTGCGCACACGTTCAACCATCGTGGGCACGGCTCGGTAGCCGCTGAGCAGCAACACGGGTCGCTCGAGCTGATCGATCGGGTTGTCTTTGAGGATCTTCCGCTGGGCGCGGATCTCGCTATGTGTATGCCTGAACGAGGGTGTGTCTTCCGTCATGCGCACACAGGCTGGCGACGCGATGACCGCGGTCACAATGCCACAGCAGATGAGGGTTCGTCTGATCCGTGAGAGCCATGGGCGGCGTCGGCTCGGTTTCGTGATATCCGGCGTCGTCTGGTTCATGGCGGCTTGTTTGTGTTTCCTAACCCGAGGTTTCAGGCTTTGGTATCCCTTCGGGTGTTTCCGGACGGTGTCAGTTGGTCTGTTTGATCGTTAGAGGCGTTGCGCCGCCGATACGCTCTGCCGCCATCTTCTCCCAGCCGCTGCCGAGCTCGCCCTCGGGGTCGGGCGGGACGATGTCCACCTTCTTGTCGCCCAGCTTCGCCTCACCCGACCGCACACGGTCTTGGAACGCTCGGCACTCATCGAGCAGGCGATCGAGGATGTCCTCCTCGGGGATGTTCGCGACCTTCTCTCCCTGCACGTAGATGATGCCGCGTTTGTTGCCGGCGAAGACAGCGACGTCCGCGCCCTCGGCCTCGCCCGGGCCGTTGACGACGCAACCCATGACCGCGACCTTCATGGGGACCTCGATCTCGCTCTCGAGCTTCTTGCGCACATCCTGGACGAGTGAGAACAGATCGACCTGGATCCGTCCGCACGTGGGGCAAGCGATCAGTTCGGCGCCCTTGCGCTCACGGAGGCCCAGCGTGTAGAGCAGCTCGAGCCCGTCCTCGACCTCGTAGACCGGGTCGTTGGCGTAGCTGATGCGGACGGTGTCGCCGATACCGTTGGCGAGCAGCGTTCCGAGCGCGACGACCGAGCGGATGCATCCGGTCTCCTTCGGGCCCGCGTGCGTCACACCGAGGTGCAGCGGGTGGTCGAAGCGTTTGGATATCTCGGTATACGCATCGATCACGAGCGAGGCATCCATGCTTTTCGCGCTGATCGCGATGTCGTGGAAATCCTCTTCGTAGAAGATATCGAGGTACTCCTCAAGCTTCGCGATCATGATCGCGAGCAGGTACCCGTGTTTGTGGTCGCTGAAGACCGCGCCGAGCTCTTTGGCCCGCTTCTGCTTGTCCTTCCGCTCAACGATCGAGCCCTCGTTGACTCCCACACGGATCGGGATACCCGCGGCCTTGCACGCCCGGATCACCTCGACGACCTGGTCACGATCGGAGATGTTGCCAGGATTGAGCCTGATCTTGTGGACGCCCGCCTCGACCGCTTCCAGCGCGCGCTTGAAGTGGAAGTGGACATCAGCAACGATCGGAACGCTCGTCTGTGCGAGGATCTCGGGAAGCGCTTCGGTGTCCTTCCGCTCGGGCACCGCGACTCGGACTACGTCTGCCCCGGCGGCGGTGAGTTTGTGGATCTCCGCGACACACTTCTCCACATCGTGTGTGTAGCCGGCGGTCATCGTTTGGACGCTGACTGGCGCGGGCTCAGTGCCGAAGAGGCCTCCGCCCACGCGGACGATGCCGGTGTGTTCGTTGCCGAGCGAGATCTGTCGGGTTGGTCTTCTGGGCTGCATCGTCGGGATCGTATTCGTGCAGGCGGTGGGGGCCGATGCGGGGCGTGCGACGGGTGCTACGCCTATCGACGGGCCGCGTTCGCGAAGCGGCACCGCTTGGCCCCGATATAGACCAGCACCTCGAACCAGAGCAGGCCGATACCGAAACCGAGGACGCTGCCAACGACGGGGGCGGCGTTAACTATTGGCCTGAACGCGCCGACGCTGTTCGAGAAGCCCCAGTCCTCGACCTGCTCCCCCAGTGCCGCTCCGGGGAAGATCAGCAATGCTCCGATCACCCATCCGGCCGAGGCGTGTGCGCACACACGGTGTGCGATCGGCTTGTCGATGCGGCGCCCGTTGACCCTGCCCCAGAGCCGGATTCCGCGCTGCTCGATCCTGGTGAGCGTGAATAGCACACCTGTACCCGCCGCGACCATCATGAGTGTCCTGACGGCATGGGTGAGAAGGTTTCGGTCCTCCGGCTGGCGGAGCCCCTCCCACAACTCCAGTGACCACACCATCGATGGGATCGCGGCCGCGATGATGCATGTGGCCAGCACGTGCCAGAGGGCGTCGCGTTCTCGGTCGATCCGGAGCAGGCTGTAGCTGCGTGCGGGCTTTGCGAGGGCTTCGAGGACTCCGAGCACCCAGCCGATCGGTCCGCCGTGGTTCTGCCACGAAACCCCGGTCCTGGCCTCGGGCAGGCTCTCGGCGACGGCCAGACCGCACTCCGGGCAGGCACCACGCACGCCGATCCCGTCGATCACGTATCCGCAATCGCGGCACAGCAGGGCGTATTCAGGCGGTTGTTCGCGAGTGATGCTCGTGCTCCGATTGGGCCAGCGCAGCCCTGTTTCGGTATTCTCTCCCCCCAGCCGAGCGGTTGCGGCTTAGGCGTTCTTGGAGAGCATGCGGAGTTGCTGATGGGCCAGGTGCGGATCGAGCGGATCGACACGGCGCACTCGCTGTATGAGCAGCAGTGCGATCTCCGGGACAGGGTCTTGCTTCATCCTATTGGCTACGACATGGCCCGCTATCGCGATGAGTTCCCGGGTTATGAGGAGCGGTTCGAGCACTTCATCGGAGTCGTGGACCTCCCGGGTGGAGAACCTCGGGTGGTTGGCTGCGTGTCTTTGCTCCCGGATGACCCTGGCCCGGATTGGGGAAAGCTCGCCCAGATGGCGGTCGATCCGCAGCGGCAGGGAGAGGGCATCGGCAAGCAGCTCATCGCGGCCCTCGAAGCGCGAGCATTCGGCGACACACACCACGGTGGGCTGGGCCTCAAGGCCCTCTTCTGCCATGCCCGGATGGACGCGATCCCGTTCTATGAACGGGTCGGCTGGCTGATCGAGGGAGATTTGTTCCAGGAGGCGGGCGTGGATCACAAGCGGATGGTCATCCATGCACCCGCCCCGGTGTCCTAACCCTCCGTTGGTGCTAAACCGCTTCTTTGCAGGTGTTTGCTTGTCTTGGCCAGGCCGGTTCGCAAGACTGGAGCGATGCCAGGGATTGTCGAGATGTTCCGGAAGCGTGGCCTCCGCTGCACGAAGCAGCGGGAGTTGGTCTACGCCAGTCTCGCGGCGTCAAAGGCCCACCCAACCGCCGAGGAGCTTTTCCTGAGTGTCAAGGGCGACTCGGATGTTCGGCTCAGCCTCGCCACCGTCTATAACACGCTTGACATGCTGGTAGAGGCCGGTCTGGCGCGGCGGCTCGTGATCGCAGAGGGGCCTGCTCGCTACGACGCGGATACCGCTGACCACGTCCACCTGACGATGTCCGATGGGCGGATCATGGATGTGCCAGAGGATCTCAGCGATCGGATTCTCGATCGGCTGCCCGAGGATCTTGTCGGCGAGCTGGAACGGCGGACCGGGCTTCGCATCGAGCGGATAGGCATCCAACTCCAGGCGCAAACACGCGACCGACACTGAGCGTGCTCAGTGCCGGTCGCTGATTGGTGGTGGCTTGATTGTGTTCGCTCGCTTAGGCGCGGCGGCGACGCAGGCCAGCGGCGGCCGCGATCCCGATGACCCCGGCGGTTGCCGGTGCCGGGACCGCGGGGTTGTCGAAGCCGAATGTGAAACGGCTGACGCCGTGACCGCCATATGTCGAGAGCGTGTCTGGGGCCCCGAAGAGGTTCTGGTATTTGCCGTTGAGCGCGAACTCCTCGGAGATGAGGTCATCACCGAGTTCGTACGAGCCCTCGACGCTTGCGTAGAGCACGGTTCCGTCGTGCAGTTCGACCCAGACCGCGTCGATGTTGTTGCCTGATCGGTCGTCGTAGTGGTTGTCGAATATGAAGTCGGCCGCGATCGAAAGGTATGAGCCGTCGGCATCGAAGTTGCCGTCGATATCGCTGACGTAGATGTCGTAGAACTCGGTCGATGCCCGGAAGTCGTACGACGAGAAGCTTGGGCCGCCGTTGAGCTGGTTGAGGGCGTTGTCACCCATCAGGAATGAGTGGGTGGTGCCGGTCCCGGTCATCTCGACGATGTTGATCGACTGGACGGTTTCGGCCGTCAGCGCGATCTGGGCCGCAGCAGGAGCAGCGGCCGCCCCGAGGGCGGATACAGCGATAGCAGCACGGGTAGCGCCCATGTCTACAGACCTCTCTCTTGTTGTGGTCGCTACTGCGACCTCGCAGGTTGCCCACCGGACAGCGCCGGCGATAGGCATCTGCAAGGGGCCACCGGTCCGGGTGCCTCGCCAGTCATTTCATGTAAAAGTGGGTTTTCGAGGTCAGATATGGGCTGAATCGGGGCCACATTGGGGCCGATATGGGCTCATGAGGAGGTCCTCGACATGCCCCGAGACGCTCAGCCCACTTCTGCTTCCACCCAACTCAATCGCCGCTCGTTCGAGCGGATCGCAGTCCCGCCTATGTACACGGGACTCCAGATCCGCCGCCTCGAGGACGAAGTCTTCAGCTTGCAGGGCCACGCCTACGACATCAGCGAGGGTGGTGTGCAGTTCGAGGCCGACATCCCGCTCGACCCTGGCACCGAGATCGGTCTGATGATCGATCTTCCGGGCTGCCGTCCCGGCGATCCTGGCCCGGGCCGGGCGGTCTTCGCGATCGGCCGGGTGATCTGGGCCAACGAGGACGAAATCGAGTTCGGTCCCGCCCGCATGGCGGCGGCGTTCACCCAGTTCTGCCGGGAGGGTGACAAGCAGCGCCTGATGCATGCAGTCGCCGGGCACGGGCGCACGGGCCGAGTCGCGGCCTGAGCCAACCCGGAGCTTTGGCTCCCCTCAACGGAGAGCCCCTCCTGTGGGCAGTCAGCTCTTCATCTTGCTATTGACCAGCATGCGGCTCTTTACCTCAAGGCCTCGGAGCATGCTGTTGAGCTGATCGCGGTTCGGCGCGAGGTCGAGCGCGACGTTCATCTCGATGATGTCCTTCTCGACGAGTTGGGCCAAGGCGCCGGTGAAGTTCTGCATGCCGTCGTTCGTGCTCGAGGCGACGATCGCGGGCAGATTCTGGTCCTCGCCCTCGCGGATCTGTTCCTTCACGACGCTGTTCGCGATCAAGACCTCGCACGCCGGGACGATCTTCGTCTCGAAGTTATCGACGGTTGGCACCAGCTTCTGGGCGCAGATCGCCTTGAGGCTGGCGGCCAGGCTGCTTCGGACAAACTCGCGTTCATCCTGCGGGAAGAACTCCAGCATGCGTCCGAAGGCCTGCATCGTGTCCGCGGTGTGGAGCGTCGAGAACACCAGGTGCCCGGTCTCGGCCGCCTGGATCGCCGCGAGGACGGTCTCCGCGTCCCGCAACTCGCCGATGAAGATCACGTCGGGATCCTGACGCACGACGTAGCGCAGCGCATCCTTAAAGCTCGGAACATCGATGCCGACCTCGCGCTGGCTCACGACCGATCGCTTTGGCACAAAGCGGTACTCAACGGGGTCTTCGACGGTGATGATGTTCGCATCGCGCGTTGCGTTCAGTTGGTCGATCATCGCCGCGAGCGTGCTGCTCTTTCCGGATCCGGTTGTTCCGACGATCAGGACCAGGCCCTCGTGGGCTTCCTTCACGATCTTCGAGTACACCGCCGGTAGATGGAGCTCTTCATACGTCGGGATCTCGGCCTTCACACGCCGGATCGCGGCGTGCGTGTGGTTGCCCGACCGGAACACGTTGATGCGGAAGCGGTCGCCGTCTGGCAGGTGGTACGCGAAGTCGAGGTCGCCCTGCTTCGCAAACCGCTCCTGCTGGTTCTTGTCCATGATCGGATCAAGCAGGTGGTCGGCCTCGTCCTCGCTCAGCGGGGGCGATTGGATGGGCCTGAGGTGGCCGCCGATGCGGTAGGTGGGAGGGATGCCGACCTTGATGTGCAGGTCGCTCGCGTCGTGCTCGCGCATCCCGGCGAGCAGGTTCTTGATCGTGACACCCGGCCCCAGCATGTCGGCCCCCTTTCGCGGCGTCCCGAGCGGGGCGCGAAGGCTGCATCAGATGATACTGGGATTCGAGGGCAAATGGGGACCAGTTGTCGCTAACACAACCGGCCGCCCGTGTTCAGGCCGCGGGTGGCCGGTTGGATACGGCGTGGTTGTCAAACCGAAGGAGAAGCCTCAGGGCGTTGCGGCACAGCCGTCGGTGTAGTCCCACCAACTCGAGGAAGTAGCTGAGGTCATCGAGGTCGACCACACCATCGGGGATGCCGAGCCCGGTCCTTTCATGAAGCGTGGCCCCGATCGTGGTGAGGTCGCTGTCATAGATCAGAGCAAACTCAGCCAAGTCATCGTCGTCGATCTCACCATCGAGGTCGTAATCGAACTCGATCGCGGAGTCCATGCGGCCGAAAGAAACGGTGCTTCCGGCGCTGTAGGTGGAGTAGAAGAACTCGCCGTCGGCGCAGCTGATCAAGCCTTTCCCGTCGGAGTCACAAAAGACACCTGAGTCGAGATCCGCATCAACGACAACCTGCATGACTTCAGCGAGGAATGCGGCGATATCGGTATCGCCGCTGGACGCGACTACGGCGTTTCTAATCGATCCGTCATCGTTGATGTCGACGAGGACAAGTGCCCGGTTGGTTGGCGGGGCCTCTAGGCTAACAGCCAGCACTTCGTCGGCATCGGCCTGTTTGAATCGACTCTAAAAAAAGCATGATCTAGTCATGCGCACACGGCACTCGCGTGCTCGCCCTTTGGTTTGAAGCGTTGCAAACTTGGTAGGATGAGCAGCGCTTGCTACGCTCGAAGCAGAAACTGTGCCACATATGTGTATCAATTTTGCGTATTGGTGTTGGCTTAGCGTGCGCGCGGCGTGTCTGACACCACACGTACGCGACCCTCTGGCAACACTTCGAACACGAGGGCTTCGCCGGGTTTGGGGGATCCGTTGCGCAGACTGCTCGGAATAAGTACGCGTTGCGTTCTTATTCCTGTACGTCCGGCGATCTTCCACCGAACAGCGACCTCCATCGGCACTTCGAGCTCGGGCCTCCGGCGCGCAACGAACTCGTCGGTGTTCGCGGGCACACCCTGCCAGCGTCCCATACGGATGGGCTCGTCGGGGTTCTTGGTCAGTTCCTCGATGACGAGGAGTTCCAGAGTGTGCGGGGTACTGTTGCGGAGGATGACCGAGGCCGGGCCCTTGGGGTCGGGGCTGGAGCATGCGGCGAGAATGGCGGAGGCAAGGGCGAGCAGGGCGAGACCGAGTGCGGCTGGTTTCATGGAAGATGCCGAGCCCGCCGTTGGGCGGGCTCGGCTCAGTGGACTAGCGATTTTAGGGGCAGTTGCTGGGCGTCAGCCAGAAGTAGTTGAAGTAACCGAGGTCGTCGAGATCAATCATGCCATCGGGAACTCCGACGCCGGGCTGCCCGGGGGTCACGCCGCCGGTGGTCGTCAGATCCGCAATGGGGTCCGATGCGAGCCAGAGTGCGAGGAAGTAGCTGAAGTCATCGAGCCCGACGCTTCCGTCTGGTATGCCGTACCCGGGCTGGCCCGGGCTTGCTCCACCCGTGGTCGTCATGTCCGCAGGGCAGGGCGGCGTGTACGTGCTTTCTGCGGCTTCGAGGTCATCGATATCGTCCTGGTCGATGTCTCCATCGCCGTCGATGTCGCAGTCGGGGTAGTCGTATCTGGACGTGACGGTTGTGATCCGGTCGTGGAACGCGTCGTAGTCGAGGAAGTCGAAGTCGCCATCGCCGTCGAGGTCGCGGACGGCCGCGTTTACCGTAAACCGCACGACGTTGTGGCCGTTGTTGGTCACCGTCGTCGATGCCGTCGATGTCGTGAGAATCCCGAACCGGGTCTCGAAGTCGATCGTCTCCGATGCGCCGGAGAAGTTGCTCGCGAGCGCGACCACGTCGTCGCCGAATCGGGCCCCAGAAACGAACAGACCGCTGCCTTTGTCGTTTGTCAGTTCGAGGAACTCGGGTTCCTCGGTCACGCTGAAGTCCGCGTCGAGATCGTCCCACTTGTCGAGCGATTCCACGAGGTAGTCCGCATCGGTGACCTCTGTGCCCGCCGGCGGTGTCCAGGTCGTGGCAAGGTAGTACTGGCCCTCGAGGAAGTAGAAGGAGTGGGAGCGACGCAGCCTGGCGTGCTGCACGAACGTCGCCATGTCGTCGAGTGTCGGCATGTCCGAGGCGTTGGTGATCGCGTAGGCCGGGTCGTCGTAGCAGTGGAACGTATTGGTCCACGGGATGAGCAGGTCGGTTTCGGGTAGCGCTCTCGCCGCGACACTCAGCAGCTCAAGTGTGTTGTAGTAGTAGCTCGCCCGGATCGTCGGACAGGCAGTCAGGTACGGCTCGTACCGGCTGTCATAAGTAAGGCCCGGGAAAGTCGTGCCGAAGTGCCCGGTCGTCCATGCGGTCGTCAGGACCTGATCCGTCGAGGACATGTAGCAGGCAGGCATCGCGACATCGAGCCCGAGATCCGCGTAGTTCGTGGCATAGAACGTTCGGTCCGAGGCACTGGGCCAGATCGAGCCGGTGTTGAAGTCGCCCGGCATGTAGTTGTAGTTTCCGATGCGAGCGTTTCCGATCGCCGTGTTATGGAGGTTGACGGTGTCAGCGTCCACGTACGCACGGACGGCAGCGACAACCGCTTCGAGGCTGATCTCGTCGCCGTTGTGCGCATCACCGTTGGCGACGGTCCACTCGTACTCTGTGACGGGACCTTCGAGGTCCATGAATACGTAGTCCAGGTAGCCACCGCTGATGCTGTCGATGTGGGCCAGGGCGTCGTAGACCGAGTCGGGGTAAGGCGACGAGCATGCGCCTCCGGACTCGTCGGGGAATGGAACGCGGCATCCTTTGAGCGTCATTGCGACGGGTGCGCTGGCATCAACAAGCGCCTCGAAGTCACACTCAGTGTGCGAGTGAGTTGCGGTCAGGTCAAAGTGCTGGATATGCACGAACTGATTTACGCCCGTGTATGGATATGTCACAGTTGGTGAACAGGGCGTGAGGCCATCGAGGTATCTCTGGTAGTTCCAGTGCCGGAGGTTCCAGTAGCCGAAGATCACAGGGTCTGTCTGTGCGAGACACAGCGGCGCAAGAAAACCGCATGCGCTCGCGATAGCGAGTGCGTGTACTTTCACGATGGATACTCCTTGTGGTTTGCTGCCGTCGCGTTCTTCTAAGGGTGCGAGATTCTGCTGCAGCTAGGGCCCCGGCGCACCGTAATGGAAAAGACGTCAAAAGCGGAGCGCGAAGTCTGTGAATACAGATAAAATAGGAAAAGTAAAGTTGCTGTTCGTATTGCGTTGGTAGAACATGACGCAACCTTCGCGCGTCGTGCAGCCCTTGTGGTAGCTGCGAGCACGCGCTGCCGCCGCGGGCAATGCTCGTCGCCGGCCACCGACCGCGGCTACCGTCCCCGCCTGGAGCCCCTCAGCGTCGGTCTGGTAGCACTGTGTTCATAGATGAAGCCACAATCGAGGTGTTTGCCGGCAACGGTGGCGATGGCAGGCGCAGCTTCCGCCGCGAGAAGTACATGCCGAAGGGTGGGCCCGATGGTGGGGACGGGGGCCGAGGTGCCGACATCGTCTTCGTCGCCGACCCGAACGCGAACACGCTGCTCGATTTCCGAGGCCGGCACCATTGGCGAGCCGCGCACGGCGAGCACGGCGGCAGCTCCAGCAAGCACGGCAAGGGCGCGGCCGACATGGTCATCCGGGTCCCGCCCGGCACTGTCGTCTTCGATGAGGACGCGGGGGAGACGGTCGCCGATCTGGCGCCGGGCGAGCAGGCCGTGATCGCCAAGGGGGGCGACGGCGGCTTCGGCAACGAACGCTTCAAGAGCGCCACCAATCAGGCTCCGACCCAAACAACACCCGGCGGCCGCGGCGAGCACAAGCGGCTCAAGCTTGAGCTCAAGCTCATCGCCGATGTCGGCCTGGTTGGCAAGCCCAACGCCGGCAAGAGCACGCTGCTGAGTGTCGTCACTCACGCGCGGCCGAAGGTCGCTGACTACCCGTTCACGACGCTCGAGCCGCAGCTGGGCATCGCCGAACTCGATCCCGCGCGTCGGCTCGTGTTCGCCGACATCCCGGGGCTCATCGAGGGCGCGGCTGACGGCGCGGGTTTGGGCCACGAGTTTCTGCGGCACATCGAGCGGACGCGCGTGCTGGTGCACCTGCTCGATGCTGAGCCGACGGATGGAACCTCGCCGGCGGAGAACTACCGCGCGATCCGCGCGGAGCTGGCGGGCTACGCCCCGGCGCTCGCCGAAAAGCCCGAGGTGGTCTGCCTGAACAAGCTCGACCTCATGCCCGAAGATGAAGCCGACGCGGCGGTCAAGGAACTGCGCGCCGAACTCGAGCTGGGCCATGACACGCCCGTATTAGGCCTGAGCGGCGCGACCGCGGTGGGCACGCGGGAGTTGCTCGAAGCGGTGTGGGCGAAGCTTGGTGCGCGCGAGCGGCCCGGGTGGGGGGGTTAGTCAGGCGTCGTGAAGATCGCCAGCCACTCCCGGTTCCCGACCCCCTCAGGCCTGTTCTTCTTGGGCGACCCGCGCAATGGGCTCACACACAGCCCGCATGCCTCCACCCCAAGCTGACCAAGCGACTCATACACCCGCACGCTCACGCGCTCCGCGACCTGATTGCTCAGAACACCATCCGTGAGTAACGATTTCTCATCCTCAGCAAGCTCATAGTGAGGCTTGATCAGCGAGATGATCCGCCCGCCCGGCACGAGCCAGCGAAGCGCCGCCGTAATCGCTTTGGCTTGCGGTGTCCAGCCCAAATCGATCACGGCTAGATCGACGAAGCCGTCCGGCGGTTCGGCGTGCAGCGCGTTTGTCCGCTCCATCACAGTCACGCGATCATCGGTGCGGAGTTTCCACGCGAGCTGGGCGTACGCGGTATCCACGCACACGACCGAGGCCGCGCCCGCTTGCAGCAGGCAATCGCTGAATCCACCGACGCTGCACCCCAGATCGACACACCGCAGGCCGGTCACATCCAACTCGAACGCGTCGAGTGCGGCTCGGAGCTTGATACCGCCCCGTGAGACGTAACTTGGCTTTGAGTGGTCGGGTTGGGAAGAGTCGGGCTCAGCGCCCATCGATGGCTTCGGCCATCTCGCGCACGCCCGCAGGCGTCACGCTGACCGCGGGCTCGGCGATGCCCGAAGCGCCCATGCCCACGCTGCGTGCGGCCGGGATGCCGACGATCGACACGCCCAGTTCATCGGCGCGGTCGAGCACCAGCGGCTTATCGACCATGATCACATCGCCCTCGGCGAGCGCAAGACAACGCCCGCCTGCGGCGTGCATGTTCTCGATGGTCGCGACGCCAACGGTCGGCACATCGCTCCGCCGGTCGTGCCCGGCGCGGGCGCCCTTGCAGAGTGTCCAGCCGGCCGCGCGACACAACTCGCCCGCCCGCTCGATCATGCGGTCGGTGCCCTCAACGGCTTCGACGCAGATCACATCGCGTTCACGCACGGCGATCGACTGGCCGATATCGAGCCGAAGCAGCTCGCCGAGCAAGGGCCAGACGAACTCGATGTCCGCTCGCTGTTCGTTGGTGGGCTTGGTCTTGGTCATCGGGCCAACGCCTGCCAGTTCGTCGGGGATCGGCGCGGTTGAGTCGATCAGGCTGACGCCCTCGCGGTCCAGCTCTTCAGCGATCGCGGTGAGCACGGCGTGGCTTCGCCGGTCGTGGCGCAGGTGCCTGTACCAGGCGAGCAGCGTGCGGGCGTCTGGGATGTTGCGGAACAGCCGCCACGGGTCATGCATCATCGCGGCCTTGTCCACGCGACCGACCATGATCGCGTGGCGCACGCCGCGTGCGGACAGGCTCTTGGCCCACCCACCCACGCGAAGCAGCCCGACTTCCTTGAAGGATTCCACGATTTCGGGCAGCACGGCCTCGTAGCACTTTCCGAGCCCGAGCGCGTGCACCGGGTGGCCTTGGCTCCGCAGGTGCTCGGCGATGACAACCGGCAGCCTTCCACCTCCGGCGATCAGACCGATCGGGGTCGGCGGCGCCGGAGGGTCTGCCAGGATGGACAAGCCGCTATGCATCGGTGGAACGGGTGCTCCGTGTTCCCCTCGCGCCGGCCCTCGAAGCGGGCCGAGTCGTGGCTGCCAGTGTAGAGGGCTGCCGCCAGCGCGTGCGACGTATCGAGCCATACACCGCAAGTGCATGAATTTACGCAGGTTGTCGGGCCCGGGTCCTTCTCACGAGTCGATGATCGCATGGCCGATAAAACGGATGATGACGGGTCAGCGGCCAAGCTCAGAGATGCCCAGCTGGCACGGTGGACACCTTAAAGCAGGGCCCCAGCAACAAGGGGCAAAAACCCCTGATGTGGGCGCCAGGCCATTCATTCAGGTCTGGTTTGAGTGTGCCGGGACGTATCAGAAGGTCTTCCGACACGTGAACGGTTTGACATATACCGCTCGGTGCCCGAAATGTGGGGACTCGATCCGGTTCCGCGTCGGCCCCGATGGCACTGGCGAGCGGACGTTCCGCGTCAGCTGCTGAGCCCGCCTTACACTCGCGGCCAGATGGCGACCTCCAGCAGTTTCGAGACAGGCACCCCTGGCGGCGTCTGTGCCGCATCGGGTGAGACCCTCACACCTGGCACCCCGATCACCAGCGCCCTGGTTGAAGACGAAGCGGGCAATGTGTCCAGGCTCGACTTCTCGGCTGCCGCGTGGAGCGGCGGATCAAGGCCTGGCGATGGGCTGGTGCTCATCGGCTCTTGGCGAACCGTCGTGCCCGAGGCTGGCAAGCGGCGCGACCCTCTGGCGTCGTCAGGCGAGATCATGGAGCTGTTCGAGCAGCTTGAAAGTGCAACCGAGCAGCGCCGGCTGGCGTTCCGGTTCGCGCTTGCCTTGATCCTGATCCGCAAGAAGGAACTGAGGCTTGAAGGCGGTCGTGATCAGGAAGATGGCGGGCGGGCGATGCTCGTGCGTCCAAGAGGGGTGGCGCTCCCGCCCGAGATGGGCGGCGATGGGCCGGCGTTCATCGAGGTCGTCGATCCGAAGCTGGACGAGGCGTCGATTGCCGGACTGATCGGGGATCTAGATGCGGTGCTCGCTCCGGAGGCCACGGAAGGGCTGGCGTGATTCGAAGCCTCGCAGTCATCGGGATCCTCGCGGTTGTTATTCCGCTCATGGGATGCGCCGGGAGCGCGGGCACCGAAACGACGCCCGAGGCGAGGTCGTTCGAGCTGCCCACCTATGAGGACGCGGCCCGCGCGTACAACGAGAGTATCGCGTACCGCGACCGCGTTTGGGCTCGCATCGTGCTCCAGGTGCGCACGCCGAAGGAGGACGGCGGGCTCCGCCGCGACCAGATCGAGGGCTACCTCCAGGTTGCGCGCCCCAACAAGGTCTCGATCCAGCTCCACAAGCTCGGCGAGACGCTCTTCTTGTTCGGAAGCGACGACAATCGGTACTGGTGGTTCGATCTGTCAGAGAGCGACGACAAGTTCGCAGCGGTGGGGCGGCATAAGCAAGCTGGCCCCGATACCGCGGGACGGCTTGGGATCCCCGTCCAACCCCTCGAGCTCATCGCTCTGATCGGTGTTCGGCCTTTGCCGGAGGCTGGCGGCACAATCCGCGTCTCCGCTGATGGTCAGCGGTATGTCATCGAGCCACCAGCTGAGGGCGAAGCGCGGACAACGATCCTGATCGATCCGGAGACCAGGGCTGCGATCGGCGCGGAGCTCCGCGACGCGGCGGGCGTGCTGCTCGCGAGCGCCGAGTACCAGGGCAGCCAGGAGTTCTTCGTCGAGGGAGCCGCTCTCGGCGTCGCCGAGATCCCGAGGCGTTACTTCATCCGCGTGCCTGGCGAAGAGGCGGAAATCAGCATTCGCCTGAGCGATCCGAAGAACCAGAGGCTCGTTCGTGCCGTGTTCGACTTGGAGGGGCTGCTGAGGCGCTTCCGGATCGGGCGAGTCATCGATCTTGATGAGCCGCGATCAGCGGATGCGGGCTGAGGTGTCCCGCTCGCGGTATCGTCCGGCTGTGTCGCTCCGAGTTCTCATGCGGGTGATAGCCGTGCTCTCGCTGATGGCGGCTGGTGCAGTTGCGCAGCAGCCCAACCCCGCGGCGATGTGGGTCTCCGCTGGGAGCACTGACGATGCGTCGGGCGCTGGCCACGGGTGGCTGCTCCTGCCAATCGGGCCTTACGGCGATCCGTTGCTCTATCACCTGCCGCCCCGTTCACGGTCCGCCAGCGCTGCTCTGCCGGGAACGGTCCGGCTCGCGCGAACGCTTGACCGCGAGCCCGAAGCGATGGCTGTCGCGGGTGGAACCCTCTATCTGATCGGCCCCATCCAGGGAGCGGGGGAGGGTGAGCCGAGGCGATGGGTCGCCTCGGTGCGTGCGCGGCCCGCGGGCGTGTCGGATCTCTGGCGATACGAACCGCTTGGGCCGCCGACAGCGCAGCCCGTCTTGCCCGGGCTGGGCGGGCTCGTCGGTGTGGGGACCGACGGGCGGGCACTCATCATCGTGACCCACGGGCGTGATGAAGGTCTGCACATACGTCGACTCGAGGACAACGCGTGGCGGACCCTTTCGGTTCCGCCTGTTCAGGCGCAGCCAGCACAGTCGCTCGCGTTCTCGGGAGGTCTGTTGCTGGGATTTGGCTCGGACTCTCCCGCTTGGCTCGGGACACCGACAGAGGACGGCGACTTCGTTTGGGCTGAGCGTGAGGGCATCGTCAATGCAGATTGGCTTGGTGTCGCAGGCGATCGCTTGATCATGTGGGACGGCACGAGTCTTCTCGCACAGCCCGGTTTGCGCGAGGGTGTTGAGCCCGGCGAGGCGTTCGCGCTGAGCGAACTGCCAGAGTGGTCATCGGGTGATGTATGGATCCCGATGGCAGGCGATCAGCGTCTGGTGCTCGTTCGTGCTGCGCCAGATGGCCAATCGATCTCGAAACTCGTAGAGCTCAGTACCGCAACGGGGCGGGAACTCTACATCGGCGAGCCAGTCCAGCGAGGCCCGGTGACAGCGAGCGATCTGCGGATACTCGCGGTGGCACTCGTCATCGCGACAGGCTCTTTGCTTCTGCTTGCGGTCCGAGGCCCTGACCCGACCGTCGCGGCTTTGCCCGACGGTGCATCGCTTGCAGAGCCAGGCCGCCGTGTCTTTGCGACATGTCTCGATATCGGGATCGGTGCGATCCTTGCGGCGTTTGTCACCGGGCGTCCGTTGAGTGAACTGATCAGCCCGATCACATGGTTTACTGCAGGCGGGGCTCGCGACGCGATCGTCTTCCTGAGCGTTGTCTTTGGGCTGGGGGTGCTCGGGGACTGGCTGCTTGCGGGCTCGCCCGGCAAGCGATTGACCGGCTGTCGCGTGGTCTCGGCACAGGCTGGGCCGCCGAGGCGGCTGTCGTTGCTGGGCTCGTTTGTTCGGAATCTCGTCAAGTTCGGGCTGCCGGTGGTTGCGGCGATGATCCTGCTCGACCACTCTCGGAGACACCGGGGCGATGCTCTCGCTGGGTCGGCCGTCGTGATCTTCGGGGACCGCCTCACACCAGAGGAAAACTGAATCGGTCAAGACGGATGGCTCCACGCGCCGATGAGGCCAGTTGAACCCCTGCGTGCGCACGTGTTGCGCTCTCATCATGCCAGAGGATCTGGTGCCTGGGGGGGTGTGGAGCCGCCGCGTGGCAGAGGAAGCCACCGAGAACGCAGCGCCAGAGGCCGCGCCGGAGACGTTCGGTGCTGCGATTGCGCGTTGGTGGCAGACACCGGCGATGGTGATCGCTGCCGTGTTGCTCCTTGGCGCGATCGCTGTGGCGATCGCGAGCAAGCCCAACCCCGATTACGGCGTCCCGATTCGTGAGGCCGAGGCGCAGCTCGATCGGGATGAGCCCGAGGCCGCGATCGAGACGCTCAATAGCAAGGTTTATCCCAACCTAGTCGCGGGGAATCTCAGCCCGGATGAGTCTCGGGCGTACCGGGTGTTGCTTGGCCGGGCACTCTACCTGGGCCAAATCGGACGCCGGGTCGATCTCCGAGAGAACAACCTGAGCATTATGACCGAGTACCACGAGGCCGAACGGCTCTTCGCGGAGCTCGAGCCCCGGGACATCTTCTTCCTCGCGGACACGTACATCCGTCTTCGGCGGTTCGATGACGCGTTTGCGCGTGCCGAATCGCTCCCGCCCGAAGAGGACGAGCGTCGGTACCGGCTGCTTCGGCGGATCATCGAGGCGCATACCGATTTGCGCGATCCCGACCTGCCGGAGGCCGCGAGGCTGCTCGCCGACTTCGCGGCGAGGGTGGATCTCCCCGACAGCGAGCGGCTGTGGGTTCTTGCCCGGCAGACCGAGGTGCGGATGCGAAGCGGGTATCCTGCCGAAGCGCTCGATCGCTTGCTTCAGGAAATGCCGAGGCTTCGCAACGCTGGCGCTGAGGGCTTGGGCGAGCTGCATCTGCTCCTCGCGGCCTGCTACCAGCAGATCGAGCCCCCCAGGCATGACGAGAGCGAGAAGAATCTCGCCCGCGCCGAGACGCTGCTCGACGGCGTAAGCGGTGAGCTCGTTGGCCGACTCAATCTGCTCTGGGCCAGGGCGCTCTTGGCTTCGCCGGATCGAGACGCGACATCGTTCGAGGCGGTTCGGGACCGGCTCGCGACCGTACTTGAGCGTTTCAGATCGACCGATTCATACCTCCCCGCGCTCATGCTGAGCGCGACGGTCGAGGCCCAGCTCGGGAACTTCTCCGAGTCGTTTGAAGAGTTTGATCGGCTCGGCAACGAGCTCGAACTCGGGCGGACCGCTGAGGGGGTCAACGTTCAAGCACTGACCGACGAGCTGCTTGAACTGCACGATCGCCAGCGTGCCGCCGGGCTCGAGCAGGAAGCGCTGAGGTTCGCGAAGCTCGCGGAGGGGGCCCATCCGCTCGGCGAGACGCCGGGCCCTGTGCTGCTCGCGCTGGCGGAGTCGAATCGGGCGATCGCGGACGCGCTGATGCCCGAGGATGAACGGTCACGATTCGGTGGTGACACGCTGGCGCGGCTCGATCCCGCGACGCGTCGCTTGGTCGCGGGTCACCTCCGGGCCGCGGGCGCCTACTACAGAGGACACGCGGATTCGGTTGCGCTCTCTGACAACGAGGCGTTCGGCGCCTCGCTCTGGCTTGCGGCGGACTCGTTCGACCGCGCGGGCGAGCGACAGTCAGCGATCGGTTCGTTTGGGATGTACGTCGAGTCGTTCCCCGCGGGCGAACGCCAGGCTGAGGCACGGTTCAGGCTTGGTCAGGCCTTCCAGGCGAGGGCGGAGTTCGGCCGTGCGTCCGAGGTGTACAGGGCACTCATCGAAGACCGCGCCGATCAGTTCGGTCCCCGCGGCGTCGGCCCGTTTGCCGACGCGAGCTATGTACCGTTGGCACAGACGTACCTGCTCGATGAGGATCCGGAGAACGATGCAGAGGCCGAGGCGCTTTTGCGGCAGGTCGTTGACGGCGTGGTCGCCGCGGTTGCGCCCGAGCACCATCGTGATGCTCTCGTCGAGCTCGGGAGGCTCCGGTATCTCAGGGGTGAGCACGCCCGAGCGATCGAGCGGCTGGAGGGCGCGGTCGATCGGTATCCCGATGACCCCAGGCTTAACGACGTGCGGTTTCTTCTTGCCGATGCGTACCGCAAGGCCGCGGAAGATCTGCGCACACGGCTCGAGAATGAGCCGATGCCCGACAGTCAGCGGGTGGCGATGCAGAACGAGCGGCGTGTGCGTCTCGAACGCTCGGCGGATCTCTTCGCGGTGGTTCGGGACGGTTTGGAGTCGGTGCCCCCGCTCCGTCGGACATCGAACCAGCTCCAGGATTTGCGGCACTCGTATTACTACCTCGGCGACTGCCACTTCGACCTCGGCGAGTACACCGAAGCGATCAGGTACTACAACGAAGCTAGGGAGCAGTACCCGACGAGCCCCTCGTCGTTGGTCGCGATGGTCCAGATTGTGAACGCCTACGTCGAACTCGGGGATCTCGATCGCGCAAGGACTGCCGATGAGCGGGCACGGAGGTTCTACGAGAGCCTGCCTCCCTCGGCCTTCGACGATCCGACGCTCCCGATGGGGCGCCGGGACTGGGAACGCTGGCTTGATTCGAGTGGGCGCTTGTACGCGCTCCAGGGGGGCGGGTAAGCTAAGCGGGCAGCAGCAGGATGCGGCTGCAAGACAATCCACCGTTTCGCCGCAGCAAGGGGGTCAGGATGACCGAGCCGGCGGGCCGACCGAAGCACCAATCTGGGACCGATGGCGTAGTTGCGCGGCTTCAACGCGCACTCGATGTGTGTCGCCAGGTCGAATCGCTCGGTGAGCATCAGAAATCGGCAGTGATCGAGCAGGGCGTAACTGCACTTGCAGAAGCGACTTCCGCGCGGATCAGGCTCGACGGACGATTGAGAGAAGTTGCCGCTGAACTTGGTGCTCTCGCCGCCGCATGGGACCAGCACCTCGCCGGGCTCTCTCCCAATGACATCCAACGTGCCGAGGTGCTGCGATCAGAGTTGCGTGAGGTTGCCGGGCGCGTGCTTGAGCGTGACAGCGGGCTCACGGGAGACCTGCGAGGCAGGCTCGATGAGCTGCACGGCAAGGTCGGTGGCATGAATACGGGTCGGCGTGCTGTGCAGGCATACGGCGGACTGGGCGGTGATGTGGCTCCCGGTTTCCAGGATCGCCAGGCATGAAAGGTCTGCTCGACTCAACCTCGCCGGTGCCGACCGAGCCCGGGCCGAAGCTGGACCCCGCGGAACTCGCCGCGTTGCTGGGCGCGTTCAACGACGTGAGTGCGAAGCTTCAGGACACGCACCAGACCCTCACGGGTGAGGTTAAGCGGCTCCGTGCCCAGCTCCGCGATGCGAACGAGCGGCTTCACCGCTCGCGACGGCTTGCTGCCCTCGGCGAGATGGCGGCGGGGATCGCTCACGAGATCCGTAACCCGCTCGGTTCGATCGGGCTCTATGCGGAGATGCTCGCGCAGGATCTCGCTGCGCAGCCAGAACAGGCGTCGTATGCGACGCGGATCGGGGACGCGGTCCGCGGGCTGAACGCGATCGTGGGCGATGTGCTACACCTCGCACGTGAGCAGCAGGTCAGGCGAATCGAAACGACCGGCCGGGAGTTGATCGAATCGGCGGTGCGATCGATCGAGGGCACCGTCCCTGAGTGGGTGCGGGTCGTGCAGACAGCGCCGGACAACGGCCCGGAGGTCGTGTGCGATCCGAATCTTGTTCGGCAGGCGCTCGTGAACATCCTTCGCAACGGGCTCGATGCGATCCGGGCGGCGGGCGAGGGTGCTCGCCCGCATGTGCTGGCGGTTGAAGCGATCGTGGCGCCGGATGATGACGAGTGCGGTCCGGGTGCCGTGATTATCCGTGTGCGAGACACCGGTGACGGGATTCCCCCGGAACTGCTCGACCGCATGTTCAATCCGTTCTTTACGACGCGAGACACCGGCACCGGATTGGGTCTTGCAATCGTGCACCGCATCGCGGACACGCACGGCGGACGCGTCTTTGCGCGGAACAACAACAAAGAGACGCCGGGGGCACCGGGCGCGAGCTTCGACCTCGTGCTTGGGCGTCAAGAGCCCGATGTGGGGCTCATCGAGACCGACGATGGCACGCCGGCGGTGAACGCCGAGGGCGACGGACAGGAGCGGGCGGCATGAGCTTCGTGCTGGTGGTAGACGATAAAGAGATGATGCGCGACAGCGTCGGATCGACCCTGCGGCGTGCGGGGTTCGAGGTTTCCGCGGCGGACGGCGCCGAGGCCGCGCTGCGCATCGCGGCGGACCGTCGGCCCGATGCCGTTGTGACAGACCTGAAAATGCCGGGCATGACGGGCATCGATCTCCTTGAGAAGCTTCGCCAGATCGACGACGAGCTGCCGGTGATCCTGATGACCGCCTTTGGGGCGATCGAGACCGCGGTGCAAGCCATCAGGCTTGGCGCGTTTGACTACATTACCAAACCGTTCGAGGGTGACGAGCTAGTGATCGCGGTCAAGCGGGCGCTCAGGCACGGCAAGGTCGTGCGCGAGAACGCCGTGCTCAAGGCCGCGACGCCGGAGCGCGAGCCCGCGCCGGGTGATGTCTATGGGCCGACGGGCGTCGATCGGATCATTGGATGCTCGCCCGCGATCCGACGCGTCAAGGAGCAGGTGCTCAGCGTTGCGGCGTCGCACGGGACGGTGCTCGTGTGCGGCGAGAGCGGCACGGGCAAGGAGGTCATCAGCCGCGCGATCCACGAGATGAGCCCCAGGTCGGGCGAGCCGTACCTCGCGGTGAACTGCGCAGCACTCAGCGAAGGGCTCCTCGAGAGCGAGCTGTTTGGGCACGAGCGTGGGGCATTCACCGGCGCCGACAAGATGCGCAAGGGCCGCTTCGAGCTCGCCGATCGCGGCACACTGCTGCTCGATGAGGTGTCCGAGGTTGGGCAGAAGATCCAGGCAAAGCTGCTCCGTGTGCTCCAGGAGCGTGCATTCGAGCGGGTTGGCTCAAGCCTGACCATCGGGGTCGATGTCCGAGTGGTCGCGACCAGCAACCGCGACCTGCCTGCGGAGGTTGCCTCGGGTGAGTTCCGTCAGGACCTGTTTTTCCGGCTCAACGTGCTGCCTATCCATCTGCCGGCGCTGCGAGATCGTTCCGAGGACGTCGAGCTGCTGGCTGAGCACTTCACGTCGCAGATCGCCTCACGAGACGGACGCGACCCGGTGATCTTCGAGCCCGACGCGATGGACCTTCTGCGGAGCTACCGGTGGCCCGGGAACGTGCGGGAGCTCCACAACGTGTGTGAGCGCGCAGCCGTGCTCTGTGAGCAGACGCCCGATCGGGGGCCGGTCGTTACGAGGTCTCTGCTTGAGCCTTGGCTGCTATCTCATGGCCGACCGGCGTCGTCGATCGAGGCGAGGCCCTCGGTGGCCCAGATGGCACCTAACGGCTCCGCACGGCATCTTGAGCCGGCGGTCTCCGCATTGCCCGACCAGGCGGGGCGGACGCTCGAGGAGATCGAGCGGGAGGTGATCATCGCGACGCTCCGCTCTTTCGATGGGCACCGGCAGAAGACCGCCAAGAGCCTCGGGATCGGGGTCAGAACGCTCGGTTTGAAGCTGAAGAAGTGGAAGGAGATGGCGCTGGTGGAGGCAACACTCTGACGGGCTGTCTCGAATGAGGAGCCGATCCGGGGCGGTTGGTCCGGGGTTTGCGGAGGCGTACAGCGCGATGCTGATCGATGGTGTGAACAACGCGGGTGCGATGCCAACGCTGGATGCGATGGTGCGGTTTACCGCCCAGCGGCAGAATCTGATCGCGCACAACATCGCGAACGTGTCCACACCCGATTTCATCCAGACCGATGTCTCGGTCTCCAGCTTCCAGGCGAACCTCCGTGACGCGGTCGAGGAGCGGCGCGACCGCTCTGACGGTGCGTTCGGCTCGTTGCAAATCCGATCCACAAATGAGGTCCGTGTTGGCCGCCGCGGCGGGCTTGAGCTCACGCCCCAGACCGCCAGGCCCGGCGTGTTGGCTCACGACCGGAACAACCGCGATATCGAGCGTCTCATGCAGGATCTCGTTGAGAACGTGGGGGCCTTCCGGACGGCGACCGAGCTGCTGAATCAGCAGACGGGGATGCTTCGGCGTGCCATGAGCGAGCAGGCGGGGTAAGGGGCTAACCGGTGTACGGATCACTCGATATCTCGGTTAGCGGCATGGTCGCTCAGCGAACACGCCACGCGGTCATCGCCGCGAACATCGCGAACGCGAACGTGCTTTACAACGCCGAGGGCGAGTTCGATCCTTACCTCAGGCGTTCGGCCAACTTCTCGGCTGGAGACCCGTCCGCGTCGAGTGCCGATGGGCGGTCGATGGGGGTCCACGTTATCGATATCGCGCTCGATGAGAACGCCTTGCGGCCGCGCTGGGAACCCGACAACCCGAACGCGGACGCGGATGGCTACATCATGGTGCCGGATATCAATACGACAGTCGAGCAGATCAACGCGATGGAGGCGTCGCGTGCCTACGAAGCGAACGTTGCGGCCGCGGAGGCGACCAAGACGATGATGTCTCAGGCTTTGCGGATGCTGGCCTGAGATGCGAGTGCGTAACCAAAGCCGGCGGGTCCCAGCCTGGGGCCCCCGGCATACCGGAGTTTGACCCGTGAGCGATCCACTCGGACTCGTTTCCGGATCCGGCGGAGCCAGCCCGCTCCGCCCCAATCAGCCCCTCGGGGCGCAGCCGAAGGCCGAGCAGAACGGCCCCGCCTTCGGAGATGTCCTCATGGAGAACCTGGAGCGTGTTGGCGAGTTGAACGCCGATGCGAGCCGAGCGATCGAGGACCTTGCGACTGGTCAGCGCGACGATGTCGAGGGCGTGATCCTCGCGACTCAGAAGGCCGACAACGCCTTCCGGATGCTTCAAGCTGTGCGGAACAAGGTCGTCGAGGCGATGGCAGAGGTCCAGCAGATGCGCGTGTGATCCGCGGTTCCCTGCGGAGGGCTGGCGCGCAGGAGCTGCGCGAGAGCGGACTCTGCGCATCGACTATTGCGCACATTTCAAGCCCGTGGCGCCCGAGGCCCGACGATGCCACCCGAAGGGGCGTTTGCCGCCCCGCCGCGTGCGGAGCGCGCGGGCTGAATGGGCAGGGAGGCCCCGCCGCGGATGGACCCGTTCCGTCGCACACTTGAGACCATCCAGGCCGGGCTCGGCAAGATGGATGCGACGCAGAAGCTGCTGATTGGCAGCCTCGCGGTGGTCCTCGGGATGACCTTCTTCCTGGTGGCTCAGTACTCAGGCCGCACGGACATGGTGGACATCCTGCCGGGCGCCACTCCTCAGGAGATCGAGCGAGCACAAGGTGTGCTCCGAACCAGCGGTGTCCGGGCCGAGGTGGTCAACGGCTCGCTGATGGTGCCGACCGAGCAAGAGGTCGTTTCGATCGCGCGGCTCGAGGAGGGGCGGGCGATGCCGGGCGACAGCCGGCAGATCCTTTTTAGCAACCTGGACGAGCGTCAGAGCTGGCGGCACAGCCGGCGCCAGAACGAGCAGCTGTTTTCGATCGCGCTCCAGGGCGAGCTCGGGCGGGTGATCGAACAGTTCACTGATGTTAAGAGCGCTCAGGTGATCGTGGATGTTCCTCCGCCCAACGGGCTCGGGGTAACGAGCCGCACACCGACGGCGTCGGTGACGGTGTTCACACACAGTGGGACGGAGATCTCACAGGCGAAGGTTGACGCGATTGCAGAGATGGTGGCGGGCGCTCAGGCGGGGCTTGAGCCAACCGCGGTCCGTGTTGTCGATGGTTCATCCGGGAGAGCGAGGAAGCCGACCGACCCAGACGAAGCGGCAGGAAGCGAATACCTTGACCGCGCCGCCCGATTCGAGAAGCAGCTTGAAGCAAAGCTCGCGGGCCAGATCCTCGCCCATATCCCCGGGGTGGCGATCGCGGTCACCGCGCAGGTGGATGTCACGCGGCGCCAGAGCGAGACCCGGAGCTACCTCGCGGAAGGCCAGGGCACTCAGAACCTCATCAAGAGCGAGGACACCGCTACCGACTCCCTCCAGAACACACAGCGTGGTGCCGAAGGAGGGGTCCGTTCGAACCAGCAGGCCGACATCAGCCGGGGTGGGGCCTCTGGGGAGCGCCGTGAGACCTCGGAGGCACGTTCTGAGTTTGAGGCTTTCCCGGGCACCACGGTCGAGCGAGTCGTTGATCCTCGCGGGATGCCGACCCTGGTCGCGGTGAGCATCAATGTTCCCCAGGGGTACATCGAGACGCTGCTCGTGGAGGGTGACGAGGTCGCGGATCGCGACCCCGCCGAGGACGGCGGGCCAACCCAGGAACAGATCCTCCTCAAGTTCGAGGAGGTTCAGCCGCAGATCGTCGATTCGGTTCGTCCTCATGTCGCGGCGATGACGAGCGCGGCCAACCTCGGTGCGGGTGGTGTCGAGGAGCAGATCGCGGTCCGCATGGTTCCGGTCTCACTCGAAATGGTTGCCGGCGCTGGCGGTGCGGCGGCGGGAATCCTGGGAGGCGGCGGCGGTGGCCTCATGGCATCGGCGCCACAGATCTTCGACAAAGCGGTGCTCGCGGTGCTCGCACTGGTCTCGGTCGCCATGATGGTCTCGCTTGTACGCAAGGCGGGCAAGCAGCCCGAGATGCCGTCGGCCGAAGAGATCGTGGGCATCCCGCCCGCGCTCCAGGATGCGGGTGATCTGATCGGCGAGGCCGAGGAGAGCGAGTCGGCACTCGAGGGTCTCGAGGTCGATGACGAGCACATGCAGCGCGACAAGATGCGTGATCAGCTCACGACACTGGTCTCGGAGGAACCCGAGATGGCGGCGCGGCTGCTTAACCGCTGGGCGCAGTCTGAGTAGCAGGGGAGGCGAGCGGTGGCACGACGCATCGGCGAAGCACTGCCGTCAGATCCGGCACTGATCGAAGGGCCGACAAAGGCCGCGATCGTGCTGCTCGCGGTGGGAACGGATAACGCGGCGGCGATCCTCAAGGAGATGCCCTCGGAGTCTGTCGAGGAGGTCACCCGAGAGCTGGCGAGCTTGGGGCGTGTGCCGGAAGAACTGCAGGGCAAGGTCATCGAGGAGTTCTACGGGGTCTGTGTCGCGACGCGGTACGCCGATGAGGGCAACCTCGATTACGCCCGAACCGTTCTCAAGGAAGCGTTGGACCCGAAAGTCGCGGACAAGGTGCTTGCGCAGATCCAGACGCAGGTCCAGAAGACCCCATTCAGTTTCCTCCAACGCGCTGAGAGCGAGAACCTGCTCACGTTTATACAGGACGAGCACCCGCAGACGATCGCGTTGATTCTGTGCCACCTGTCGCACCATAAGTCGAGCGAGATCCTCGTCGGTCTGCCCATGCAGAAGCAGATCGAGGTGATCAAGCGGATCGCGAATATGGAGCAGACCAGCCCGGAGGTGATCACCGAGGTCGAGCGAGGTTTGGAGAGCCGGCTCAGCAGCATGCTCAGCCAGTCGATGGAGAAGGCGGGTGGTGTGGACACGGTTGCCGAGGTGCTGAACCTCGCGGACCGCGCAACCGAGAAAGCCATCATGGAGGGTCTCGAAGCCGAGGACCCTGATCTTGTTGAGCAGATCCGGCGTCTCATGTTCGTCTTCGAAGACATCCTGCTCGTGAACGACAAGGGAATCCAGGCGGTGCTGAAAGAGGTGGAGAACGACGAGCTCACACTCGCCCTCAAGACCGCAAGCGAGGAGCTGCAGCAGAAGATCCTCGGCAACATGTCCGCTCGCGCCTCCGACCTCATCAAGGAGGACATGGAGTTCATGGGGCCGGTACGCGTCAGCGACGTCGAGGGCGCCCAGCAGCGGATCGTCGATATCGTCCGTCGCCTTGAGGAGGCGGGCGAGGTCATGATCGAAGGCCGCGGCGGTGATAACGAGATGATCGTCTGATGCCGGGCCTGGGAGCACGATCATGGGCGTGATCAGCCGGGCGGATTTCGAACGCCGCGCGGCTGACGCGGTCCCGATCAGCCTTGGCGATGTCAGACGTCAGGCTCAAGCGATGCTTGAGGAGGCGGAGTCCGAGGCCCGTCGGGTGCTCGAGGAAGCCCGCGCGGCTCGGGAGAGCCTGATCAAGGGGGGGCGCGAAGCGGGTCATGCCGAAGGCTTTCAGCAGGGGCGCGCCGAGGGGCTGGAGCAGGGCAGGACCGAAGGACGGGCGGCCGCGACAGAGGCACGCGAGGGTGAGCTCAAGGCGCTGTCGAAGATGTGGAGCGAACGCATCGATGAGTTCGATCGCGCGCGTGAGCTGCTGCTGACTCAGGCCCGTGAGGATGTATTGACGCTCGCGTTACGGCTTGCCGAACTCGCGACGGCTCGAACGGTCGAGGTTGACCCCGGGGTTGCCGAGGCCCAGCTCGCGCGGGCGCTCGAGCGGATCGCTGAGCCCACGATGCTGCGCATCAGGCACTGTCCCTCGGATGCTGACGCGCTCAACGAAGGGCTGCCCGGCATTGTTGCGGCCTGCGAGGCATGCAAGCACGCCGAACTGGTCCCCGATCAGGCGGTCTCGGCGGGGTCAGTCGTGATCCACACGGAGGGTGGGGGCCGGATCGACGCAGAGATTGAGTCGTCGCTCGCGAGGCTGTCCGAGTCGCTGCGCGCTCGGGAAGGCGGCGCGTGATGGTGCTCGCACCGGAGATCGAGACGCTTGGGACGCTCGATCCGCTGGAGATCACGGGACGTGTGGCCGAGATCCGGGGCATGACGCTGATGGTCGAGCAGCTGCCATTGCCCGTTGGCGCGACCGTTCACACCGGTGAGGCGCGCGTGCCGGGCGAGGTGATCGGCTTCCGCGATGGCAAGTCCGTGGTCATGCTGCTTGGGCCCTCCGTAGGCATTCGTGCGGGCTCCGCGTGCTCCGGGACGAGCGCTGCGCCAACGGCGCGGGTCGGCGTGGGTCTGCTTGGGCGGGTGGTCAATGGGCTGGGCGAGCCGCTGGATGGTCGCACCGTCCCGACCGGGCTTACCGCGCGGGCGCTCGATGCGTCCCCGATCCCCGCGATGCGCCGAACACGCGTCACGAGCCGTATGGAGACGGGCGTGCGTGCGCTGGACCTCATGGCTCCGATGGGCCAAGGCCAACGCATGGGTGTATTCGCCGGTCCCGGTGTCGGCAAGAGCACGCTGCTCGGTCAGATCGCGAAGCGGACGAAGGCGGATGTGAGCGTCATTGCGTTGATCGGCGAGCGAGGCCGCGAGGTCCGCGACTTCATCGAGGACAGCCTCGGTGCGGATGGGCTCGCGCGATCGGTTGTCGTCGTTGCCACGGGTGACGAGCCGCCTCCCATGCGGATGCGCGCCGCGAAGCTGGCTTGCTGCTGCGCAGAGGCGCTCCGCGACGGCGGGCTCAACGTGATGCTGATGATGGACTCGATCACGCGGTTCTGCCACGCCCAGCGTCAGATCGGACTGAGCCTGGGCGAGCCACCCGCGACCAAGGGCTATACATCGAGCGTATGGGCCCAGTTGGCGTTGTTGCTCGAGCGTGCGGGAGGCGTCGATTCTGGTGGCACGATCACCGGCCTCTACACCATCCTCGTCGAAGGTGACGACATGACCGAGCCGGTGAGCGACGCGGCCCGCGGGATCCTCGACGGCCATGTCGTGCTGGCTCGCCGGCTGGCGCAGAAGGGCCACTTCCCGGCGATTGATGTGCTTGATTCGGTCAGCCGAGTCGCGGATCACGTCACGACCCCTGAGCACCGCGTAGCGCGGCAACGCGTGCTCCGCTCTCTCGCGGCCTATCGAGATGTCGAGGAGCTTGTACAGATCGGTGCCTATGCGCGAGGGAGCAACCCGGAGAGCGATACGGCGATCACGCTCTTCCCCGAGATCGAGAACCTCTTGCGGCAATCGCCCGCGGATGCCGCATCGTTCGATGAGAGCTTGGCGCGTCTCACAGATATCGCGCTGCGTGTGGGCAAGGAGGGCTAGGCGGTGGCGGGGTTCACCTTTCAGCTCGCGCCCGTGCTCCGGCAACGGGAACTGGTCGAGCGTGATCGACAGCGAGAAGTTGCCGAACTCGAACGCAAGCGTTTCGAGCTCGAGGCTTTCTTGCGCCGAATGCAGTCCGGCATCGAGCAGGAGCGGCGCGATCTCCGCGAGCGGTTCAGCGGTAGAGACAGGCCCGGGGTGGACATCGGCGAGCTTCGGGTGCAGTCTAATGCAACGCTATTCATGGTTGGCAAGGCCCAGAGCGCGGCGGTCGAGCTGGCGGGCGTGCTCAAGCGGCTCGAAGCGGCGCGGCACAGGCTCGCGGAAGCCGCCGCCGCACGTCGCGCGATGGAGCATCTGCGCGATACTCGTTTCGATGCCTGGCGCCGTGAGCAGGCGAGGCGGGAGACAGCGATGCTCGATGAGATCGGCATGCGGCGTGCTGAGGATGCCGCATGAAGACGCTCTGGAACGCCATAGCCGTGGTTGCCATCGCGAATCTGCTCGCTCTGCTCGCGCTTGTGGGCTGGCTCGCGATGGGCGATAAGCTCAGCTCGGGGCGCGTCGACCGTATCAAGCAGATCTTTTCCGAGACTGTGACCGCCGAAGAGAACCGGCTTGCGACTGAAGCGGCAGAGGCCGAGGCGTTGCTCGCGATATCGGAGGGAGAGACGATCCCTGTGAGCGCGGCGGATCAGGTCCGTGAGCAGAACATCCTCAGCCAGATGGATATGCAGACCTCGGAGCGGACCCGGCGTGAGGCGCAGGATCTGCGTGCAAGCTTCACGCGCGAGCGTGAGTCGCTCCGACGCGATCGTGAGGACCTCGAACGCCGCATCGCGGGCTTCGAGGCGATGCAGGAGCAACTGCGAGAGGTTGAGGGCTCGCAGCAGTTCCAGAAAGCGCTCAGTGTGCTCCGGGGTCTTCGGGCACCGGACGCTGTAAGACTGCTTCAGGAGTCGGTCAATGCGGCGGCGGGTGACCCCGATTCCGAGCAGATGATCACGGTGATCGCGTATCTCGACGCACTGCCCGATCGCCAGCGATCGAAGGTCATGAACGAGTTTGTCAAGCAAGACCCCGCGTTGGCAGCGGACTTGCTGGAACGTCTGCGGACCAAGGGCCTGCCGCCCGAGGATGGGGACGCGACGAATGGCATCGATCAGCAGCCAGGCGCCGGCACTGCGGCCGGGTGAGTCCCCGGCGAACACCACTCAGCCCGAGTCTCCTGATGCTGTCGATCTGACTGATGCGTTCTGGTCGATGCTGGGCTCGGCCATCGGGAGCCAGCCTGGTGGCGCATCATCACCGGTCGAACTCGGCGCGAGTCGTGAGGCTTCGAAGGCGTTCGTCGATGCAAGAGCTCAGACCGGCTCAGACGGAGACCCCGCGTCCAGACAGGCCCAGGAGGGTTCCAGGGCCCGATCGCTCGATACCGCTTCAAAGCAAACAACCGCTCCCGAACCAGTGGTGCAGGCGCAAGCCCAGCAAGTCGGATCGCGCGGAACCGGCGCCGGGGGTGCGGATCATGCGCACCGGCTTGCGGGCACAGGCCGCCAGACGGCGCTCGAGGTTGAGCAACAGGCACTCCGCACGCCTTCGTCGATCGACGACGGAGCGGCGCTATCCAAGAGCGCGACTGTCCGGGGCGGTGGGGACGCCCAAGCAACTCCGTTTGCGCAACAGCCCGTGAACACAACGCACGCGGCGTCGCAGCAGGTGCCTACCGGTGTGCCTGCAACGGCTGCGGTCGCGACACAGACAGCGGGCATCCGTGCAACGACGCCCCACCAGTCATCAGCGCAGGCGGCTGCCGGTGCTAAGGCGGCCGGAACCCCGACCATCAGCGGCATCCAGCCAACAAACGCAGCGAGGAGCCAAGCAACAGGGTTTGGTCGCGCTGCTCCTAGCACGCCGAGTGGTCGTCCCGACCAGACAGCCGCACTCCGGACCCAGGCGATCAACGGGCTCGCTGCCGCGCTGCGTCAGAAGGGCGGCGTTGTCACCTTACGGCTGAATCCTGAAGGGCTCGGTTCACTCCGCATCGGCATGGAAGTGTCGGGTGGCAAGGTGACCGCGACGCTCGAAGCCACCAACGACGCGGCACGCGAGTTGCTGAAGGGAGATCTGCCCCAGCTCCGGTCGGCGCTCGAGTCCAGAGGGCTCGTCGTTGATCGGCTCACGGTCGCGACCGCGGAGCGGTCGGGCGTTGGGAATCAGGCGTCGCAGGATGCGGCGGCGGATCCGGGGCATGAGGAGAGCGAGGCCCAGCCGCGCAACGCCAAGGACGGCGATGCGGGGCAACGGGGTGGAGAAGGTGAGCCGGGCGGCGGAGCCGCGCGAGGCGAGCAGATTGCGAGAGGCGAGGACGCCGAAGATCGCGATACCACTGACGCGGACGCACTGTCGGAGGACCGGGCGTTTGCTGGGAACCGGGGCGGAGCCCTGGGATACATCGAAGACGGCGGAGCCGGTATGACACTCCGAATCGACGCGGTCGCCTGAGGCTTCTGCGCACGCGCAGTGCGCAGCTGATCCTGGCGTCCGGAACGTTCGAGCCGGAGAACCGTATGGAGCGCGCGAGTGTGCTCCGAGCGGGAGGGGTGCGCCGTGAGCACGATCGACACGCTGACGAACGATCTGCTGTCGCCTACCACGAGTTCGAGCACGGACTCGGGCTCGCTCGGGGAGCTGACGGGAGACGAGTTCCTCCAGATCGTGCTCGAGGAACTCTCGAACCAGGACCCGCTCGATCCGAACGACACCTCGGCACTGCTCGATCAGCTCGCGAGCATCCGTGCGATCGAGAGTGACACAGCGCTCTCGGAGAATCTTGGCGAACTTGTCGATCAGAACGAGTTCGCAAGTGCCGCATCGCTCATCGGTCTTGTGGTCAGCGGGCTTACCGAGGACAACCAGCGGGTCGCGGACTATGTCTCCTCGGTATCGAAGACCAACGATGGCGCGGTGCTCAATACGCGGCTTGGCTACAGGATCCCGTTCGAACAGGTTGACGAGGTCATTACCGAGGATGAGCTCTTCGGTGATGAAACCGAGAGCACAGACGAGACCGGTGGCACCGACACCGATGACGGGTCAACCGAGGACACGACCACATCCGGCGGCTCGTCCGGCAACAGCGGTGATCCAACCGATGAGCAACTCGACGACGAGGTAAACGAGTGAACGCGGGCGCAACCGATCTGCTCGCCGCGCTGGGCGGGGTTGTGAGTAACGCGCGCATCGCCGGCATCGACGGCGGGCTGACCGCGGGCATGCTCGAGGCCGGGAACTTCGGTGATCTGCTCGCACGGGTGACGCGCGGCGATCACTCGACGGGGAGAGCGATCGTCGATAGCGCATCGCTCGGTCTGTCTCAGGATCAACTCGGCAAGATCGGCGCGGCCACAGACCGCGCGGAGGCCTCGGGCATGGAGCGAGCGCTCGTGCTGCTCGACGGCAAGGCCTACGAGGTGAACGTGCAGAGCCGAACGGTGGTGGGCGAACGCAGGCTCGATGAGCTCGGCGCAATCAGCGGGATCGATGGCATCGTGGATGCTGGGGGTGGGGAGCTCCGGGCGTCGCCGCCCGAGCCCGGGCCGGTCGGGCTGGGCATGCTGACCGCGACGAACGGCACCCTCGCTGACATGCTGGTGCGTCGTGAGGAATCTGTTGAAGGAAAAGAGGGCTAAAGAATGGCAACCACCGCGGCGCTCTACACAGGCCTGAGCGGGCTCTCGGCCAACTCACGCTGGCTGGATGTCTCGGGCAATAACATTGCCAACGCGAACACGACGGCGTACAAGACCACCCGCCTCGCCTTCGAGAACCAGTTCAGCCGCACGCTCAGCGCGGGATCGCAGCCGAGCAGCGTGTTCGGAGGCAGCAACCCGACGCAGATCGGGTACGGCGTCTCCGTTGCGGGCACCCAGCGTTCGTTCGCGCCCGGCCCTATCGAGCCGACTGGCGATGCGCGGGATCTCGCGATCGATGGAAACGGTTTTTTCGTCGTCGATGACGGGGGCACGCAGGTCTACACCCGCGCCGGGAGCTTCCGTCCCAACGAGAACAACATCCTCACCACGGTAACGGGTGAGACTCTCATGGGTTACGGCGTGGATGACAACTTTACGATCAACCAGGGCGTGCTCCAGCCCATCGAGATCCCGCTGGGAACGCTGACGATCGCCGAGCCGACAACCGTTGTGCAGTTCGCCGGAAACCTCGATGCCGACGGGACGATCGCAACCCGCGGAGCACAGCTCGATCTCATGGGCACATCAACGGCTGGGCTTGCGACAATCTCGACGGCGACCGTTCCACCAGCCACGGGCGATCTGATCTCAGCCGCGGGCCTTCTGACCGAGATCGAGGACCCCGCGCTACCGGGCACCGACACGCCGCTCTTCACGGTCGGCCAGATCATCGAGATCGACGGCGCCGAGCGAGGCGACGGAAGCTCGATCGGGCCTGTTCAGTACACGATCACCGCGACGAGTACCCTCGATGAGCTCGCGATGTTTCTCAGCGATGCGTTCGGCATCGACTCGTCGATGGGAACCAACCCCGACGGCTCCACCCCGGGTGTTTCGATCGACGCGACCAACGGGCGGATCCGTATCGATGGGAATATTGGTTCCGTCAACGACATCGACATCGAGGCGACCGATCTCCGCCTGCTCGACTCGACGGGCGACCTGATCCGCTCGCCTTTCGTCGTTGATGAGGTAGCTGAGGCAAACGGCGAGAGCGTCCGAACCAGCGTCACGGTGTACGACTCGCTGGGCACACCGCTCGTCCTCGATCTGACAATGGTGCTGAGCAATACCAGCTCGTCGGGAACGGACTGGACCTACTTCGTGAGCTCCGAGGACGACAGCGACGCGTCGGGCCTGCTCACGTCCGGCACGCTGTCGTTCGATACCAACGGTCAGCTGACGACGACCGATCCGATCAATGTTCTGCTCGACCGTGCCAACAGCGGCGCGGCGACGCCCCTGAACTTCCAGATCGACCTGTCGAGCGGAAGTGACCGCCTCACGGCGCTGACCGATACCAACAGCACACTCGGAGCGATCTTCCGTGACGGCGCACCGATCGGTGAGCTGACCACCTTCGCAGTGGGCGGCGACGGAGTCATCACCGGCATATTCGCCAACGGGCTGACGCGCACGATCGGTCAGGTCCCACTCGCTACGTTTACGAACCAGGAAGGCCTGCTCGACCTGGGGGGGAACCTATTCAGCGTCGCGCCGAACTCGGGCGAGCCAGTGATCACGACCGCTGGTCAGTTTGGGAGCGGGCAGCTGATCTCGGGAGCGCTCGAGGGCTCGAATGTGGATCTGAGCCAGGAGTTCATCAACCTGATCCTGGCGTCCACGGGCTACAACGCATCGAGCCGAGTGATCCAGGAGTCCGACGAACTGCTCCAGCAGTTGCTGCTGATCGGGCGATAACAGAACCGGACCGTGGAGGGCTCGGCCTTGATCAACGTCACCAGGCTCAACGGCGGGTCATTCGTTCTCAATGCAGAGCAGATCCGCACGGTCGAGAGCAAGCCCGACACCGTGATCACCCTGCTCACAGGCGATCACATGGTCGTTCAGGAGAGCGTCGAGCAGGTCGTCGAGCGCGTCATCGAGTACGGCCGGAGCCTGCGCCGAATGATGCCGATGGTCGAACCCGCCGTCAGGTAGCGGCGTCCGGATAATTGATACCCATCGGGCCCCGATCCGGGCCGAGCGCGTCAAGGGACTGTGGCGATGGTCCGATGACCAGTGCGCGGGGGCCGTGCGCGCGGCCACCTTGGGCAAGGAAGCTCGGAAGGACCCGACCGGTGGACATCGGCACGGTTGCAGGCCTGGTAATCGCGATCGCGGCGATCATCATCTCCGTGTTCTGGGGTGGTGGCACACTCGGCGCGCTGATCAATATGCCGTCGGCGTTTGTCGTCGCGGGGGGCACGTTCGGCGCGATCCTCGCGTCGTTCCCGCTCGCGAAGGTCCTCAAGGTGCACGAGGTCATGCTCAAGAGCGTGTTCTCGGCGCCCCCCGACGCGGTCGGCACGATCAAGGACTTGGTCAGCTACGCGGAGGTCGCTCGCCGCGAGGGCATCCTCGCTCTTGAGAACCTGGTTGGCGAGATGCGCGATCCGTTCATCGTCCAGGGTGTGAAGATGGCGGTTGACGGCACCGACCCTGAGCTCATCCAGACCATCATGGACACCGAGCTTGAAGCGCTGATGGACCGTCATGCCGAGGGCAAGGCGATTCTCGACACGGTCGGCAAGATGGCTCCGGCTTTCGGCATGATCGGGACGCTGATGGGTCTCATCGCGATGCTCAGCAACATGGACGACCCGAGCGCCATCGGGCCTGGCATGGCAGTCGCGCTGATCACCACGCTCTATGGCGCGCTGATCGCCAACGTCGTGACGGGTCCGATCGCGGAGAAGCTCAAGGCGCGCGACGCCGAGGAGGTCCTCATCAAGACCATGATCATCGCCGGCGTGATGAGCATCCAGTCGGGCGACAACCCGCGCGTGGTCGAAGCCAAGCTGCTGACCTTCCTGCCCCCGGGGCTCCGTAAGGAGTTCCAGACCGAAGAGGCCGCCTGAGCCTTGGCTGAAAAGAGCCGGCGGGAGGCCCGCTGATGGCCAAGAAGAAGAAGGAGGAAGGCGGCGACATCCCCGAGTGGGTGGTCACCTACGGCGACCTCATGTCGCTTCTGCTCTGCTTCTTCATCCTCCTCGCAGCGTTCAGCGAGCTCAAGAAGCCCGACGCCAACAAGGAGATCATGGACGCGGTCAAGGAGGCGTTCGGCGTCGCCGGAGGCGTTGGGCGTATCGAGATGCCCAGCAGCCCGCGGCAGACGATGCCCAACCCGGTGATGACCGAGAACCGCAACCTGTCGGATAGCTTCAGCAAGGCGAAGCAGAGCCAGGAGACCGAGTCGGGGCGTGAGTCGATGGTCAGTGAGATCCAGGACGGCCCCCGGTTTGTACTTGGCGGGAAGCTGCTCTTCGAGCCGGGCTCTTATGAACTGAGCAAGCCCAACCAGCAGCGGCTGCTTGAGCATGTTGCGCCGAGGTTCGAGGGCAAGACCGACTTGGTGATCATCCGGGGTCACGCCTGGGGTGAAGCGGACCTGCGCAGCGGCATGACCCTCCGGGACCTGGCGTTCGAGCGAGCCCGTGCCGTCCAGCGGTTCCTCGTTGAGGAAGCGGGCGTTGCGCAGCCGCTGCTCCGCGTCGAGACGGTCGGTAGTGCCGAGCCGAAGACCGTAGATCCTGAGAAGAGCGACGCGGAGAACCGACGCGTCGAGATCATGCTCACAGAGCGGCCCGCGATCGAAGCCAAGAGGGCGGGGGGCTGAGCGATGCCGAAGAAGAAAAAGAAGGGCGGTGACGAGATCCCCGAGTGGGTCGTCACGTACGGCGATCTGATGTCTCTGCTGCTCTGCTTCTTCATTTTGCTTGCCGCCTTCAGCGAGTTGAAGAAGCCACGCGAGTACCAGCGTGTGGTCGACGCCATACAGGACGAGCTGGGGGTCGCTGGCGGTGTCGGGTACATCGAGGTCCCGGCGAACCCGCGGCAGACCATGGTGATGCCGGTCATCCGCGAGGCACAGAACGTCAGCGAGCAGAAGAGCCGCGCAAAGCAGAACGAGCCCAACATCGAGGGCCGCGATGCGGCGGTGACCAAGGTCCACGAGGGCACATGGTTTCGCGTGGGCCGGCCCATCACGTTTGAACCCGGATCGGTCCAGCTGACCGAGCGGGCGATGCGCATCATCGATGAAGAGATCGCCCCGAAGCTCGTGGGTATCCGGGACATCACGCTGATTCGAGGCCACGCGGCTCCGGAGGCCGATGCGGCGGGCGTGCTCGGGCCGGATGAACTCGCGTACGAGCGGGCCCGGGCGGTGTATGAGCGGTTGGTCCGAGAAGGCGGCGTGAGCGACCTGATCCTGCGGGTTGAGTCGGCGGGGGCGTTCGAGCCCTCGGTGCCCGACCCGATGGCGGCGGGGGGCTCGCAAGCCGCGGGCGAGAACCGCCGAGTGGATGTTGTGCGCACCGAAGCGACGCTCGAGGAGGTCCACCCCGATCCCTCGGGTACCGGGCGAGCCGGCGGATGAGGAGCGGGTGAGATGGCCGACGAACAGCAGCAACCGGCAGAAGAGGCGAAGAAGTCTTCGCCCATGAAGTTTGTGATCATCACGGCTGTCCTGATGATCGTTGAGGCGATCGCGGTCTTCGGTCTCGTCACCGTGATGGGCTCGGGCCCGAGCGGCGCCGACGCCGCGACCCTCGATGGCTCCGAGCAGGATGACCGAGAGCGGCTCGTCGAGATCGAGCTGATCGAGAACAAGTTCCCGAATAACACCACCGGTCGCATCTGGCTGTGGGACACGCAGATCTACCTGCAGGTCCGTGTGAAGAACGAGGAGTTCGTCAACGGTGAGATCGAGCGCCGCCGAGCCGAGATCACCACGGGTCTCCGCGAGCTATTCAGTCGCGCCCAGGACCGCCACCTCTCTGAGCCGGGCGGAGAAACGATGACCCGCCAACTCACGGCATTCGTCAACGACGTGTTCGGTGATGATCCTGACGGCGAGTCGCGCATCGAGCGGGTGCTGCTCACCAAGCTCGCGGGCTTCCCCGCGGATTTCTGATCAGGCCATTCGTATTCCTTATCTTGCCAGCAACGGCACGAGACGGCCTCGCTGATAGCTGGAGCTACTGATCCGTCTCAGGGATGCCCATCCCGCTGCGATCGGGATATGCCGGGCGCTCCGGTTGAGTAAACGGCTTCCGCTCGATCTCGATAAGCATCTGGCGGATGGCCTCATCTAGCTGTGGATCACCGCCATCGACCATCTCCGCCGGGTCATCGATGACCTCAATGTCCGGCTCGACGCCATGGCCCTCGATGCCCCATGTACCGTCGATCTCGTAGAACGCGGATTGGGGCGCGGTCACATTTCCGCCATCGATCAGGCGCGGGTATCCGCCGATGCCGATGACTCCACCCCATGTCCGTGTACCGATCAGCGGTCCTAGGCCGGCCTGCCGAAAATAGTAGGGAAAAAGGTCACCGCTCGATCCCGATTGACTGTTGATGAGCATGCACTTTGGGCCGTGGTGCGCATCGCGCGGCCAGACCTCTTCCTCTCCATCACGCTTTGCCCAGTAGTGCATGGTCGGTCGATTCAAGAGTTCGAGCATTCGTTGCGGGATACTTCCCCCGGCGTTCCAACGCACGTCGATGATCAGTGCTTCCTTGTGCCGTTGTCCGATGAGTTGGCGGTAGAGCTCGGTCCGCCCGGGACCCGAGGTGTCCGGCACATAGATGTAGCCGACGCGGCCATCAGACACCCGGTCGACGTGTTCGCGGTTTCGCTCGACCCACTCCCGGAATCGAAGATGTGTTTCCCACCCGAGGGGCTGGACAACAACATCCCGAGCATCGTCGTCTTTGGTTGGCTTGTCGCTGACCGTTAGCGTGACCGTCGGGCGCTGCCAGCCGAGACCGAGGAACGCCGCGTAGGGAGATTTCGAAACATCCAAAGGTTCGCCGTTGACCTCAAGCAGGTAGTCGCCTTCCTTGACATCGATCCCGGGCTGGCTCAGGGGTCCTCGGGCGTCGTCGTCCCAGTCGGCGCCCTCGACGATGTTGACTATCTGGAATGCGCCGTTGTTCAGTTCAATGTCTGCCCCAAGCATGCCAACACTCCGACGGGGTACCGGTTCTGTGTCGAATCCCCAGCCGACGTACGCGTGACCGACGTTGAGTTCGCCGTACATCTCGCCAATGACGTAGCGGACATCGTGAACCGAGACGCAGTCGGCAAGCATGGGCTCATAGGCTTCACGGATAGCAGCCCAGTCGACGCCGTGCATGCCGGGGTCGTAGAAGTAGTCACGCATGATCCGCCACGACTCATGGAAGACTTGTGCCCACTCCTCGCGTGGGTTGATAGTGGCTTGCATGCGTGAGAGCGCGCCTTTGGTATCATCGATGTTCGCGTCCGCGGCAGCATCGATGATGTGGTAGCTGCCGTCCTTGTTGACCAAGAGCTTGGTCCCGTCAGCTGAAATCGAGAAGGCGCCAGAGCCCGAGAGGACCGTTTTCTCTTCTTTCTCGTCGCCGTCAATGTTGTAGATTTTGATCGCCGGCGAGCGTGTCGCAGCGGTTCGAGGATCGCGGACGTAGAGAAGGTGCCCCTTGTCGTTCACGGCGAGGCTGTTGAACCACCCTCGCTGGATTGGCAGGCGGAGTGCTCGCCGCTCAAAGCCATCGAACTCTATCTCGACCGACTTGGCGTGTGCATCTTCGGCGGTGCCAACCTCTCCATCGGACTCATCCTGTGATGGCCCCTCATTCTCGGTGGACTCAGACTCCTCCAAGTCATCGATCTCCCATGATTCCTCATCACTCTTTGGCGCCCAAGGCGATCCGACATCATCTCGAAGCGGACAGACGAGCAGCACCTCTGTATCCGCAAAGAGGAAATCGGTGTCGAGGTCTGAGTTGACTGCCGAACTGAAATCGCGGTTGCTCCCGAAGTAGAGGTACTCTCCTTCACGATCGAAGACCGGGTCGAAGTCATTGAACATGTCTGAGGTGACCCGCACATTCTCACCAGACTCGACGTTGTAGATCCAGATCGACGAGATGTTCCTGCTTTTGGAGGTCTTGGAGTAGGCAATCCAGCGAGAGTCGGGCGCCCAGTTCGGGGTCAGCAGGCTGCCGTGGGGGTCGGTATCTATCAGCGTCGTTGTCCCCACGTCGATCTCATGGTGGAACATCTTGCCGGTTTTGTCAGCGAAGGCGATCTGCTCCGAGTTTGGTGACCATACGGGTTTATGCCGGAAGGTCGCCCCGTCATTGGTGAGTTGTCTTGTTTCGCCCTTTCCGTCTGACTGTGTGAGATAGAGCTCGTAGTCGCCGGTCGCATCGCTGAGGTAGGCGATCCAGCGTCCGTTGGGGCTCCAGGACGGGTCCCGCTCCGCGACTCCTGGTGTTGCGGTGAGGTTCCGCGCCGAGCCGTGCTTGGCGGGCACCGTCCAGATATCGCCGCGAGCCGAAAACACAGCTCGCATTCCGGTAGGAGATATGTCGGAAGACATGATCTTCTTGCTGGCATCAACGACACGTGGGCGCAGGGTCGGGCGGTCGCCGGGGATCCGCACGTTGACCACGCGCGATTCTTCGGTTGCCAGATCGAGAAGACGGAGTTCGGGACCGAGCTGGAAGACGATCTCGCCTGCGTGTCCACCCATGCCGATCGATGGCCACTTGACATCGAAATCGGTGAATGCGGTGACTTGTCGTCGGCTCTCGTCTGCAAGGTCGTAGACCCAGATGTTCAACCGATGGTCATCGCCCTGATCGGACAGGTAGTACACCGAGTTGCCCCGCCACATCGGGATGGAGTCCGTGCCCTCCCAGTCGGTGATCCGCCGGGAGGAGTTGTTCTTGAGGTGGAAGAGCCAGATGTCAGAAGCCCAGCCGCCCTTGTAGCGCTTCCAGGTGTTGTGATCGCGCGCGTGCGGCGTGTACGCCAGCCATTCCCCGTTCTCGCTGATCGTTCCGTTGTCGCCGTACGGAATCGCGAGCGCCGCCGGCGGCCCGCCATCTGGGTCGATGGTGAAGAGCTTCGGCATCCGCCACGACGGGGAGAGGCTCATCGATTGATAGACGAGCCGGCCGTCATGCCCCCAATCGGTTAGCCCCTCACCGGCCGAGTGGTAGGTCATGCGCACGGGCTGCCCCCCTGCAGTCGGGATGATGTAGATGTCTTCGTTGCCGTCGTAGTTCCCAACGAAGGCGACTGCGGAGCCGTCCGGGCTGAACTTCGGGGTGGTCTCGGCACCCAGCGGGCCAGCCACACGGACCGCCGTCCCGCCCTCCTTGTCCACGCGCCAGATGTCGTCGGCGTAGCGAAACACGATCTGGTCCGGACCGACATCCGGATGCCTCAGCATGCCGGCGTGAGGCACGTGCGGCTCGCCACCAGCGGCCTGTGCCGATTGGCCGGAGAGCGATGCCAGGGCGATCGCAAGCCTGCCGGCACGGGCCGCGAGGGTGCGTTTGAATGTGTTGGCCATTCGCGAATCTCCACTGTTCACGGCCGATCTGGCGGGACGACCCGTACCAATGATAATGCGAAACCATTATCAAATTGAGAGTTGTATGAGAACATCTGTCCCTTGCCCGCGCTGAGCCATTGCCATGCATCTGGCTGTTGCGCATGTCCTGCGCACCCGAAGGTTCCAAATCTGCGGAGGCCTCAGGCAAGGCGCCGATGTGGCCACTGCGCGGGGACCGCGCCGGTGCGCAAGGACCGCGCACTGATAGCGGGCGGTATCACGCCCCGAGAGGCACGGATGGCCGAAGACGACACCCAACACCCCGACGCCGAGCAACCGAATCCGTCCGAGCCCGAGCAGCCTGAGGCCGGCGCGGACGATGGTGAGTCAACGCCGACCCCCAAAGATGAGGCCGACGCGGCCAGCGCTGCCGCGGACGAGGCGATGGCCGAGATGCTTGAGGCGACCCAGGCCGCGGTGGACGGTGCTTCTGCTGAGGACGCGAACGCAACTCCCAAGGAAGAGGCCGATGCGGCGAGCGCCGCGGCCGACGAGGCGATGGCGGCGATGCTCGCGGCGACGCAGGCCGCAGTGAACGCGGCATCGGGCGATGGCAATGCCGGTGGGGCCGAGGCGTCATCTGTGAGCTCTGCCGAAGGAGCGACGCCCTTCGACCTGCCGGGATTTAGTTCTCAGACCACAGGTGCACAGTCCGAGGGCATCGACCTGCTCAATGACGTGAACCTGCGCGTTCGCATCGAGCTGGGTAGGACGAAGATGTTCGTCGAGGATGTGCTCCGCCTGAACGATGGCTGTGTGATCGAGCTTGACAAGCTCGCGGGTGATCCTGTGGATGTGTATGTGAACGATCGATGCGTGGCGCGGGGTGAAGTCCTCGTTCTCAATGACCAGTTCTGTGTGCGCATCAGTGACATCGTGGATCCAGATGTTGTAGAGGCGATGGGCGGCAACGACGCCGCGTGAGTTGGTTCGGCGTCGGCGGAGCCGGCGCTCAGGATGGGGTGGGCCAGGATGGCCAGTGGTTCCGACAGATGGGCGATCACCGGCGCCGCCATCTTTGCGGTGCTCTGTGCCCCGATCTGCTTGGGTCAACTGCAAGCAGGCGCCGCCGTCGAGGCGCGCGACGTTGAGTCGGTATCGGAATCTCACGCTCTGCCAAGTGTCGAGTACGCCGAGCAGCCCGCCCCGCTTTACGGCCCTGTTCTCTTCGAGCAAGAGCAGCCGTTAGATCCCGACGGGTCAGCGGCTGCTGCCCCGCCTGCGCCGGTCACCGACCTCGACATTCCGCTCGATGCAGAGCAGTCGGTCCAGGCCATCGCAACGGCCTCTGCCGAGCCAGCCATTCAAGATCTTGCTTCGGGCATTCCGCTCGGGTTGCCCGAAGAGCCCGTTCGCTTGCCGCCCGTTGGTTCGGTGTCTGAGGGTGACAGCGGTCTGCTGGGCTGGCTGGGCAAGGTCGCGATCCCGCTGCTTGGTGTGGTCGGTCTGGCGTACGGCTGCGCCTGGGTCTTTCGCCGCGCCGCTCGGGCCCAGGGCGGTCTGATCGGAGCGATCGGTCCGGGCGGCAGAGCCCCCTCGGGTGTGCTCGAGGTTCTTGGTCGCTATCCGGTGGGTCGTGGGCAGACTTTGGTGCTGCTGAAGATAGATCGCCGCGTGCTGTTGCTGAGCCAGAGCGCCGCGGGGCGAGGGCACGGCGCGAGCTTCTCCACACTCGCCGAGATCTCGGATCCCAACGAGGTTGCATCCTTGCTGATGAAGACCCGCGACGACGAAGGGATCTCGATGAACGCGACCTTTCGTGATGCACTCGCCGGCTTTAGCGCGGAACGTCCCGAGACGCTCGTCGATCTCACTCGCCGGAAGCCCGATGCCGTGAAGCAGGTCGCCGAGTCCGACTCTGCAAGCGAACGCCCGAGCGGTACCGACCGTGCGCTCGCTCGCATCCGCGCAAGGGCCGCGTCGCTTGGCCTTGATGCGCCGGGCAGGGGGGCGCGATGAGGCACTGGCTCGCGGCGCTGATCGTCTTCGCTCTCGCGCCGCTCGCTTCGGCTCAGGTTGCCGGTCCGCCTACGCCTGCCCAGTTCGCGGCCCAGTCTTCGGCGGCCCAAGCAAGCGCGGGTCCTGCCAACGAGGGGCCGGTCGTGAACCCGCTCACTGTCCTCGAGGGCGCGGCTGGGTTCCTCAGCGATGGTGGCAGTGGGGGCACCGGATCGACCGATGACCCGGAGCCATCGAAGCTCTCGGCCGCCGTCAACGTGATGCTGCTGCTCACGGTCATCACGCTCGCCCCAACGGTGATGCTGATGACCACGAGCTTCCTTCGTGTGCTCATCGTGCTCGGGCTGCTCAAGCAGGCGCTCGGCACCCAGAGCCTGCCGCCAGGGCAGGTCATCACCGCGCTCGCCCTCTTCATGACGATGGTGGTCATGACGCCAACGATCGACCGTGTGTGGGACGAGGCGATCGTGCCATACACCCAGGGCGAGATCCGGGACTATGACACGCTCTGGATTCGGACGGCCGCGCCCGTTCGCGACTTCATGTTCGACCAGATCGAGACCACGGGTAACTGGTCGAGCCTGTACATGGTGCTCGAAAAGCAGGGTGTGGATACGTCGCGCCCCGAGACGCTGACACGCGATGATGTGAGCACAACCGCGCTGATCCCCGCCTACATGCTCAGCGAGCTGAAGGTCGCTTTCATCATGGGCTTCCGGGTGTATCTGCCATTTCTAGTCATCGACATGGTCATTGCGAGCTTGCTGATCAGCATGAGCATGATGATGCTCCCGCCCGTACTCATCAGCCTGCCCTTCAAGCTCATGCTGTTCGTGATGGTGGATGGCTGGTCGCTCGTGGTCGGCAGCCTCATCGATTCGTTTAGCCGGCCCGGGATCAATACGGCCGTCGCGTCGGTGCCGGCGTTTCTGTCACCGATGGGCTTCGGGTAGGGGATGAACGGTGCCTGATGCGGAATCGTTGGTGATGATCGTTCGCGAGATGCTCGTTCTCGTGCTGATGATCGCGGCGCCCATCCTTGCGGCGGGTGTCGTGATCGGCCTCGTGATCAGCCTCGTGCAATCGGTTACGAGCATCCAGGACCAGACCCTGACGTTTGTGCCCAAGATCGTGGGGATGGTGCTCATCGCTGCGTACCTCATGGCATGGATCTTCCAGCGCATGGTGGACTATTCCGCGATGCTGCTCAACCTGTCCAGTTGGACCTGAGGCCTTGGAGGTGCGTGATGGAGCCGGGCCTTGAACGGGGTGACCGAACTTGTCGATCAGGCAGCGCCGTTCTTCCTCGTTGTCGTGAGGCTGAGCGGGATCTTCATCGTCTCTCCACTGCTGGGCAGCTCTTCGATTCTGCCGCGCAGCAAGGCGTTGCTCGCCGTCGGGATGGCGGCCGCGATCTATCCGTCGTTGCCCGAGCACACGCGTTTCCCCCTGGACGTCTCGCTGTTCGGACTCCTGCCACTGATTGTGCTGGAGCTTCTGATCGGCTATGTGATCGGCACGGTCGCGGCGCTCCCGGCGCTCGGTGCTCAGATGGGTGGCCAGGTCATCGGTTACGAGATGGGTCTGAGTCTCGCGCAGAGCTTCAATCCCGAACTCGAAACAAACGCGGATGTGATCGGCCAGCTCTTCTTCTTTGCGGGGACAACGCTCTTCGTGATTTCAGGTGGCGTCGACGCGATGTACTCTGTCCTGGTCGCGACGTTCGAGATGGTACCTCCCGGTGGGTTTGTAACGGGCATGGCGCCGCTCGAGCTCTATCTGGGCTCGTTGAACGCTGCGATGGAGCTGGCCCTCCGCATCAGCGCCCCCGTGGTCGCGATCGCGTTGCTATCTCTGCTCGCGATGGGCTTCATCATGAAGTCGATGCCCGCGATGAACATTCTTGCGGTTGGTTTCGCGATCAAGATCCTGGCGGGTTTCGCGATCCTGATCCCCGCGGCCGGCCTTCTGCTCTCGCTCGCGTTCGAGTTGCAGGAGGACGCGGTCATGGAGCTCCGTCGCTGGGCGGCGACCCTGGCGGAGGGCTGATACGACGTGGCTGAGGACCTGGGCGAGAAGACCGAGAAGCCGACGAGCAAGCGGCTGAGTGACGCGCGCATGCGCGGCAACATCGCCAAGAGCCAGGACCTGTCGGGCGTGGTGCTCCTTCTCGGCGTCGCGCTCGTGCTCGCCTTCTTCGGCAGGGGGATGATCGAGGCAACATACGCCATGATGCGCGTGTTGCTCATAGGCGACATGCCTCAGCAGCCGTGGGCACTGGGTTCTATCGCAGCAAGCGCACGGATCGCGTTCTATACCGCCGGGCTCATGCTTGCGCCCGTGCTGGGTCTTGTCGCGGTAGCCGCGTACCTATCCCACTTCATTCAAGTTGGCTGGCTGTTTACCTTCAAGCCACTCGCGCCAAAGCTCAACCGCTTGAGCCCGGCGAGCGGGTTCAAGCGTATCTTCGGCAAGGACGGGCTGGTCAAGACCGGGACAGGGCTGCTCAAACTCGCGGTGGTCCTGCCTGCCGCTTGCTATCTGCTGTATCTCTGGGCCGAGGAGATCGTGTTGCTCGCGACGCTCGAGTTGCCGGCGATCGCGGCGGAGGTTGGGCTCATGGCGCTCGAGCTCTGTGCCTGGCTCATCTTCCTGCTTCTGGTCGCGGCGATCCTCGACATGATCTACCAACGCTATCAGCACAAAGAGAAGCTCAAAATGACCAAGCAGGAGGTCAAGGACGAGCGAAAAAGCATGGAGGGCGACGTGCAGGCCCGGGCCAAGCGACTGCAGATGGGCCGCAACCTTCTCGTCCAGCGGATTAACAGCGCCGTTCCACAAGCGGACGTTGTCGTGACGAACCCGACGCACTACGCCGTCGCGTTGAAGTACCAGTCCGACGAGATGCGGGCGCCGCGTGTCGTAGCGAAGGGCGCCGACTTTCTCGCGATGCGCATCCGAGAGGTCGCGTCGAGCCACGGCGTACCGATCGTCGAGCGACCGCCGCTTGCGCGGGCCCTGTTTGCTGGCGTCGAGGTTGGCCAGGAGGTTCCGCCCGAGCAGTATGAGGCAGTCGCCGAGCTGCTCGCGTATGTGTACAGGCTCGAGGGCAGGACGGCCGAGGCGGCGCTGACCGCCGCGGCCGCGGGGTGATCTGTCGGTTGCACGGGAGGTAGCGGGCGTTGGCGGAGCCGAAGAGCAGCGTGGTGCCGGGCTGGATGCACCGGCTTGCGGAGCACAAGGGCATGATTGTGCCCGTGGGCTTCGTGCTGCTGCTCACCGTTGTGCTTGTGCCGCTTCCGCCCGCGGTGCTCGATGCGCTGATCTCATTCAACATCGCGCTCGCCGTCATCGTGCTCCTGACCACCATCTACATGAAGAAGCCGCTGGACTTCAGCGTGTTCCCCTCGTTGCTGCTCGCAACCACGCTCCTGCGGCTCGTGCTCAACATCGCGAGCACAAGGCTGATCATGACCGCCGACGCCGACAGTCCGGAGACGGCGATCGGCGTCGCTGGGCGGGTGATCAGCGCGTTCGGCGAGTTTGTCGCGGGCGATAGCCTCTTCGTAGGTATTGTGATATTCGGCATCCTCGTGATCGTCCAGTTCATGGTGGTCACCAAGGGCGCTGGGCGCATCAGCGAGGTCGCTGCGAGGTTCACGCTCGACGCGATGCCCGGCAAGCAGATGGCGATAGACAGCGATCTTAATGCTGGCATCATCGATGAAAGCGAAGCACGCCAACGCCGAGAGGAGATCCGACGCGAGGCGGACTTCTTCGGCGCGATGGACGGTGCCAGCAAGTTCGTCCGAGGCGACGCGACCGCTGGCATCATTATCACGCTTATCAACATCGCAGGCGGTTTCGCGGTCGGCACGGTCGAGCGAGGGTGGCCAGCTGGCCAGACCGCGGAGGTGTTTACCACGCTGACGATCGGCGACGGCCTGACCAGTCAGATCCCCTCGTTCATCATCTCGATTGCCTCGGCGCTCATCGTCACTCGATCGGGCAGCGAAGACCAGCTCGGGGAGGAACTCACAGGCCAGCTGGGCAGCCAGCCCAAGGGCATCGCGATCACCGCGGTGTTCCTCGCGGTGCTCGCGTTCAGCCCGCTCCCGACTTTGCCGCTGCTCGGCGCCTCGGTCGGGCTTGGGCTGGTTGCGTTCGGCATGCTCCGCTCTGCGAGACAGCAGAAACTCAATGCGGCGACTCAGGCCCGACAGCAGGCCGCAGCTCCCGCGGAGCCACCACCCATCGAGTCACTCCTCAAGATCGACCACCTCGAGCTCGAGGTCGGCTACGGCCTCGTGCGGCTCGTCGATACCAAGCAGGGGGGGACGTTGCTCGATCGGATCACCGCGACGCGTCGCCAACTGGCGACCGATATGGGCCTGGTGATGCCCCCCGTGCGCATCCGAGACAACATGCGTCTGGCGCCGAGCGACTACCGCGTGAGAATTCGTGGGAATGCCGTCGCGTCTGGCAGGCTCAAGCCAGAGGCGCTGCTCGCGATGGACTCCGGGCTCGCGACAGGAGCGCTCGATGGCGAGCAGACGAAAGAGCCAGCATTCGGTCTAAGCGCGTTCTGGATCAAGCCCGAGACCCGCCAGCGGGCCGAGGCGATGAACTACACCGTCGTCGATCCAACAAGCGTGCTCGCGACGCACATCAGCGAGATCGTGAAGGACCACGCGGGCGAGCTCGTCACACGCGAGGAAGTCAATAACCTGATCGAGGGTCTCAAGCAACGCGCTCCGAAACTCGTCGAGCAGACAATCCCCGAACCCGTTAAGCCGGGCGAGCTCCAGAAAGTGCTCCAGAACCTGCTCGCCGAGCGAGTGCCGATCCGCGATCTCGAGACGATCGTGGAGACTCTTGGTGACTGGAAGCCCCGCACAGACGATGTGGATGTGCTGACCGAATACGTGCGTAATGGCTTAAGGCGCACGATTTGCCTGCAGTACGCCGCGCCGAAACCTGAGGACCCGGACATCCAGCGGTTGGTGTGCGTCACCCTCGACCCGGGGCTTGAGGACCTGATCGGTGCGTATATCGACCGTGGTGCCGGCGGAACCACCGTCAACATGCCTGCCCGTGTCAGCAACGCGGTCGCTACAAAGATCGCTGGCGCCCTTGAGCGGGTGACCGGAGCTGGGCACTTACCTGTGGTAATCGCCTCGCCCCAGGTACGGGCGGTGGTACGGCAGATCGTTTCTGCGCACCTTCCCCAAGCCGCGGTCCTGGGCTACAACGAGGTGGACGGCGGTATTGAGGTCGAGTCACTCGCGCTCGTCACGGCGCCAGAGATCGATGCCGCCACCGCAGCGGGTGCGGCGTGAACCGGATCGGTGATCAAAACAGGCCCATATTCATGCTCAGGAGCGCTGCACACGAGGATCGCGCCGGGTATATTGCCATCGTGGGCTAGGACGGCCCGCTGAACATGCACGGTGGACGCGCGGTACTTGCCCGCCGGCCCATCGAAAAGCCAGGGACGGTGGGCATGCAGCTCAAGACATATCGCGCGGGCTCGATGACCGAAGCGCTCGCCGAGGTGAAGAAGGACCTCGGTGCCGACGCTGTCATCCTGCACACGCGGACCTATAAAACCGGCGGCATGCTGGGCATGGGCACCAAGCCCATCGTCGAGGTCACCGCGTCGAACGGCTCACCCAACCACCCCCAGCAGCAACGCCGACGCGCTGCGCAACGGCAACCAGCCCGTGCGGGTACACCGACTGGCGAGTCAGTTCCTTCGCGCGATTTCGAGCCGGTCGCGTTTGATCGTGTCGAGCTGGGCTCGATGAGGCCCGAACCATCGCATACGCCCCTCAAAACGCCTGACGCGGCTTCGCCGAAGCCTCATACGCCGATCGAAGTCGCGCTGCCAATCGAGGACAGCAAGTCAGCAACCCGTCGCAGCGCCGGGCCCAAGCAAGCATCGGTCCAGCGGAAGCCTGAGCAGGTGTCGGTGCGTACGCCGATGCGACCAGCCAACGGTCGCGGCTACGCAGCCCTCGAAGCCGAACTCGCGTCGATCAAGCGGATGGTGGGCCAAGTGCTCCGCGCAAGCCGGCGTGATACGCCCGCGGGTGACGGTCTGGGCCTGCTCCCAGAGCCACTCTTCAAGCTCTATAGCAGGCTAACCGACAACGATGTCACACCCGAACTCGCCGAGGCTCTGTGCGGGGAAGTTCGGGATGCGCTCGATCTCCAGGAACTCGCTGATGAGCGATGCGTCCGCGACGCGATGGTCCGCGTCATTGCCCGGCGTCTGCCGGTCGCTGAAGTGATTGGGCCCAGCACGGCACGCCGGGTGATCGCGCTGGTCGGCCCGACCGGTGTCGGCAAGACGACCACGGTCGCGAAGCTCGCGGCGGGCTTCAAGCTTCGACAAGGCAAACGTGTTGGGCTCGTCACTAGCGATACGTATCGGATTGCCGCTGTCGAGCAGCTCCGGACGTACGCGGAGATCATTGGTCTGCCGCTCAAAGTCGCGATCACGCCCGAAGAGATGAGGGCCGGCGTCGAGTCGTTCGCGGACTGTGATGTCGTGATCATCGACACCGCGGGGAGGAGTCAGATGGATGGGCGCAGGCTCGATGAGCTTGCTACTTTCCTGGAGGCGGGATCGCCCGACGAGCGTCATCTCGTGCTGTCGAGCACAATCAGCCACTCGGTGATGGCCGACGCTGCCGACCGGTTCGGTGTGCTCAAGCCCGAGCGGTTGATCGTTACGAAGATGGATGAGGCCCTATGCCACGGGCCGGTGCTGAATACCGCCGTACGTGTGGGCCTCCCGATCAGCTACATCACGACCGGGCAGGAAGTGCCCGACCATATCGAGAGAGCGGAGCCCGAGCGGATCGCGGCGCTCGTCGTGGATGGGAGTCAGGACCGATGAGCACCGCCAGTTCAGTACCCGCCGACCAGGCGGCCTCCCTGCGCGCGCTTGTGGCGCGGCACGACGAACGCCCCTCGCTCCGCCTGGCCACCGGCGAACAACCGGAGTCGGCGTCCCCTCCCCCGAAGACCGGCGGGCCGGTCCGTCGCGCACCGGTAATCGCGATCGGATCCGGCAAGGGTGGGGTCGGGAAGACCATGCTCGCCGTGAACCTTTCCGCGGCACTCCAGCAGTTCGGCCTAAACACCAGCCTCTTGGACGCGGACATCGGTACGGCTAACGCCGACGTGCTGTGCGGTATCACCGCAAAGCACAGACTCGAGAAGCTGCTCCAAGGCCGGCAGGATGTCCGAGCAAGAGACCTCATGGTCCCGGCACCCGGAGGCTTCCGCTTGCTCCCGGGGATCACCGGTGAGGCACGCCTCGCGGTACTCGGCAAAACCGCGCGGCAAGCGATTACCCGAGCAGCCCGCGAGATCTCCGCGTCGAGCGATGCCATGCTCGTGGACACCGGCGCCGGTGTCCGTCGCGAGGTGACGACATTCCTGGAAACCTCTGACGCATCAATCATCGTGATGACGCCCGAGCCCGCATCGCTTGTCGATGCCTATGCCTTGCTGAAGTGTCTCCGCCAGCGCGGTGCGCTCAGGAGCAGGCCAGGCGTAGTCATTAACCGCGCAACCAGTGACCGCGAAGCGGAAGAGGTCTTTGCCCGCCTCGCGAAGGCCACCGCGCGGTTCCTGCGCTACACGCCAAACCTGGTCGGTGTGGTGCGAGAGGATTCTCGTGTCCGTCGCGCAGCGCAGCGGCGCGACCCCATTGTCGTTAGTGCGCCCCGATCCAGAGCGGCGCGCGACATCCTGGCGCTCGCTGAGCGGGTCGCAGGGGTTGTGCGGGCCAGAGAAGCAGGGCGTTGACCGGACCAAGGTATGGGGATTGGCGAAAGGGCCCGCCGTTTGCGAGATCTGGCTGAAGTCGTCCCATCGGAGGGTCGACATCGTCCCGTTGGGGTTCTCGGAGCATGGGCGTGACCGAACGAGAACTGCCCGCAGGCCCAGTTATCGCGGCGATTGCCGCGTTGAGCGGCTTCGCGATCGCGCTGGTCGCAGGCCTCGCCGCGGGAAATGGGGGGGCGACCGTCATCGGACGTGCTCTGGTCGCGATGCTGATCTGTTTCATCGTCGGTCGGATCCTGGGCACGATCGGCGCGGTTGCGGTTCGTGATCACATCGCGAAGTACCAGGCCGCGAACCCGGTTCCGGATATGGAGACAGAACCCGAGGTCATCGAGGTTGGTGCAGAAGACGAGGCCGACATGGTTGGTGATGTGGAGGAATCCGAAGCGCAAGCTTCGCCACCAGCGCAGGAGCAGAAGGCCGCATGAATGATCTTCGCCTGTTCATCAAGAATGCAGCGCGGCCGGACGCGTCGTGGTATACTCGCCGCTGCCCAAGGACGGGTGGCATCGACGTGAGGTCCGGCATTCGCATCGTGACCCCTCGTGTTGCGACAATCAGACACGGTTCAAGGAGCGAACCACAATGACAGCCATCAAATCCGGGAGGATGGGCGGGCGCCTCGGTGGGCGATACGGCGCGAGGCACGCCGAGCCATCGAACGTTGCGACCCGCTGGGACGACATCCCGATCGAAGACATCTGGCGCGAGTACCAGGGGGACCGCACCGAGGAGCTGCGCAACTACCTCATGGAGCGCTTCCTCCCGCTCGTCCGCTACAACGCCGAACGGATCTACCAGCGTTTGCCCGACGAGGTGGACATCGAGGATCTGATGAGCGCCGGCTTGTTCGGGCTTATGGACGCGATCGACGCGTTTGACCTCGAGCGGAAGGTGAAGTTCGAGACCTACTGCGCCCCGCGTATTCGCGGCGCCATCCTCGACGAACTCAGGTCGATGGACTGGGTGCCGCGCCTCGTGCGTCACCGCACCAGCAAGGTCGAAGGCGCCCGTCAGCAGCTCCTGGCCGAGACTGGTGAGGCTCCGACGGACGATCAGATCGCAGACCGCATCGGTTTGCAGGGCGAGGAGTTCGACAAGTTCAAACGCGACAGCGTCGCGGTTGGCACCGTCAGCCTCAGTCGCAAGTGCTTCCCGAGCGACGGCAGCAAGGACGTCCGCGAGATCGACGTGATCAAGGACGACCGCCAGGACAACCCGCTGGCCGAGATCCAGCGCCGCGACCTCAAGGACCTGATGACCAAGGGTTTGAGCCGCGCCGAGCGCCTGATCGTGATCCTCTACTACTACGAGGGGATGACGATGAAGGAGATCGGCGCGACGCTGGACCTGTCCGAGAGCCGCGTCAGCCAGATGCACTCGAGCATCCTGGCCAGGCTGAAGGCCCACATGCAGCACCGGATGCGCGAGCTCGAACCGATGAAGTGATCCCGCAGATGCCTGGTCAACTCGCGGGCCAATGATGGGTTGTGAGCGAGACCGTCACTGCTGCGATCGCCCTGGGGGCCAACCTGCCGGGCCCGGCGGGCACACCTGCCGACTCTGTGCGCGAGGCGATTGGCCTGCTCGATGGTGTCGAGGGGGTCCGCGTGACGGACCGCTCCTCCCTTCACATCACCGAGCCGGTCGGGCCGCCAGGGCAGCCTGACTATGTCAATGCATGTGTGCTCATACACACGGGGCTTGGGCCTCGGGCCTTGCTTTATGCGATGCTGCAAATCGAGCGGGGCTTGGGTCGGGACCGCTTAGTCGAGGAGCGGTGGGGGCCGCGAACAGTTGATCTCGATTTGCTCACTCATGGGTCGCACACGCTGGACAGCGAAGGTTTGACACTGCCGCATCCGCGCATGCACGAGCGCCGGTTCGTCCTCGCTCCTCTCGCGGAGATCGCGCCAGACTTGATCGTGCCGCGCCTAGAACGCTCGGTTGGCGACTTGCTCGCACTGCTGGACGCTTAGCCCGCGTTCGCCCGCGGGTGCGCATCGTCGTACGCATCCTGCAGGCGCTGGCCGGTCAGGTGCGTGTACACCTGGGTGGTGCTCAGCGACTGGTGGCCCAGCAGTTCCTGCACGCTCCGGAGATCCGCGCCGTTATCAAGCAGATGCGTCGCGAAGCTGTGGCGCAGGGTGTGGGGGCTGATGCTCGGGTCGAGGCCGACCTGGCGGAGGTACTTGTCGAGCTTCCGGCGGACGCTGCGGCTGCTGAGCCGCTCGCCGTGCTTGTTCACGAAGAGCGGGCGCTCGCTGCGGGTCGCGTCCCAAACGCCGGCGTAGCGGTTGTCGGCGTTGACCATCTCGATGTAGCGACGCATCGAGCCGATCGCGTGGCTGCCGAGCGGGACGATCCGTTCCTTTTTGCCCTTACCCCTGACGTGCATCGCCTCGCCGGCGATGTCCAGATCCTCGAAGTTCAGACCGACGAGCTCGCTGACCCGGATGCCCGTCGAGTAGAGCGTCTCGAGCATGGCGCGGTCGCGCGTGCCCAGCACGTCCTTGTCACCGGGAGCCGCGAGCAGCTGCTCGATCTGCTCGATGGTGACGGCCTTGGGCAGCCGCTTGTTCTGGCGCGGCGTGCGGATCGCGGTCATCGGGTTCGTATCACTGAACCCACGGCGTTCGGCCCACTTGTAGAAGCTGCGGAGCGTCGCGATCTTTCGCGCCATGGTGGCGCTTGAGTAGTTCTGCTCGCCGAGGTGCTCAAGGAAACCCCGGATGCGATCCGGATCCGCCGTCGAGATCAGATCGGTCAGCGTGCCGGCCGGCGCCTTCTGGCCCGACTGGCGGGTCCCGAAAGCGTTGCGCTCGGTGTCCTCGTTGAACTCGATGCCATTCGCCGCGATGAGGTGCTCGACAAACTGACGGAGGTCAGCGCCGTAGCAACGTGCGGTGTAGGGGCTGAAGTGACGCTCACCGGTGAGGTAATCGGCGAAGGCTTGAGTGATGGCCAGCGTATTCATGGCAGGAGTCCTCGCTGTTCCCCGCCTTGAGGCTCTACGCCCGGGGCGGGGTCGGTGTGCGTCGTGATCGGGTCAAAGTCGCCCGCGAGGCCCGGGACGGGGCCCACGGAGGCTCGGTGGGCCACCAGAGCGGCGTCCACGCGGTCGAACGGGGTGTTTGGGTTCAGGGCCAAGTCGCGGAGGGTCTCCCTGAACAACGCGGCGTCGGCGCCGTCGAACCGGAACACCCAGCGGTGCCCGGCGCGGCGGAGCGCGACCTCGCGGCCGCTCTCCTGCTCGCTGCTCTGGTTGTGGTCTCGGTCGTCCATGACCGGGGCCTCCGCTCATCTTCCCGCGCCCGATGCCGGGCCCGGGACGATCCCGGAAGCCTCGGCGTCAGCCGCCCTGCCCCAACCCCTGCGCTTCGAGCCGGGCGAACCGGAGCCACTCGCGTTCGAGCAGCCGGCCCACCGCGGTGTGCGCGGCGAACTTGGTGTACAGAGCCATGCTCACGGTGTAGCGCTGCCATCCATAAGGCGAGGTCTCTTCGACCCGCCCCCGGGCGTAGCGCTGCACCTCTAACTGCGTCTGGTGGTTCTCTGCATCGAGATGCAGACTGACGACCGAGGCCGGTCCGTTCTGGAATCCGCTGTTCGGAAGGAAGGTGTGCTCGAGCGGCTGGCCGGTGAGCCAGCGGCTGTCAACCCCTTCGCGTTGCTCAAAGAAGAGAGGGCCTGGTCGAGCGTACAGGGCGAGGCTAACACCGAGAACTGGCGTGTACGGGTCGTAGGCCGTGACCGTTCCCACGATCATCCCGTCGACGCCGAGCGCGCCGGCCAGTACCTGCGCCTGCTCCGGCCCTTCGATGCTCTGGATCTGGAGCGCCCGCATCGCGGCGATCACACGGTTGACAGGCAGACAGCGGACGCCGCGAGTCTGCTGGACCGAGGCGACGATCTCGTCGGCCACGGCCAGCGTGTCGACCTGTGCGAGCCCCGACTCGTTGCGGAGCGGGGCAACCGCCCAGAGGACCTCGCCCTGGCTGGCGTCGTACGGCGCTGTGTGGACGGATGGGGCGGTGAAGCCCTTGGGCATGCCGCAGCCGGCGATGAACATCGCCAGAAGCGCACCCAAGAGCGCGGTGAGCATGGTCTGTGCACTTGTCATGGCGTCCTGCCGAATCGCAAGCGGTGTTCCACCCGCTCGGTTGCTTGTGGCTGGCCCCCACGGGGGGAGCGCAGCTCTTGCTGAACTGGGCCGCGCGGCTTTCGCCGGGCGGCCCCGGAATGGTCTTAGTCGTTGGCCGGAACGGTGACGTTCGCGACGAAGTCCGCCGGGTACTCGCCGGTGGCGGCAAACACGGCCTGCGACGCGTCGAGCGCCCAGAGCGTGTCGCTGCCGCCCCGGTTGCTCACAAAGAAGATGTCGTTGGTCGGGCCCCAGGTCGGCATCAGATCAACCGAGTTGCCGCTGGTCAGCGTGACCAGGCCTGCGCCCTGGCTGTTCACCATGTGGAGCGCGGCGACCTCGGGCGAGGTGCCCTCGAAGCTGGCCCACTCGCTGGGGTTCGGGACGCTGGCGTAGACGATGTGCTCGCCGTCGGGGCTCCAGGTCGGGTTGATCAGTGCCGAGTACTGGCTGTAGGCGACCTGCATCAGGTTCGAGCTGTTGCCGTTGTCGTAGTCAATGGTCCAGACGCTGAAGGCACGCTCGCCACGCTCGCGGCCGCGCTGGAAGACGATCTTGTCGCCACCATTGGCGCCGGTGCCGCCGACCGGGCAGAACTCGGGGAAGAGACCGAAGCCAATGAAGTGAGCAACCGCGGCGTTGTCGAGCTCGACAACCCACAGCTCCCAGCGGCCGCTGGTCTCACCCAAGCGGCTGAAGACGACCTTGCGGCCATCGGGGCTGAAGCTGGGGTGCAGTTCGTGCGCGCCGGACTTGGTGATCTGCACGGCATTGCCGCCGGTCGAGGGCATCACGAAGATGTCCCAGTTGCCGTTGCGGTCGCTCGCGAACGCCACCCGAGAGCCGTCCGGGCTCGGGAAGGGCATTGCGTCGTTGGCCGGTGTGTGGGTCAGCTGACGAAGGGCGTTGGTTCCGATCGGCCGGGCGTAGATGTCCGCGGTCTGACGGTGCTGGGTGCTGGCAAAGAACAGGGTCTCGCCATCGCGGCTCATGATCGGATCGAAGTCCGAGCCCTCGTGACCGAAGGTGACCTGGGTGCGGTTCGCGGTGTCGGGGCTCTCGCCGATGAAGTCAACCTCGGTCGGGAGGCTGTGTGCGATGATGTCCCCGTAAGGGTTGATCTGGCCGAACACGTTGCCGAAGCGGCCTTCGTTGTTCGGGCGTGCGGCGTCGAACCCGTTGGTGTTGTTCGGGGCGAAGCCCTCGAGATCGGCGGCAGCGAACGAAGCCCCGTTGCCAGGCCGGAACTCACGGCTGCTCGGGGCAAAGTTCGCGTTGCCGTTCTGATCAAACGAGACCGACTGCGGCTGGTTCTGCTCGTTGAACGCCACCGGGTTGGTGGGGGCGGCGCAACCGCCGGCGATCGCGGCGCCGGCGAGGATGACGAGGCTCGTCGTGGTGCTGGTGCGGGTCATGGGGTGCGTCCTCTTCGGTTGGAACGGGCCTTCCATGGCCCGCCCGTGTGCCGCATCGGGGCGGCTTGTCTTGGGCTTCGCTCGCGACTCACCGGTCGGGAGACTCGCCCGCCGGGGCCCCGCCTGCTTATCGGGCTCGACTGGGACCTCCCTTGAGGTCCAGACACCCCCGACACGGGACGAGAACCTCATCGGACGCTGAGAGCGTGTAATCAAGTCCTAGAACGATGCTCACTCAGGTTCATCGGCCGGTTGTAACGCCTGCTGACCCCGGCAAGCCCCCGGCACCCGCTACCGCTCGCTGCTATAGATGCAGACCGCCGGCGTATCGCCTGGCCTGCGCCACGGAGCGCTCCGCGGTCCACGCGGCTGCTGAGCGTGCGCTAGATGCTCAAGGTACAGGTCGAGGCTGTTCTTCTTGAAGCGGTCAAGGAAAGAGCGCGTCGCGGTCGGATTGATCCTGATGATCCGATCGACCACCTGCTCGCGCGTCATCGTCGAGGCTGGAGTCGTGCTTGTGTCGGGGCTCACGGCGGCGCCGGGCGCGGCGAAGGCCGCCCGGCGGTCAGGGCGATCGAAGAGGGAGTTCACAGGTGGCGTCCTTGCCTCTGGTATCCAGGGGCGCCGCCGACGGGTCCCCCGCCTCGGTCGCTCGGTTGTCCGGGACCGGCTCTCCCGCCGGTAGGTCCGGATATCGGAGCCGTGGGCTTGGATCCCGCACAATCAGGCCCCGCGCGATGCGCAGGAAACGCGCACAGGCAGCTCGGGCTACCTTCACGCGCATGGCGGACATTCCACTTGCCGGCGCTGGTGCTCCAAACATCGCTGTCCCGGGGCTCGGGGTGGTCTGGCACGGCAATCTTCTTGACGGCCCACCGCCCGGTGACCAGCCAGTGGTCTGCTGGTCGGGCTGGGCAGGCGATCAGCCGCGGGCCATGGACCGGGTCTGGTCGGCGAGCTTCGAGACTTGGGGGCCGGCTGGCATCGCGTCCCGTGACGAGGCCATTGGTGAGCTCGCGGCCTCCCGGCGCGAGGTGCTCATCCGCCCCCATGCCCGTCACGCACTCAGTGACACGCCGGGTGTCGCCACGGTCGCCCGGGATCAAGGCGGGTCAAGGCTCGGCGTCCTGCTTGAGCCTGCGGCGCTCTTCACCCCGGAGATGCTCCGCGATGCAGACGAGCACATTGAGAGGATGGCGCAGCTGCTCGTCCCGCTCGCTGCCGCAATCCTCCTCAGCGATGTCTCATCAGCGGATGACGAACTCCGCCTTGTTGCGGCCGGCGAGGGCGAACTCCGCGACGCCCTTGGTCCGATTCAGAGCTCGGCCGAGCAAGTCGGGATCCCTATCCATCGTGCCGTTGAGGCCGGCTGAGTCCTCAACCGCGTACACTCAAAGCTTCTCGATTCGCCCAGGAGCCCGACGCATGGCCGACGCCCCCAAGCCCAACCTCGATCACCCGACGTTCAAGGCGGTGAAGGCGGCCTTCCCGGACAAGAAGTTCAGGGCGACCGAGTTTCGAGGCCAGTCCACGCTGATCGTCGAGCCGGGTGATGCGCACGATGTGCTCGCGTTCCTTCGCGACGACGACGCCTGCAAGTACAACTTCCTAAGCGATGTCGCGGGCATCGACTATCTCGATTATCCGGCGGAGACACCCGGCCGCTTCGCCGTGCTCTACAACCTCTGCTCGTACGAGTTGGGCCTTCGCTTTTTCGTTAAGGCTTACCTATCCCCAACGATGCCGACCGACGGTATCGACGACGACCCGGGACTCCACATCGATAGTGTTTGCGATCTCTGGCCCGGCGCTGAGTGGAACGAACGCGAGGTGTTCGACATGTTCGGCATCCGATTCGATAACCACCCGGATATGCGCCGCATCTTGACGTGGGAAGACTACCCCGCCCACCCGCTGCGGAAGGACTACCCCCTCCGAGGACGCGGCGAGCGCGAGGCATACAGGGTTGTCGATCGCGGCTCGGCCTGAGGCGGTTGGATTCAGCGGGGTGCGACGGCGGGGCCCGCGTCGTCCAGTTCGATCCGGTCGGTGTTCAGGTCCCAGTCGATCGAACGCGCGGTCACCGGAGTTGGTCTGCGCCCGTCGATCAGCGTGACCCATCCGCCCTCAAGTGACTCGGCCCGAACGGTCCCGAGCTGTGCGTCGTAGCGGAGCGTGTCAGAGATCATCTCCTTTGACTCCGCTCCCTCGCCGGACTGGAGCCATACCGCTTCCTCGGCGAGCGCCGAGCGCAAGCGACCAAGTGCGCCGGGCCTTCCGGGCTCCGCATCCTCTCGGCCCACGCCCGCGACGAGCCGCTCGCACTCGAGTTGCGTGATCGCGCCGTCCCCGAGCCGGCGGTGGATCAGCTCGACTTGCCGCGTCAGCACCGCTGTGCCAGCGGTCCGGTCGAGCTCCATCGAGCCCTGCCAGTTGAAGAGGGTGTCGCCGCGTTGCTGATCGTCGGCATCCGCCTGCACACCATCGGGGTCGAGCCGGTCGCGGACGACCAGTCGGCCCGCGTCTGGGACGCGGAGCGTGCCGTAGACCTCATCCGCGATGACCTCATGACCTTCGAGGTAGGTGAGCCGCGCCAGCACACCGGGCCTGTTCGGCGCGTAACGCCTCGACTCAACCTTGACGGGCTCCGCGCCATCGCTCGGGTCGGTGCTCGCGGCCCAGGCGTGGATCCCGAGTACCCGGCGTGCTTCACCGCCGGTTCCCTCCTCGTTCTGTGCGGAAACCGCCGGGGCTTCGGGGTTTCCCTCAAGCCTGACACGGATGCGATCCGCTCGGAGCTCGTCCCATGCTCTTGAGCCCTGGCTGTTCGTGCTTTCGGCTGCCGCGACCACCGCGCCCTCGGCCTCAAGCAGACCCGCGCGGTCATCGAAGAGCATCCCACGGGTCCACTCGGCATCGACCGTCGTGCCCGTTGGTGGGGTGTGGTTGAACAGACCCGCCGCATCTGTGCGCACGATGCGTGCGTTCCCATCGAGATCGATTGAACTCGAGGAGATACGTGTCGGGCCCCGGCTCACGAACGCACCGTCACCCATCAGATGTGCGAGCTGCTCGAGCGGCTGGGCGCGGAGCACCTCGCCCATCGCGACAACATCGTCCCTGGCGCGCAGCTCGACCGAACCTTCGGCGGTCAGGTCTGACACGGTCGTGCGGCCGGTGTCATCGCGCACGAGTTCCGCGTCCAGCCTTTCGGAGCTGATCCACTCCCCGTCCATGCTCGCGAACACACCCCCAGAAGCCGTGACCCACTTGGGTTCTGCGACGTCCGAGTCTGGCAGCGGGGGCCCAAAGCTGACGCTGAGCACATCGGTTGCTTTGAGCTCACCGCCGCGCCCGTCTGTGGCAACAACATCTTCGCGAGCGATGAGGCGAGTCAGAAGCGGCTTGTCCGGTGAATCGGGGTTCTCGTCGAAGTCGGTCCGCAAGAAGCCCGCGCTGATCGAAGCGATCCGTCCGTTCGGGCCATCGCTCGCCTCGACATCGCCCGTGAATAGAGCCTGCTGCAGCACGGGCCTGGTCTTACCGTTCGCGGCTTCAAACACGAAGTCCGCCCGCTCGTTCCAGCGGACCTCGCTGCCCCGGCCTCCGGCATTCAGCCCCTCAAGCCTTCCCGGGCCGGGGACCGCTGCGATGCCAGTGGTTGTGTTCGCCTCGATGCGACCGACTGTCATGCGGCCTCGGCCCTCGGCCTCGATCGTCACCGCCGCGGCGCCGGGTCCGGTCATCACGATGTCGCGCGTCGTCAGCCCCATCGCGGCCATCGGCGCCCGAGCCTGGATCGCCTCGTCTGGCTCAACGATGTGCACGCGACCGGCGCGCTCGGCAGTGAGGCGCACGAACAGGTCGTCACTCACCAGCTGTTGGGGCGGTGGAGCCGGAGCATCTGCGATCGGCCGGATGAGCAGCTCGCCCGTCCAGGTCAGCTCGACCGGGGCATCATTTGCCGGGGCCGCACCGGTGACACCGACCTGGGAAATCGCAGCAGCGGCGAGCATCGCGGGAAGGCTCTCAGGCGCAGCGTTTCGAGACAGCGAGGTTCGTTCGGGCAATGCTCCGTCGATGAGGCGGAGCCAAACCTCCAGCTTGTCAGCGGTGGCGAAGCGATCAACCTGTGTGATCCGAACGCCGTCGTTGAACTCGGCGAGGTACCGGGTCTCGACCGGCGCTCTGGTTGCTATCACCGGTTGGGGTGCTGGCGCGCGGGCAGATGTGGTGCTCGGCGATGACGCCGCGGGTGATGCCGCGACATCACTCGTTGGATTGTCGGTGGTGCCAGTATCGGAACTCGTGGGGCGATACGTGAGCTTGCCATCGGTGCGCACGGTGAGCCGTTCGAGGCGTTGGCGGACCTCACCGAAAAGCGCAACGACACCGGTGCCCTCGAAGTCCATCGACTCGCTCGTGACAACGAGACGCTGGTTCGTGCTGATCTCACCCGAGAGCAGGTCAAACGCGAGAGAGGGGGTCTCGGCGATCAGATCCGCATCGTCGCGATTCGGATCGATCAGGTCCGGCTCATTGCCTGGCCCGAAGTAGAGGATCTCAACGCCGCCGGCGAGGTTGCCCGAATCGGGACGTGACCGGTCCTGTCCCCCAAGCAGGATTGTGCCGCGCGCGGCGCTCACGTGCGCCCGTTGGTCGTTGTCGAGGTAGATCCAGGCCGCGGGGTTCTCCATCGCGTACCGACCGCCCCCCGCTGGATCGAGCGAGTCGTAGCGGAGGATTGCTTCGGTCTTCGAGGGGTCATCTTCGGCGGTGACCTCGATCTGGCCTCCGCTGCCCGACTCGGCGCTGATCGCGCCGACGGTCTGGATCTCATCCTCCGGAGCGAGCGATGGCTCAGCACTCGTGGGGCTGGGCGATGGTCCGAATAGGACGACCAGGCCGAGCCCAGCGAGGATGACAACGGCGAGCGCGGCGGCCGCGACCAGTCCGAGATTCCGTGTGCGATCGGGGGGCGGGGCGATGGAGTCCTTCATCGGGGCGATCCTATCTGAGTGCCGGTCAGGGGGTCGCCATTCTGGCCTTTTCGACAGCCCGATCGAGTTTTCCAGATGCCGCGAGCAGGTGCTCGCACGCGTCGCGCACCGCGCCACGCCCCCCGGGCCTAGGCGTGATCCACGCGGCGGCGGACTTCACCAGTGGCTCCGCATCGGCTACGGAGATCGGGTACCCGCACAGGTTCATGATCGCGAGGTCGGGCCAATCGTCGCCTACGTGGGCCACCTGATCTGGACGGACGCCGCAGTGTGCGCACACCTCGTCGAGCGCGGCGGCCTTGTTGCTGCTCCCCTCGATCACCGGCGCGATGCCCAGTTCCTGCGCACGCCGGCGTACGGCTTCGCCACCACGGCCCGTCACGATCGCTGCATGGTGCCCGGACGCAAGCCACATGCGAAGGCCGTATCCATCGCGGCTCAGGAATGTCTTCAGTTCGTCGCCCGAGGATGAGTAAGTGATCGAGCCGTCGGTCAGCACCCCATCGACATCGAGGCACAACACGGTGACCGATGCGGGATCGGCAAATGGCACAGCCCGGCCTGGGGGTGTGGTGCTCACGCCTCGGGCCTCACGAGCCTGAGCGCGACGAGGTCTTGGACATCAAGGATCCCAACGGGCTGTCCCGAGGCATTCACGATTGGCACCTCGTCCTGCCGGTGCTCGCGGACGGTCGCGACCGCATCACGCACAAGGGCATTCTCCGGCAGTGTGCGCGGTGACCGAGTCATGACCTCGCCGATTGGTCGTGACAGCTCCGTGGCGTCTCGCAGTACAAGCCGGCGGAGGTCGCTATCTGTGAAGATCCCCACGAGCTTTCCTGTGGCGTTGGTGATCAGCAGTGCACCGGGCCGTCGGCCGTACTCCGCGGCGATGTGCTGCGCCTCAAGCACCGTCGCGGTCTGAGCGATGGGCGGCATGCCGTCGTCGACACGGAAGCGGATGATGCTCATGACCGGCCGGAGTAATGCCCCGAGGGTGCCGCCCGGGTGACGCTTTGCGAAGTCGAGATCGGTAAAGCCACCTCTTTCGGCAACCGCGACAGCAAGGGCGTCGCCCAACGCAAGCGCCGCGGTTGTGCTGGTCGTGGGCGCGCGCAGCGCATCGCCCGAGGCCTCCTCATCGACTCCGAGCGCGAGCAGAACATCAGTGAACCGAGCGAGTTGCGTCTTGGACGCCGCGTCACGGCTTCCGACGATCGAGATCACAGGAATGCCCTCGTCGCGCAGTGTCGCGGCGAGGTTAACGATCTCTTCAGTTTCACCCGAGTTGCTGAGGCAGATCGCGACATCACTCGAACGGAACCGCCCGAGGTCGCCGTGGGCCGCTTCCGTTGGGTGCACGGCGTGGCTCGGAACACCCAGACTCGCGAGTGTCGCGCTGATCTTGGCGCCGATGAGCCCGCTCTTGCCGAGCCCGCTGACGAGCACGTTGCCGCCGGCCTGGGTGCATCGCTCGATGAGTGCGATCGCTTCGGTGAAGGGGGCGGCGAGTTCAGCCTCCAGGGCCCTTGCGAGGTCGGCGACCGCCTCCGCCTCGTGACGAATGACTCGGGCTCCGATCGCCCCACATTCTCTGGTGGCCGGTTGGTCCATCGGGTGAGGGTACACTCGCCGTGTGAGCGAGGCACCAAGCACCACCCCGTCGTCCGGAGCCCCAAGCCCCGGTGAATCCAGGGATTACCGAGTGCAGCTTGATGCGTTCGAGGGCCCACTCGACCTGCTGTTGCACCTGATCAGGCGAGCGGAGGTGGATGTCCACGACATCCCGATCGGTCCGATCACGGATCAGTATCTGGCGTACCTGGAGGACGCTGGCCGGCTTGATATCGAGCCCGCCGGTGAGTTCTTGGTGATGGCGGCGACGCTCGTCGAGATCAAGAGCCGGACGATCCAGCCCGCTGGCAGCGAGCAGCAGGGGGGCGCGGTCGATCTGAGCGCCAACGACGAGCCCGATCCGCGTGCCGAACTTGTCAAGCAACTCCTGGAGTTCAAGCGCTACCGCGACGCGAGCGAGAAGCTCGAGGAACGCATGCATGACTGGTCGAGCCGTCACCCGGCGGGCGGTGCCGCAGTGGACAAGGACAGTCTCGCGGAGGCGGTTGAGTCGATGGGCGGGGTCGAACTCGACGAGCTCGACGTGCTCGATCTCGTGCGCGCGTTCGAACGGATCGTCGACGCGGTGGATTTCACACGCGCGGGCGAGCACGAGGTGTTCGACGACGACACACCGATCGAACTACACGCCGAGGACATCGTCGATCGGCTCGGCCGTGACGGGGCCGCGGGCCGGATGACACTCCAGGCGATGTTCGAGGGCCGCAAACGCGGTGAGATGCTCGGGCTATTCCTTGCTTTGCTGGAACTGCTCAAGCAGCAACGTGCCACCGTCAAGCAAGACCAGGATCTCGACGCCATTGTTGTCGAGTTGAGGCCTCAGACGCGCGACGCTTCGGCGACCGCTTGAGCGACCTTCTCATGAACACTCACATCAAGTGCCTGCGGCGTCAGTTCGCCGGCCGGGGCGAGCGCTGAGATCGACTCCGCCGCGGCGATCAGCATCTGATCGGTGAAGCTCGTTGCGTTCGCGGCTAGGGCGCCTCTGAACAGGCCCGGAAAGCCCAGCACGTTGTTGATCGTCTTCCCGTCGGCGGCGAATCGAGCTCCGCGTTCGAGCGCGACAGATGGCTCGATCTCCGGCTCTGGGTTCGAGAGCGCGAGGATGAGCTGTCCCTCACGGACCATGTGGGGCTTGATGAGGCCCTTCACCCCGGTCGTCGCGATGACGATATCGGCCTTGGCCATCAGGTCGGGCAGGCCCGCGCGGCGGCCTCCCTGGGTTTCGAGCCGCGCGAGCGCATCCTCGTCAAGGTCGGCGCCGAGGACTCCGGCGACGCCGTACTTCCCAAGCAGACGGGTGATGCCTAAGCCCGCGGCGCCGAGGCCGATCTGTCCGACGACCGATGACGAGAGATGGACGCCGCTCGAACGGGCCGCGCTGATCAGCGCGGCAAGCGCAACCACCGCTGTTCCGTGCTGATCGTCGTGGAGCACGGGGATATCCAGCCGCTCAATAAGCTTCTCTTCAATCTCGAAGCACTCGGGCGCCCGGATATCTTCGAGCTGGACGGCGCCGAAGCTCGGCGCGATGGCCTCGACAGCGTCAACGATCACGTCGGGGTCCTTGCTCTCGATCAAGATGGGCACGCCGCTGAGTCCCGCGAGCTGGCTGAACAACGCCGCCTTGCCCTCCATGACCGGCATGCCGGCGACCGCGCCGATGTCACCCAGGCCCAGGATCGCGGTGCCGTTGGTCACGATTGCGACGGTGTTGCCGATGCCCGTGTAGTTGCGCGCCAGCTTTGGGTGGTCCTGGATCGCCAGGCATACGCGTGCAACACCAGGCGTGTAGACATCGCGCAGCATCTGGAGATCGTGGATCTTGCTGCGGCTGACAGTTTCGATTTTGCCGCCCTGGTGCCGGTTAAAGACGCGGTCTGACGAGCCCATAACGCGGGCGATGGGCAGCTTATCGATCGCCGCCATGATCTCGAGCTGATCCGGCCCGTCGAGTTCGAGCGTGAGTTCCCAGGTGGTCGAGTCCTGATTGCGACCGACCATCTGGAGGTCTTCGACGGTCAGGCCTTGTTCGCCGACCACGGTGAGCACCTTGGCGAGGTTGCCCGGCGCGTGCTCAACATGGATCACCAGGATGTGCGGAATCTTCATGGCGCGCGCCAGAGTACCGGTTTGCTAGCTGAGGCCTGCGAGGAATCGGCCCAGGCGTTCCATTCCCGCGTTGATCTGCTCCTCGCTGCACGCGAAGCTGATGCGGCAGTGGTTCGGGCCGCACCCTCCGAAGTCATCACCCGGGACGAGCGCGACAAGCTCCTCCGCGAGCAGCGACTCGCAGAAGGACAGGGCATTCGTGATCTTGACGCCCCCCTTGGTTGTCTTGCCGAAGTGGGCGCTGACATCGGGAAAGACATAGAACGCGCCGGTTGGACGAGGGCAGACGATGCCCGGTAACTCCCCCAGAAGTCCGTGGATCAGCTCGGCGCGTTTGGCAAACGCTTGACGCATCTGCTCGACCTCGTCGGCGCACTCAGAGAGCGCTGTACGAATCGCGGGGTAGACGAATGATGTGATGTTGGTCGTCATCTGGCCTTGGAGCGTGCCCATCGCCTTCACAAAGGTCTTGCCCCAGTCGCCGCTCGCGCACGCGTAGCCGACACGCCAGCCGGTCATCGCGTAGGCCTTGCTGAGCCCATTGATCGTGATCACGCGATCAGCGATCTCGGGGATGCTGCCAGGGCTGAGGTGGGCGATACCACCGTAAATGATCTTCTCGTAGATCTCGTCGCTGACAACGACCAGTTCTGGAGCAATGGTCGAGGCAGCTTCAGCGATCACCGCGCCGAGTGCGCGCAGCTCGTCGGGCGTATACATCGTGCCGCACGGATTGCTGGGGCTGTTTAGGAAGACTGCCCGAGTGCGCTGTGTGATGGCGGCCTTGAGCTGCTCGGGCGATATCTTGAAATCTGTGCCCGGGGTGGTCTCGACCTCGACGATTTCGCCGCCGGCGAGACGCACAATCGGGGCGTAGCTGACCCAGGCCGGCGTGGGCAGGACACCTTCCATAGGTGCCTCCCCAGGCGCTGGGGGGTCGAAGAGGCACTGGCAGATCGCGAACAACGCGTGCTTGCCACCCACGGTGATCGCGACGTGGTCCGCGCTCAGGCCCGGGATGCCGTTTTCTCTGGTGAGCTTCTCGGCGACAGATCCCCTAGTTAGGGTGTCGCCCAGAGTCGGCATATAGCGGGTTTGGTTATTTGTGAGCGCGTCGATCGCGGCCTGTTTAATTGCACCCGGCGTATCGAAATCGGGCTCGCCGGCGGCAAACCCGAGCACGTTCTGGCCCTCGGCCTTCATCGCCTTGGCCCGGTTGGTGACGGCAACAGTTACCGAGGGCTTCAGGCTGGAGACGCGGGCTGAAAGGCTGGGGAGGATCTGGGTATCGGGCATCTGGGGTCTCCGGGAGGCCTGGGCCATTGTGAAAGGTATCGCCTGCCCTCCCCGAGAGCTTGAAGATCACGTTGGGGCCGGCCTACCCTTGGGCCAAGAAGGTGCCGGTTTTTTACCGGCGGCACCCTTGGTGCATCCCCGGAGAATGCCTTGATCGCAGCCGACAAGAAGCAAGCAGTCATCGCCGACGCGAAGCGGCATGAGTCCGACAGCGGTTCCCCCGAGGTTCAGATCTCGCTTCTGACCGCCCGGATCTTGGAAGTCGCCGAGCACCTCCGCGAGCATAAACACGACCGGCACAGCCGTCGAGGGCTTGTGATGATGGTGGGCCGTCGGAACCGGCTGCTCCGCTACTTGCAGCGAACAGATCTCGGACGCTATCAGGCGCTGATCAAGAAGCTGGGTCTTCGTAAGTAAGCGATTGAACCGAACCCGTCGGCGCTCCTGCCGGCGGGTTTTTTTGTATTCCGATTCGTGCGGTGGGCCGCTACCGGGCGGGCAGTCGGCGCAGTTCAGAATCAGCGGGCGTGGCGTCCCGCGGGTCGCTGGGCCACGTCCTCTGCCCCTCTCTCCCAGGCGGAATCATCGCGAGCCCCGCGTCGCGCGAGTGAGAGTCGCGGCGGGGTGGGTGAGAGTTCCCGCCGGACGCTCTGAGTACATATAGGCGTCGGCGCAGCGTGGGGTTTCTGGCCCCCGAGAAACGGCAAAGAGCAGCTATGACAATCAGTCCAATCGTCGTCGAAAAGGAGATCGGCGGGCGCACGCTCCGCTTCGAGACCGGCCGGGTCGCCAAGCTCGCGAGCGCATCGGTGATCGCGACCTACGGGGGCACAACTGTGCTCGCGACCGTGGTTCGTGCGGATCCGCGCCCGGGTCTCGACTTTTTCCCCCTCACCGTGGACTATCGGGAGAAGACCTCGGCCGCTGGCAAGTTCCCCGGCGGGTTCCGGAAGCGTGAGGGGCCGCCCAACGAGAAAGAAATCCTCACGATGCGGATGATCGACCGGCCCTGCCGGCCGCTCTTCCCCGACGGATTCGTCGATGAGGTGCAGATCCAGTGCTGGGTGATGAGCCACGATGGAGAGAACGACTCTGACGTGATCGCCGGCACTGCGGCGGCCGCGGCGCTCGAGATCAGCGATGCCCCCTTCCAGGGCCCGCTCGCGACCGTCCGTGTCGGCCGCCTGCATACCGATGATGGTGCGAAGTTCGTCATCAACCCGACCGTGAGCCAGCTCGAGTACAGCGACGTCGACCTGGTCCTCTCGGGCCACCGTGACGGCGTCAACATGATCGAGGTCGGCGCCGCCGAGGTCGAGGAAGAGGGTGTGCTCGGCGCGATCGAGTTCGGTCAGAAGCACATCTCCGACATCCTCGATCTGATCGACGAACTCCGCGAGAAGGCTGGCGTCGAGAAGAAGGACGGCGAGCTGCTCCTCCCGACCGCGGAGATCAGTGCCAAGGTCAAGGAGCTGGCCGAGGCCGAGCTCATGGAGGCCCGCCAGATTCCGGGCAAGAACGACCGGGGCGACAAGGTCCGCGAGATCCGCGACCGTGTGATCTCGGAGCACTTCCCGATCAACGACGGCGGCACCGTTGCCGAGTTCGAGGCGACGAAGAAGGCCAACGGGCAGGCGAAGGAAGCGTTCCGAACGCTCGAGAAGAAGGTCACGCGCAAGCTGATCGTCGAGCAGCAGAAGCGGGCCGATGGCCGCAAGCCCAGTGAGATCCGGGCCCTCGAGATGGAGGTCGGGATCTTCGAGCGCACGCACGGCTCGGCGTTCTTCCAGCGCGGCGAGACCCAGAGCCTCGTGAGCTGCACGCTCGGCACCGGCCGCGATGAGCAGATCATCGATGGCCTGCTGCCCGAGTACAGCAAGAAGTTCGTGCTGCACTACAACTTCCCGCCGTTCTGTGTGGGCGAGGCCCGGCGGATCACCGGACCGAGCCGCCGCGAGATCGGTCACGGCGCACTCGCAGAGCGGTCGCTGCTCGGGGTTCTTCCGGACCCGGAGGAGTTCCCGTACACCGTCCGTCTCGTGAGTGACATCACCGAGAGCAACGGGTCGAGCTCGATGGCGTCGGTTTGTGGCGGCTGTCTTGCGCTCATGGACGCTGGCGTGCCCATCACGAACACGTGTGCCGGCATCAGCGTCGGGCGTTTCACCAACGAGCAGGGCGAGCAGGAGCTCTTCGTCACCGACATTATCGGTGAAGAGGACTTCTTCGGCGATATGGACTTCAAGGTGTCGGGCACCCGCGAGGGCATCACTGGCATCCAGCTCGACCTCAAGGCCCGGGGCCTGACGCTCGACCAGATCGAGGTGATCTTCGAGCAGGCCCGTGTCGGCCGCATCGAGATCATCGAGCAGATGGAGAAGGTCATCGCTGCCCCGCGCGAGGAGATCAGCCTCTTCGCCCCGCGCCTGGTCACCCTGCACATCGACCCGGACAAGATCGGCAAGCTGATCGGCCCGGGTGGCAAGACCATCCGTGCTCTTCAGGACAAGTACGGCGTCAACATCGACGTCGAAGACGACGGCACCGTCATCGTCAGCTCGTCCGACGGCCAGAAGATGGCTGACGCCGAGGCGGAGATCAGCGCGATCTGCGCCGAGATCAAGCCCGGCACGATCTACAACGGCAAGGTGGTCAGCACGAAAGACTTCGGCGCGTTCATCGAACTCGCACCGGGGACCGACGGCATGTGCCACATCTCCGAGCTCGCCGATGGCTATGTCAAGAGCGTGACGGATGTCGTGAGCGTCGGAGACACAGTCAAGGTCAAGGTGATCCTGGTGGACGACCAGGGCCGCATCAAGCTGAGCCGCAAGCAAGCGATGACCGAGGAAGAGCGTCAGGCGGATGCCGAAGCGCGCGGTCTTGATCAAGACGGCGGTGGTGATCGCGGCGGCGATGGCGATGGTGACGGCGAAGGCGGCAAGCGTCGCGGCGGCCGTCGCGGTGGTCGTCGTCGCGGTGGTCGTGGCAAGAAGGGCGGCGACGGCGAAGGCGGCAGCAACGGCGACGATGCCGATGGATCCGGCGAGAAGCAGGCTTCGGAGGAGAGCAGTGAGCAGCCTGCCGGCTAACGCCCTATCTACAAACCCATAAAGTGGGGATATGCCCCGGTTGGTTATCCCAAGCCCGTGCGTCTTCGCGCGGGTTTTTTTTGTGTACCTAAGTGTTGAGCCTCCAATGCGTTTGCTTCCTGGCAGGGTCTTGCCTTGCCTGCGTGTCCCGCATCGCTGGCTTCCGATGACGGTGTATCAGTGGTAGATTAGACAAACCTGGGGAGCCGGCCGATGGTCGAGACTCTGCTGGGAGGCGGTAGGTGGGGCACCGATCGCCGGTCAGGGAGAGCGTGCCGTTCCAGCGGGTGTGTAAGCGCCCGGATCCGGCCGCTGTTTGTTGGGGCGGTGCTCGGCGATGGATCGCTACGAGAAACTCGAGGATGTCGAGGGCGAGGTGAAGTGGTTCGACCCTCGCAAGGGGTACGGCTTCATCGTCGGGCCCGAGGGCCAGGACATATTCACGCATTACAGCGTGATTGAGGGTGACGGGTTTCGGGTGCTCCGGGACGGGTCACAGGTCCGATACAGCGCCGAAAACGGTCCCAAGGGCTGGAAAGCCACGAAGGTCGAGCGGCTCGAACCCGAGGTCCATGTGGTTCAGCGTCGCGCGTACGCACGCACGCCACGCCGATAGGTGTACACGAGCCAGGGCCCTCTGCTCACGGGGCTTGATCGAACCTCTTACCCTGCCCCGCTGTGGTTACTCCGCTTCTGATCGGTTTGGCGGTCGGTGCCGTGCTGGCATCGTGTGCCGCGTATGTCTTCGCGAGGCGGGCCCTGAAGCGCGTCAGGGATGCTGAGCAACGAGCCCGAGCGGCCGAGCGCATGGCTGAGCTCGGCTCAATGACCGCGGGGCTTGCGCACGAGATTAAGAACCCGCTCTCGACGCTCGGGCTCAACGCACAGCTTCTCCGCGAGGCGGTCGGCGATCTCCCGGACGACAATCCGGAGAAGCAGCGGATGGGACGCCGTGTCGATGGGATCGGGCGAGAAGCCGAACGTCTCCGTGGGATCCTGGAGGACTTTCTCGCGTATGCGGGCGAGCTCCGGTTCGAGCTCGCACGGCATGACCTCGGAGAGCTCACAACGGAGATCTCCGACTTTTTCCTCCCTCAGGCAGAGCGAGCTGGGGTGCGCATGCGTGTATCGATTGCGTCACCGGGCGACGGGCTCGTTGCTGAGGTCGATGCTTCGCACACAAAGCAGGCTTTGCTCAACCTGATGCTCAATGCGGTGCAGGCAATGGAGGGCTCTGGCGGCAGCGACCGGGAACTGATTCTGCGCGCCGAGCGTTCGAAGGACAGCTCAGGGCCAGGGCGTGTCTGCGTCCACGTGACCGACACCGGGCCGGGCATGGACGAAGAGATGCAGATCCGCGCGTTCCAGCCTTACCAGAGCGGGCGCAAGGGGGGCACCGGGCTTGGTCTCCCGACGACGCGGAGGCTTATTGAGGGGCAGGGTGGCCGGCTCGAGTTGCACTCTGAGCCCGGTCGTGGGACAGCGTTTACGGTGTCTTTCGATGCTGCCGAGCGTTCTACCGCTTGAGCGCAGCGCCGATCCGTGAGGCGGCCTCGGTGAGCTCAGCATCGGTGTTCAAAGTGTCCGGGCATACACGGATCACACCCCTGGTGCGGCCTGCGCCATCGGTCACCGTCCGGCCATCTGTATTCACACCCGCGGCCTTGAGGGCTTTGACGTCCTTTACGGGGTCGTCCGAGGGGATACACATGAACGCTGCACGAGGCCCGTGGTCCCAGATCCTGATGCCTTGGGCCGCGAGCAGCTCGGCGAACCTTGCCTGCTGCGTAAGGCTGTAGGTGCGGAGCCGACCGACGCCCAGAGCGAGCACGAGCTCAAGGCCGGCGAGCGCCTGGTACGCCGTGAGCACTGCGGGTGTGGCTTCCAGCCACCCGTCACCGCCCGGCTTGAACTCGGGTGTGTCCTTCTTTGCAAAGCCAAACGTGTCAGCCTTGGCGAACCAGCCTGTGTCGAGGCTGAATAGATCATCGCGCGAAAAGTGGCGGGGATGGACCGCGAGCCAGCCTGCGCCTGGTCCGCCCCTCGTGTATTTGTAGTTGCCGCCCGTCGCGAAGTCGGCGCCGACCTCGTCGAAGACGCCCGGCAACACGCCCGCGGCGTGGTACGTATCGAGCATGACCAGCGAACCCGAGGCCTGTGCGGCGCGGGTGATATCGTCCACACGGTCGATGACCTGGCACGTGCTGAAGCAGACCTGGCTGATCACTACGAGATCGAACGGGGACTTGGCGCGGCTGATCTCGTCGAGGTAGGCCTCGGGCTGGACGAACGCATCGGCGTCGAGCTCGACCCAGGTGAGCTCCACGCGGCCCTTATGGGCGTAGGCCTTGAGCGTGAAGTCCACGCTGTCGAACTCGTTGCGGCTCGCGAGCACGCGGACGGGGCGGTTTGCTCCGGGGCCGCGTCCCAGCGGGAGCGCGTTGAGCACCGTCCGGAGGCCCTGCGCGACGTTCACGCGAGGCACAACAGCATGCGGCGTGCCGCAACCAATCAGCGTCGCGACGAGCGACCGGAAGCGCGTCATCGCGTCCATCCACGCGGGCCAGGCCTCGTCCATATCCCGGTACCAAAGGTCGGTGAAAGTCTGGACATCAGCCGCTGTCAGATCCAGCGGCCTACCAAGCGAGTGGTTCGCGAGGTAGATCTCATCCCGAGCGAGCACGCGGCGGAACAGCGGGTGGATGTGTTCGACGAGGCCCGCTTCGGTGAGCGGCCCCGGACCCATGAGGGCGACAGGGTCGGCGATCTCGGGCCGCACGTCCGGTGCCGCAGGAGCGATCGTGTCGGTCATCGGTGACCTCCAGGCGGTGCTAGAGCTCGGTCCTCACGCCCCAGAGCTCCGGGAAGAAGACATGCTCGACGAGCTTGCGGAGGAAGGGCACGCCTTGCGAACCTCCAGTACCCATCTTGTAGCCGATGATGCGTTCGACCGTCTTGAGGTGTCGGAAGCGCCAGAGCGCGAACTGTTCCTCAAGGTCCACCAGCTTCTCGGCCATTTCGTACTCAGCGTAGTGGGCGTCTGGGTCACGGTAGACCTTCTTGAACGCCTCAAGCACGCTGGGGTGTGCCTCGTACTGCTTGGTTACGTCACGATCGAGCACCTCAGGCGCAATGTCGAAGCCCGCTCGGGCCATCGCCGCGATGAACGCGTCGTAGATGCTTGGCTCGCTGAGCGTTTGGTTTAGGGCCTCGACCGCCGCTGCGTCATGCTTGTGGAGCTGGATCATCCCGCGGTTCTTGTTGCCCATCAGGAACTCGACCATCCGGTATTGCCAGCTCTGGAACCCGCTCGAACTGCCGAGTACACCGCGGAACTGGCTGTATTCGCTGGGGGTGAGTGTCGCGAGCACCGACCACTGGTTGAAGAGCTGCGCCTGAATGTGTTTGACCCGGGCGAGCACCTTGAAGCAGGGCGAATAGTTGTTGGCCCCCAACCAGCCCACGGCCGACCGGAGTTCGTGGATGATCAGCTTGAACCACAGCTCACTGGTCTGATGTTGGATGATGAACAGCAGCTCATCGTGGTGGGTGCTCCGGGGCTCCTGGCACGTCAGGAGTTCGTCGAGGCCCAGGTAGCTCGAGTAGGTCATGCCCTCGGCGGCGCCTATGGCGCGGGACTGGGCCGGGTCGGGCTGCTGGCTCAAAGGTCGGCTCCTTAGGGTCGGTCATCGCACGTGTTGGACAGAGAGTCTACGGCGCGGCGCCTGGGTGCCTCACGGAGTACGATAACGCCTCGTTTCTCAGATCCGGCCCGTCTCGGAGACTCTGCCCCATGCGTCTGGCATTCAGTACCGTTGCCTGCCCCGATTGGCCCCTAGGCCGCGCGATCGCGCTGGCGGAGGAACTCGGCTACGACGGTCTCGAGATGCGGACCTTTGGCGAGGCGAGCAACCGCTTCGCATGCGATCCGGCGCTGACCGACTCAGGCAAGCTCGGCGACCTGTTCCGGGGTGCTGCGGTGACGCCTGCTTGTGTCGCGACGGGGCTCCGCTTCGACAAACCCATCTTCCCGCCTGTGGTGGGACGTCTGTTCGATCAGGACATCACGGCAGCCCGCCAAGCGAAGTGGATCATCCGCCGCGCCGCGGAGTTCGGGTGTCCATTCGTCCGTGTCTTTGGCTTCGAGCGCAGCGGGAGCGAGAAGCTCCAACGGACGATTCGGCGGGTTCGCGCTGGTCTGGAACTTACCGCCGCGGCTGCGCGGAACACCGGTGTGCGGGTCCTTGTAGAAAACGGCGGGAGCTTCGCACGGAGCGGCGAGATGCTGGCGCTCCTCGACGGGCTTGATACCAGGCTCGTTGGAGTGTCTTTCAATCCCGATGCTTCGGCGCAGGCCGATGAGGACCCGTTGGGCGCGTTTGACAGGCTCGGAGACCTGGTCGGAGTCGTGAAGCTCAAGGATCGTGCCGATGACGGCTCGGTCGTGCCTATCGGCGATGGATCGCTCCCGATCGAGCAGCTTGTGCGCACGATGGTCGATCACGACTTCCGGGGATTTGCGACTGTCGAGTGGGACCGTGCGTGGCTCCCCGACCTCGCGGCTCCAGAGGGTGTCCTGGGCGAGTCCATCCGTCGCGTCTACGAGTGGCGGAAGAAGGCTGATGCGGGCCGTGCGAGTGCGGGCTGGCGGGCGCCGGAGCTCGCCTCCGTCGAGTAGGCCCGGTGGCGACACCCACCGAGCTCGGGGCACAGATTACGTCGATGGCGCTCGATGCCGGTTTCGCGGCTGCGGGTGTGTGCCGCGCCGAGCCGACGCGGTGGGCCGACGAGATGCGTGCGTGGCTCGATGCCGGGCGGCATGGCGAAATGGGGTACCTCGAGGACGACCTGGAGGTCAGGCTCGACCCCGCGGCGCTGCTCGATGGGGGGCGATCGGTGCTCATGGTCGCCGATCTGTACGCCACGCGCGGCGATGTCGAGCGGCCGGAGCCGGGCGTTGGTCGTATCGCTCGGTACGCCCGGGGGCGCGATTACCACCGGGTGATCAAGAAGCGGCTTCACGCGATGGCGGACCGGCTTCGTGTGCTGTTTCCGGGGAGCGAGTTCCGGTCGTTCGTTGATACGGCGCCGATCGTTGAGCGGGAGCTCGCCTCGCGGTGCGGGATCGGTTGGGTCGGCAAGCACACGCTGGTCATCAATCCGAGGCTCGGGAGTTGGATGCTGCTGGGAGGGTTTGTTACGACGCTTGAGCTCGAGCCGTCGGTATCGCAGGCGACCGTGACGGATCACTGCGGATCATGCACGCGGTGTATCGAGGCTTGCCCGACGGATGCGATTAGGCCGTACAGCGTGGACGGATCGCGGTGCATCTCGTACTTGACGATCGAGCATCGGTCGGCGATCGATCCCGCGTTCTATCAGCCGATCGGCGACTGGCTTGTTGGGTGCGACATCTGTCAGGAAGTGTGCCCGCACAACTCCGAGCGGAATGGCGATGTGGGCACTCGGCACGAGGCATACGGCTCCAAACGGTCTGGGTTCGACCTGCTCGAGCTGTTGGAATGGGATGAACGCGAGCGGCGCAACGCGTTTGCGACCAGCCCAATGAAGCGGGTGAATCTCGCCATGATCAAGCGGAACGCCGTGATTGTCGCGGGGAACCACTTGGCGCTGCCCGGGCTGCGGGAACGTATTGAGGCGATCGCTGCTGATGATGTCGAGGACGAAGTCGTGCGCGAAACAGCGCGAGCGGTGCTCAGCGACGCGTGAGCAATCGCGAGGTGAGCACGATACCAAGGCCCGCCAGGATCCAGGCTTCTTGGCCGGCGATGAAGCCGACGTAATAGAACGGGCAGGCGAGCAGGCACGCGGTGATCAGCACGCGCAGCTTGCGTTGGCCTTGAGGGCCGCGCAAGCCGGTGTGGCCATCGGCTGCGGGCCACATGCAGAGGTAGGCGTATGCGGGGAACAGCAGCCCGTAGAAACACATGAAGCAGCGGTAGACGATCTCGCGCCAATCGAGACCGTGCAGGCGGTGCTCGTTGAGGAACGACAGGCCGATCGCGATGACGACAGAGAGAACGAGGACGCCGGCAAGACGTGCGGTCTCGGTTCTTTGGCCCTTCGGTCGATCGGGGTTGAGGCCAAGCTCACGGATGTGGACAGCGATCGTGAAGCCCAGCTGGGCGCAAGCGTGGATCGCGAAGAGCCGCGCGGCTCCTGTGCTCCAGGTATGTGGGATCGTCCCGACGAGGCCGCTGATTACGATCATTGCAACGAAAAAGAGCAGGAATCCAGCCGTGAAGCTGATGCGTGTCGCGGCGGGGGAGTTCAGGCGTCTGGGCACGCGCAGGAACGTCAGATCAAGGTAGGGGCAGAACATGAAGCCGAAGACGATGACCGGGCTGAGAAGCCAGATGCCGGCAACATCGTGCGATTCGGTGAGTTCTGGCAGATGCAGTTCGCCACGCGTGCCCATCAGGACACCGATCGTGACGCTCAGGGTGTAAATGACCAGCGTCAATGAGAGCAGCTGGATCACCGTGCGTGCGAACAGCCCGGCGGTCACTGCAGAAAGCAGCGTGATGACGTTTGGGATTAGCGCGTCAGCGCTAAAACCAGTGAAGATCCATCCGGCGGCGTAGCACTGGAACGCGATCGTGACCCAGCCGAAGAGGCGGAGCGCTGGCATGTGCTTCTGGACAAACGCGGTTGCTCTCGCGGCGTTGGGGATCACCCAGCCGAGGGCCGCGGCCCCAACGGCATTCGGGATCGTGAAGATGAACCATGCGAGCGGGCCGTGGTCCCGGATGAGCATCGAAGGCAAAAACATCCCGATGCACCAGGTCCAGCTGGTTGCGAGGAACAGGCCCCAGCCCAGGGTCTCAAGCAGGGGTGGGGTGGATATCCGGGTTTCGCTGATGCTCGACACTGGCCGGTTCTAGGTGCGGAACTAGACCGCGTCCTTGGCGCTCGCCTTTCCGTCGCGGCCCTTGGCTTTGTTGTGCAGCTTTGGCGTCACGTGGAAGGTGATGCTCGCGCGGCCGACGCGGCGGTCTTTGTCGCCCGGCTTCTTGATCTGCTGGACGACATCAAGGGTGAGCGTAACGTTGAACTCCCCGCCGTCCTCGACCAACGCCTCGATGTCCTCGTGGGGTCGGATCTTGTAGAGCGCGGGGCCGAAGCAGGGTCGGAGGAACTTGTAGTCCAAGTGCTTGCAGACGACCATGTAGTTGGCGCCCGCGAAGCCGAAGACATACATGCCTCCGGCGATCTCGGCGTTGCCGAGGAGTGCGGCGCCCGCCATCGCGTTGTACCAGTTCTTGTTGAACCGGCGGAAGGGTAGCACGGCGCCAAAGGTGTGCTCGTCGAGCCGCTTCATCCGGATGCCCGAACGGAAGGCATAGGGCAGCCAGATCATCGAGCAGAGGCGGTGCCAGAAGTTGTTCCGAGTGCTCAGCTTGCTGACGAATGCCTCGGCTCGCTCTGAGAAGGTCAGCTTGGGCTTCGGGCCTGGGGACTCCGGCGGGCCCGGTTCGAGCTCGGGCGGGTGCTCGGTTGTGGTTGTGGCTTCCAGTGTGCCTGCCAACGCGTCGCTCCCGCAGCCCCGGGGTGTCTCGAGCATCCCCTGAAGACGCTCATGGTACGACGGTTCGCGGGCTCAGGATCGGCCCACTGGCTCCAGGGCCCACCAGCCCCGACCGTCGGGGGCGGCTTTGTAGAGCGGGTCGCCCGGTTCGTGGTCCAGGATGAGGGTCCAGCCCCGCTTGACTGCCTCGGCGAGGAACCAGCCCTTGGTGATCATGCTGGTGTAAGGCTCAACGTCGTAGGCGAGGCTGTAGGCGGCCCCGGCGTGGTGATGCGTCGGGATCAGGTCGGCGGCGAAGCAGTGGGGCGTGCCGTCCTCGCCAGTGAAGAGCACCGCCTGCTGGCCCCAGGTGTGTCCAGGCACGCGGAAGACCGACACGCCGGGGAGGACCTGGGTTATGCGCTGATCAAGGTCGGTCGGCGGCTTCTCGCCCCGGTGGGGGAAGTGGCCGGTCGGGAATGGTTCAGGCGTGTCGTGGAGATCTAGGCGGGGCCGGCCTGAGGCCAGTGGGATCTCCAGCGGCAGCAGGTGGTCGCGGTAGTAGGTGCGCGTCATCACTGCGTCGTTGTTGATCGCGTCCTCCCACTCGCGTTCCTGGACGATGATCCGTGCGTTCGGGAAGGTGAGCTTGACGCCCGGCCGGTCTCCGGATGCGTCGCCTCTCTCCGTCGCGGTCCAGTCCGGCGCTTCGCCCTCACGGGCACGCCTCGTCAGGCCACCGGCGTGATCGAAGTGGAGGTGGGTGAGAATGATCGACTCGATATCGGCTTCGTTGTGGCCCGCGGCACGGAGGGCGCTGTCAACGGACTCGCCGTCAAGCCCGAAGATGCCGGCCATCTTCTCGTCGAGTTTGTCGCCCGTGCCGGCTTCGATGAGGTGCTTGGCGCCGGTCTCGATGTGTTCGAGCAGCACGCAGTTGTGCGCAAGCTCGATCCGATGTTTGTCGTCGGCCTCAACCGAGCGCTGCCAAACGACGCGGGGGATAATGCCGAACATGCCGCCTCCATCGAGCAGAAGGCGGCCTGCACGGAGGATCGTGAAGCGGTAGCGGTCATCAGCCATGCGGTGAGTTTACTGCTGGCCGCCCTCGGACTCGCTCGTCGTCTCCTCCGCGGGCTCATCCGTGGTTGCGGGCTCCTGCTCCTCGTCGTCAGAGAGATTCAGGAACGGGATGGTCGAGTCAATGTTGTCGAGCGTTCGTCGGAGACTCGCGAGGTGGCCGTCCAGGCTCTGAAGCGTGCCTTTGATCGTTTCCAGCGAGGCGTCCACGGTTGTCAGTGACTCATCGATCGTGTCGAGGGTTTCGAGCTGGTCTTCCAGTGACGCGAGGTGATCGTTGGTCCGCTCCACGTTCAGGTTAATCGCCTGGAGTTCTTCGTAGATGTTGTTGACGATACAGCCTGGCAGTGCTGTGGCGCTGAGCAAAACGAAGAGAACGAGTGCGGCTTTCATGATCTCTCTCCCTTGATCTGGCTTGTCAGGCGTTCGCGTTGGCGGGGCTGTAATAGTCCTCCAGGTATTCGGCGAGCATGCGGTGGCTGCTGAACGCGCAGCAGTGGTCCCGCATTGCCCACTTCACCCGCTTGATCCAGTCCATTGGAAGGCCATTGCGTGCCCGCTTGTAGAACTCGGGCACCACCTGCTTCTCGAGCACGCTGTAGATCTGTTCGGCGTCAAAGCGATCTTGGCGCGCCCGACTCTTGAACTGCTCGCCATCACCCAGCTTGAAGCCGTTGCGGTCCTTGTAGCCCTCGGGCCACCAGCCATCGAGGATCGAGCAGTTGAGCCCGGCATTGAGCGGGCACTTCATGCCGCTGGTTCCGCTCGCCTCCATCGGACGGACCGGGTTGTTGAGCCACACGTCGCAGCCCTGGGTCAGGATGCGGCCGATTTCCAGGTCATAGTTCTGGAGCAGGAAGATCCGCCCGCGGAACCGCGGGTCCTGGCTCATGTTCCACACGCGGCTTACGAACTCGTGCCCCGCGTCGTCCATCGGGTGGGCCTTGCCCGCGAAGATGATCTGCACGGGTCGCTTGTCATTGGCCAGCAGTGACTCAAGACGCTTGAGATCGGTGAAGATCAGCGGGGCCCGCTTGTAGAGCGCGAAGCGACGCGCGAAGCCGATCGTCAGCGCATTCTCATCGAGCCGGTCGTAGAGCTCGATGACGTCCGCGTCTCCGCCCTCGTGGTATAGCAGTTGCTCCTTCATCCGCGAGCGCAGCGTTGTAACCAGCTTTCTACGCAGGCGGTTGCGCAGTGCCCAGATATCCGCCGGTGGGATCGATCCGGCGCCCTTCCACCAGTCATCCTCAGGGCCAGCACCGCTCCACTTGGGCTTGAGATGAACGTCGTAGAAGTCGGCCGCGTCGTCGGAGATCCACGTCTGCGGATGGACACCGTTGGTCACATGGCCGATGGGCACCTCGCCCGGATCCTTTACGCCGTAGGTCTTGACCCACATCTTGCGGGCTGTATCGCCGTGCAGTTCGGCGACGCCGTTACAGTGGTCGCTGGTCTTCAGCGCGAGCACTGTCATACAGAACGTCTCGTCGTTGTCGTGGACGTCCTCGCGACCCAGGGCGAGCGTCCGCTTGCGGTTCAGACCGATCTGGTCGGTCATGGGCTTGATGTACTTCATGACCAGGTTGGGCTCGAATCGGTCGTTGCCCTCGGGAACGGGCGTGTGCGTCGTGAACACGCTGGTCGAGGCAACCTGATCGACCGCCTCCTCGTATTCATAGCCTTGCTCAGTGACGAGCCGCCTGACACGCTCGATTCCCGCAAAGGCCGCGTGGCCTTCGTTGAGATGAGTGACCGTCGGCTCGATGCCGAGTGCGTCGAGTGCGTAGAGCCCGCCTACGCCCAGGAGCAGTTCCTGACGAACGCGGTACTCGGGATCGCCCCCGGCGTAGAGGTAGTGTGTGAGTTCTCGATCCTTGGGCGTGTTCTTTTTGAGGTCGGTGTCGAGCAGGTAGAGCGGCGTGCGCCCTACATCGAGCTTCCAGATCTTGACGTGAAGGTCCTTGCGTCCACAGGGGAACTTGAACACGACGCCCGTATCCTCGAATGGCATGTCGTCCCACACCGCCTCGGGGTAGAGCACGCGGACGCCGCCGTCGGGAAGGATCTCCTGGCGGTAGTAGCCCTTCTTCCACAGCACCCCGATGGCGACCAGCGGGATGCCAAGGTCACTCGCGCTCTTGAGATGGTCACCCGCGAGCACACCAAGTCCGCCGGCGTAGAGCGGGAGCGACTCTTGCAGGCCGTACTCCATGCAGAAGTAGGCGATGGTCATCCGTTTGTCTCTGGCGCTGGCCGTGCGCTGGAACCAGGTCTTGGTCTTGAGATAGCTCGCGAAGTCCTTCTCAACCGATGCGACTCGCTTGTCGAACGCGGGATCTTCGGCGAGCGCGGCTCTCCGGTAAGGCTCGAGCCGGCGCAGCGTTTTGATCGGGTTGTTGTTGGTTGCGTGGTACAGCGCTGGATCAAGGCTCTCCATGAGCCGCTTTGCTGACGTGTTCCACGTCCACCACATGTTCCTTGCGAGGGTGTCAACGCGGGCGAGCGGGTCAGTGGGCTTGGTTGCACGGGAGGATCGGCGGGCCATGGGTGCTCTCTCGATGGGGTGTGGTGTCCCGGGCCGCACACCCGGGGTTGAGAGACTAGCACGATCCTCGGTTTGAGGCAGGCGTCTGCGCCTAGGCGTGCGGACGCGTCGCGGACGCGACGAGGCTCTTCCAGATCAGTGGGACACGGCCGCTGCCTCGCCACCGGTACTCTCCGAATCCGATCTCCTCGACCAGCCTCCGGAGCGTGCCGGGGGACCAGAACTTGATGTGGCCCCCATCCCACAGTGGGTTCACGTGGTGGTCGAACTTGCCCGTTGCTGCAATAAGCACGTTCTTCACGTACCCGTGATAGGGCGTGCTCGCGAGGAGTGTGCCCCCGGGCCTGAGCGACTCAAAGCATGCCATCGCCCAATCACGCGGCGCGTAGACATGCTCAACCACCTCGGTGCTGACAACCAAGTCGAACGGCTCTTCCCCGATTCGATCGAGCAATCCCGGCGTGGCGAGCTCGACTTCGAATCGTTGCTCGGGATAGCTCCGCCTTGCCCGATCGACGCCCTCATCGGAGATGTCGATGCCGACGCCCGTCGCGGACAACTCGCGGCACAGCATCCCGAGCAGGTAGCCGTTGCCTGATCCGACATCGAGGATCCGCTTTGCTCCCAATGGGATCAGGCTGCGGATCGTGCCAACGAGGTATCCCATTGACTTGTGCGGTTCATCGCTGGGATGGCCGTACTCGGGCACGACGATGGACATTGATCGCTCCCGACACAGGACACACGGCTCACCTTGTGTACCTGGAATGTGCGGCGCACACAAGCGGTCCGGGTGTCACCCTGCTGGTGCCGTTCAGTTGCAGCCAACGAGCCAGAGGCCGATGAAGTAGCCGAGGTCGTCGAGATCCACCATGCCATCAGGGATCCCATAGCCGGGCTGGCCCGGGATCGAGGCGCCCGCTGTTGTGACGTCCGCAGCGGGATCCCCAGTGAGCCAGAAGTTGAGGTAGTAGCCAAGGTCATCGAGGTCTGAGATGCCGTCAGCGACGCCGTAGCCCGGCTGGCCCGGAAGCGTGGCGCCTGCGGTGGTGACATCGGTGATGCACGCTGCACTGGTGACCTCACCGATCAGTGTGAGCGTGAGTGGCACGCCGGAAGTGGCGCCGGTGAGCGATGCATCATCGGCTGTGGCGATGGTGTAGGTCGCGCTGAACAGGCCCTCGGTCGCTGTATCGAGGGAAGCATCGAAAGAGAAGGATGCTGCGACCGATGGCTCGCTAATGATTGGGATCGTGAGGATTGAGGTGTCGCCGCTCGAAGCGCCAAGGCCGAGCGCGACCGGTGCGGTGAATGTACCACCGAGGTTGTAGATGGTGACCTGGGTTGTTGATGCCGGGTCGCCCACGGTGAGTGAGCCCAGGTCGACGAGGAGCGTGTTCTCGTCGAGAACAGGGTCGAAGGACGCGTTCGAGTTTTCAACGATCGTTGCGGAGAGCGTGATGATATCGTCGCCATCGTTCGCTCCGCTGTCGACGCCGAACCCGGTTGTCATATCGAGGTTGTCGATCGTGACCGTGCCCTGCATCGTGCCCGGTGTCGAGGCGGTGGTGTTGACGAACCCAAGATCGATGACCTCGGTGTCGCCGCCCGAGTTCAGGATGCGGAACGCGTTGTGGCGTCCATCGTGGGTCGTCAGGACTTCTGCTGACGGTTCGACGCTGTAGTAGGTTCCGTCAAGGCCTGCCTTATTGAGCGTGAAGAACGTGTCGGGGACGGTCTGGCCCACGAGGAACATGCCCAAATCGATGGTGAGGGTCGATGAGCCGTCGGCGTTCGGGATCCCGCCTACATAGAGCGAGCTGTCGTTGTTCTGATCCACGTAGATGGACCAGACGGCCTCTGGGATGTCAACGAATGCGTTACGGTTGTTGGTGTAGTAGCTCGGGTTTAGCGTCTGGCTGTAGATCGCGTGGTTGCGGCGCCGCTCGAACTCGTCGGGGGTGTCGAGGTAGTGCCAAGTGATCAGCGAGGCGAGATCACCCATCTGGTTTGAGCCGGGCGTTCCATTAACCAAGCTGATGCCCTGGCTTGACCAGCGGACATCGCTGTAGAAGAGTTGGCGAGCGATGTCGCCCTTGTCAGAGTCGCCCGTGAAGTAGTACACACCGAGATTCGCGAACCCCCCGGTCGTGCTCGAGAGTCCAAAGGGCTTATTGCTGCGAGAGCTGTTAATCCCGGGGTTGCAGGGGCGCAGGGCGTGGGGGTCGCCCAGGTTTCCGCGGGTGCTGTTGCTCGCGCTCCCGGGCTGGAGCGACTGCGGCCAGACGTGCTCGCGGTTCCAGGTGGAGCCGGAGTCCCACGTGCCAGAGACCGATGCGCGGTTGTAGGTGAGGAGGATGTTCCCAGGGACATTCGGGTCGGCGTCGTGGATGACCGCGCTGTTGCGGAAGTCCCCGTAGCGGCGCTGAATGTGACCGGTGGTCATCGCAGTTCGCAACGAGTCTTCGAGCGCAGCACCCGTGCCCGAAACCTCCGCGTAGTAGCTCGCGGGCGGGGCGTACGGATCGGTTTGTGCGATCGCGTGCGTGCCGGCGCAGAGCGCAACGGCGACGGCGAAGCGGTGTTCCACCATCTCTTCATCTCCTCACGAACGGTCGGGCTGTTCGCTATCGCGGACCCGAAACACAACGCGGGCCGGCGGGGATTGAACGCCCTGAAGGTCGTCAAATCCAGCCGCTACAGGCCCGCGCCGCGCCGTTCGTATTATCGGAAGGTGTTTGGTATTCGTGAGAGGGGGGGTTAGTCCGCGCCCTCTTCGGGTGTTTCACCCGCTGGCGGGTTGCCATGCTCATCGAGCAGGCCCCGGAGGTACTTGTTCTCGCGGCGCGTTGCCTCGAGATCGAAGACTAGGTACTTGACGCTCAGCCTGAGGTAATCGAGCGAGTCCTGGAGCTCGCCGATCGTCTTCTTCATGCGGGTGTGACGCTTGCGTGTCTCCTCCGCCAGTGCGTGGAGGCGCTGCTGCTCGTCGGCCGGAAGGTCGGTGATCTTGTCCATCAGCTCGCCCATGCGTGTCTGGAACTCCTGCTCGTTCATGTGTCTCACTCCGGCATGTCTTGGATTGTGCTCGCGCCGCCCGCTGTTCCGCAAGCGGGCGGCGATGAACCACAAGGGGCAAGCGCGGCGCCGCGGGCGTGCCAGAACGGATCCGTCCAATAAGACCGGCTCTCGCGACGAGATAGCCGCTCGGCGCCCCGTCTGAGCGGGGTGTAGGGGAGTCTCCGAGGGTGGGGTTGCGCGGGGTGTTGCTCAGAGTCAACGACCGCGTGATGCGCGCGCCCACGCGCGCTGCGCCGCACTGGGCGCAGCTGCCGCGATCGCTTCGGCCTGCGCACGCTCGGGTCTAGAAAGACGCCCGAGCACGCGTGCGAGTTCTCGCTCTGCCGCGGCCCGGCGCGTTCGGAGCCGCGACTCCAGCTCCGCTCGGCTTAGCAGGCTCATCGGATCGCGTAGCCCGGTTTCCCGGATCGCCCAGGCGAGCATGTCACCGTCCTCAGGATCGGTCGCGAGCTCTTGGAGCAGTGCCGCGACACGCTCGATCCCTGCTCGTCGAGTATCGATTGCCTCGCGCGGCAACTCGGCGAGCTTCATCGCCAGCCCCTGGACATCGAGTGCGGCCTCGGTCGGGGTCGCGGCTTGTTCCCTCGCTGGTCTCAGGGCCGCGAAGGCAGTTGAGACTGTTTTCATCCCGGCCCGATCGAATCGGATCGAGAGCCGCTGGCAGGGCTTGCCCTCATGAACTGCTTTCTCGGCCTTGGTGACCGCCCCGACGCCCCATTCAGGCTTCTTGGGGTGTACGACCTCGTCGCCGACTGTGAAGATGGGAGTCTCGGTGGGGGGTGTCACGGGAAACAAGCCTCGGTGGGGTCTAGAGTTGCGACCGGCCGGGGGCGTGGGAGCACGCCGAGGCCGACTCCGGAGAACGACGACCCATGATCGAAGCCCTCAAGAGCGAGGAAATCGTCGCCAAGGCAGGCGGCCGCTTCAAGCTGTGTGCCCTGGTCCAGAAGCGGTTGGCGGACCTGATGGAAGGCGCCCGTCCGCTCGTCGAGCGGGAAGGCCGGAGCGATCTCGAACTGGTGATCGAAGAGATCATGCAGGACAAGATCGCCCTCATGAACCCAGCCGATGAGGCCGAGGACGGCGAGCTGGCTCTGGCCGCTGGCCCCGCGGCCGACGAGCCGCTGCTCTAACAGCAGCAGGGGGCTCCTGATGGCCGCCCCGGATACAACTGCCGGTATTGGTCAGCGACCCTTTGAAGGGCGATCTGTACTGGTGAGTGTTACCGGTGGTATCGCCGCGTACAAAGCGTGCCATGTGGTGAGCCGGCTCGCGCAGGGTGGGGCCGATGTCACAGTCGCGATGACACAATCGGCGACAAAGTTCGTCCAGCCGCTCACGTTCCAAGCGCTGAGCGCGAAGCCCGTGTACACCAGCGTTTGGCAGCACTCCGAGGCGCATGACCCGCAGCACATCGCATTGGCGGATCGAGCCGATCTTGCGATCGTTGCGCCGTGCACGATGGACGCTATGGCGAAGCTGGCGCACGGCATCACCGAGGATGTCGTCAGCCTGATCCTGAGCGCGATCGACCGAGCCAAGGTGCCTGTCGTCTTGTGCCCCGCGATGAACAGCGCGATGTGGGCACAGCCCAGCACCCAGCGGAACGCGAAGCAACTAGTCGAGGATGGATTCGAGCTGCTTGGTCCGGGCGAGGGGTGGCAGGCGTGCCGCCACGTCGGAGCGGGGCGGATGGTTGAGCCCGAGCAGATCCTGGAGCGTGCGGGTGAGATCCTGGCGTGATCGGCTTGATGTGGTTAGCCGCATGACCGACTGATCATCTGGGTGGTGGGGCCTACCATCGCCATCCGCACGGAGAGGTGGCGGAGCGGCTGAACGCGCTGGTTTCGAAAACCAGTACACCTTCTGGTGTCGGGGGTTCGAATCCCCCCCTCTCCGCTTCATTGAGACCCCGTCGCTCGGAGCACTGTATTCGCAGTGGTTTACGAGCGACGGGGTTTCTTGTTTGACGCCGCTGCCCTATTTCTGCCCTAGTTTCGGTCGTTTGGATGCTTCAGCAAGCCTCCTTCGTCATGCCGTCCGTGTAGGACCGCGTCGATGCGTCCAGGTCGGACACAAAGAGGCTGATGCTGTGCGGCATCAGCGACCGTTCTCTCATCGATGTGAGCAAGATCTCGGAAGCCTGACTTCTGCCGTTCGGGCATAGTGGCATGCGGACCCGGGTTGCGAAGGATCGCGCCCGTACAACTTCAACCCTGAGATGTACCGGAGCGTTTGTTTGTCATGGGTATAACAGCTAGATCCAATCTGCGCGCCGAGGCCGATCATCTCCGAAGCCTTCACGACAACAGCACGCCGCTCATCCTGCCCAATGCTTGGGACGTCGGCACCGCTCGGCTCATGGAACAGGCAGGCAGCCGAGCCATCGCCACAACGAGCGGAGGCGTCGCATGGTCGCACGGCTACCCCGACGGTGACCGGCTCCCTGTACGCCTGCTAACGCAGACCGTGGCCGGCATCGCCCGCATGGTGTCCGTGCCAGTGTCAGTAGATATTGAGGGCGGCTACTCCGACGATCCCGCTCAGGTTGAGGAAACCATCGCAGCCGTTATCGATGCTGGTGCGGTGGGGATCAACATAGAAGATGGTCCAGGCACGGTGGACCTGTTGTGCGCGAAGATCGATCGGGCCAAGCAGGCGGGCGACCGCCTCGGCGTCCCGCTATTCATCAACGTGCGAACCGACGTTTACCTTCGCGGCTTGGCGCCGGGCGAAGAGATCGCCGAAGTGATCCGCCGCGCCGGACAATATGCCGCGGCCGGAATGGATGGGCTGTTTGTGCCTGGCGTGGCCGATCCCGAATCGATCCACGCGATCGCTGAAGCCGTGGACCAACCACTGAACGTAATGGCCGTGCCCGGCTTGCCGTCCGCCGCCGAACTCGGTCGGCTTGGCGTGCGTCGTTTGAGCGCCGGTACGGGCCTCACCCAAGCCATGTACGGGAGGGCGAAGGACCTGGCCGAGGCGTTTCTGAAAGACGGGGTGGCCGATCCGGTATCGACCGCGGGCATGGGCTACCCCGAGATCAACGACTTGTTTGACTGACCCATTCACCACATCCAAGCCGAAACCACTGCCTGTTAAGAACGGAAACCCGATGATGAACAACCCTGCCTCGATTTCATGTCTATCCCGCTCCCCGTGCCGATTCTCACCGACACTTCTCGGGGGAGCAGCGATTTTGCTGGCCGCATTCACAGCGGCTTCATCGGGCTGCGCGTCCTCGCATGAGTCGAATCACAGCCCCCAGGCGACCCTTGCAGCAGATGACCGGGCGGCGGACCACCGAGCGTTCTGGGAATGGTTCAAGACATTCTGGGCCGAGCCTTCGGGCGAGCGGGTAGCTGAGCGGTTCCTGCCGGACTCAAGAATCCACTTCACCGGTATCGGGACCATCACCGGGGCCGAGTACATCGGCATTATGGACGGGCTGCTCGCCGCCCAACCGGAACTCAAAGTCACCCCGGTTGACTACGCCGGTTCGGGCGACATCGTGTACATCCATTGGCGTGCCACCTCGACCATCGACGGTGCCCGCCGCGCGTGGTACGGAGTCGATCGTTTCCGCCTCAACGACCACGGCATGGTCGTCGAGGAGCACGTCATTTACGACTCGGCACTGCTGGAAGCTGACACGTCTGATTGAAGCGTGACACGATCGGTGGTTTTACACGGGCCGAACTGAACAAAGACTGTCACGAACAACTGAAGGAGCCTGCCCAAACTCGCGGCGGAAGGTGTCGGTGAAATGACTGTGACTCGCATAGCCCAGATCCAGGGCCAAGCCGGTGAGATCTCTTTCGCCTTCAGCCAACCGCTCCAGAGCAGCCCGCATCCGTAGCTGGGTCAGGTACCGATAAACGGTTGACCCGGTGCGTTCCCGGAAGACACGTGACAGGTGAAAGACAGAAAAACCGACGTGATCGGCTACTTCGGTCAACGAGATCGGCTCACTCATCTGGCTTGCTAGGAGCGCCTTCGCGGCCTCAACGCGATCCGTGTGGTCCGCGGGCGTTCGCAATCGCCGTCGCTTGCTCGGTTCGGCATGAAGCGAGAAAGCCGAGCCCAGCACCTCGGCCATGAGATGTAGCGAGAGTTCTTCGACCAACATCGGGTCGGGTTCCGTGGGTTCGGCCTGTTCGAGCCGTTTGAGCAGTTCCCTGTGACGCAGGAAGACCGCACGCGGACACGGCCCGATCATGAATGGAAAAGGTTGGTCCGAGGAGCATTCGTATGCGGGGTCGTGCTCGCCGAGGAGATCGGTGAGCAGGTCTGGCGTGGGCGAGAAGATCGTCCCCCGGTTGCCACCATCAGCGGGGTGACTGACTCTGTACGAAGATCCTCGCGTGAAGAACACCGCTTGATTCGTGTCGGCCGTGACCGCCGCTCGCGCGATGTGTTTGCGAAAGACGCCGCAGCGGAGGAGCACGATGCTGTCTTCATCAGGATGCTCTTCATCTGCGGGCCCGCTCTGCGGCGCTCGGCAGATGTAGTCGCTGATACCAATACGTTCGCTCTTGTAAAGAGGCCGGATCGTGAGCGATTTCTCGAGAGGGAGTTGCATCGCCTATCGCCTACTTCTTCTTGAAGCCAAAGTCGGGCTTTTCTCCACGGGTCAGCATCCCAAGGAACTTCTCGAAACGGCGCTCTCGAGTCTCCGGTCGCTTCGCGGTGGTGAGCCCGTAAGCGATAGCGTAGCGATTGGTCTTGTTGAGATCCTCGAAGGTCGTCTGGGCCTTGGGCTTCTTCTTGACCGCAGCAATGAAGTCGTCCGGGATCTCCATCTCGCTTGCGGGCGCATAAGCGTTCTCCCATCTCCCGTCGGCCTTCGCGGCATCAACTTGGGCGAGGCCTGGTTTCTCCATCCGGCCTTCTCTGATTAGCTTCTCGACCTGTTCTGTGTTCCGCTTTGACCAACCACTGCGAGGCTTCCTCGGTGTGATGCGTTGCAGGTAGGCCTCTTCACCAAGTGACTTCTTCACGCCGTCAATCCACCCCCAGCACAGTGTCTCGATGGCGATCTCGCCCCAGGTCACGCTCGGGATCCCGCTGGCCTTCTTGAAGATCTTCACCCAGAGCTCTTGCTCCTTCGCGTGGTTCCGCTTGAGCCACTCGGCGAGATCCTTGGGTGATGCAAACGCGATGGTTTTCTTGGGGTCGGGTTCGGGCATGCGTCTTCCGATCTGTCATCGTGGTGCACCGGCGACGATGCTACGGGGCGAATCAGCTTGCCGATCGCCGTTTCAAGAAGTCGGTCCATCGTGGCAGGTGGCACGGCGGACACCCCGAGCTGTGTTACAGTCGAGCTCTTGCCAGGCCGTACTGCCCACTGACTGTATAGGCGGTCAAAGACACCGCCTGGCTCTGCTGACCTTGGCACAAGCAGGAGGAGCCTGAACCTTGGTGATCAGGCCAGCCCTGGGGGATACCCGGCACTGACTGGAATAGGCGTGCCACCTGCCTGGGGAACTGCCAGGTTGGTACCAGGCCATCCCCGCTCTGCAATAAACGGACGGGATCACCGTTCTAGCCGGAGGCGGCACTCTGGCGATCGCCGCGAGCTGTCACCGATCGACCACTTCTCAGGAGGTCGTCACATGGATTTCGGAATCGACGGGCCAAAGAGCGTGCGCCGCTTTCTCGGCGTTCTCGGTGTCGCTGCGATAGCGTCCGCGTCGGGTGCGCAGGTGGTCGACGACCTGGGGCTTGGATTCCTCGATCACGAGATCTTCCCGGAAGAGAACCTTGTGGTTTACCAGACACCCGATGATGAGGTGTGGATCCGTTCACTAGATCCCACGACCGGCTCGTTTGTCCCGAACGACGATCGCCTGCTCCGGGTCGACATCGGTATCGACCCGCTGACGGCTTCGAAGAATGGGCCCGAGTTCGGGATCGACCGGGACGGTTGGTCGGTTTTCTACAACAAGACCGCCGACGGCCTTCTTCAAGTCTGGCGGGCGACGCTCACGAGTGGCGTTTCGCCGACGTTTGTTCCCGAGCAACTCAGTGGCCCGCCGTTCGCTCGGATCAACCAACTCCCCAGCCAATCGTTCCAGGCGGCGACGACCTACGTGCTGTACGGACGAGACAACCCTTCGAACCCGAGCAGCATCCCGATTATCGCGTGGTTCGACGAGGCAGCACCGAATAACGACAACTTCATCACGAAGGCTCAGCCTGGGTTCGCGGGGTTTCGGTGGGTCGATGAGACAACGCTCTACACGAGCACGCTTGCGCACGGAGACGACGCGGGCCAGATCGTTCTCCGCGACGCCAGCGGCGGCGGGCCGGGCGTGATCACAAATGATCCTGGAACCAAGTTTGACCCGTACGCGTGGGTCGCGCCAGAGTTTGGCGACGAGCTTCGCGTTGTCGCGTCGATCGACACCCCGGGCCCGCTCGGGACGCCTCAGCAGGCGCTCGCGGTGTACGAGCCGCTCGCCAACGAGCAGTACTGGGTGCGCACCGCTGTGCTGGAGATCCCGGCGTCGAGCGGGATGACTCATGTCCAATCGCCCGAGCCTTTCGTTGCCGGCGGTCGATCCTTCGTGGTCGTCACCCTTAAGGACGCGGACGGCGGCGTGATCGACGGGGACGTCACCGAGAGCCAAGTGTGGCTCTTCGACCTGAACGACGATCCGGAGAGGCGATTCGCCGTCCGTTGCGACGACGGTGATTTGGGCCCGATCGCCCACGAAGGCGAGGCGTTCGCCGGGACCAACGAACTCTTCATCTACTATAACTACGTCCGGCGCATCGGTGGCATCGGCCTAGCGGTCACCAGTACCGGGATCGGGACCGACGGCCGCTGCGCATCGGTAGACATCGCGCCTCCCTATGGCACCGTCACAAATGACGATGTCCTGCGGCAGATCGACCTCGTCAATACCGGTGACCCCGCGGCGGACTTCAACCACGACACGGTCAGCGATTTCTTCGATCTACTCGGTTTCCTCGCGGCCGCGGACGCGTGTGTCGTACAGGGTCAGCCATCGGACGACCGCTGACCGCGACCCATTGGCTCGTTTGTACGCGGGCATCGCCGGTCCGTTCAAGACCGACGGCGGCCACGCACATCGGCCCGGCCGTCACTGCCGGGGCGCACGACGGGAGATGAAATGACCGCCACTCGCCGGGAGATACTGCTTGCAGCCGAAGCCGCTTCTCACGGCTTCGCGGGGTTCCGCCCGATGCGGTCCGATCATTGCGATCGGACACCAATCGTCAATGTATCCGAATGCACTTACGGATACCAGCACAGTGCTTGGCTGGACCAATCGGACAATAGAACGGGAACCCACAACCTCGCTGGCGCACCACGGACAGAGTAGATCGGAAGGGCGCTCGACAGACGACTGCATTGACCTGCTAGGCCGCCGATGACAAAGGCCGCGCCGGGGCGGCCTGAGAGACGGATCAACACATGCGGGATCGCTCCCCGCTTCAATCGCTTCTCGTGCGCCCGGGAGGCTGCGGTCAGAGTATTGAGCACCCCGCATATGTGTGCTACCGGCGTGTGTTCTTGCGGCGTTCACGCTGAGCGTGGAGGGCTTGAATCATTTGAGCTCGACGTTCGGCGCTGCGGGTGATCCGTGCGCCAACCGCTAACCTTTCTTGGTCCGCCTCGGCACTGAGCCATCTGGCGACATCGGCGAAGTCCGCTGCGGTATCGCCGGTGGGGCCATTGCACCCATTGAGGATGACATCTGCACCCGCGAGAACCGCTAGGCGACAGGCATCGCGGAGGCTGTGGCGGCTCCGTATAGCGCCCATGTCGAGCGAGTCGGTGATAACCATTCCGTCAAATCCCAGCTGTTCGCGGAGTAATCCTGTGGTCACCGCTTTGGATAGCGATGCGGGATGTTCCGCGTCGAGATCGCGGTGGAGGACGTGCGCGGTCATGACTCCTACCAACCTGCCCCAGCGCTCATGCGACTCACCGATCAGTGCCCTGAAAGGACTGATGTCATATTCGCCTCGGTGCCGGTCGGTGATGTCTGGGAGCTCGAGGTGAGAGTCCTCGGCCGCCGCGCCATGCCCAGGGAAGTGCTTCATACACGCGGCAAGCCCATGCGCGTGGTGGGCCTCGATGATCTCTCGCCCACGGGCGATGACTTCTTCTGGATCATCAGAGAATGAGCGACCCAGCCCCCCAATGACCGGGCACGACGGGTCATGATCGACATCGACAGACGGCGCCATGTTCCAGTCGATGCCTGCATCGGCGACCTCCGCCGCGAGGCGAGCTGCGTGGTGCTGTCGATCCTCCATCGGCAGGCGGGCGTACTCCGAGGCGCACAGAGTCTCTGCGAAGCCGTGGGCGGGCCCCAGCCGAGCGACGCGGCCGCCCTCTTGGTCGATGGCGATCAGAGTGTCAGGGCCAAGGCGATCCCTGATGTGGTCGGTGAGCCGGCGGAGCTGATCGGGAGACTTGATGTTCACATCGCCCCCATCCGGCACCCGGGTGCTGAAGAGCATCACGCCCTTGATCCCGACCGCATGGCACGCAGCGAGGTCTTCCTCGAGGTCCGGATCGTCCGGCTCGGCCCCGCGGACGCCTGTCATAAACATCTGGGCCAGGGCGGCCGATGGTCTCATTCCCGGTCCGGCTCCCTTCGGGCTTGGTCTCAATGGACTTTACCAGGGTTCTCTGGGCTGCTCAGGCCCGGAATGGGACGCGAGCCGCGTGGTCAGGTACCCTTCTGGAGACCGGAACGAGCCTTGCTAGAGAACGGATTCACCAGATGAGCGACACACACTCAACCAGTCAGCGCCGCGCCTTTGCCCTTATCGCACTCGGTGCCGGGCTTCTGCTCCTCGCGGCGTTCAGCCGGCTGCTCCCGCACCCGCCAAACGTTGCACCGATCGCCGCACTCGCGCTCTTCAGTGGTTTCCTCTTCAAGAACCGGTTGCTCGGAGCAGGGGTCGCGATGGGGGCGATGTTGTTCAGCGATCTCGTGCTCGGTTTCTACAACCTGCCCCTCCAGGTCACGGTCTACGCGGCCCTCGTTTTGCCGGCACTTGCCGGCCCGCTGCTGCGCAAAAAGATCGGGGTGCTTCGGATCGCCGGGCTCTCGGTCGCCGGCAGCCTCGCGTTCTACCTTGTGAGTAACTCCGCGGTCTGGCTGTTTACCACAACTTATGCCAAGGATGCCGCAGGCTTTGCGGCATGTATGGGCGCCGGGCTTCCGTTCCTCAAGAACACGCTCCTCGGTGATCTGTTCTGGAATGGGGCGCTCTTCGGTGGGTACGCCCTCGTCCTGGTCGCACTGCGGCGCACTGCTACACAATCGATGACAGCCGAGGTGCAGGCGTGATCGCGTTCCGCCGTGCGGGGCTTGTTCTGACCGTACTCGGCGCGCTCGCGCTCCTGCCCGCCGGGGTCGGGGCGTTTGCCGCCTCGGCGGATGAGGGCAAAGTCGAACTCACCCTGACGGTTCGTGATGAAGCGACCGGATCCGAACTCCGAGTGGAGAGCGTGCGGCGGTTCGATCGAGGCACCGAGGCCTTCGAGGCGATGAAACAGCTTGTACCGCTCAAGTCTCGGGATTTCGGCGGGGACCTCGGTGTGCTCGTTACCGAGATTTGCGGCGTCAAGGCGCCTCGTGGTGCGTTCTGGCAGTTGCTCGTTAACGGGAACGTATCCCAGCGGGGCATCAGCTCATACACGCTCGACGCGGACACCACGCTTGCCTGGCGCATGGAGGGGGCTGCCCGCTAGCCTCGCCGGGCCTAGGCCTTGGGCTCGCAAGGGGTGAACCCGCCGTCACCGTCTTCGGTCAGCCAGAGCGTGACCTGGGGTGCATAGCTCGGCAGGTGCTTCCAGAGCGTCGGTTCGGCGACTTCGTGGAAATGCGCTTCGGCTTCCTCGACCGTGAATCCTCGCTCGCCCTCAGCACTCCGGCCTACAAACTTCTGACGCCGTGCCTCGGCCGATCGATCCACGAATACTCCGACGCTGAGCAGGTCGGCCAGATCCGGGTGCAACGCGAAGAGTCCTTCGACGACGACAAGGGGCCCCGGGACCAGCGTCCGCTCGGACACCCGCCGATTCTCGAAGAATGACCAGTTCGGGACGAGCGTCTCACGGCCTGAGCGCAGGCTCGCCACATCCTCGACGAGCCGAGGTATATCCGCGTGCCGCGGCTCGTCGCGTTCTAGCCTCGGAAGCCCCTCGTAGTCGGGCAGGTAGTCATCTGTGCTGAGGGCTTCGGTGTCGTGTTGCTCCGCAATTGCAGCGGCCAGCGAGGTTTTACCTCCAGCAACGGGCCCCGCGACAGCGACGACCGGCCGGAATCCTGGCCCCGGTTCGAGGGTTTCGAGCATCTCGGCGAGCGCGGGTGGGATCATCAGCGGGTATGCCTCCGGTCGGGCACCGGTCCGGAGTCACCCCGGATCGGTCGGCTTCGGCTATCTTTCGCGATCCGTGAGCCTCGGGCGAGCGGGATGGCGTGATCGATTGAGAGTGGTAGGGGCTCGGGAGGACCTGCGCGGATGCATCTTCAGGGCTTCGTTGGCATCGCCTCGATCATCGGATTCGCGCTGCTGCTCTCGACCGATCGCCGATCGATCCGGCTCAGGCCGGTCATCGGCGCTGTGTTGCTCCAGTTTCTAGTTGCGATCCTTGTGTTCAACGTGCCGCCCGTCACCGTTGCGGTCGAGTGGCTCGCGCGCCGCGTGACCGATCTTCTTGAGCTCAGCGGGAACGGGGCTTCGTTCCTCTTCGGGCCGCTCGCTTCCGAAGATGGGCCGGCCGGGTTTGTGTTCGCTTTCAAGGTCTTGCCGATCCTGATCTTCTTCAGTTCGCTCGTCGCGATCTTGTACTACCTCCGCGTGATGCAACTCATCGTTGCGGGCCTCGCGTTTGTGCTGCGTCGGACCCTGGGCGTCACCGGCCTTGAGTCTCTTGCAGTGGCGGCCAATGTGTTTCTCGGTCAGACCGAAGCCCCGCTCTGTGTCAAGCCATTCCTGCCAACGATGACCAAATCACAACTGATGGTCGTGATGACCAGTGGCTTTGCCACCGTTGCGGGGAGCGTGCTGCTCGGATATGTCGAGATGCTCGGTGCAGGGAATGACGAGCTCAAACAGCTGTACGCCAAGCACCTGATTACGGCGAGCCTCATGTCCGCTCCGGGCGCGTTCGCCATCGCCAAGATTGTGATGCCGGAGACCGAGGACGCTCCCGACGAGCGATCCGCTCTTTCCGCCATTGAAACGCCCGGTGTGAACATCTTCGACGCCGCAGCAAGGGGTGCTCGCGATGGGCTCTTTCTTGCACTGAACGTTGGCGCGATGCTCATCGCCTTCATCGCTCTCATCGCCCTGCTCGACTGGCCGCTCGCCGCGCTCGGCACCAGCACCGCCGAACTCCTCGGCTACGCGTTCTGGCCCGCCGCATGGGCGATCGGCATCGAGGCGTCGGACGCCGGGAAGATCGGCGGCGTCATGGGCCTCCAGATCATGGCGACTGAGTTCGTCGCGTATCTGGAGCTGGCGTCTCTCATCAAGCCGGACGAACAGACCGGAATGATCGCGATCTCTGAGCGTTCGGGCCAGATCGCGGCGTACGCGCTCTGTGGTTTCTGCAACTTCGCCTCGATCGGGATCCAGCTGGGTGGGCTCGGCACTCTCGCGCCGAGCCGTCGAGAGGACTTCGCCAGGATCGTGTTCCGCGCGATGCTGGGCGGCATGCTCGCCTGCTGGATGACCGCGTCGGTCGCGAGCATCTTTATCTAAGCAGGCCGATCACGCGACCCGTGCCACTGGCCGTGTGCGCGCAAGACCTTGCCGCATGTGCCCCGCCGCCGGGTGCCGCAAACTCTCGCGCACGCACCGCGTGCGGGGCACCGTCCCGAACACGCCAGGGCCGAGTTATTCGTCGAAGCACTTGGGGCTTGCCGCCACCTCGGGCGACCGATTCAGGGGCAGCCCACAAGCCAGAAGTTCAGGAAGTACCCAAGGTCATCGAGTTCGACGAGCCCGTCGGGAACGCCGAAGCCCGGTTGGCCCACCAGGGTCGCGCCGCTTGTGGTCAGGTCCGCTTCGAGGTTGCCAACGAGCCACAGATTCAGGTAATACCCGAGGTCGTCGAGGGTCGTCAGCCCGTCTGGCACGCCAAAGCCAGGCTGGCCCGGGAGCGTCGCGCCCTCCGTAGTCACGTCCCCGAGACCACGGATCGTGAACACGAGCCCGCTGTTCGTCGCGTCGGTCGAGCCGTCCTCGTTCACGGCCGTGATATTCACCGCGTAGGTCTCGCACGGGTCAAGCGCTGGGTCCACGACGATCGAGCGGGTCGTTGTTGTCGCGTCCTCAGTAGCACTGAAAGGTGTGGTCGCGTTGGGTCCCAGTACTTCGATGTCGTAGGTCGCGGCGTCGGTGGACTCTTCCCAACTAATGGTCGTTGCCGGATCGTTCGTGAGCGTGTTCACGATCGGGCTGGTGATGAAGAAATCACCCGGAGGAGTTGGGTCACCACCGCCGTTCATACCGAGCGGCAGGATCAGATCGACGCCCACGGCGCGGTGGTCAGCTGCGCGGTTTGACACGAAGAGCGGGCTCGGTGAGTAGCCGATGAGTTCGGGCGGGATCGCGGTACCGAAGTTGCCGGTGTTGACGACGAACGAGTTTCGCTCGGTCGCGATGCTGTCCTGAAACATGATGTAGTCGAGGCGGCTCGACCCGAGGGTGTCCAGTGAGCCGGTGAACGGGTTGGCGGCGTTTGCGATCGTCGCGTCGGTGTTGTCGGCATCGGTGCCGTCCAGGCCGCCAGCGCCGAGACCCTCCTCGAACCAAGCCGCGGGGCCGCGGAAGCCGCCGCCCGCCCCTTCCTGGTTCCAATCACCGCCCCAGACAACCGGCGTGTTGGCATCGAGCACGGTGGTGGGGGCCGCTCCGAGGATCCTGTTGTTCGGGTCGGGCGTGCCGGTGCCGGCGCCGTTGTACTGGTAGTACACGAAGTAGCTGGCGTTCCGGGCCGCGGTATCGCGCTGGCTGAAGTCGCTGCTGCCCCCGCCCGACTTGAGGTGCGCGTTCCCGACGACCAGGTCGCCCAGGTAGGTGTCGTTCGGGAGATCGATCTCAACAACCTGCTGGCCGCGGATGCCGCCATCGCCTGAGCGGTTCCAGTCCACGGTCGAGTCTTGGAGCATCGCGATGTCGCCGTAGGTGGCTTGGCCGTTGCCATTCAGGTCCGCAAACGGGAACCGGCTAACGATCACGTTTCGGTTGAAGTTGTCGGTGTCGCTCGTGACGAAGATGTAGGGCATGTCGAAGCCAGGGGCGTAGAGCTGAACGTAGCTGCTCACCGCGCCCCCGCGGAACGGGTCGGTGCCGCCCCGGAGCAAGAGTTCGACCACGGTCGTGAGGGTGGAGACAGAGTCCACACCACCACCTGTGCCGTTGCCGCTGTTATCACCAGCTTCCTGCAGGAGCAGAACATCGGGCCTGAGCATCGCGATGGTGCGGACAACCCCATCCCAGTCCTGGCTCGAGGTGGTCTTGGTCTCGGTGGAGCAGACCGTGTCCTCGATGTTCCAGGTCACGATTCGGATGTCCGTATCCACGTCCTTGCCCCACTGAGCATTCGCGGGGTCGTACTGGCCCATGGCGGTCGGCGCGATGGCGCAGGCGGACAGGGCGATCGCCGGGATCGTCTTCTTTGTCATCTCGTTATCTACCTCTCGTTCGGGTGTTCAGAGAACGGCCCGTCCCTCCCAGGGTCTGTATTGTTGTGCATGCTGGAGATCGAGTAAAGCCTCTTCTAGACAAGGAATTACGTCAAACCTACACAAAAAGAGAACCGCCGCCCCAGCGGGACGGCGGCTCGCAAGTCTGCTCTGAAGTGAGCCAGTCAGGCGACGATTAGTCGTTGCCGTCCAAGAACTCGTTCAGGAAGAAGCCCAGATCGTCCAGATCAACGGTCTGGTCGGGAAGGCTGAAGCCAGGCTGGCCCGGGAGGGTCGCGCCGGTGGTGGTGCGATCGGCGAGGAGGCCGGCCGTCAGGAACTCGTTGAGGAAGAAGCCGAGGTCGTCAAGGTCGACGTTGCCATCGGCGATGCCGAAGCCGGGCTGGCCCGCGAGGGTGGCGCCGGTGCTCGTCACATCGGCCTCGTCCGGGCGGAAGCCGATGTAGAGGAGGGCGTTGTACGACTCGTCGAGGCTGCTGGGATCACCGCCGGTGCCGGTCGGATCATCGAAGTCGTTGTCCAGATCCACGTCATAGACGATCTCGGCGCTCAAGACCAAGCCACCAAGCGCGCGGTTGTCGCGGCGATCAATGGTGGTCGGATCAATGCCGGCGAACGCCGCGTTCGAGCCCGCGGAACTGAAGATGGTGCCGCTGGTGATCGAGTTGCTGTCGGCGACCGCGAGGAACTGGATCTGGTAGGGGGTGCCCGAGTTCGCACCGTCGAAGGTCTGGCCCAACTCAAGCATGAGCTCGAGGTCGTAGCCGCCGGTGGTCTCGTTGTAGTTGGCGCGGATCAGAGCGCTGTCGAAGTCAACGAAGGGCTCCTGGGCGATCTCATCGAACTTGTTCAGGGCGACGGCCGAGATGAAGTAGAGGTTGCCCTTGCTATCGAAGGCGGGCGACGAGATCGACGGTCCGAACGGCGCGCCGGGGATGTTGAAGAGCGGGCTGATGAACCCGATCGGCGCGTCGTTGCCGTCGATCACGCCATCGAACTCACCGAGGTCGCCTGTGAATGCGACGCCGTCGAGACCGAAGTCGCCGAGGATCGGCTGCTGATCGATGAGCGCCGGGTCGATCCAGGCCGCGAGGTCCCACTCGCTGACGACACCGGTGGCCGGATCGAAGCGAGCGACCGCGATGGCGTTGATCGGGTTGTCGTCGTTGGCCGAGCCGCCGAGGTCAGCGATCGGGGCGGCGAGCAGGCCGACGTCGTTGCTCGGGTCGGCGTCGCCCATGTCGTCCAGGCCGATGGCCAGCTGGCCGTTGCCACCGCGGAAGGGCGACTGGCTGAAGTAGTGGACGAACTCGGGATCGGTTGCCGTGAAGGTAAAGCCGGTGCTGTCGTCGGTAATCGATGTCGGGAGTGGCGCCTGAATGCTGCCCGTGAGCGCCCCGCTCGCATCGATGCCGAAAGCGGTGATGATGTTCGTGAGGCCTGTCGCGTCCTGGAGGAACTGCCCGAAGGTCGCGACGCCACCCGTAATCGGGAAGGAATGGGTGCTCATACCCAGCGACCCACGCTCGCCGCCGGTGCTGCCCGGAACTCCGAAGGTATTGGTCACCGTGGCCGCGCCGGTGCGGACGTTGCCGTCGAAGCTGTTGCCGACATAAAGACCGTTGCCGCCAGCCAGGCTGGCGGGCATGTTGTTCGGCGTGACCAGGGCATCGCCGAAACCGGTAATCACACCGTCGGTCGCGTCGTTGACGTCACCGATCGTGTTCACGACCGCGGTGCGATCCGCGTTGCGGATGCGGAAGACGTTGTTCCCGGTCACAGCGGTGCTCGCGGCGGTGCCGTCGAAGAAGTCGTCCGCCCGGACGTAGACGTTGCCGTTTGCGTCGATCGAGCCGAGCCCAAGCTGCGCGGTCTCGCCGCTGTTGACGTCGATGTCGGCGACGTTGCCGCCGCTGACGAAGCGATCAACAAAGAGATTCGCACCGTTGGCGGGGTTGTAGTTCACGACGGCCGAGAGGACGCCGTTGTAGCTAACCCCCGCGTTGGTGGTGCTGAACTCGGCGATGGTCGCGCCGAACTGCACGGTGTTGCCAGCATTGCCGGGCGTGTATACCGCGTTCGGGGCGTTGTTCTCGTTCGGGTTCACGCCGAAGCCTTGCTGAGTCCACGCCGGGTAGTTCGCGGACACGTTGCCGGCGATCAGATCCGGACTCATCGCGAAGGCACTGGTGAGGCTGCCGAAGAAGCCGGTAGAGGTGCTCGAAGCCTTAATCAGCGGCACGATGCCGTAGCGGGTGCCTGGCCAGTTGCGGAAGTCCTCGCCCTTGGCCATCGTGGCGATGTAGCGGGTCTGCTGGACGGAGGTGTCGGTGGCAACGAGCGCGTCACCCGGCAGGCCGCCGGAGTTCGAGACGCTGTCCTGAGCGAGCGCGGGCACGGCAAGGCCGGCCGCCGCGACGAGCGAGGCAGTCCGAAGAATCTGCATTCCGGATATCTCCTTGGGGCGAGCCTCAGGCCCGCCACTCTCTTCCAATCGTCTCTCTTCAGGGTGGCACCGACCAGTTCGATGCCTCTGGAAACAGAGCCCAATTCGCTGAGCCGAGTACGATAGCCACCAACACGAGTGTCGCCCCCCCGGCAGCCATTCCACTTCTGTGAAGTCTTCGCTAAGACCGGCGATTGCATCCACACAAGCACCCGCGTTTCTGGTAGGGCTGCCATCCCCGTCAGGCTTGCCAGCCTTGACAGTCAGTGCACCAAGGCCATACTTCGCCTCACACCTCGGGCCACCGTCCGAGTCCCAAGGGGTTTTCCTGATGCCGATGAGCCAACGGATGTGGTTGGTGCCGCTTCTCGTCACGCTAATGGCGGCTGTCTTTGGTTGTGCTGAGGAGAGTCCGTCCACCGGGCCTCAGGCGGGCACGGCCTCGGGGCCGCCGGCCGAGACCGAGCAATCCCCTGAGAGCGCTCCGGGCGACTACAGGCGCTTTGGGATCGCCGAGCCGAAGCCGAAGGTCGACGGTGCGATCCGTGTGGTTTCTTATAATGTTCTTAACTTGTTCGACGATGTCGATGATCCCACGCTCTCCGGGCGGCAGGAGGATATAGACGACACCAAGCCCGAGGCTCACGCTCGGGCGGTTGCAGAAACGATCAGGCGGATAGATCCTGACATTCTCTGTCTCCAAGAGGTCGAGAACGAGGCGGCGCTCCGGGCCTTTGTTGACGCGTACCTGGCCGACATGGGGTACGACCACATCCTGAGTCTCGATGCCGGAGATGCGCGTGGCATCGAGCAGTCGGTCCTTAGTCGATTCCCCATTGTTGGGAGCGAGCAGTGGGTCCGCATGCCGCTGGGCGGCGTCCACCCCGACGAATACGGCGACCAGGAGAACTGGTACGCCGGTGAGGACATCACCTACCACCGGAGCCCACTGCGGGCCGACGTGCGAGTCGATCGACCTGGCACAGAGCCCTACGACATCACTCTTTTTGTGCTGCACTGCAAGTCAGGCCGCTACAGCAGCTATTGGCGAGAAGCCGAGGCTCAAGCGTTGGCAGCGGAACTCCGCGAAGTGCAGCAGGCCGAGCCCGAGCGGAACATCCTTGTGCTGGGTGACTTCAACGCGACCCCCGACCAGGCCAGCGTCGTGACCTACCTCCAGGCGGGCTTTCGGGATCTCTTTGAGTCTGCGGGTCTCGGAACGCCCGAAACAACCACGCACGAGAGTGGTCGTCGGATCGACTACATGCTGTTTAATCCGGCCCTTGCCCCCGAGATCGTGCCGGGCAGTGGACATGTCGTTGGGACGCCAGCTCTGCCGGAAGGCCGGAGCTGGCGCGAACCCTGGAGGCCTGACGGTTACGCGGCCGACCACTACCCCGTCATAGTGGATATCCTTGCTGCCGATTCCCAGCCGCAGCCCGGCGCATCCTGAACAGGGGTAAGCATGAAGCCATGGCAACTCGTCATCGTGGTCATCGCGCTCTTGGCTACGGGCTATAGCGTGTTCTCTGGTATCACACGAGAGAGCGGCATCACGCTGCCCGACAGCAAGGTGTTCGCGGACGTGCAGACAGGGGCGCTCTACCGGATCGACTCTTCGGAGACCGTGGTCGTTCCTGGCCGCAGTCCATCGTCCGGCGAGCGAGTCTTGTGGCCCGTCATAGAACGAGAAGACGGCTGGTTTCTGAGCAACCGATACCTCGAGGGGGCCCAGCGAAACACGCTGGCGAGCGAGGCCGAGGCGATCGACCTTGAAACAGGTCAGATCAGCGTCACCACCGGCCCGGAATCGATCCGATACAGGAGGTAGCAGATGGCCATGGAGTCGGGTACCACGCGCGCACGGGCTTTCACACTAATCGAGCTGCTTGTTGTCATATCTATCATTGCGCTTCTAATTAATATTCTGCTTCCTGCTATAGGAAATGCCCGCGAGGCAGCCCGGACCTTGCTCTGTCAGACCCAGATCCGCACCCTGACCCAGGGTCAGCTCACATACGCGATCGATAATGACGACTTCTTTGCCGGCCCGTTCACGTCGGGCTTCGAGGGCTATGCGTTCAGCGCGGGTGATGAGATCTATGTCAACGGCGACCTGAACTCAACAACCCCGACGAGCAACTGGGACTGGATCAGTCCAACGATCGGCACTCAGCTCAATCTTCCGAGCGATCGTGTCAGCAAGCTGCTCTACATCCTCAATGAGTTTGCTTGCCCCACGCACAAGGGCAACATCGACCAGAACATCCCATACGACGAATCGGAATCGCTCGACTTTGCCCGGATCCAGGAGGTGTTCGAGTCCGAGCCTGGCGGCATCCTGTCGTCGAGCTACATGGCGCCGGGCTACATGATCGACTACCCACTCGGTGCGGGCCCGCCTGCCGAGCGGCTCACCGGGCGTAGACAGTGGAACGACTTCAAGCTGAGGTGGGAGATCGACCGCAGGTTTGGTCCTTTCGATACCCCGTTTAGCGCTCCTCGCCGGTACCGTTGGCGCGTGTCTCAAGTCGGCGTGCAGGCGTCTGAAAAGGCCGTTGTGCTCGACGGTTCTCGCTACTACACGTCTGGTGATGGGCTCGACACCGATGTCTCGACGCTCCCGGGTCTCTATGGCCCCTTCTCCGATGGCGGACCGACGTTTGCCTCGAGCCGTGCCTATGCACGACCTTGGATTACAAGGCCCGGCGGAATTGTTCAGGGTGACCTTACGAACTTCCTCCTGTCGGTTCGGCACAACCGAGCCGTGAACATGGGCTTCTTCGACGGGCACGTAGAACTGGTCCAGGAGATCGATCTCTACAGCAATCCCGTGCCGATGCACCCCGGTGGATCGACATACACCGGCTCGCAAGCCACTCCCGAGATCGCTGCGGCTTACGAGACGGGCGACGTTCTTCCCTAGCTTGACAGGCGCTGGCCTTTTCTCCTGCCAGATGGTTGGGGCACTTGCGGGTTTGCCTTAGCGCAATCTTGTCAATGACTGGCGCTGGTACAAGCGCACCGTCGGGAAACCTCCTCTACGATTTGATTACGTAGGAGGAGGGCCAACTTCGAGACAATCCGCGTTGTATCTCTGCGCTGAGGGGCGTACCTGACCCACCCACAACCCTCGGGGCTGACTACCGCGCTGATCTTGCTCGGACAAGTCCTCTCTCTGATGCATCAGATCGAGAGAACTCAAGACACGTAGGAGAGCAGAACCCATGACCAAGATCATCGCCATCGCCGCGGTCGCAGGCATTGCCGCCGCAGCAAACGGCCAGATCATCGCCAGCCAGGACTTCAACGCCCTGGACAGCAGCAACACCTTCACCGCCGATGCCTTCGCGATGGGGAGTTTCAACAACCTCCTGACCAACGGCAGCTCCAGCAATGTCGGTGGTCCGGGCATCGATTTCCAGACCTTCTGGAGCGACACCCGTGGCAACTCCGGGCCGCTCGATGGCTCGGAGTCGGGCGACTTCATCGGTGCGAACAGCTTCACGGGCTTCGCTGCACCGGCGGTTGCGGCCGACGGCACCGCGGTCGCCGACGGTGTGGAGCAGAACTTCCAGTTCAACGACGGCGACGGCCGCCTCGACCTCGTGTTTGAAACCGTTGATACCTCCGGCTTTACCCAGCGCGAGCTGAGCTTCAACTACTGGATCAACGACACCAGCTATGAGAGCGACGACTTCTTTGCCGTGTCCATCAATGGCAGCACTGTCGTCAACTGGGGCGAGCTCGAGCTTGAGGCCAACGTCTCGGCCGACGACGGCACCGCCAACTGGGGCACCTTCACCTTCGACCTCGAAGCCCTTGGTGTAGCCAGCCTGGTTGACCTGGTCATCATCGTCGATACCAACGCCAGCGCCGAAAACATCTTCGTTGACAACATCGTCTTCAGCAACATCCCCGCGCCGGCTGTTGCCTCGGTCCTCGGTCTCGGCGTTGTCGCTGGCCGTCGCCGCCGCGCCTGAAGCGCACTCATCCGAGCGCACCGACCTGGTTGACCCTTGTGTCGTCGCTCAGATGAAACCCATGAAACGGACCTGACCCGTTTCGTGTGGGAGACAAGACATAACCGCCGCCCGAGCATCGCTCGGGCGGCGGTTTTTCGTATGCATCCCTGGAGTACTTTCCGCGAAACAGCGAGTGTGGCTTGCCCGCCCGCTTCGAGGTTCGCAGCAGCCGATCAGCTGTTGGGGTTGCCAGGCTCGTCCTGGGCTGCTGGCACTGATGGGGGATCGCTCTCTGAGGTGGTTGCCCCTTCGGAGCCCTGAGCCTCGTCATTGGCTGCCTCAGCCGCCTCGTTCAAGGCTTCCTCCCCGCTCCGCGCATCCCGATCACGAGAGTCTCCGGATGTGGATGGGGTCGAGGTGCCATCAGACGGTGATACGGCCGCGCCGGTCGGTCCAGCCTCGAGGAACGGCTGTACCACCGCTGTCACGAGTGCCCCCGAGATGATTCCAACGACCAGGCCGATGAGGAAGCCCCCGCCTCCGCCCTTCCCAGTCTGCCCAGCCGCACCAGCATGCTCTGTCATTTCCCGCCCCTTCGCGTTGCCCTGGTCGAGTGATTCCGCCGAGGGAAAGTAGGATAGTCACTCTGCTCGGCGTCTCAGGGCCTGATATTGAGGCGGAGTTGCTTTGGTGCACTGTCCGCGATTCCGACGCCCCAATGGAGTGTTCATTTTTGAACAAAATGGCTGGTCATGCTCGCGGTGGCCGCGCGTCGCATGTATGCTAGTACATACAAAGTTCAAGAGTCGCGGTATGCCGCAGAGGAGCTAGCCAATGCACCGCCCCAGCCTGAGTTCGAACCCGATAATCCGACCGGTCGTCGTCCTATTGGCGGCCTTCGTTCTCGTTGGTGGTGGCTGTGAGAGCGCGGGCCAGGGAGCGGTGACCGGTGCTTCGGTGGGCGCGCTCTCCGGGCTCGCGTTGGGCTCGTTGAGTGGGAATGCCGGCGCGGGTGCAGCGGCCGGAGCCGTCATCGGTGGCGTTGCGGGTGGTGTGATCGGAGATCAGAACGCCCGCGAACGGGACTATGACCGGACGGTGATCGTGCGCGAGCCACGTCGGGTGTACCGGGCCGAGCCCGATTGGCGCTCACGTCGCCGTGCCTATGAGAACCCCGTAGACCGTGCCCGGATCGCTCTGTCCCGCTTCGAGGGCGATTGGGAAGTGGACGGCTGGGTTCTGGACGACCGTTACGAGCAGGTTCCGGTATCGGGCTGGGCGTACGGGTATGTCGATCACCGCTACTTCATCGATATCGAGTTTGAGCATCAGCTCGTCGGCGAGGGCGACATCATCACGGGCGAAGCAACCATCGCGAGCGAACCAGGCCGCGGGATTACGTTGACCGCGCGCTTCAGTTCGAGCCCGAGCCGCCTGCGGTTCGTGGGCGATGCCGACCGCACTGGCGACACCATCCGGCTTCGAGGGAGCAACCTTCGCGGCTCGGGTCTGTCGCGTGACGCCGAGATCCTGATCCGGTTCGTGAACGAGGATCGCTGGATCGCAGACGTGAGCGACCGCGTGGGGGGTCGCAAGCGCATCATCGAGTCATATACGTACAGCCGCGCGGACTGAGTGTGGCCCATGCGGGCTTCACTCCCACTCGATTGTCGCTGGCGGCTTGCTTGAGATGTCGTAGACGACGCGGTTAACGCCACGGACCTCGTTGATGATCCGGTTGCTGATCCTCGCGAGCACATCGTGGGGCAGCCGCGCCCAGTCGGCTGTCATGAAGTCCTGGGTCTCGACGGCGCGGATCGCGACGACGTTCTCGTACGTGCGTCCGTCGCCCATCACGCCAACAGACTGGACAGGGAGCAGCACCGCGAACACCTGGCTCGTGCGGCGGTAGAGCTCGGCGGACACGATCTCCTCAAGAAGTATCTCGTCGCAGTCGCGTAGCACCGCCAGCTTCGGCTCGGTAACTTCACCCAGGCACCGCACCGCGAGCCCAGGGCCGGGGAAAGGATGCCGCCACACGATCTGTTCGGGGACGCCCAGCACCTCGCCCAATCTGCGAACCTCGTCCTTGAACAGGTCACGCAAGGGCTCGACGAGCTCGAACTCCAGGTCCTCAGGCAGCCCGCCAACGTTGTGGTGGAGCTTGATGTTCGCGCTCTTGCCAGCGTGCCCGTGGCCCGACTCGATCACATCGGGGTAGAGCGTGCCCTGCGCCAGAAATCTGGCGTTGCGCCCGCCCTTGGCGAGCTCCGCCGCGGCGCCGTTGAAGCAATCGATGAAGCGGTGCCCGATCCGCTTGCGTTTTTCCTGTGGGTCTTCTACGCCCGCGAGATCGCCCAGGAACTCGGCCGCGGCGTTTACCACGGTGAGGTCCATCTTGAAGTGGTCACGGAACGTGGATTCGACTAGCCCGCGCTCACTTTTTCGAAGCAGCCCATTGTCCACGAACACGCAGCGGAGTTGGTCCCCGATCGCGTTGTGAAGCAGTGCCGCAGCGACCGACGAGTCAACACCTCCGCTCAGACCGCAGATGACGGTGTCATCGCCAACGCGATCTCGGATTCGGGTCGCCTCCTCTTCCGCGAAGCTCGACATCTTCCAATCGCCAGCGCACCTGCAGATGCCGTATGCGAAGTTGCGCAGCAGGTCCGAGCCGTGTGGTGTGTGTGTGACCTCGGGGTGGAACTGAACGCCATAGAACCGCCGTGTGGGATCGGTCGAGCGGACCGCGGCGAAGGGGCACGAATCGGTCTGGCCAATGGTCTCGAGGTTCGCGGCCGCGAGGTCGGTCACCTGATCGCCGTGGCTCATCCAGACCGTGGTTTGATCGGGCAGCTCGGCGAGCAGCGTGTCTTTCGGACCGATGCTGAGCGAGGCACGCCCGAACTCTCGGTGCTGAGAGGGCTCAACGGTTGCGCCGAGTTCGAGGCACGCCAGCTGCATGCCATAGCAGATCCCGAGCACCGGGACTCCCAGGGAGAGCAGCTTTGGATCCATTCGTGGCGCGCCTTGCTCGGTCACGCTCGCGGGGCCCCCCGATAGCACGATGCCCTTTGGCTTCATCGCGGCGAGCGCCTCGGCACTCACGTCGGGGTGCACCATGAGACTGAAAACGCCGGCGTCGCGGAGCCTGCGGCAGATGAGCTGCGCGGTCTGCGAGCCGAAGTCCAAGACCGGAACGACTTCGTGGTGGGGCAGGTCGGCGAGGCCGGGTACCTGTTTGGAGTCCGTCATGGGACAGGGTAGGTACGCTTCTCACCACGATGAGCGCGCAGCATCAACTCGAGATCCGGACAGCCGGCAAGGGTCTGGTAGAGATCACGTCCAGGGTGGCAGATGTAGTCTCCGGATCGGGGGTTGAAGTCGGGCTTTGCACCGTCTTCGTGCGGCATACATCGGCGAGCCTCATCATCCAGGAGAACGCGGACCCTTCGGCGGCGCATGATCTTGAGCGATGGCTCGATCGGCTCGTGCCCGAGTCCGACTCGCTCTATACGCACACCGCAGAGGGCCCCGACGACATGCCCGCACACATCAAGGCCGGGCTGACAGCGACGAGCCAGAGTATTCCGATCTCGGACTATCGGCTCGTGCTCGGCACTTGGCAGGGCATCTACCTGTGGGAACACCGGGCGAGGCCTCACGCTCGGCGCGTCATCGTGGATGTGAGGTAGGCTTCAGCTCAGATGAAGGCGACTGGACGCAAGCCGCTTTTTCTCGGCGAACGGGTTCACCTCAGGTACCCCGAACCCTCGGATGTAAGCGAGTTCGTTGCGCTCCGGCGTGCGAGCCGCATGGAGCAGGAACCCTGGGAGGCGACGCTTCCCCCGCCTGACCGCGGGCTCGAGCCGTGGGGTCCGGAGGCCTTCGAACGCTTCCTTGAGCACTCCAACACGCTGATGAGCCAGCGGCATCTGATCTGCCGAAACGATGATGGCTTGCTCGTGGGTCAGGTCAGTCTGACCACGATCGTGCGTTCTGCCTTCCGGTCGTGTTTTATGGGGTACTGGATGGGGACCCCATACACCGGCAAGGGATACATGACCGAGGCGGTGGTGCTCTGCACTCGGCGGGCGTTCGGGCCTCTGCCAGCGGGGCTGGGGCTTCACCGCATTGAGATCAACATCGTGCATGGCAATGCTCGCAGCGTTGGAGTCGCGAGGAGATCAGGGTTTAGGCTTGAGGGTTTTAGCCCCAATTATTTGCATATCAACGGCAACTGGGCCGACCACGAGCGTTGGGCTGCGACCGCAGATTCCTGGGAACCACCGAGTCCATGAGTAACCAGGGGCGAACCCTGAATGTGATCGGAGGGTGCAGCGGGTCAGATTTGTTACCGGTAGAATTTTTCGTTTTCACAATTAGTGTGGAAACAAATGTCCTGTCTCCATCGGTTGGCGCATGGCTTGACAGCGAAATAACCCCAGGGCGGATCGATGGATCATGCCCTGATCGATGACTCAAGGAGATTCCACAGATGAAGCGTTCGATGATCGCGATCTCTTCCGCCGCCGCACTCACGTTGGCTGGGCTCGGCTTTGGTGTCGCCACCCAGCCGGCGGGCGCCGTGGTCACGACGACCCAGGACGGCCACTCAAGGGTGGACGCGGGCCACTCGGGTGTGGTCTTCCGCATCATGCACCAGGGCATCGCGCCGTTCTATGGGCGGTTCAACTCGATAAGCGGCTCATTCCACCTCGCCAACGGCGGCTCGATGAACTTCCAGATCGAGACCGAAACAGTGGATACCGCGAGTGCGGGGCGTGACCGCCACCTGAAGAGCCCCGACTTCTTCAATGTGCAGCAGTTCCCTAGAGCCACGTTTGAGTCGACCTCGATACGGGATAACGGCGATGGCACGTTCAACGTCACCGGCGACCTCACGATCCGCGGTGAGACGAACGAGATCTCTTTCGTTGCAACCAAGACCGGTGAGGGTGAGCGTCGCGGCGGGTACGCCACGGGTTTCGAGGCAACCGTCGAGATCAGCCGCAGCGCCTTCGGCGTGAGCGCCCTGCCGCAGGGCCTGGGCGACGAGGTCACGCTGATGATCTTCATCCAGGGCAACCGCTGAGTCGTCTTTGATCTGCCGAGTGGGCAGTCATTCCAGACCCCCTCTTGCGCGGCCGCGGGTCACGAGTGACCCGCGGC